>CAWKGV010000008.1:0-361766 GCA_963849305.1 uncultured Pseudomonadota bacterium
CGCCTTCTCTTCCCCCGTCCACTTCCGCCGGCGCGTGACGATCTCCGCCTCGGTCATTCAGCCTCCTTCTGGAACACTCCAGAAGGAGGCTCCCGAAGCAGCAACATCTCTGACCGCGCCGCACGCCGCCAGACGGGTCACACCAAACGCTTACAGCCAACCAGCAAGCGGAGGCTCAAGCCGCATACGTCGAAGTTGAGAAGAGAATAGCGAGTTTTGATAACAGCGACGCGGTTCTGGTTTCTGTCGACTCGCTAGCTTCGCTACGCCGAGCCTACCCAAACTACTTCTTAGACACGCGCGTCTTTGCAGAAGTGTTGGAGGAGGCCCTTGCTGGGCGGTTGTTGGATTGTGGCAGTCTTACGCTAGAAGGCGCGCTCGAAACGATCACTTGAAACGCCCGCTCAAACTCCTCGCTGGTCTCATCAACCCCGATCGCCTAAGCGGGAGAGGTGAGGGCCTTACGTGCTCAAGTCTCACCTCTGCGCCCGCTCAAGCACGAGCTGCGTCTGCGTCACCAGCGCGACCAGCTTGCCTTCCTGCGAGGTGATACGGGTCTGCCAGACTATGGTTCGCCGGCCACGATGCAGCGGCACGGCTTCCCCGGTGACCGTTGTGCCGACCGCCGCGGGGCCGATGAAATTGGTCTTGCTCTCGATGGTAGTCGTCCAGGCGCCTTCGGGCAGGTTGAGCACGGTCCCCATCGCGCCCAGCGTGTCGGCGAAGGCCATCACCGCGCCGCCGTGCAGGACGGAAGGCGACGTGCATAGTTCCGGCCGAACCTGCATCGTGGCCGTGACCCGCTCCCGGTCGGCCGCGGTCACGGTGATGCCGAGCAGCTCGGCGAACGGCAGCTTGTGCTGGGCAAGTTTGGCGAGCGCGTCTGCCATCGAGCATCCCTCACTGTGGGTCGCTAGCGCCGTTCGGCAATATCCGCCGCCAGCAGCAGCGCGGCGATCAGGCTGGACGGATCGGCCACTCCGCGGCCGGCGATGTCGTAGGCCGTGCCGTGGTCGGGCGAGGTGCGCACGATCGGCAGCCCGAGTGTCACATTCACGCCGTGGGTCATGTCCAGCGTCTTAAGCGGGATCAGCCCCTGGTCGTGGTACATGCAGATCGCGACGTCGTAGCGGGTGCGGGCGGCGGGGGTGAACATGGTGTCCGGCGGCCAGGGGCCGGAGACCTCGATCCCCTCCGCGCGCAATGCCGCGATCGCCGGGCCGATGATCGTCGTCTCCTCCTCGCCGAGCGCGCCTTGCTCCCCGGCGTGCGGGTTGAGGCCTGCCATTGCGAGCCTTGGGCGCGGCAAGCCGAAGTCCCGTCGCAGTGCCGCGTGCGTGGTCCGCGCGGCGGCGAGGATCATGTCGGTCGAAAGCATCGCGATCGAGGCCTGGAGCGAGGCATGGACCGTCACCGGTACTACCCGCAGCTCGGGGCTGGCCAGCATCATCACCTGCCGGCCGGCGGCGCCGGTCAGCACGGCAAGGAATTCGGTGTGGCCGGGATAGGTGAAGCCGGCATCGTAGAGCGCGGCCTTATTGATCGGGTTGGTGACGACCCCGCCGGCCTCTCCCGCGAGCGCGAGCTTGGCGGCACGCTCGATCGAGGCAATCACCGCCGGCGCATTCGCCGCATCGGGCCGCCCCGGAAGCGGCGATGCGAACAGCGGGACGGCCAGCACCGGCAAGGCATCCGGGAACGCTTCGGCGGCTTGCCCCGCAAGATCGACCGCCACGATGGGGATTTCGAGCCCGAGCGCCCGTGCCAGACCCCGCAGCCGTTCCGGATTGTCGAGCGCAAGGAAGCGCGGGCCGCTCGCGCGCAGCGCGTGCCAGGCACGGAGCGTCAGCTCCCCGCCGATGCCGGCGGGATCGCCCATCGTGAGCGCGAGCGGCTTCATGCGGTCAGATATGCAGCGCCCGTCCGTCCGCCGCCAGGGCGGCTTCCTTCACCGCCTCGCTCAGCGTCGGATGGGCATGACAAATGCGCGCCACGTCCTCGGCCGAGGCGCCGAACTCCATCGCGGTGGCAAGCTCGGCGATCAGCGTGCCGGCATCGGGGCCGATGATGTGCGCGCCGAGAATCCGGTCGGTGGTCTTGTCGGCGAGGATCTTCACGAACCCATCGGTGTCGCCCATGGCGCGGGCGCGGCCGTTCGCGGTGAAGGGGAATTTGCCGACGGCATAGGCGACACCGGCGGCCTTCAGCTCCTCCTCGGTCTGTCCGACCGCCGCCACCTCAGGCCAAGTATAGACCACACCCGGGATCACCTCGTAGTTCACATGCCCCGCCTGCCCGGCAAGCCGCTCGGCCAGGGCAACGCCCTCGTCCTCGGCCTTGTGCGCCAGCATCGGCCCGGCGATCACGTCGCCGATCGCGTAAATCCCGGGCACGTTCGTCGCATAATGCCCGTCGGTCTCGATCCGCCCGCGCGCGTCTCGCGTGACCCCGAGCTGTTCCAGACCGAGCCCGTCGGTATGCGCCCGCCGGCCAATGGCGAGCAGCACCACGTCAGCGACCAGTTCCTCCGAGGTGCCGCCGCGCGCGGGCTCCAGCGTGAGCGTCACGCCCTCGTTGCCCGTCCGCGCGCCCGTGACTTTTGTACTTAGACGAAACTTGATGCCTTGCCGGCTGAGGATACGCTCGAACGCCTTGGCGATTTCGGCATCCATGGTCGGCACAATGCGTTCGAGAAACTCGATTACCGTCACCTCGGCGCCGAGCCGGCGCCAGACGCTGCCGAGTTCGAGCCCGATATAGCCGCCGCCGATCACGGCGAGCCGGCGGGGCACCGCGTCCAGCTCCAGGCCGCCGGTCGAGCTGACGATCCGCTGTTCGTCCACTTCCACGCCGGAGAGCGGCATGGTCTCGCTGCCGGTGGCGATGACGATGTGCTTCGCCTTATAGGTGCGGCCGTCCACCTCCACCGTGCCCGGGGCGGCGATCCGCGCGGCTCCCTTTAGCCAGGTCACCTTGTTCTTGCGGAACAGGAACTCGACGCCCTTCACGTTGGCCGAAACAACCTCGTCCTTGCGCGCCATCATGCGCGCGAGGTCGAGCTTGATCGCGCCCACGTCGATACCGTGCGCCGCGAAGTCATGCGTGACGGCCTGGTAGTTCTCGGACGACTGCAACAGCGCCTTCGACGGGATGCAGCCGATGTTGAGGCAGGTGCCGCCGAGCGTGGCGCGCTTTTCCACACAGGCGACCTTCATGCCGAGCTGGGCAGCACGCAGCGCGCAAACGTAGCCGCCAGGGCCGCCGCCGATAACGATGAGGTCGAATTCCTCGCTCACGACGGCACGTGAAAGAGCTTAGCGGTAAGCGGCAGATAAATCGCACCGACGGCCATCGCCGCCACCACGAGCGCGAACAGGGCGATGCCCATCGTCCACATTGCACCGATGCCAGGTTTCCCCGCGAGCGCGCTCATCATATCTCCCCGTAGAACCCCAATCTTGCTCTCCAAACCGCCTCGCATTTCTTTAAGTTCCGCTTGCGTTGCGAGATGCGGTATTTGAGCGTGGATGCCAACAATGAGAGGCTCAAGCCGACCGAGGGCTACTTTCACATCCCTAACATCCTCTTCCAAGCGAAGCACTCTTGCTTCCATGTTCGGATCATGCGGACCACCGCCGCCGGAACCCATGGAGGTTAGCATCTTCGCGTTATCACGCTGCTTGCGGGCTACATCGTCGTGCGTCAGCCTAAACGACCTGAGTGGCTCGCTCATCGACCCGAACTCGGTCTCCACCGTCCCTGGCTTAATACGAGGGGACTCAATTTCTTCGGTGGCCCTCTTAAGCTCCTGCCTGGCTATTGCTATCTGAGCCTGGTACTCGCTCGAATTGGGTAGACTTTCTGCAATTTGGCTTGTCGTCGTAAGAAGAATTTCTAATGCAGCAGACATCCTCACTTGCGCTCTACAAGCCGTGAACGCGACTTCAATTGCATTATAGGTATTCGAGTTGACCTCGCCAACAACCCCATTCAAAGTGGCAACAACGCTAGTGAGGGTTTCAACTTTCTTTGAAGTATTTGAGCTGAACTCCTCGATGACTACACGCAAGTCCCGGAAAAGGCCAGTCAACGTCTGAATGTTTGTGGACGTGCTGGAGTGAACCTCCTTCACGACCGCATGGAGGTCTGCGACAAGGTTCGCCAGCGTTTCCACCCTTGCGGGCAGTTCTTGCGCACCGTTTCCGGTATTCGTCTGATTCTCGGTCATGTAGCTCATAGGTCCAGCAGCAGCCGGCGCGGGTCCTCCACGCCCTCTTTCACGCGCACCAGGAACGACACGGCTTCCCGCCCATCAACGATCCGATGGTCGTAGGAGAGCGCAAGATACATCATCGGCCGCGCCTCGATCTTGCCGCCGACCACCACGGGGCGCTCCTGGGTCTTGTGCATCCCGAGGATCGCCGATTGCGGCGGATTGAGGATCGGCGTCGACATCAGCGAACCGTACACGCCGCCATTGGTGATGCTGAACGTGCCGCCGGTAAGCTCCTCCAGCTTCAGCGCGCCCTCGCGCGCCCGCCGGCCAAAGTCCGACACCGCGCGCTCGATTTCGGCGAAACTCATGCGGTCGGCGTCGCGGATCACCGGCACCACTAGGCCCGACTGACCGCCCACCGCGATGCCCATGTGGACGAAGTTCTTATAGACGATGTCCTCGCCGTCGATCTCGGCATTGACTGCCGGAAACTCCTTTAGCGCGGCGACGCACGCCTTGACGAAGAAACTCATGACGCCGAGGCGAACTCCTTGATGCTTCTTCTCGAACGCATCGCGATACTGGTTGCGCAGCGCCATTACCGCCGACATGTCCACCTCGTTAAAGGTAGTGAGCATGGCCGCGGTATTCTGCGCCTCCTTCAACCGCGCGGCGATGGTGCGGCGCAGGCGGGTCATGCGCACTCGCTCCTCGCGCTCATCCGCTTCGCGCGGCGGCTTGGGCGCCGGCGGTGCGGCGGCGGGAGCGGGGCGGTTGAGGAAGGCGAGCACGTCGCCCTTGGTGATCCGTTGGTCCCTGCCGCTGCCGGCACCGATCTCGGCCGTCGAGAGATGCTGCTCTTCCATCAGCTTGGCGGCGGCCGGCAGCGGCGCGTGTGCCGCCCGATCGGCGGGCGGCGTGGCCGGCCGGGAGACCGGGCCGAGCGGACGCGGCGGCGGGTTCACGCCGGGGGGCGGATTGGCGGCAGCGCGGAGTTGCGGGGCCTGCGGGGGAGGCGGCGGAGGCGGCGGGCTAGGTGTCTGGGCGGGCGCCGGTTGCGCCGGCTTCGGCGCCGCTTCGGCCTGAGCGGGCTTCGCAGCTTGTTCCCCAGCCCCGGCTTCCAGCAGGCCGAGCGTGGCACCCACCTCGACCTCAGTGCCTTCGGCGGCGGAGACGGCGGAGAGAACCCCGGCCTCCGGCGCGTTCACCTCCACCGTGACCTTGTCGGTCTCTAGTTCCACTAGAGGCTCATCGGCCGCGACTTGCGCGCCTGCCTGCTTGAGCCAGCGCGCGACCGTGGCCGAGGTCACGCTTTCGCCCAGCGCCGGCACCTTGATCTCGGTCGCCATCGCGCCCTCCCCCGTCCTCGTTCGATCGTTATGCCAAGCCGAGCGCGTCTGCCACCAGCGCCGCCTGCTCGGTGGCGTGGGTCCGTGCCGATCCGGTCGCCGGGCTTGCCGCCGCCGCCCGGCCGGCGTAGCGCGGCCGCTTGGCCTTGCCCTCCAGCCGGCCGAGCGCGGTCTCGATCCGCCGGTCCACGAAACGCCAGGCACCCATGTTCTCGGGCTCCTCCTGGCACCAGATCACTTCGGCGTTGCGATAGGGCGCGAGCAGCCGCTCCAACGTCTTCTCGGGGAACGGGTAGAGCTGCTCGATCCGCAGGATCGCCACGTCGTTGACGTTGCGCTCGCGCCGCTCCGCCAGCAGGTCGTAGTAGACCTTGCCGCTGCACAGCACCACGCGGCGGACGTTCTCGGCCGGTGCGATCAGGTCGATCTCCGGGATCACGAAGCGGAAGGCGCCGCCGGTCGCCATCTCGTGCAGCGGCGACACCGCGAGCTTGTGGCGCAGCAGCGATTTCGGCGTAAACACCACCAGCGGCTTGCGGAAGTTGCGCTTGAGCTGCCGCCGCAGTGCGTGGAAGTAGTTGGCCGGCGTGGTGAGATTGCACACCGCCATGTTGCGCTCCGCGCAGAGCTGCAAATACCGCTCTGGCCGCCCCGAGGAATGCTCCGGTCCCTGGCCCTCGTAGCCGTGCGGCAGCAGCAGCGTGAGCCCGGACATGCGCAGCCACTTCGTCTCGCCGCTGGCCAGGAACTGGTCAATGATGACCTGCGCGCCGTTGGCGAAGTCGCCGAACTGCGCCTCCCACAAGACGAGCGTGCGCGGGTCGGCCAGCGAGTAGCCGTATTCGAAGCCGAGCACGCCCGCTTCCGACAGCAGCGAGTTGTAGATCTCAAGCTTCGCCTGTTCGGGAGTGATGTTGTTCAGCGGCACGTATTCGTTCTGGTTGGCCTGATCGATCAGCACGGCGTGGCGTTGGCTGAACGTGCCGCGCTGGCTGTCCTCGCCCGAGAGGCGGACGCGGTGGCCTTCCAGCAGCAGCGTGCCGAAGGCGAGCGCCTCGGCCGTGGTCCAGTCGATGCCCTCGCCACTTTCGATCATGTGCCGCTTGGCTTCGAGCTGGCGGGCGATCTTCGGGTTGATGTCGAAGCCCTCAGGCGTTCGCGCGAGCGCGATCCCAACCTGCTTCAGCACCGTCGGACCTACGCCCGTGGCTTCCTCGGTGTGCTCCGTCTCCGTATCGGCCTGCGACATGCCGGCCCAATGGCCTTCGAGCCAATCGGCCTTGTTCGGCTTGTACGACTGCGCGGCCTTATTCGCGGCACCGAGCTTGGCGGCGAACTCGTCCCACTGCGCCTTCGCCTCGTCGGCGGACACCACGTTCTCTTTCGCCAGCCGCTCCGCGTAAAGCGTGCGCGTGGTTTTCTGCTGGGCGATAGCCCGATACATGATCGGCTGGGTGAAGGCGGGCTCGTCGGTTTCGTTATGGCCGTGGCGGCGGTAGCAGACGATGTCGAGCACGATGTCGCTGCCGAAGCGCATCCGGTACTCGGCCGCCATGCGGGCGCAGAACACCACCGCCTCGGGGTCGTCGCCGTTCACGTGCAGAATCGGCGCCTGGATCGCCTTGGCGATATCGGTGCAATAGAGCCCCGAGTAGGCGTGCGCCGGGACGGTGGTGAAGCCGATCTGGTTGTTCACGACCACATGCACCGTGCCGCCGGTGCGATAGCCGATGAGCTGGCTCATCACCAGCGTCTCATAGACCGGCCCCTGGCCGGCGAAGGCCGCATCCCCATGCATCAGAATAGCCATTACCGACCGGCGCGCGCCGGTGTCGCCGGCTTGATCCTGGCGGGCGCGCACCTTGCCGACCACCACGGGGTCAACGGCCTCCAGGTGCGACGGGTTGGGTTGCAGCGACAGATGCACGCTGTGTCCGGCGACATCCAGATCGGTGGAGGTGCCGAGATGGTATTTCACGTCGCCCGAGCCCTGCACGTCGTCGGGCTTGAAGCTCTCGCCGCCGAACTCGCTGAACACCGCGGTCAGCGGCTTCTGCACGATGTTGACCAGCATGTTGAGCCGGCCGCGATGGGGCATCCCAATGGCGATCTCGTTCACCCCGCCGGCCGCTGCCGTCTCGATGATGGCGTGCATCGCGGGGATCGCCACCTCGGCGCCCTCCAGGCCGAACCGCTTGGTGGTGACATACCGGCGTTGGCAGAACGCCTCGAATCCCTCGGCCTCCGTGAGCTGGCCCAGGATCGCGCGCTTCTCCGGCGCGCCGAACCCGCCGTTCCAGGGCGCGCCCTCGACCTTGCGCTGGATCCAGGCTTTCTGCTCGGGATCCTGGATGTGCATGAACTCGACGCCGATATGGCCGCAATAGCTCTCGCGCAGGATCGCCATGATCTCGCGCAAAGTGGCTGTTTCGCGGCCGAGCACGTTGTCGATGAAGATCGGTTTGTCGAGATCGGCGGCTGTGAAGCCGTAGGTCGCCGGGTCCAGCTCCGCGTGCGGCTTGGGTACCTGGAGCCCGAGCGGATCGAGTTGTGCCTCCAGATGGCCGCGCACGCGGTAAGAGCGGATCAGCATCAGGGCGCGCAGGCTGGGGATGACCGCCGCCCGGAACCGCTCGGCCGTTGCCGGCGCGGAGGCGGGCGCTGCTTCGGCAAGCGTGTCGCCGTCGCCCAATGAGAGCGGGCGGGGCGCCCAGGAGGCGCCGGTGGCCTCGCTCAGCACGGCGCGGGATTCATCGTTCAAGGTGTCGAACAGGTCGGCGAAGCTCGGGTCCACCGAGCCGGGATCGGTCGCCCAGCGGGCATAGAGGTCACCCAGGAAGGCGGCGTTCGCGCCGCTGAATGCCGATGCCAGGATATCGACGCCAGCCATGTCAAATTCCTATCGCGTAAGAAAGCCGGCCTGCCGCGGGCGCGGTAGCCGAGCTACGCGTACATGATGAGCGGAGGTTCGTTAAGAGAGGCGGGCGGGTCGAGCGCTGGGTTGATGCGAGCGCATGGGCTGGGTTGCTTGCCGTCAGCAGGGTGACGCCGGAGCCCGATGTGGTTCGCACCCTGCTGTTGGCCGACGCTGGGATCGGCATTCTTCCCGACTTCCACGCCTTAAGTGCGATCCAGTCCGGCGCCCTGATGCGCGTTCTACCCGATTATGAGCATCGGTCGGTCGATGCCCATGCGCTTTATCCGAGTCATCGCAGCCTGTCCGCCAAGGTGCGGGTGTTCATCGATGCGCTTGTTCAAGATCTCGCTAAACCTGAATAGACTTATCGGAGGCAGACGTTCTCAATCGACCTTACCTCCTCCGAGAGGCGAACTCGGTATGTCAACTTGCGTCATATAGCGGAGCCAAGCGTAGGCAGCCGCGCGCGTCATTCGGAAGGTCCTTGCCCTTGCCGAGAGCATACCTGAGGTAGGACGCACCGCTCTCGAGGGGCGACTTGTCAGGCCTTATCGGATCCAGCAGGAGTTTTTTGCGACTGGCCTGACGCATATCGTCGGATCGGCGCTAGCTTCGTTAGCTACTCTCAAGCACTCCAGCACTCCCGACTTGCCGTCGCAAAGCGTCGTCGCGCTTACCTCCCGCTTACCCTGTCCCTTCTCGGTAGAGCGGGTAAGCGCCCGGCTTGTCAGCAAGTCCTTGTTTAAATTGGAGCAGCGGTAGAGACCCGGATCGAACTCTCTCTGAGTTCATTGGACGCCAGAGGCGCGCCAGATCGCAGCGGGCCTGCCCTCCAGGCCCGCAGCTTGGCGCCCACCCGAGATCCTACCCCGCCCCGGGAAGCGGACCTTCCCGCATAAAGGCATCAACGACGTTCTTCATAATCCGCGAAACGCTGTTATCGAACTTTTTCCACGGCAGCGCGCCGGCCCAGGCGATGGAACTGGCGGAGAAGACGGCGCCGTTCTTGGGCGTGGTGAAGTATACCATGTCGGCCCGCACCAGCGGGTGCTGCGTCCCGCCCATGCCGGGGTGCATGAACATGACATCCTCCTGGACCAGCGGATAATTATCGGTCAACGGCTCCGATGACGCGAGAATCAAGGCATGCGGCGGAGTGCCGAGCGAGAGATCATAGCGGTCGATCTCAAGCCCGGCGGCGCCGCCGCGTGCCAGCCCGAATTCCCCAAACACTTCGCCGCGTACGCCCTCGAAGATCCACGCGACCGAGCGATCGTAACTATCCGGCATCCGGCGGTATGGCACCGATGCGTCCATGCCTTCCGATGTGAAGCCAACCCCTACCAGCTTCTGCGGCGGCCGGTTGCGATGCCGCCAGAGGCCGCTGCGCTCTCCGGTGCTCGCCAGGTAATGCTCGCCGGCACGCGCCTGCCAGGCGCGCGAGCCCGCCTCGAGCTTGCGCACCTCCATGATCCATGGCTGCTGCTGGCGGAAACCTACCACCCAGTAATAGCCGTTGCCGGAGAGATAGATCAGCCGCCCGCCGTCCGCGAGATAATCCTCGATGGCGTCCATCATCCGCTCGGAGTAGTACTCGCAGTGGCTGCCGTTGATCACCACACGATAGGGCCGGATCGTCGCCACCCCCTCGCGGTCCAGATCCTCGTCGGTCAGCACCTCGTAGTCGTAACCCATTTGCTCAAGCCAGGCGACGATCGACAGGTCCGCGGGGAACTGCCACGGACAGGTAATGGCAGGCATGCGGTATTTCGGGCGCATGTTGAAGATGGGCCGGTGATAGGAGCTGTAGCAGACGCCGGCCCCGTCGGTGTGATGGTCATAGGTTGACAGGCCGAATTCGACCTCGTTTCGGTAAACCTCGACGTCGACTTCCTGCAGGATCGGCGTCACCGCCGTGATCGCCTGGCCGAGATCGGCCTCGAAGCTGAGCTGTGCATTGGCGTAGGCGAGATAGCTCGCCGTCGGCAGCAGCAGGCAGATCGACGCGCGCGGCTTCGCCGCGCGAACGGCGAACGGCATCCATTCCTCGGCCTGCCCCTCGGTGGCCGTGACCTTCACTGCGTAGACGCCGCTCTTGAGCTGCTCCGGGATCGTATAGCTGAAACTCGGTTCCCAGCGGCAATCGGTCAGCGCATCGTCGTGGAACTCAATGCCGCCATATTCCTCCGGCGCCAGGCGGAAACAGTCGTTGCGACCGTTCCAGTTCCAGCCCGTCTGCGCTCGAACCGGGCAATTGACGCCCTCGGCGTTCAGCCGGTGCGGGCCGGTGTCGATCACGGTGTCGCCGATACCGCGATCGGTGTAGCCGAGCGAGGTGTCCCAGTAGGCAAGCACATCTCCCGCCGGGGGCTTCCCCCCGGCCGATATGGCCGCCAGCTCGCTGCCGTCGAGCACCCGGCCTTGCACGCCGCAGCGGTCGATCTTGCCGTTGTAGCATTGCGTCATGAAGACGCCGCGCGCCGCATTGTGGTCGGCCGCGGCGCCGATCAGAAACGGCACGTCGTCGGCGTGGCCGATCCGGACGCGCAGCGCCTCGCTTACATGCGAGCCGTAGTCGTAGGGGACGATCTTCGACAGCCGGCTGTTGTAGCGATTGAGCACGGTCTCCTGGTGAACTGCGGCACGGCAGGTGCGCGGATCGAATGTGCCGGCCACGAAGTACCAGACCTGCGCGATCAGCGGCGGTCCCGCTGCGACGGCGTCCGCCCGCGTGCCGTCGCCGACCCAGAACTCCAGCCGCCCCGACGCATTGATGCCAAGGCCGTAGCCGATGGTCCGGTCTGCCGACCAGCGGCCCAGGATCATCTGGCGGCCCGCTTCGGGCAGGGTGGGAAATATGTAGGCGTGCAATGTGAACGGGCCGGCGGGCGCAAGCACGCCGTCGGGATCGGCAACGCGCAGGAAGCTGCCCCTTTGCACGTACTGCTTGCGCGCGGGCCATTCCCGGTTGATGGGAGCCTCGACCGCCTGCTCAACAAAGCCGGGGCCATCGGGATTTTCGTCGCCGTGGATCAGCCGGACGAGCTGGGCGCGCAGCCTTGCGGTGCCCTCGACGCTGGTCATGAACGCGATGGAATCACCGGCCCTGACGCTGAGTTTGTCCGAGTAGCCGTGCACGTGGCTCTTTGCCATGAACTGCCTCCCTTGCCTGCTGGCGGCGGGCCGTCAGGATTGCGTCAGATCGTGCACCCGCCGCAGGAAGACCGCGTGCTGCGCCTCGTCGGGAGTCGCATAGGTCTTGTCGTCAACGGCGCGGGGCGGCACGCCGCGCCGACCGGACAGCGCGACGATGCGGTACTCCGCATAGGGCTTAACCGCCAGGATCGCATATTTATCGTTGATTGCCGCGCGGCGAAAATAGTTGAGCAGTCGCTCCAGGTCGTCGCCGTGCGGGCCGGACGGGTTGCGTCGGTGCGCGGCGATCAGCTCGTCCGTGACGAGTGCGCGCAGGCGCTGGCGGACGAAAGCGTCGAAACGCTTGAAGTAAAGCGTCTGCTTGTCGCGGACGTCGGTGGCCTCCTCGGGCATGATCTCACCTCCTCTGCCACTCTGCTGCGCGCGTTGCTCGCTGCGTCTCCTGCTACGCCACACATCGAACTGGGCGGCGACGCCGACCAGGCCGCCGCGGGTGAACAGCACCGTGCCGAGCATGATGCCCGCCACGATGATGAGGCGCATCGGGCCAAGCCCGATGAACACCTGGTCGATCGCGACCACGATCAGGGTGCCGACCACCGCACCCTCGCTCGTGCCGATGCCGCCGATGACGATCATCGCCAGCAGCAACATCAGTTGATCCATCGAAAACAGCGACGGCGACGCGCCCGTGAAGTAGGTCGCATAGAAGCCGCCGATCACGCCGAGCGCGGCGGAGGAGATCAGAAAGACACTGACGCGCGCCGCGCGGAAATTGACCCCGAGCGCCTCGGCAAAGGCTTCGCTCCTCTCCGGCGCCGCCCGGAGCAGCAGGCCAAGCCGCCGGCCATTGACCAGCCGATAGAGGGCGAGGGCGCCCAGCATCAGGAGAAACGCGGCCGCATAGCTTATCATCAGGCCAGCGTGTTCGGACACCCCATCCGGAACATAGGTATCGGAGCCGTACAGGCCGCCGGTCGCCGCCCCGAACGTGCGCGATTGAATGACATAGACGCGGCACAGCTCCGTCAGTCCGACGGTCAGCAGCGCGTAATACCAGCCTTCGAGCCGGATTGCCGGCACGGCTATGACGATGCCGCAGGCGAGGCCGAATACCGGCCCGACGGCGATCATCCCCCACCACGCGAGACCATAGGCAATCGAGAGGTAGGCCGAGCCATAGGCGGCGACGCCGACGATGGCGAGCGTCGCCAGCGACCAGATGCCGGCCGTGCCGACCACCAGCATCCAGACGATGTTGATCGCGGCGTAGATAGCGAAGACGACGGCGGACGACAGCAGCGAGTTGCTGCCGAACTGCGGCGCGACCGCAAGGACGATCAGGCCGACGACCCAGTAGAGCGGTCGCTTGTCGACGATCGTCCAACGGCTTGCGAGACTTCTGGGATCGTAGGCGGTGCGAATAAGCAGCGGCGTTCGGCGCGTGAACGGATAGCGGATGCGCCGGCGCGGCTTGCCCCAGGCACGTTCCTCACGAGGCGCCCGCAATCGGCCGGCTGCCGGCGGTTCGGCGGCAATCGCCGGGGCACCGATTGCAAATGATCCGGCGTCGTTCGAGACTGCCATGCGTCACTCCCGCGCGGTTTCGAGAATGCCGGCGATGCCGCGCGGGCGGATCAGCAGCACGATGATGATGAACAGGAATTGCGTGATGAGCACGAACTGGCCACCGATCGAAATCGCGGTTGTCGCTTCGATCCCCCCGACCAGGACGGCCGCGATGATCGCACCGGGGATGCTGCCGAGCCCTCCCGCCAGTGCCACAATCATCCCCTTGAGCAGCGGCGTCAGTCCCGAGAAGGGGCTGACAAATAGGTCTGCGACAGCAGAACCGAGGCGAGCCCCGCCAGCCCCCGGTAACCGCCATCACCGCCATCGCGGTGGACCGCAGGCCGATGCCGACCAGCGCGGCACCCTCGGGGTTGCGCATCATTGCCCGGATTTCGAGGCCGCGCCGGCTGCGCTTGGCCCAGATCAGCGTCAGCAGCAATACCATCACGGTGGTCAGGATCGCCCCAAGATCGCCGGCGCTCAGCACCGCCGATCCGACATGAAAGCTCCGGTTGCCGAACACCTTCGGCAGGGATCTCGCATACGGGCCGAACGCCCACAACAGAAATTGCTGCCCAAGCAGACTGATGGCAAGCGTCGCGATCAGGCTGCGCACAACGTAGTTCGGCTTGTCGTAAAGCGGCAGGAATGCGAGCACGCCGATCAGCATGCCGGCGAGCATTCCGGTGACGATGCCGGCCAGCAGCACCACCGCGCCGTTCGTCGACACATATTGCGCGGCGAGCCATGCGCCATAACCGGAAAAGGCGAAGATCAGGCCGTGGGCCATGTTGATCAGGCCCAGGCTCGACCAGATGATCGAGATGCCGATGGCGAGCAGACCATAGATCGAGGCCAGCGTAATCGCGGTCAGGATCAGATAGTACGGGTCAAGGTGCATCGCAGGCTCAGTGCGGCGCCCCGGCAAACCTGCCGAGTAGTGTCGCTCCCAGTGCCTCGGCACCACCCTTTACGACGCCGGCGTGGATGCTGAGCAGGCGGTTGACCTGCCCCTCCAGCATGGAGAGGTTTTGTTCAGCAATGATCATGGCCCCCTCTTTGAGGTCGATCCGGCTCAACACCGCGATAAGGTTCTTGCTGATCTTAGGCGCCAGTCCGAGCGAGGGTTCGTCGATCAGGTAGAGCGAGGCGTCGGCCATCAGACCACGGCCAAGACTGACCATACGGCGCTCGCCGCCCGACAATTTGCCGACCGGGACCGCAAGCAGGTGCCGCAGCGGAGGAAAGATCTCCAGGATCCGCTCGCGCCGCGCTCTTCGTTCGCGCCAGGCGCGTCCGGTATAGGCGCCGCTATCGAGATGGTCGGCGACGGTGAGGCCCTGAAACAGGGCATCCCCCTGCGGCATCAGGGCCAGCCCCAGGCGCACGATCCGATGCGTATAGCGGCCGACGGCCTGACTCCGCCTCCCCCCGATCTCCATCCCCTTCAACAGGATCGAACCGCTCTGCCAGTCCGTGAGCCCGGCGATCGCGCGCAGCAGGGTGGACTTGCCGTGCCCGTTGAGGCCGACGAGCCCCACGCGCTCGCCGGTGTACACGGTCAGGTTGACCCGATGCAAAACCTGAAGCGGTCCATACCCGGCCGAAAGGGCCTGCACTTGCAGAACTTCCCTCACGTCACACGTTCCTGCGCCGGCTCCGCCGGCAGGCCGTCGAACTCGAAATAGGCGGCACGGACGGCGCGGTCTTCGAACACGGTCTCGGGCGATCCACGGGCAATCAGACGTCCGAGATCGAGCACCACCACCTGGTCGGCAATCGCCGACAGCAACTCCAGCCGATGCTCGACGACGATGACCGCCATTTGCATTTCGCGGGCGAAATAGCGGATCAGGGAGTTGATCTCGTCGATCTCCGCATTGTTAAGACCGGCTGCCGGTTCATCCATCATGAGCACCCGCGGACGGCGCATCAACAGACAGGCGAGCAGCAACTTGCGGCGACTGAGCGTATCGAGGGCTGCAGCCATTCCGTCGCTGCCGGCCCGCAGGCCGACTTTGTCCACCGCCCATTCCGCGTGGTAGCGCGTCAGGAGAGGGTGAAACGCCTGGCGCGCCGCCTTGAGGACTTCGCCGACCGTCAGCGCCTCCGGCACCACGGGCGACTGGTAGGTGCGCGCAATGCCGAGGCGGGCCCGAGCGTAAAGCGCCAGCCGCGTGATGTCGTGGCCGTCAAAGCTCACCCGGCCACGCTGTGCCCGGTAGCGGCCCGAGAATACCTCAAGCAGCGTTGTCTTGCCGGCGCCGTTCGGTCCGACAACGCCCAGTATCTGGTCTGAGTTCCACGGCGAGCGACACCCCTTCCAGGATTGGCCGTCCGCTAAGCCGGATGTGGATGTCGTCGCAGCAAAATAGGCCGGCGCCGCTGCGCCGATCACTATCGGCTAGCATCGTGGGCAGCCGGGCTCCTGCGCGTTTCAGGCGCGCGCAGACATCCAGGGTGCTTGCCGGAACTTTCTCTCGGCCAGCGAGTTCGGCTGGATGATCTTGTGCTGCCCGTCTTGGATCTGGAAGTAGAGGGTGGCCATTCCTTTGTCGAGGTCGGTCGTTTGCAGAGGATACTGGAGCGCCGCCTGGTAGGCGTTGTTCATGTTGATCGCCCCATCGACGCCGCGGTAGATATGGGTGCGCACATAGTCCGCCACGCTCTTGAAGTCCTCGGGCTCCACCGCCGTCCAGGCTTCCTTCAGGAACTGGATTGTGTCATAGGCGGAACCGTTATAGCAGAGGCCGATCACGCCAGGATAGGCGGCTTGGTATTTGCGGCGGAATGCCGCGCCCTGCTTGTCGTCGTAGACGCCCAGCACGGTCGACCAGACGAAGCCTTCCGCAGCCTTCCCGGCAAGGCCGAGAAATTCCGACTGCGACGGCCCGTATTGCAGATATACAAGGGCCCCCTTGACCGGATTGTTCACGAACGCCTGGCAGAATGCCGCCTCTTCCGCGGCGACCCAGTGATCGATCATGATTACGCCGGCGCTTTCCTGCTTCAGCTCCTCCTGCACCGGACCCCAATCCTGTACCGGGGAGATGACATCGGTGATGCGCGCCAGCTCGAACTTGCTTTTCTTCAACGCCTCCAAGGCGTATTTGGCGATGGTCTGGTTGTAGGCGCTCTGTTCCCGGATAATGTGCACCTTGTTGTTGATCGGCTTCCACACGCCGTCGGCCGCCAGCTCCTCAAGGAAGCGCGGGAACATGAGACCGTAATAGGTCTCCGGCGGGTCCACCTGGAAGACCTGGCTGTATCTCTCCGGATTGGCCTTGACCAAGTCGATGATGTTCTGCTGCGTCGAACCGTGCAACAGCGGCGCCTTGTAGTCGCCGAGGGCTTGTAGCATGGGCCGGCCGATTACCGAAAAGGCGGTGCCGATCGCATGCGGCTTCACGTCCACGATCTTGCGAAATGTCGCCTGGGTTCCCTCCGGCGACAGCAGATCGATATCAAAGACCTGGAACTCGATCTTCCGTCCGCGCACGCCGCCGGCGTCGTTGATCTCTTTCTGCGCCAGTATGGCGCCCTTGTGATAATCGGTGTGGTCCCCGACCCCGACTTGCCCACTTTGCGCGCAGGACAGCGCGATCCGGATGGGCGCGTTCGATTTCGCCAATGCCGGCGTCGCGAGCGGGGGCACGAGCCACGGTGCCGCGGCTATCGCCTTGACCACGCTTCGCCGGGTTGGCGCGGATGAGATGATCCCCATTTATCTTCCTCCCTCGGCCTCGATCGGGCGGCGGCTGTTGGTTTGCCGCATCATGAAATTGCTGGGGTTTGCCTTCTCTGGCACACCCGTCTAGCACCCCCGCGCCGCTCCGGCAATCCCAGGGCCGGCCGTCCCAAAGGTGCAGAGAGCGCCGAGGTTGCAAATGAACCTGGCGGCGGTTAGCGTCCTTCGCTGTCGCGGCTGCTGCTGCTTTCGCGCCGCACCGTTGCCGTGCTGCCGCGATGCGGGCAGCGGTTGCTGGCGTCTGGAAAGCCGATCCGCTGGGAGGTCAGAACATGGACGATGTGGCATCCGTTATCGGTCTGCGGCATCCGCTCGATCCGCTGTCGCCCGAGGAGATCGCCGATGCCGGCAACATCGTCCGCGCGGCGCATGACCTCGGCGCCGGGATGCGCTTCGAGACGATTGTGCTCGCCGAGCCCTCGCTGCGCGAGGAGTCCTGCCAGGCCGGCGATTTGGAGCGGCGCGCCTTTCTGTCGATCTACGATACCCATAGCGGAGGGGTGTACGAGGCGGTCGTCTCATTGGCGCGGCGCCAGATCCTGGATTGGCGGCCGCGACCTGGAGCGCGGCCGCGGATCGCGGCCGAGGAGTTTCTGCTGGCGGAAAACGCGGTGCGCAGCGACGCGCGATTTATCGCAGCCCTGGCACGGCGCGGCATCACCGACCCATCCCGCGTCCGCGTTGACCCGTGGTCGGCCGGCGTCTTTGGCCATCCCGACGAAGTCGAATCGGCGCGTGGTGCAGGGATTTGCGTTTCTCCGCGACGACCCGTTCGACAACCAGTACGCGCATCCTGATGGAAGGGCCTGACCGCGGTCGTTGACATCAACAACAGCGAGGTCCTGCGGGTCGAAGACACCGGCGTTACGCCGGTCCCGGCCGCTCCACGCAACTATGCGGCGCGATTCCAGGAACGACTGGCGCACCGACCTGAAGCCGATCGAGGTCGTGCAGCCGCAAGGCCCGAGCTTCACGGTGCGCGGCAATGAGGTCAGCTGGTGCGGCTGGCGGCTGCGGGTCGGGTTCACGCCGCGCGAGGGGCTCGTGCTGCATGACATTGCGATCCGCGACAATGGACGCTGGCGGCCGGTGATCCGGCGGGCTGCCCTCGCCGAGATGGTGGTGCCGTACGGCAGCCCGCACGGCAACCACCCGCGCAAGAACGCGTTCGATTGCGGCGAGTACGGGATCGGCATGCTGGCCAACAGCCTCTCGCTCGGCTGCGATTGCCTGGGCGTGATCCATTACTTCGATGCCGTCGTGAACAGCATCGACGGCAGCCCGCGGGTGATCCCGAATGCGATCTGCCTGCACGAGGAGGACGCGGGCGTCTTGTGGAAGCACTATGACTTCCGTACCAACGAGACTGATACCCGCCGCTCCCGTCGCCTGGTGATTTCATTCATCGCTACGGTCGGGCAATTACGAGTACGCCTTCTACTGGTATCTTTTCCTGGATGGAACGATCCAGCTCGAGGTCAAGCTCACCGGGATCATCTACACGGCGGGAATCCCGACCGAGGCGGCGCGCGCCTATGGCACCGAGGTCGCACCCGGCGTGTCTGGGCCAGATCCATCAGCACCTGTTCAACGTTCGGCTCGACATGGCGGTAGATGGGCCAAAAAACAGCGTCACCGAAGTCGATACCGTAATCGAACCGCCGGGGCCGGCAAACTCCTGCAATAATGCGTTCCGGGCAGTCGAGACACCGCTCGCGACCGAGAAGGCGGCACGCCGTGACGCGGATGCCCAGCGGCTCCGGTTCTGGAAGATTACCAATCCGGGCAGCAGGAACGCGGTCGGCCAGCCGGTCGCCTATCGGCTATTGCCTCACAGCGCGATCAAGGCGGCAACACCCGCCGGCTCACAGGCGGCGCGGCGAGCCGGGTTTGCCGGTCATCATCTGTGGGTGACGCCGACGCGCGATGACGAGCGCTGGCCGGCCGGCGATTATGTCAACCAGAGCGCGGACGGCGAGGGCTTGCCGCGATGGACGGAGGCGGATCGCTCGGTCGCCGATACCGAGCTCACGGTGTGGCATACCTTCGGGCATCATCATCTGCCGCGGACCGAAGACTTTCCGGTTCAGCCGGCAATGAGCTGCGGCTTTATCCTCCAGCCGTTTGGCTTCTTCGATCAGAACCCGTCGCTCGACGTGCCGCCGTCTTCCGCGGGCGCCAGCTGCTGCGCGTGAAGACCGCTCGCCGGGCTCTAGCCACGGAGCCCGGCCGCGCCTCACGCCGCGAAGGACACCGGCGGCCGGCGATCCCGCCATGGCCGCTCCTGTTCAAGAACAGCGCCAAGCGCGAGCAGGGTGGCCTCTTCGCCATATCTGCCGACGAACTGGACGCCGATCGGCAGCCCTGCCGACGACCAGGACAGCGGCAGCGACATCGCCGGAAGCCCGGAGAGATTGAAAGGGTACATGAAGACCGCGTCGGTCCACTTCGCATTGTAACGATCAATATCGGTCTCGCTCATGTCCCAATAACCAAGTGGTCGCGGCGGCTGTGTCAGGGCGGGCGTAACAAAGACATCATAGGTTTGCAGATCGCTCGCGATCTCGCGGCTCCATAGCCGCAGCCCCTCGACGTCGGCGGCGTGCTGCGCGCCGCTCACCGAGCGTCCGCGTTCGATGATGGCCCAGGTGACCGGCTCCACATCGGCCTGACTCACCGGCCGTCCGACGAGGCCGGCCATCACGTCGAAGCCCATCGCGGTCTGCACCGCGGTCATGCGCGTGTACGTGCGCCACGCCTCGCTGGCGTCGAAGCCCATGTCATGCGCCTCGACCGCGTGGCCGAGCCGCTCAAGCAGCGCCGCCGTGTCACGGACCGCAGCCGCGACTTCGCGATCGACCGGCGATCCGTCGGGCGCCGTGGTGGTAAACCCGATGCGAAGCTGCCCAGGCGGCCGCTCTGCCAAGTGTCCGCCACGGGCTGCTGGGCCGGGGCGGGCGTATATGGTTCCCCCGGCAGGTGGCCGGCCACGGCGTCGAGAAACCCGGCGGTGTCGCGGATGCTGCGCGACAGGCAGAGAAAATAGGCGCCGCCATACCAATAATCGCCAAACGGGCTCAGGGTGACGCGCCCGCGCGACGGCTTGAGGCCGACCAGGCCGCAACAGGATGCGGGTACCCGGATCGATCCGGCACCGTCGCTGCCCTCGGCCAGCGGCACCATGCGTGCCGCCACTGCCGCTGCCGATCCGCCGCTGGAACCGCCCGGCGTCGTGTCCGCCTTCCAGGGATTCCGGGTCGGGCCGTAAAGCCGCGGCTCCGTCGTGATCGCCCAGCCATTTTCCGGCGCGTTCGACTTGCCAAGAAGAACAAAGCCGGCGGCCTTGGTGCGGCGGGCGAATTCACTGTCGGTGTCCGCCGTTACATTCTTCATCCAAGCGCAGCAGTTGGTGAGCGGCATGCCTGCCCACATTGTGGCGAGCTCTTTGCCGAGAAATGGCACGCCCGCAAAAGGCGCATCCCGCCGCACCGCGCCAGCAGCCGACCTCGCCTGGTCGTAAGCCTTGTGGATCACCGAGTTGAGCCGCGGATCAACCTCGTCGATGGCGGCGATTGCGGCCTCCACCAGTTCGGCTGCTTTCAGCTCGCCGCGATTCACGAGCTCCGCCAGACCGGTGCCGTCCGAATTCGCGTACACGCGACGCAGATCGTCGGTGAGGCTTGCCATCTCGTTCCCTCCAAAACCTCAGCCCGCTTGCTGGGCGGTGATGGTCGGGGCCAGTCGGGAGCGCCGGCAGGCGGACGCGCGGCCGGACGGGACGGATGGGTACGTACCCAAGGTGCCGTGCGCCACCTTCAAAGGCGTTTGGTGATTTCGGCCAACCTCCCGTTCGCCCGCGCCGAAAAGCTGCTATGTCATGTTCAGCTGAGCTTGGGCGCAGCGTCAAGCGCCAATGGAGCTCCGTAACGAAGGGGTGGGGCCGGGTCCGGGTCGGAAGGCAGCCCGGCATCCCGCGAAACCGGGGGAGGCAGCGATGGCCGATGATCTGCGGGTTCTGGTGGTCGGGCTCGGCAACATGGGAATGTCCCACGCCCGCGCGTATGAGAGACTCGAAGGATACGAGCTCGCCGGCCTCTGTGCACGCTCGATCGCGTCCCGCCGCGATCTCCCGGAATCGTGGCTGCACGTGCCGCGCTTTGCCGATTTCCATGCAGCACTTGCCGAGCTCAGGCCAGACGTGGTCTCGATCAATACCTATCCCGACACGCATGCCGCCTACGCGCTGCGGGCGATCGAGGCCGGCTGCCATGTGTTCGTCGAGAAGCCGCTTGCCGAAACGGTGGCGGACGCACAGCGTGTGGTCGATGCCGCAACCGCCCTTCGGCGCAAGCTGGTCGTCGGGTATATTCTGCGGGTGCATCCGTCCTGGATCAAGTTCGTGGAGCTGGCACGGACGCTGGGAAAGCCTCTGGTGATGCGCATGAACCTGAACCAGCAGTCGATCGGCCAAGCCTGGAACTGGCATCGCACATTGATGCAGAGCCTGCCGCCGATCGTGGACTGCGGTGTTCACTACGTGGACGTCATGTGTCAGATGACAGGATCACGTCCCTTGCGCGTGCACGGCATCGGCGCGCATTTGTCGGACGAGGTGAAGACCTACAATTACGGGCACCTGCACGTGGAATTCGAGGATAACTCCGTCGGCTGGTACGAGGCCGGCTGGGGACCGATGATGAGCGAGGTGGCGTTCTTCGTCAAAGATGTCGTCGGGCCCAAAGGCGCGGTCAGCATCGTCATGCCGGAACAGGGCGGCGACGCCGAGAAGGGCGCGGCGGAGACCACTTCGGCGGATATCGACACCCACACTAAGACCAGCATGATCCGGCTGCACCATGCCGCTCTCAACGCGGACAACTCCCTGGCCCGACCGGACGAGCTGTTCCGCATTGACGACGAGCCCGGCCACGACGAACTTTGCATGCGGGAACAGGAGGTTCTGCTGCACGCGATCCGCGAGAACAGCGATTTGACGACCCACATGCAGGACGCCGTCAACAGCCTCAGGATCGTATTGGCGGCCGATGAAAGTGTCCGGACGAACAGCGTGGTCTCGCTGTAAAGCCCGACGCTCTAGGGGGCCAGAATTTGCAGCAGTCGCGGGTCGCCGCGAATCACCTCGGAAGGTCCGTCCAGCACAATCCGGCCCCGATCCAGCACATACGCATAGTCGGCAACATCGAGCGCAAGTTCGAGATGCTGCTCGACTATGAGTACCGCCATATCGTGAACCAGCTCTTTCAGCCGGTTCCCGATCTCGTGGATGACGCCGATCCATACCCCCTCGGTCGGCTCATCCAGCAACAGAACCCGCGGCTTAAGAAGAAGCGCCCGGGCCACGGCGAGCATCTTTCGCTCCCCGCCCGACAGCGTGCCGGCGGCCTGGTTGAACCGCTGCCCGAGCTTCGGAAACAACGATATCACATCCTCGATCGCCGCTGTCCGGCTGCCCAGCCCGCCGACCGCCAGGTTGTCGCGAACCGACAGCTTGGCGAAAACGGCGTGCTCCTGCGGCACATAGCCCAGCCCCAGCCTGACGCGCTGCTCGGTACGCAAGCCGGTTATGTCGCGTCCATCCAGAGATGCACGGCCGGCCATCTGCGGGAGTTCGCCGATGATCGTCTTCAGGAGCGTGGTCTTGCCCACGCCGTTTCGTCCGAGCAGCGCGACCGCGCCGGTGCGCGGCACGCGGATTCCCACATCGAACAGGACCTGGCTTCGGCCATAGCCGGCGCACAGTTCGCCGACTTCCAGCAGCGGACGCTCCAGGCCAGCCAGATCACACACGGGTAAGATACACCTGCTTGACCTTTTCGCTCGCCTGGATTTTGGCAACGGTTCCCGTTTCAAGGACCTTTCCCTGCTCCAACACGGTAAGGGTGCCGCAAATGTCACGGATGAAATCCAGGTCGTGCTCCACGATTACGATAGAGCAGTGCTCCGCAAGGGGCCGCAGCAGGGTGCCGGTGATGCGACGCTCCTCAAGGCTCATCCCGGCGGTCGGCTCGTCGAGCAGCAAAAGTCGCGGTTCCGGGGCAACCGCCATGGCGATCTCCAGCCATTGCTGCTCGCCATGCGAAAGCGTCCCCGCCAAGTCGCGGGCGCGGCCGGCCAGCCGGAAATCAGCGAGAAGATGTCCGACGCGCTCCGCCAGCCTGCGCCGGGTGCGCGAAAGCAGCAGATCGCCCAAGGTGTCGCGCGACTGCAACGCCAGCAGCACGTTGTCGAACACGCCCAGGGCCGCAATCACGCTGGTTATCTGGAACTTGATGCCGATGCCCGCGCGGGCGCGCACATGCGAAGGTACGAGGGTGATGTCAACGCCTCCGAGCAGCACCCGGCCCTCGGTCGCCAGTTCGGCGCCTGCGATGCACTTGAGCAACGTGCTCTTGCCGGACCCGTTCGGGCCAATCAGGCCGTGAATCTCGCCCTGCCCGACCACTAGATCGACGCCGTCGAGTGCGCGGAGAGTTCCGAATTCCTTGCGGATTCCCATGGCCTCAAGCAAGACCATCCCGAGGCTCCTTCAGGCTGGGATTCCGCCGTCTGCGGGCCCGCGGGGCGAAACTGCCGACCCGCTCCCGCTCCGATACGACGAGGCTGATCAGCCCCGACGGACGCAGCAATATCACCAGCAGCAGAATCAGCCCGAGCAGGATCGGCCATATTTCCGGGTACTGCTGGGACAGCGAGTAGCTCAATCCCTCGATTGCCAGCACGCCCAGGACGGGACCGACGAGCGTTCCCACGCCACCGAACAGGCAATAGAGAACGATCTGGGTCGAAAGGACCACTCCGATCGTGCTGGGCCAGACGAAGCCCTGGTGATAGGCGTACAGCCCGCCCGCCAGGCCGGCGATCCCGCCTGCGAACGAGAAAATCAGCGCCTTGAAGATCGACGCGCGGTAGCCGAAGAAGCCGACGCGGTCCTCCCGCTCGCGGATACCGATCAGGGCGAGTCCGAACTGCGAGTGCACCAGCTTCCGGCATCCAAGATAGACGAGAACGAAGATGGCAAAGACCAGGTAAAAGAACGAGAGTGGCGAGAATTGGTAGCTCCCGAGGGACAGCAAGGGGATCGAGGGAATCCCGTTCTGGCCGCCCAGATAATACCACGATAGCGCGAGCTGTTCCCCGGCATAGGATGCGGTGAGCGTTCCAAGGGCAACGAAGATCATGCTCGGCGGATGCCGCCCAAGCACCAGGAACGCGGCGACGATGACCGCGAACACAAGGCCCACGGCGACCGACACCGGAACGACCACCAGGACGGAACTGATGTTGTAGTCGCGGGCAAGCAGTGCGACCACATAGCCGGCGCTGCCGAAGAACAGAGCCTGGCCGAAGCTCAAGATTCCCGCATATCCGAACACGAGATCGAAGCTGAGCGCGAACAGGGACAGGATCAGCAGACGCGCGGCAAAGTCGGTCAGATAGTCGGGCAGGAAGCCGGGCACGACAAGGAAGCCGGCAAACAGCAAAATCTCCACGCAGGGGATCAGGGGGACCCTGGTCCCCCGCCGCACGGGGATTCCGATTGCCTTCCCGGTATCGGCCATTGAGTAAAGGCTCCCCAATCGTGAAACGCCCCGCCTACGCGGACCTGCCCTCGCACTGTTTCGGGTCGAGCAGGTCCTTGCTGGCTTCCACGATCTCAAAGTCTCCGTTCTTGGCGATCGCAATGTACATCCGCATCTTGCAATGCCGCGTCGGCAGCATTTCGGCAGGGCCGCCCGGCGCAGTCTGGATCGAGGCGTGATCCAGGCGCTCGGCAACTGCCTCCTGGTGCAAACTCCCCGCCTTCTTCACCGCATCTGCCCACAGCATCATGCCCCGATACATGCCCGTTGCAGCGCTTCCTGCCGCGAGCAGGTATTTCGTATTCGGGAACATGGCGTTGTATTCGGCCTGGATTTTCGCGCTGCCCGGGTCGATCTTGTCCACCGCCGCGAAGTAGTCGAGGCAACTCGCCAGGCCTTCAATCTCTTCCGGCGAATTGATCGACAGGTCATTCTTGTCGTAATAGACGCAGCACAGCCGGCCGCCGCGCTTCTGGAAGCCGGCCTCATAGAGCTGCTTGAAGAAGGGTCCCACTCCGGGCGGAATGACCGTGTTGAACACGACGTCGATCTTCTCGGCCATGATCCGGTTGACCGTGGCGCCGTATTCGACCTGCGCTATGGGATAGTACTCCTCGAATACGACCTCGCCGCCATTCGCCTGGACGATCTTCCGGGCATACTTGTTGAGCACGTGCGGCCAGATGTAGTTGGCGCTCGGGAAGGCAAAGCGCTTGCCCCCGTTCTTGATCAGCCACGGGATCAGCTTATCGCATTGCTGCGGCGGCGTCGGCCCGGTGCAGTAGATCAGCTTCTGGCACTCTTCGCCTTCGTACAGCTGGGGATAAATGTAGAGCGTATGCCCGCGCTCGACGATCGGACCCTTGATGGCATTGCGCATCGAACTTGTGATGCCGCCGAGCACCACATCCACGCGGTCACGTTCGATCAGCCTGCGCACGTTCCCGACCGCAACGGCCTCGTTCGAAGCCGTGTCCTCGACGTAGAGCCTGATCGGGCGTCCAAGCAGGCCACCCGACTTGTTGATCAGGTCCGCGCAAAGCTTGGCGACGTTCAGATCGGAGTTCCCCTCGAACCCGAGCGCGCCGGTAAGGTCCGTCGCGATTCCGACCTTGATTGGCTCGGCCGCGCGCGCCGCTGCCGCCATCCAACCACAGGCGCCGGTTGTCGCGCCAGCCACTGCCCATGCGGCGCCTTGGACAAATCCGCGGCGGCGGATCGTCCGCCCAGCGCCGCCCCGGTTCGCTTCCTCCTCAAAGGCCATTTCCCACTCCCCGTCGTCGAAATTGGTCGCCAGTCAAGCCCGCTCAGCACTCCTTGGGGTCAAGGAGCTGGTGGCTCGCCCCCACGATCTCGAAGTTCCCGTTGTGAGCGACGGCGATGTACATGCGCATCCTGCAGTGCCGCTTACCGGGTACCATTTCCGCCGGGCCGCCGGGTGCAAGCTGGATCGAGGCATGATCGAGCTGGCTGACGACCCCATCACGGTCGATCGTGCCGGCTTTCCCTACCGCTTCCGCCCATAGCATCATCCCTCGGTACATGCCGGTGGCGGCACTCCCGGCAGCCAGAAGATACTTGGTATTCGGAAACATCGCGTCGTATTCATCTTGAATCTTCGCGCTCCCGGGATCGATCCTGTCGACAGCACGGTAGTAGTCGAGGCAGCTCGCAAGCCCTTCGATTTCCGGCGGAGAATTCAGGGCCAGAGCGTTCTCGTCATAGGCTACCTGCGTCAGCCGGCCGCCCCGCTTGAGGAAGCCGGCTTCGTAGAGCTGCTTGAAGAATGGTCCCACTCCCGGCGGAATGATCGTCGCGAACACGACGTCGATCTTCTCGCGCACGATCCGATTCACGGTTGCGCTGTAGTCGATCTGGGCGATCGGGTAATATTCCTCGAAAATCACCTCCCCGTTGTTCTTCTCGATCAGCTTTCGGGCGTATTTGTTGAGCACATGCGGCCAGATGTAGTTGGCGCCGGGGAGAGCGAAGCGCCTGCCGCCGTTCTTGACAAGCCACGGGATCAGCCGGTCGCATTGCTGCGATGGCGTCGGGCCGGTGCAGTAGATCAGCTCCTGGCACTCTCCGCCTTCATAGAGTTGCGGATAGATGTAAAGCGTATGTCCGCGCGCGACGATCGGGCCTTTGATTGCGTTGCGCATCGAACTCGTAATCCCTCCGAGTACCACGCTGACGCGGTCGCGTTCGATCAGCCGACGCACATTTCCGACCGCTACGGCCTCGTTCGAGGCGGTGTCCTCGATGAAGAGCTTTACCGGCCGGCCGAGCAGACCTCCCGACTTGTTAATCAGGCTTGCACAGAGATTGGCGACGTTCAGGTCCGAGTTTCCGGCAAAGCCGAGTGCGCCGGTCAGGTCCGTGGCAATGCCGACCCGGATCGGCTCTGCGGCCCAGGTGCCTGAGGTGGTTGTCCCCCAGCTGACCGCTCCGCTTGCCAGTCCGAGTCCTGTCAGGGCGATATTTCGAACGAAGCCGCGCCGCCCAGAAAGCTCGGGTTTGCTGGTCTGACGGGGATGCTGCTCCATGGACAAACTCCTTCGCTCAGCCTTCTGGCCGCCCTTGGGGCGGGCCGCGCGGGGTGCGTCGCGCACCGTCGGGCTTCATCGTCGTTGGCCCGCATGGATGA
Organism: uncultured Pseudomonadota bacterium; assembly: GCA_963849305.1. Taxonomy (GTDB): domain Bacteria; phylum Pseudomonadota; class Alphaproteobacteria; order Acetobacterales; family Acetobacteraceae; genus CAWKGV01. The sequence goes on from CAWKGV010000008.1 coordinate 27,207, forward strand.
TGCCGGCCGGCAGGGCCTTCATCAGCACGATGGCGATCAGGAACACCAGCACATCGGCAACAACTGGCGAGATCACCCACGGCAGGGCGGAACTCAGCGTGCCGATCACGCCCGCTCCGACCAGTGGGCCGGCAAAGGTTCCGATGCCGCCGACCATCACCGCGAGAAAGGCCTGGATCAGGAACCGCAACCCGAGATCGGCAAACAGCGAAAAGATCGGCACCACCAGGGCGCCCGCCAGTCCGGCGAGCGCGACCCCGAACGTCCAGGTCGCCGCATAGACGGCGCCCGTCGAAATGCCGGAGGCTCGGGCAAGCGCGGGATTCTCCAACGACGCGCGGACCCTCAGTCCGAAGGGGGTCATGGTGAGCAGCGCACCGCTTGCGGCGATGACCAGCAGCATGATCACGATGATCGCAAGCCGCCATTGCGCGAAGGAGATACCGCCAACGATGATCGATCCCGGCAGCGGCGACGGGACGCTCTTGTACAGACCTCCCAGAAGCCCCCGAATCGTCTCCCGAATGACGACCGAGAGAGCATAGGTGCCGAGCATGGCGATCAGCGGGCGGGCATAGAACCAGCGTATGACTGTTCGCTCGATCAGCAGCCCGACCGCCGCAACCGCCAGTGGCGCGAGGGCCATCGCCAAGGCGATCGGAACCCCGTTTTGATGGAATAGATAGGTGAAATAAGCCCCGAGAAGAACGAACTCGCCATGGGCGAAGTTGAAGATGCCCATCATGCTGGCAACGATTCCGAGCCCGACGACGATCAGCACCATGATCGCGCTGAAGCTCAGGATCTCGAAAATCGCGTTGACGGCTGTGTCCATCGCCTGATCGGTGCTGCCTTGAGACGATGGCACCGTCGGGTCCATCGTGGCAAGCGGGCGGTCCTGTTGACGGCCCGCTGCCCCTCCCTGATCAGATGCTCCGAATAAGGGAGGAGGTTCCCATGGCCGTTCAGGTCCGAACATCGGCCCAGCTGCGCTAAGCTGCTGAGGAAATGGGATTGTCTCTGACGGATCGCGACGTCGAGTCGTTCATCGGCCTCCTGCGTCCGAGCACCGCCGCCCATAGCGCAATCAATTCGATGCCCGACAACCTGCCTCCGGTGCGCTATCCGCGGACGCCGGGCTACCGCCCCGCCAGCGAAGAGATACGTGAAGACCACGGTGGAGGGCGCGCCATCAGGCAAGCTCAAGGGCAAGCAAATCGTCCTCAAGCTGCCGCGCACTCATGCGCTCGCAGTTCGGCCTCGCGTTGGCCGGCATCCGCGAGCAGGAGATGCGCATCAGTTTTTGGGCTACCGCGTGGAGGTCCTCAAGACGATCGTCTTCTCGGTGGCCGGCGCGGTCGCGGGCCTCGCCGGCGGGTTGTATGCCTGTCACGAAGGCTTCGTCTGGCCGAGCATGCCGAGCATACTGGGCGTGGTGCTGTCCTCTCAGATCATCCTGTATTGCTTGTTCGGCGGCACTGGCACTCTTGTTGGCGCGATTTTGGGCGTGATTGCCATCGAGGGGCTGAGCTAGAGGCTCTCCGAGCAGAACGCTGGTGATCTGGAACTTGATGCTGATCCCGGCGTGGGCCCGCTCGGGCGGAGGCGCTTTGGTGATGTCGATCTCGCGAAAGGCGATGCGGCCGGCGCTGGGCACGTGGATGGGCTGTGCGTTACGTACGGGCGTAGCCAGGTGCTGTTTGATGTGGCGCTTGACGTGCCGGCCATCGGCGCGGTGGCGGTGCTGGGCCGCAACGGCGTCGGCAAGACGACGCTGTTGAAGTCCATCATTGGCGAACTGCCTGCGATGCTCGGCACCACCCGTTTCAACGGACGCGATGTGACCCGGCTGCCTACCGAGCAGCGTGTGCGGCTCGGCCTCGGCTTCGTCCCGCAGGAGCATTTGGTCTTCGCTCGACTCTCGGTAAGGGAAAACCTGGCCCTGGGCAGCCTGGGTCGCCGTGACGATAGAGCGAGGCGAGACGTCCTTGAGATCTTCCCCAAGCTCGCCCAGCGGCCCAGCGGGATCAGCCCGCGGGCACGCTGTCAGGCGGTGAGCGCAAGATGCTGGCCATCGCCCGGGCGTTTGCTTCTCAAGCCCCGGCTATTGCTGCTGGACGAACCCACGGTGTCTGGATTGGGGCCATCGAAGAAATCACCGAGCGACTGAAGGCAGCTCGTCCGCAGCATGGCCGTGGTGATTGTCGAGCAGCACCTGGGGAGGGCGCTCGGGGTGGCCGGCTATGTCTATGTGCTCGATCGCGGACGCGTCGCGCTGCACGGCCCTTCGGCGGCGGTTCGGCACGACCCTAAGTTGCTGGCTCCATGATAGGATCCGATAGTGGCCCCGGACCATGTCAATCCTGCGTCGTAGCTCCTCGCGGCTACAACAGCAGATGCTGGCGCACGCTCTCGCGCGATACGCCACCCTGGGTGATCTCGCTCACAACCTGGCCTTTCTCCATGACGTAGCAACGCTCGGCCAGTGCCAGGATGGTGTCTAGATTCTGCTCCACGAGAACGACGGTCGTACCTAGATCGTCGCGAATGGCGCGCAGCACGCGGCAGATCAGCTGAACGATCGAGGGCTGGATGCCTTCGGAGGGCTCATCCAACAGGATCAGCTCCGGTTGTCCCATCAGCGCCCGGCCGATCGCCAGCTGCTGCTGCTGGCCGCCGGACATGGTGCCGGCCATCTGCTTCCGGCGCTCCTTCAGGATCGGGAAGTACCTGGTACACGCTATCCACCCCGGTCCGCGCCCTTCTCCCGCCAATCAGCTCGCCGACCGTCAGATTCTCCTCCACGGTCATGCGCGGAAACACATCCCGACCCTGCGGGATGTAGCCGATGCCCCGCCGCGCCCTCGCATCGGCCGGGAGTTGGGCGATCTCCTCGCCCTGGTAGCGGATGCTGCCATCCGCCGCGCGCAGCAGGCCGATAAGGCAGCGCATTGTCGTGGTCTTGCCGACCCCGTTACGCCCTATGATGGCCACGATCTCCCCCTTGCCCACGGCCAGGTTCACACCGCGCAGGATGGGTGTGGCGCCGTAGTTGGAATGCAGCTCCGTCACCTCAAGAATCGGAGCCATGCAGCGTCCCCAGATAGATCTCCGCCACGCGCGGATCGGCCACGACCTCGTCAATGCCGCCGCGGGCGAAAACGCGGCCGAGATGCAGCACCGTCACCCGCGTCGCGATCTGCCGGACAAAGGCCATGTCGTGCTCCACGACCAGCACGGTCACTCCTTCCCGGTTCAGCCGCTGCAACAGCTCGCCGGTGCGGAACGTCTCTTCCGGGGAAAGGCCGGCGGTCGGCTCGTCCAGCAGTAGCAGCAGCGGCTTGAGCGCGAGTGCCATGCCGATCTCGAGCCATTGCTGCTGCCCGTGGGACAGCGCCCCGGCCTCCTTAGCGGCATTTTCGGCCAGGCCAAGCAGGGCGAGCAGCCGGTCTTCCTCCGCCTCCACATCGCCCCGGTCGACATGGTGCTGCAGCGCGATGTGGAGGTTCTGCCGCACCGGCAACGTCTTGAACACGCTGGGCGCTTGCATCTTGATGCTCATGCCTTGCTTCACGCGCTGGAACGGAGGCGCCTTGGTCACATCCGCGCCGCGGAAGGCGACGCTGCCGCCTGAGGGCGCGTAGGTGCCGACGATCAGCTTGAACAAGGTGCTCTTACCAGCGCCATTTGGCCCGATCAGGCAATGGATTTCACCTTGCTCCACCGCCAGGTCCACGCCTTCGATAGCGAACACACCGCCGAAATGCTTGCTGACCCCGCGTGCCTCCAGCAGTGTGGTCACCGCGCCCCCTTTACCTGTGGAGCTGGCAGCGGCGGCCGTCGCCACGGGTGGGCCAGTACGGCGCCGAGCGAGACGATCAGCCCTTTTGGCGCGAATAGGACGGTGCCTACCAGCAACAGGCCCATCAGGATCAGGGCCGATTGCTCGCTGTAGATGGTCAGCGTCTGGAAGGCGAAGAGCAACATGAAGGTGCCGACCAGGGTGGCCGTGAGATCGGACCGGCCGGAGAATGCGACCCAGACGACCGGCATGGCCGCCGCGGGCAGGCCGATGCTGGATGGCGCGATGAACTGGCCCCAGGAGCAGTAAAGCGCTCCGCTTAGCGCGCCCAGTGCGCTGCCGAGCACGAAGGTGATGAGCTGATACTTCCGTACATCATAGCCGAGCAACTCGGCCCGTTGCGGATCCTCACGGATAGCCACCAGCACGTTGCCAAATCGCGAATTCACCAGCATGCGCAGCAGCAGGTAGACGATCACTAGCAATACGACTAAGAAATAGTAGAGGGCTGTTTCTTCCAAATCTATATCGCCGCCCAACCAAGGGAGCGAAAGCGGAGTCATGCCCTGCATGCCGTTGAACCCGTTCAGCCGCGCGGCGCCAATGGTCCATTCGGGCCCGGCGGTCTGGCCAAGGAAGAAGGCCAGCGCCAGGGTGCAGGACAGGGTGACGATGCCGAAGAACACGCCGCCGATGCGGCCGTAGATCATGAAATACCCGAGAATGGCCGCCGCAATCGCGGCCAAGGCGACGCCGCCCAGAAGCGACGCCAACGAGCCCCCATGCGCTGCGCCCAGGTTAATCTCGATCACGCCATACCCGTACCCGCCCAGGCCGAAGAAAAAGGTCTGGCCGAAGGAGAGCATGCCGCAATAGCCCCACATGACGCAGAGGCCGAGCGCCATGAAGATCCAGGAGAAGAAATAGGCCACATTACCGACATCGTATGGGTCCGCGAACAACGGATAGACCAGCGCCGCAGCGAGCGCGACCAGCGCGCCGATCCAGAAAGCGCGGCCGTTGCCGAGCGTCTGCTGGCCATTAAAAAGGTTGTGCATTGGCCGCATTTCTACGTGGAGCGCCGCGCGAGCCAGCCCGAGAACCCATCCGGCAGCACGCGGATGATTAAGATGACAGCAATCAGCAGCCCGATCTGGCCAACCACTTGGCCGTACCAGGCATTCAGCCCGGCACGCACGATAGAGAGCACGATCGCCGCCGGGGCGGTACCGAGCAGTACGCTTGCTCCGCCCACCACCACCGTCACGAACAACTCGACGATGAAGCTCGCTCCCATGGTGGGAATCAAATTCATAGTCGGTGCGTAGAGCGCACCGCACAGCCCCGCGAGCCCGGCGCCGATCCCGAAGCTCAGCGCGTAAATGCGGTTCTTGCGTACCCCCAACGCCTGCGCCATCTCCGCATTTTGCATGGTAGCGCGGGCGTGCACGCCGAAGCGGGTACGCATGAACAGCAGATAGACAAAGAGCAGCACGCAGAGTGAGGCGGCGAACAGTACCATGCGGTAGGTGGAGTAGGTATACCCACCAATGTTGAAGCCACTCCAGGGCGTGCCAATTCCAGGGAAGGTGGAACCGAGCACTACCAGCGTGCCCTGTGTCGCGATCAGGCTGATGCCCCACGTGACCAGCAGACTATCGAGAGGCCGGCTATACAGAGGCCGGATCACCAGCATCTCCAGCACGACGCCGATCAGCGCGGCCGCAACTGTGCCGCAGGCCTGGGCTAGCAGCAGCGGCAGACCTGCATGATACGTCGCTGCTGTCACGTACACCCCGCACATGATGAACTCACCATGCGCCATATTGATGATTCCCATCATGCCGAAGATGATGGCCAGGCCCGCCGCAGACAGGACAAGAAACGCGAAGACGTCGGCGAACTCATAGAAGTAGGAGAACAGGTCTCCCAGCATGGGAGCTTGCCTCCTAGGCCTTCTTCGGCAGATGATCCGGGGTGTATTGCTCCTTGGGATTGCTCTTCGTCAGGTCGCAGCCCACCTGGCCCAGCCAGTATGGCTGGATGATACCGAAGTCCTTGATCACGTGCACGGTATTGTGCTCGTCAACACCCAGCAGCCGCATATGATGCGAGGTGTGCTGACTTTTCGGATCGATGACGATGTGCCCTTCAGGCGCGTCAATCCCGGCATTTCCTTGCGCGATCACCTTCCGGATGTCGTCCTTCTTCAGCGACTTCGCCCGATCGGCGAGCATTTGGTACATCTTGATCGCAACATAAGCATTATAGCCCATATCATTGATGTAGATCTCATGCGGAAATTTGGCCCGCCACCGCTTCTTGAAATCGTTGGCTTCCGGCGTGTCGAGCTCCTCGAACCAGTTCGCAGCCGCGTACATACGGTTCAGGGCAGGGGCCGGGAATAGCTTGTGCTCGAAGCCAAGCATGATTTTGATCGGGCTGCCCATCGGCAGATTGAGATTGGCTGCCTCCGCCTGCTCGAAGAACGAGTTTTGTGCCGCACCCACGTTCAGCATATACAACCAGTCAGGCTTGGCACGCTGGATATTCTCGATAGTTTGGCCGAACTGCGACACGCCGAGCGGGATGAACTCCTCTCCAACGATCTCGCCGCCCAGCGGCTTGAGAATCGTCCGGCCCCACTCGGCTGAGAGATGTCCGAAATTGTAGTCCGCTGCGACGGTATACACCTTCTTGCCGAACTTCTGGACCATCCAGGGGATCAGGGTCGAGAGCTGCTGCTCCGGTACTGCGCCGACGCTGATCATGGCGGCGTCACAGACGCCGCCTTCGTATTGATTGGTATAGAAATAAAGCGCGTCCTGCCGGTCCACGATCGGCCGGATCGCCTCGCGCGAAGCGGAGGTGATGCCACCAATTAGAACGTCTACTTTCTCCTTCTGAAGCAGTCGGCGGGCGAACTCCTGGTAACGCGCATTGTCGCCCTGCGGATCGAGATGCATCAGCTTCAGAGGGCGGCCGAGAACACCGCCGCCAGCGTTGACCTCGTCCACTGCCAGTTGCGAGCCATGCAACTTGGGGATGCCGAACATGGCCAGATCCCCGGAAACATCCTCGAGCAACCCGATCTTGATCGGCGTAGCCGCCTCTCCCCGGCGCACCCATGGCATCGCCAGCGCGGGGAGCGCGGCCGCGCCAGCCAGCAGTGCTCGTCTTTTCATGGGCATCCCTCTCAACAAAGTTCTCTGATTTTTAGCCGAGAGCCGGGTGCTGGCGGTGCCAGTCCGTCACCTGCTGGTATGCGTAGCCGGCGCGGCAGAGCAGATCCTCCGCAAAGTGCGCCGCGACAAACTGGAACGCGACCGGCGTGCCAGCTCCGGTGAAGCCGCCGGGCAGGGTGATGGTCGGACTGCCCGTCATGTCGAAGGGGCAGGTGAAACGAAGCAGCGCCGCAAGCATCGCGGGGTCCTGCCCAAGTTTCGCCATCACTCCGATCGTAGGCGAGGCGAATGCTTGTGCGGGGATCACCAGCAGGTCGATCGCCTCGAACAGAGCCTCAACACGCCCTCGGAAATTGATCCGCCGCAGGATCATCTTCTGGTAGTCCATCGCCGAAAGCTGGTGGCCGATATCGATCAGCTTGGCGAGACCCGGCCCATACTCGCTCTGGCGCGCTGGATACGTGCCTTCATGCGCAACTGCCGTCTCGACGGCACAATACGGCACCCAGTCGGCGATAACCTGCTCGGGATCGGGGAAGCTTATATCCCGGATCTCGCCGCCTAACAACTCGATCGCGGTCAGTGCCTCCTCCACGGCGCGCACTGCCTCCTCATCGACGCCTTGCCGGTTCCAGTTCGTATCGACGCCGATGCGCAGGCCCTTCAGCCCGCGCTTGATACCGGCCAGATAATTCGGCACCGATGCCTGGCTCGCTGTCGGATCCTTCTGGTCCGGCCCGGCGATCACCCCTAAAATCGCGGCGGCGTCGGCTGCGCTGCGGGCCATCGGGCCGATATGATCCAGCGTCGCTGCCAGCTCGAACACGCCGTAGCGGCTGACCCGACCCCAGCTCGGCTTCAGCCCGGTCACGCCGTTCGCCGCGGAGGGAAAGCGGATGGAGCCGCCGGTATCCGAACCCAGCGAGCCGTAGCAGAGTCCGGCAGCCGTTGCGACGCCCGAGCCGCTAGATGAGGCGCCGGACCAATGGTCCTTGTTCCAGGGATTGACCGGCGGCTTGACGTTCGGGTGATGGTCGGCGAAGGCGCCCTCGGTTAGCTGCAGCTTGCCAAGCAGCACGCTGCCGGCCTCGCGCAGCTTGCGTACCACCGTGGCGTCTTCGACCGGCTTGTTGTCGCGGTAGATCGTCATGCCCGCCGCAGTATCGATGCCGATGGTCCAGCACAGGTCCTTCACCGCTATCGGCACGCCATGCAGTGGGCTGCGGATCTGGCCGCGCTGGATCTCAGCCTCGGCCGCACGAGCTTGTTCCATCGCCAGTTCGGGTGTGACCAGGGCGTAGCTGCCGAGCGCACCGTCCAGCTTCTCGATCCGGTCCAGCTGCGACTTGGTTGCTTCGACGGGCGAGATCTCCTTTGTGTGGATCCGCCGTGCCAGTTCCGTCAATTCGAGATAGTGCAGGCCTGCACTGGACACCATTCGCCCCCCTTCGGCTTCGTCGTTACCTTCATCCTTGCACGCCCAAGACCGGATGACTAGAGCCAGCCGCAGAAGCGAGTTATACCAACCCGCCCGGGTACTGACTCTCTTGGGATTGAACTAACCCGCTGACGCGGCAGAGCGGCAGCGATCGTGGCGAGATCTGGGCGTCCGTCTGCCAGGGTCTTGGGGTTGCTCCCACCCCAGAGAGGGAACCCCACCAATGACCCAGGTCAGCCCTCTGCGTCGCCGCATGATCGACGACATGACGGTCCGCAATCTGTCACCCGCGACGCAGCGCTCGTATGTGCATGCGGTGGCCAAGTTCGGCCGCTTGCCCGAGCATTTTGATCTGGAAGACGTAAGCGCCTTCCAGGTTCACCTCGTTGCCGGTGGCATGTCGTGGCCGGCGCTGAATCAGACCGTCTGCGCGCTGCGCTTTTCTTTACGGGGTGACGCTCGGGCGAGCCGATCTGCCGGAACGGATCGCGCATGCCGCGAGCCGCAGAAGTTGCCGGTGGTCCTCAGCGTCGATGAGGTGGTGCGGTTTTCTTGAGGCCGTGCCGAGCCGCAAAGCGAGTCACACAACAGCTTGGCGCGCGAGGTCTCCATCTACCGGCGGGCGCTTACGCCGGGACATGCCAGACTACCGCCATCGCCGCTTGTGCCGGCGGGCACCCGCATTCTTGCGTTACGCCTCGTCCTCAGGCGCGATCTCAGCTCAGCCAGTGAGGCGACCCGAAGACCTCACGCAGCATGGTGAGATCGCATTGCCGCTGGCCAGGAGGTTTGTCTGTGCCAACAGACAACTGACAGGCTGTTTTGGGCTGCTCAGCCTGACACTGATCGTGTCGCATAGGCAGCCGAAAAGCTTGGGGCGCGATTCTCCCGCCTGCGGGGGACTGTGGTCGACCCCCGTGCCGATATCCGGATAATGGGCCTGCAACGGCGAGTGAATCATGTTGCCGATGATCACAGCGTCCGCACCGGGTCTGCCGACCTGCACCGAGTAGTGTCGATGGTGTGGCCCGGTGTCCGCAGCAGCTTCACTAGATCACGGAACCGGTGGTCACTTTTCATCACCTCTTCACGCTTCGCCGCACGATACTTGTCAAGGGGCCCAGGCCTTACTCACCAATCCAGCCTTCCGAAGGTGGAGCTGGCAGCATGCGTTCCCTGGTTCACGGGCTTCGACGCTGTCGGCCGAATTCCAGCTACACCAGCACCGCAATGCGGTTGCGGTGCAGCGTCGCAAGCCAATCGGTAGTAAAGGCGCTAGAACTCGAACTCGGACCCGTCAATATAGCGAAATCGCTCCAGCGCATCCGCGTGCAATGTAAAGCCGAAGCCGGCCGGTCAGGCGCATGCACCATGCTGTCCGGCCGAATATCGGACGGCTCGTTGAAGAGCTCCCACATCATCGGTATGTAGCCTTGGGTTACCTCGAGGATGTGGCAGTTGGGGTTCGGCATTGCGACGTGAATGCTCGCCGCGAACAGCACTCCACGGCCCCAGGGCGTGTGGCGCGAGACGCACGCCATGCGCCGAGGTCAGCGCCGCAATGCATCGGATTTCCGTCATGCCGCCCGCGGGCAACATCAGGCTGCGCGATATCGAGGGCACGGCATTGGGTGAGATGACGCTAGCAATCCTTTGGACCAATGCGGTGAGCGGGCGGATCGGTCGTTGGCGGTTCCGCTGCCGGGATCGCGAGATCGCCCAATGAACGATCCGCAATGATCCACCAATCCAGAAGTCCTGAACATTTTGACCGGAGCCACCAACTCCGACTAAGCGAGCCGGCGGAGCACACGGCCGCGTCGACAAACCAGATGACAATGGGAATGTGACGGGGGGCGATTACTGCGCCCAAGAGAAGTCTACGAGACCGGCCACCTCCGGTTGATGGTTGCAGTCGGAGCAAAACAAGGTCGACTGATCCCGTAACACAAATACCTATAGAGGCACATGACAGTTCGGATAACTCTCCCTTCTTGGTACAAAGACCTCTCTCTCGCTGCCGCTGCCAGCGCGGCGAGCTTCGCAGGATCGGCCCCGGCTCGGGGCTCAGGAGCAGGCAAGCAGATCTCTGATCTGGCTGGCGGCGATCATGACAGTGGAGCCCATCGTCACCCGATACCGGATGTACTTGATGTCGACCCGGTCAGCCATGCCCGATATAGTCCATCCGCCCACCGTCAACCGTGAGGACCTGCGCCGTAACGAAGCTGGAGGCGGCGCTGGCGAGGAAGGCGACTGCGTTCGCAATATCTTCCGGTTGACCCGCGCGGCCGACCATGGCGCGCTCGCTCAGCATCCGCACGCGCTCGGCGAAGGCATCCTCGGTGAGGCCCGAGCGGGTCATGTCGGTGACAATCCAGCCCGGCGCGATGGCATTCACAGTGATCCCAAAGCGGCCCAGCTCCATCGCGAAACGGCGGGTGAGGATCAGCACCTCGGCCTTGGTGGCGGCGTAGAAGGTGGTGCCAGGGAGGCCGGTGCCGATCGCTGCGTTCGACGCGACGTTGACGATCCGGCCATAGCCGCAGGTCTTCATGCCGCGTGCAACCGCGCGGACGGTATGGATCACCCCATCCGCATTCACCGCCCGCATGCTGGCCATCTGCGCGGCGTCGAAGGTGTCGAGCGAGCCCGAGCCGCGTGACCCTACGCCAGCATTATTCACGAGGATGGTGACGGGTCCCAGCTCGGCCTCCGTCCGGCCGACCATGCGTGCGACCGCCTCAGCGTCCGCGACATCGGCTTCAGCCACAATCGCGCGGCCATCCGTGGCCGTGATCTCGGCAGCGACCTGGTTCGCCGCATCGGCGTGGGCGGCGTAGTTCACGCAGATGGCAGCGCCCTCGCTGGCCAGGCGTAGCGCGATTGCGCGGCCGATGCCGCGCGCTCCGCCGGTCACGATGGCTACTTGCTGAGATTGGGGCATGAGGGTCTCCTCCAGTTCGAAACCGCGCCTGTGGGATGTGACCGTTGATGCGGTACCCTGCTGAGCGCTAACTTGGAAGAGCTTATTGCGTTCGCTTCGGAAGGCGACGTTGCGCGCAATGACGATGATCGTATCGGAAATGGGGCTCGTCGAAGCTGGGCGGCCTCCTTCGAGGGCAGCCCGTCGAGATCGCCGCGCAGCAGGTCGAGTGCGCAGTGCCGATCCTCAAATTGCTCGCCGACCGCGCCCCGGTGAATGCGGGTCTCCCTTCGGTGTGATCAAGAGATTGCGCGCACGTCGTAGTGCAAGGCAGGCACTAGGCAGCGTCCAGCAGATGTCCTGGCTCCGACATATGAGACGCGGCGGGGGTGGCCGTGAGGCTGAGGACTTGGAGGTATTCGCCGGGGTTTGATTGCCAAGGGCCTGATGGGGCCTGTGGTGGTTGCAGTGATGGCGAAGCGATCGACGCGGCGCTGGAGTTCGTCGATCCGGGTGGGGAGTTTGTGGCAGGCGTAGAACTCGTATCGCCACGTGGCCTGGGTACGCTCGACGGCGTCGTTGAGGTGCGAGCGCTTGGGCGGCAGCACGAACAGGTCGAGGCTACGTTCCCGGCAAGCCTGCTCGAAGTCAGCCCGGAACTCGGCGCCGCCATCGACCCTGAATGCCGCGAACCGGGAACGGCGCGCTGGCGATGAGCTTGTCGAGCAGGCTGCGCGCGCCGCTCGCCGAGAGGGTCTTGGTGACGTGCCCGACCGTCCACTTTGCGACTGGATCGTAGGCGTGAAGTGCTTGACCGGGCAATCCGGCGCGACATTGACGAACAGGGTGTCGATTTGCACGAGTTCGCCCGGCTGCTTGGGGCGCAGGCCCTTGGGCAGCCGCCGCGCGTAGCGTTCGGTGGCGGTCATCCGCCAGCGCTCGGCGGCGGGGCGGCGCCGCAGGATGGGCACCGCGATGATCCGACCGCGTTCCATCAGCCGGTGCAGGATGCGGCCGACGGTGGAGACCGAGGCGGTGAGGCCCTGACGCGCCAGCCATGCGGCGATCTTGCGCTTGCCCCACATCGGATAGGCCGCGCGCGTCTGCTCAACCCGCCGCGCGAGCGGCTCGCTCCATTGGCGCCGGCGCACCCGGCGCGGCCGCCGCGAAAAGCGGCTCCAGCCGGACGGCCCAGCGGTAGAGCGTGGCCCGGCCGACGCCGACCACCCGCGCCGCTTGCGCCGCGTCCAGCCCGGCCCGGCGCGCTTCGCGCCAGCGTGCCAGGGCATCTCGCCTGCCGGCTGCGCTATATGAGGGGCTCCGCCGGCAGGCGAGGCGCCAGCCGCGCGCCGCGATAGATTGCTTTCTGAAGGCCGAAAACCTTCATCGGGGGCTCCTGGAAGCTTGGTCTCGCAACCCCAGCCTCCGGGGATCCCCGATCCCGTTCAAGATCCGTTATGTCTCATTTCTGTCTGGACCCGGACAGCAGACTCCGCCGGGTCCAGGCAGCGACCACGTCGAGCATTTGCTGAAATGCCGGCGGTCAGTTCGACCTGATTTGGCCGGTAGGTGAAAAGAGTGGTCTGCGCCTTCGATTACTTCCAGCGTCGCGCGTCCTCTCGATGACGGCAGACATAAGCCCTATGTCCGCCAACTGATCTCGGCTGCCCTGAATGAACAGCATCGGGACGTGGATCGTGGCCAAATGCTCTGCTCGCGCACTCGAGGGTCTGGCGGCCGGATGAAGAGGAAAGCCCAGAAATACGAGACCGCATACTTCAGGCAATGGTGAATTGGCGTGCGCTTGGGAGGTCATACGACCGCCGAATGACTTGCCGCCGGCGATGAGCGGGGTCTCGGGGAGTATTGTGGCCGCAGTCGCCACGGCCGCTCGCACCGTTGCGCAGGCGAGTGCTGGCCGGTCCGGACGCTTCGACCCCTTCTCCATGTAGGGAAACTGGTAACGCAGCGTGGCGATGTCGTGCTCCGCCAGGCCCTCCGCAGCAGCGGTCAGGAACGGGTGCGTCATTCCCGCCCCGCCCCGTGGGCCAGGACGTAACCGGCGACGGTTCGGCGGGGGGCCACCAGGATGGCGGAGATGGTCTCCCCACCTTTCAGGGCGATGCGGAGCGGTTCGTTGCGCACCGGGGCAGGATATGCGTTTCTTCCTGGTTCCGCCATTGTCGGGCTCGCGTCCAAATGCGCGGCCATGAGCCCGCGTTCCGTAGGCGCAGACGTGCTCACCTCTAAGGCAAGCATCGACGAGGCCAAGCGGGACTGATGAAGATCGCAACCTACAACGTGAACGGCGTCAATGGGAGGCTGTCGGTCCTGCTCCGTTGGCTGCAGCAGTCGGCGCCCGACGTGGTTTGTCTCCGGGAGCTGAAGGCGCCACGGGAGAGATTTCCCGAGGCACCGATCCGGGACGCGGGCTACGGCGCGATCTGGCACGGACAAAAGAGCTGGAACGGAGTCGCCATTTTGGTCCGCGGCGTCGACCCGGTTGAAACTCGGAGAGGTCTGCCCGGAGAGCCAGATGACATCCAGAGCCGCTACATCGAAGCCGCCGTCCGCGAGATCCTCATCGGTTGTCTCTACCTCCCGAATGGTAATCCGGCGCCCGGTCCCAAGTTCGACTACAAGCTGCGTTGGTTCGAGCGACTGATCCACTACGCCGGCGAGCTTCTTGGGACCGGCGCTCCCGCCGTACTGGCTAGCGACTATAACGTCATGCCGACCGAGCTCGACGTCTACAAGCCGGAACGCTGGGTGGATGACGCGCTGTTTCGGCCCGAGGTGCGCGACGCGTTCACCGCCTGCTTGCCCAGGGCTGGACTGATGCACTGCGCAGCCTGCATCCCCACGAGCGCATCTACACCTTCTGGGATTACTTTCGGAACGCCTATGCCCGCAACGCGGGCCTGCGCATCGACCACCTCCTGCTCGCGCCCTCGATCGCCGGCCGCCTGAAGGCGGCGGATGTCGACCGCGACGTGCGAGGATGGGAGAGGGCGAGCGATCACGCGCCGACTTGGATCGAATTGACGGATCAGCCGAACACTCCGAAGCCTCGAACAGCCAGGAGGCCTCGAGCATGAGCGATCCCTTCGATCTGGAGCGGTTCGTAACCGCACAGGAACCGGTCTTCGACACGGTTCTCAAGGAGCTGAAAGCGGGACGGAAGCGGACCCACTGGATGTGGTTCATCTTCCCCCAGCTGCGAGACTTGGGCCGATCCTCCACCGCCAAGTTCTACGGAATCGGCTCGCTCGAGGAAGCCCGCGCTTATCTCCGCCATCCGTTGCTGGGCCCGCGCTTCCGCTCGTCGATGACCCTGTTCGAAGCCGCCTCGGAGGAGGATCGCGCATTCGGCATGGCGATTGATCGCTTCTGCGCAGGAGAGCGTGACGAGAAGACGCTCCGCCTCCGCTTCCGATTTAGCGGGGCCCAAATTCGTGGGTCAGCCTACAAACAGCAGCCCGCGGCTTTCGTATATCGAAACGGCCGGCTTAGCGGCCATGCAGCGGCCGATGGCCATGATCAGTGCCACGGCTGCGTCGATCTTCTGCTCCGGCCGGGCCTTGCGGGGATAGACGTTGGCCCGCGCGTCATAGCGGCCGACGACATTGCTGACGCACCATTCCAGCACCGGGTTGCCGTCGTGCTCGATCCGGCCGGCCTGCATCGCCGCGTCGAGCTCCTTCGTTGGCTCGCTGAAGTTCTGGGTATTGGCCCGGAACTCGATCACTGGCGCGCGCTCGGCGCTGAGCCGCTGCGCGAGCTGGGTGGCGGCCCACGGATCGTAGGCGAGGCTGAGCACCTGAAATCGCTTGCCCAGGTCGAGAATGTCGGACTCGATCGTGCCGAAATCGGTCTCGTTCCCGGGCGTGACGACCAGATAGCCCTCGGCCGCCCAGCCTGGATAGGAGGGATTGCGCGCCTCGATCACCGCGGCGTCGTTGATGTAACAGCGCGCGAAAGCGGTGTAGAACGCCTTCCCCGTCTCGGACTCCTGCTTTGGAAACACGATCGCCAGCGCCGCGAGATCGGTGCGGCTGGCGAGGTCGAGGGCCACGTGGCATGCCTGGCCCTCGAAATCCTCGAGGCGGAGCGAAGGGCGCGCGCATTCGCGCCAGGCCCGCATTGGGAACAGAGCCTCGTCGGCGCTGACCCAGACATTCAGGTGCCGGCTCTTCGCCGCCGACTCCTGCGCCGGGTTGTTGCGGGCCTGCCGCATGATGGCGCGGATCGCCTCCGGCTGCACCGCCTGGCCCCAGGAGGGGTTGGCCTTGACCCAGGACGCCTCCTCCCAGGGGTCGTCCTCGGGGTCGATGGTGTAGATGAGCGCGAACAGCCGCTCGTCTTCCTGCGCGCGTTCCAGAACCCGGACGGCGTAGTCCCACAATTGCTTGCCGACGCCGGCGTTGTTGCCGGTCGCCGTCGAGATCGCAAGCAGCAGCGGATTGCGCCGCTTGCCCATGGCAGTGAGCAGGACGTCATAGACTTCGGAGTCTGGGCGGCCCGGTGCGGGCCGGTGAAGGTGTCGAGCTTATGCACCAGCCGCTCCGCATGCACCCAGCACAGTGCATGCCGGCCGACGGCGAACTGGCCGGCATCATCGCTGAGGACCACCGTCTGGCGCAGGAACCTGTGCGCCGTGACGGCTCCCCACAGTGCGCCCTCGCTGGCGATCTGCACCGGATCGGGCGTGACCGTGAGCGCGGTTATGCCAAGATGCCGCAGATGCGCCTGCCAGGCGCGTGGTCGGCGAAGTGCCGCTCGGGCTGCGCCGCCAGCTGGCGAATAACCGGCACGGCGAGAGCGCGTTCGCGCATGTAGGCCAGCGCCGCGTCGTTGATCATGTAATCGGCGTGCCCGGCGCGCAGCAGGTCGAGAAAGTTGAGCCGGCTCTTGCTGCTCGCGTGCCGAACCAGGTGAAGTCATCGTTGCCGATCTGCGTGCAGAAGCCATTGGCGCCTTGATGACGCGCCCCGGTGTCGCCACGACACCCAGCGAGCGGTCTGCAGCCCCGCCGCAGGACGTCGAGGCTTTCGGCGAGAAAGCTCCCTGGCGGGCGATCAGCAGACGCATCACCTGCCGTTTGGAGATGCTGATGCCGATCGCTCGCAGTTGTGCGGTCAGCCGCTCCACCGTGACCTGCCCCTGGTGGTGCAGTAGCAGCACGAAGCGCCGCAATTCAGGTCCGAAATGGCCGCTGATGCCGGCGGGCAAGGGTGCAAGCACCGTCCGTCCATCCGGCGTCACCCAGCGCTCGCGGCGGTAGCGGATCACCTGGGCGCGCAGCACCAGGTCCTGCACCACGTAGGTCTCGTGGCCCTTGAACCGCGATCCCGCCGGCACCGCCACCTCGAGGACGCGATCCTCGAGCTGACCCGCGGCACAGACTTGCCGCGACCCCGACGCTTGCCGCGACCCGGAGGCTTCGGCGTGGCCCCCTCCTCCATGCCGCTCGGCCTGATCTGCGGCCGGCCCGTAGCTTGTTTTGTGCGAGGCGATTTCGTCGCACACGGCGATCTGCACGTTGAGGCCGTCGAGCGCCTTGGCGTCGGAGCTGATCGGCCGGAAATGCGAGCTCGTCCGCTCCTGCCAGACCGCATTGGCCAACGCCTCGACACCGTAGCGACGGCGGATCTCCGGCGAGCGCCGTACCATCTCGCGGGCGGTATCGAACAGGATTTGGGCCTGGTCCCGCGTCACGGCGGCAGCGTAGCCCTCGGCACCGCCCTCGCCGTCGAGGAAGCTCATATAGAGGGCGAGCGGCGCGGCGATCGAGGTTTTACCATTGCCGCGCGGAACAAAGATCACCGCCTGGCGAAAGCGGCGCGCGCCTATATCGCGTTCGACGAAGCCAAACAGATTGGCCAACACCAGTCGTTGCCAGGGCATCAGGCGCAGCGGGCGCCCGGCCTCCGGGCCTTTGATGTTCGGCATCAGCCCGGCGAAGATCATCACCCGCTCCGCCAACTCCGGGCGAAATTCCCAGGGTCCTTCGCCCCGCTCCGCCGCTTCGAGATCGCGCAGGAAGCGCCCGCAGGTGAGATGCACGAGGCGGCAAGCGTGAATGGCGCCGGAGAGCACGTCGCGGCAATACGCGACCGCAATGGCGACGCCTTCTGGGTGGTGGGTTCGCTGCGCCATCATCTCAGGGCTCCAACGCGTCCCAGGGCGAGGATCCATCCCGCTCGGGTGCATAGGGGCCGACGCGATTGCGCTGGGCTGGCGGCAGCGCCAGTTCGGCGGCGAGCTTGCGGGCGATCTCGGTTTGACGGTTCAGCACCGGCAGATAAGGGCTCTGCAGCGGCAGGCCGGTGTTCGCCGCCTTCACCAGCAAGCCCAGCTCCTCGATCTTGTCGTTGGCCTCGTCGGCGTAGGCGAGGGCGACGCAGAGGCCGGCGAGCAGCGGCGCGTCAATTGGCGAGAGATGACCGGGCGCCGCATTGGCCAGATACATGGTCCAATAGGCAAGCGCCCGCTCGTTGCGCTGCACGGATCGCGGACACAGCATCGCGCCCGGCGCGGGCATCGGCACGAGGGTGGTGAGCGGGCGCTTGCCGGGATTGCCCGCCGCGATCTTGGCCGCGATCGGTTTAGGCTTGCGGCCGCGCTGCGCCATAATGCCTCGTATCGACGCCCTGCTCCTCGGCGATCTCGGCGAAGCCGCGGCGGTTCGCTTCCAGGACCGCGACCTCGCCGGTGAAGGCCTGCCAGCGCAGGATCGTCACGTCGGCATAGGTCGGGTTGAGCTCGATCGCGCAGCAGGCGCGGCCGGTCATCTCCGCGGCGATGATCGTGGTGCCGGAGCCGACGAAAGGATCGTAGACTGCCTGACCGGGACTGCTGTTGTTCTCGATCGGCCGCAGCATGCATTCAACCGGCTTCTGCGTGCCGTGGCCGACGCCGCGATCCTCGCGCGACTTGATATGCCAGACGCTCGATTGCGACCGATCACCGCGCCAATGCGCCTCGCCCCGAACGGCGTACCAGCAGGGTTCATGTTGCCAATGGTAGTTGCCACGGCCGAGCGCAAAACGGTCCTTGCACCAGATGATCTGCGCGCGGCGTTCAAAACCGCACGCCTCCAGGGAAGCGATCACCGCGTCATTATGGGTCGAGGCGCACCACACGTAAGCGACGCTGCCGGGGAAGTGCGCCCAGGCCGCGCGCCAATCGGCCCGATCGTCGTTCGCCACGGAACCCAGCTTCATACGGTTCCTGTTGAGGCCGACCTTGGCGCGCCACTTCGGATCGTACCTGACGCCGTACGGCGGGTCCGCTATCATCAAATGGGGTGTCGTTTGCGCCAGCGCTCTGGCCACCACCTCCGGATCGGTGCGGTCTCCGCAGACCAGCCGGTGCGGGCCGAGAATCCAAACATCGCCCAACACGCTTGCCGGCTCGGGCAGCGGCTCGGGGACATCGTCCGGATCCGTAAGGCCGGCGCTGCGGTCCGCAAACAGTTCCGCGAGCTCCTCATCGTCGAAGCCGACCAGCCCGAGATCGGCGCCCATGGCCTTGAGGTCGGTTAGCTCCAGTTTCAGCAGCTCGGCATCCCATCCGGCGTTCAGCGCCAGCTGGTTGTCGGCGATGACGTAGGCGCGCTTCTGCGCCTCACTCCAGTTGCGCGCGACCATCACTGAGATTTCGCTTAATCCCAACTTGCGCGCCGCCAGCACGCGGCCGTGGCCGGCGATCAGCGTGCCGTTCTCATCAGCCAGCACCGGCACGGTCCAACCCCATTCGCGGATGCTGCCGGCGATTTGCGCGACCTGCGCCTCGCTGTGCGTGCGCGCATTGCGGGCGTATGGCACCAGCCGTTCGAGCGGCCAGCGCTCGACTTTGTCGGCCGGCCATGGCTGCATTGACTACCCCCTCAGTTCTATTCGCGGCCATAGAGTTTTTGCGGGGGCGCGGTCCACATCGCTTGCGATCAGAAGTTTGGACCCCCCTACCGGTCAGCGTCGGTCCCTGCGCCCGTCTCCCAATGCTCCTGGCGCCCAGGACCGGCAGAGCAGCCCTGGGGTTACCAGCCGTGCCTATCGTGATCGGCAAAACGAAAACAGCGCCAGCCCGCGAGGGAGGCGCCGTTCTATGGCCACAACTCGATCACCTAATTGTTGTTTAGACGTTTTGGATTCCATGCGTCAAGCGGCCTCATAACCTGCCGCTTTTTTTTCACTTGAGCGACAGACAGCGACATCGACGACTACCTCGCGTCACGCCGCTCGCCGCGGCGACCTCCTGCCGCTCCGCGCGGGTCATCAACTCGGTCAGGATGACAGGACTGGGTCGCCCCGCCTCGCAGTGGCTGGCGAACTCCTCGATGCCACAGACAGTGATCCGGAAGGGCGTGAGCGCCTTCACCCGTCGCCATCCTTCGAGCCCGCCCTGGAGATTGGGTTTGGTCGGCCGGGACTCATGGTCCGCGTTCTGGCAAGCCGATAGTGGCCTGCCAGCACTCCCAGCGACGCCACTAAGATGCCCTGCGCCTGGGCATGACCCACTGGCCGACTGCGCCAACCCTGACGCGCTGCCCACTCGCGGATCGAGCTCTCGCACCCAATCACGTGCCACACACAGGAGCCCGCTGCACTGTCCGCGCCGCCGAGCGCGGTGAAAGCCGCCGCCACCCTCGACCGAGCGCTCTCGACTCGCTCCGTCTGCGTCTCGCCCTTGTAGGCGTTGAGCCGGATTAGCGGTGCCGCACGCAAGCCATCGAGAGCAGCGGCTCGGAACTGCGCATGGAACATCCTTCCAGCGTCGCGCATGCAGGCTGTGATGGTGCCATTGGCTTCCAAGCGGCCTAGCAGGTCTGCCGTTCGGCGATGGGAAGTGGGCACGCTGGATGCGCCGCTTGTGTCGTCCCGCGCCGGGAATAGGTCACCATGCTGCAGACGCCAGGGAGTTGGCTGCGATGAAGCCTCGCGCTGCGTAGTCGTGATCTTGCGCCTGATCATTCGCGTCCCTTCTGGGCCCGGCCGGTCATAGCAGGACGATGTTGCCCGTGGTTGCCCTCTTCGCTGGTCCGCCGGTATCCGGACATCGCGCCGGTTCTTGGCGTTGCGAGCGCTGGGACGACTGATGAGGCAAGCCCGCAACCTTGTTGCAGAATGACGCACACATGACGCACCTGTGTCGTAGTTTGGGGGCTAAACGTCTGAAAGTGTTGAGATGACGCAGGAAGGGTTCAAAGAGCTGCCTAGAGCGAGGATGCATGTGCGGTGGTGTGGTGCGTCCAACGGACGCGCGCGTACGCGCCTGTAGAAGTCTCGGGGCTTGATGCGTCATCTTAACACTCTCAACTGGTTAGACTGCAAATTGTACCATTGGCGCGTCACTCCTGCAGCACTGCGAAGGGATGGACCGGGGGAGCGGTGGCCCTATCGCAAGCGATTGCCGCAATACGAGATGCCGACATCGATGCATTTGAGTTTGATGAACACTGAGCCTTTTGAGGTCCGTTTCTTCCTGACGCCTTTCTCGGCCGCGCCAGCAAGCACGCGTTGCGAGAAGCCGTTAATCGCCGGCAGCTTGTCCTGAGAGTGGCCTTCGTCGATTGCCCAGCGGCGGAAGTGGCCGTAGGCAGTACTCGTCTTGACCTCACACAGTGATGCATTCGACGGGCACAGGACCGCCTCGCTTTCCAGCCAGCTGAGCACGGGGTCCGAGGACAGCATCCAGTCGCGTAGTGCCTCAGCGCTGGAGGGGGGCTCAGCAAAGGCCTGCCTGGCAATGACCCGGCTCGCGCCCTGGACAGCCCAGTCCAGAAGCAAATTCGCTTCCTGCTCGCCGATCTTGAGGCCGATGTGATCGATCCGCTCCTCGACAGGGATGACGCGGTTAAAAGTCAGGATCATAAGGCGGCGACGAACGCCGCGATCCATGCCACCCCTGAACGTCGGCAGATTATTGGTCCCGTAGACGTGCTGGGCGACGGGCCTGAACTCGAACGCGCTCTTGTAGACATCGCGGACTGTTAACGGCTCACCCGTTATGATCTGCTTGAAGACCTCGGAGGCGATGGCGTCGCCTCCAGCCAGCTCATCGGGCGCGTTAAGCAGCTTACCGTCGAGATGGCAGATGAAAGTGCGGTCGTCAAATCGAGCAGGCGAGATGGCTGAAATCGCTGACCTCGGCAACAGAGAACGCAGCACATCCAGAACCTGCGACTTGCCGTTTTCGGCCAGCTCACCCTTAAGCACGAGCGCCTTGGGCCGGATGATTTTGGTAGCCAGCCCAAGCGCCGCGATGCCAGCGATCTCTGCAAGCAAATCCGCCTTCTCGCGTTTGTCGCCATCGTCCTTGAAGCAGCCATCGAGCAGCCGCTCCAGCAATAATGTCCGCCGCTCCTCTTCGGCGAACGCCTTGGGCCAACGCCCGGGCAGTGTGTGACGGCAGCGGTGGTCCGGGCTGTGCGCCTCAAGCCTGGCGTCACCCGTATCGTCGAAGCGGATGAACCCCGAAGCGCAGTTGATGCCCACGGCGACGTGGTCGAAAAAGTCGCGACACATCAGCCCGGGCCGCATGCACGCCAAGATGCTCTCGAGGCGAGCCTTGTTGAGCTTGACGCAAGACAAGTTGCCGTTGACCGTCTTAAAGAAGGCCCCATCATACCGCGAAGCGGTCAGCCAGAGCGTCTCATCCGGGATGACTTCCCATTGCGTCCCGCGGTAGTACCAGAACTGCCCACAAAAGACGATTCGGCCGAAACGCTCTTGCAGATCAGCCGTGACCCTGTCCGCGATCTCGGTGTCAGAACCGATCCCCAGCCAGAGCTGTTCACGATCGGCTCTCGGTGGACAGTCGGGCTCCCCCAAGAGTCCGTATTCCGCGGTTTCAGCCGCCAGCTTCTCAAGCTCACTTCGCGTGCCTCCCGCTTGGAGCCAGTCCGAGACATCACCCTTCGGGGGGAGCCCCGGCAGATTGACTACACGAATCTTGGATGCACTTCCGGCCAGAGATCGGGCAATCGCCTCAGCATGGCAACGCCCGACCTCGTCAGCGTCGGGTAGGATAATGACGTCGCGTTTTGCGAAGAAGGGGGCGAACGAAGCCGTCCATTTCGACTTGTAAGGCTTGCGTGGTTTGGGCTCCTTGCCGGCACCGCCCGGATTGCATGTGGCCACCAAGCCCAGCGCCTCGAGAGCGAGGACGTCCTTTTCACCTTCGACGATGAACACCGGTTTCTCTGGCTCGCTCGCCGACTTTAGGAGCTGTGGAAGCCGATACGGGACGCGAGGAATGCCAGTTAGTTTCCAGATCCAACCGCCTTTGACGTCCGGCCTACGCTGGAGAAACTTCTTCGGCTCAAACCGGACGACCTGAAACAGAAGCTGACCTCCCGCGTTCCGGTAGTCGTATTCGGCTACTATGCGGCCAAGACCATATGGCTCAGTCGACGCGCTTGTTCCGATCTCCACACCAAACTCGGCGCGCAGCCATTCCAATGCCTCGCGTATGCTGAGCCGCCTTTCCCGCTGCACCAGATCCAGAACACCGCCACCCGCGTTGTTCTCGTGGTCGAACCATGTGCCGCGTTTCTCGCCGGCGATTTCGACCGCCATACTGCCGCGAGTTCCAAAGCGTAGTTGAGTGTGTGATGACAGCTGCCGGTTTGGCTCGCCAAAGAACTTGCGGGCAAGGGGCTCGATGAGGCTTTGGAGGTCGAACTGGGATCTCACTGATACCAGCTATGTAGCTACTCGCTGAGGATGCTGCCGTCGCGCCGGATGCGCTCGGCCGAGAGGAAAATGGGAGGGCGTCAGGCTGGTACCGCGAAGCCCAATGCGGAGGCTGATTGAGGCTGGCTTCAAAGTGGCGCCCTCAGCTGTGTCCCGATCCCGCCAACTGCTGCCGCAGCTGCCGGCCGTGAGCTTCAATCGATCCGCCCGAAATAGCAGCGCTTGCAATCGAGTATGGCTCGCCATGCCAGCTTCTACGGAACCAGCGGTTGCGATCTGGATCGCTCATCAAAGCTGCGGCGAGGGAGTCCATCAGCCGCCGTCCTGCAACTGCGCTTTGACGTTTACGTTAAAAGCAATTAGTCGATAGCCGACGGCGCACCTTCCAAGAACGTTGCGGCTTGCTGGCCAATATACTGATCGATGAATCGGTCCGTCGCGGGGGTCAGCCATGCGACGCCTCGTTGCCCCAGCTTGCCCATCCAAGCCGGGCCGCCCGCGCAAACATTTCTAGCTTGGGGACGTGAGGGAATAGCTCCTCGATCATCTCGGCAAAAGCACTGGGCTTTGTGGAATGCCGGTGGACCTCAGCATCAATTACCGAAGAGTACCTGCTGGCCGGGCGCTGGTGCCGGGATTTCTCCTTTGGTGCCAACCAACAAAAGCTCGTGCTGATTACGCGCCCAATAGCCCGTGCCGACCTTGTCTTTCACACCCAGACGAAGTGGCTGCGGTATGTGAAGCCCCAGGCGCGCATGACGTCGAGCGCCTGGGGAAGCGTTGGCACCGTGGTCCAAAGGAAGAGCACGCAGTCCGGTGCCGCCGGGATCGACAGGTCGGCAATGTCGCCGGTGGCCAGGGTCGGATAGTGATTGTCCGCCGCGCGATCCATCCCAGTCTCGCGCGAGTAGGGTTCAAACCGCCATGGCGGATCCGCGTAGATGACGCCGTAGAGCTTGTGCCCGAGCTGCTCTGCGGCTTGCTGTGTTATCACGGCAAGCTCCTGTTCTCGTTGCTGCCGTCCGATCTTTTTACGCTCATGCTTGGCGCTGATTCGTTCGCCGGCTTTCGCTCGCGCGATGATCTGTGCCTGCTTTTCGGGCGGTAGGGTGGCGAGTGCATCCAGCTCCTCTCCTTTGTCGAGCGAGGTGTTGACCACCTCGGCGATCTGTCGGATCGCCTTGGCTCGGGCCGCATCTCGCTGAACGTCGCGGGTGCTGCGCTTCGTCCTCTTAGCGGTGTCAATAGCGAAAGGCGCCAAGTTGGCGTCTTTCGTACACTTGCCGCCGCCACGCTTGCCGGGCGTTGCGCCGTGCTTGGTTTCGGGATGCAGGCGCTCATAAATGTCTTTGCGCCGGGCGATGTGCAGCGCCCGGGCGGCCGGTGACAGGTCCTCTCGAATTAGATTTTCGTCTATCTCGATGAGTGCCGCGCGGTCGTGGTCCACGCCCGATGCGACCCTGTAAGGGATTGACTCCCAGCCGAGCCGCTTGGCGGCTTCGAGGCGATGCGCCCCCGTGACGAGGTGAGGAACAACGCCATCGTTCGGCCAACGAACGATGATCGGATTGAGGAGCCGATAAGCTTGATGCTCTCGGCCAGCGCATGGATAGTTGGCTCGGAAAGCTGCCGCAGACGCTCCCCGACCACGATGCACTCGATGCGTAGCTGCTGGGTGCGATCCGGCAGCGGCGCGTCACCAGGCTCATCAACCAGAGCGGAATCTAGGACTAACGATGGAGTCTCGCTGGACCCCAAGTCGCCGGCTGCTCCGTATCCCGAGGGGATCGCAGGGGTCACCATGCTGGACCGCTGCGGTAGTAGCGGGCTTGATTTTGGACTTGGCATCGCGGTAAATTGCGATTAGCGAAATCGCGGGTCAAGCGGAATCTTGCGGCTTTCGCAACAGGTGCGACGGCTCGGGAATAGCATGCAGAAACAGGTCGTCGACAGGCAGTGGTTTGCTGAGCAGGTCCGGAAACGAGGTTTCAGGAGCCAGAAGCAGTTCGCGGCGGCGATCGGTCTCGACGGTCCAAAACTGACAAAGCTGTTGAACGGCGAGCGTCGGCCTCAGGTCGAGGACCTGATAGGAATGAGCACGGCGCTCAATACGTCGATGACGAACTTGGTTCGATGCTTCGGCGCCAAACACATCAAGGCTACGCCGACGGGAATTTCGATACACGCTTCAATCTTTGATGACGACAACGTCGAGTTTCATGATTTCCCAGAGGGCGATATTAGTGACCAAATTGTCGACAGCCCTTGCCCGAACTATAGGGGGGTAGGGATCCAAATCAGAACGTCCACATTGAGCCCTCGCTATTATGAGGGAGAGGTGTTGCTGGCGAGAATTCAGCCAGACCAAAATCGTGCCGGAATCGGCCACCTTGTTGGTCGAGAGGCTTTTGTGGCGTTGGCCGAAACGGGCATTGTTCTCAAGCTAGTCCAGCCTGGATCGCGTCCCGGCCTCTATACTCTTTCCTCACTTGATTTGCGGATTCCGCCGCTCGTAGACGTCGAGGTCGAATGGGGAGAGCCCATCGACTTCCACATTCCTGGTTGGCTCCGACCGAAATAATCAATGATTCGTGTGTTTGAGGTATTGCGCTTATCGAAATACCTTGTCACCATGCCTCCTCGATGGAGGGATAGATGCTCGCCCCGAAAGTCCGCCCGTTGCCAATCAGTCCCCTGATCGATGGCAGGCAACACCGCGGTTGCTAATGTGGTCTGGCATCCTCGTCGTTGTGAATGATCGTCGAACGGGTGCCTGCCCAAACAGCAAGCGGCAATTGCAATGCCCAACTCAAAGGGGCTGGTACTGACCCCCCCGGCAAACCTTGCCGCCGCACCTCAGCGAGGCTTGTTCCCTCCTCGCCGCCGGCCTTTTGCGGCTTTCGTGCCACACTACCGAGGATCTCGCCCGTGAGATCGCGTTCGTGGGGGATGTTACGGACGTTTCGCTGCACATTTCCGACGGCCAGAGCGGTCATGCGAAGCCGACCCCACGGAGACCCGCATGACCGACCTAAGGCCCCCACCCGTAATCCCCGCCATCCCGGCGACCAATGTTCCGCGCCGGCTATCAGCCCTCCAGACCGCGCACACCGCCGGTCTGAAACAACAGTGGCGCGAGTTGTTCGGCGACGCTGCACCCGCGGTTCAATCGGGCTTACCTGCAAACCCGGCTCGCATACCGCATCCAGGAACTGGCCTACGGCGGGCTAAAGCCCGACACCGTCGCCAGACTTGAGGCGTTGGGCGAGACACTCGACGGCGGCAACGTCGCTCGCCGCAGTATCCGCGCCGACCGGCGGCTTCTCGTCGGCACCAAGTTAGTCCGCACATATCAGGGCGCCGAGCACGTCGTGACCGTTCTGCGAGATGGGTTCGAGTATGGGGGCCGTCCATATCGGTCATTATCGGCAATCGCCCGGGCCATCACTGGCACACGCTGGAACGGATGGACCTTCTTCGGACTGAAGAACCAGCGGGCGCGGGCATGACGAGGCGGCAGGATCATCCCGGCACGAAGCCGGGCGCAGTCCGCAAGCTGCGCTGCGCCGTCTACACTCGGAAGTCGACCGAGGAGGGGCTGGAGCGGGAGTTCAACAGCCTCGACGCGCAGCGCGATTCCTGTGAGGCGTACGTCCTTAGCCAGCGTGCCGAAGGCTGGATGCTGGTGCCCGACCGCTACGATGATGGTGGCTTCTCCGGGCCACCCTCGAACGGCCGGCGCTCCGCCGCCTGCTATTCGACATCGAGGCAGGCCGGATAGACGTGGTCGTGGTCTACAAGATCGATCGGCTGTCGCGTGCGCTGATAGGCTTCGCCAAGCTGGTCGAGGTGTTTGATCAGCACGAGGTCACCTTCGTCAGCGTTACCCAGTCATTTAACACCACGACCAGCATGGGCCGGCTGACGCTGAACATCCTGCTCAGCTTTGCCCAGTTCGAGCGCGAGGTGATCGGTGAACGCATCCGCGACAAATTCGCCACCTCGCGGGCGCGCGGCCTTTGGATGGGTGGCTGCGTTCCGCTCGGCTACGACGTGAGCAACCGCAAGCTGGTCCTGAACAAGACGGAGGCCGCGACAGTCCGGCGGGTGTTCGAGGGATTCGCCGAGATCGGCTCCGGCACGAAGCTGACCCAGACACTCCGAGCGGAAGGCGTAACCACCAAGCGCGGCAAGCCGATCAACAAAAGCGACATCTACAAGCTGCTGAACAACCGGGTGTACCTGGGCGAGACGGTGCACAAGGGCACGTCCTTCCCCGGCGAGCATGAGGGCATTGTGCCCTGCGAGCTGTGGGATCGGGTCCACGCCATCCTACAGGAAAGCCCTCGGGTTCGTGCCAACCAGAATCGAAGCAAAACACCGGCGCTGCTGGGCGGGCTGATCTTCGGGGCGGATGGGCGCGCCATGTCGCCGACGCATACGCGCCGGCGCGGACGACTCTACCGCTACTATGTAAGCCAGAGCGTGCTGAAGAATGGAGGGACCGACCCGGCGGTCGTCCGGCGGGTGTCGGCGGCCGAGATTGAGGGCGCGGTGGTGAACCAGCTCCGTACGCTACTAAGGCAGCCGGAGATCGTGGTCGGCACCTGGCGCGCGGCGCGCACGGCGGCGCCTGACCTGACCGAGGCCGAGGTCCGCGACGCACTCGAGCATCTCGATCCCCTGTGGGACGAGCTGTTCCCGGCCGAGCAAGCTCGCATCGTGCGATTGCTGGTCGAGCGGGTGGAGCTGGGGCCCGCCGGCGCCGACATCCGACTCCGTATCGGTGGGCTGACCACGCTCGTGCATGACCTCGGGGCGACCGCGGCGGGAGGGCTGGGCGAGGCGGCATGAACGGCACACCTCAGGTTCTTACCGTTCACGTCCCTCTCACAATGCGCCAGCACGGCGGGCGGAAGGTCGTCGTGGTGCCGGAGGGCGGCACATATCCTGCCCCGGCTCGAGCGCATGCGGACCGTAAGCGTTTGGTGACGACCGTTGGATCAGGGCGGTGTTGAGGGCGTCCACGGCATTAGTTCGTTGATCTGGCTGATCGGGTGCCCATTGGCGATCTGGTCGAGGGTGTTGCGCAGATACGCTTCCGGGTTGATCTCATTGAGCTTGACGGTCTGCAGGATGGAGTAGATGGCGGCGGCGCGCTCGCCACCGGCATCTGATCCGGCGAACAGGTAATTCTTCCGTCCGAGCGCGATTCCGCGCATGGCGTTCTCGGCGATGTTGTTGTCGATCTCGAGCCTTGCGTCGGTGAGGAAGCGCGACAATGCCTCCTGCCGCTTCAGCGTATAGCGGAATGCCTCGGCCAGCTCTGACTTGGCCGATAGCCTGGTGACGACCTTGCCTGCCCAATTGAAGAACGCGGCGAGCAGCGGCGCGGCATCGGCCCGGTGCATCAGCCGCTCATCGGTCGGCGCGAAGCGCGCTTTGGCCTCGATGGCGTAGAAGGTGGCAATGCGCTCGATCGCCTGCTTGGCGACCGGAGACTTCTTGCCGTTCCAGACATCGAAGAACTTGCGCCGGCAATGCGCCCAGCAGGCGACCTCGGTGATCGCCTGGTTCGTGCGAAGGCTCCGATCGGTGGCGCGCTGATCGTAGAGTGCCTCGAAGCCAGCGTAGCCATCGGCCTGAAGGAAGCCGGTGAACTCTGCCAAATGCCCTGCCGGATGCGCGCCACCACGATCGGGACTGTAGAAGTAGGCGGCCGCCGGCGGCGCCGTGCCGCAGAATGGTCGATCGTCGCGCACATACACCCAGAGCCGCCCGGTCTTGGTTCGGCCGAGACCTGGCGACAGCACTGGCACGGTGGTGTCATCGCCGTGGATCTTCTCCGCAGCGAACACGTGTCGTCTGATCCCCTCGACAATCGGCGCCAGCAGCCATGCCGCCTGACCGACCCAGTCGCACAGCGTGGATCGGTCGAGATCGACCCCGTCGCGAGCATAGATGTCGCTCTGCCGGTAGAGCGGCAGGTGATCGCAGTATTTCGACACCAGCAGATGCGCGAGCATCGCCGGTGTGGCACGACCACGCGGTGTCGGCATCGCGGGCGCAGGTGCCTGGGTGATCGCATCGCACGCCTTGCAGGCGTATTTGGGCCGGATATGCCGGATCACCTGGAAGCGGCCAGGCACATAGTCCAGCACCTCGGTCACGTCCTCGCCGAGCTTCGCCATGCCACCACCGCAGTCCGGGCAGACGCAGGCGCCATCAGCCGCAGGTTGATGAACGATCTCCTGCCGCAGCAGGTGCTCGGGCAACGGCTTGCGCTTCGGCGTCGCACGCTGGCGCAGCGGCGGCGGCCGATGTTCCGCCGCCGCCTTGACGATATCCTCGGCCTCGCTGGTCTCCAGCTCTTCAAGCTGCAGGGCGAGCTGCTCGATCTGCCGGGTGATCCGTTCCGACGAACGGCCAAACTGCATGCGTCGCAGTTTGGCGATCTGGAACTTCAGCTTCTCGATCTCCAGTGTTCGCAGCTGAACCGAAAGTTCGGCCGCCTTCAGCTCGGCCTGACAGGCCAGCGCAAACGCGCGCAACGCCTCGGGATCGGCGGGCAGGTCAGCCATGGCGAGCGACATAAGATAGCCTTGGCAGGTGCGGCAATTCGCCGACCATCATCAACAATGAATCGCTGCCTTGTCAGACCAGCACTGGCCGCGCCGGCAACGGCGATGCTACCGTTCTGCGCCAGTCCATCGCCTCGATCAGCAGCGCCAATTGCGCCGGCGTCAGCGTCATCGCGCCATCAACAATCGGCGGCCATACGAAGCGGCCCTTCTCCAACCGCTTGGCGAACAGGCACAGACCGCTGCCGTCCCAGGTACAGCGCCTTCAAATAGTCACCGCGCTTGCCGCGGTACAGGAACAGGTGACCACTGAACGGGTCGGCGCCGATGATCTGCTGTGCCTTGGCTGCCAGGCCATCGAACCCGTTGCGCAGATCAACCGGACGGCAGGCGAGGAATACCTTGGTGCCAGGTGCGAGGCTGATCACACCGCGCCCTTCACGGCACGTAATACCCGCGACAGAGCCTTCTCACTGACGGATGCACCGACCTTCACCCGCACGCCATTGGGAAGCGCGATCTCGATCTTGCTGGTGCGTTCTTCCCGCTGCTCGCCTGTCGGCAACCGCGGCTCAGGTGCCACCAGCAGTGCCGGCGGCGCTTCATTTGTCCGACCGATCACGCCAATCGGCCTGAACTCCATCGGCTCCGCCCTGTGCGGCGGCATGGCCGCCTTCGCCACCGATCGCCAGTTGTAGAGCAGGCTCTCCGATAGCCCATGACGCCGCGCGACCATCGCAACGCGGCCACCTTCCGCCTCCACCTCAGCGAGCAGAGCCGCCTTCTCTTCCCCCGTCCACTTCCGCCGGCGCGTGACGATCTCCGCCTCGGTCATTCAGCCTCCTTCTGGAACACTCCAGAAGGAGGCTCCCGAAGCAGCAACATCTCTGACCGCGCCGCACGCCGCCAGACGGGTCACACCAAACGCTTACTCCTCACCGACGCAAGGCTCGAGATCGACAACAACATCGCCGAGAACGCCATGCGCGGAATCGCGCTCGGACGGAAGAATTACCTGTTCGCCGGATCAGATGCCGGTGGCGAGCGCGCCGCCGCCATCTACTCCATCCTGCAGACCGTCAAGCTCAATGAGATCAACCCGGAAGCGTATCTGCGCAACACCCTCGACCAGATCGCCAATGGGCACCCGATCAGCCAGATCAACGAACTAATGCCGTGGACGCCCTCAACACCGCCCTGATCCAACGGTCGTCACCAAACGCTTACAGATTTCAACCACTAGGATGCCGATGAAGCATCCTGGAACATGGGATCAATTGGGACCTGAAAACCGAAGGCCAGCCTATTAGTCTTATTGGCCATTCCGACGGTAGCCAGTACCTCGCCCCACATCTTCTCCGTCACTCCTGCCTTGCGCGCGGCCGCACCGTGCGAAGCAATGCAGTAGCCGCATCCGTTCGTGATGCTGACCGCCAGATAGATTATCTCCTTGGTGACCGCGTCGAGGGCACCAGGAGCCATCACCTCTTTCAAGCTGTCCCAGGTTCTTTTCAAAGTTGGCGGATGTGCGGCCAGCGCCTTCCAGAAGTTGTTCACGTCCCGGACACCACGTGAACGCTTAATATCATCAAAAACTGCCCTAACCTTGGCAGAAGCGCCTTCGTATTGGATTGGATCTAGCATGAGACGTCTCCTTTCAGATTGCATCCACTGTCCACACAAGCGACCGACACTTGGCCCATCGCACGTGAGGATCACCTGGGAGTGTCCTTCACGCGGTCGGACCACCTAAAGATGTACCGGTGCAACCCTCAACCCACACCAAAGCGTCAGGCGAGGCTGCGACACCCTCGTCGATTCGCCCGCAGCGCACAAATGCCGGAACCACAGCCAGAGCTGCGCGAGCAGCACCATGACGTTACATTTGTGCAGCTACAAGGAAACGCCGCGATCTGACCTCGGCGCCAGTGATGTAGGCGCTGTCACCGGCCAGCAGGAAAAGGGCCAGTTTCGCGACCTCGTCCGCCGTGCCCATGCGCTTCATCGGCACCTGGAGCACGCGTTGCCGGTTCTGTTCCGGGCTACGCACCTGGAGCATTTCGGTATCGATCGGACCCGGATGACCGAGTTCACCCGGATGTTGCGCGGCGCCAGGTCGATCGCCGCCGCCTTGGACATGCCGCGCAAAGCCCATTTGCTCGCGCAGTACGCGAAGGCGCCGGGCGAACCGCGCAGGCCCGCGACCGAAGAGATATTGACGATGGATCCGCCGTCGGCACGTTCCATGGCCCCGACCACCGCCTTCATGCCCAGAAAACAACCCAGCTGATTGATGCGCACGTGCCGTTCGAACAAAGCCACGTCCGTCTCCAGCAGCGTCGCCGGGATGTAAATGCCGGCATTGTTGACCAAGCCATAGAGAGGGCCGAGCTGCTCGGCCGCCTCGACGGCCCGGACCCAGTCTCCTTCCTCGACCACGTCGTGACGAAGAAACCGCACCCTCGCCAAGCTCGCTGGCCAGGCGCCGTCCTTCGGCCTCAAGGATATCGCCAATGACCACTTTGGCGCCCTTTGACATGAGCAGTCTTGCCTCGGCGGCGCCCTGTCCGCGCGAAAGTGAGGAAAAATTCTGGCAACAGGCAATTCATTCCGCGGTTCCGGTAGTGATCCGGACCAGATAGTTGGTTCCCGACTCCGGCGCCCAGACCTCACCTGGGCGGCCTGCAATTTGCCGGACGTCTGCCCCGGGCCTGGGACTTGGGAACGCCTCGAATCGACCGGCCGCAGGATCGAAGCTCAGGATCGCGTTGGCGCCGAAGTCGCTGAGCCAAACCATGTCGTGCTCGTCCACGTAGATCGCATATGGTCGCGGCGAGGCTCCAGGGATGCGCCAAGATCGCCAGCCTCCATTGGCCGGATTGAAGCGCGCGATCTGGCCGCCGCTCCACTCGCTGACCCACACCCCGCCTGTGGAGTCCGCCCGGACGCGCCGGGCACCCTGATCTGGCGTTGGCGGCTCGATGACCGTGGCGGCGCCGGTTTGCGTATTGATCCGCGCGATGTAGCTGCCGGCGAGCGAGGCAAAATACACCCCGCCATCCTTCGTGGTGGTGATGCCATAAGGGCCAGGGCCTTTCGGCGCGTCCCAGACGCGCATCTCGGCCGAGCGTGGGTCCAGCCGGCCGTAGATACCAGACTGCCCGGTGAACCAGAGGGCTCCATTCCGGTCGAAGGTGGCCGTATTGAGATTTGCCGCACGCCGGTCCGCCGGTAGCGGAAATCTCTGGACGACGCGAGTCCGTGGGTCGACCCGGACGATTGCGTTAAGCCCGCCGTCA
This sequence comes from uncultured Pseudomonadota bacterium, assembly GCA_963849305.1. Classification (GTDB taxonomy): domain Bacteria; phylum Pseudomonadota; class Alphaproteobacteria; order Acetobacterales; family Acetobacteraceae; genus CAWKGV01. The sequence goes on from CAWKGV010000008.1 coordinate 60,137, forward strand.
GTGATCCAGGGTGCTCCGTCCGGGCCGATAATCACGCCGTGCGGCGCCGATCGGCGACCGAGGGGGATCTCCTCGACCTTGCCGGTCCGGGGATCGAGTTCGGCCGAGCACGCCTTTCTGCTGCCCAGTGTACCAGACCCGGCCATCAGGCGCCGACGCGACGTCATGCGGTCCGCTGCCAGAGGGGAGGGGGAAATCGGTCCAGCGGACATCGGCCGCCGCCGTTGTCGAGAAGAGGAACAGCGCCATGAGCGCTAGGCGAATCGCAGCGCGCATCGCAATCTCCTTTGCTGGCCGCCTTGTCAGCCCGATCGTCGGCGAGGCATTCGATCGTAGGCATGCAGCGGATCGGGTAGCCAGGCCGATTCTCATAATGCGGAGCATCGCGCTGGCGGCAATCGGTGGACTGGAGCGCGGATAGCTGTTTTTACGGGATCATACTCCAGAACGCCGTCTTTCGACCGTGCTCCTGGCGCAGCTTGCTGACGTAGGCGTCGTGCGTCTCAAAGGAGGCGTAATTCGCGATTGCTGAAGCGAGGCCCGCGCAGTCCCGAAGATGGCGGGCAGCATGTCCATAGCGCTTGGCCCGGCTTTGCGTCAGTGAGAAATTGATCATGGCCCTTAGCAACAGTGTCGCCGCGAGCGGGTACTTGGCCGCAAGCGCCTCGGCCGCAGGCGTCAGAATCTCGTAGTAGTTGCCATCCAAGTCTGTGACGCGGCGGATAACTGTCCGCGCCGCTCTATCCAACGAAGGCCACGACGCTAGAAACGAGATAGCTTGAGGCAAGTTGCCATATCGTTCAGCGTAACCGAGCGCGCGTTGTTCGGCCTCGAAATCATCAAAGTCCGGCAGACGCTTCAGGTAGTCACGCAAATGCCGCGCCGAGAGAGCTCGTTCGAAGCAGGACCAGCGGACAGCCTGTGCCTCACCGCCACGCCCAAGGGCTTCCAGAACGTCAATTCGCGCATCCTCCCATTCAAAATCGGGCCAGCCGTCGCGCCGATGCTCTGCCGCCTCGATGGTCTGCCAGGCCTGGCCAATCCGTCCCGCGGCGAGCAGGCGCCGCGCTATTCCAGCGGCGATCTTCGGCAACTTTCTGAGCGGTTCCTCATATTGGGCGATGAATGAGTCGACATCGCCCTGGGCGTCCGCAATTTCCTGCAGCGCCAGTCGGACAGTGCTGACGCGCGAGCGTTCGGCTATGTCGTCGGCGTAGATCGCCCCGCCGGGTCCCCAGCCCACAACCTTACGCTCGTTCGCCGCCGGCTTTCGGATCGGCTCCGCCGATAGCGCGTTCATGCGCTGCTTGAGATGTTCCAATCCCGCAGGTCCCAGAGCAGGCTGGAGTGCCCGGATCAGCCCATCGAACTGCCCGTAATCGTTTTGGAGCAGGGAGCCGAACACTTGCTCCCCAAGCTGTTTCGGATCGGGTCTGGCTGAGGCGGCAATGGCACCAAGATCAGCCACCGCGGTGTGGAAGACATTGGCGACCGTTCCGCTGCTGTCATCACAGCGGGCAAACACGGGGCTGGCGAGCTCCAGAAATCGCCACATCAGCTCCAGCCCTTCGGCGGGCAGGCGTGTGGCCACCTGGCCAACGATAGCCCGGCGTTGCGCGTCCCGATCGTCGACCAGCGATTTTCGATTTTGCCAGTCAACGAAGGAGCGCGATCTCGCGATCGTCGCCAATCGCTTGCGGATTGGTTTGGCAACCTCAGCCGGGCTCTCCGCGCCCGCCAGTTCCAGGCGCAGCCGCCGTTTGATCGCCGCATTCCCCAGGCTAACCTCCATTAACAGTTGAGCGAGGCGCGACGCCCCGAGAGCCTCCAGGTTGTCAGCGTTCAGGGTCTTTTTCGATGCCATGATGTCCCCAGCCCTGCGGCGCCATACCTGAGTTCCGGGCGAGGTCAACAATAGTCCGCTCTTGGCGATCCGAGGTACGTGGACCGAGGCCGAGAGCCAAGTCTCACCCTCGTGGCCAGCAGCTGTTCGCCATTCCAATCCACAGGCCCCGGGGTCCTTTCAACGAGTTGGCGGATCTGGTTTGCTGAGAACGGGAGGCGAACGGGATACCAACTCGGCGTCCGAAGGCGTGAGCTAACTGACTGATCCAACACCCAGAAAAGCTTGTAGACTAAATCCGGGCAGTCTCAAGCTCCGGAGAGAAATCGCCGTTCGGAGAGAGTCTCTGGCGGTCATTGCGGCTTCGAAGTATCAAGCCAAACAGCGAACCCCTTGCGGAACCTGGGCCATCTGGCCGGCCCAGGCGGCAGCTGAGAATGGTTGCGGTGGACCGACTGGAGCGGGCGAAGGGATTCGAACCCTCGACCCCAACCTTGGCAAGGTTGTGCTCTACCCCTGAGCTACGCCCGCGCGCCGTTGGCGCGGCGTGTCTAGAAGTCTTGCCCGGCAAATGCAAGGCGCTCCCGACGGGTGTTCCGGGCTCGCCCTGGACGGGAAGCCTTCGCCCGCGCCATGCTTGCCATGAGATGCCGCGCTTGCGGGATGCTCGCGCCGGAACATCTATGCAGCAGACGTCAGCTCCAGGAACGAGACGCCATGGATGTGATCATTGGCCGGAATCAACCCGGCCAGCCTCAAGCCGCCCAGCCTCGAAACGCCCAGCCTGGGGCCCTCCTGGGCGATGCCGCCCAGGGCGTGATCGTCGAGGGCGATCAGAAGACGTTCATGAAGGACGTCGTCGAGGCATCCCGCCAAGTCCCGGTGCTGGTCGATTTTTGGGCAACCTGGTGCGGCCCGTGCAAGCAGCTCACGCCCACGCTGGAGAAGGTGGTCCGAGCCGCCGAGGGCCGGGTTCGACTGGTTAAGATCGACATCGACCAGAACCGCGCGCTAGTCCAGCAACTCGCCCAGCTCGGCTTGCCGCTGCAATCGGTTCCGACCGTCGCCGCCTTCTGGCAGGGCCAGATCGCCGACATGTTCCAGGGCGCCCTGCCGGAATCGGAGGTGCGGCGGTTCGTCGAGGCGCTGCTTAAGATGGCCGGGGGCACCATGCCCAGCACCGACCTGCTGGCCGAGGCGAAGAGCGCGCTGGAGCAGGGCGACGCCCAGGGCGCGGGCGAGCTTTACAGCGCGCTGCTGCAACAGGAGCCGGAAAACGCCGAAGCCTGGGGCGGGCTGATCCGTGCGCTTATGGCGCTCGGCCAGGAGGAAGAGGCGGCCGAGGCGCTGGCCCAAGTGCCGCCAAAAATCGCCGAGCACGCCGAGGTCGCGGGGGCGCGCAGCGCGCTGGCGCTGGCCAGCGAGGGCCGGGTGGCCAAGGCCCAGCTTGCCTCGCTCGAGCAGCGGGTCGCCGCCGAGCCCTCCGACTTCGCGGCCCGTTACGATCTCGCCACCGCGCTCAATGCCCTCGGTGCCCGGACGGAGGCGGCCGAGCAGTTGCTGGAGGTCATTCGTCGCGACCGCGCCTGGAACGACGAGGCGGCGCGGCGGCAACTGCTGAAGTTCTTCGAAGCCTGGGGGTTCGAGAATCCGGCCACCCTGTCGGCGCGACGCAAGTTGTCGGCGCTGCTGTTCGCCTGAAGCATCTCGCCGATGACGGCGTTTCAGCCGCGTTTCGAGGAACTGCCGGACGAGTTCGCGGTGTTCCCGCTCGAAGGCGCCCTCCTGCTGCCCAAGGGCCGGCTGCCGCTCAACATCTTCGAGCCGCGCTACCTGGCGATGACCGAGGATGCGCTGGCCGCCGGTCGGATGCTGGCCATGATCCAGCCGGACCCGGCGGCTCGACCTACCCCGAACGGTCCGGGCCTGTATCGCGTGGGTTGCCTTGGCCGGCTATCGTCGTTCAGCGAGACCGAGGACGGACGATTCCTGATCACGCTCACCGGCCTGATCCGCTTCACCCTGGCCGGTGAGCGCGCGATGCGGCGCGGCTACCGACGGGTAGAGGGCGATTATGCCGGCTTCAGCGCCGATCTCGAGCTGGAGCCACGGCCGATCGGGGTGGAGCGCGAGGCGCTGCTGGCGGCGCTGCGTGGCTACTTCGCCCGACGCGGCTTCGAGGCCAACTGGGATGCGATCCGGCGCATCCCGGATGGTATGCTGGTGGTGACGCTCGCCATGAGCTGCCCGTTCGAGCCGGCCGAAAAGCAGGCGTTGCTGGAGGCGGGCACCGAGACCGAGCGGGCAATAGCGTTGCTCGCCCTATTGCAAATGGGAGCGGCGGTGGCACCCGAGATACCGCCCGGGACGGCGTGAGCGCCCCTGACATGCCCGAGCCTGGCACTCCCGAACCGCCGCGAACGGTGCCGCTCGATCCGCGGCTGCTCGAAATCCTGGTCTGTCCCGTGACCAAGGGGCCGCTCCAATATGATCGTGTGCGCGGCGAGCTGATCAGCCACAAGGCTGGGCTCGCCTACCCGGTGCGCGACGGCATTCCGATCATGCTGCCCGAGGAGGCGAGGCCGCTGGAGGAGTGATGCCGCTCGCGACCGAAATCCGGCTGGACCGCGCCGCCCACGCGCTTGAGGTAGCGTTCGATGACGGGACGCGGTTCCGGCTGCCGGCCGAGTACTTGCGGGTAGAAAGCCCGAGCGCCGAAGTGCAGGGGCACGGGCCCGGACAGAAGACACTGGTGGCCGAGCGTCGGCATGTCGGGATTATGTCGATCGAGCCGGTGGGCAATTACGCGGTGCGCCTGGTGTTCGACGACCTGCACGACACCGGCATTTACACATGGGAGTACCTGCACCAGTTGGGGCGCGAGCAGGACAGCCGTTGGCAAGCCTATCTGGCCGCGCTCGCCGCGCGTGGGTTGAGCCGCGAGCCGCGGCCTGCTCGGAGATAGGCCAGCCGTCCTTGGACTGACCAATTGTTCTGCCTCATCAACCCCTCTCCAAGTGGGGTCAGATGCTGCATGTGATCGCGGTGGGCCGTCTGCGCTCCGGGCCGGAATCCGAGCTGTTCGCCTGCTACGCCCGGCGGCTGCGGCCGAAGCTCGACCTAACCGAACTGGCCGAGGCGCGCGGCGCGCCAGCGGAGGCCAAGCGGCGAGAAGGGGCCGCGCTGCTGGCCGCGCTCCCGACGCAGGCCTTCGCGGTGGCGCTCGACAACGACGGCGAGGCGCCGGACAGCCTCGGTCTCGCCACGCTGCTCGAGCGTTGGCTCGGTCTCGGCCGCCCGATCTGCTTCCTGATCGGCGGAACGGAGGGGCTGGCGGCCGACGTGCTGGCCCGCGCGGATTTCGTGCTGTCGCTCGGCCGGTTGACCTGGCCTCATCTCCTCGCCCGGGTCATGCTGGCCGAACAACTGTTCCGCGCCCGGGCGATCGTTACTGGGCACCCTTACCACCGGGCCGGGCGGCCCTGATCTGTCCGCTTTCAGCCGACGGCAACCGCGGCGGCCAGGGCGGCCTCGATCTTTTCCACCAACTCCTCAGGCCGGAACGGCTTTCGGATCAGATGCACCAGACCGCCTTCCCCGGCCAGGGCGTTGGGGTCAGTGTAACCGGAGATGAACACCACCGGCAGATGCGGGAAGCGGGCGCGGGCGCGGCGCGCCAATTCCGGCCCGGTCATGCCCGGCATCACCACATCGGTCAGCAGCAGGTCGGGTCTCGCGCGCTCCATCGTCTCGAGCGCCTCACCGCCGCTCCCGGCCTCCTGGACCGCGTAGCCGAGTTGATTGAGCACCGCCCCGGTTGTCGCCCGCACCGGATGGTCGTCATCAACCAGCAGCACCCGTGCCCTGCTCGCTGCCCGGGACGGCCGTCCGCCGGCCGGACCGGACGGGCTCCGGGCGCCGGATGGCGCCGGCTGCAGGTACACATGGACCGTGGTGCCCTGGCCGATCGCGCTCTCGATGCGCGCGCCACCGCCAAGCTGGCGGGCAGTCCCATAGACTTGGCTCAGCCCGAGCCCGGACCCTCGTCCCACCTCTTTGGTCGTGAAGAAGGGCTCGAACGCCTTGGCCATGACCTCCCGCGTCATGCCGCAGCCGGTGTCGCGGACGCGCAGCACGACGTACCTGCCAGGTGGCGGATCCTCGGCCCGCGCGGACGCCTCCAGCTCCGCCAGCCCGGTCTCGATCGTCAGGGTGCCGCCGTTGGGCATCGCGTCCCGCGCGTTGATCGCTAGGTTGAGCACCACCAGCTCGATCTGCGCCTTGTCGATGAGCACCGGCTCCAGCTCCGCCAACAGCGCTAGGTGCAGCTTGATCCGGCTGCCCAAGGCACTCTGCACAAGGGCGCGCAGCCCAGTGACCAGGGCATTGAGATCGGTCGGCCGCGGTACCAGCGGCTGGCGCCGGGAGAAGGCGAGCAACTGGCTGGTCAGCGTCGCCCCTCGCTCCACCGCGGCCCGCATCGTGGCCAGCCGGCCCAGCATCTTGGCATCCTGTCCGGCCGTCAGCTCGACGAGATCGATGTTGCCCATCACGACGGCGAGCAAGTTGTTGAAGTCGTGCGCGACGCCGCCAGTGAGCTGGCCGATCGCCTCCGAGCGTTGCGCCTGCCGCAGCGCGTATTCCACCCGCTCGCGCTCCTCCATTTCCGCGGCCATACGCCGGTTGGCCGCCTCGGCGGCCACATTGGCTGCTTCCAAGTCGCGGACAAGCTGCTCGACATCACGCGAGCGCCGAATCAGCATGATCAGCAGTCCGCCGATCAACGCGGCCACCGCCGCCGAGGCGAGGCCGAACACCAGCGCCTCCCGTCGCCAGGTGGCCAGCACCGCCGGCACGCCCACGGAGACATTGACCGCGACCGGAAACGCCTTGAGCGCGCGAATGGCGAGCACGCGGCGGCTGCCGTCGAGCGGGCTATCCATCAGCAGCGTGCCCGCGACGCCCTTGGAGAGTACATCCTTGAACGGCGGCAGGTCGGCGTAGCTCTGCCCGATGGCACCGTCGTTGTGCGGGTAGCGGGCTAGCACGGTGCCGTCGCGCCGGTGCAGCGTGATCGCGGCATCCTCGGTCAGCTCCACCGCTTTATAGAAGTCCTCGAAATAATTCAGGTTAAGGAACGCAACCGCCGCGTGCCGAGCGCCGCCGGGGTCGGGCACCGACCTGGCCATGAGCGCGGTCCACTTGCCGTCCGTCAGCTTGAACGGATCGCTGATCCGGGGGGACGGACCCGGATGCAGGATGGTGTCGTCGATCAGCGCCCTTACGCTGGCGGGGAACGTCAATCCGCCCAGGCCGGGGTCGGAGACAAAGGAAACCGCGCCGCCTGCGGCGACGATCGCGATCGCCATTGCTTGCCGCACCCCGGCGATCCGGCGCCGAAGCAGGGCGTCGAAGGCCGCGGGCGATTCGCCGTTGCCATGGAGGTACGCGTCGCTGACGCCACGCAATGTCAGATCGACGCCTTCCAGGGCACGCCCGGTCTGCTCGGCGAACACCATGTCGAGGCGAGACATCTGCCGCTCCGTGTCGGCCAACAATGCCGAGCGGGTACGCAGTAGCTGATGGGCCGTGACGCCAAGAATTCCAGCCAGGAGCACAACGGCGATGAGCTGGAGTTGGCGGCTCAGGCCCAGTCGCCCGAAGCTTTTCACCAATGAACCTGGTCCCGTGCTGTCGCGATCCTCATTAGGCCAAATCTTAGGCTCAGGTAAATTTCCTGTGCGCTCACGAGTTCACGACTCGCGTGAGCAGAGCGTTAATTCGGCCATCCGCTCGGCGATCCACGCCACAGCCCTGCCACACAGGCGCGCTTAAGTGGCGCATTTGCCGGGCGCTCGGCCTTCAGGAGGAAGCATGGCCAAGGGAGCTATACCACAGCCGATCCGCCCTGTGATGCTGGCGGTGCTCGACGGCTTCGGCTGGCGGGAGGAGACTGCGGACAACGCCGTGCGCCTCGCCCGAAAGCCCCATTTCGACCGGCTCTGGCGAACCTATCCGCACGCCTTTCTGCGGACCTCCGGCAGCGATGTTGGCCTGCCCGACGGCCAGATGGGCAACTCCGAGGTCGGGCACCTCAATATCGGCGCGGGACGCGTGGTGGTGCAGGAGTTGCCGCGCATCAGCCAGGCATTCGCGGCGGGCGAGGTCGCCCAGGCGCCGGCTCTGGCCGGGCTGATCGCGGCCCTCAGGCAATCGGGCGGCACCTGCCACCTGCTCGGCCTCGTTTCTCCCGGCGGTGTGCATTCGCACCAGGACCATGCGGCGGCGCTCGCCGGCCTGCTGCACGCGGCCGGGATAAAGCTCGCGATCCACGCCTTCACCGATGGGCGCGATACGTCGCCGCGCTCCTGCCGCGCTGATCTCGCCCGGCTTGGCGCGGCGCTGCCCGCTGGCGTGCCGGTCGCCACGGTCTGCGGCCGATACTACGCGATGGACCGCGACCGGCGCTGGGACCGGGTGCAACGGGCTTATCGGGCGCTGGCCGAGGGCGACGGCGCGCGCTTTCCTACCGCTGCCGCCGTCATGGACGACGCCTACGCCCACGACGTTACCGACGAGTTCGTCGTCCCCGCCGTGGTCGGCGATTACCAGGGCATGGCGGACGGCGACGGCCTGCTCTGCTTCAACTTCCGCGCCGACCGAGTGCGCGAAATCCTGGGCGCGTTGCTCGATCCGGGGTTCACGGGGTTCGAGCGCCCGCGCCGCCGCCGTTTCGCCGCCGCCGTCGGCATGACCCAATACAGCACGGAACTCGACGCCTTCCTAGCCACGCTGTTCCCGACCGAGACCCTGCGTCACTTGCTGGGCGAGGTAGCGGCTGGCGCCGGACGGACCCAGTTGCGCGCCGCCGAGACCGAGAAATACCCGCACGTGACCTATTTCCTGAACGGCGGGCGCGAGGCGCCATTCGCGGGCGAGGACCGCATCATGGTTCCCTCGCCCAAGGTCGCCACCTACGACCAGCAGCCCGAGATGTCCGCTCCCGAACTCACGGATAAAGTCGTTTCCGCAATTGAGTCAGGGAAGTATGATCTGATCGTGCTTAACTACGCGAACCCCGACATGGTCGGCCATACCGGCAGCCTGGCCGCCGCGATCAAGGCGGTGGAGGCGGTGGATGCGGGGCTCGGGCGGATTGCCGAGGCGGTGCGCCGGCAAGGGGGCGCGCTGTTGGTCACCGCCGATCACGGCAATTGCGAGCTGATGCGCGACCCCGCGACCGGCGGGCCGCACACCGCGCACACCACCGATCCAGTCCCCGTGCTGCTCATAGGCGGCAAGTCAACCGCATTGGCCGACGGGCGGCTGGCCGACGTCGCGCCCACCCTGCTCGCGCTCATGGGCCTGGCCCAGCCCGCGGAGATGACCGGACATTCGCTCATCCGCCCCGATGCGTCGCGCGCGACGGGCTAGCCTGCTCGGACTGATACTGTTCATGACCGGGGCGGCTGTGGCCCGCAAGCCGCCCGGCCCGGATGACGCGCGGCGCCAGGCGGAGGCAGCGGAGCACGCCCGGGCCATGGCCGAGGCGACCGAAAAGGCTGCCGCCGCCCGCGCCGCCAACCGGGCCGCCGCGGCGGCGGCGCTGACCGAGCAACGACTGGCTGCCGAACGCCGGCTGCGCGCGACGGAGGCGGCCACACTCGCCGCCGCGACCCGGATGGACGAGCTGGCACAGGCCAGCGCCCAGGCGGAGACCAGGCTCCAGGCGCGCGCCAGGGCGCTTCAGCCGCTGCTGCCGCTGATCGAACGGCTGTCGCTCTACCCCGCCGAGACGCTCATCGCCGTGCCCGCGACGCCGGAGCAGGCGGTGCGCGGCCTGCTGGTGGTGCAGGCCATCTCGCGCCAGCTTGAAGCGCAGGCGGAGGGGTTGCGGCGCGAGCAGGCCGCGGCTGACGCGGCACGTGCCGCCATGCGCGCCGAGGCGCCCGGGCTGGCGGCGGCGGAAGCGGCCCAGTCGGCCGCCGCCGTCGCGCTCGACCGGCGGATCGTGGCGGCGAACGCGGGGCGGGCGGCGGCCGAGGGCGAGGCCGCGCAGGCCGCGCGTCATGCCGCCGACTTCGCCGCGCGGGCAGGCTCATTGCGCGCGCTGGTGGCGCGGCTGGAGGCCGAGCAGCGGGCCGAGCAGGTTCGCGCCGCGCGCGCCGAAGCGGCGCGGGCCGAGCGCCGCCGCCGGCCGGTGGTGGCGGTGGCGGTGGCGGCGCAGCTGCGGCCGGACGGCCTCGCGATGGTTCCCCCCCGAGGTGGCCTTGATGGCGACGCCCGGCCGGCGGGCCAGCTACTGCTGCCGGTGGCCGGAACGGTCACGCGCGCCTGGGGCCAGCCGACCGAGGCCGGGCCAGCCGCCGGCATCTCGCTCAGCGTGGCTCCGGCCGCCCGCGTGGTGGCGCCGTGCGGCGGGCAGGTGGTATTCGCCGCGCCATTCCGCAGCTATGGCCAGTTGCTGATCCTCGATTGCGGCGGCGGCTACGCGGCCGTGCTGGCCGGGTTCGAGCGGCTGGACGCCAAGCTCGGCGCGACAGTTCGCAAAGGCGAGCCGGTGGGCCGGATGCCCGGTTGGGTGCCGGGCGATCCGGGCAAGCGCCCGGCGCTTTATGTCGAGCTGCGCCACGATGGCGAGCCGGTCAACCCGGCGCCTTGGATGGCGGCGGGGTGATGCGGGCGCGGTGTACACCTGTGCGGTTCACGGGCATTGGACGCGGTTCCGCAGTGTACACCGGGGCACCGGATGAACGCCGGCGTGTACACCAGACGCTAACGTCCTGTTAAGCCTTTTGCATCTCGCCTTCTGCACCGTCATCCTCGGCGAATGCCACTGCTGTCCGGCACATTTTCTGCTTGTTCTGGCGCATGGCATTGATTCTACTGCGGGAGAGACGTTCGCCAACGTTATCCACCGCAGCAGGGACCGATGCCATGCGCCACCAGCCTACCGCGTTCGAGCAACTGGTCCAGGAGATTCCGTGGGACACGTTCGAGCGGCTGGCCGGTGAATACGGCGTGGATGCGGCGGCGCGGTCGTTTGGCGCTCGGGACCATCTGATGGCGATGCTGGGCGCCGCACTCGGCGGCTTCCACGGCGCCTGCGGCAAACCGTGGCAGGGCTGCTTCCCGGCAGCGGCCCGTTGCGGCTGATGGGCCGCGCGACCCCCGCGGCGCTCCACGCTCGCCGATGCCAATCGTCGCCGCGATCCGGGTCTGTTCGTCAGTCTTTTGCAGACGATGCTGCCCCGCTTGCATCGCACCTTGCGCCGCGACATCGGCGACGGGGTCCGCTTGATCGATCAAGCAGAACCTGCGCATCAGCCGCTTCATGGGTAGCACCGAAAACGCCGTCCGCATCCAGATCGCGACCGCCATGATCGCCTACATCCTGGTGCGGCTCGCCTACGTGAAGCAGGCGGCGAAAAGGCAAGCCGCGCACTCTGCCACCACCCTGCTGACCGCCATCCGTGGTCACCTGTTCGCTCGTCAGCAGATCGATCACCTGCTTGATCCACCACCGCCTCCGCGAGCCGGCCCGGACCCCCAGCTCGGCCTACGGCTATGCAACCCATGAGCCGGACAGCAGTGGACTTGACCAGGGTTGACCCGGCGATCCAACGCCAGGTTGGTCCAGCACGGACGCTACGTTGAATGCCCGCGTCAACCCCCATCTGGTCGGGGGCGGGCATGAGGCGGTGAGAGCGGTACACGAATCAGAACGCCAGCACATCATTCGGTCATGCGAGCGCGCGCTCCAGCACGCGCGCGGAGTGAACGGCCTCCCGGCCGGCGAGATCGCGGATTTGGTGGCGGCAGGAGGTGCCATCGGCCACGATGATGTCCGCCGTCGCCGCGGCGCGCACGGCTGGCAGCAGCCCGGCCTCCGCCATCGCGCGTGAGGCCGCGTCCGTCTCCGCCTGGTAGCCGAACGCGCCCGCCATGCCGCAGCAGGACGAGGCAATCGGCTTGACCGCGAGCCCCGGAACCCGCTTCAGCGCCGCGACAGCGTCCGGGAACGCGCCAAACGACTTTTGGTGACAGTGGCCGTGGATATGCGCGGTATGGATCAGCGGTTTCACCGGCAACTCGAGATGCTCGCGGACAATGAACTCGGAGAGCAGCAAGGCGCGGGCGGCAATCGCGTCAGCCTCACCGCCAGGCAGTAACGAGCGGAACTCGTCGCGCAGCGTGAGCAGGCAGGACGGCTCCAGGCCGATCACCGGGGCGTCTCCAGCCAGCGCCCGCATGGTGCGTCGCGCCTCGGTGCGCGCCCTCTCGACCAGCCCGGCGGCGAGCCATGTCCGGCCGCAGCAAAGCGCTCGGCCTTCAGCGCTAGGAACGCGCGCCCTAACCCCGGCTCCGGCCAGCACGCGCAACGCGGCGCGCAAGTTCTCCGGCTCGAACCAACGGCTGAACGTATCCGCCAGCAACAGCACCTCACGTGCGGGGTGCGCCGGCGCGAGCGCGTCGGCCTCGGCGTCGCGGAAGAAGTCGGGGCGCCAAGCAGGCAAGGGCCGAGGTCCGAAACCCATGCGCCGGGACAGACGACGCAGCACGCGCGAATTCGCCGCCCAGTGTGCGCGCGCGGCGAGCGGGGCGTAGCGGGGCAGCTCGGACACCAGCCGCTCGCGCGTCCGCAGCCCGTGGCGCTCGGCCCGCGCGGCCAGCACCTCGATCTTCATCTTGGCCATGTCCACGCCGGTCGGGCACTCGCGCCGGCACGCCTTGCAGGAGACGCAGAGTTTCATCGCGTCGGCCATCGCGTCGGAAGCGATCGCGTCGGGGCCGAGTTGGCCGGTCAACGCGAGCCGCAGCGTGTTGGCACGCCCGCGCGTCAGGTGCTGCTCGTCGCGCGTGGCGCGGAAGCTCGGGCACATCACGCCGGCATCGAAGGCGCGGCATGTGCCGTTGTTGTTGCACATCTCCACCGCGCCCAGCATGTGGCCCGGATGGTCGGACCAGTCGAGCTTCGGGGTGAACCCCGGCGCCGCGCCGTAGTGGGGCGAGTAGCGGAACAGCGATCGGTCGTCCATGCGGGGAGGCCGGACGATGCGGCCGGGGTTGAACCGGCCGTGCGGGTCGAACGCGTCCTTCACCGCCTCGAACGTCCGCACGATACGCGGCCCAAACATCTCCGCATGGAATTCGCTGCGCACGACGCCGTCGCCGTGCTCGCCGCTGTGCGAGCCCTTGTACTGCCGCACCAACGCGAAGCATTCCTCCGCCACCGTGCGCATGGTGGCAATGTCGCGCGGGTCTTTCATATTCAGCACCGGGCGGACATGCAGGCAGCCCACTGATGCATGGGCGTACCATGTGCCCTTTGTCCCGTGCCGGGCGAACACCTCGTTCAGCCGCTCGGTATATTCGGCGAGGTCTTCGAGCCGCACCGCGCAGTCTTCGATGAAGGAAACAGGCTTCGCGTCCCCCTTCATCGACATCATGATGTTCAGACCGGCCTCGCGCACCGCGGCGACGTCGGCTTGGAATGCCGCGTCGCTCACCGGCACGACCGCGTTCGCGTGGCCGAGATCCACCATCAGTGAATCGAGTTCCGCTAGTCGCGCCAAAAGCGGACCGTCCTCGTGTCCGTGGAACTCGACAATCAGCAGACTATCGGGCTCGCCCATCAGCATCCGTTCGATCGTGGGACGATAGATCGGAATGCCGCGCCCGAGGTCGATCATGGTGCGATCCACCAGCTCCACCGCCTCCGGGTCGAGCGTGACGATGTGCTGGGCCGCCTCCATCGCCGCGCGGAAGGTCGGGAACTGGCAAATGCCCAGCACCTTACGCGGCTTGATCGGGTGCAAGGCAAGCTCGATCGCGGCGGAGAAGGCGAGCGTGCCCTCGGAGCCGACGAGCAGGCGCGCTAGGTTCTCCCGCCCGGCCGCGCGCGCCGCCGGCGTGAGGACATCGACGTTGTAGCCGCCTACCCGGCGGAGCAGTTTTGGGAAGCGGGCGGCGATCTCCTCGGCCTCGGCGGCGCCTAGCGCACGCAGGCGCTGGATCAGGTCGGCGAGCCGGGCGGACATATCCGTTCCGAGATTGTCAGGCACGGATCCGAAGCGATGGCGCGTGCCGTCGGCCAGGATGGCGTCGATCGCGCGCACGTTGTCGGCCATCAACCCGTAGCGGATCGACTTCGACCCGCACGAGTTGTTGCCCGCCATGCCGCCGATCGTGCAACGCGCGTGGGTCGAGGGATCGACGGGAAAAAACAGGCCGTGCGAGCGTAGCGCCGCGTTCAGCTCGCCGAGGACGAGCCCAGGCTCGACCAGGGCCGTGCGGGAGTCGATATCGAGTCGCAAGACGCGCCGCAGGTGCTTCGAGCAATCGATCACCAACGCACGGTTCACCGTCTGGCCGCACTGGCTGGTGCCGCCGCCGCGCGGCAGCACGGGCACGCCTTCCTCGCGCGTGATCGCCAGGGCCGCGGCGACATCGTCGATCGTCTCCGGCACGATGACCCCGATCGGCTCGATTTGGTAGATCGAGGCATCGGTCGCGTAGCGACCGCGGCTGGCCGGGTCGAACAGCACGACGCCCCGGCACTCGCGGGTCAGACGACCCGCCAGCCGTTCGTCGCCGGGCGCGATCGTGCGGGCGGTTGCCTGGTTCACCGCTGCTCCCCAATGGTTCTGACCAGCGGCGCCTGGTTAGCAGACCGCAGCGCGGGCGACCATCGGCGCCGCCCCGATCCTCGCACGTCTGATTAACGGCAGATCCATATTAATCTGCCATCAATACGCGCGCGAGAGCGTGCGTCCAGGAGCAACAGAGATGAAGTCGAGCATGAGGCAGTGGGGGAACGCCCTCCGGGGCATCGTCGCGACGGTCGCTATCGTCGCCACGGCAATTCCGGCTGCCCGGGCAACAAGCACCATGAGCATCACATATTATACCGTCGCTCCCGGCGATCCCGATTTCCGCGGGTGCTGCGATTGGGGTAATCAGGGAAACCAAGTCGCGACCAGGCTTGGAGTTCGATGGGCTTCCGGTGTTCAACGCCGGCTATGGCGGTCCGGCGCTGCAAGACGTGAACACCAGCACAGGCGAACTCTCCTGGTGGAGCCCGGCGCTCAACACTCATGTTGTCGAGACCGGCAGCACCACGACGACGCTGCCGTTCGTCAACTTCAGCTTCTATCCGCCGAACGGTACTGGCCCGAACGACGCCTCCGGGTTCCAGACCGCGGTGTTCCGCGGCATTCTCGATGTACCGACCGCCGAGCAGATCGGCTTTGGTGCTGGCGTGGACGATGACCTGTTTGTCTATGTGGATGGAACCAACATCATCGACATGGGGGGCTTGTCCGGCTATCGCACCGACGACGTGTCGGTCGAACTCAGTCCCGGCCGGCACACGATCGAGGCCTTCTATGCCGACCGCGCGCGC
Source organism: uncultured Pseudomonadota bacterium (assembly GCA_963849305.1). Lineage (GTDB taxonomy): Bacteria > Pseudomonadota > Alphaproteobacteria > Acetobacterales > Acetobacteraceae > CAWKGV01. The sequence goes on from CAWKGV010000008.1 coordinate 75,385, forward strand.
TCCGGCGCGGTGCTCTATTTCGACGTGAAGACACCGAACGTGACGGTCTCCCCGGTGCCGGAGCCCGCGACAATCGGCGTGCTGGCGGTCGGGTTGCTGGGCCTGGCGGTGTCGCGTCGTCGCTGAGCGGCCCCTCACCCAACCCCTCTCCCGCGAACGGCCGCAAGCGGGAGAGGGACCAGGAAACAGCGTGTCCTGTGAAGCACGCCTAAGCCGCCGGGCCGGCCAGCACCGTCGTGCTCGGCACCGAATGCCCGGTATTGTACGCGGTCAACGTCACCGACCCGGATGCCGGATCGTCGCTCCAATAGATGTTCGCCTGGCCGCTAATCTTGATATTGGCGGCAATGCTCCCGCCGTCGTTCAGGATCAGGTCGCCCGCGGTCGGGCCGGTCTTGTTGAACACCGCCGATGTGGCCTGTGTCGTGTAGAGCGTGATCGATGCCGCCGCGCCGAAATTGGTCACCGAACCGGCGAACGACATCGGATGCCACAGACTGAGATTCCCGGCGTTCAGCGCGACCGTTTCGCCCGCGTTCACGGCGTTGAGCCGGATCTCGGGCGCGCTGCCGCCCGTGGCAGCGAGCGCGTCGATGGTGCCGTTGCCCTTCACCGAAACGGTGTCGAGATTGAGCGCCGAGCCGCCGCCGACTTGGATCACCCCGTCGTTCTCGAACGTCCCTGTGCCCGAGCCGCCGCTGACCGTGAAGGTCGCGCCGTCCGCGACCGAGCTTGCACCCCAGACCTTGAACGTTGAATAGGGCTGCTCCTGCACGCTCAGCGATGCCGTGGTCGAACCGCCAGCCGCGCCGCTCAGCGTAACGCCGCGCGTGGCCGTGACAGTCGCGTTCGCCGCCAGGGATACCGTGCCATACTGACTGGCGTGGGTGTTGGTTTCCGAGATGTTGCCGATGAAGGTGCTGCCTTGGAATTGCAGCAATGGCGCCGTCTGCGCGCTCTGGCCGGCCATCACGAAGTTCACGCCGTTAGCGGCTCCGGCGCCAACGGAAATAATTCCGGAATCGAGGACGGCGGTATCGCCAAATGTGGGTACTGTCGACGGTTCCCAAAGGCTGGGGTTGGCGAATTGGCCGCTGCCGCCCAACCATGTTTTCGTTGACACGAACAAATTCTCCTTATTCGAACTGGATCAACCGAATGTCTGCGGCGACAGAGTGCGGTCGCTGCCATCGGCGCCCTTAAAGGCTCGCAGGCAGCATTATTTAGCATCAGTTTATATTCGGATCAGTTCACGAAACGGCGAAGCACTCGTTCGTTGTATCCGTTAACGCGAAATGTGACGCCAGGCCGGCATCGGGGCTGGCCCCCGATGCCTTTCCCCTCAGCACCTTTCCCCTCGCATCCGCGCCGCAGGCGCATTACTTAACCGCTAACCCGATCTCGCAGACCCTCTCGTGGCAGCGCCACCCCCAGCCGGCGCTCGCCGCAACGCGCCTCAGGACCAGAATGGACATCCGCAACATCGCCATCATCGCTCACGTGGACCACGGCAAGACCACGCTGGTTGACCAGCTCCTGCGCCAATCCGGCGCGTTCCGTGAGCATCAACAGGTGGCAGAACGCGCGCTCGATCGCAGCGATTTGGAGCGCGAACGGGGCATCACCATTCTCGCAAAATGCACCTCCGTCTCGTGGAACGAGACGCGCATTAACATTGTGGACACGCCAGGCCACGCCGATTTCGGTGGCGAGGTCGAGCGCATTCTCAACATGGTGGACGGGGCGCTGGTGCTGGTCGATGCCGCCGAGGGCGTGCTGCCGCAGACCAAGTTCGTGGTCGGAAAGGCACTGGCACGCGGGCTGCACCCGATCGTCGTGGTCAACAAAGTGGACCGCGCCGATGCCCGCTCCGACGAGGTTCACACCGAAATCTTCGACCTGTTCGCCGCGATTGGCGCCTCGGACGCGCAGCTCGATTTTCCCATGCTGTACGCCTCGGGCCGGCAAGGCTGGGCCGACGCGACGCTGGACGGGCCGCGCCGGAACCTCACCGCCTTGTTCGACCTGATCCTGCGCCATGTGCCGACGCCGAAGGTCAAACCCGACGCGCCGTTCGCGATGGTGGCGAGCATCCTTGATTACGACAACTTCTTGGGCCGCGTGCTGACCGGCCGGATTGAGCAAGGCCGCGCCCGGCTGAACATGCCGGTGAAGGTGCTGCATTCGAATGGCGTGACGGTCGAGACCGGGCGGATGACCAAGCTGCTCTCGTTCCGGGGGCTCGACCGGGTGCCGGTGGAGGAGGCCGAGGCCGGCGACATCGTCGCCGTGGCGGGACTGCCCGAGGCCACGGTGCCGGACACGATCGGCGCGCCGGAGCTGGCCGCTCCGCTGCCCGCGATCCCGGTCGATCCGCCGACGCTCGCCATGACCTTCCGGATCAATGATGGCCCGCTCGCCGGGCGGGTGGGCAAGAAAGTCACGTCGCGGCAAATCCGTGAGCGGCTGCTGCGGGAAGCCGAGGGCAACGTCGCCATCAAGGTGAGCGAAAGCAGCGAGACCGAGGCATTCGAGGTGGCCGGCCGCGGCGAGCTGCAAATGGGCGTGCTGATCGAGACCATGCGCCGGGAAGGCTTCGAGCTGACCATCGGCCGCCCCCGCGTGCTCACCCGCCGCAACCCCGAGACCGGGGAGCGCGAGGAGCCCATGGAGGAGGCGCTGGTCGATGTCGATGAGCCCTATGCCGGGGTCGTGGTCGAGAAGATGACGCGCCGGAAGGGCGAGCTGCGCGACATGCGTCCGTCCGGGGCCGGCAAGCAACGGCTCACGTTCCTGATCCCGAGCCGCGGCTTGATCGGCTATCACGGCGAGTTCCTGACCGACACGCGCGGCACCGGCATCATGAACCGGCTGTTCGCCGGCTATGGCCCATGGAAAGGTCCGATGGAGGGCCGGCGATCCGGCTCGCTGATCTCCAACGCCGATGGCGAGGCGGTTCATTACGCGCTGTTCTATCTACAGGAGCGCGGCGCGCTGTTCGTGACCCCGGGCGACAAGGTCTATGTCGGCATGATCCTGGGCGAGCACAATCGCGGTACCGACCTCGACGTGAACCCGATCAAGGAGAAGAAGCTCACCAATATCCGCGCCGCCGGCAAAGACGACGCTATGCTTCTCATTCCGCCGCGTCGGATGAGCCTGGAGCAAGCCATCGCCTACGTCGAGGACGACGAGCTGGTGGAAGTGACGCCCGGCGCGATCCGGCTGCGCAAGCGCCACCTCGACCCGCACCAGCGCAAACGCCTGGAACGGCGGGGAGCAGCCGGGGCGGAAAGCGAAGCGGCCTGAAAAGAAGACTTATGCCAGCGGTCCCTTGCCTGGGAACCGCCCCCGCTAAACCGTCAGGCTAACAGTGTTGGCGGGTGGCGTCGCGCTGTTCGGGTACTGACTTGGAGGCTGCCGTCGTGGCGTTGTTGGCAGTCGCGGGCGTCGCGGTGGCCTTGGGCAATTTCACGTTCACGCCGAGCACCTTGGCCTCGGCCAGAATCTGCTTGCCTAGCGAAGCCAACACGGTGGCGCTCTCGCCACTTGAAATGCCGGCCTGATACTTCCGCATCATCTGGTTCAGCTTGGTCTGTTCCTGCGCCCGGGAGGGCGCTGGCGGTGCCGCTGAAGCGGAGATCGCCGCAGTCATGGGTGTTTCCTGTCATTGCGTTGGAAAAACCCGTCCTCCTGACGGCGGTGCCACTTTAGCGGCAGCTCGTTAACAATCGCTGAATGCCACAGGAATTCGGCCGGCGAGGCACCATCGCCCGACTGGCTGGCCTCGCGCCGCCGATTGTGTCATCACTTTAGCCAGAATCAACCAGGGAGGAGCGGGCGATGTCGCTGCACCCAGAGGGCGTCGATCAACCCGCCAGGCCGCCGCTGCTGGAAATGCGCCATATTAGCAAGACCTTCCCAGGGGTGCGCGCGCTTTCCGACGTGTCCTTCGCCGCCTATGGCGGAGAAGTCCATGCCCTGATGGGCGAGAACGGCGCCGGCAAATCCACGCTGATGAAGGTGCTCTCCGGCGCCTATCTGGCCGACCCGGGTGGTGAGATCCGCATTGACGGCCAGCCGCACCCGATCCACGGCCCGGCCGACGCGCGCCGGGCCGGCATCGCCATCATCTATCAGGAGCTGGCTTTGGCGCCGAATATTACCGTCGCCGAAAACATCTTCCTCGGCCGCGAAGTACGGCGCGGCGTCCTGCTGGCGCGACGCCGCATGGAGGCGGAATGCCGCCCTGTGCTGGAGAGGCTGGGCGTTTCCTTCGGCCCCTCTACGGTGCTCTCCGAGCTCTCCGCCGCCGAGCAACAATTGGTCGAGATCGCCCGCGCGCTGATGGCCCATTCGCGCATCCTGGTGATGGACGAGCCGACCACTTCGCTCTCCTCCCGAGAAACCGACCGTCTGTTCGCCCTGATCCGCCAGCTTCGCGCGGACGGGCTGGCGATCATCTACATCAGCCACCGCATGGCCGAGGTGTATGAACTCGCCGACCGCGTCAGCGTGCTGCGTGATGGCGGCTACGTCGGCACTCTCTTGCGAGCCGAACTGTCCGCCGAGAAACTGGTTCGGATGATGGTCGGGCGCGACCTCTCCTCGTTCTACACCAAGCAGCATTCCGACCCGTCGGAGCGGCGCGTGCTACTTTCGGTGCGGGACATCTCCGACGGTCACTTCGTGCGCAACTGCTCCTTCGACCTGCACGAAGGCGAGGTGCTTGGGTTCGCGGGGCTCGTCGGAGCCGGACGAACCGAGCTTGCGCGCCTGATCTACGGCGCCGATCCGCGCGCGAGCGGAAAGATCGTGCTGGCGGGGCAGGAGATCGCGATCCGGGAGCCGCTGGAGGCGGTGAACGCCGGGATCGTCTATCTGACGGAAGATCGCAAGCGTCTGGGCCTGTTTCTGGACATGAGCGTGCGCGACAACATCAACCTCGACGTGATTAGGCACGATGCGGCGGGCGGTGTGGTGCTGGACTTCGCCGCGGCCAAGCGCCGCGCGGCGGGCGCGATCGGGGCCCTCGGCATCCGTGTCGCGAGCGAGGCGGTGGGCGTTGGCACCCTGTCCGGCGGCAACCAGCAAAAAGTTCTGTTATCCCGGCTGCTGGAGACCAAGCCCCGCGTGCTGCTGTTGGACGAGCCGACGCGCGGGGTCGATATTGGAGCAAAGTCGGAAATCTACCGGCTGATCAACAGTCTGGCTGCAACCGGCATCGGCGTCGTGGTGATCTCCAGTGAACTGCCGGAGATCATCGGCGTGTGCGATCGCGCCCTGGTCATACGCGACGGCACCATCGCGGGCGAGGTGCGCGGGCCGGAGATGACACAGGAGCGCATCGGCGCGTTGGCCACGGGTGCCTCACGGGCAGAGGAAGCGGAGAGGATTTCGGCATGAGCGAAACACCTGTAGAGAGCCTCGACACGGATCACCGCGTCGCCGCTCAAGGCGCCGGTACCCTCGGCGTCGCCCCCGGCCAGTCCCGCCGACAGCAGATGCGCTCGGCGCTGCAAGCGATCGGCATGTTGCCGGTGCTGATTCTGCTCTGCATCGGCTTTCAGCTCATGAGTGGGCGCTTCGCCACGGTCGGCAACGCCTCGATCGTGCTGCAGCAGGCCTCGATCAACATCGTGCTGGCGGCAGGAATGACGTTCGTCATCCTGACCGGCGGGATCGACCTGTCGGTGGGGTCGATCCTGGCTGCCTCGGCAATGGTGGCGATGATCGCATCGAAGCTGCCGGGGGCTTTCGGTCTGACTGGCATCCTGGGCGGGCTGGGGACGGGGCTCGGTTTCGGCGTGCTGAATGGTCTCCTGATCGCGGGTCTTGGACTGCCGTCCTTCATCGTCACGCTGGGTGGCCTGACGGCGATCCGCGGCGCCGCCAGGCTGCTTGGCGGCGATACGACCGTGTTCAACGCGGACCTCTCTTTCGCGTTCATCGGCAACGGCACGTTCTTCGGCGTGCCGTGGCTGGTGCTGATCGCGCTCGCGATCATTGTCCTCTCCTGGTTCATCCTGCGCCGCACCGTGCTGGGAATGCGGATTTATGCGATCGGCGGCAATCCTGATGCGGCCCGGCTCTCGGGCGTACGCGTCTCGTGGGTGCTGATGTTCGTCTATGCGGCCTCGGGCCTTATGGCGGGGCTCGGCGGGCTCATGTCGGCTGCGCGACTGTATGCCGCGAATGGGCTGCAACTCGGGCAGAGCTACGAGCTGGACGCGATCGCCGCGGTGATCCTGGGCGGCACCAGCTTCGTGGGTGGCATCGGCTCGATTTGGGGTACGCTTGTGGGTGCGCTGATCATCGCCGTACTGACCAACGGTCTGACGCTAATAGGTGTGTCCGATATTTGGCAATTCATCATCAAGGGCCTCGTGATCATCGGCGCCGTGACTCTGGACCGCTTCCGGCTGAAGGGCGGCGCGCGGACTTGAGCCTGGCTATCCGTCAACCACGAAGCGTAAGGAGACGATCCATGACCCTGAGATACGCGCTGCTCACCGCCGTTTTGACCGCCTCCGTTTCGGCCGGTGCGTTCGGCCAGCAGAAGCCGCTGGACATCGGCATGACGGTGGGTTCGCTCGGCAACCCGTACTTCGTCGCCGCGGTGAAGGGCGCCAAGGTGCAGGCTGGGCAGATTAACCCCAAATCGCGTGTGACCGCCGTGTCGTCCGACTACGACTTGGGCAAGCAGAGTACGCAGATCGACAACTTCATCTCGGCAGGCGACAACATGGTCCTGCTGAATGCGGTCGATCCGGTTGCGATCTTCCCGGCGATCAAACGCGCGGAAGCACAGCACATCGTCGTTGCCGCCTTCGACGTGGGGGCGAAGGGCGCCGACGTGACGGTGATGACCGACAACACCAAGGCGGGCGAGATCGCTTGTCAGTATTTGGCGGAGCAAATCGGCCACAAGGGCGACGTCGTTATCGTCAACGGCCCGCCTGTTTCCTCCGTGATAGACCGCGTGAAGGGGTGCAAGGAGGCATTGGGCAAAGATTCTGGCATCAAGATCGTCTCCGACAATCTCGACGCGCACGGTTCGCGCGACGGTGGTTTCGCGGTCATGCAAGGATTGCTGACCCGCTTTCCGCATCTCGATGGGGTGTTCGGGATCAACGACCCAAGCTCGATCGGCGCCGATCTGGCGGCCAAGCAGCTCCATCGGACCGAAATAAAGATCGTTTCCGTGGACGGCTCTCCCGACATTGAGGCGGCGCTCAAGCAGCCTGGAAGCCTGATCATCGCGTCTGCCTCCCAAGACCCGTTTACCATGTCGGAGAAGGCGGTGGCGCTGGGCGCGGAAGTGCTCGACGGCAAGAAGCCGGCCGAGACCACGGTGCTGATCGAACCGAAGCTGATAACCCGGCAGAACGTGGGTGAGTACAAGGGTTGGACGATGCACTGACCTGCGGGACTTTCATCGTCATGGCCGTGCTTGTCACGGCCATCCACGACTTTTCGTGTGAGCAAAACAGTCGTGGATGCTCGCCTTCGCGAGCATGACTTGGAAATTGTAGCCGCTGGATTCATTCGAGGGCTTTGACGTCCTCGACGGTTTTCTGCGGTTCAGGCCGGTGTTCGTAATCCGGGTCAACATCCACGGCACGGACAATGCCCCGCGTGTCGATCACGAAACGCCCCGGCATCGGCAAGGTCCAACTGTCGTCGCCGTTCCGCGCGGCCAGATCGTTGCCGAAGCTTAGATACACCTGTTTGAGATCGTCGGGTAAAGTGAACCTAAGCCCGAGCTTCGCGGCGTACGCATTGCCAGGGTCGGAGAGCAGGTCGAACCCGATCCCGTGCTTCTCGGTCAGCTCGCGGCTCTGATCCGCGAGTTGCGGCGTGATCGCCACGATTGTCGCGCCGTGTTCCTTCAGCGTGTCGGCCACTTGTTGCAAAGCATACAGCTCTGCTACACAGTAGGGTCACCACCTACCGCGGAACACGGTTAGCACCAGCGGCCCTCTCGCCAACAGGGCGTCCGAACGCACCTCCTGCCCCTGGGCGTTCTTCAGAGCGAAAGGCGGCAGGGGATCGCCTACTTTAATAACCCGGTCCATAATGCCAGATGAGCGGAGATCCGCCGTCGCACGGTGCATGATCGCGCGCTTGTCGGTCGGAATGCGCTTGCCGGCGCCCTCTCTTATGGTTGCGAGCTTTTCCTCAAGCATTCTGAACTCCTCTAATTCGAGCCGGCCTTGCCTTCAGGTCAGCCAAGCGATCCTACAGCAACTTAGGACCGGCGTGAATTGGCCGGGCGCGGCCGCCGATCGTTGGAGCGACGGTAGTTCCCAGGAATCAATCCCAGCACTCACGCAGAGCCTGAGCCGGCGGGATACTGTCCACGCCCGACTGCGGATGCAGGGTGACGAGCGGCTCCCCGGTATCGACGTGGGCCGGGATCTCCTTGCCGTGCGCGGCATCGATCGCCTCGTCGATCGCTACCTGTGCCATCTTCGCCGGGAACTGTAGCACGTCGGCGCCAAACTCGCCGGCGGCGAGGCCCCGAACACCGTTGCACGATCCGTCCATTGTCACGATCTCTACCTTGCCCACCAGTCCGGCTTTCTTGATCGCGGTAAAAGCACCGAAGGCCGCGGGCTCATTGATTGTCCAAACGAGGTTGATGTCTGGATTGGCGACGAGCGCGTTCTGCATGACATCAAGCGCCTTGATCTGGTCGCCGTTGGTGATCAGATCCGCGCTGGCCGCGGCCTTGCCCATCCCCATGCCCTTGAGGAATCCGTCGAGGCGGTCGGTATTGACTGAGGAGTCTCGGGTGCCTTCAAGCAGCGCGACGACAGGCTTCTTGTCGGCCATCACTGATTTCGCCCATTCGCCTTCCTCAAGCCCGCCCTTGAAGTTGTCGGTCGCGACAAAACTGTCGGCAACGTTCGGTGGCCCGACAGAGGTATCCACTGCGATCACCGTGATGCCGGCCTTCTTCGCCTGCTGTAGAGCCGGTACGATGGAGGCCGAGATGCTGGGTGCGATGATGATCGCGCTCGCCCGGTGCGCCGTAAGATCCTTGATGTCCGAGATCTGTGTGCTGACATCTCCGTCGTATTGGCCGGCCTCAAAGATCAGGCGGATGCCGGTGCGCTTCGCTTCGGCCTCGGCCGCTTTCCGCATTGCCACCCAATAGGGGTTGTCGAGAAGTCTTGACGATGTAGCCAACGGTAATTGGTGCGGCGGCGCGCGCGTGCGTATGGGACAGCAATAGGATCGCGGCGAGCGCGGCAGCCGAGCCGGAAAGCGAGAGGCGGGGGCGCCGTCCGGCTGGTGCCTTCCGTGCAAGCGGTGGGGTTGGCTGTGTGGCCATCGGTTTCCTCCCACGATGACGACCGACGATCGGTACCGCGGCAGTTGGGGATGGAGTTTGACCTCAGTCAACCTCATGGGCCAGGCTTTCGGGAAAGCGGGCTTGAATCACGATCATCCCGGCGAAGGGAGACCGCCAAAATGGCCGACCCGTCAAACCGTTATGACCGCACCGCCGCGCGCCAGCACGGCAGGCCAGGGCGCGAGATTCGTCCGTCCAGTACCACTATCGACATGCACGCGCATTTGCTCGTGCCGGAAGCGGCGGACTTCGCCCGCCCGCATCTGCCGCCCGATCCGCGCGCGCAGTTCTACACGGAAGAGACTCGCATCCTCACCCGCAGGCAGGACGCAGACCGACACGGCAACCTCACGGACCTCGACCTGCGGCTCGCCGACATGGACGGGATGGGCGTCGATGTTCAGGTGATCTCCCCCGCTCCCGGCCAGTGCTATCACGCGATCGCGCCGGATCCCGCTATTGAGGCGGCGCGCATGGTGAACGACGGGCTTGCAACATTCGTCGCGCGCCGCCCCGACCGGCTCGCCGGGCTCGGCACGGTGCCGATGCAGTCCGGCTCCGCGGCCGCCGAGGAGCTGGAGCGCTGTATGCACACACTGGGGCTGAAGGGCGTCGAGATCCTGACCCATGTCGGGGACAAGGAGCTGTCCGACCCCGCGCATGCTGCCTTCTGGGCCAAGGCCGAGCAGCTTGGCGCGGTCGTGTTCATCCACCCGGCGGGTTTCACCGACACTCGGCGCTTCGGGCGATTCTACTTCAACAACGTCATCGGCAACCCGCTCGATACCACGATGGCGCTGCATTACTTGATCTTCGACGGCGTGCTGGAGCGACATCCGGAACTGAAGCTGATCGCGGCTCACGGTGGCGGGTATCTCCCGGCGTACTCGGGTCGGATCGACCACGCATGGGGCGCGCGCAGCGACGCTCGCGGGACGTTGCCGCATCCGCCCAGCACCTATCTCAAGCGCATCTACGTCGATACGATCGTGTTCACGCCCCACCAGCTTGAGGCGCTGGTAAAGCTTTTCGGTCCCGAGCAGGTGCTGATGGGCACCGACTATCCTTACGACATGGGAGAGTACGATCCGATCGGACACCTCGTAGGCACGCCGTCGCTCGGCTCCGAGGCGACCGCGGCGATTGCCGGCGGCAATGCAAGGTGTTTGTTCCAGCTATGACACCGAACGGAGCAACGCATCCCTTTATGCCGCGGAACTGGCTGAGTTAGTTAGCCGGTCAGCCGACGGCGCAACGTCTCGTTTACAACTGCCGGGTTGCCCTTGCCGGCCATCGCCTTCATCACCTGGCCTACGAAGAAGCCGAATAGCTTGTCCTTGCCCGATCGGTACTCCGAAATCTTATCGGCGTTGACCGCCAACACCCGGTCCACCGCGGCGTCGATCGCGCCGGCATCCGTCACCTGGCGTAGCCCCTTCTCGTCCACGATCGCGCCAGGGGCCTTTGCGGTGTCCACCATCGCCTCGAACACTTCCTTGGCGATGCGGCCGTTGATCGTACCGTCCGCCATCAGGTCGAGCAGAGCGCCAAGGCTCGCCGCGCTCACCGGACTGTCGGCGATGCTCCGGCCGGTCCGGTTCAGGGCGGCGAACAGGTCGCCCATCACCCAGTTGGCGGCCAGCTTGGGGTCGCGATCGCTCGCCACCGTCTCGTAAAAATCGGCGGTCGCCGGCTCGGCCACCAGCACGCCCGCATCGTACGCCGGCAGGCCGTGCTGGGTCATGAAGCGGCGCTTCTTGGCGTCCGGAAGCTCCGGCAAGCCGGCCTTCAGCTCCGCCACCCAGTCCTCGTCCAGCACCAGCGGCAGCAGGTCGGGATCGGGGAAATAGCGGTAATCGTGCGCGTCCTCCTTGCTGCGCATACTGCGGGTCGCGCCGCGGGCGACATCGAACAGGCGCGTCTCCTGATCCACCGCTCCGCCCGACTCCCAAAGCTGCACCTGCCGCTTCGCCTCCGCCTCGATCGCCTGCATCACGAAGCGGATGGAGTTGACGTTCTTCACCTCGCAGCGGGTGCGGAACGGCTCACCGTGCTTGCGCACCGACACGTTGACATCGGCACGCATCGAGCCTTCTTCCATGTTGCCGTCGCAGGTGCCGAGATAGCGCAGGATCGTGCGCAGCTTGCGCAGATAGGCCCCCGCTTCCTCCGGGCTCCGCAGGTCGGGCTCGCTCACGATCTCCATCAGCGCGACCCCCGCGCGGTTCAGGTCGATGAGCGACTTGGCCGGATGCTGGTCGTGCAGCGACTTGCCGGCATCCTGTTCGAGATGCAGGCGGGTGATGCCGATCTCCTTCACGCTCCCATCCGCAAGCTCGATCTCGATCCTGCCCTCGCCCACGATCGGGTGCTGGTACTGGCTGATCTGATATCCGGCCGGCAGGTCCGCATAGAAGTAGTTCTTGCGATCGAAACGGCTCACCAGGTTGATGTGCGCGTTCAGCCCAAGGCCGGTGCGCAGCGCCTGGGCGACGCATTCGCGGTTGATCACCGGCAACATGCCAGGAAAAGCGGCATCGACGAAACTGACCTGCGTGTTGGGATCGGCGCCGAAATCGGTGGCGGCCCCGGAAAACAGCTTGGCTTTGCTGATGACCTGCGCGTGGACCTCCAGGCCGATCACCACCTCCCACGAGCCGGTGGAACCCTCGACGACATAGGACATTGCTCAGCCTCCGGCGCGGACCGAGGGCCGCGCGTCGAACCCCGCCGCGCGCTCGATCGCGCTCGCGACGGCGAACAGCGTCTCCTCATCGAACGACTTGCCGATCACCTGAAGCCCGAGCGGAAGGCCGTTCGCGTCAAGCCCCGCCGGCACCGAGATTGCCGGCACGCCCGCGAGATCGGCAGGCACGGTGAACACGTCGTTGAGGTACATCTTCACCGGGTCGTCCATGTTCTCCCCCTGGGCGAACGCGGCCGAGGGCGCGGTCGGGGTCAGCAAGGCATCCACTTTCGCGAAAGCCTCGGTGAAATCGCGCAGGACCAACGCCCGCACCTTCTGCGCCCGCAGATAGTAGGCGTCGTAATAGCCAGCCGAGAGCACGTAGGTACCGATCAGAATGCGCCGGCGTACCTCTGGCCCGAATCCGGCGGCACGCGTGCGCTCATACAGGTCGCGCAAATCCTCACCGTCGCTGCGCAGTCCGAAGCGTACGCCATCGTAGCGGGCCAGGTTCGAGGATGCTTCGGCGGGCGCCACGATATAATAGGTCGCCAGGCCGTATTTCGTGTGCGGCAGGGAAATATCGACAATCTCGACGCCCGCCGCGCGCAGCCAATCCACGCCCTGCCGCCACAGCGCCTCGATCTCCTCCGACATACCGTCAGCGCGGTATTCGCGGGGAATGCCGATACGCAGCCCCTTCGTGGTTCGCCGGCAGGCGGCCCGGAAGTCGGGCACGGGGACATCGGCACTGGTGGAGTCCTTCGGGTCGTGCCCCGCCATCGAGCCGAGCAGGATGGCGCAATCCTCGACCGTCCGCGCGAACGGTCCCGGATGATCGAGCGAGGAGGCGAACGCCACCACGCCCCAGCGGCTACACCGCCCATAAGTCGGCTTGATCCCGACGATGCCGCAGAACGACGCCGGCTGGCGGATCGAACCGCCCGTGTCGGTGCCGGTCGCCCCGAGCGCGAGCCGCGCAGCCACGGCCGCCGCCGAGCCACCCGACGAGCCGCCCGGGACCAGCACCGCGCTCTCGTCCTGCCGCCGCTTCCAAGGATTCTCGACCGGGCCATAGGCCGAGGTCATGTTGGACGAGCCCATCGCGAACTCGTCCAAATTGGCTTTGCCGAGGAACACCGCCCCGTCGCGCAGCAGGTTGGCGCTGACCGTGCTCTCATAGGGCGGCACGAACGGCCCCAGGATGCGGCTGCCGGCGGTGGTGCGCACGCCCTCGGTGCAGAACAGATCCTTGATCGCCAGCGGAATGCCGGTCAGCGGCCGATCGTCGCCGTTCGCCAGCGCCGCGTCGGCCGCGTCGGCCTGCCGCAGCGCCTGCTCGCCAGTCACCGTGATATAGGCATTGAGCCGAGGGTTCAGCGACGCGATGGCCGCCAGATGCGCCTCGGTCAACTCCCGCGCGGTGAACGCCTTATCGCGCAGTGCCTCGCGCGCGGCGGCGATCGTCAGATCGGTCAGCGTCATTCGACGACTTTCGGCACGGCGTAGAACTCGCCGATCCGCTCCGGCGCGTTGGCCAACACCCGGTCGGCGTAACCGCCATCGGTCACGACATCCTCGCGCATCTTAAGTGCCATGCGCGCCGCCCCGGCCAGAGGCTCGACCCCATCGAGGTTCACTTCGTTCAATTGCTCGATCCAGCCGAGAATGCCGTTCAGCTCGGCTTGCAGCGTGGCTACCTCATGCTCTTCGATCCGAAGCCGGGCGAGCAAGGCGATGCGGCGGACGGTCGCGGGATCGAGCGACATGGACGGACGCTATCCTTTTCCGGGGACGGGCCGCGGACCATAACGGCGAGCATGTCTCTGTTCAACATAAGCGAGTTGCGGGCGCGGTTGGCCAAGGACGAGCGATTGCTCGGCATCGACCCGGGCAGCAAGGTCATCGGCTTGGCGCTGTCGGATGTGCGCCTGAGCTTGGCGACCCCCTATGGCACGCTGAGGCGCCGCAAGCTGCGGGAGAATGCCGCCGAAATCGCCGCCATCGCCCGGCGGGAGGGCGCGGGTGGGCTGGTGGTCGGGCTGCCGCTTTCGATGGACGGCAGCTTGGGGCCGGCGGCGCAAGCCGCGCGTGATTGGGCCGAGGCGCTTTCGGGCGTGGCCGGGCTGCCTGCGGCGATGTGGGATGAACGGCTATCCTCGGCGGCGGTCACTCGGTTCTTGATCGAGGAGGCCGATCTCAGCCGGCGCAAGCGAGCCGACTCCGTGGACCGGGTGGCGGCTGCCTGGCTGCTGCAATCGGCGCTCGACGCCAGCGTATAACGGAACGCCAGGGTGTATGCCCCTGGCGCTCTGCGATTCCTCTCGGACTCACTCCGCTGCCAGCGGCGCGGTCTTCTCGTCATCGGGATTGACCGGAGGCGGCGGGAAGCCGCCTTGGGGTCTCGGGTCGTCCTGATAGCGGAACTTCGGCTCCGAGTTCCACGGCCCCCGCTTGTCCTGGCCCTTGGACATGTTGAAGGTCAGGTCCACCGTCTCGTCCGGCTTGATGGTGCCGAACATCGGGTCATCCAGCTTGCCCATCTTGGACAGGGCCTGCATGAACATCTCGGCGTGGGTGATCTCCCGGGTCAGCAAGTTCACCAGGGCCTTCTTGGAGCCTTCGTCGCTGCAAGCCTTGATCAGCGTCTCGTAAGTCTGCCGGGCGCCCGCCTCGGCGGCGATGTCGGCGCGCAGGTCGCGGACCACGTTACCGCCTTCGTTGATGTAGGCGGCGGTCCAGGGGCCGCCGTGGCTGTCCACGAAATGCGGCCCGACGCCACGGATGCGGAACAACGGCGCCTCGTACACCGGCGTCTGATCGAGCTTGCTCGTGTGCTGCTCGATCAGCTTGCCGACCACCTCCAGATGGCTGAACTCCTCAAGGGCGATGTCCTGGAGCATGTCACGGATACCCGCGTCCGTGACATGAAAGGACTGAACCCAGTATGTGAGCGCCGCCGTAAGTTCCCCGGTCGCGCCGCCGAACTGTTCCAAAAGGTATTGCCCGAACCGGGCGTCGGGAGTCCCCACATTCACGGGAATGATGGTTTCCTTGGTATGATAGAACATGTCAGCCCTCCTCTGTGCCTCGGGAGACAACGCCCGAGCCACACAGGGGTTCTTCCAGTCCGAAACCTGTAACCGAGCGCCGCCCTCAATCCTTCCCGCGCTGGTGGGCGGGGCCGTAATTCGTGAGGTTCAGCGCGGTGTTGATCAGCGCCAGGTGCGAGAATGCCTGGGGAAAGTTGCCCAGCTGGCGCTGGGTGTCTGGATCATACTCCTCCGAGAGCAGCCCGACATCATTGGCCAGCGCGAGCAGCCGCATGAACATCGCGCGCGCATCGTCGTAACGGCCTTGGAGCACCATGTTGTCGGCCAGCCAGAAGCTGCACGCGAGGAACATACCCTCGCTGCCCGTGAGGCCGTCTTTCGTGTGTTCGGGATTGTACCGCAGCACCAGGCCACCGTGCATCAGCTCGCGCTCGATCGCGGCGACCGTGCTCATCATGCGGGCGTCGGTTGCCGGCAAAAAGCCGACCAGCGGCATCATCAGCACGCTAGCGTCCAGGGCCTCGGACCCGAAGCTCTGCACGAAGCTCTGTTTCTTGGTGCTGAAGCCCTCCCGGCAAACCGTCGCGTGAATCTCATCGCGCAGCTTGCGCCACTGCTCCACCGGCTCGTCCAGCCCGCCCTCCTCGACGGCCTTCACGGCACGATCGAGCGCGACCCAGGCCATCACCTTGGAAAAGGTGAAATGTTGCCGCCCGCCGCGCACCTCCCATATGCTTTCGTCCGGCTCCTGCCATATCGCGGCCACGTGCTCGACGACTTCGCGTTGGAGATCCCAGGTTCCCCGAACCGGGGCCAGGCCGCCGCGCACGGATTCATAGAGCGCGTCCACCACCTCGCCGAACACGTCGATCTGCAACTGGGTGTGCGCGGCGTTGCCGATCCGCACCGGCTTGGCGCCCTGGTAGCCGGAGAGCCACGGCACCTCCCACTCCGGCAGCCGCCGTTCGCCGGCCAGGCCGTAGAGCGTCTGCAACTGCGCCGGGCTGCCGGCGACGCTGCGGCGCAGCCACTCGCTCCAAGCCCGCGCCTCCTCGCGGTAGCCGCCGTGGATCAGGGCCAGCAGGGTGAAGGTGGCGTCACGCAACCAGCAGAACCGGTAATCCCAATTGCGCGAGCCCCCGAGCTGCTCCGGCAAGGACGTGGTGGGCGCGGCGACGAGGCCGCCCGTGGGCGCGTAGGTGAGCGCCTTCAGCGTGAGCAACGACCGCTGCACCGGCTCGCGCCACTCGCCCTGGTACGACCCTCGCCGGCACCAATCGGTCCAGAACGCCTCGGTGGCGTTCAGCGCCTCCTCGGGGTCTGGGATCGCCGGAGCCGGCAGATGCGACGGCCCATAGGCGAGCACGAAAAACTGCTCCTCGCCGGCGTCCAGCCCGAACTCGGCGACGGTGGTGAAGTCGCGACCCTCGACCGGCACCGTGCTGTGCAGCACCGCCAACGACGGGCCGGCGACCATCCGGACGCCGAACCCGGCGCGCAGCCGGGTAACCCAGGGGATGAGCGATCCGTACTCGAAGCGGAGTGCCAGCAAGAAGCTGAACCGAACGTTCCCGCGCAGACCTTTGACCAGGCGCATGACCGACGACCCGCCGGTCCCCATCGGCATGAAGTCGATCAGCAACGCCTTGCCCGCGTCGGTCTCGAACTCGGTCTCCAGGATCATCGTACCGGGACGATAGCGGCGCGTTACCCGCATTGCGCTGTCGGTCGGCGAGATGCGCCATTGCCCCGCGCGCGGCCCGTCCACCAGTGCCGCGAAGCACGCGTCGTCGTCGAAGCGCGGCCAGCAGAGCCAATCGATCGATCCCTCGCGGCTGACCAGGGCGGCCGTGGTGCAGTCGCCGATCAGCGCGTAGTCCTCGATCCGCGCCGCGTATTCCCGAAGGTCCGACACGCGGCTGCGCCGGCCCTAGTTCGCGTGGCCGTAGGCGCGCCCGCCCACGTTGTTCGGGCACCAGCAGGTCGCGCCGACCGCGACCGGCGTTTGCATCGGGCAGACATAGGCGCCCGCATAGCAGGACTGGCCGCTGGAGCGCGCAGGCGGCGTATAGGTTACCGGCGGCGTGTAGGTTACGGGTGGAGCATAGTTGTACGCCGCGGGCGGCGCATAGACGACCGGAGGTGGGGCGTAGGGGGCGTAGTAGAGCGGCGGGGGATAATAGAACGGCGGCGGGTACCAGAACGGCGGGGCGAAGCCGAAGAAGACGCCGACCCGCGCCATCGCCGGCGTGGCCGCGAGGAGCGGGGTTGCTACGGCGGCGCCGGCCACGAGGGCCACGGGAGAGCGAAACCAGCGGACCATGGGAAGCCTCATAAGCGGTTCCGAGCGGCAATCCGATTTACCCGGCCGATGTTGTGTCGGCGGGCGCGCTTATCCAGTCCCGCAGCAAGGCAGTGACCTCCGCCGGCCGTTCGAGCGGCGCCAAGTGGCCGCAGGCCTCTGATGACCCGGAGACGCGCGCCCGGCACCGCGTTCGCGATCTCCGCGGAGCGATCCGGCGGCGTCATGCGGTCCGCGTCGCCTACCGCAACCAGCGTCGGCAGGGTCAGGCCGGGCAAGTCGGGCCGAAAATCCGGGCGGCACATGATCGCGGTCTGCTGGCGCAGATAGGCTTCCTTGCCGACGCGCTCGGCCATGGTCATCACCGCCTCGGCGAGCGCCGCATCGCCCAGCCTGCTCGGGTGGACCAGTTCCGCCAGCAGCCGCGGTGTGACGCCCCGAAATCGCCCCATCCGAACCAGCCCTATGAGTGCCCGCCGCCGCCGCGCCTGCTCCGGGCCGTCCGGCCGGGCACTGGTGGAGAGCAGGGCGAGTCGCGTCACCCGCTCGGGCGCGAGGCGCAGCAGGGCGAACGCGACATAGCCGCCCATGGACATGCCCGCCACGGCAAACCGCGCTGGCATGGCTTCCAGCGCGCGTCGCGCCATCGCCTCGATCCGTTCGTCCTGGGTGAGATCGGCGACGGTGATTTGAGCGAGATCGGCGAGGTCGGCCATCTGCGACCGCCACAGACGGGCATCGCACAACAGGCCGGAAAGCAGCAGAAGGGGAATCCGGGACATGGCCCGCAAGTATCGGCTGCTCGGCGCTCCGCCAAGCTTGACTTTCTGGTACGCTATCTTGATATGCGCCGAAGAGGCGTGGCAGGCCGCCGCTGCCGTCGGCGTGTGCATATGCCGATGATTGGGCGCGATAGCCGTTGCACGAGCCAACTCAGGCACTCGACTGGACAAGCATTTGACCGATACGATCACCGCTCCGGCGGACCCGACCGACCGCGCCGATGCGGCGGAGGCGCCGCGGGTCACGTTTGCCGACCTCGGGCTTTCGGAGCCGGTCCTGCGGGCGATCGAGGCAATGGGCTACCACGAGCCGACGCCGATCCAGGAGCAGGCGATCCCGTTTGTGTTGATGGGGCGCGACGTGCTCGGTGCCGCGCAGACCGGAACGGGCAAGACCGCGAGCTTCACTCTGCCGTTGCTCGATATCCTGTCCGGCTCGCGCGCGCGGGCGCGGATGCCGCGTAGCTTGATCCTGGAGCCGACCCGCGAGCTTGCGCTGCAGGTGGCGGAAAATTTCGTTCAATATGGCAAGAATCTTAAGCTGACGCACGCGCTCATCATCGGTGGCGAGAGCATGGCCGATCAGAAAGACGCGCTGATGCGCGGCGTGGATGTGCTGATCGCCACGCCCGGCCGGCTGATCGATATGTTCGAGCGCGGCAGTATCCTGCTGTCGGACACGAAGATCCTGGTGATCGACGAGGCGGATCGGATGCTCGACATGGGGTTCATTCCCGATGTGGAGCGCATCGTGGGCCTGCTGCCGCGTACCCGGCAAACCCTGCTGTTCTCAGCCACCTTGCTGCCGGAAATTAGGCGGCTCGCCGATGCCTTCTTGACGAATCCCAAGGAGATTTCGGTTTCCCGCCCCGCGTCGGTGGCGACGACTATTATCGAGGGCCTGATATTGGTGGCCGAGCACGACAAGCGCGAAGCGCTGCGGCGGCTGATTCGCACCGAGAATGTCCAGAATGCCTTGATCTTCTGCAATCGTAAGCGTGATGTCGATATCCTCTACCGGTCGTTGGCGCGTCACAAATTCGACGCCGGCGCCCTGCACGGAGACATGACCCAGTCGATCCGGTTCACGACGCTGGAAAAATTCAAGGCGGGCGAGCTGCGGCTGCTCGTATGCAGCGACGTGGCGGCTCGCGGACTCGATATCGGCGGGCTGTCGCATGTCTTCAACTTCGACGTGCCGCACCATGCCGAGGACTACGTACACCGGATCGGAAGGACCGGGCGCGCCGGTTTGGTCGGCCACGCCTTCACTATCTCCATGCCGGACGACCGCCAAGCGGTGGAAGCGATCGAGAAACTGATTGGCCATCCGATCCCTCCCGTGGTGGTCGAGGGGCTCGATCCGGTGGCGTGGAGTGAGGACGGCCGCCGCGGCAGGCGCGCCCGCCCGGGGGAAAAGCGCAAGGGTGCCAAAAAGAGCGACAGGAAAAGCGACAAGAGGAAGACCGACACAATTGAAAAGCCGGTGGCGGCGAAAAAGCCGAAGGTGGAGGATCGAAAACCCCGCGAGGCTTCCGTGCCGACGGTTCGCCGCGACGATCAGGCCAAACCGCCGCCGCGTATCGAACGGCCGTCGCATCGGCGCGGCGAGGATCTCGGACCCTCGGTGACCGGCTTTGGCAGCGACGTTCCGGCCTTCATGCTGATTCGCACCCGGCCGGCGGGGAGAGAAGCATAGGCGAGTGGGAGGGCGAGGCATGAACGTAGCTTCAGCACGGCACAAGGGCCGCTTCACCGCGTTCGCGTGGGATGACCCGCTGCGGCTCGCCGAACAGCTCACGGAGGATGAGGCGGCGATTCGCGACGCCGCGCACGCCTACTGCCAGGAAAAGCTGTTCCCCCGCATCTTGGAAGCGAACCGCCACGAGAGCTTCGACCGCGCCATCATGAACGAGATGGGCGAGATGGGCTTCCTCGGAGCGACCCTGGACGGGTATGGCTGCGCCGGTGTAAATTACGTTTCCTACGGACTGATCGCGCGCGAGGTGGAGCGCGTGGACTCCGGCTATCGCTCCTGCTTTTCGGTCCAGTCCTCGCTGGTGATGTATCCGATCTGGGCGTTCGGGACCGAGGAGCAGAAGCAGCGCTACCTGCCCAAGCTGCGCAGCGGCGAGTTCGTCGGCTGCTTCGGGCTGACCGAGCCGGATGCCGGCTCCGACCCCGCCTCGATGCGCTCCCGCGCCAAGAGCGTTGACGGCGGCTTCGTGCTGAACGGCTCGAAGACCTGGATCACCAACTCGCCGATTGCCGACGTGCTGGTGGTCTGGGCGAAGGACGACGACGGCGATATCCGCGGCTTTTTGCTGGAGAAGGGCATGAAGGGCCTGTCGGCGCCCAAGATCGAGGGCAAGTTCAGCCTGCGCGCCAGCGTCACTGGCATGATCATGATGCAGGACGTGTTCGTGCCGGCCGCGAACGTCCTGCCCGACGTGAAGGGGCTGCGCGGCCCGTTCTCCTGCCTGAACAACGCGCGCTACGGGATCGCCTGGGGCGCCTTGGGCGCGGCGGAGTTCTGCTGGCAGGCGGCACGGGACTACACCATGCAGCGGACGATCTTCGGCCGTCCGCTCGCCGCCACGCAGCTGGTTCAGAAAAAGCTTGTGGATATGCAGACCGAGATCACCCTCGGCCTTCAGGCGGTGCTCAGGCTCGGACGGCTGATGGACGAGCACAACGCCGCGCCGGAGATGATATCGCTCTGCAAGCGCAACTCATGCGGCAAGGCACTAACGATCGCCCGCGAAGCCCGCGACATGCATGGAGGCAACGGCATCGCCGACGAGTACCACGTGATCCGCCATGTCATGAATCTGGAGGCGGTGAACACCTACGAGGGCACGCACGATGTCCATGCGCTGATCCTCGGGCGCGCGCAAACGGGGTTGGCCGCGTTCTGATCGCTACCGGTCGGCGGCGCCGCTTAGAATCTGCACAAGGAGTGGGTGAACGCAGGGCGCGAACGGGTTGGTGATCGTGACGCCCGACCACACGAACCCATCCTGCATGTCCTCGCTCAACAGCAGTCCGCACCCCGTCTGCGCGGCAACCGCGAGGATGATTGCGTCCCAGATGGAAAGCCTATGTTCGCGGGCAAGCTCAATCGCTCGGACCAGGCCCTTCTGCGTAGTCGGCGCGATCTCGTAACCCTCTCGCCATGAGAGCACGGCATTCACCGCTGCGGTTCGCTCCCATGCGGCCTTCCGAACCAAAACATTAAATACCTCTCCGAGCACTTGCACCGGAATGATGATGTCGTGGTTCGCTAACATGTCGATCAGATCATCGGCTTCGGCCTGACGCGCCGGACCGTTCACTCCCTCCGCATAGACCAGGACGTTGGAATCGAGCGCCAGCCTCATCGCTCATATAATTCGTCACGGGTCCAGGGCCCGATGTCGATAGCTGGCTGCGACCTCAGCCGGATCAACAGCCGCCGTCGCGCCTCTAGCCGAGCCTCTCGCTCGGCATCGACAGGCACGATCCGCGCTACCGGACGACCGTGGGACGTGACCACGTACGTTTGACCGTTCTGCACGTCGCGCAGGAGATGCGAGAATTGCCGGTTGGCCTCGGTGGCCTGAATGACCTTGTCCATGCCGGACATATAAGCCGCTAAGTAGTGAAAGTCACTACTCTAGGCGGTCACACGTGGAAGCTCTCCCCACAGCCGCAGCGGCCTTTCTCGTTCGGGTTGGTGAAAGTGAAGCCGGAGGCGAGCGCCTTCTGCTCGTAATCCATCACCGTGCCGATCAGGAACAGGCTCGCCCTGCGGTCAACCAGCACCGTTACGCCCTTGTCCGTCACGATCTCATCGCCCGGGCCGGGGGCATCGGTCCAGGTCATGTCGTAGGACATGCCCGAGCACCCCTTGGTCTTCACGCCGATGCGCAGCAGCCGCCCCTGCTCGCCCTGCTCGTACAACCGGCGCAGGCGCTCGGCCGCGATGTCGGTCAGCGTCATCAGAGGCGGCAAGGGGCGGGCGGGTTTGCGGGTCGCTGTTGTTGTGCTCATGGCTCGATTGGATATGCGCTGTCTCAGTACATGTTCAACTGCAAGCGGGCTTCCTCGCTCATCCGGCTCGGATCCCAGGGCGGCTCCCAGACGGTCTCCACCTCGCAGTCGGTGACGCCGGGAACGGCCATCACCGCGTCGCGGACCTGCTCGGGCAATTCCTGCGCGCTCGGGCAGGCGGGCGCGGTCAAGGTCATTTCCACCCGTACCTTGCCGTCGTCATGGATGTCGATCGCGTAGATCAGGCCCAGCTCGTAGATGTTCACCGGGATCTCGGGGTCGTACACGCTGGCGGTCGCGCCGATCACGTCGTCCTCGGTCACCTTGGGCGGGGTTTCGCCCTCGGGCGTCCAGGCGGTATGCGCAGCCGGAGCCATCTCATTCACTGCTCGCCTCCTTCGCCCCGTCCAGGGCGGCGATCAGGGCGTGCCACGGCAGCGTCGCGCATTTCACGCGCGACGGATACTCATGGACGCCCGCTAAGGGTTCCAGTCGCTCCAGGGCCTCGGACAACGCCGCCTCGCAATCCGGGCAGGCGCCGGTCCTGGCGAGTTCCCGGAACGCATCCGACAGCGCCCGAACCTCGCTCTCGCCGCGGCCGGCCACCGTTTCCGCCATCAGGTCCGCCGAAGCGATGCTGATGGCGCAGCCGCGTGCCTCGAACCCGGTCTCCGCGATTCGGCCATCCGGCCCGCGCTTCACGAACACCTGCACGCGGTCGCCGCACATCGGGTTGTCGCCCTTCGCGGTCGCATCGAAGGCGGCGGGTCGCTGGCCGTGCCGGGGATGGCGGCCGTGGTCCAGGATCACCTCTTGATACAAGTCGCGCAGATCGTCGAACATCAGGCGAAGAACTCCCTCACCCGCGCGAGCGTGTCGGCTAGCGCGTCGATCTCCTCGCGGGTGGTATAGACGCCGAAGCTGGCGCGTGCCGTGCTTTCCAGGCCGAAACGGTGCATCAGTGGCTCGGCGCAGTGGTGCCCCGCGCGCACCGCGATGCCCTGCCGGTCGAGCAAGGTGGCGACATCGTGCGCGTGCGCGCGATCGAGCGTGAACGAGACCACCCCGCCCCGATCCTGCGCATGGCCCAGGACGCGTAGACCGTCCACGCCGGACAGCCGCGCCATCGCGTGATCGGTCAGCCGCGCCTCGTGCGCCGCGATCGCCGGGTAGCCTATCGACTGCACGTAGCCGATCGCCGCTCCGAGCCCGATCGCCTCCAGGATCGCCGGCGTACCCGCCTCGAACTTGTGTGGCACCTCCGCCCAGGTGGAACGCTCGTAGCTGACCGACGAAATCATCTCGCCCCCGCCCAGGAAGGGCGGCATCCGCTCCAGCAGCTCGCGGCGTGCCCACAGCACGCCGATGCCGGTCGGGCCATACAGCTTGTGCCCGGTCCAGGCATAGAAGTCGCAATCCAGCGCTTGGACATCGACCCGGCGATGCACGATCGCCTGGGAGCCGTCGAACAGCACTTTGGCGCCGCAGGCGTGGGCCAGACGCACGATGCGCTCGGCCGGCGTGTAGGTTCCGAGCACGTTGGACATGTGCGTGATGGCCACCAGCCCCACCTTGCCGTCGGCGAGCAACGCCTCGAAACCCGCCATGTCCAGCTCGCCCGCGTCGGTGATCGGGGCCACGCGCAGCTCGATCCCGCGTTCGTCGCGCAGCATCTGCCACGGCACGATGTTGGAATGGTGCTCCATTTGCGAGATCAACACCGCCTGGCCAGGCTGCATGATCCCGCGCCCATAGCTGTGGGCGACTAGGTTGATCGCCTCGGTGCTGTTGCGGGTGAACACGATCTCGCTGACCTCGCGCACATTCATCAGCGCGGCAACGGCCTCGCGGGCCGCCTCGTACGCGTCGGTGGTCCGTTCGCTCATCCAGTGCAGGCCGCGATGCACGTTGGCGTATTGCGTCTCCATCGCCGTGCGCATCGCGTCGATCACGGCGCGCGGCTTCTGCGCCGACGCGGCACTGTCCAAGAATACCAGCGGCTTGCCCCGGATCGTCTGGCGCAGGATCGGGAAATCGGCGCGGACACGCCCGACATCCAAGCAAGCAGGCAATGCTGTGATCGTGTCGTTCATGCCGCCTGGTTCTCCCACCAGCGTTCGACCGCGCTCTCCAGCGCCGCGCGAGTGGTGTCGTTGGCCACCGACTCCAACGCCTCGGCGAGAAAAGCACGGACCAGCATGGCCCGCGCCGTCGGCTCGGGCACGCCACGGCTACGCAGGTAGAAGAGCTGTTCGGCGTCCAGCTCGCCAACGGACGCGCCGTGGCTGCACTTCACGTCGTCGGCGAAAATTTCAAGCTCGGGCTTGGTGTCGATCTCGGCATCGGGCGACAGCAGCAGCGCCCGGCTCATCTGATAGCCGTCGGTCTTCTGCGCCCCCCTTGCCACCTCGATGCGCCCCTGGAACACGCCGCGCGAGCGGCCGGCCAGCACGTTGCGCACCGTCTGGCGCGAGGCACAGCGCGGGGCATCGTGGCGCACCACCGTCGTGACATCGGCAAGCTGCGTGCCGGTGAGAAGCTGGGCGCCTGAGAGATGCACGGCGCCGTCCGGGCCGGCCAGCCTGGCATGGGTCTCGGCCCGCGCCACGCGCCCACCGAGGCTCAGCACGAAGCTATCGTAAGAACCACCCTCGGCGATCTCCGCGTAGGTCGTGCAGAGATGGAACGCCGCGCGCGACTCGTCCTGAAGGCGCACATGCGACAGGGCCGCGCCTTGCCCCACATGCACCTCGGCGACCGCATTGTGCAGATAAACCCCGTCGCCCAACACCGTCTCGACCAGGGTCAGCCGAGCGCCGCGCCCGAGCCGGACGCTGTGCCGAGGGTGCGAGGCGGTCGCGTGTCCCGGGGCGTCGCTGGCGAGGCTGAGAACCTGCACGATGCCGCCGTCGGTATTGTCGGGCACGGCGATCACCGCGCCGTCCTCCGCCAGCATCGTGTTCAGCGCGACCTGCGGATCGCGTTCCGGGCGGGCCAGGGTGCCGAACTCGGGCTGCTCGGCGAACGTGGCAAATGAAACGCCGGCCGCCATGCCGGCCGCCGGATCGGACAGGTCCGGCCGGTAACGGCCGTCGATGAAGACGAGCCGCGCCGGGGCGAGGCGCGGGACACGCTCAAGCGTCTGACCGTCGGCACGCAGCGTGAGCGGCTCGTGGAACGCGCTCTCCGCCAGCGGGCGAAGATTGGTGTACTTCCATGCCTCCTCCCGCCGGCCGGAGGACGTGCCGGGCAGGCCCAGGCGACGGAACAACTCCGCCGCCGCCTCGCGCAACGCGGGATCGCCCGGCAGCCTGCGCTTCAAACCCTCATAGCGGGCGAGAAACCCCGCCGCGCCGGTTGGATCGGCCGCCGTCATGCCGCCTCCGCCGCGAGCCCGGCATAGCCGCGAGCCTCCAGCTCGTGCGCCAGATCCGGGCCGCCGGAGCGCACGATCCGCCCCCCGGCCAGGACATGCACCCGGTTCGGGACCAGATGATCCAGCAGGCGCTGATGGTGAGTGATCACGAGCGCCGAGAAATCCGCCCCACGCAGCTCGTTCACGCCGTCCGCCACGATCTTCAACGCGTCGATGTCGAGCCCGCTGTCGGTCTCATCAAGCACGGCCAGGCGCGGGCGGAGGATCGCCATTTGCAGCACTTCGTTGCGCTTCTTCTCGCCCCCGGAGAAGCCGACATTCACGTTGCGCTTCAGCATGTCGTCTGGCATCGCCAGCCGCTTCGCCTCGGCGCGCGCCAGCTTTAGGAACTGCAAAGCGTCAAGCTCCGGCTCGCCGCGCGTGCGCCGGACCGCGTTCAGCGCGGTGCGCAGGAAGTTGGCATTGCCGACCCCCGGCAACTCGACCGGAGCCTGGAACGCCAGGAACATCCCGGCGGCGGCACGTTCCTCCGGCGCCATCGCGAGCAGATCCCTGCCGTCGAACGTGACGGAACCCGCCGTCACCTCATAGTCGTCCCGGCCAGCGAGCACATAGGCTAGCGTGGATTTGCCGGAGCCGTTCGGACCCATGAGCGCGTGTACCTCGCCGCTCGGCACCGTAATGTCGATGCCGCGCAGGATCGGCGTTCCGTTGATCGCGGCGGAAAGACCGTGGATCTCGAGCATGGCAACCTCAGCCCACCGAGCCTTCAAGGCTGACGGCGAGCAGCTTCTGCGCCTCGACGGCGAACTCCATCGGCAGCTCCTTCAGCACCTCCTTGCAGAACCCGTTGACGATCAGGTTGACCGCGTCCTCTTGTGACAGACCACGGCTGCGGCAGTAGAAAAGCTGGTCATCGGCGATCTTCGAAGTGGTCGCCTCATGCCCCACTCTCGCAGTCGGATTGCGGCTCTCGATATACGGCACGGTGTGCGCCCCGCATTGATCGCCGATCAGCAGCGAATCGCACTGGGTGTAGTTCCGAGCGCCGGCGGCGCGAGGCAGGATTTTCACCAGACCGCGATACGTGTTGTTCGACCGTCCGGCGCTGATCCCCTTGGAGACGATGGTGCTGCGCGTGTTGCGGCCGATATGGATCATCTTCGTGCCGGTGTCGGCCTGCTGGCGGTTGTTGGTCACCGCCACCGAGTAGAACTCGCCCACGCTGTCGTCGCCCTCCAGCACGCAGGAGGGATACTTCCAGGTGATCGCCGAGCCGGTTTCCACTTGCGTCCAGGAAATCTTGGCACGTGCGCCACGGCAGGCGCCCCGCTTGGTGACGAAGTTGTAAATGCCGCCGCGCCCCTCGGCATCGCCCGGATACCAGTTCTGCACCGTGCTGTACTTGATCTGCGCATCATCGAACGCGACCAGCTCCACCACGGCCGCGTGCAACTGGTTCTCGTCGCGCTGCGGCGCGGTGCAGCCTTCAAGGTAGCTCACATAGCCGCGCTCCTCGGCGATGATCAGCGTGCGCTCGAACTGACCGGTATTGCGCGCATTGATGCGGAAATAGGTGGAAAGCTCCATCGGGCAGCGCACGCCCTTCGGGATGTAAACGAAGCTCCCATCGGTGAAGACGGCGCTGTTCAGCGCGGCGAAGAAGTTGTCGGCCACCGGAACCACGCTGCCGAGATATTGGCGCACCAAATCCGGATAATCGCGTACCGCCTCGCTGATCGGGCAGAAGATCACGCCCGCCTTACGCAGCGTCTCGCGAAAGGTGGTGGCGACCGAGACACTGTCGAACACCGCGTCCACCGCCACGTTGTTCGCGGCGCCCTCCTCCTCGACGCCGGCGAGAATGGCCCGCTCCTTGAGCGGAATCCCAAGTTTCTCATACATCTTCAGAAGCTCGGGATCGACCTCATCCAGCGACTTGGGGCCGGCCTTCTTCTTGGGGGCCGCATAGTAGTGGATGTCCTGGTAGTCGATCGGAGGATGCCAAACCTTGGCCCAATGCGGCTCCTGCATTTGCTGCCACCCGGCATACGCCTTGAGCCGCCAGGCCAGCAGCCACTCGGGTTCCTCCTTGCGCGAGGAGATCAGGCGGATCGTGTCTTCGGACAGGCCCTTGGGGGCCATGTCCATTTCGATATCCGTCTCGAATCCCCACTTGTATCCGGACTGGGTAAGGGATTCGACGGTCGCAAGGGTGTCGGAAGCAGGAGGCATCGGCTGATCCTATTCGGCGGCGGTAAGGGTGGCGCGGGCGGGCCAGCTAAAGGCGCGGAGCACCGTTGCCTCTCGCATGTCGGCCAGCGTTATGGCCGTCAGCGCCTGGTGTATGGCTTCATTCACCGGATCCCAACGCCCCCGGACCGGACAAATGTGCTCCGCCTCGCAGGCTCCCGTGCTGCCGTCCACGCAGGCGGTCAGCGCGATCGGACCCTCGATGGCGGCGATGACGTCCGCGATCGGAATGGCGGCGAGCGAACGCATGAGCCGATATCCGCCACGAGGACCACGCTGAGACGCGACGAGGCCGCTGGCGGCCAGCGCTTTCAGCACTTTAGCGACAGTGGGCTCGGGTACGCCCGTGGTGGCGGCGATGCCAGGCGAGGTCTGCACCCCATCCTCGTCCGCCAACCGCACCAGCACCACGACCGCATAATCGGTGAGTTTCGACAGCCTCAGCATGGCGGCGACTTCCGGCGCGGGGTTTGGGCTAATCGGACCTTACAAGTCCTGATTAGCGCCAGATGGCGCGACCGACGGCCAACGTCAAGGGTCTAAGCCCCAGTCAGCACAACCTTGAAGTCACCAGTTTGACGGCGTTGCCGCTGCAATAGGCGCCGCGGAGCTAGTGATAGTAGGGCGCTCCCGGCCCGGTCGCCTCGTCGTCCGGCACGATCACCATGCCGATCGGCCACAGCGCCAGGGCAGCGAGTTTGAGATGCGCCCAGGCGAAGGGCAGGCCAATGATCGTGATCGCCATCGCCACCGCGACGAGCAGATGGCCGAGCGCCAGCCACCAGCCGGCCAGGATCAGCCAGATCACGTTGCCGATAAAGCCGAGCGGCCCGGTGCCGATATCCTCGTAGCCGGTGAGCTGGTCCCGCCGCACGGCCCGATGCCCGAACGGCAGCAGGCTGTAGAAGGCAATACTGAAGGCCGCGCGCGCCCAGGGAATCCCGATAATGGTGATGACCATGATCAGCGCGGCGATCAGCCATGCCGCTGCCATCCAAATGCCTCCGAACACGATCCAGAGGACGTTCAGCAACAGACGAATGAGGGACATCGCAGCCTCTCCAGCAGTCCGATAGCGCCGACCATCAACCGCCGATGTCGCGGAAGGCGCGGCGCAGATCGAACTCGTCGGACGTGACCAAGGTTTCCATGCGCGCGAGACGACGGTCGACGCCGCGGAACCGATCCCGCAACGCGTGCAGCGCCTGTGCGGGGGCGGCATGGAGGCCGCGCCAGAACGCCTCCTCCTCCGAGGTCGCGAACAGCTCCGGCGGCTTGGGCTTGAGCACGATCGCGAAGGCGGCGTAGGCAACCAGGGTCGGGAGGAAAAAGAAGATCAGACACAGCACGGCCGCCACGCGAACGGGCGTGGGCGGGGTGCCGAGATAATCGGCGATGCCGGCGCACACGCCCGCGATCCAGCCGCGTTCGGTGTCGCGATAGACGCGGTGGCGATCCCAGGCGGGCGCCGCGTTGCCCCAGACCGGCCCGCCCGGACGGAACGGTCCTCGCCCGGATCGGCCCCAATTCGGCGCGCTCACGACCCGGTCTCCGACCACGGCCCAGGCTTGTTCCAGGAGCCCGACCGAGAACCGGCCTGGACCCCTGGCTGCGATCCAGGCTGCGCCCGGCCGCGCCAACCGGGCGCTTCGGCGTCCAAGAGGCGCTCTAGATTCTCGGCCCGCTCCTCCATTCGTTGCGCGGTCTCCCACAACTCGCCCAATACCTGTTCCTGCTCCTTGGACAGCACGCGCGCGGCGCGCCAGCGGGTCGCGTAATGCGCCAGGATCCAGATCGGCGCGACCACGACCAGGAACAGAACGCAAATCAGGGTGGCGGCGGTGCTCATCTCACACCTTGGCCGGCTGGGGTGGCGCGGCGTGCGGGATGCGATTGCCAAGCCGCTGCTTCAGCTTCGCTAGCTCTTCCTGCACGGACGATTCCGCCTCCATCTCGGCGAACTCCTCGGTCAACGGCTTCTGCCGCCCGATCTCGTAGGCTTCCACCTTGCCCTCCGCCTCGTCCAGCGCGCGCTCGACCTGCTCGAAGCGGGCAAAGGCGTCGGTGATCCGCTCGTCGTACAGCTTGGCGCGGAGCTTGATGCGGCTGGCGGCGCTTTTATGGCGCGCGACGATCGCGCGCTGGCGCACCCGCGCGTCGTTCAGCTTGGCCTGAAGCTTGCCGATGTCCTCATTCTGCCGGTTCAGCGCCTCGACGATTTGGGCGAGCTGCTGCTCGCTTTCCCTGAGCGTTTGAGCGACGCGGGCCTTCGCCTGGAGAGCGCCCTTGGCGAGATCGTCCCGCCCCTTGGTGACCGCCAGCTCGGCCTTGCGCTCCCATTCCTCCTCATCGCGCCGTAGCGACGCCACGCGCCGCTCCAGCTCCTTCCGCTCGGCGATCAGGCGCACGGTGGAGGAGCGGACCTCGACCAGCGTGTCTTCCATCTCCTGGATGATCAGCCGGATTATTTTTTCCGGATTCTCGGCGCGGGCCAAGATGCCGTTGATGTTGGAGTTCACGATGTCGGTCAGGCGCGAGAAGATGCCCATGGGTTTTGCCGTCCCCTGTTCGATGCGAGCCACATCGCGAACCACATCAGCAGGAACCATGCCACCAAGCATGTCTCGGTAAACCACTGATATATCAAAGCATCTTAACTGGATTGCATCGCTGCGCATCCGCCGGTAGCCATGTACGCCGAAAACCGGCAAAATCTCCCAAGTTATGGCGATACCCGTTGACCTCGCCGGGGGAGTGCCGACGCCGATCGGCGAAAGTCCAGCTTTCCAGGATATGCTCGCCCATGTCTCGCGCCTGGCGCCGCTCGACCGGCCGGTGCTGGTGGTGGGCGAGCGCGGCACCGGCAAGGAGCTGATCGCCAGCCGGCTGAACTATCTTTCGGCCCGCTGGGACCGTCCGTTCGTGAAGCTGAATTGCGCCGCGCTGGCCGAAACCTTGCTCGATTCCGAGCTGTTCGGCCATGAGGCCGGCGCCTTCACCGGGGCCGTACGCCGTCGCCCGGGCCGCTTCGAGTTGGCCGACGAGGGAACGCTATTCCTCGATGAGATCGCCAGCGCATCGCTTGCCGTACAGGAGAAAATACTTCGGGTGATTGAGTACGGGACCTTCGAGCGAATCGGCGGCAATGGGACGCTCGCGGTGGATGTGCGCGTGATTGCCGCGACCAACGCGGACTTGCCGTTGCTGGCGGAGACGGGCCGGTTCCGGGCCGACCTGCTCGACCGGCTTGCCTTCGAGGTCGTGACCCTGCCGCCACTTCGTGCCAGGAAGGAGGACATTCCGTTGCTCGCGGAGCACTTCGCCCGGCGCATGACCGCCGAACTCAAACGAGGCTACTTCCCAGGCTTCGCACCGGCGGCGATGCGCCTTTTGCTGGCCCATGACTGGCCCGGGAATGTGCGCGAGCTACGCAACTCGGTGGAACGAAGCGTTTGCGCGATGGGCCGTGGCGATCACCCGCTGGAGGACATCAAGCTGGACCCGTTCGCTTCGCCCTGGCGGCCGGGGGAGCCTCCAATCGCGCGATCGCCCGCGCCGGAGCGCGTTCCCCGCGCTCCCGAGGAAAGCTTCCGCGCCGCCGTTCGCTCATACGAGGCGCGGCTTCTGGCCGAGGCGCTGGAGCAGGCGCGCTTCAATCAGCGGCGCGCGGCAGCCCGGTTGGGCCTCACTTATGACCAGTTTCGCCATCACCTGAAGACCCACGGTTTGCTGCGCGCGCGCCCGGCGGCCGACTGACCCGAGCACCCGACTTTCGTCGTACTTGTGCCGCCGTCCCAAGCGGGGAGAACGTTCGCCCGCGTGAAAGCGGGAAATGTCGCAGAGAAGGACTGTAGCCTCGTCGTGAGAGAATCCTGATCGCTGGCTGTCCAGGTGCCGGTAAGTCGAGCTTGGCGAGGCAACTCGCCGCGATTACCGACCTGCCGATCGTACACCTGGACCGCCATCATTGGCGGCCCGGTTGGCAGGAGCCGGAAGAAGCCACCTGGCGGGCCGAGATCGCCGCGCTCATGGCCCAGCCAAGGCGGCGGTACGAATGAGTCAGCCGGTGTTTGCCCGGCTGCTCGGCGTTGACAAGTCGGCCGTGGCACAATGGGAGCGCGGCATAAAGCGGCCTTCCGGCCCTGCGGCGCGGCTGCTCGAGGTGCTCGATCCGGAGCGAGACGACAGTCCTGTCATCCCTGTCATCCGGGTTTGGCGAGAGCTGTCGGCAGGCAGCTGAGCTACCTCCCAGGCCCGGATGTAATCCGGCCATTGCCAGCGGCGGAAGGTGGGTTTGGAGCGAATGCTCGGCTTGGGTGATCGCCGCCGCTGCACCGACGTTGGACGGGACCGTTTCTGGAATTTACACCCTCGTCGCTCTGTGCTGATATGCTGTAAAGCGGGTGCATTAAACCCCCGGCAAAATACGCGGCGGCTGGCGCCGGCGCGAAACAAGTGCCACGCCCGTAACGGCCGGCACGAACAGTGGGAGGACGGGATGAAGTCGCGCTTCAAAAATCTATTGCTGGGACTGGCGGCCGCCGCTTGCGCGTCGTTCGGCTGGTCCTTTGCCGTGCGCGCGGAATCGCCGCCGGGCATGAGGCTCTACGTGTTCTCGTCAGGCTGGCTAGATATCGACAAGTCCGCGCTGCAGACCGGGGCCGCCCCCGGCAAGATCATGATCCCGGTCGCGTTCTTCGTCATCCACCACCCCAAGGGGAACGTGATGTTCGATACCGGGAACAACGACCGGGTGATCACCGATCCGAGCTACTGGGGCCCGAACGCGGCGATGCTGGACAAGCCGGAGAGCCGCAGCCCGGACGTCTCCACGATCAAGCAGCTTGAAAAGATCGGGATGAAACCGTCCGACATCAACTACGTCGTCGTCGGCCACATGCATCTCGACCACGCCGGCAACATCTCGCGGTTCCCGACTGCGACCCTGGTGTATCAGCGCGACGAGATCATCAACGCGCTGTGGCCGAAGCCGGGCTACGCCGGACCATATGTTCCGGGCGACTTGCTGCCGCTGCGCGCCGAGGTCGGCGCACCGATGCCGTTCCGGCAGAAGGCGATCGAGCTGAACGGGGATCTGGACCTGTTCGGCGACGGCAGCATCTATATCAAGCGCCAGGTCGGGCACACTCCTGGAAGCGAGATGATGATTGTCCGCCTGCCGAAGGCCGGCACGGTCATCCTGACCAGCGACGAATGCTACCTCATGGAAAACCTGCAGAAGAACCTGCTGCCGAGCGTCGGCCTCGCCTACGACCCGTCCAGCATGTTGCAGGGCTACGAGTGGATCAAGGAGCGGATGGACACCGAGCACGCCGACGTCATCTTCGCGCACGACCCGGAAGTGTTCAAAGCCCACAAGCACGCCCCGGAGTTCTACGACTAAGCTCGATCCGGCTTACGTGAACAGCTTGGCGCGCGGCTCTCGGCCGCGCGCCGCCTTCTTTGGACTTGGTTTTCATGCCGCATCCGGAAATTGTTGCCGTTGAGCGGCTGGTCAAGCGCTATGGCGCGCAGCTCGCGGTGAACGGCGTTTCCTTCGCCATCCGCGAGGGCGAAATCATCGGCCTGCTCGGCCCAAACGGATCGGGCAAAAGCACCATCCTGCGCATCCTGACCGGCTATCTGCCGCCAACTTCCGGCTCGGTGCGGATCGAGGGGCTGGATGCGGCGGAGGACTCGCTCGCCGTCCGCAGCCGCGTCGGCTACGTGCCGGAGGACGCGCCGCTCTATGACTGGATGCGCGTCAGCGAGTTCCTGGCCTTCATGGCCGAGATCAAGGGCGTGCGCTCGGTCTACGCGGCGGTCGGCGCGGCGTGCCGGCGGCTGCGTCTGGAGCCGGTGATGCGGATGCCGATCGGGAAACTCTCGCGCGGCTATCGCCAGCGCGTCGCAATCGCGCAAGCGCTGGTGAACGATCCGCCAATCCTGATTCTGGACGAGCCCACCAACGCGCTGGACGCCTATCAGGTGATCGCCGTGCGCGAGCTGATCCGCGGCATGGCGGGCGAGCGCACCGTGATCGTCGCCTCGCACGTGCTCACCGAAATAGAGAGAGTGGCCACGCGCGTCATGATCCTGCGCGACGGGGAGCTGCTGACCGCGGATGCGCTCGCCGAGGCCGGCGGTGCGCCGCGGTTCCGCGTCACGATCGAAGCGCCTCCCGCGGCGGTGCTGCCGGTGCTGCGGAACATAGCCGGCGTGACTGCCGCCGCGGTGGACGCCGATGCGGGTGGGCACGGTGCCTACGTGGTCGAGACCGCCAGGCCCGGCATGGGCGAGAATCTGGCCCGGGCCGTGGTGGGCGCCGGCTTCGGCCTCGCCGGGCTGGTGGAGGAGAAGCCCGACCTCGAGCGCATCTTCCTCGACCTGACGCGGCGGCGGGCGGTGGAGGCGATGGCGGCATGAGAACCTTCGTCGCGCTGCTCAAGAAGGAAGAGATGGCGCTGTTCACCTCGCCCATGGCCTACGTGGTTGTGGCGGTGTTCCTGATCGTCATGGGCTACACCTTCACGCTCACGTTATTCATGAGTCACTCGCCCACGCTGTTGCACATCTTCTTCCAGATTTATGTGCTGTTCCTGCTGACCGTGCCGATCATCACCATGCGCCTGGTGGCGGAGGAGCGCCGGCTGCGCACCATAGAGGTGCTGCTGACCTCGCCGGTCACCGAGGTCGCGGTGGTGATGGCGAAATTTCTCGCTAGCATGACCCTGGTGCTGGTCATGCTAGGGCTTTCGCTCGCCTATGCGGTGACGCTGGCGGTGTTCGGCTCGCCGGACTGGGGACCGATCTACAGCGGCTATATCGGGCTGCTCCTGCTCGGCGCGGCGCTGGTGTCCGTTGGCCTGCTCACCTCCAGCTTGGTCAGCAATCAGATGATTGCGGCGCTGATCTCGCTCAGCCTGTTCCTGCTGCTCTGGATCATCGACGAGTTCGGCTGGCTGCTCCCGGATCCATTCAACGCGCTGGCGGTGAACCTATCGCTGCTGGTGCATTTCCGCCCGTTCGCCACCGGCTCGGTCTTCCTTTCCGACATCGGCTTTTTCGTAAGCGTAGCCTTGCTCGGGCTGCTGTTCAGCGTCCGCGCACTGGCGTGGCGCTGAGGAGTTCCCCTCGGTGTTTCGATCCCCCCGCATTTGGTTCGAGGCGGTTCTGTTCGGGCTCGCGCTCGGCTTCGCCAGCGCAGCCGTCACCTACGCCTCCGACGACACCACGGCCAACATCTGTTACTTCGGCGCCTGGACAGCGGCGCTGTTCCTGCTGTTCTCGCTCGCGCTGAGGCTGCCGATCCAGGGCCGCGGCCGGTACGCCAAACTCGGTACGGCGGCGTTGGTCGTTGCCGCCCCGGCGACCGGGCTGCTCGGCAATG
Organism: uncultured Pseudomonadota bacterium; assembly: GCA_963849305.1. Classification (GTDB taxonomy): domain Bacteria; phylum Pseudomonadota; class Alphaproteobacteria; order Acetobacterales; family Acetobacteraceae; genus CAWKGV01. The sequence goes on from CAWKGV010000008.1 coordinate 110,620, forward strand.
TCGCGCTCTATCGCCACGACGTGCATTTCGATGCCACGGCCGAGGGGCGGTACACCGCGCCGCCTCAGCTCATCAAGATTGCGCGCCATCTCGGCCATGACGTAACCGTTACGTATTTCTACAACACCCAGGACGGTGACGCGAACTCGAGCGAAGGACGTGCTGGCCGCTGTCGCCCATCGCTATCCAAAGCTGCGCGTGCGCTCGCTCGATCTCGACAAAGAGATCGTCGCCGCGCGAGAGCTTGGCGTGCGGATGTACAATTCCGCCGTGGTGCAGTTCGCGGAGCGCCGTACCGAGGTCGATAATACCGTCGATCTCCGCGACATCGCCTTTGCCATCCAGCGGGTCCTGAAAAGCGGAACGCCAGTCGTCTGCTTCGTCACCGGTCACGGCGAGACTTACAATCCGCAGAGCCATGTCCATCTCGGCCACCGCGAGGTGATGGGCGGGGATGGGGCGACCACGATCCAGGCCGGCGGTACCGGCGTGGACCGCCTCAGGATGGCGATTGAGGCAATCGGCTACTCCGATCGCGCACTAACCACCGCGGCCATCACCGCGGTGCCCGCGGATTGCGCGCTGGTCGCGGATCTTGGCCCGCGCGACGCCTATTCGCCGGCCGAGGTGAAGCTGCTTCGGGACTATGCCGCGGGCGGCGGGCGGCTGTTGCTGATGTACGACCCCGAGTTCCCGGTCTTGCCGGAGTTGCAAGCCATGTTCGGCGATCTCGGCGTGCAGGTCGGCGACGGCTCGGTGCTGGACCCAGTGAACCATGCCGGAACCGAAGCCGACAAGGTCGCGGTGCCGTATTATCCGCCGCATCCGATCACCGACGATATCGCGATGACGGTGTTCCCCGCTCCACGGCCGCTGCGATTGCTCAAGCGCCTGCCGAACATCGAGGCCACCGAGCTGATCCAGACCAGTTCGGACAGCTACGTGCAGCAGGGTGGCAGCACCCTCGCCACGCTCGCCGCCACCCGGGTCGGCGCGCTCCCGGCCGCCGCGCACGGCCCGAAGACGCTCGCCCTGGCAATGGAGGGGATGTGGCCGGGCGGCGAACCGAAACCGTTCCGGCTCGTGCTGGTCGGCAGCGCCGGCTTCGCCACCAACGGCTTCTTCCCCTATGTCTCCAATGGCGATCTCGCGGTTTCGATGGTGCGCTGGTTGGCGGGCGATTTGAGCACGCCGAAACTGCGGCCGATCACCTATAGCCTGCCGGAGATCCAGCTGACCGCGCAGCAGATGCGCGCCACCTTCGTGGTGTTGGAGATCCTGTTGCCGCTTTCCGTCATTCTGCTGGGCGTTTTGGTGTGGCGACGTCGGCGGTAAGCGGCCGCCTGGCAAAGCTCGCGGGCTTCGCCGCGGCGGCGATGATGCTGGCCGTGCTGGGCGGGATCTCGTTCACCGGCCGCTGGCCCACGGATGCGATGCTGGAGCACCTCACCGGCGACGGCATCATCGCGCTGCCGGCTGAGCAGGTGGTCCATATCGACATTATTGCGAGCGGCAAGACGGTGCGGCTCGACCATGCGGGCGGCAGCTGGGCCGTCGGCGGCACGACGCTCGATCCCGACATCGCCAAGCACATCGACACGGCGATTCGCTTCCTTAACAACTCCAGCCCGAGGCGCAGCCTGCAACCAGGGGAATACGATGCCGCCAAAATCGCCGAATTCCGGCTTGACCCGCCGAAGCTGCTGGTGAGCCTCGTCGCGCGCGACGGCAAGACCAGCAGCATCGCGTTCGGCGAGCCGACGCCGGCCGAGAATTCGCAGTTCGTGCATCTGCTTGGCCAGCCGACGATAACGCTGTTGTCGCGCTATGTGGGCGTGGAATGGCAGATGGCGCTGGATTTGGCCGAGCGCGTCCCCGCCGCGGCGGTAAACGGCGAGGCGCGGCCGAAGCTGCTGTTCCTGCCAATGTCGTTCGCGACCATCTGGGCGGTGGAGATCGAGCAGAACGGCGCGCTGACCCGCTATGAACGCGACCCGGCGGGCGACTGGTTCCATCATCTCCCGGGCCATGTGCACAAGCCCGGCGGCTTCGTACATAAGGCCGATCCGTCCATCGCGCCGTTGCTGGCGGCCGAGTTCGCCGCCCTTGAACGCGCCTCGGTCGAAGCCGTGGTGGCGAAACATCCGGACGAGGCGACCCTGGCCGCCGACGGGCTGGGGCATCCTTCCGCCATCATGATGATGTACGCGCGTGATTCACTCGGTGCGGTGGCAAGAGTGGAATTCGGCAACCCAACTCCGGACGGGTTCGGCCGCTATGCCCGGGTGCGCGAGACCGACAATCTGGTCAGCGTGCCGCGCTACATCGCGGCGCATCTCGATCGCCTGCTGCAACTCGCGGGGGTGCGCTCGTGATGCGGTTCGGCGGTTCCACGCGGGCGCCGACCGCGCTCGCGGCTCTCCTCGTGCTCTGTGCGATGTGCATTTGCTGCGCGGCGGTGGCCCATCAGATCAATCTCACCAGCGCCCGAATCGTGCTCGGTCCTGACCGCACGGTGGATGTCGACGTTGCGCTGAAGGGTAGCGACGTCGACCGCGCGATCGGCACCCACGTGTTCGACTCCCAAACGGGTCTGGTGCGCGCCGACGCGCTCGCCAATGCATCCGGCTCGGTGGCGGCGTATGTGCGCGCGCACGCCGTCGTGCTGGGCGATGGCGACGTGACCTGCCGCGCCGGCCCGGCCAGCGTCGCCCCTGACCAGGATGGTGTCGCGGTGCGCACGCGCTGGTCCTGCGCGGACGTCCCGGGTCGGCTGCGGTATCGCTCGACGGTGCTGCTCGATGTCGCGTCGGACGCCAAGCAGGTCGTGCTGATCGGCAGCGCTGCCAACCCCGCGCAGGATTTGCTCGACGCCAGCCGAACCGAGCTGTCGCTGACCGAAGCGGTGCCCGGCTTGTCCAAGGTGATCGGCCGATACGTCGTCGCCGGAATGGCGCACATCCTCACCGGCTACGATCATATCTGCTTCCTGATCGCGATCATCCTCTGGGCCCGGAAGCTGTGGCCAGTGGTGAAGATTGTCACCGCCTTCACGATAGCCCACTCCATCACGCTGTCGCTGGCGGCGCTGGACATTGTGCGCGTGCCGAGTGCAATTACCGAGCCTGCGATCGCGGCCACCATCATTTATGTGGGGGTGGAGAACTTCCTCTCCCGCGACGTGCCGCAGCGGTGGCGGGACACGTTTTTGTTCGGCTTCGTCCACGGCTTCGGCTTCGCCAGCGCGCTGCAGGAGTTCGGCTTGCCGCGCGGGGCGCTGATCCCGGCACTTGGCGCATTCAATCTGGGCGTGGAGATCGGGCAGATCGCCATCGTCTCGCTCGCCTTGCCGCTGTTGCTCGGGCTCGATCAGATTTTCGCCGCGACTCGCGCCTGCTTTGCTGGGGGGCTTGCGGTGCAGCCTGTGGGCGTGCTTACGCTCCGAATCTCGGCCGAACGCCCGGCTGCTGTGGTCTATTCGGTATCTGCGATCATCATCGCCTTCGGGAGTTATTGGTTCCTCGGGCGGACGGTGCTGGATCTGCCACTACTCGGTTCATAATCCGCCGGGCGCGGCGCCAAGGTGGTCGCCGCCCTCCGGTCCAGGGAGCCACTTGCCTTTGGGCGGGTGCGAGAGTGACGGGGCCGATCCAAGCAAAAGCGCCTCTCCAGCGAATAGGGATCACGCCATAGGACGGAGTTCGGATTCACGCTGAGGATGGGGGAGCCCCGTCGTGTCAGGCACACGTCTCACGTGTGGCGGGAACGGTGAAACCCCGTCCAAGTTTTCCTTGACCTCGCCGTCCGCGGGGCGAGGCGGGTGGCCAAGGGAGCCGTGCCGCCGCTTCGGAGAAAAAGGGTATCCGCAAGGCGGGGAGGCAGACCTCTGCTACAACTAGCTATAACTATCCATTATAGCCGACAGCCCCGGCGGGGCGTGGCCGTGCGGGCGGGTGCTCTTTGGCTTATAATGGAGATGCTGCTGGTTGGGTTATCGATGGCAATTACAGCGACACGCTCCCACTGCGGCTTGCCTCCGCCGCTATCGCCCGGACCATCGGCATCGGGTTTTAAGCGCGATCCAGGAGTTCGAGGGAAAGCTGGTCACACTGTTACGACCAGCCGATGTCACCGCGTTTGTTAATGCCCTGTCGGCCGAGCGTCCCGACCTCCCGGACTAAGCCGCCGTTTCAGACGACGTGCGCGGGGCGCAGTCCGCATGCGCGGGCGGACTCGGGCGTCTCCAGTTGGACGGTCGCGTGGCCGATGGCGAACCGATTGCGAACCTCGACAGGGACACACCGCAGCAACTCCGTGTCCTGAGCGGCGTCGGAGCGGACCAGGTGAACCGTGAGCGCCGTCTCGGTGGTCGAGAGCGCCCACACATGCAGATCGTGGACCTCCGTGACCCCGGGCAGCGTCTGCAAGAATTTCTCGACCGCGTGCGCGTCGATCCCGGGCGGGACGGCATCCAGCGACAGGCTGAGAGATTCGCGCAGCAAGCCCCAGGTGCCCGCGACGATCACGGCGCTGATGACAAGGCTCACCGCCGGGTCCACCCGGTGCCAGCCAGAGACGGCGATCACCGCGCCCGCGATCATCACCCCGAAGGTTAACGAGGCATCCGCTAGCATGTGCGCGACTGCGGCGCGCACATTGAGGTCGCGTTTGGCGCCCACGCGGCCGGCCACCAGCAGCCAAGCGGTAAACCCGTTGACCAGGATACCCGCCCCAGCGACCGTCATGATGATCTCGGCATTGGTGGGCTCGGGATGGGCGAGACGCCAGCCCGCCTCGGTTGCGATCGCGCCGGTGACGACCAACAGGATCACCGCGTTCGAGAGCGCCGCGAGGATCGAGGAGCGGCGCATTCCGTAGGTGAATTGCGCGGTGGGATGGCGTCCGCCGAGCCAGATCGCCAGCCAGCCGCCACCCAGTCCGATCACGTCGCCGAGATTGTGCCCGGCATCCGCCAGCAGCGCGGTGGAATGGGCCGCGAAACCCCAGAACGCCTCCGCCAGCACATAGGCGAGATTGAGACCCGCCCCGATCGCGAAGGCCCGGCGCGAGCCGTCCGTATCATCGTGGTGGTGGGGGTGGTGAGCGTGGCCGTGATCGTGGTGGCCGAGCATGGCGAGAGGCATCCCCGTGTACGCGAAAACCGCGGCCCTGGGACCGCGGTCGGTGGTCAGAGTCCCGTGACGGGCCGGCAGCGGCGACTCAAAATCCTTCTCGTTCCAGCCGCTTGCGTTCCAGCTTGCGTGCCCGACGGACCGCCTCGGCAGCCTCGCGCGCGCGTCGCTCGGACGGCTTTTCGTAATGCCGTCGTAGTTTCATCTCGCGGAAGATCCCCTCCCGCTGCATCTTTTTCTTGAGCGCCTTGAGGGCCTGATCGACATTGTTGTCACGCACCAGAACTTGCACTTGGCCGCCTTCTCCTTTCTGCCTGTTCACCCCGACCACCGGGGCGTACTTTGCTGCTCCACGGCGGTCTCCCAGCGTGGAACATTGGCGCTATAGCATGTGAGCGCCCCCCTCGCCAAACCGGTTTAGGCCACCATTTCGGAGGTCTCATGGCCATTCTCAAGATCGCCCGGATGGGCCACCCCGTGCTGCTCCGGCGCTGCGAGCCGGTGGCGGACCCCGGTGCGCCGGAGATCCGCCGGCTGGTCGCCGACATGATCGCGACGATGGAGGATGCGTCCGGCGTTGGGCTCGCCGCGCCGCAGGTCCATGTGCCGCTGCGGCTGTTCGTGTTCCGCATCCCCGCCGAACGCCAGGAGGACGATCCGGACGACCTGCCCACCGGCAACACGGTGCTGATCAACCCGGAGGTGGAACCGCTGTCGGAGGAGCGGGTGCTGCGCTGGGAAGGATGCCTGTCCATTCCCGGCTTGCGCGCCGCCGTACCGCGCTCAGCACGTATCCGCTACCGTGGCGTGGATTGCGACGGCCGCGAAATCGCACGCGCGGTCTCCGGCTTTCATGCTGGGGTGATCCAGCACGAATACGACCATCTGGACGGGATCCTTTACCCGATGCGTATGACCGACTTCCGACTGTTCGGCTTCAATGAGGAGTTGGCCAAGGCGGCGATGGCGGAGCAGAGAGCCGAGCAGCAGCAGCGAGCGGAGACCGGCTGATGCGCACACCGGAGCGAAGTTCCGAGCGAGACGCCGCGATCGACGCCCTGCTGCCGAACGTCCCGTTCGAGGGCTGGACCTATCGGGCGCTGCGGCGCGGGCTCGCCGCGGCTGGCGCCGAGCCCGAGGATGCCGAGTTGCTGTTTCCGGGCGGCGCGGCGGACATGATCGAGGGCTTCTGCGATCTCGCCGATCGCCGCATGGAGCTTGCCGCCGCCGCGCGCGACATGAGCGACCTGCGCCTGCCCGCGCGTGTGCGCGCCGTACTGGCCCTGCGACTGGAGCAGAACCGGCGGCACAAGGAAGCGATCCGCCGGGCGCTCGGGGTGCTCGCATTGCCCGGCAACGCGCGGACCGCCGCTTCCGCCACCGCTCGCACCGTGGACGCGATCTGGCACGCCGCCGGGGACCGCGCGACGGATTTCAGTTGGTACACCAAACGCGCCACGCTGGCCGCGATCTACACGTCTATGGTGCTGTTCTGGCTGCGCGACACGAGCGAGGACGATTCGGCCACACTCGCCTTTCTTGACCGCCGACTGGCCGGAGTTGGACGGATCGGCAAAGTCCGCCGGCGCGTCGAGGGCGCCGTTCGGAGCTTCACGCCGCCGCCCTTGCGCCGCGCCTGAGGGCGCTACAGCTCCAACTGGCCACGCAGCACCGGCACGCAGTCGCCCGCGACGGTCGCGCTCACGGGGCCCTCTCCGGTCTTGCGCGCGGTGGCCACGATCCGGCTGGGCCGGCCCATCTCGATCCCCTGCTCGATGTCGTAGGTCAGGTCCACGTTCACCCCTGGCGCCAACGAGGTCAGCAAAGCCGCGAGCGCCGCGTTGGCGCTGCCGGTCGCGGGGTCTTCCAGCGTGCCGCCCAATGGGGCGAACATGCGCGTGCGCAGGCGCGTGGCGTCTTCGTCGCGCCGGACATACAGATGCACCGGAAAGTGTCTAGCCGCCCCGGGGAACTGCGCGAGCGCCGCCCGGAATGCCCGGAGATCGGGCGCAGCGCGCGTGAGGGACTCGATGCTGCCAGTCTCGGCGATGACGAACGGCAACCCGACCGAGGCAACCAGCGGCGTGTGCGCGCGGGTGTCGATGTCATCCGGGTCGAGCCCAACGCAGGCGGCCACGACCTCCACCGGGATCGCATCGCCGATGGTCAGCGATTTCGGGGCCGAGATGCGGGCGCCGGTGACCACCTTCTCTGGGCCGCGCAGGACGTGAACCCGCACCAGCCCGGCCAATTCCTCGAAGGTGAAGTGCTCGGGCGGATGCGTCGCCCGCCGAGCCAGCACGTAGCCCGTGCCGACATTCGGATGGCCGGCGAAGGCCAGCTCGCTCCGTGGCGTGAAAATGCGCACCCGCGCGTGGTTGCGCGGATCGTCCGGCGGCAGGACGAAGCTCGTCTCCGACAGATTGAACTCCGCCGCGATCGCTTGCATGTCGCCATCCGACAGCCCGCTTGCCTCGGGGAAGACCGCCAGCGGATTGCCGCCGAAGCGCCGGTCGGTGAACACGTCCACGGTAACGTACTCATAGGCCGGCATCCGCTTCCCTCCTCAGCCGCCGAGCACGGCCTTGCGCAGCATGTCGTTGACCCGGCTTTGCCAGCCCGGCCCCGAGGCACGCAGCCGGTCCACCACCTCCCGTTCCAGCCGGAGCGACACCAGCACCTTCCTCGGCCGCTTCTGCGCTCCGCGCTTTCGGCTCAGGGAGTATGCCGCCAAATCAGGAAACACCCCAGAGACCGGACGGGCGCGCTTAAAATCCTCCTCGGACCACTCCCAGGTGTCAGGATCCTCCGCTATGCCGCGGTCGATCGCGGCATCCTCCTCAGGGGTCGGAATCAGGAATTTCGCTTCGGCGTAAGCCGTCCTCGCGGTTCGCCGGCGAAGGCTGATCACGCGAACCCTTTCCGCCTCGCCGCGTGAAGATCAGCGTATGTTGCCGGGGCGCTTCGGCTCGTCCCACTCGAACTGCACACCACCAGCCTACGCTACGCTGAGCAGATTGTATATACGACAGCCAGCGTCAACCTGGGCTGAAACCTCCCTGCGGCAGTCCTGTTTCACTCCAAGTCCAGGAGGGAGGACTTCGCAATGCTCAACCCCACCAGCCCGTTGCCCCTGAAAGACCCGACCCTGCTCCGTCAGGCCAATTGCATCGACGGCAAGTGGGTGCAGGCCGACAGCGGCAAGACGCTCGTCGTGAACAACCCGGCCACCGGCGAGGCGATCGGCGAGGTGCCGGCGCTGGGTGCGGCCGAGACCCGCCGCGCGATCGAGGCGGCGGCGCGCGCCTATCCGGCCTGGCGGGCGATGCTCGCCAAGGAACGCGGGGCGATCCTGCGCAAGCTCTCCGACCTGATGCTGGCCAACGCCGACGACCTCGCGGTGATCATGACGGCCGAGCAGGGCAAGCCGCTCAGCGAGAGCAAGGGCGAGATCGCCTATGCCGCGAGCTTCATCGACTGGTTCGCCGAGGAAGGGAAGCGCGTCTATGGCGACACCATCCCGCAGAACGCCAAGGGCCGACGCATCCTGGTGCTGAAGGAGCCGGTCGGCGTGTTCGCCGCGATCACGCCCTGGAATTTCCCGGCGGCCATGATCACCCGCAAGGCTGGCCCCGGTTGGGCGGTTGGCTGCACCGGGGTGATCCGCCCGGCAAGCCAGACGCCGTTCTCGGCCCTCGCGCTCGCGGCGCTGGCCGCGCGCGCCGGAATGCCGGCGGGCGTGTGCAACATCATCACCGGGCCGGCCTCGGAGACGGGCGTCGAGCTCTCGACCAACCCGCTGGTGCGCAAACTCTCGTTCACCGGCTCGACCGAAGTGGGTGCGAAGCTGCTGGCCCAGTGCGCGCCGACGATCAAGAAGACCAGCATGGAGCTGGGCGGCAACGCGCCGTTCATCGTGTTCGACGACGCAGACCTGGATGCCGCAGTCGTCGGCGCGATGGGCAGCAAGTACCGCAACACCGGCCAAACCTGCGTCTGCGCCAATCGCATCCTGGTCCAAGAGGGCGTGTACGACGCGTTCGCCCAGAAATTCAAGGCGGCGATCGAGCAGATGAAGGTGGGCAACGGCATGGAGCCGGGCGTGAGCCAGGGGCCGCTGATCAACCCCGCCGCCGTGAAGAAAGTGGAGGAGCATATCGCGGATGCCACCAAGCGCGGCGCCAAGGTGCTCACCGGCGGACATCGGCACCGGCTCGGCGGCAACTTCTTCGAGCCGACGCTGTTGGCTGACGTGCCGCACGAGGCGCTGATCTTCCGCGATGAGACATTCGGCCCGGTGGCGCCGCTGTTTCGCTTCAAAACCGAGGAGGAGGCGATCCGGCTCGCCAACGACACCGAGTTCGGCCTGGCGGCCTATTTCTACGCCCGCGACGTCGGCCGAATCTTCCGCGTGGGCGAGGCGCTGGAATACGGGTTGATCGGCATCAACGAGGGGATCATCTCGACCGCCGAGGCGCCGTTCGGCGGGATGAAGCACTCGGGGCTGGGCCGCGAGGGGTCGAAATACGGGATCGAGGAGTATCTGGAGATCAAGTATCTCGCGGTCGGCGGCATCGGGACGTAGAAACGAGTTCGGCTGGGAGCCGCGCGTGATGAGTGCAGGTGGTGGCAGTGTCACCTGCACTCGATCGTAGCGCGTGTCTTTAAAGCGAGAGCACGAAGCGGAGGGCGAGCGGGAGCGGGACGCCGTATCTATCGGGCATGACAGCCGACAGGAGCACCGCATGACCAACTTCCGCTGCATCCCGATCGCTACTGAGGTCGCGAGCCGCTTCCGTGCCAGTGGCCGCGACGAAGCCGGTAACGTGCTGCGCCCGCGCCAGCCTGGCCCCGACTCGCGCTGCCCTTGCCGACACTGCCTGCACTATGCGCAGGCCGGAAGGCGGTGTTGCTCGGCTCTTACTACCTGCCGCGACCGCCGGGGTGTACTGGACCCCGAGCCCGATCTTCGTTCATGCCGAACCCTGCGATCAGTATGAGCAGGTCAACGACATCCCGGAGATCGTACGCGGCTCGCTTGTCTCCGTGCGCGCCTATGATGCCGAGGACCAGTGCCTGTACGAGCTGGGCCACGTCAGCGAGGGAACGGAGATCGACGCTGCTCTGGGCCGCGCCCTGAACGACCCGCGCACTGCGTTCGTGAACATCCATACCGCCAAGCCAGGCTGCCTCCTGTGCCGGGTGGAAGGGTCTGAGGGCGAGCGGCGACCCCAGGCACCGCTTGCCGCGTCAAAGGCCACGGGACACAGTGCGGCCCTCAACCGAGGGCACGACGCAATGGATTTCGACCTGTTCGTGATCGGCGGCGGCTCGGCGGGCGTGCGCTGCGCGCGCATCGCCGCCGGGCACGGCGCGCGGGTCGGCATCGCCGAGGAGCGGTTCTGGGGCGGCACCTGCGTCAATGTCGGTTGCGTGCCGAAGAAGCTGCTGGTTCAGGCCGGCGAATACGGCGGCTGGGCGGAGGACGCGCGCGGCTTCGGCTGGCAAATCCGCAAGGGGCCGCACAACTGGGCCAAGCTGATCGCCGCCAAGGACAAGGAAATCTACCGGCTCAACGGCATCTACCGCAAGCTGCTCGACGGCGCCGGCGCGCAGAGGTTCGAGTCGCGCGCTACCTTCATCGACCAAAACACGCTCGATGTCGGTGGCCAGCGCGTCACCGCCGATCGCATCGTGATCGCCACCGGCGGCCACCCGGTTCGCCTCCCGATCCCGGGCGCCGAGCTGGGCATCGTCTCCGACGACGCGTTCTTTCTGCCCCGGATGCCCAAGCGCGTCGCGGTGATCGGCGGCGGCTACATCGCGGTGGAGTTCGCCGGCATCTTCGCCGCCCTCGGCGCGGAGGTGGACCTGATCTATCGCGCCCCCCTGCCATTGCGCGGCTTCGACCAAGATCTGCGCGAGGCGCTGGCCGAGGCGCTCGGCCAGCAGGGGATCGCGTTGCATCCCGGCTGCGCGCCCTCTCGTGTGGAGGCCGAGGGCGAGGCCAAGCTGCTCACCATCGCCGAGGGCCGCGCGATCCACACCGATCTGGTGTTCTTCGCCACCGGCCGTCGGCCCGCGACCGCCGGGCTCGGGTTGGAGCAAGCGGGCGTGGCCACCAGCGCCGCCGGCGCGGTCGCGGTGGACGAGCACCTGCGCACCAGCCAGCCGCATATCTTCGCCATGGGCGATGTGACCAACCGGCTGAACCTGACGCCCGTGGCCACCGCCGAGGGCCATGCGCTCGCCGATGCCCTGTTCGCCGGCCGGCCGCGCCGGGTCTCGCTCGAGAACGTGCCGACCGCCGTGTTCTCCACCCCGCCGATCGCCACCGTCGGGCTGACGGAGGAGCGGGCCGCCGCTTGCGGACCGGTGGATGTGTATCTCTGCCGCTTCACCCCGATGCGCCACACTCTGAGCGGCCGGCCCCGCAAATCGCTGATGAAGCTGGTCGTGGACCAGGCGAGCCAGCGCGTGCTCGGCGCCCACATGTTGGGCGAGGACGCGCCCGAGATCATCCAGGGTCTCGCCATCGCGCTGGTGATGGGCGCCACCAAGGCCGATTTCGACCGCACCATCGGCATCCATCCGACCGCTGCCGAGGAGTTCGTCACCATGCGGACCCGCGCGCGCGTATCGGGCGTCGCCAAGGCGGCGGAGTAGCGCGGCGGCCCAAATCCGGTCATAACCGCCGGCCACGGGCTCGCATACGCACGCGACCCAGCAGCATGACGGATGAGCACGACGCCATGAGCACGACCCTGGCCTGGACTCCCGATGCATGGCGCGCCCACCCGATCCGCCAGGCGCCAGCCTATCCCGACCCGGCACAGGTCGAGGCCCTGGAGCGCAAGCTCCGCCGGTATCCGCCGCTGGTGTTCGCGGGCGAGGCGCGGCGGCTCAAGGCATCGCTCGCCAATGCCGCCGAGGGCCACGCCTTCGTGCTGCTCGGCGGCGATTGCGCCGAGAGCTTCGCCGACTTCACCGCCAACATCCTGCGGGATACGTTCCGTGTGCTGCTGCAAATGGCGGTCGTGCTCACCTTCGGCGCCAGTCTGCCGGTGGTGAAGATGGGCCGCATGGCCGGCCAATTCGCCAAGCCGCGCTCCTCCGATACGGAGAAACAGGGCGGCGTCAGCCTGCCCAGCTATCGCGGGGACATCATCAACGGCCCCGAGTTCACCGCCGAGGCCCGTGTGCCCGATCCCGGGCGGATGGAGCTGGCCTATTTCCAGGCCGCCAGCAAGCTTAACCTGCTCCGCGCCTTCGCCTCCGGCGGCTACGCGGACCTGCACGAGGTCCATCGCTGGAATCTTGGCTTCGTGGAACGCTCGCCCCTGGCCGAACGCTACCGTGGCCTCTCTCAGCGGATCGACGAGACGCTGTCCTTCATGGCCGCCTGCGGCATGAGCAGCGAAACCACTCGCGACATGCGCGAGACCGACTTCTATGTCGCGCACGAGGCGCTGTTGCTGCCCTACGAGCAGGCGCTCACCCGGATCGAATTCGACCACCGGCGACTGGTACGGCTGCTCGGCCCACTTCCTCTGGATCGGCAATCGCACCCGCCAGCCGGACGGCGCACATGTCGAATTCCTACGCGGCGTGAAGAACCCGATCGGCGTCAAGGCCGGCCCGACCCTGGAGCCGGACGAGCTGCTACGGCTCCTGGACCTGCTGGACCCAGCCAACGAGGCCGGGCGCGTCACCCTGATCAGCCGCATGGGCGCCGAACAGATCGGGGCGCGGCTGCCGAAGCTGATCCGCGCCGTGGAACGGGCGGGGCGCAAAGTGGTTTGGCTATGCGATCCGATGCACGGCAACACCGTCGAGACCGCGGCCGGCCTCAAAACGCGGAGCTTCGATGCCATCCTTTCGGAAGTGCGCGGCTTCTTCGATATCCATGCGGCCGAAGGCAGTTGGGCCGGCGGCGTCCATGTGGAAATGACCGGCCAGGACGTGACCGAATGCGTCGGCGGCGCCCACCGGCTGACCGAGGCCGATCTCGCGGAGCGTTACGAGACGTTCTGCGACCCGCGGCTGAATGCCGAGCAGTCGCTGGAACTCGCCTTCCTGGTTGCCGAGGAGCTGAAGGAGCGTCGCCAGCCCGGCGTGCGGGTGCCGGCCATAGCCGCGCAATAAGGGCCAGGGTATCAGTCCGGCGATGAGCGCCGATGGCCTCGCGCATCCGGGAGACCTCGCAGCCGACATCGCCGCGCGGACCGATACCTATTTCAACCTCACCCGGCAGGTGGTCGCGTCCTTCGGCGACAAGCGCGTGACCTACGCCGTGTTCCTGCGTCGCCCGGTTATCTCGGCGCCGCGGCTGATGATGGACTGGCTGGACAGCGTCGCCGCCGCACGGGGAGTGAGCTTCGACAGCGACGTGCTCTATCCGGAAGGGAGCTGGGTCGGCGCCGGCGAGCCGCTCGCCTACGTAACCGGCAGCTTGGCGCAGCTCTCGGACCTGGAGACCATTTTCTTGCAGAAAGTCGGCCCGGCCTGCGTCGCGGCGCACAACGCCTATCAGATGTGCCTCGCCTTGCCCAAGGCGGTCTTCCTCGCCATGGAAGCGCGGCACTGCGCGGGCGCGGAAATGCAGGAGATGATGGCCTACGCCGCCTCGGTCGGGAGCCGGGCCGCGCAACGCGAAGGCGCCAAGGGCTTCATCGGCAATGCCAATGACGGCACGGCACACTGGTTCGGCGCCTCTCGCGGTTTCGGGACCATGCCCCATTCGTTGATCGGCTACGCGGGCTCAACTGTGCGCGCAGCCGAGATGTTCCACGACACGTTCCCCGAAGAGCCGCTGACGGTGCTGGTGGACTATTTCGGCCGCGAGATTTCAGACGCCCTGGCCTGTTGCGCGCGGTTCGCCGATCTCGCCGCGGCCGGCCGGCTCTCGGTTCGGCTGGACACGCATGGCGGGCGCTTTCTCGAAGGGCTGGATCCGGCGAGCAGCTACGCGGTGCTTGAGCGCCATGCCCCCGGCGCGATCCGTCGCTATCGCAGCGAAACGGAATTGCGTTATCTGGTCGGCACGGGCGTCTCCGCCGCCGCGATCTGGCGGGCACGCGAGGCATTCGACGAGGCAGGGTACCCGAACGTGCGAATCGTCGCCTCCTCGGGCTTCGGGGTCGAGAAGTGCCTGGTGATGGCGGATGCCAAGGCGCCGATCGACGTGGTCGGGACCGGCAGCTTCATCCCGGAGAAGTGGACCGAGACCTACGCCACGGCCGACATCGTGGAGTACGACGGCGTGCCGATGGTCAAGGTGGGCCGCGAGTTCCTGTTGCGCCGTAGCGGTGCGCGCAAGCCTCAGGCCTGAGCCGCTTCATGGTGGAACCGGGCCATGCCGGCATTCTGGCCGGCACGATCATCTCCATTCTGTCCGCCAGCGGCTATCTGGGCGTCTTGGGGCTGATGGCGGTCGAGTCCGCCTGCATTCCGATCCCCTCGGAGATCATCCTGCCGTTCGCGGGATACCTCGTCTCGACCGGGCGGCTTGAGTTGTACTTGGTGGCGACGCTCGGCGCGCTGGGGTGCAATCTCGGCTCGACGATCGCCTACGCCGTAGGATTTTATGGTGGCAGGCCAGCGGTGCGGCGCTGGGGCAAGTATGTCCTTCTGACCCAGGACGACCTCGATCACGCCGACCGCTTCTTTCACCGCTTCGGCGGACCGGCGGTGTTCATCGGGCGGCTGCTGCCGGTGATCCGCACGTTCATTGCCCTGCCGGCGGGCATCGCCCGGATGCCAATGGGCCGCTTTCAGCTTTACACCTTCCTCGGCTCCTGGCCGTGGTGCTTCTTTCTTGCCTATATCGGGATGTTGCTCGGGGATGCCTGGGGATCGAGTTCGCGGCTCAACGCGGCGTTCCATTATTTCGACTACGTGATCGGGGTATGCGCCGTTCTGTTCATAGCCCGGTTCGTGTGGACGCGGTGGCGGCACGCGCGTCCCTGAAACGGCTTGCTCCGTGACTGCGAGTTTCCCACCGCCATGCTCGCGCTTGTCGCGAGCATCTACGACTGTCTCGCCGGCACGCAAACGTATATGGCCGCGAGAAGCACGGCCATGAACGCTGGAAGTAGCGTCAAAGCATAAAGTTAAGAACGAGTCCGAGTATCGCGAACCAGCACTCGGACTGAAGATGCTCTATTCCGGGTAGATCATCTTGCGCGTCATGCCGCCGTCGATGACGAACTCGGCGCCGGTGAGGAACCCGCTGTCCGGACCCAGAAGATAGGCGGCGAGCGCGGCGACATCATCGACGATGCCGACCCGTCCTGCAGGATGCTGTGCATGATCCGCGGGGCGCGGTGCGGGGCCTATGGTCAGGATCCAGCCCGGGCTGATGCAGTTCACCCGCACCTCCGGCCCGAGGCTGATCGCCAGCGCATGGGTCAGCGCCAGCAGGCCCCCCTTGGACGCGGCGTAGGACTCGGTATCGGGCTCCGACATATGCGCGCGGGTCGAGGCGATCGTCACCACCGCGCCGCGCGCGCCACGAAGCATGTGCTCGGCGGCGCGAACGAGCAGGAAGGTGGCGGTCAGGTTGGTCGCGATCACGCGCGACCATTCCTCCAGGCTGAGGATCGCGATCGGCTTGCGGATCATGATGCCGGCGTTGCAGACCAGCGCGTCGAGCCGCCCTTCCTGGGCCGCGATGCCGGAGATCAGGGCGGCGACCTCCGCCTCATCCGCGACGTCGCACACCACCGCGCGCCCGCCGGCGGGCGGGGCTGCTTGGTCGCGGTCGGCCACGATCGTCCGGACCCCGTCACCCGCTAGCCGCGCCGCGATCCCCGCGCCGATGCCGCGCCCGCCTCCCGTGACCAGGGCAACACGGGCGGCCATCCGGCTAGCGGCCGAGCGCCTGGACGATCTCCTCGGTCATCTTCTTGGCATCCCCGAACAGCATCATGGTGTTCGGACGGAAGAACAGCTCGTTCTCCACCCCGGCATAGCCCGAGGCCATCGACCGCTTCACGAACAGCACCGTTCCCGCCTTCTCCACCTCTAGGATCGGCATTCCGTAGATCGGCGAAGAGCGGTCGGTCTTGGCCGCCGGGTTGGTCACGTCGTTGGCGCCGATCACATAGGCGACGTCGGCGGTTGCGAACTCGTTGTTGATCGCCTCCAGCTCGAACACGTCGTCATAGGGCACGTTGGCCTCGGCCAGCAGGACGTTCATGTGTCCGGGCATCCGTCCGGCCACCGGATGGATGGCGTATTTTACCTCCACCCCCTCCCGCTTCAGGGTGTCGCCCATCTCGCGCAAGGCGTGCTGGGCTTGGGCCACCGCCATCCCATAGCCCGGAACGATGATGACCTTCGAGGCGTTCTTCAGGATGAAGGCCGCGTCCTCGGCCGCGCCGCTCTTGACCGTTCGGTCGCGCGCCGCCCCGCTGGTCACGGCCACGCTCTCGGAGCCGAAACCACCGAGCAGCACGTTGAAGATGCTCCAATTCATGCCCTTGCACATCACATAGGACAGGATCGCGCCCGAGGCGCCGACCAAGGAGCCGGTGATGATCAGCGCGAGATTCTGGATGGTGAAGCCGATGCCGCAGGCCGCCCAGCCGGAGTAGCTGTTCAGCATCGAGACCACGACCGGCATGTCGGCCCCGCCGATCGGAATAATGATCAGGAAGCCCAGCGCGAAGGCCAGGAACGCCAGGATCCAAAAGACCGCCTGGCTGCCGCCGGTGGCGACGAAGATCGCGATCAGGACGATCGCCAGGATGCCAAGCGCCAGGTTGAGCGGGTGCTGCATCGGGAAGGTGATCGGCGCGCCGCTCATCAGACCCTGGAGTTTGGCGAACGCGACGACCGAGCCCGAGAACGTGACGGCGCCGATGACGAGTCCGATCGACATCTCGATCAGGCTCTCGGTCAGGATGTGGCCGGGCATGCCAATGGCGAAGGCCTCGGGCGCGTTCAGCGCAGCGGCGGCGACGAACACGGCCGCCATGCCGACCAGGGAGTGAAAGGCCGCAACCAGCTGGGGCAGAGCCGTCATCTGGATGCGGTTGGCGATCACCACGCCGATGCCGCCGCCGACGACGATCATGGCCACGATGATCCCGTAGCTGCTCATCCACATGCGGTTGCCGATGAGCGTCGCCAGCACGGCGATCAGCATTCCGGCGATGCCGAGCAGATTGCCCCGCCGGGCGGTGACGGGGCTCGACAGACCGCGCAACGCCAGCACGAACAGCACGGCGGAGAGCAGATAAAGGAAAACGGTGAGCTGCGGGGGCATGAGGAGCGGCCTGGTTGCTGGGGCGGGCTAATGCTTACGGCGGAACATCGACAGCATCCGGTGGGTCACCAGGAAGCCGCCGAAGATGTTGACCGAGGCCAGCAGCACCGCGGCGGCGCCGAAGCCCCGCGAGACCCCGCTCGCCGCCAGTCCCGTCGCCAGCATCGCGCCCACCACGATCACCGAACTGATCGCGTTGGTGACGGCCAGCAGCGGCGAATGCAGCGCCGGCGTGACATTCCAGATCACGTAGTAGCCGACAAAGACGGCCATCGCGAAAATCGCAAACAGATAGATGAACGGCACGCCCTCGGCGGCGTGCGCGGGAATGGCGCCGACCGCCCCGCCTCCTAGGGCCGCAGCGTGGGCGGCGAGCGCCTGGGCCTGGTTGGCGAGCCGGGTGGCCTCATCGGCCAACTGGTTCGGGTTCATCGGGGAATCTCCCGTGGTCAGGCGGCTTGGGATTGGGAAGAGACGGGCTGCGACGGGGCCGGTGCCGGCGGAGCGAATTGCGGGTGCATCACGGCGCCGCCACGGGTCAGCATTACACCGGCAACGATCTCGTCATCCGGCGGCAGAACCGGCGCCTTCGCCTCCTTGTCCCAAAACGTGGAGAGGAATGTCAGCAGATTCCGGGCATAAAGCGCGCTGGCGGCCACGGGAATGCGGCCGGGCCAGTTGTGGTAGCCGAGCACGGTGACGCCGTTCGGGGTCAGCACGCGCTCGCCGGGCACGGTCATGGCGCAATTCCCCCCGGCATCGGCGGCGAGGTCCACGATCACGCTGCCCGGGCGCATACTCGCCACCATCGGCTCGGTGACGATCACCGGCGCCCGCCGGCCCATCACCAGGGCGGTACAAATGACGATGTCGTTCTTGGCCACCGTGCTCGCCATCAGCTCGGCCTGCTTGCGGCGGAACTCCTCGCTCATCTCGCGAGCGTAGGCGCCGGTCTGCCCCGCCGTCTCCTGATCCTCCACGCCCACGAAGGCAGCCCCGAGGGAGCGGATCTCCTCCTTGGCCGCCGGCCGGACATCGGTCGCCGAGACAATGGCCCCGAGCCGGCGGGCCGTGGCGATCGCCTGCAAGCCTGCGACCCCCGCGCCGATCACGAACAGGCGGGCCGGGGGGACGGTGCCGGCGGCGGTCATCATCATCGGGAAGCCGCGATCGAAGGTGGCGGCGGATTCGATCACCGCGCGATAACCGGCGAGATTGGCCTGCGAGGAAAGCACGTCCATTGCCTGGGCCCGGGTGATGCGCGGCAGCAACTCCATCGCCGCCGCATCCACGCCGGCCTCCGCCAAGGCCGACACAACCTCAGGCTGACCGAACGCGCCGACTATGCACACGAGCAGCGCACCGCGCGGAATCAATGCCAGGATTTCGGGCGGCGGCACCCGCACAGCGAAGACGATCCCGGCCCCTTCGAGCGCCGCGGTCGGGTCGGGGACGATCTCCGCGCCGGCGGCCGCGAATTCCGCATCCGATATCGATGCATTGGCCCCGGCGCCCGCCTCTACAGTCACCGCGAGACCGAGGCCGATTAGCCGTTTGACGGTGTCCGGGGTAGCGGCCACACGGGTCTCGGACGCGAGTCGTTCCTTCAGCACCGTGAGGCGCATTGGCTGCATCCTTCAAACTGGGCGAGGCAACATGCGCGAAGGCGAGGCGCGGGTGCAAGGGGCCGAGGCGCTTCGCTCAGGAAACGAACGCGTTTCTCGGTGTGGCTAAACTAGCTCTAACCCGCGCCCGTGCGCGCCGAACGCAATGGCGGAATCAGGGTACCAGCCGACCGACGAGGCCGGCCCGCTTCCGGTTCTATGCCGAACTGGATCATGTAACCGCGGAACTTGTCGCGCTCCGCCGCCGCATCGAGCCCGTGGTCCTCGAAGCGGTAGCGGTGCTGCCCGTAACCGCCGTTCGGGCGCGCGGCGACGGCGCCCGCTATGCGCTCGGCCGCCGCCGCGTCCAATTGTAGACCGAAATGGCTATAGACGCCCTCGACCGTACTGACCGGGTCGGTAATGAGATCCAGATAATGCACATGGCAGATCGGCTCCGCGAACAGCCCGTCCTCGGCCGCCTGAACCATGCGCAGGGTGCCGTCGTACCAGCGCGCGCTCTCCTCGCGTCCGATCCGGCGCGGATCGATGCGGCGCGAAAACGGCTGGCGCAGCACCTCGGTCAATTGGGTGAGCGAGAGCAGGACTTTGACCGGGTCGCGGTGAACGAAAACCATCCGCGCGTCGGGGTAAGCGATGCGCAGCTCCTTGAGCGCGAACAGATGGTCCGGGCATTTCAGCACCCAGCGCCCGCGACCCTGCTGGCGTTGCAAATGCTGCAGGAAACGGCGATGGAACCGGTAGGCCGGCAAATGCCCGTCGGCATCGAGCCAGCGACGGTAGGACGGGATGCAATAGGTTGTGTCGAACCGTAGGCTTCGGAACACATGGGCAGTGATCTCGCAGCATTCCTGCGGCGAATCGGCCTCAAGCGGGTGAAGCGAGCGGAATTCCGGGGCCAGCAGCTCGAAGCCGCGAAGCTGGCGCCCGACCATGCGGACCCGCCGGTCGCGCCGGCCGCGCGAAGGATAGGGGTAGAACGTTTGCCAGACGCGCGGGGCTTGGTTCGCCGGGTCTTCCAGCATCAACCGATGCAGAAACGTCGTGCCGCTGCGCGGCAACCCGGTGATGAAAATGGGTCTTTCGATCGGCTCGCGCAGGATCTCGGGTGCCAGCGTCTCCTCGGCCGTCAGCCGCAGCAGGTTGGACAGGCAGCGCACCGCGTCCCATTGCGTCGCGAACCGCCCGAACAGGCTAAGCTCGGCTTCGCTAGCGCAGGCCCCGAGCAGACGGCGCAACGGCTCCTCGACGTCGAGTTCGCCGAAATCGCTCAACCCGGCCTGCCGCCGCGCATCCTCCAACAGCGGCTCGGGCGCGAGCGGCCGGCGCAGGATACCGAGCGCGCCGGCCAGGGAATCGGCGGCGCCGAGGGCGGTCGTGGCGAGGGACAAGCCGGAACCTCCGGGGAGAGCGATCAGATTGTCTCAAATAACCGCGCACATGGGCGGTCGTCAGGAGACCCCGTGGCAGCTTGGTATCACGTTAGCTGGAGTGCGCCGGGCGGCTAGGCCTCGATCCGCCGCTCCATTTGCTTATATTGCTTTGCGAAGAACCAGGGGACTTCCATGCTCGCCACCGCACTTGACCGGCGCGCGCTCCTTCGGTGTTTAGCCGCGTCCCTGATTTCCTTGCCGATGGCCCTGCCGCTAGCCGCGCGCGCCGCCGATGCCGCCAGTACAGGTGCAACTGCTCCGATCGAGCGGCTGGACGAGGCGCTTTTGACCGTGATGAAGCAGGGCAAGGCGGTCCCGTTCCAGCAACGCGTCGCCACGCTGGCGCCCGCGATCGATAACGCGCTCGACCTGTCTTATATCCTCCGGATCTCGGTCGGGCCGAGATGGACCACCACCACGCCCGAAGAGCAGCAGCGCCTGCTGGCGGCGTTCCGGGTCTACACGATCGCCACTTATGTCGATAACTTCGACAGCTACAACGGCCAGCGGATCACCATCGCGCCCCAGACGCGGGCGCTGAGTGACGGGGCGCGAGTGGTGCGGACGGAGATCATCCCGAAATCCGGCGAGCCGCATCATATCGACTACGTGATGCGCAAGAACCCGGACGGCAGGTGGCAGGCCACTGACGTTCTGGCCGACGGCACCATCAGCCGGGTAGCCGTCCTGCGTTCTGATTTCAGCTCCATGCTGGCCCGCGGCGGCGCGTCCGCCCTGGTGGCCAGCCTGCAAAGGAAGACCGCCGATCTGGAGCGTAGCTGAAGGTCAGCCGGTCGCCATCAGCAGGCTTGGATCGGCCGCCCATTCGGAGAGCGAGGCGTCGTACAGCCTGACATCCTCGTGGCCGAGCATGATCAGCGCCAGGGCATCGGCGCTGGCCGCGATGCCGCCGCCGCAATAGGTGATCACGGGCTTGTCCAGCGCGCCAACTCGGGCGAACCGGGCGCGCAGCTCCTCGGCTGGCAGGAAGAGGTTGGTCGCCGGGTCCAAGAGGTGCGCGGCCGGAAGATTGACGCTGCCGGCGATCCGGCCAGGGCGGCCGTAGCTGTTGCCGCCAGTGCCGGCGTGCTGCTGCGGCAGCAGGGCGTTGAGGGTGCAGGTCGCGCCGTCGCCGATCGCGGCGAGCACCTCCTCCTTGCCCACCATGAGCGGCCGGGTCTCGCGGACCGTGAACTCGCCGGCGGCGCGCGGCCGCGCCGGCTCGGTCTCGACCGGGCGGCCCTCGCGCGACCATTTCTGATACCCGCCGTTCAGGATCGCGGCGCGATCGAAGCCGAACACCCGCAGCAGCCACCAGACGCGCGTCGCCCACCAGACATTGGCAGTGGAGTAAAGCACTACCCGGCTGTTATCGCTGACGCCGAACCGGCGCATGGCGGCCTCGAAGTCCTTGGCGCCCGGCCGCATGAAGCGCAACCGCTGGCTATTGTCCGAGACATGCTTCTGCACGTCGATGAACTGCGCGCCGGGGATATGGCCCGTCTCGAAGTCTTCCCGGCCGGGGACAACTTGATACGTCGCCTTCGGGTCGGGGATCAGGTGAGTGGTGCAGTCGAACACCAGCACCTCCGGGTCGGTCAGATGCTCGGCGAGCCAATCTGTTTCAACCAGGAACTCGGGGTGAGCGAAGCCGTCGGGCATGTCGTGCCTCCACTCAAGAGATCGTAACTCCGCTATCCACCGGCAACACCTGGCCGGTGACCTTGCGCGCCTCGTCCGAGGCCAGATAAAGCGCCGCGTTGGCGATGTCCTCGGGCTCGATTAGCCCCAGCAGATGCGATCGGGCGAGCCGGCTCACCGCCTCGTTGCCGGCCATCAGCCGGCGCACCCGCTCGGTCATGGTGGCCGACGGGGCTAGCGCGTTCACCCGGATCGCCGGCGCGAACTCGACCGCGAGCGAGCGGGTCAGCGCGGCGATCCCGCCCTTGGCGGCGGTGTAGCAATCGCGCCCGGCAATCCCCATTAACGCCAGATTGGAGGCCATGTTGATCACCGCCCCGCCACCCGACTTGACGATCTCCGGGATCGCGAACCGGCAGCCAAGGAAGGTGCCAAACAGATCCAGCCGGATCACCCGCCAGAACTCCTCGAGCGGCGCCTCGACCACGGTGTTGTCCTCGGGCGTGGAGCCGCCGGCGTTGTTGTGCAGCACGTGCAGCCCGCCGAAATGGCCGACCGCCCGGCGGATCGACGCCTGCAAGCTGTCGGGGTCGGTCACGTCGGCGTGCAAGGCGATGGCGCCGTTGCCGGCCAGGTGCGCGGTCTCCTCGCCGGCAGAGGCGTTGATCTCGGCGATCGCGACCCGGGCGCCTTCGCGGGCGAAGGCGATCGCGGTGGCCCGGCCAATTCCGGCGCCGGCGCCGGTAATGAAGGCCGCCTTGCCAGCGAGACGCGCCATGGCGATATCCTCTCGCGCTACTCGCCGCTCAGTATGCCCGGGCCGGCGGGGCAAACAAGTCAACGCCACGCCCGCGCGCGTGGTGTACACCAGGCTCCTGGTCGATCCAAAAGCGATCCGCATCGGTGTACACGCCGCCGCTCACGGACGGGCGATGTGTACACCGCTCATTAACCGTTCGTTTACGACTTTCGCCCAACAAATCCGGCGACTTCGTCCGGCGCATGATTTGTGCGATCTTATCATCTCCGTCGTGCCTGGTGTGAGCTGGCTGGCCACTGCGGCTAAAAATAATCGGCCGAGATATCGGATGAATTCCGTTTATCGAAAACCTGCTTGCAAGCGCGGCGCTCACGGGTCCATTTCGTTCCGTGTAGCGGGAACGAGAGGTGCTCCTGGACATGAACCCGTCCGATAGCGTGATGCCCGAGCTTGCGCTCCCGCGGCTGGACGACGATGTTGGGTCGTTGCGCCGCAGCGTGATCGAGAAGCTGGTCTATTCGGTCGGCAAATCCTCTGCCGCGGCCGAGGACCGGGACTGGTTCGTGGCCACTGCGCTGGCGCTGCGCGATCGGATCGTCGATCGCTGGTTGGCCTCGGCCCAGGACGGGTCCATTGGGTCGCGCAAGCAGGTCCATTATCTCTCGCTCGAGTTCCTGATCGGGCGCCTGCTGTTCGACGTCATGGGCAATCTCGGCCTGATCGAGCAGATGCGCGCGGCCCTTGCCGGACTCGGCGTCGATCTCGACCGGCTGCGCGCCATCGAGCCGGATGCGGCGCTCGGCAATGGCGGTCTGGGCCGGCTGGCCGCGTGCTTCATGGACAGCATGGCCTCTCTCGCCCTCCCGGCGTACGGGTACGGCATCCGCTACAACCACGGACTGTTCCGGCAGGTCATCAAGGACGGCTGGCAGCACGAATATCCCGAGGACTGGCTCGCCTGCGGCAATCCGTGGGAGTTCGAGCGAGCCGGCGTGAAATACGCCGTCGGCTTCGGCGGCGCGGTCGAGGTCGTGATGCAGCCGGACGGCAGCCAGCGTCATGTCTGGCATCCGGCCGAGATCGTCGATGCGATCGCCTACGACACCCCGGTCGTCGGTTGGCGAGGCCGGCACGTCAACACGCTTCGCTTGTGGTCCGCGCGCGCGCCCGCTCCCTTGCGGTTGGATGCCTTCAACCAGGGCGACCATATCGGCGCCCTCACCGAGCGAGCGCGGGCGAATGCGATCTCGCAAGTGCTCTATCCGGGCGACGAGACGGTCGCCGGGAAGGAACTGCGCCTGCGGCAAGAGTATTTCTTCTCATCGGCGTCGGTGCAGGACATCATCCACCGGCACCTCTGCCAGCACGACGACATCCGCACCCTGGCCGAGAAGTCGGCGATCCAACTGAACGACACCCATCCAGCGATCGCGGTCGCGGAGCTGATGCGCGTGCTGCTGGACGAGCACTGCCTGCCCTGGGCGGAGGCTTGGCGGATCACTTGCGCCACCTTCTCCTACACCAATCACACTTTGCTGCCGGAGGCGCTCGAGACTTGGTCCGTGCATCTGCTGGAGCGCCTGCTGCCGCGCCACATGCAGATCATCTACTACCTCAATTGGCTGCACCTCGAGTCGCTGCGCGCCGCCAACCTGGCCGACGTGGCGCACATGCGGTCGCTGTCCCTGATCGACGAAGCCGGGGGGCGCAGCGTGCGGATGGGAACCTTGGCGTTCCTCGGTTCGCACAAGGTCAACGGGGTATCGGAGCTGCACACCGACTTGCTGCGGCACACGCTATTCAAGGATCTGAACCGCCTGTACCCCGGCCGGATCGTCAACAAGACCAACGGCATCGCCATCCGCCGTTGGCTGTTCGGCGCCAATCCCGGCTTGACGCGCGTGCTCCGGGACGTGGCCGGTGACGCGCTGATGGACGATGCCGAGGCGCTGGAGCAGATTGCCCCGTTCGCGGCCGATCCGGCGCTGCACGAGCGCATCGCCGCCGTTCGGCGCGAGAACAAGGTGGCCTTGGGCCGGACAATCGCCGAGAAGCTTGGCATCGACGTCGATCCGGACGCCCTATTCGATGTGCAGATCAAGCGCATCCACGAATACAAGCGGCAGCTCCTGAATATTCTCGAAACGATCGCGCATTACCTCGCGATCCGCGCGGAGCCGGGGCGCGACTGGGTGCCGCGGGTGAAGATCTTCGCCGGCAAGGCCGCCGCCAGCTATCGGACCGCGAAGCTGATCATCAAGCTCGCCAACGACGTCGCTCGGGTCGTCAACAGCGATCCCGTGATCCGCGGTCTGCTCAAGGTCGTGTTCCTACCGAACTACAGCGTGAGCCTTGCTGAACTGATCATCCCGGCCGCCGATCTCTCCGAGCAGATCTCCACCGCCGGAATGGAAGCGTCCGGCACCGGCAACATGAAGCTGGCGCTCAATGGCGCACTGACGATCGGAACGCTGGACGGAGCCAATATCGAGATCGGAGACCGGGTCGGCTTCGACAACATGTTCATCTTCGGCCTCACTGCCGAGGAAGTCGCGGCCCGACGCCGACAAGGTGCCGCCGCGCCGGACGCGATCCGGCAATCGCCGCTGCTCCGCGAAGTGCTCCACGCCATCGAGCTTGGAATGTTCTCCGCCGACCAGCCGGACCGGTTTCGTGAGCTGGTGGACCAGCTCTACAACGGCGACCGGTTCTTCGTGGCCGCCGACTTCGACGCCTATGTGGCGGCGCAACGCGAAGTCGCCGATCGCTGGCGCGACCGGGCCGCCTGGTGGCGCGCGAGCGTACGGAACATCGCCGGCGTCGGCTGGTTCTCGGCCGACCGCGCGATCCGCCAATACGCCGAGGATATCTGGAACGTGCCGGTCGCGACTTGACCTTACTTCGGCCCTTGTATTTATACCATGTGTGGACGGCCCCTGAGGTTCAAGGCGTTCTGCAAGAACCAAGCTGAGGGTCGAGAGCGGTCATGTGTCCGGCCTGTTGCTGCGGGCTGATAACCGCTGGCCCAGATGGGATCCGCGAGCGAGGTCCAAACAACCGCGCGGCCTGTAACGGCCACAGGTATAAACGGACTGTCTCGCTCGTCGGCTCGACCGATTGCCATCTCTTGCTGGTCCTTAAACCCCCTGGCATTCGCGCGCGGCTCAGGCGGCGGCCGGCTGACGATACGCCTCCCCGCGCGCCATCATGGCCCACACGATGCGGGCCATCTTGTTCGCCAGAGCCACCGCGACGAGCTTGCGCGGCTTGCGCTCCAGCAATCTCAGCAACCACGCCGAGGCGGACTTGCCGCCGGGCTTGGCGTGTCGGACGACTGCGGTCGCGCCCACGACAAGTAACGTGCGCAACCGTTCGTTGCCGGCCTTGCTGATCCGGCCCAGGCGCTGCTTACCGCCGGTCGAGTGTTCCTTGGGCGTCAGGCCCAGCCAGGCGGCGAAGTGCCGCCCGGAGGCGAAGTGGCCTGGCTCCACGGTCAGCGCTAGGGTGATCGCCGTCACCGGGCCGATGCCCGGCACCTCAGCGAGCAACTGGCTGACCGGGTTGGCCTTGTGCAGGGCCAGCAATTGCCCGTCCAGCGTGGCCATGCGCTGATCCAGGGCTTCGATGTGTTCGCCCATCTCAGCGAACATCGCCTGCGCCGGGGCCGGAATTGCCTCGTCGCTGGCCAGCTTGTCGAGCAGCGCCTTAACCTGAACGGTGCCCTTGGCAGCGATGACGCCGAACTCCGCCGCATGACCACGCAGGGCATTGACCGCCTGGGTACGCTGCGCCACCAGCATCTCGCGATGCTTGAGGATCATGGCGCTGGCCTGCTGGTCAACGGATTTGACCGTGACCGAGGGCATGGTGGGCCGCGCCGCTGCTTCGCTGATCGCTTCGGCGTCAGCGCGGTCGTTCTTGGCCCGCTTGACGAACGGCTTGACGTATTGCGCCGGGATCAGGCGCACCCGGTGACCCAGCCGGCTCAGCACGCGCCCCCAATGATGCGCCCCGCCACAGGCTTCCAGCACCACGTCCGTGGGATCGAGCTTGCCGAAGAACGGTTCCATTTGGCTTCTCTTGAGCTCGCGCCGCAGCACCGGGCGCTCCTGCTCATCGACGCCATGCACGGTGAAGGTGCTTGGACGTGTCGATCGCGATGCGCCTAAACTTCATGTGGACGGTCCTTTGTTGGAATATGACAACCCAACTGTGGCACGCGATGCCGTGGGGCCGTCCACCCCAACAAACGCCATCCGGCGACCGCTTCGGGTGGCTTTGCGACGGTCTGCTTCGGGGTGCCCAATGCAACAAGCGGACGTCGGCTTTTGGCGTGTCGTGGCCGAGAGCCAACAGTCCGCTGTCGAGCGTTCAAAAAGCAAAAGCGGACGCTCGGGTGGACTCTCAGCCTCTTTCCCAGACGAGACACTCGGCGGTTGTCTGGCGGTCCCCGAAGCGGATATGCGATGATTACGCCTTCGCTCGTTGGACCGATGTGGCACCCTCGTCTTCAGGCCCCCTCGTGGCCGGCCCGCGCAGCCTCAATCTTCGCTATATCGATCCGGCGCATGGTCATCATGGCATCCATCGCCCGCTTCGCGGCGGCGCGATCCGGATCCTTCAGCGCGACAAGTAAGGCTCGCGGCACGATCTGCCACGAAAAACCCCAGCGGTCCTTGCACCAACTGCACGCGCCTTCGCTGCCGCCATTCTCGATGATCGCGTTCCAATAGCGGTCAGTTTCTGCCTGATCGTCGGTCATCACCTGGAAGCTCACGGCCTCGTTCGGCGTAAACGTGGGGCCACCGTTCAGACCAACGAAGGCCTGGCCAAGCACGGTGAACTCGACGGTCAACTCGCTACCCTGTTCACCGCCAGGGTAATCGGATGGGGATTGCAGCGCGTGTCCGACGTGGCTGTCGGGAAAGATGGCGGCGTAGAATTCCGCCGCTCTCCGCGCCTCGCCATGGTCGAACCACAAACAGGTGACGATTTTTCCAGACATTGGCGTTCCTTGACGAGCGTTGATGAGTACGTTGAGACGAAGATGCCTTTCGACGGAACGGAGCCTTGTCGTCCGTCAGGCACCTGGTATCGGCAGAACCGGCATGATCTCCACGGACTCGCCGGGAAAGATCGTGAAATGCGGATGATTCTCGAAGAGCGTTGCGGCTGCCTCCTGCAATTCCGCCCGCACGACCATGAAGGCGCCCATCTCGTTGCTTACGTCCTGGATGCCGCCTTCGGTGACCTTCTTCGTCTTGCCGAGCGGCCCGCCCATGGTGGAAACCGCCGAGCGGTGCTTTTCCACCCAAGCTTTCCAGGCGGCCATGCCTTCCTGTTCCTTGGCACGCCGTTCGGGTTCGGGAAGCTCCATCCACGCCTTCATGCGCGGGCTGGTTTTGCTGCCGAGAAAGACGGCAAGGTAGGTATCGTTGGTGTTCATGAGATTTTCTTTCCTCTGGTGATTTTCACGTCAATGTTGAGGCGGTGCCGCGGCCATTGCAGGAGAGAAGGAGCGGGAACCAGCCACGTTCAGCGCGCGCACCGGGCGCACTTCGATGCTGCCGTATTTGGCCGGCGGGATCCGTGCCGCGATCGCGAGCGCCTCGTTCAGGTCCGTGGCCTCGATCAGATAAAACCCGGCGAGCAGCTCCTTCGTCTCGGAAAAAGGCCCGTCAAACAACGCGGCCTGGCCGTCGCGCACGCGCACCGTCGTGGCGGTGTGCGCAGGGTGCAACGGCTCCGCCGCGAGCAGCCTGCCGCTGCCCGCAAGCTCGCTGGCGAATTCAAAGCAGTCCTGATCCGGGCACGCGTTCCAGTGGGCCTCGTCGAGATAGACCAGGCAGAGGTATTTCATCTTTCGCTCCTTTCCCCGGCGTCAGGCGGCCAGGCGCATGTCGATCATCTCGCCGTTGACGATCCAGTGGCAGCCGAAGCGGTCCTTCACCATGCCGAACTTCTTGGCCCAGAACGTATCGCTGAACGGCATCGTCACGGTTCCGCCGTCACTGAGCGCGCCGAAGACCTGCTGGGCTTTCTCGACGCTGTCATAGTTGAGCGCGATCGAGACGCCGTGGATGCCCTGGTAGGGCATGTCGGGCGGGCAGTCGCCGGCGTAGAGAAATGTCCCGTCTTCGAGTTCGAGGCGGGCGTGCATGACGCGGTCGAGATGCTCGGGCGGACTACGGTCGGCAAACGGCGTTTGCCGCGTTGTCATGATGCCGAGCGTGCCACCCAGGACCTGTGCGTAGAAGCGCATGGCCTCGGCGCAGGTGCCATCGAACGCGAGGTAAGGGATTGGTTGCAGCATCGGTTTGTCCTTTCGATCAAATGATCAGGCGGCGGCCTGATCGGGGATGAAGTCCGCGAGTTGGGCGGCCATCGCGCGCCTGAAGGCCGGGCGGGCGATGCCGCGCGCGACGTAACCGGCGAGGTTCGGATGACCGGCAACGAGCGTTTCATCGGGGGTCGCCCGCAAGGCATCCACCATCATCAGGTCGCCTATCGTGAAGCGGTCTTCCAGCCAATCCTTGTCGCCGAGCGCCGCGGAGAGGTGTGCAAGCCGTTGCGCGACCAACGGCGTCACAGCCGTGCGGGCCTCAGCCGACCACGGGGCGCCACCGAAGAAGAGTGTCACCGCCGCCAGCATGAAAGTCTGCGGCTCGATGCTGTTCAGCGCGGCGAACATCCAGGCAATCGCCCGGCTGCGGCCAAGTTCGTCACGCGGCAGCAAACGCTCGTCCTTCGCGCCGATGTGAAGAACGATGGCGCCGGATTCGAAGAGACACAGCGCGCCTTCCTTATAGATGGGCACCTGCCCGAAGGGCTGCTCCGCGAGATAGTTTTCCGGCCGTGCCGGCCCCCGCGCCATGCTGCCGGTGCCTCCGATCAGCCGTACCCGGTAGGACAGACCGATCTCCTCAAGCGCCCAGCGCACCCGCAGATCGCGCACGAAGCCGCGCGCAAATGGCGGTACCCAGGCCAATGCGGTGATCTCGATCGGTGAGGTTTCATCGATGGGCATGCATTGTCTCCCTTTATGCTTCAGTCGCGATCCGGGTTCGGCGCGCCCGGCGGGAACAGCTTGCGGTACGGCCGGGCGTCGTCCACGCAGCGCGCGACCGAGGGCAGTGCGAGCAGCACCGCGCGCCAAGCGGCGAGGCGCGGACAGGCTTCCGCCGCGATCGGCAGGACCCAGTCGGCGTAGAACAGGGACGGCGCTGCCGCACAGGTGACGAGCGTGACGGAAGGGGGATCGCCCTCCGCCTCCAGCCATGTCTCGAGCCAGCGATAGGCGCGGCCGAGCGCCTGGCGCGCGGCGGCGATCTCCGCCTGGTCAGGCGCAACGGGAGCGACCATATGCGCCTGCACCACACGGAATAAGTTTCCCATGACATAATTGTCGAACACGCGGTCGAGCATGCGCATGTGCGCGGCGGCGGCGGGGTCGGCGGGGAGCAGCGAACGGCACTCCGGCCGGGTCGCGGCCAGGTATTCGATGATACCCGTCGCTTCGAACACGAGCGTCTTACCATCGAGCAGCACCGGGAATTTGCCGGCAGGCGTGCGCTGCTGCACCACGGCCTGGTTCTCCGGATGGTCGGGGCCGAGCATGCGGAAGGTGAACGGCAGCGCGTTCGCGTAGAGCGGGATCAGCGCCTTCCAGGTGTAGGACGAAAACGGGTGGCCATAGAGCTGCAACATCGGAAACTTTCTCTGGGGCGCTGTCTCTTCACTGAGTGATCGAACGGCCGGATGGTGATTCGACAGACGGCCGGAGATTTTTTCAGGCGCCGAGTTCGGCGAGACGCCGGCGTAGGAAGCGGCGTTCCGGTTCCTGCCGCGCGAGGTCGAGCGCGCGGGCGTAGGACACGCGCGCGTCCGCGATGCGGCCGGCGCGGCGGCAAAGATCGGCGTGCGCGGCGTGCGTCAGGTGGTAGGTAGCGAGGGGCGCCTGGTTCAGCATCGGTTCGATCTGCGCGAGCCCGGCTTCCGGGCCGTCGCGCATCGCGATCGCCACGGCACGGTTGAGCGCGACGACCGGCGACGGTTCGCGTTGCAGCAGCCGGTCGTAGAGGCCGGCGATCTGCGCCCAGTCGGTCTCGGCCGCGGTAGCTGCTTCGGAATGGACGGCGACGATCGCGGCCTGCAACGCGTAGACGCCGTGGCCAGGGGTGCGGAGCGCATCGAGCGCCATGGCGCGGCCGATGCCGAGTTCGCCGGGGTCCCAGAGCGATCGGTCCTGTCCCTCCAGCGGAACCAGCTCGCCAGCGGCGTCGGTGCGGGCGCGGCGGCGTCCGTGATGCAGCAGCATCAGCGCGAGCAGGCCGCGCACCTCCGCGGTGGGGCAGAGGCGCACCAGGAGCCAGCCGAGCCGGATGGCCTCCGCGGCAAGATCGAGCCGGAGGGCATGCTCGCCGCTGCTGGCGGAATAGCCCTCGTTGAACACCAGGTAGATCACGCGCAGCACGCTATCGAGGCGTGGGGCGAACTGGTCGGGCTCGGGAACCTCATAGGGGATGCGGGCGTCGCGGATCTTCGCCTTGGCGCGAACGATGCGCTGGGCGAGTGTGGAGGGGATGGTCAGGAACGCGCGGGCGATTTCCTCGGTGGCGAGGCCGCAGACCTCGCGCAAGGTCAGCGCGATACGTGCCTCATCCGAAAGGCTGGGATGGCAGCAGGTGAAGATCAGCCGCAAGCGATCATCCTCGATCGTCTCCTGCTCCTCCTGTGCGGGGCGCGGATCCGGGATCTGCTCGATTGTTTCGGCGTGTTCGTCGATGCTGGCGAAGCGGGCATCGCGGCGGAGGCGGTCGATTGCTTTGAACCGGCCAACGGAAACGAGCCACGCGACCGGATTGGCCGGCACGCCGTCGCGCGGCCATTGTTCGGCAGCCGCGATGAAGGCGTCGTGTTCGGCTTCCTCGGCGCGTTCGAAGCTGCCGAGGAGCCGTACCAGCGTTGCGAAGATGCGTCGTCCGTCGCGGCGGTAGATCGCTTCGAGCGAGGCGACGCTTGCTTTGCTCATTTGTCTTTCGCGGCCGCCAAAGCTGCTTCGTGCGCCGTGCGGGCGTCTTGTGTCAGGGCTTCGCCGAAATCCTCCATCTCATAGAACGGGCGGATTTCGATGTCGGAGTCGGTGATCATCGGGTTCGGGCACCGGCGGACCCATTCGATCGCTTCCTCGAGCGAGCCGACGTTCCAGATCCAGAAGCCGGCGACGAGTTCCTTTGTTTCGGCGAACGGACCATCGGTGACGGTGCGCGCACTGCCGGAGAAGCGCACACGCACGCCGTGCGAACTCGGCTTCAACCCGCCGCAAGGTCCGAGAATGCCGGCCTTTGCGAGGTCTTCATTGAAGCGGCCCATGGCCGTCAGCAATTCCGGGCTCGGCATCACCCCGGCCTCGGATTCGTTGGTCGCCTTCACCATGACCATGACTTGCATGTCGATCTCCCCAGGAGCGCGAGGACCACACTGTCCCCACCTCTGATCGAATGGCGAGGTCGGATTTCGACATGGGACCCGGCGGGGCTATCAAGGTCAGGGCCCGGAGGAAGATGCGCCGCCGCCCCCTCAGAGGAGGACAACCAGAGCGCGGCCCTCCTGTTGTGACTGAGTGGCCTTTACACATCCTCGACCGCCCTCACCAACATCGCCTGCTTCCAACCGTTTCAGCCCACGGGTGTGTACGGCTCCCTTTTCCGATCGCAATTCAAAGACGGACAGACCGCTGTCCACCCATCTGCGTCATCAAACACTCTGGCCAGCATGTCCGCTTGTGAGATACCGCCCGGGTCGGCTGAATGACCGAGATGGGCGCGAAGCCGTCGGCAGAGCGCACGTGCAAACGTCCGCTTCCGGGACGGCCGGACGCGGTCGCGGATGACCTAGTTGGGTCGAGAGCGGTCATCCGATGGGGCCGCTGGTATTCGTCATGGTCGGAAGGCCCGACCATCCACGACTCCTCGCGGGCGGCACCGAAGCAAGCCGCGGACCCTCGGCATTCGCCGAGGGTGACGGCTGAAGACGGGTATCATCATTTGCATTCGGCTACTTGATCGCCCCAAACGACAGCCCGCGCACGAGATACCGCTGCAGCCACAGGAACACGATCGCGACCGGCAGCGTCGCCGCCAATGTCGCCGCCATCACCTGTTCCCATTGAATCGTATAGCGGCCCGCGACCAGCGAAAACACCTGGATCGGCAATGTATAGCGATCCTGACTGCGCAGCACCGCCAGCGCCACGGCAAACTCGTTCCAGGCGCTGATGAAGGTGAAGATCGCGGTCACCGCCAGCGCGGGCAGCGACATCGGCAGGAAAATATCCCATACCGCGCGCAAGCGAGACGCGCCTTCCAGCCACGCCGCCTCCTCCAGATCAACCGGGATCGAGCTGAAATAGCTCTCCATCATCCACACCGCGAACGCGATCTGGAACGCGCCGTAGATCAGCACCAGGGCATTGAGCGAATTCAGCAGCCCCAGCATGGCAGCCAATCGGAACAATCCCAACACCAGCACGATCGGCGACAGCATCTGCGTGATCAACAGGAAGTCGCGGTACGGCCGCCTGGCGCGGAACCGGAAGCGCGACAACGCATACGCGGCGGGAATGCTCAACCCGATCGAGACCGCGCCCGAGACAACAGCGACATAAAGGCTATTGAGCAGCGCCGTGCCGAAATCCGCCGCCCGCCACATGGCGACGAAATTGTGCCAATCGAAGCGGCTGGGCAGCCAGGCCGGCGCGGCGGACAGGACTTCCTCCGGGGGCTTCACCGCGGTCGCGAGCATCACCGCGAACGGGAACAGATTCACCAGGACCAGCGGCGAAAGCGCCAACCAGCAAAGCACGCTGCGCCTAATCATCCAGGACGTCTCGATGCGCCAGCCGCAGATAGACCAGAGTGAAGCCGAGCAGGATCGCGAACATGATCAGCGACACCGCCGCGGCGTCGCCCATCCGGCCGAACACGAAAGCCAGCTTGTAGAGATAGGTGACCAGGATGTCGGTGGAGTTCGCCGGACCGCCTTCGGTCATCACCCAGATGATCGGAAACGAGTTGAACACGTAGATCATATTCAGCACGATCGCGATGTTCATGAACGGCCACAACAGCGGCAGCGTCAGCGTACGGAACTGCTGCCACGCGGTGGCGCCCTCCATGGCCGCCGCCTCATAGATGTCCGCCGGCAATGACGACAGCCCGCCAAGCAGGATCGTGACAGTGAACGGGACGGACACCAGGATGCCGATGGCTATCTCCATCGGAAACGCGGTGGTGCCGTCGGCCAGCCAGACGATCGGCGTGCTGATCAGGCCGAGATCCCGCAAGGTCAGGTTCAGCAGCCCACTCTGGCCGTTGAGCGCCCAGCGCCAGACGATGGCGGTCATGGTCAGCGACACCGCCCACGGCAGCATGATCAGCGCCCGTGCCAGGCCCCGGCCGATGAAGCGCAGCTCAAGGATCAGCGCGACGGGAACCGCCAGCAGAAGGGTTCCGCCCACCACGCCAATGGTCCACTCCACCGTGCGCCACAGGCTCTCGCGGAATAGCGGATCGCCAAGCACGTGGATGAAGTTGCGGGCCCCGACAAAGCCGCGCACCTGTCCGAACCGCGTTACCTCATGCACCGAAGTCGCGCCCAGATCGACCAATGGATAGGCGATGATGAAGGCCGCGAGCAAAAAGCTTGGCAGGATCAGCGCATAAGCGCGCGAGACCGCTCCCCCTCCAATCGCGGGGAGGGGGGCGGGGACGGAGAGATCAGAACGTCCGCCCGCTGCCATCACTGCTGGTGCAGGATGCCATCGACCTTCTGTGCCGCCTGGTCCAGCGTCTGCTTCGGAGCTGCCTGGTTGAGATAGACCGCCTGCAACGCATTGATCGTGGTGTCGGCGATCTGCTCCCAGTTCGGGATCAGCGGCGCGAACCGCGCGTGCGGCAGCAACGAGGTGAACACCTTCAGCACCGGATCGTCGGCGAACTCAGGCATCGCCGCGACCGTCTTGATCACCGGCAGGAATCCCTCGTTCTGGTTGAACCGCGCCCGCCACACCGGCTGGAACGCGAATTCGAGAAACTTTCCGGCTTCCGCTTTGTGCTGCGAGTTGGCGAACAGCACGATCGAGTCGGTCACGCCATAAGTGATCTGCTCGGTTCCCTTGGGGACCGGCGCGACGCCGTAGGTCAGCTTCGGCGCCTCGGTCTTGATCTGGCTCGCCAGGAACGGCGCGGTGATCATCATCGCCACGTGTCCCTGCTTGAACAGGTTCTGCACATCCTCGCGGTTATAGGCCGTGACGCCAGGCTCGGTATCCCCGTCGTCGATCAGCTTCTTGTATAGGTCGGCGGCGGTCAGCGCCGGCTGTGTGGCCAGGCCGCTGGTGCCCTGCGGTGTGACGATCTCGCCGCCGTAGCTCCACATGGCGTAATAATAGTAAACGTCGGTTTCGATCTCCTTGCCCTGCAGCCCGTAGCAGTAAGTGGTCTTGTCGTTCAGGGCCTTGATCTTTCCGCAATCGGCGACCAGCTCGTCCCAGGTCGCCGGCGGCCCGTCGATGCCGGCGCGCTTGAGGATGGCGGTGTTGTAGTACATCGCGCGGTCCGAGGCCGCGATCGGCAGGCCGTAGAGCTTGCCGTCCATCTCCGATGGCTTGAGGAAGACCGGGTTGAACTGGTCGCGGAATTCCTGCGTCATGTAGGGGTCAAGCGGTGCGACGATGCCCTGCTTGACGAAATCGACCAGCCAGCGCGTGCCGATGATCGAGATGTCGCCGTTATCGCCGCCGGCGATCTCGGTGGTGAGTTTCTGCTGCAACGTATCCCACGACACCAGCTCGTACCGTATCTCGATGCCGGGGTTTTGCTGCTCGAACGCCTTCGCGAGCTGGTCGAAATACGGACCCGTCTTGTTGCTGTACTCCGCCAGCGTGACGCGGAGCACCGTGTTGGCGGTGGCTTGCGGGGAAAGCGACACCAGGCCCGCCAGGCAAGCGACGATCCCGGCCAGCGCGAGGCGGCCCAGCGATCCGATCGGCGATGTCACGCGCTCCTCCCTTTCTTGCGGTTGGCGGATCATGCCAGCGGTGCTTATCTGCGCAACCCCTGATCCGGCCTCGGGAAAGCGGCGCTGTGGCAACGGTCGCGCTCAAGCACGTCGTGAAGCGTTATGGCGAGGTGGAGGTCATCCACGGGGTAAGCCTGGATATCGCCGATGGCGAATTCGTGATCCTGGTCGGGCCGTCCGGCTGCGGCAAATCGACGCTGTTGCGCATGGTCGCGGGTCTTGAGTTCGATCAGCGGCGGAGACCTGCTGATCGATGGGGTCCGCGCCAACGACGTTCCGCCGCAGCGGCGCAACATCGCCATGGTGTTCCAGTCCTACGCGCTCTTCCCGCACATGACGGCGCGCCGGAACATCGCCTATGGGCCGCGGCTGCGGCGGGAGCAAGCGGAGTCGGTCGATGCCCGCGTGGACAAAGCCGCGCGCATTTTGAACCTGTTCGACTATCTCGACCGTCTGCCGAAGCAGCTCTCGGGCGGTCAGCGCCAGCGTGTCGCCATGGGCCGGGCAACCGTGCGCGAGCCGGCCGTGTTCCTGTTCGACGAGCCGTTGTCCAATCTCGACGCCAAGCTGCGCGTCGCGATGCGCGCCGAAATCAAGTCGCTGCAGCGCCGGCTTGCCGCCACCACCGTGTACGTGACGCACGACCAGGTCGAGGCGATGACGATGGCCGACCGCATCGTGGTCATGCACGCCGGCCGCGTGGAGCAGGCGGGCACGCCGATCGAGCTGTACGACAGCCCCGCCAATCTGTTCGTCGCCGGATTCATCGGCTCCCCCGCGATGAACCTGCTGCCTGGCCGCGTCGAGCGAAATGGCGAGGCCGTGATCGCCCGCACGGCCGACGGCACGGTGCTGCCGATTCCCGCGGTGACGGCGTCCGAGGGACGCGCCATCGTGCTCGGCTTACGCCCGGAGGGCCTGCGACTGGCGTCGCAGAACCCCGCGCTGGTGCTGGAAGTCGATCTCGTGGAGCCAACTGGCGCGGAAACGCATCTGCACGGCGTTGTCGCCGGCGAGCGTTTCGTCGTCGCGCTTGCAGGGCGCCAGCCGGTGACGATCGGCGAGCGGGTCGGGCTCGCCGCGGACCCGTCTCTCTATCACGTGTTCGACGCCGTGTCCGGCCAACGCCTGTAAGTCTCTCCTCGTCATGGTCGGCGAAGGCCGACCATCCACGACTTACCGGCTCAGCTCGCGCGTCATCGCGTCGATGCCGGCCAGCGTCAGCGGATACATCCGCCCTTCCATGAGCTGTCGGACAATCCCGATCGATTGCACGAACTGCCACGACCCTTCCGGCGTCGGGTTGAGCCAGGCGGCGCGACGGTAGTGCGACGCGAGCCGATCGAGCCAGACCCGGCCCGGCTCCTCGTTCCAGTGCTCGACGCTACCGCCCTGCATCATGATCTCATACGGGCTCATCGCGGCGTCGCCGACGAAGATCAGCCGGTAGTCGGCGCCATAGGTGCGCAGCACCTCCGCCGTCGCGATCGGCTGTTCATAGCGGCGGCGGTTGGTCTTCCATACCCGTTCGTACAGGAAATTATGGAAGTAAAAGTATTCAAGGTGCTTGAACTCGGTCCGGCAGGCGGAGAACAGCTCCTCCGATAGTTTCACATGCTCGTCCATCGAGCCGCCGACATCAAGGAACAGCAGGATCTTCACCGTGTTGTGCCGTTCCGGCACCAGCTTGAGATCGAGCATCCCCGCGTTGTTGGCAGTCGAGCGGATGGTGTCGGCGATATCGAGTTCCGTCGCCTCCCCCTGGCGCGCGAACCGGCGCAGCCGGCGCAGCGCCAGCCGGAAATTGCGCGTGCCGAGTTCCACGTCGCCGTCGAGATCCCTGAACTCGCGCTTGTCCCAGACCTTCATCGCGCGCCGATGTCGTGACTTGTCCTGGCCGATCCGCACGCCTTCCGGATTGTAGCCATAGGCGCCGAACGGCGAGGTGCCGGCGGTCCCGATCCATTTCGACCCGCCCTCATGACGGCCCTTCTGCTCGGCGAGAAGCTGGCGCAGCCGCTCCAACAGTGCCTCGAAGCCGCCCAGCGCCTTGATTTGCGCCATCTCCTCCGGCGTCAGCAACTTCTCGGCCAGTTTGCGCAGCCACTCCTCGGGCAGCTCGCGCGCGACGAGCCCTTCGGGCGCTTCCAGGCCTTTGAAGCATTCTCCGAACACGCGATCGAACCGGTCCAGATGGCGCTCGTCCTTCACCAAGGTCGCGCGGCTCAGGTAGTAGAAGTCCTCCACGCTGTACTCCGCGATCCCGGCCTTCATCGCGCCGATAAGGGTCAAGTACTCGGTGACCGAGACCGGCAGCCCGGCCTGCTTCAGCGACAGCAGGAAGCTCGCGAACATCAGCCGCCGCCGCGACGCGCCAGGAAGGCGATGCGCTCGAACAGATGCACGTCCTGCTCGTTCTTGAGCAGCGCGCCGTAAAGCGGCGGGATCACCAGATGGCTGTCCTTGGTGCGCAGCGCCTCGACCGGCATGTCGTCCACCATCAACAGCTTGAGCCAATCCAACAACTCGGACGTGGCGGGCTTCTTCTTCAGGCCAGGAACGTCGCGAATCTGGAAGAACACGTTCAGCGCCTCGCGCGCCAGCTCCTGCTTGATGTCGGGGTAATGCGCCTGGACGATGCGCTCCATCGTCGGGCGGTCGGGGAAGCGGATGTAATGGAAGAAGCAGCGGCGCAGGAACGCGTCGGGCAGCTCCTTCTCGTTGTTCGAGGTGATGATGACGATCGGCCGGTGCTGCGCGAGCACGGTGCGGCGCGTCTCATAGACGAAGAACTGCATCCGGTCCAATTCGAGCAGCAGGTCGTTGGGGAACTCGATATCGGCCTTGTCTACTTCGTCGATCAGCACCACCACCGGCGCGTCCGCCTCGAACGCATCCCACAATTTGCCGCGGACAATGTAGTTGCCGATCTCATGCACCCGCGGATCGCCAAGCTGGCCGTCGCGCAGGCGGGAGACGGCGTCGTACTCATAGAGCCCCTGCTGCGCCTTGGTGGTGGACTTGATATGCCACTCGATCAGGGGATGGCCGAGCGCGCGGGCCACTTCATGGGCCAGCATGGTTTTGCCGGTGCCGGGCTCGCCCTTGATCAGCAAGGGACGCTGCAATGTCACCGCGGCGTTGACGGCGACTTCGAGGTCGCGCGTGGCGATATAGGTATCGGTGCTCTTGAAGGCGGGCACGCTTGGCGTCTCCGATGAGGGGCGTTGGTGATCAGCCCATCTTCCCCGCGAACCCGGTCCAGCCGCAAGGGCGCTTCGTCAGAACGCGGGCGCTTACACCTCGTCATAGCCGGACTGGATCCGGCCGATGGGAACTCCGCCTATTTCCGCACAACGCCCAGCAGAACCACCCGCCCTGCGAAAAGCCGGCCAAGACCTTCCGTGACATTCAAGAAGGCGGAGTCAAGCTTCGCCATCGCAGTCCAGCCCGCGGGCACTACGCGTCCCCCCAGGAACAGAAAGAATCTGCGCTGTATGC
Source organism: uncultured Pseudomonadota bacterium (assembly GCA_963849305.1). GTDB lineage: Bacteria > Pseudomonadota > Alphaproteobacteria > Acetobacterales > Acetobacteraceae > CAWKGV01. The sequence goes on from CAWKGV010000008.1 coordinate 150,063, forward strand.
CCGGCTGAAGGATGGCCTCGATCACCGCGAGTTCGCGCTCGTCGATCTTGTGCTCGTCCTCCGTGATATAGGGTTGGTCGGTGCCGTAGATGAAGCGCGACATGCGCGGATACAGGAACTTGGAAATGAACCGGCTTTCGCGCAGCTTCTGAAGCGTCGAATGGGTGTAAAGCTCGTTGGCGACGGCCACGCCACCAGGCTTCATCACGCGCCGCGTCTCAGCGGCAGTCGCTGGTATGTCCACATGATGCAGAATGTCATTGAAGAACACCAGATCGAAAAAATCATCAGGGTATATCATGGCCTCGCTTGGCATGACATCGAAATGGATTTCCGGCAGACCCGTACGGTCCGCGCGCTGGCGCGCGATCTCCAGCAGGTCCGGAGACAGGTCGCTCGCGTACACGTCCGCCCCGAGGTTGGCCAACCGGATCGCGTCCTCCCCGAACCCACACCCGGGCACCAGCACCTTCTTACCGGCCGGGTCTTGCGCCATTAGCAGGTCGTAGGCCGTCCAGTAGCTGTTCCATGGACGACGCGGGCCGGGCGAAACGACGTCCAGCAGCACCGGTTGCTCGATCCTGTGCCTCTGGCGAAGCGCGAACTCCTCATGATACGCGCGCTCGCGCCTTTGCCGCTCGTCGAGCGCGCCCTCCTGCGGGTCCGTTCCCAAGCCGTTATTGCCCGCTGCCCGGCTCCTTCGGGGGCGCGGTGGCCTTGGCGGCCGCCTTGAAGAAGCTGCCGAACATCTCCTGCATCCGCTCCTGGCCTTGCGGGAACACCGACAGCCAGCTCTTCAGCATCGCATCGGGCGCGAAATTGTCGGCCGCCTCCAGCATCCGCCGTTCGATCCGCGCCATGAACGCCGCCTGCATCGAACTCACATCCGGCAGGCCAAGGAAACGCCGCGCCTCATCAGGCGTGCAGTCAACTTCGATCTCGATCTTCATGTCTCACTATCCTGGTTGCGCGACCCCAGAAGCTCCCCTCGCCTTGCGGGAGGGGTTGGGGAGGGGTCGAAACAACAAATTCATCGGTCAGCCCAAACGACCGGCAATTTACACCTTCCCCCGGTTCCAGCCACGCCCCTCGGTGCCCAGCATCTCGAATCCGCTGTCCGTCACAGCCACGGTATCCTCAAGCTTGATGAAGCCGCGCCGTGGATGCTGCAAGGTGGTCTCGATCGACAGCACCATTCCGGACTCAAGCGGGCGGTCGCGGTCCTCGGCTGGGTACGGCACCGGCCCCTTGTCCGTCAGATGCGGCACCTCGTGCGTCACCAGACCCATGCCGTGGGCGACGAACTCGATGCGCTCGCGATTGGCGGCGCGCGCGAGTGCCGACTCCACGCCCGCGTAAATCTCTCCTCCACGCGTTCCGTGCCGGACCGGGCGGATTGCCGCCTGCTGGATCGAATCGACCTCGGCCAGCAGATCCCGCAGCTCGGAATCCGGCTCGCCCAGCACCGCCATCCGGCAGATATCGCCGATATAGCCGTGGTAATTGCCTCCCGAATCCAGCGAGAGAATGTCGCCGTTCTGCCAGGGCTGGTCAGAGGGCGCGCGGTTGAGGCTGGTGCCCGCGGTAATCAGGCAATACTCGAACGTCAGTCCGCGACCGACCTCCTCGCGACGCAAGGCATCGACCAGTTGCCGCTTCGTGGTTCCCGCGCCATGGCTGCCGATCACCGCCAGCATGGATGCGATCACGCCCTCCGATGCCTGCCGCAGTTTGTCCAGCTCCGATCGCGTCTTGCGGGCGCGCAGACGCTCCAACACGCCGAGCGCGTCGATGATCCGACTTTCGGGAAATGCCGCCCGCAGGGTTTCGGCGGCATCCGTCGGCAGGAAGCCGGATTCGATGCCGATCCGCGATGCCGGCAGGTTCTTCCGGCGCACATGCTCGATCGCGGCCTGAATCGCATCCACCGAACCGGATGCGACAGGACGGAATTCCGGCACCCAGAACGGCAAGACCTCCTTCTCGTAGGCTTCCATCCTATTGCCGATATAGCCGGCCTTGCCGGGCGCGCCCCTCGGATAAATCACGATCGGCAGGTAACGGCTCTTCCCGACCGCATCCATGTAGTCAAAGAAGAAGAACCTGTAGTCGTTGCCCAGCAGGTACTGCACGTTGTGCTTCGAGGACGCCAGCAGCACCTCGATGCCGGCGGTCTCCATCAACCGGTCCAGCAACTCCGTCTCGAAGGGGATGGCGGTCACGGCGCAACTCCTCTCAATCTGATGGCCGGAACCGTTCTCGTCCGACGCAGGTTTCCAGGCGTCGAAGCGTTCAAGTGGCCGTGATGATAGGCCGCAATGTTTACGGCATAACATTGCCGCTGACCGGTGGACGAACCTTCCTGCGCCACCCAGCGGGTACCGGGGTCTGGCACGAGACCTATTCCGCCCAGCGCCGTATGGAAGCGATCTACATCAATATGCCGCCGCTCGGCTTTGCCCGCTTCGCTCCCGGGGCGCGCACGCCTGCAGGGCCGTTCATGAGCGCGCGTGGCCGGTTGAAGGCGGTCGCCGCGGGATGAACGCGCGTGCCTCGGCCCGGAGGGTGGCATAACGCGCGTGCTGGGCGCGCAGGCTCTCGGGCGGGATCACGCCGCCGTAATCGCGCGAGGGCAGGATCTTGCCCTGTGGGTTCAGCCGCTCGCGACCGGCGGCGACGACGTGCCGGCCGCTGCTGCATGGCGGCATCCCGAGATAGGGCGCCGGGTCCACCGGGCGGTCGGCCACGAACATGCCGAAATAGAGATGCGGACCGAACGTGACCCCGGTGAGCCCCACCACGCCCAGTTTCTCGCCCGCCGAAACCGCCCGTCCGCCCTCGGCGAAGAACGGGGCGACAGTGCCGAAATGGCTGTAGACGCCCACGAACCCGGGGTGCTGGACCAGCATCTGCAAGCCACCCGGGCCGCTGCGCTCAATGCGCATCACCATCCCCGGCGCCGCCGCCCGGATCGGGGTGCCGAGTGGGGCAGGGATGTCCACGCCGTAATGAAAGCTCCCCGCTTGCGGGCGCCCCGGCAGAACGCGCGGCCCGAACGGCGAGGAGATGCAAGCCGGGCTTACCGGCGGCAGAAGCGCCTCGGTCGCCGCCGCGCCCGCCTTGCCCCAGGGGAGCATGAGCAACAGGACAAGCACTAGCAGACGTGGCATGGGCCTGGCCTCGTTCGCAGTCGCGTTCAGAGAATGGCGGCGGACTGCGCCGCGGCCGAAGCCCATGCAGGTTCCATATGAGAGCCACGCCAGGCCAGTCAGATCTTCGTGTCCCGCAACAGTCGGGGTTTCCTGGTGCCAATACAACCGGCGATATGGGTCACCGCGCACACCCCAGGGTTCTCGGAAGATTGGTCCCAAACAATCACGCCAGGCGAACCTAGTTTCGTCCATCGCGTTCCATACCAAGGCGAGGCTGAGCGCAACAAACGTCCGGCGGCGCCGAATTCAGAAAGGAGATTGGACGTGGACAAGGATCGCGTGTCAGGCATCGGCAAGCAGGTCAAGGGGTCGGTCAAGGAAGGCGTCGGCAACGTGACCGGGGATGCCAAGCAGCAAGCCGAAGGCCAGGCCGAGCAAGCGGAAGGCAAGGTGCAGAACGCCGTCGGCGGTGCCAAGGACGCGGCACGGGAGAATCTGAAGCGCTGATCCGCCGCTCCCCACTCCCGCCTGAATGACCGGGCAGCCCGGAATGTACGCGGTCCTGCTCGCCATTTTGTTCCTGCTGGTTGTCGCGGCGCTGCCGCGCTGGCCCTACAGCACCAGGTGGGGATACTACCCGAGCGCCGGGTTGGGGCTCGCCATGTTGGTCGTCATCATCCTACTGATGTTCGGGTTGGGGTGAAAGGCGGCGGTCCTTAGGCCGCCGCCTTTTCCTTATGCATGTCCTTGATGTCGCGGAACGCGAGGGCCGGGTTCAATTCCGCGGCGCGGCGCATCATGAAGGCGGAGGTGGCGAGGAACACCGGATCGCCGTCAACGTCGTCGGCCATCGCCCCCCGGTTCTCCGCGACGAACTTCGCCAATGCCCCCTTGTCGGGCGAGGCGATCCAGCGCGCCACGGCGTACGGCGTGGCGTCGAACCCGATGGCGATGCCGTACTCCGCCCCCAGCCGCGCGGCCAGGACATCGAGCTGAAGCGTCCCGACCACGCCCACGATCGCCGACGCCCCGTCTTGCGGACGGAACAACTGCACCACGCCCTCCTCGGCCAGCTCTAACAGCGCCTGGCGCAGCTTCTTGGCCTTCATCGCATCCTCCAGCCGCACGCGGCGCAGGATTTCCGGAGCGAAATAGGGCACTCCGACGAAGTTGATCTCCTCGCCGTCGGTCAGCGTATCGCCGATCCGAAGCGTGCCGTGATTGGGGATGCCCACCACGTCCCCGGCGAACGCCTCCTCGGCCAGCTCGCGGTCGCGGGCGAAGAAGAACTGCGGCGCGTGCAGCGGGATCAACTTGCCGGTGCGCACCTGCTTGAGCCGCATCCCCCGCGCCAGCCGGCCCGAGCACACCCGCGCGAAGGCGACGCGGTCGCGGTGGTTCGGGTCCATGTTCGCCTGAATCTTGAACACCAGGGCCGTGAGCGCGGACTCGGTGGCCTCTACGATCCGCGTGTCGGCCGGCTGCGCGCGCGGCGCCGGGCCGTACTCGGCCAGCCCGTCCAGCAGGTCGGCGACGCCAATGCCCTTGATGGCACTGCCGAAATAGACCGGCGTGAGATGGCCTTCGAGGAACGGCGCCCGCTCGAACGCCGGCAGCGCCGCCCGAACCAGGTCGATCTCATCGCCGAGGGCCTGCGAACGCGGGTCCGACTGCCCTAACTCCGGGACCAGACGCATCTCGCGCGCGCGAAGGTCGTAGGTTCCCGCGAACCCGCTCGCGCGGCCCACCGGCCAGCTCACCGGGGCGGTATCAAGCGCGAGCGTGGCGGCGATCTCGTCCAGCAACTCCAGCGGGTCGCGGCTCTCGCGGTCCATCTTGTTGATGAAGGTGACGATCGGGATGTCGCGCAGCCGGCAGATCTCGAACAGCTTGCGCGTGCGCGCCTCGATCCCCTTGGCCGCGTCGATCACCATCACCGCCGCATCCACGGCGGTCAGCGTGCGATACGTATCCTCGGAGAAATCCTCGTGGCCTGGCGTGTCGAGCAGGTTGAACACGCACCCGGCGTGCTCGAACGTCATCACCGACGTCACCACCGAGATGCCGCGCTCGCGCTCGATGCCCATCCAGTCGGAACGGGTGCGCCGCCGCTCCCCCTTCGCGCGCACCGAGCCGGCGAGCTGGATCGCCCCGCCCGCCCGCAACAGGTGCTCGGTCAAGGTGGTCTTGCCGGCGTCGGGGTGGGAGATGATCGCGAAGGTGCGGCGGCGGGCGATCTCGGCGGCGTGGTCGGTCATCCGGGGTTCCAAAAGGATCATCGAAGCGGGTCAGAAGCGAAAGCGCCGGGAGGTGAGCCCCGCCCGGCGCCATGATACCCCATATGGGAAATGATTTCAGCGCGAGTAGTACTCGACCACCAGGTTCGGCTCCATCTGCACCGGATACGGCACGTCCGACAGCTTCGGCGTCCGGGCGAATCGGCCCTTCATCGCGCGGTGATCGACTTCCAGGTATTCAGGGGTGTCGCGCTCCGTGCTCTGCGCCGCGTCGAGCAGGACCGCGAGCTGCTTCGAGCGTTCCTTGACCTCGACCGTCTCATTGTCCCGGACGATATACGAAGGAATGTTCACCCGCTTGCCGTTCACCAGGATATGGCCGTGGGAGACGAACTGGCGCGCGGCGAACGGCGTGATCGCGAACTTCATGCGATAGACCACCGCATCGAGCCGGCGCTCCAGCAACTCGATCAGGTTCTCCGACGTGTCGCCCTTCCGGCGCACCGCTTCCTCGTAATATTTCTGAAACTGCTTTTCGCCGATATTGCCGTAATAGCCCCGGAGCTTCTGCTTGGCCGCGAGCTGCATACTGAAGTCGGAAGGCTTCTTGCGCCGTTGGCCGTGCTGTCCGGGCCCGTAGTCCCGCTTAGTGATCGGCGATTTCGGCCGTCCCCAGAGATTTACCCCGAGCCGGCGGTTGATCTTGTATTTGCTCTCCAGGCGCTTGGTCATGGTGTTGCGGCTGTTCCTTTTTGGTGTTGCACCGGCAGGCCGCGCGTCAATCGCGCGACGGGCGCGGACCCTGAAGGTGGCCCGTCCACGTTCCCGGCCATGATGGGCCACAGGCGACTTGCGCGCCTGGAGCCCGAAGGCGGCGCCTATAGCGGGCCGCCCGGCCGTTTGTCAAACCGGGGGCGATTGGCGGCGCGAGCGGCCGATCGAGCCCGCGGGTCGATAAGGAACGCTCGTCTGCGAACCCCGAAGCTAGTGCCTCGGCACAGGGGTTGTGACGGGTTGTAAGCCCGGCCTGTTGGTCGAGACCATTTATCCGTCTGTGTGAGGCCTGCCATGAGCTTTAGGATTGGTAGTGCTGAAAAGCGGACCCTCAGCGGCATTGTGAGGGTCTTGGTCATGAGATACTTCGGAGCCGAAGTTCAGCCTTTCTGGCGTAGGTTGGATAATGGACTGGCAATCTGCCGTCGACGTGTCTACCATGTAGACACACAAAGAGGGCAGAACGTGCACGGCGTGGTAAAGAAGTGGGGAAATAGCGCCGCCGTGCGCATTCCAGCCTCGGTGCTGGAAGCGGCGCATGTGCAATTGGATCAGCCCGTCGACGTGCGAGAAGAGGGCGGCCGTATCGTAATCGAGCCGCTGCGGCCGGCGCGCTACGATATCGAAACCCTGGTCGCCGGCATGACCGACGAGAACCGCCATGATCCCGTCGACCTAGGGAAGCCGGTCGGCCGGGAAGTCTGGTAGTGGCCTCAGACTACGTCCCGGACGCCGGGGACATCGTGTGGCTGCAGTTCGACCCACAAGCGGGGCATGAGCAGGCCGGACATCGGCCCGCGGTCGTGCTGAGTCCAGCCAGCTATAACGGCCGCGCCGGTATGATCGTCTGCTGCCCAACCACGACCAGGATCAAGGGCTACCCGTTCGAGGTGGCGCTGGCCGGCAGGCCGCCAAGCGTAGTGCTGGCCGACCAGGTGAAAAGCCAGGACTGGCGGGCGCGTAAGGCGACCCGCAAGGGTCGGGTCAGCCCGGCCGAGCTGGCTGAGGTGCGGGCCAAGCTAATCGCGCTGATCGCTTAGGCCGGCTGGTGTGGGACGGACACCCGACAACGCGAATTTCGGCTTTCTTGCCCGCTATGACGTCGCCCTGGTCGGCGTCGCTGGGCTAGCGGAGCGCTACTTCGCCGACGACCCGGTCACCTGCCTGATGAAGCTGCGCCAGTTCGGGGAGTTGCTGGCGCAGCAGGTCGCAGCCCGCGCCGGCGTGTTCGTGGGCGTCGACGAGCCCCAATCCGACCTCCTTGGCCGTCTCCGCCGTGACACGGCCTACCCCCGCGACGTCATAGACCTGTTCCACGACCTGCGGCGCGTCGGCAACGAGGCGGTTCATCAACATCGTGGCGAACACGGGACCGCGTTGACCGGCTGAAGGTGGCTCGGCAGCTAGCGGTCTGGTTCCACCGTACCTTCGGCGATCGCGCGTTCCGGGCCGGTCCCTTCCTGCCGCCACGGCCGCCCTCTGATCCAGCCGCACCGCTGCGGGACGAACTGGAGCGGCTGCGGGCCGAGCAACTGGCGACGCTCTCGGCCGCGGATGCTGCCAGGCGGAAAGCCGAGCAGGCCGAGGAAGCCCGGCGCACCGCCGAGGAACGCGCGCGCGCCGAGGCGGAGGAACGGACGGTCTGGGAGTCGCTCGCGACCGAGACGGAGAGCCGCCTGCTTGCGCTGCAGGACGAGCTCGCCAGGGTTCAGGCGGCCGCCGTCGCGCAGCCGGCCGCCCTGCAACTCCTCACCAACGCCGCCAACACTGCCGCCCAAGCGATCGACCTCGATGAGCAGGCGACGCGTTCCCTCATCGACGGACGGCTGCGCTCGCGGGAGTGGGAGGCCGACACGCCGAAACTCCGGTACTCGGCCGGCGCGCGGCCCGTGGCCGGCCGCAACCGCGCGATCGCCGAATGGCCCACCACGACCGGCCCGGCCGACTATGTCCTTTTTGTCGGGCTGACCTGTGTCGGCGTGGTCGAGGCCAAACGCGGTCGCCGGAATGTCGCGGCTGCGATCGACCAAGCCGGCCGTTACAGCCAAGGCTTTCTGCCCGAACCGGGCATCGTGCTCCCGGCCGGCGGCCCCTGGCCGGCGCAGTCAGGAGACACGACGGAGCCGCCTTACCGCGTGCCATTCCTATTCGCCACCAATGGCCGCGCCTACCTGAAGCAGCTCGAAACGCAGTCGGGCATTTGGCATCGGGACGCGCGCCATCCGACGAACCGGCGGCGCGCGCTCGCGGACTGGCCGACGCCCGATGGCCTCAAAGCCATGCTCGACTTCGACCGCGTGACGGCCAGCGCCGCACTTACGACGCTGCCGTTCGACTTCGCTTTCGGCCTGCGAGACTACCAGATGCGCGGCATTCAGGCGGTGGAGGCGGCCCTGGCCGACGACGACCGGCGCGCCCTGCTGCTTGCCATGGCCACGGGGACCGGCAAGACCAAGCTCTCCGTCGCCCTCCTCTACCGCCTGCTGCACACGCGGCGGTTCCGGCGGGTCTGCTTCGTGGTGGACCGGACCGCGCTGGGCGACCAGGCAAAGGACGCGTTCACCACCACACGCATCGTCAGCGCGCGCACGTTCGCAGACATCTTCGGACTCAAGGTGCTGGGCGACACGGCTCCCGACCCGGATACCAAGGTCCACATCTGCACCATCCAGGGGCTGGTCAAGCGCGTGCTGTTCGCGCCCACGCCGGAGGACGTGCCCCGGTCGACCAATACGACTTGCTGCTCGTCGACGAGTGCCATCGCGGCTACACCCTCGACCGCGAGATGAGCGACGCCGAGCTCGGGTTCCGCTCCGAAGCCGACTACGTCAGCAAGACCGGCGCGTGATCGAGCATTTCGATGCGGTCCGCATCGGCCTGACCGCGACGCCGGCCCTGCACACGACCGAGATCTTCGGCCGCCCGATCTTCACCTACGGCCTGCGCGAGGCGGTGATCGACGGCTGGCTCGTGGACCAGGAGCCGCCGATCCGAATCGAGACCGAGCTGTCCCGCGACGGCATCCATTTCAAGCCGGGCGACACACTGCCTCTACTTGACCCGCTGACCGGCGCCGTCGACCTACGACCGCGCCGGACGACTTCGACTTCGAGGTTGAGAGCTTCAACCGGCGGGTCGTCACCGAACCCTTCACCCGCGTCATCTGCGAGCAATTGGCCGAGCACATCGACCCGGCCGATCCCGGCAAGACGCTGATCTTCGCGGCCTCGGACGCGCACGCGGACACGGTGGTGAACCTGCTCGGCGCCGCGATGGAGGCGCGCCACGGTCCGCAGGACGAGGCCCTGATCCGCAAGGTGACCGGCAGCATCGACAGGCCCGGTCCATGATCCGGCGCTTCCGCAACGACCCGTTGCCGAAGATCGCCGTCACCGTGGATCTGCTGACGACTGGCATCGACGTGCCGAAGATCGTCAACCTCGCGTTCCTGCGCCGGGTCAACAGCCGCATCCTCTACGACCAGATGATCGGCCGGGCGACCCGGCTGTGCCCCGAAATCGGCGGCCCGGGCATCGACAAGGAAAGCTTTCGCGTCTTCGACGCCGTCCGGCAGTCGGAGGCGATCCAGGACCTGACCGAAATGAAGCCGGTCGTGGTCAACCCGTCGCTGTCCTTCACTCAGCTGCTGCGAGGAGCTGGCACGGGTGACCGACCCGGATCAGCGGGCGCTGATTCGCGACCAGTTGCTGGTCCGCCTCCGTCGGCGCATCGTCCGGCTATCCCCCGAGGCGGTCGAGCAGTTCACCGCTGCCGCGGGAGAGACCCCGGCCGACGCCCTCGCACGCGTGCGGACCGCGGATCCTTCAAATCTCGCTGCGTGGGTCGCCGACCGCCCAGGGCTGGGTCCGATCCTCGACTGGCAACCAGATGGCGGCCGCCCCGTGCCGCTGGCGGTCTCGTTCCATCCGGATGCGCATGTCGCGACGACCATCGGCTACGGTGCCTCTGGCCGTCCGGAGGATTATCTGGCTGCGTTTGGCGCGTTTCTGCGCGCCAACGAGAACCAGGTTGCCGCTCTGTCCCTGGTGCTCCGCCGTCCGCGCGACCTGACGCAGGCGGATTTGCGCGCCCTGGCACTCGCCCTGCAGGAGGCCGGGTTCTCCGAGACGGCGCTGCGCTCTGCTTGGCGCGAGGCGAAGCAGGAGGATGTCGCGGCCAGGCTGATCGGCTTCGTTCGGCAGGCTGCCCTCGGGGACGCGCTGGAGCCCTGGTCCGTCCGTGTCCAGCGCGCGGTGGAGGCCATTATCAAGCGCGGCGGTCTGACCCCGGATCAGCAGAAATGGCTGCGCCGCATCTGCACGCAGGTGGCCGAGATCGGCGTCGCCGACCCGGCGGCGCTCGACCAAGGCCAGTTCCGCGAGGCGGCCGGCGGGTTCGCCCGTCTGGACCGGGTGTTCGGCGGGCGCCTGGCCGGGTTGCTGGGCGACATCAACGAGGCCGCGTGGAAGGATACGGCATGAGCGAATCGATAACCCGCGCGCCGGGAGGCGTGACCCGTGACATCGTCCAGAAGCTATGGCGCCTCTGCGACATTTTGCGCGACGACGGCATCACCTATCAGGCGTACGTCACCGAGCTGACTTATCTGCTGTTTCTGAAGATGCTGGCCGAGACGGGGCGGGAGGGACCGCTGCCGGCTGACGCCCGCTGGGCCAGCCTGACCAGCCGCCAGGGCGAGGCGCTTCTGACTCAATACCGTGCGTTGCTGCTGCGCCTCGGCACCGAGGGCGCGGGCATGATCCGCACCATCTTCGCCGACGCGCAGACCAGCCTGCGCAAGCCCACGAATCTCCACGAGCTGGTCACGCAGATCGACCGGCTGGACTGGTATTCGGCCAAGGCCGAGGGCCTGGGCGACCTGTACGAAAAATGCCATAACGTCTTTTCACACAGGGGTTGCTGGAAAAGAATGCCGCCGAGAAGAAATCCGGCGCCGGGCAGTATTTCACCCCGCGTCCGCTGATCGACTGCATGGTGCGCCTGCTGCAGCCGCAGCCGGGCGAGATCGTCCAGGACCCGGCGGCGGGGACCGGCGGCTTCCTGGTCGCGGCCGACCGTTTCATCAAGGACCACACCGACGACCTGTTCGCCCTGAAGACCGAGGCCGAGCAGCGCTTCCAGCGCGAGCTTCCCTACTGTCCTCTAGGAGCCGGAGGATATATTGGAGGCAATGCGCACTCATCTCGCGCGAGCACTGGCCGAAGTGGAAGCGCTAGCAGCCGAATTTGGCGGCGAGACGATGTTGGCGGAGGCGGCGGAATGACTGTCGACTTGCCGAGCGGCTGGAAGCGGGTTGCGTTCGGTCAGCTCGGTCAATGGGGAAGCGGTGGCACACCAGTCACAACGCCGGCATATTACGGAGGGCCTATTCCCTGGGCAAAGAGCGGGGACCTCAATGACGGCAGATTAACCCGGACCGAGCAGACCATCACCGAAGCTGGACTTGCAAACTGCCCAGCGAAAGTTTTGCAGCCTGGTGCTCTCCTAATTGCCTTGTATGGCGCGACAATCGGGCAGAGCTGCCATAAGCGATATCTCATGCGCGACGAATGAGGCCGTGGCGCATTGCATACCCAATCCGTCCGAAATGCCTTAGTTTCGTACCTCTTTTGTTTCGTAATCGCTTCTCGACCGGAGCTACGCGACTTAGGCCAAGGCGGAGCACAACCAAATATCAGCCAAACGATCCTGAAGAGCATCTCCCGTGCCGCTTCCACCCCTTGCCGAGCAACGCCGGATCGTGGCGCGGATCGAGGCGCTGTTTGCCCGCACCCGCCGCGCCCGCGCCGACATCGAACGCATCGCGGCGCTCAGCAGGCGATATATCTGAGCTATTTGGAACCGACCGCGGCCTTAAACATTCCGAGAAGAGAAACGCAGGATGGGACAGATGTTGCACGCGCGGGCCAGCCTGTGACATCAAGTTCCGGCTTGACGCTTGGTATAGCCGCTACGCCTGCAAACGAGGATCGCACTGCCGTTGATCGTCCTATAATTTTCGAATGCCAACGTGCAGCGCGGCATGGCACTTGCGCCTTGAAGACGTTAAGAACTATTAAAGCTCTCTGCGGTGCTCAGAGGCGCACCCGCCTGACCTATCTGCTTCGGTAGCGCGTGATCTGATCTTCAGATGAACGAGGTTGGCGGCACTCGCGACAAGCTCGGACGTGGCTGGGTGTGGAATGGTACAAAAGCCTTGATTACCGATGCGTCTACATCAGAACCACGTTTTTCGCAGCTACGACTTGACGCAGTGACGCTGAGTGACCCCGTGAGTACGTTGAGCTCTGCTATGCCAACAACAGTGTGTGCGCGCTATCTTCCTGGATGAGGGTAAGCAAGACGACCAATCTTGCCAGCATCAGCATGTCCAAGGTCGCCGCATATGCCTGTTCCAGTTCCTCCGGCAGGCGAAGGCGGCACGCATTGACCTAGCGGCTCGATGCTGTCGAGACGTCTGCGCGGCTCGTGCAGGCCGAAACCGGCCGCGCCGTCGCTCTCCTCGACCATTTCGAACAGAGCATCCTGAACTTGTGCCTTCCGTGGCGAACTCGTGCCGCAGGACCCGACCGAGGCCACTGATGAGCTCGCAACCCTATCGGCACCTTTCCCACCTGCCGTCCCGAGACGCGGGCGGCGCGCGGCGGCTTAAGCCGGAGGCGGGCATCGACGGTCCGAGAGCAACCGCACGCATGGCCCGCACGATCACGGATCAGGAGATTGCGCTGATCAAGGCCATGATCGCGCGCGGGATCAAGAACACCGACATTCAGTTTTTCTTCAACCGTCCCGGCCGGCCGGTGAACTCCGGCCGCATCTCCAATATCGCTGACGGCAGCTACAGCGATTCCGCCTTAATCCCGGCGGCGACGGATGATGAGCTCAATACCTTTCTCGCCGAACGTAGCCCGTCAACCGATGTGCCCGGCGTCGTCATCGCATCGACCGGTAGTGAAGCTGACCCGGTCTCCCGATCCGTGTCTGGCGGCGATGTTCGCAAAGGATGAGGCAGGCGACTGGCGGCTGACGGCGGGTGAGACGGACTCGGCCGAGTGCAAACAGAGCTTCAGCCTCAGAAACGCCGCGGCATGGCTCCGTGCTGTCGCAGCCTTGGCAAACAATCGGGGCGGCTACGTCTTCTTCGGAATCGCCGACAAGGATGCGGCAGGAACCTGCAAGGTAGTCGGGCTGGCGAGCGACGATTTCACCAAAGCGGACCCCGGTGAGATTGCGACACGACTCCGCAGCGCCTTCGACCCAACGCCCCGCTTCCAGAAGACGATCGTCGAGATCGGCGGGAAGATGATCGGCGTGCTCCACATCGAGCGTCATCCGGGCCGTCCAGTCATCGCAACGAAAAACGATGGCGGGAGTGGCGAGATCAAGGAGGGCGACATCTTCTATCGCTACCCCGGAGCGTCGCGGCGCATTTCCTACGGTGACCTCCGCGTGATCCTCGATGAACGCGACGCCAGGACCCGCGAGAATATCCTCCCCATGGTCCATCGGCTTCTCGAACTCGGTCCCGAACGCGCGATGATCGCGGACCTTGCCGACGGCAAGCTGACCGACGGCAAGACCTCGATCGAGCTGAGCGAGGACATCATCGAGCGCCTGACCCTGGTCAAGGAAGGCGAGTTCCGGGAACAGGCGGGCGCGCCTGCCCTGCGTCTGATCGGCGACGTGAGGGCGGCCGCGCCGGTGACGGTCAGAAAGGGAAGCGTCACGCGCGACGATCTGCGCCGGGATTTTCTGAAGGACGCGCTCCAGGCCGACCCGGCCGACTACCTGCGTACGCCATCGACATGCCGGCGAACGAGTGGGTGCCCATGCGCTATTTCGCGGCCAAAGGCGGGATGAGCCACAGGATCTCCGGTCCTTCATCGCCAGCGCGACGGGAACGTCGGGTCGCAAGGATTTGCTCACCAAGCGCATCAGTGCCCCCGACAAGGCATATGTAAAGGCCTCTGGCCCGGCCGCGCAGCTTCAGCGACAGCTGCTGAACGGAGAAGATGTGACGCCGGCGAGCGCGGCCGAGGCGCGCACGGCGGCGCTCGCGGTGACCGGCCTCCCTCGTCCGCTCGGAGCAGACACGGCGAAGCTGCGCACGCTCCTGCTGCGCTGCCTAGACCTAACCGGGGATGGCGGCACACAGATCGGCAAGTCGGAGGTTCGCAAGGCTATCGCCCGGCTCGATGAGCTTCTGTCGTCATGGTGACCGAGCGTCCCATTCTCGGGCGGGTGTCCGCTAGGCGAGTATAGGTAGGGTTCGAACGTCCGGGATGGGCGCAAACCAGCCGTCGAAAAGCCGTCCCTTCTACGTCCGGTTTCCACCCAAGCAGACTGATCCGATTCAACTCGTCGAAACCTCCGTGCAGAGCTACTAGGTCACGAAAGCGCATTTCGAGGCGGGTGTCCGGGTATCCATATTGCGGCCCCGGTTCATGTGGTCGTCGATCTCCGCCGCACAGCCGAGCATCCGGGCATAGAGGAAGATGGTGAAAGCCGCCGTCTCCAGGGCATCGCTCGACAAAGCGCCGGACCGATACGGTTGCCACAGCATCTTCAGCAGCAGCGCCGCGATCACCGCGTCGATGTTGACGCAGTAGACGTTCCGCGACACCCCGCCCTTGAACAGCGCCTGCACCAGCCTGCCGTAGTAGTCGTGGAAGACGTTGTACTCGCCCCGCTGCTCCAACAGTTGTCGCAACCAGACTTCGCGCGGGTCGAGGTTCACCGGCTTGTCCTTGAACACCGGGTGGTTGACGCCGGGGATCTTCTGGATCTCGAGACCGCCGGTGGACTTCCTGGTTGACTTGTAGCGGGCATAGTCCTCCACGTAGCGTGCGGCTAGGCCATCCAGGTCCAGTCCGTGGCGCTTCTCGCCCGGATCATTGAGGTCGGTGGCGCGAAACTGGTCGATCAGGAACGCGATGCCTTCGTAACCATTGCCCCCGTGGGCAAAGCCCGAATGCGTCAGGCAGCCGATCATCGCCTTGTTCAACTGCACCCGCTCCGGGTCCTCAGGCCCGTCGGCGGCGACAGCGCCCTTGGCACCCTGGGCCGAAATGGTTCCTGGCCCATTGGACAGCAGCAGACCCACCAAGGTCTGGAACACGAACACGTCGTTCGGCTTCGAGGAGCCGACCAGCGCCAGGCACCCGATCTCGTTCAGGCTGCCGGCGTTCAGGATCTCCTGCGCGGGCCAGCCGCAGAATGCCCCCGGCGCGTGCTTGGACGCCGGCACCGAAGCGCCGATCATCGTTCCGAACAGTTGCAACCACCAGGGCAGGCACTCGGCGGTGATCCGGGAGATGCGTTTGCGCATCAGCGGCCCCCAGGCGAGGGTCGCGCTGATCGCCGCCAGCACCGCGTCCGCGCTCGGATGGCCTCCCAGGCTCTGCACGAAGCGGACGAACACCGATTTGGCGCCGCGCGCCCTCAATCCGGCGAGCATCGCCTCGGCCTTCGCGTCCGTCTGCTCGGCCGAGAACAGCCCCCGCGTCTCCTCGTCGATCGCGACCGCGCCGAGCTGGAACTCCTCGTCGAGGGCGTTCCGGAGTCCAGCACTGGCGAAGCGGTCGATCATCAGCCGCACCAGTGCCCGCGCCCGCTCCGCGCGTTTCGGCCCGACGATGCTGCACGCGGCGGCGAGGACGGTATTCGGCGCATTCCCCATCTCGCGCGCCGCTTGCGCCGCCGCCAAAGCCGGGTCGCCGCGAAGATTCACGTAAGCTCCGACCGCGACATCGACCAGCGCCCGGTCGTTCTCGCCGCCTGCTTCGTGCAGCAGCGCCAGCACCACATGCGACTCGAATGGGTGGCGCGCGGCATCCAGCATGGAGACGTTATGCAGGCTGGTCACTTGCGTTCTCGGGTCCATCTGCGACGCGCCGGATGCATCCTTCATGATCTGGCGCGGCAGCACGGCACCAATCTGCCGGTTGAGGGTTGCGATCTGCTCGTCATAGGGCGGCACCGCGGAGACCACGGGAAGATCGAGTTCGGGTGCTAAGGCGAGCCCCTGGTTCGACCCTAACCACGGCTTCAACTCCAGATTGCCTTCCGGCTCGAAGTCCAACCGCGCGCCGTTCTCGCGCATCACCGCGGTAAGCGCCGCGGGGATGTGCGCGATGTTCGTCACCACGGCGCCTTTCGGGGACACGATCGGCCTGTCCGGCGTGAAAATCCCGTCCACGCCGAACTTCTCCATGAACCAGCGCTCCTTGCCGGCGGCATCGTCGTTGCCGCCGGACATCGCGCCCGCGTGTCCGACCGCGCGCGTCAGCCGGCTCTTCCAGCGCCCGACGACGCAGGCGATGATCGGTTTCGTGAACTGGGCGTCCAGCTCGTAGAAGCCGCCCGGCTCGACATACAGCACCGCCGCCTTGCTGCGCGCGTCATTGGCCAGCGCGAAGGCGAACTCCGGCGCGGCATACTGGATGTACACGTCCTTGCCGCTGGAGATCAGCGTCGTCGTGCCCCAGCCCGCCATGCGCAGATAGGTGGCGATGGTCGTGGTGAAATTGCCGGAATTGGAGAAGATGGCAATCGAGCCGGCCCGGAGCGCCTCGGCCGGATTGTCTCCGCCGAGCGCGCCGCCGATGCGGACATGATGCCACGCATCGGCAACGCCTAGGCTGTTGCCGCCGAAAATGTCGATCCCATTGTGCTGGCCGAGTGCCCGGATTTCGCGCGCATCATGCACGGATATCTTTTCCGTGACGATGAAGATCTTACGGAGATCAGGGTTGACCCGGATCAGCTCGGCGACCCCGTCGCGCGCTCCGGAGGGCGGCAAATAGACAACGCCGGAGTTGAAGCGGTGCCCTTCATCCAGCCCCTCGCGCACGTTGTTATAGACCGGGATGTTGCCGGCCGGCGTTTCCAGAACTTGGCCCCGCCGGCCGGGCGAGGTGCCGAACACGACATTGCCGCCCGAATAGGCATGGCCCACCGGCGTCACCTCGCTTGATTCGCCGCCAAGGATGTTCAGCACGCAGACCCGATCCTGCGGCGTTGCGACCTGCGCGAGCGAGCTGATGCCGACGAAGTACTTGAAGTCGGGGAGGCCCTGCTGAGGCATGTCACATGCTCCCGTTCACGCCGCCAGCGCCGGATCGGCGGCGATGTTCAGACTGCGGCCGATCGTCTCGCGTCCTCCGGCCTTCATCCAGGCATCCACGGCACGCGCGTACCCGATCACCCCGCTCATATCTGAATCGAACCCAAAGATGCGGTACGGCAGGCCCAGTGCTTCCAGCGTATCGCGCATCACGCCCATGCCGCGAACCAGATTCGGCCCGCCGCGCCCGACCACGACATAGAGCGGGGTCGGCCCATACTTGCCGAAATGCTCGCGCAACGCATCGGCCATGGCGCGCAGCGTCACGAAAATATCCGTGTTGTTGGACTTGCCGCCG
Source organism: uncultured Pseudomonadota bacterium (assembly GCA_963849305.1). Classification (GTDB taxonomy): domain Bacteria; phylum Pseudomonadota; class Alphaproteobacteria; order Acetobacterales; family Acetobacteraceae; genus CAWKGV01. The sequence goes on from CAWKGV010000008.1 coordinate 167,670, forward strand.
ATGATGAACAGCACGTTGGCCTGCCGGAGCCAGTGCTTGAAGCAGATGCGCGCCACCTCCTTCATCTTCTCGTAGGGCGGGTTGCCCCCGAAGTCCGAGGAGATGATCGCGTCGTCTCCCAGCATCTCGGTCACCAGCGAGTTCGCTCCGCCGCCGAATGTAGGGGCGAGAATGGAACCGCGGGCATTGATGACATAGACATCGCTCTGGCCCTGATAAGTGCGGAGCTGATTGATCTCCTGCTCGAAATCCGAATAGTCCGCCGCGAACAGATGTGGTGGCAGATTGAGCCGCAGCCAGCGCGGATCGTCGCGATCGAAACCGCATTTGAAGTCGCAGGCGATAGGGGTAAGCCGCCCGCGAGCCGAGGGGCGCATCCGGATCGGGTTCAGTTCCACCGTGGTCATGCCGAAATTGTGGAACAGCTCCCAAAGCTTCGGAAGTTGCTGCACCAGCGGCGAGATGATCTGGGTCGGCGCGTTCAGCTCCGACAGCGCATTGGCGACGACGAAGGCCTTGAGGCCGGTCAGCGGATCGAACGGCACCTGCTGGACCATGCTCTTGTCCAGCTCCTCGATATCCATGCCGCCGTGATGCGTCAGCGTCATGGTCGGTGCCCGGTAGTGGGTCGAGTCGGTGATCGCGAAATAGACTTCGTGATCGGCCGGGACAGCACCCTCGAACGTTACGCCATTGGCTTTCGCCACGGTATGCCCGACGCGATGCTCGACGAAGTAGAGACGCTCCTTCTCCTTGAGCGCGGTTTTCAGGTCCTTGGCGCGGCCGATCAACCCGGCCTTGCCCTTCTTGCCGACCCCGCCCTTGAACACAGGCTTGATGAACACCGACCCGTGCCGCTCGATCAGCCGCTTGATCTCCTCCTCGCTCGCGTCCGGTCCCAGCACCTCGGCGCTCGGGAACCCCGCGAAGTCCAGGAGCTTGGCGCCGTAGAGCATTCCCGTGATTTCCATCCTACTCTCCTCGGATCGAGGGCCGCCTAGTGTAGAGGCCGCATGCCGCTCGCCGTGATGGCGGGGCGTGCTGACGGTGAGGCGAGAACTTCGGAGCGCGCGAGATCGACGCGGCTATCGGCGACGACCTTGCCTTGCGTTTTGCCTCGGCCAACATGGACCTCAGCCTGCCCTGTAATCTTTTTAACCCGGTTCCCGGCGCCACGCTAGGCCAGCCCCTAGGCCCCTCTCCCATAGGGCTTGCCAGGGGAGAGGCTGTGTGAAGACCAGGAGCAATGAGTGCTTGGAGGGAAAGCGGCTACGGCGTGTGAAGCCAGTCCTCCGCCGCCGCCCGGCCGCTCTCCTTCAGGCGCAGCAGGAACGGCCAGGATGTGTCCATCGCGCTCTCGTGGCCCAAATCCGCGATCGCATCGGCGACGATGCGGTGACACTTCAGGCGCGCTAGTTTCCGGCAAAGCGGGGAGCGGAGCAGCCGGGGACCGGCGCAGGCACGCCGCAGGTCCGCAACCAATTCTTGTTCGCGCAGGAACGAGGCGTTGAACCCGATCTCCCGCTCCCGTCGGGCGATCTCGTGCGACAAATGCGGCGGCCCCGGTTGCTGCTCCGGCAGAAGCTGCACCACCACGATTTCCTCGGCCTCGGTATCGATCACCAGCTGCCGGAGCGGCGGATTGGCGCTGTAGCCGCCATCCCAATAGGCTTCGCCGTCGATCTCCACCGCCTGTTGCAGAAATGGCAGGCAGGCGGAGGCGAGCACATGGTCGAGCGTCAGCTCGGTCTCGGTGAACAGGCGCGGCCGGCCATCGCTGACGCGCGTGGCGGCGATCAGCAGCCGGATCGGCGGGGCGGCACGCAACCGGTCGAAATCGATCTCGTCGGCCAGGAGCTCGCGCAATGGGTTCAGCCCGAGCGGGTTGAACTGGTAGGGCGAGACCACCCGGACCAGCTCCATCGTCGCGGCCGCGACGGACTGGGCGGCGAAGTGCGAGAAGCCAGAGGCGGCGAACGGGCTGGCATGGCTGACCCGTTTCCAGAACCGCTCCAACTTCTCCCGGGCCGCATCGTGCTCGCCTTCGGCCAGGCCCTCGGCCAGCAGCACGGCGTTGACCGCCCCGGCGCTGGCCCCGCTCGCCAGGTCGTAGTCCAGTTCGTCCTGCTCCAGCAGCCGGTCGAGCACGCCCCACGTGAACGCGCCGAAGGAACCTCCCCCTTGCAGTCCGAGCGATATCCGCCGCCCCGCCGGTCGCGCGTGCGCCATTGCCGTCCTCCGTCCAATGCCAGTAGCGCCCGGCATATGGGACGGCGCGGATGGCTTTGCTGCAACGCAGCATCACGAGATTTGCGCGACTCCTCGCAACCATGCGAGGTGCTTGCGCGCTTTTCTCACGAGGGCCTCTGGGACGGAGTTCAAGTCACGATGGCAGACAATCCGCTGGACCGAAGCGATCAGGAACGCCAGGAGCGCATCCGCAAGCGCGCCTACCATTTGTGGGAGGCGGACGGCCGCCCATCCGGCCGCGATCTCGACTACTGGGAGCGCGCCCGCGAGCTGGTCGGCATGGAGGAGAGCGCCGGCGCCGGGCTTCTGCCCAACCCGATGACGCACGAGACCATGCTGAGCGGCCAACCGGAGGGAGTGGAGGAGGCCGAGATCCAGGACAATCTCGGCGAGTTCCCCGACCGGTTCGCCGATCAGGGCGAGTGGAAGCAGACCCCCGAGCCACGGCGCAGCGCCCGCGGCCGGCGCAAACTGGTCGAGCGATCGCAGCGCGCCGGAGCCCCGAAGCCGGCGGGCTCGTCTTAGTCCAGTCTCGATTAACATGCAGGCGACGCGTCCGGATCAGGTTCCGGAGATGAGGCATCCGCTCCGAATATTATAAAGGAGGTTGTCACACCTACGCGCGGGGACGTGAGAGGAGGGTGGTGGAATATCGAGGGCGGCGCCGCGTCCCTATCAGGCAGGACCGATAAGGAGGTCCAAGCCATGCGCGATCGTAAGCTGAGCACAGCTATTGCTGTCGTTGGCGGCATATGTGCCCTTGCCGGCTGCGCTATCGCTCCGCCTCCCGGTCCCTCCGTGATGGCGCTTCCCTCGCAGGGAAAGAGCCTCACCGCCTTCCAGCAAGAAGACGTGCAGTGCCGCAATTATGCGAACGCCACGATAGGCTTTAGCCAACCAGGGCAGGCCGGCAGCCAAACCGTGGTGGGCAGCGCGGCCGTCGGCACGGCGCTTGGTGCAGCAGCGGGAGCGGCGATCGGCGCAGCGGCCGGAAACGCCGGTGCCGGGGCAGCGATCGGCGGCGCGACAGGCCTTCTCGGAGGCACCGCCGTCGGCGCCAACAATGCGGCCGGAGGTGAATATGACCTGCAACAACGCTATAATATTGCCTATACCCAGTGCATGTATTCACGCGGCAATACGGTGCAGTCACCTCCAGTTGACTACGCAGCCTACGGTTGGGCATACCCTTATGGGTATGGTTACCCCTGGTATGGTTACCCCTGGTATGGTTATCCCTGGTATGGTTATCCCTGGTATGGTTACCCTTGGTATGGCACCGGTTTCTCGGCTAATTTCTTCGTATTCCGGGGACCTCGCCACCACGACGCCTTTTTTGGTCACGGCTTTCATCGCGGAGGCTTTCACGGCGGGCATCACTGATTATTTCCGGCCAACCACGCCGCCGGGAAGCTCGCCAAGTGATAGCGGAAGGCCCTTCGCAACGTGAACACGGCCGGGAGCCGCGGGAGGGCTTTGCACACGTCCTCCGTAACCAAAGTCGTTCTCAATCTCCTGCTGCTCCTCCTCCTCCTCCTCCTCCTCTGCACACCACTCGGCGAGAGTTGGGCAGCGGAACCCGCGCCGCTGCCCCTGGTAATCGAGCGGACCATTCCGCTCACCGGCGTCTCCGGGCGCATCGACCACCTAGCCATCGATCTCGGGCGCAAGCGCCTGTGGGTGGCCGAACTCGGCAACGGCACCGTCGATGCGATCGATCTCGTGACCGGGAAGACCGTCCATCGGATTGGCGGCCTGCGGGAACCGCAAGGGATCGGCTATGCGCCGAAGGCGGACCTGATTGCGGTCACAAGTGCCGGCGACGGGTCGGTCCGCCTGTTCCATGCTCAGGATTTCTTGCCGCAGGGCACAATCCATCTCGGTAACGACGCCGACAACATCCGGCTCGATTCAAAGTCTGGCCAACTGGTCGTGGGTTACGGCAGCGGCGGGCTCGCTGTTCTTGATCCGGCGAGCCGATCAATCACGAGCCGCACGAAACTTCTCGCTCACCCCGAAGGCTTTCAGCTCGACCAGCCAGCGCACCGCGCATTCGTGAACGTGCCCGAGGCCCGAGAGATCGCGGTCGTTGACCTGGGGACCGGGAAGCAGATCGCGATCTGGCGCGTGCCAAACCTGCGCGCGAACTTCCCCATGGCGCTTAATGAGGCGGGCTCTGTCGTCGCCACGGTTTTCCGCAGCCCGGCGCGCTTGGTTGGACTAGATACGAAGAGCGGTGCTGTTAAAGCGAACCTGGAGACTTGTCACGACGCGGATGACGTATTCTTCAATTCCAGGCGCCAACGCATATACGTCAGTTGTGGCGAGGGGGCCGTCGATGTGTTCCAGCACGACGCAAGCGGCTACCGCCGCTTAAGCCGAAATCAAAACGGCGCCCGGTGCCCGAACCTCACTGTTCGTGCCGGAAATGGATCGGCTCTTCGTTGCGGCCCGGGCCGGGTTGTTTGGGCTCGGTTCGGACGCAGCGATACTGGTCTTCCAGGTCCAGCCCTGACCAGGACGGATTATATGCTGAGCTGGCCAAGGTAAGGACCACGGACCGAACGTGCTCTAGCAGCCTGTCGGATTCAGCCTGCCGGCTGAGCCAATGAGCAAGCCGGCTGGGGTGTTCACGCCGCCTGCAGGCGGGCAATTCGCCTGCAGTTGTAGGCGAGCGCGGTCAGGGTCCACTCGGCGGCAACCTTTTGGATGCCGCGCAGGTGGAAGCGGACGAAGCCCATGGCGCTCTTGATGATGCCAAACACCGGTTCGATGGTCTGCTTGCGTCTTTTGTAGAGGTTCTTGGCATCTTCGGTCTCCAGCTTGGCTTTCATCGCCAGGCGCCAAGGCTCGGTGATCCGGCGCGGCGTGGTTTGCGGCGGCGGCGGACGGAAGTCGTAGGGCCGGTGCGGCTGGGTCCGCCCGATCGCCACCAATGGCTCGATGCCATGTGCGTGCAGGTCCGCCACCGCTGGGCCGCTGGCAAAACCGGTATCGGCCAGAACGATCTTGGGTAGGCCAATGGTTGTTTCCATTGCCAGGGTAGTCGCGGCAAAGCTCGGCGCATCGGCTGGGGTCGCGACCAGGTTGGTCGCCAGGATCAGTTGCGCACCGTCGGCGCACACCACCGCCTGTGCGTTGTAGGCTTGGCGGTATTCATGCGCATCCGAGCGTCGCATCAGGGCGCTGTCCGGGTCCGTAAGGTTGCTTTGTCGCTCTGGTGGCGGCGTATCATCGGGCGGTTTCGGCGGCCGGCCGCGACGCCCGTTCTTGGCGTCATAGGCGGCCTTCTTGGCCTCATAAGCTGGGCGGGCGGCCTCAGCTTCGGCGCGTGCCTCGGCTTCCAGCCGCTCGCAGGCAGCATCGAGCTTCGCCTGGAGCGCGTTGCGCCGGGCCAGTTCTGCCGGCAACGCTTGCGGGTCGTGGTCCCCGGCGTCGGCCGCTTCGGCCTGCGCGGTCAGCGCGGCGATGTCAGCCGCCAGCTTGGCCCGCAATTCCTGCGCCCGGTCGTAGCGCACGGAGCGGATCTTCGAGGCATTGGCGTCGATCTTGGTCCCATCGATCGACACCGTGCCGAGCCGCAGCAGCCCACTCTCGCGCGCCAGCAGCAGCACTTGCAGGAAGGCCGCCTCGAAGGCCGCTTTGTTCGAGCGTCGGAACACCGCGATCGTGTCGTGGTCGGGGTGCAGGTTGGCCGCCACGAAGCGAACCGCGATGTCACGGTAGGTTGCCCGCTCGATCCGCCGCGACGAGAAGATGCCGTTGGCGTAGCTGTAGATCAGCAGCGCCAGCATCAGCCGCGGGTGATACTGCGGCTTGCCGCACGCTCGCTCCGCCACTCGGAACGCCCCGAGCGGTACCCGCTCCACCGCGGCCACCACGAAGTGCGCAAGATCATCCTCCGGCAGCCAAGTCTTTAGGTCGGGCGGCAGCAGAAAGGCCTGGTCGCGGTTGAACGGCACAAAATTCGACATCCGCCGATTCTAGCCACCGATCGCGTGATCGGGTATCTCAATCCGACAGGCTGCTAGGGCGCCGACGGCCACAATACTGCCTAAAGGGCGAAGAGCATTACGGAACGGCCTGAGCGGAATACTTTCGCCAAAAAATTCCGGGCAGCAGGAATAACCACCGATGCCGCCGCGTCTGTCGCATAAAGAAAGGCACACTCGCGGGCAACCGGCAAACCGCCGGATGCAAGCAGCCGACGGATCCATCAGGGGGACGGTCTATGAAAGGCGTATTTGCAGCAATGATGGTCATTGTCGCTCTCGTGCTCGGTGCCTGTACTCCTGCCGGGGACATCAATGCTCCGCAAACCACGCCGATGCGGCAGAGCAGCGGTGGAGGCAGCGGCATGGGGGGCGGTGGGGGTGGTGGTTACTGATTCTGTCAGACCGCTGGGAGGGAACCCGACACGGAGGCGGTCATGCACTGGCCCGCCTGTTGTCGCATCCATATGCAGCTTGCGTACCAAGTGATCGGCTACATGAGCCGTCACGCCACAGTCCACTGCTCCCGCAACGCCTCCAGCGCAATCTTCGCCTTCAGCGCCGCCCACATCTTCCGTCTCGTCTTCTCATCTTCGGCTCCGTCTAGCACGACAGAACGGCTCCCCGCTCCAATTAGGCCAAGGGGTTCCTTTTCCGGGGGCCGTTGCGCCGGCGCTGCCGTAGGCCAGGAGAATGCGCTCACATCGCCGTCAGCGCGGAATAAAGGCATGGGGGTGCGCGTCCACCTTAGTCGTGGAGGCATCCGATGTTTGATACATTCGACCCATGCCCGCCTGACTATGACGCAAAAGGATGGGAAGGCAGGTGGGCTTTACCGGTCCTTAGACGGAAGATCGCCGAGGCAGAGCGCCTTCGGACAGCATTGCTGAACGTAATCATCAGCCATGATCACCCTGACGCCATCAGGCACGCCCAGAATGCCGTAAAGTGGTACGACACGTGGAACGACCTCGGCGATAAGTAGGCCATCCTTTTTTCGAGCGCCCTGCTGCGCGATCGGGTCTGTGTCGCCGCGAAATCCGATTCTGGTTTTAGGCTCGCCCCGCTCCGGGACGACTTGGCTTGCCAAGATTTCTGGATAGCCACCCCGACGTGCTGTATCGCCACGAGCCGGACGAGGTGGTTCCGGCCGGCCTCGGCATACACCCGCGCGACCAGCTCCGCACATGGATTGATGTGAAGGCCTTGCGCACAGCCGCCAAACGGCCGTTTTTCCGTAAGTCCTGGCTGCCCGCCCCCCTTGGCCTGCTACGTAATACGCTGGCGCACACGCTGAATGGCGTCGCCCGACTGTCACGCGATATGCAGGCTAGGAATCGCCTGAAGCTGCCGGACTTCGTCGCCATTGACCGACGACCCGGGCTACGAGCGGTGATCAAGGTGGTGGGTTGGGATGCCAGCGCCATCGCTCGCGAGTTGTCTGACAGCCGCATTCTGTTCATCCTGCGCCACCCTTGTGGCGTGGTCTCCTCCGCTCTGCGCGGAGCGGCGCAGCACCGTTTCGAGTCGAGCGCGAATGGGTCTGAGGTGCCGTACGACGAGGCGCAGGTAATGACCTTTGCCACTTCCCGCGGGGTGGATGCCGCTGCATTGCAGGAATTGTCGGCCGCGGCGAAATGTGCTTGGAGCTGGGTCGCGTTCAACGAGGGGGCGCTTGAACGACACTACGGCCTACAGAACGTCCGATTGATCCTTTACGAGGATCTCTGTGCCCGGCCCGAAGCAGTTGCCCGCGAATTAATGGACTTCGTCGGGCTGGCCTGGCATCCGCAAACCGAGAAATTCATCGCGCGCAGTACGCGCCATAACGGCCATGATAGCTACTACGGGGTATTCCGAAATGCGGCTGCCGCCGAACGCTGGCGCAGCACCATGGACAAGACGGATCGGGAGGCCGTTACGGCGGTCGCCCGCCACTCCCGCCTGGCGCGCTACTGGCCGGATCTAGCCTAATGCTGCTCGCCTGCAGTACGCGTTTCAGCGCGCTTCCTACTGCAGAGTTTCTTCGTATTCCGTGGATCCCATTTCCACCACTGTTTTTTGGCCACGGCTTTCACGGCGGGCATCACTGATTGATCCAAGATGTGTTTATCGCCGCTCGGCTAGCTGCTGAGGCAGCGCCCATATCGTCAAAAGACCGTCCATGCGTATAGGAAGAGCGTGTTGTTGCCGCTCGCGTCGTGGCCGAAGCCATCGTAATTCCGTGTGCCGCCGTTGAACAGCGTATAGATGATGTACTGCAGACCGAGCTTGAGGTTGGCGAATGGCCGGCGCCAGGAGTCCTCCTTTCCGAACGGCACCCAGTCGGCCTCCACGATGAACGCGTTGCTGTCCGGCTTGCCGTTGGCGCTGCCCATGACCGGCGCGGGGGCATACAGCACGGGGTCGGGCGTGCCCCAGGTGTATTGCCACGCGAGGGTCAGTCCATAGGTATTCCTGTAATAGTAGGTCGCATTCGTCCGCACCTGGTTCAGCGCATGGTCCGGCCGGCTCGCGCCTCCCATGTTGAACGTCCCCTTCAGATCCTGGAACTCGTGGACGAGGATTGCGTCGAGGGTGGCGGTATGGGGTCCGTCGCCCAGGAACTGGTAGCCGGCGTCTGCCCCGAGATCGGTGAAGCGGTCCTTCCCAAGCGCGCCCTGGGCCGTTCGGTCGCCGATCGCCGGATTGATGTTGGAGCTGAGGAAGATCGCGCCGACATGAGCTGATTGGCCGGCCCAATCCCATTCGTAGGCGAGCCGGCCATACGGCGCCACATTTGCCGTGCTGCCAGGGCCATAAGTGGTGCCGGTCGCCGACAACAGGCTGGGCCCGTAGGTCTCGTAGCCGCCGGCTTCTAAGTAGAGATGCCGGTCATACAAGGCATAGGCGGTGAGTCCGATCGAGTTGCCGATCAATCCACCCGCGAGCAATGGCTGAGCGGTCGGCGTCGGGGCAAGCGCGGACTGTGCGAACGGATAGCCCCAGACGAAGGTGGTGTTGTACGGATCCTGGACGGTCGGGCCGTTGTTGAGCGAGGCGCCGACGCGGAGCTCCGAGCCGCCCACGTCGTACGGCGCGGTCAGGCGTACGTCTGCGTTATCCAGGCTGAAGGCCTTGGCAGTGCCCGAATAGGTACCTTGAATGAAGGCGCCGACGTTATCTGTGAGCCGTCCGGCGAGGAATAGGCTGACCTGGTCGAGCGCCACATTGTTGTTGCGGCCGAAGTCGTTCTGCGGCGGGCTCGGCTGTGACTTGGCGGTGTGGGTGAACGAGCCGATAATCATGGCGGCGAGAGGGATCTTCGACGCGATTCCCTCGCCTCCGGTCATCGTGTAGCCACTCATCTTGAAGAGCCGGCCCAAAGGGGTGAGCTGCGGGCCGAAGGCTCCGACATGGCAGGCCGCACAGGGCTGGCCTGTCTGTTGTGCAAACGCAGGCACTCCGCGCGCCGGCGCGCACCGGAACGCAAGCACGACGGCTAACGGAGCAGCCAACAAGAGCGGGCCGCCAACTCGGTAATACCAGCTTGCCATGGTTTCTTCGGCCGTCGACGTGGGGTTAATGCAAGGTCGCCAGGTAAGCGATGATGTCGGCGCGCTGCTTAGGATCCTTCACGCCCGGGAAGCTCATGAACGTTCCCGGTACCGACCTGGCGCGGAGCCGTGAGATAGCGGTCGAGTGTGCCGACGGTCCATGTCAGGCCGGATCTGCGGTTCGCCTCCGAATAGCGAAAGCCGGGAGCGTGCCCGGACGGCCGGTTGACCACGCCGAATAGGCTGGGCCCGACGAAGTTCCGGCCGGGCTGCGCCGTGTGGCAGACGGTGCAATACGTGTTAAACAAGTGCTTGCCAGCGACTGCATCCTGCGCGTGCGCGCTTTGTGCTGCGACCAGAGCGACGAAGGCCGCTACAATCCACGCGCGCCAGGATCTCCCGCCGCTCTGACAGGTGTTGGAAAAAGAGAACCTCTCATTCATTGGAATTTCTCTCCGGCGTCGCCGGGCAGATGCGCGCGACACCGGGGATGACGTTTGTCCCCCGCCGGTTATTCCCATGCTCCGAACCTTGCCGAAAAAAATCGTGGACGAGAAGTTGCAAAAAAATGCCTAAACGGCTGGAATACTTCGTCGCGTGGCGCGTCTCCCTGACTGAATGGTGTTCGAGGCAGGGCCGTCGAGTGCACGTCGTTCGCGAAGGTCAGGCAAGCATGCTTCATCAGCTCGGATGACGAGTGGTCAAACGACCCTCAGCGCCTGGCCCCAGCTTGCGGCTGGGTGACCGGCCATGTCCGGGAGGTTGGGCCTTATCGAGTCGTGCATCCCGTCGCTTCGACGCTATGCCTTGACGCTGCTGGGAGATCGGCAGGAGGTCGATGACCTAGTGCACGATTGCTTGGTGCGCGCGCTCGATCAGTTGCATACGCACCGCGAGGACGCTGACGTGCGGGCCTGGCTCTTCGCGATCATGCATAACCTCTTCGTCAGTCGTCTCCGCCATAGGAGGGTGCGCGGCCATATGGACGCGGTGTGCGAGGTGAATGAAGAGGCGCTCGGAGTACCCGCGAGCCAGGAAGAGCATATGTACACGCGCGATGTCGTGCGCGCCCTCAAGGGCCTGCCGGTGGAGCAGCGAAGCGTGCTGCTGCTCGTCTCCGTTGAGGATCTCTCCTACGCCGAGGTCGCGCAGGTGCTCGCTATCCCGATCGGCACGGTGATGTCCCGACTGGCCCGCGCGCGAGAGCGGCTGCGACGGATCATGGAAGGCAGCCCGCAGATTGCGCTCAGGAGCGTCAGTTGACCGCCCCGGAACGCCCGATCGGCGAGGACGACCTCCACGCTTATGTGGACGACCAACTCGAGCCGGCCCGTCGCCGTCGGGTTGAGCAATACCTCGTGGCGGACCAGGAGGCGGCTCAGCGCGTAAGCGCTTACCAGGCGCAGCGCCAGGCCTTGCGCGACGCCTTCGCTGCGCTCTCCGCCGAACCGCTGCCGCCTGAGCTGAGCTTGACGCGGATTCTCGAACAGCGCCTTCGGCGCCCGCGGGCGCCGTGGCATATCGCCGCCGCCATCGTGCTTGCGCTCGGGATCGGCGGAGGCGGGGGCTGGTTCCTGCACTCGCGGCCTACGGATGGCCGCCTGGCTCAGGCCATGGACGTGCTGCAGCGGGAAGCGCTCTCGACCCACGTCGTTTATGCCACTGACCGCCGGCACCCCGTCGAGGTCTCGGCCGTGGAGGAAACCCATCTCAAGCAGTGGCTGTCGAACAGGTTGGAGCGGAACGTAACGCCCCCAGATTTGTCTGGGTTCGGCTTCCGGCTCATCGGCGGGAGACTTCTCGCCACCGAGCGGGGTCGGCCGGCCGCGCTGTTCATGTACGACAACGCCGAGGGCGATCGGCTGTCCCTCCTGTTGCGTCCAATGGCGCCCGGCTTCCACGCGCTACAAACCGACATGAGTCAGGCCGGATTGAACGGCTGCGCCTGGATCGACAGGGGACTCGGCTATGCGATCGTGGGCCCGTTTGCCGACAACGAGCTGGACCGCATGGCCGATCAGATCAGGGCAGACAGCCGGCTCCGGGGCTGAGCGCGCCCAGCGATCAAGCCCGTTCGAAGATCATCATCCGCCGAGGAGAAAATTTGACGGGCGGCCCCGGAATATCCCTCGAGCTCGAACGTCTTTGTATGGGTAGGAGTAGTGCCGCGAGACGAAAGCGCGGTCGCCTTCCGCGCAATCGTGCCGGTAGCGCGCGTCGGTGCCACACGCTATGGGAGGACAAATATCATGAAGCGTCTCAGTCGAAGTCTCGCGCCCGCCGCGATCATCGCAATCGCGGTCTCAGGCGTCACCGCGGTTCGCGCCGATGGTCAGCGAAATGCCTATGTCGTCACCAATCTCGTCTCCGATTTGCCAAACACAGCCGTGGTGCAGGACCCGAACCTGAAGAATGCGTGGGGAGTCGCATTTACTCCGGCCGCAAGCCCGTTCTGGATCGCCGATAACGCCACGGGACTGGCGACACTTTATGATGGAAACGGAACGGCAGTGCCTCTCGTTGTCACGATCCCCTGCCCACCGACAGCCGCGGAAGGTTCGAGTTGCCCGCAAAACGCGGCGCCCACCGGCATGGTGTGGAACCCTACCACGAACGTCAGCACGGCATTCCTGGTCCCGGGAACAGAGGTGCCCGCTTCGTTCATCTTCGATACCGAGGACGGGACGCTATCCGCTTGGACCGGCGGCCTCACCCCCGCTGACAAAGCGGTCCTCGCCGTCGACAATTCCGTAACGCCCAATGCCACGCCGGGGGCCGTTTACAAGGGTCTCGCCGTCGGCGTCAACGTCAACGGCCTCTTCCTCTTTGCCACCAACTTCCGCGCCGGAACGGTCGAAGTGTACGCCCCTGCCCCCGCCGGCAGCACCACCGGCTTTTATGTCCCGATAACCACCGACGGCGGCTTCACCGATCCGGACATCCCCGCCGGATACGCGCCGTTCGGTATCCAGAACATCAACGGCGACCTCTTCGTGACCTATGCGCAGCAGAACGCGCAAGAGCACGACGACGTTGCCGGCAACGGCCACGGTTTTGTCGACGTGTTCGACACCGACGGCCATCTGCTCCGGCGTTTTGCCTCGGGCGGGCCGCTGAATTCCCCGTGGGGCGTTGCGCGGGCATCGTTCGCATTTGGGCGGTTCAGTGGTGACATCCTGGTTGGCAATTTCGGAGACGGCAGGATCAATGTGTTCGACTCCAGGGGGAAATTCTTGGATCAGCTCAGGGACACGAGCGGCAGGCCGATTGTTATCGACGGCTTGTGGACGGTGACCTTGGGCGGCGGCGCGAAATCGAGCTCCGACACGCTGTACTTCACAGCCGGTCCCAACGGCGAAACCGATGGCCTGTTTGGGACCATCAGCCCCGCGCGAGACAACTAACGACCCGTGATAAGCTGAGGTCGTTGAGCGCAACCGCGAGCCTGAGGGGGCCATTCAGGAACCAGTCGCCGCCAGGGTGGCACCCGCCGCCGACCGAATCGGAGCGTAAGCGGATTCTGGACGGCCACCCGCGCGATGGAGTGCATGGCGGAAGAAGGGTGGTATTAAGCCGTGTTCTCCCTGCGCGCCATGATCATCGGTCTCGGCCCGTGGAAGCGCGGTGCGCAGGGCGAGCCGCCGATGTCGCTGACTTCGGGCAGGATCCACATGCCCCCGAACCAGGGCAGCGGTCATGCGATGTGCCACCAGCCGAACGCCCGCCCAAAATGAAGGTACCAGCAACATCTGCTTCGGCAACCGGGCAGGCCTTCCCCAGATGAGGTGCCCCCTCACTATAGCGATGCAGCACGTCCTATGGCGATTTGCAGGAACGAGAACTCAGCCGAAGCGGGTGGCGCGAACAGAAATGCCGTTGGCCTGCCAGCACCGTCGACAATGAATTTGATGACTCCCGAGCCGACTCCGGTCGGAAACTGTCGGGCCCCAGTTCCGCGTGTATCGTCAAAATGCGGTTCGGCGGCTGAGTCGTAGACGCAGACTGAGTAAATGTTCGAGGCATCCACCGTCGGCTCGTCGGCGACAAACAAAACATGACCAGTGTTCTGATCACTCTCAATTATTGGGAACCGCCATGCAATGACGTCGCCCGGGCGAGTGTCCTTTAGGAAATTGATTCTATGCCAACCACCGGAGGATTCCGGGGTAAGCGAAGCGAAAAAGCCGTAGTATTTAAAGGCACGGGGTCGCGGCTGGCTGGTCTCTTTCGGAACCATGTGATAGTACGTGGGAGCCACGCTATCCAGAACAAAGCCCACAAAGCCATTGCAGTCACAATCATAGATGCCGGCACTAAGGACACTCTGATCAAGGAGTAACCGGGCCGGCTCGGTCGAGAAAAGGAACGACAGCAACCAAATTGCGCTTGGAGTCGGGTTTTTACGACGATTTGGCCTCCCTCGCCGGCGGCAGGGCGCCATTTTGGGCGCAGATCTCCCGTCAGGCGCGCACCAGCACCTTGCGAGCGAGATGAAGGTTAGCCAGTCCACAAGTCACGAACAGCCGGTGGGCGTTCTTGTCCAGCCCACGATAGCGCACTTTCACAAAGCCAAACACACGCTTGATCACGCCGATGCTGTGCTCGACCTTGGCTCGCACCGTCGATTTGGTGCGGTTGCGTGCCTTCTCCGCCTCATCGACCACGCCACGATGCCGATAGCGCCGGTTGGTGAAGTCTTGCGCGTGCGGCGCATGCTCGCGGATCACCTCGCGTTGGCCGCGATAGGCCTGGTCACCCCACACCCGCGTTTCCTCGCCGTGCAGCAGATCACCAAGCACCGCCGCATCATGCACATTCGCCGCGGTGGCAACCACGGAATGGATCAGCTTGGTTTTGCTATCCACCCCGAGATGCGCCTTCATGCCAAAATACCACTGCTGGCCCTTTCTGGTCTGATGCATCTCGGGATCGCGCTGCTTGGACGCATTCTTGGTCGAACTCGGGGCGCTGATAATGGTCGCGTCGACGATTGTGCCAGTGCCCACCTTCAATCCTCGGTTCTCGAGATGTTCATTGACAGTCTCGAGTATCCGCTTGCCGAGTTCGTGCTTCTCCAGCAGGTGGCGGAATTTGCACACCGTGGTCTCGTCCGGTGCCGGCTCCCGACCGAGATCGATGCCGGCGAACTGCCGCATCGAGGCTGAATCATACAGCGCCTCCTCCACCGCCGGATCCGAGAGGTTGAACCAGAGCTGCAGGAAGTAAATGCGCACCATGCGCTCAAGGCCGATCGGCGGACGGCCGTGGCCTGGCTTCGGATAGACCGGCTCGATCAGCCGGCAGAGGTCCTGCCACGGCACAACGCGGTCCATCTCGGCAAGGAACGCGGCGCGACGCGTGGTTTTGCTGTAGCGCTCGAAGTTGACGCTCGCCAGAGTCGCTTGCCGCATATCGGCCCCGCACGAAATCCGCAGAACCCGCCCTACAGGCTGTTCCGTGACCGTGTCGAGAGCGGCTTTTTCAGAGTGTCCCTAACATCGATATGCTCGGCGTGTTGGTAGTACGTCTGCACAATACTTTTGACGATGGACGCAGCCTTCGAGGCGATCTGTCCGGGTAATGTCAAACCAACGCGCCTGTCTCTGACTTATATGCAACAGTTTCAGACTGTCTATCTCTGATTTCGTGGGAGGCCAGAGGGCTATCTGGCCCTACTTGTAGGGCCCTCGGAATATCGCTGGTGGTCCTACGCTGACTGTCTCCAGCTTTCCTGACGGAACAACCAGCCTTCCGTCACTATCTTTCCCGCTTGCAACTACGACCTCCCCAACACGTGGCGTATTTACCTGTGTCCCTTTATCTACTTCCAAGGTGTAGTGAACGCTGCTGCTGGCGCCTCCGATGGGGAGGTCTATGAAGGTTATCAAGGAACCGGTGCCACCCTCGATAATCCGCTCCTCAAGCGGCAGAATCGGCGGAAAGTATGCGTTCACGTTTATGTCGGTAAGTGCGATGCGAATCAGCATGGGACTTCTCCTGTAGTGTCGTGATGTTGACAACCATTTTGCCTCAACGTGCGTAACGTGCCGCAGGTCGCGGGTAGCCCCGACGCGTACCTAAGCACAGTTTGGCTGCCCCAATTGGCGCTCATACCCCAAGCTGCAAAATACCGATGTGAACTAGGTCACACCATCCGCCTTCAACTCGCGATATTAGTTGCAGGGAGGAGAGACTAGCAATGATCACCTGGACACGACGGGCTTTGACGGAAACTATTGGCTCGGCCGTGCTCGCTGGCCTCTCGGCCCACCGAAGAGCGGCGGGAATGCCGGTGCCATACCATGAGCGCGTTCTCGCCAAACGCCCGGTCGGCTACTGGCGTTTCGAGGAGAGTGGCGGGCCTGTTGCGCGCGACTGGACGCGAGATCACCACGATGGCACCTATCAGGGCGGGGTCGCCTTTGGCCAAGCCGGCGCAATCCATAGCGAGCGTGACGCCGCTATTGGGCTGAACGGAAAGGACGCGTTCGTTTTAGTGCCCGACAGCACAGCTTTTAGCCAGCCGACGAGCGGACGAGGACTCACGGTAGAAGCCTGGTTCCGCCCGGATGTGCTGATGTTCGAGGGCCAGGAGGATCACTATGTCCACTGGCTCGGCAAAGGACAGACCGGCGCCTATGAGTGGGGCTTTCGCTTCTACAGCCAGAACTCATCGCGTCCGAACCGTGTTTCCGCCTACATCTGGAATCCGACCAGCCTGACGGGCGGGCAAAATGAGGGCGCTGGGGCCTATTTCCAGGACCAGCTCACAGTCCGTGAGTGGATTCATGTCGTCGCCTGCTATGATCCCGGTGACGCCAGCACGCCAGGCGCCGGGGTCTCGATATACAAGAATGGCGTTCTGCGCGGCAGTCCCGCGACATCGAGTGGCGCACTCTATTCAAATCCGAAGTTCGACATCCATCCCCAGCACGGCACTGCGCCGCTTCGGCTCGGCACGCGGGATCTAGGCAGCTTTCTGTTCGGCGGGCTTGACGAAGTGGCGATCTATCCACGTGTACTGAGCGCCGAGGAGGTGTTGGACAACTATGGGGGGGCTTCGTGAGCAGTGCTCGCGCTGCGTCTCCCCGCTATTCGCGCCATTATTACGCAGTGTTCTCCATGCGCTCCATGATTCTGAGGGTCTCCGCCGGCGTAAGCGCGGTGCGCATGGCAAGCCTGAGCACGACCAGGCTCCAGACCGCAACCAAGAACACCCCGACCCAGAAGCCGATCAGCGCGGCTCCGCCGCCGATGTCGCTGACCCCCGACAGGATCCACATGCCCCCGAACCAGGGCAGCAGCCAGGCGATGTGCCGCCAGCCGAACGCCTGCACGGGCTTTCCGGCGACGAAGTGGTAATACAGCGCATACACAATGAACGCACCAGCAACAATGCCGAAAAGGTAAGAGTTCGTCTTGAAGCCGGTCCAGTAGATCACCCAATTGCTGCAGACGAAGGCGATCGGCGCGAGTATCGCGGCCCCTTTCAGCTCGAAGGCCCGGTGCGCGTTCGGCAGATTCCGGCGGAGCACCAGCAGCACCACAGGTCCCAGCCCATAGGTCAGCACGGTGATCGAGGTGATGTAATTCACCAGCAACTGCCACGCTGGGAACGGCAGCAGGAACAGAATGCCAACCACCCACATCACCGCCACCGATGCCCACGGCACCTTGGCCCCGGTCAGCCTGGTCAGCCAGCGTGGGCCCGCGTTCATGTCGCCAACGGCGAACAGGATGCGCGCGCCGCCGGTCACGTAGATCAGGCCGGTTCCGCCGGGTGAGATATAAGCGTCGATGTAGAGCAGCGTCGCCAGCCAGCTGAGGCCCAGCACCGACGCCAGACCAGCGAACGGCCCGGTTTGGCCGGTAAAGCTGAGCTTGGCCCAACCATGCGCCAGATCCGTCGGGCGCAACGCCATCAGGAACGCCACCTGCAGCAGGATGTAGATCACGGTCGCCAGCAACACCGAGCCGATCACGGCGATCGGGATATGGCGACGCGGGTTGGAACTCTCGCCGCCCAGGTCGATCGCGGTGCGAAAGCCCAGGAAGCTGAAGATGATGCCGGCCGCCGGCAAGGCGGTGAAGATGCCGGAGAACTGATAGCCGGTCGGGTCCGCCGCCATCACGCCCCAATGCGTGCTGGCAAGGAGCAGCACGATCCCCGTCAGGGCCGGCACCGCGATCTTCCACCACGTGATCGTGGAATTGATCCTCAAGAGCATGCCCACCGCGAGCAGGTTCAGCAGCGCCATCACGCCCAGGAGCACCACGCAGAAGGCGAACCCGATGCCCGTCAGCACGCCGCTGCTGCCCCGCTCGATGAAGTAGGGAAGGTAGTTGTTGGCGTAGGTGACGATCGCCTCGGATTCCACCGCGGGGATCGGCACGTAGGCAAGGAACAGCATCCACGCCCAGATCCGGCCGAGTCCGTCGCCGTGGCTCGCGTGACTCATATGCACCAGCGCGCCGCTGCGCGGGAACATGGCCCCAAGCTCGGCGAAGGTGAGCGCGATCAGCAGGATGATGACGGCGCCGGCGACCCAGCTCCAGATGCTCAGCGGTCCGGCGATCCGCGCCGCGTGGAAGGCGCCGAACAGCCACCCGGAGCCGATGATGCTGGTGGTGCTGGCGAACAGCAAACCGATGATCCGCGCGTCGCGGCGCAGCTTGCTGGTAACGGTCAGCCCAGTAGCTCTGTCCACGGCGTCACCTTCCGCGCTGCCGGCGAGTAAGGATATAGCGAATTAGGATACCGGCGGTGATACATCAGCCGCAAGTTGCCGGGATCAGCGACGAATCAACCCTTGTTGGCTTTACCGGCGGACCGGCGCGCTTTGGCTTTGCCGCAAGGCGCCGCATACTCCAGGCCATGCTGGCGCAACACGTGCTCGACCAGGCCGCCGCCCTCCTGGAGGCGTGCCGCGCCCGTGGCCTGATGATCGCCACCGCGGAAAGCTGCACCGGCGGGCTGATCGCGGCGGCGTTGACCGCCATCCCGGGCTCGTCCGACGTGGTGGAGCGCGGCTTCGTGACCTACTCGAATCAGGCGAAGACCGAGCAGGTCGGCGTGCCGGCCTCGCTGATCGCCGAGCACGGCGCGGTCAGCGAGGAGGTGGCGGGCGCGATGGCCGAAGGTGCGCTGGCCGGGTCGCCGGCCGCCATCGCGATCGCCGTGACCGGCGTGGCCGGGCCGGGCGGCGGCACGGCGGCCAAGCCGGTTGGGTTGGTTTGGTTCGGCCTGGCCCGGCGCGGCGCACCGACCAGCACCGCGCATCGGGTGTTCCCCGGCGATCGATCGGCGATCCGCGCGGCGACGGTGGAAACGGCCTTCGCGTTGATCCGCGGCGCGCTCTAAGCAGGCTGGCCGGGATCGGCCTTGCGGCTTCCGGCGGCGGCTGGCAGGAACCGAGCGATGCCGAGACTCGATCACGCCGTGTTGGACCGCGTCGCCTTGGGCGCGGTCATGCTGACCCCGCTCATGCTGTTGCACGCGCACGGGGTGGCCGAAGTCATGATCGGCATCGCCGATGTGTGCTTTCTCGCCCGCTCCGCGCTGGCGCGCGACTGGAGCTGGCTGCATCCCGGATGGATGCGGATCTCGCTGCTCTGGTGGGGCTGGCTGGTGATCTGCTCCGCACCGATCCCGGCCCTGGCGCTCGGCGAGGCGGGGCTCGGCGGGTTCGCCCAGGCGGTCGTGCTGGTGCGCTTCCTGGTGTTCATCGCCGCGCTTCAGCACGTTGTCCTTCGCGATCGGCGCGCGCGGCGCTGGATGTTCGGACTGATCGCCGCGTCGGCCGCCTGGATCGCGACGCAGTCGCTGCTGCAATACGCGACCGGGCACAATCTGTTCGGCGACCCGCGCGGCGGCGACGGCGAGCTGACCGGTCCGTTCCGCAAGCCCCGCGCCGGGCCGCCGCTGTCGCGCATCCTGTTCCCGGTCCTGGTCCCGCCCGCGGCCGCCCTGCTGGCCAGGCCCGCCGTGCTCGCCAAGCTCGGGGCCTACGCGCTGCTGCTGGCCGGGATGTGCGTGATGGTGCTGATCGGCCAGCGGATGCCAGTGATGATCACCGGGCTCGGCTTCGTCGTGACCGGGTTGCTGCTGCGTCGGCTGCGTCCGGTGGTGCTCGCGGCCGGCGTCGCCGGCTTCGCGCTGGTGGCCGCATCCGCCGCCATTTCCCCGCCCACCTACTATAGGCTGGTGCTCAAGTTCACCACCCAGATGGACCACTTCCCGACCTCGCAATACGGCGAACTCTATAACCGTGCCTGGGAGATCGGGGTGCAGCATCCGCTCACCGGGCGCGGCGTGGACGGGTTCCGCACCGGCTGCCCGCTGCCCCGCTACTTCCGCCCCACCCTCGACGGGCGCCTGGCGGACGGCGGCGGGGCGGTGATCTGCGCCAATCATCCGCACAATTTCTATTTCGAGGCGCTGGATGACGGCGGGTTCCCTGGTCTCGTGCTGTTCAGCGGGATGACGCTGGGCTGGCTGGCGGCACTCGGGCGCGGGCTGTGGCGCAACCCGGACCCGCTGCGGGTCGGCCTGTTCGCCTCGCTGTTCATCCAGCTCTGGCCATTTGCCTCCACCAGCGCCTTCATCTCCATGCCGATGGGCGGCTGGCTGTTCCTGCTGCTCGGCTGGGGCTTGGCCGAGGCACGCTGGCGGCAGGCGGTGCTGACGGAGCCGGCGCGGGCCGCCCGTTCGCGCGCCGATGGCCTGGACGTGATCGCCGAACCCGGTTAGGGCCAGTCTAGCCAGACCGAGAAGCGGGTTTGTGCCGAGTCGTCATTCGGAACCCTCGGGCTGTGATCCTGGATGACCCAGCGACCAATCGGCTGGCGCAGGCGCCATTTGGCGCACTACTATCTGGTCAGATAGTCAGGAATTGCCCATGACGCAGACCAGGAAAAGCCGCCCCGTTGGCCGTTACGCCGGCTGGAAGCTCGAGGATGCCAAGGCCCGCTTCAGCGAGGTCGTCAGGCGCGCGCGGAGCGAGGGACCGCAGCGCGTCACGGTGCGCGGCCAGGAAGCCGTGGTGGTGATTGCCGCCGAAGAATTCGAGCGAATGCTGCCGCGGGCTGCCGAGCCCGTGCCTTTCGTCGCCTTCATGGAAAGCTTGTCCGTTGACGGGCTCGACCTCACGCGCGAATCCGATTTTGGCCGGAATGTCGATCTGTGATCGGCTGGCTGCTCGATACGAACGTCACAGCGGAACTCATCCGTCCGAGCGGCCTCACTCGCGTGAAGGCCTGGGCGGCGGCCCAGGACGAGGCCACCCTGTATCTCAGCATCCTGACCATCGGCGAGTACGAGAAAGGCATTGCCAATCTGCCGGAGGACGAACCTCGCCGCGCGGTGTACATGAGCACCCGTGACAGTTTGGCGGCTCGCTTCGCCAATCGCTTGCTCTCCGCCTCAGATGCGGTCGTGCGCCGTTGGGGCACGATCAGCGGCGCGGTCCGCCGCCTGACAGGGCACCCGCCGCCCGTCATCGACACCTTGCTCGCCGCGACCGCCATTGAGCATGACCTTTACTTTGTGACCCGAAATGTCCGCGACGTTCGCTTGAGCGGCGCGGCCGTGTTCAACCCTTGGGACGACGACCCGACCGGCGCCCCGATCAGAGTGATTAGACATGAACGCCGCTTTTCCGTCCCGAGATCCTCCTAAGCTGGTTACGGCGCTACTCCGTCAAGAGGTGAATTTTGGCTGCCCGGTGAGATACGCGAATGGAGATGGATGCGGCTGCCCCATGCTCACGTATCATCACTTCGATCCGCCGTGGGCGGGGAAATTTGTACACAATCCCGAAGGAATGGTCGCGCTTTGTCCTACTCATCACGATCAGGCGGATGGGGGCTCATGGACAGCGAAGCAACTACGGGATTTCAAAAAACGCCCATACGTTGACAGTGCGATTAAGTGTCGCTGGCCTTGGACCGCGGAGAAACTGATTGTCCAGTTCGGCCCAAATCTGACGCTGACAGAAGGCTCTCCACTCTGGCTCTACGAAAAGCCTATCCTTGGGTTTCGTCCACAAACAAACCTGAATTATGGGAACGAGGTGGTGATATTCAACTCGTATATCGAAGACCGTGCCGGCCAGCCTTGGATGCGGATCGAGGATAATTCATTGAGCCTTGAAACTGCCTCGACCCAAGATTTTATTTTTCGCCCTCAAACAACCGCTTTTAGCGCGCATAATCGTGGCGGTACACAGTTGCACGGACGCTTTCGTCACGTGCCGTGCGCTCGCTTTGAAGATTGGTGGAAAGGCTTCAATCGAGGTAAGCGGTTCAACAGGGACAACGGTTACGCCGCGGCTCGCGATTTCCTGGACAAGTTCAATGTTGTTGATTCCGACGGTCGAATACCCATCGTCAGTGTGACAGGAGAATTCACGACAAGGCACGTTTCGGTCAAGATAACGCCGCGAAGCATGACCATCCAATGTCTTGCCTTTGGACCGGCTGGATTTACCGATATTCTTGGGCACATATTCCGGCCAGGAACTGACCTCCGCCTACGGGATGCCGATCAGGATCGGGAGTTTCTGAGACTAGGATGAACGAACGCGCACTTATGCCCTTCGCTGTTCAAAACTTTGGTTGCCAGATCAGTCCCGCAACGCCTTTACCAGCGTACTCCCCAGCGCCGCCGGGCTTTCCGCCACATGAACGCCTGCCGCCCGCAGCGCCTCCATCTTGGCCGCCGCCGTATCGCGCCCGCCACTGATCACCGCACCCGCATGGCCCATGCGCCGGCCAGGCGGCGCGGTCGCGCCGGCGATGAAGCCCACCGTGGGTTTCTTCACCGCGCTCCGCGCGAGGAACTCCGCCGCCTCGCTCTCGCTCGCGCCGCCGATCTCGCCGATCATCACGATCTCCCTGGTCTCGGGGTCGGCCAGGAACATTTCCAGCACCTCGATGAAGTCGGTGCCCTTCACCGGATCGCCGCCGATGCCGACGCAACTGCTCTGCCCGAGCCCCGCCGCCGTGGTCTGCGCCACCGCCTCGTAAGTCAGCGTGCCGGACCGCGAGACGATGCCGACCGAGCCGCGCCGGTGGATGTGCCCCGGCATGATCCCGATCTTGCACGCATCCGGCGTAATCACCCCCGGACAATTCGGCCCGATCAGCCGCGAGGCCGACCCGGTCAGCGCCCGCTTCACGCGCACCATGTCGAGCACCGGGATGCCCTCGGTGATGCACACGATCAGCGCGATCCCGGCGTCGATCGCCTCCAGGATCGCATCCGCCGCGAACGGGGGCGGGACGTAGATCGCGCTCGCCGTGGCGCCGGTCTGCTCCTTCGCCTCCGCGACCGTGTCGAATACCGGCAAATCGAGATGCGTCGTGCCGCCCTTGCCCGGCGTCACGCCGCCCACGACCTGGGTGCCGTAGGCGATCGCCTGCTCGGAATGAAACGTGCCCTGGGCGCCGGTGAAGCCCTGGGTGATCACGCGCGTATCGGCATCGACCAGGATGGCCATGTCAGGCGGCCTCCTTCACGGCGTTCACGACCTTCTCGGCCGCGTCCGCCAGATTGTCGGCGGCGATGATCGGCAAGCCCGACTTCGCCAATATGTCCTTGCCGAGATCGACGTTGGTGCCTTCCAGGCGCACCACCAGCGGCACCGAGAGCTGCACCTCGCGCGCCGCCGACACCACGCCATCGGCGATCACGTCGCAGCGCATGATGCCGCCGAAGATGTTGACCAGGATGCCTTCCACATGCGGGTCCGACAGGATGATCTTGAACGCTGCCGTCACGCGCTCCTTGGTGGCGCCACCGCCCACGTCCAGGAAGTTGGCCGGTGCCGCGCCGTAAAGCTTGATGATGTCCATGGTCGCCATCGCCAGCCCGGCGCCATTGACCATGCAACCGATCTCGCCGTCCAGCGCGACATAGTTCAGGCCGTGCCGGCTGGCCTCCAGCTCCTTCGGGTCTTCCTCCAATTCGTCGCGCAGCTTCTCCAGCTCGGGATGGCGGAACAGCGCGCTGTCGTCGAAGCTCACCTTCGCATCCAGCGCCACCACCTCGCCCGCGCCGGTTACCACCAGCGGGTTGACCTCGATGATCGAGCAATCCAGCGCCATGAACGCGGCATACATCGCCTGCACGAACCGCCCGAACGCCCCGACCTGCTTGCCCGTCAGCCCCAGACCATAAGCCAGAAGCCGGCCGTGGAAGCCCTGAATGCCGCAAGCCGGGTCCACCGCTACGCGCAGGATCTTTTCCGGGCTCTTGGCCGCGACCTCCTCGATCTCCATGCCGCCTTCGGACGACGCCATCACCATGACGCGTCCGGAGCCGCGATCCACCAGCAGAGAGAGATACAGCTCGCGCGCGATGTCGCACCCAGCCTCGACATAGACGCGATACACCTTGCGCCCGACCGGGCCGGTCTGGCGCGTGACCAGCACATGGCCGATCATCGCCTCGGCCGCCGCGCGCGCCTCATCGACCGAACGGGCGATCCGCACGCCGCCTTTGCCGTTCGGCTCGTCGGCGAAGCGCCCGGCCCCGCGCCCGCCGGCATGGATTTGCGCCTTCACCACATAGGCCGGGCCAGGCAGGCGCCGCGCCGCCTCCGCCGCTTCGTCGGGAGTCCAGGCCACATGCCCGTCGAGCACCGCGACACCGTAGCCCTTGAGCAGCTCCTTGGCCTGGTATTCGTGGATGTTCATGGCCGGCCTCCGTTTCAGCCGACCAGCTTCTTAGCCGCCTCGATCAGTTCCTTCACCGCCGCGCATGAGCGGTCGAACGCGGTCTTCTCCTGCTCGTTCAACTGGATTTCGACCACCCGCTCCACCCCGCCCGCGCCGATCACCACCGGTACGCCAACATAAAGCCCGGTGATGCCGTACTCGCCGTTAAGGTACGCGGCGCATGGCAGTACGCGCTTCTTGTCCTTGAGATAGCTCTCCGCCATCGCGATCGCCGAGGAGGCGGGAGCATAGAAGGCGCTGCCCCGCTCCAGCAGCTTGACGATCTCGCCGCCCCCGTTGGCGGTGCGGGTCACGATCGCATCGACCTTCGCCTGCGTGGTCCAGCCCATCTTCACCAGATCGGGCACCGGGATACCGGCAACCGTGGAGTAGCGGGTCAGCGGCACCATCGCGTCCCCGTGGCCGCCCAACACGAAGGCGGTGACGTCCTCGACCGAGACGCCGAACTCGTGGGCAAGAAATAGGCGGAAACGCGAACTGTCGAGAATGCCCGCCATGCCGACCACGCGATTCGCGGGCAGGCCGGATTTCTCCTTCATCACCCAGACCATCGCATCGAGCGGGTTGGTGATGACGATCACGAACGCCTCCGGGCAATGGGTCTTGATGCCGGCGGCCACCTCGGCGATCACCCCGGCGTTCTTGGCAATGAGGTCGTCGCGCGACATGCCGGGCGTGCGCGGGAACCCGGCCGTCACGATCACGACATCGGCGCCCTTGATCGCCGCGTAATTCGACCCGCCGGTCATCATTGCATCGAACCCCTCGATTGGGCCGGATTGCATGATGTCCAACGCCTTGCCGGCCGCGACGCCACCGAACACGTCGAACAGCACGACATCGCCTAGGTCTTTCAGTCCTACCAGGTGAGCGATCGTGCCGCCGACGTTGCCGGCACCGATCAGGGCGATCTTGTTGCGGGCCATGAGGGGACCTCGTGCGTGCGGGATGGGCGTTAAGCATTGCGAAGCGGTCACCGGCGGGCGCCAAGCCGATACCCGGTGCTATCGCATCCTCCGCTGCCCGACAAGCCGGAGCGGTTTGGACAGTTAAATGCCTGATGCGGCAAATCAACGCACATACGCGGCCGCGATAGGCATCGAATTATGATCGGTAAAAGCGATTGCTGAGAAAGGAAAGAAGAAGCCCAAACATGGTGAACCCGAGGGCGACTTCGAGGCTTGCAAACAGCTTTCCAACTAGACCCACAGGATGGATATCACCATATCCGAGCGTGGTAAAAGTTACGACGCTGAAGTAAAAATAGTCGAACCTTCCAGAAACAGGAGCTATTAACCCAAAAATTCTGTATAAAGCTGCGAAGGCAATTAGTACTATGGCGCAGGTCAGCGCCCAGCGGGTCAAGCTCTCGCCGTAATCAGAAGTAATCTTCCACGACCAGTAAAATACAGCCTCTCTGTATCGTCCTTCCCTCTGATAAATCCGTCGAAGCCGATCTTTTTCGGAAGATCGGAAATCTCCCGCCTCCCGTGGGTTGCCCACGCCAAGCAAAATCACCGAGAAATCGTGAAGGGTTGCCGCCATTTGGCGATCCGTGGCGAGCTGCGATTCGGTCGTGCATCCAGGATCATGCTGGTGATGCTCGTTACACCGTATCAGCGCCTGTTCCATTACGTACAAGGGATTAAGCTTGGCCACGCGTTCATTCTCGGTGAGCGGCAAATAGCTCCGAATCTTTTCGATCTCAAGCGTGCCGTAGTATCGAATGCCCGCCTTCAATGCATTGCGATACGCAGCGAAGGCTTGGACATTCGGAATCCCAGTGGCATATACCCTTCCGGCCTCCCAATACATAACCACTGCCCACATTTCCTCTCCTGGAACCTCCATAAACATGGCAGCAGCAGCTTCATAACATTTGCCGCACAGGTGAGATTTGAGAGCCGAGATGGGCAGCGGACCATAGTTCTCGGAGCAGGTTACGATACCGGTGCTAATTTTGAAGAATTGCTCCGCCGCCGCCCGCCAGGATAATCCGGCGAAAAATAGCTCGTTAGCCTTTCGGAACTGCATTGCTGCCCTATTAAATAACTCTCCTGCAATGTTCGGCCGCAGGCCATTGCACGCTAGTAGTCGGGCGGCCTCTTCATATGCGCGGGCAGCCGGATGTGCTTGGCCACATATCTCAAAGCAGGTGCCTTTACGCGCCAGCAGCTTTGCCCGCGCGTGGACATCAACATCGTAGCTCAAGCCGCTGTAAATTGAATGGTATGCTTCGCCCGCTAGGTACCAATTCCCCATTTGCTCGA
Organism: uncultured Pseudomonadota bacterium; assembly: GCA_963849305.1. Lineage (GTDB taxonomy): Bacteria > Pseudomonadota > Alphaproteobacteria > Acetobacterales > Acetobacteraceae > CAWKGV01. The sequence continues at coordinate 194,457 of CAWKGV010000008.1, forward strand.
GCCGCAGCGCAGCTGCTAGGCGCGCTGTCAAAGCAGATAGCTGAATAGGTTCGCACGCAAATACATGCCGAGACGCGCTCATCAACAAGCTCCGATTTCGCAATATCAGTTAGAGGCGCCACAAGGTAATCTCACGTCAAATGCGGCAGCGCGAGCCAGTCCTGGCTCTGCATCTCATCGAGCCGCGAAGCGGTGCGCTCGAACATCTTCGCGCCCTCTCCGCGCTGGTAGAGCTGATCGGGCTCGGCATCCGCCGAAGCGACCAGCTTCACCCGATGATCGTACAACGTATCAATCAGGATAATGAAGCGCCGCGCCTCGTCGTAGTTCTCCGGCGAGAGGCGGGGAATGCCGTCCAGGATCAGCGTGTGGAAATGCGTCGCCAGCGCCAGATAGTCGCCCGCGCCCAGCGTGGCGCCGCACAGCGCCGCGAAATCGAAGCGCGCCACTCCGTCGCCCGCCGCCGGAACCACCAACTTGCGCCCCATCACGGTTAGCGTTCCCCGCTTCGCCTCGGCGCCCCCGGTCAGCTCGGCGAACGCGCGGTCAAGCTCCCGCTTCGCCCGGTGGTCAGCCGGGACATGCCAGGTCCGCAGGTTCCGCAACCGCGCGCGGCGGAAATCCCGTCCGGCATCCATCTCCAGCACGTCGAGCCGCTGCTCGATCAACGCGATGAACGGCAGGAACGCATCGCGCCCCGGCTGGCCCTTGAACAGATCAGCGGGGCGCGTGTTCGAGGTCGCCACCACGATCACGCCACGATCGAACAGCGCCTGGAACAGCCGGCCGAGTATCATCGCATCGGCGATGTCGTTGACCTGGAACTCGTCGAAACAGAGCAGCGCCGCCTCGGCCGCGATCTGGTCGGCCAGCGGCGGAATCGGGTCGTCGCCCTCCGGGTGGGCGCGCTTCCAGGCGTGGATGCGCGCGTGCGCGTCCTGCATGAATTGGTGGAAATGGATGCGCCGCTTGCGCGGTACGTCCGCGGCGGCGAAGAACAGGTCCATCAGCATGGATTTGCCGCGCCCGACCTCGCCCACGAGATAGAGCCCGTTCGGTCGGTCTTCCGGCGCCTCGTCGAACGGCTTGAGACGCAGCAGCCGCGAGAGGAACCCGTGCCCGTTGCCGAGTCGGGGCGGCGGGTCGTAGCCGCGCAGCTTGGCCCAGAGATGTTGCAGCCGCTCGATCGCGAGCCCCTGGGCGGGATCGGGCGCGAGACGGCCGGCCGCGACCATCGCCCGATAGGCCGGCAGCGGTCCGGCCGCGGAGCGGGCGGCGGGGTGGATCATGCGGCGGGCGCCATAGCGCGGAACGGTCCGGGGTTCAACGCGCCGCGATCCGTGCTAAAGCCGCGCGCCGAAGGAGACCCGGATGCTGGACCTCGACTACGCGGCGCTACGCGGCGCCCCGGCGGCCGCCGACCCATTCCCGCACTTGCTCGTGGCGGACTTCGTGCCGGCCGACAGCCTGCGCGCGGTGCTGGCCGACCTGCCACCGATGGACCGGCGCGGCTCCTTCCCGCCCGGCTCGCTCCGCCTCGGCCCCGCCGCCGCCGCGCTAGTCCGGGAGATGGAAGGCCAGAGGCTCCGGGAGGCAATCGCCGAGCGGTTCGGGCTCGATCTCGCCGACGCGCCCACGATGATCACGCTGCGCGGTTGGACCAACGAGCGCGATGGCCAAATTCACATCGATTCCGCGGCCAAGCGCGTCACCGCGCTGCTCTATCTCAATCCGGCCGAAGGCGCCTTCGCGCGCCACGAGGGATGCCTTCGGCTGCTGCGTGGCCCGCACGATCTCGACGACTATGCCGTGGAGGTGCCGCCGGTGAACGGCACCCTGCTGGTGTTTCCGAATACCCCGGATGCATGGCACGGGCACAAGGTATTCACCGGCCGGCGCTACAGCCTGCAACTCAACTACATGACCACCGATGCGAAGGCGCGCAGCGAGCTGCGCCGGCACCGGATCTCGGCCTTCGCCAAGCGCCTGACCCGCGCCGCCTGAGCCCGCCAATCACTCCGGGAACCAGTCGTGACCGCCCAGCGCATCCTTCCCGTCATTCTCTCCGGCGGCACGGGCACCCGGCTTTGGCCGGTGTCCCGCGACAGCTTTCCCAAGCAGCTCTGGCCGCTGGTCTCCGAGCGGACCATGATCCAAGAGACGGCCTTGCGTGCGCGGGGGCCACGCTTCGAGCCGCCGATTGTGGTCTGCAACCAGGAGCACCGGTTCCTGATCGCCGAGCAGTTGCGGGCCGGGGGCATCGAGGCCGCGCGCATCGTGCTGGAGCCGGTCGGGCGCAACAGCGCCCCGGCGATCGCCGCCGCCGCCCTGCTCGCCGCCGAACACGAGCCTGACACGGTGCTGTGGATGATGCCCGCCGACCACGCGATCGGCGATGGCGCCGGGCTGGACTCGCTGCTGGAGGTGGCGGACACGGCCGCACGGGCGGGCCGCATCGTCACCTTCGGGATGCAGCCCGCGGCCGCGGAGACCGGCTACGGCTACATCGAGTTGGGCGCCCCCCTCGCCGCCGCGCCCGGCGCTTACGAGGTGGCGCGCTTCATCGAGAAGCCGGACGCGGGGACCGCGGCGGTGCTGACGCGCACCGGGCGGCATCTGTGGAACTCGGGGATGTTCGTGTTCACCACGGCAACCCTGCTCAGCGAGCTTGCGGCGCACGCGCCGGAGGTTCTGGAGGCGGTACGCGCCTCGGTCGCGGCGCGGCACGACGATCTCGATTTCATTCGCCTGGGCACCGACGAATTCGCCGCCAGCCCCTCGATCAGCCTCGACTACGCCGTGGCCGAGCGCACCACTCGCGCCGCGGTGGTTCCGGCTTCGATCGGATGGTCCGACATCGGCAGTTGGACCGCGCTTTGGGAATTGGGGGAGAAAGACTTCGCGGGGCAACGTCGCGATCGGCGACGTGGTGCTGGAGCACACCGAGAACTGCTACGTCCGCAGCAACGGGATGCTGGTGGCCGTTCTCGGGCTGAACGACGCGGTGGTGGTCGTCACCGAGGACGCGGTACTGGCGACGGATCGCGGCCACGCGCAGGACGTCAAGAAATTGGTTGACCGGCTGAAGCAAGCAGGACGGCCGGAAGCCGTGGTGCACAAACGCGCCTACCGGCCCTGGGGCTTCTACGAGAGTCTCATCCAGGGCGAACGATTCCAGGTCAAGCGCATCGTCGTCCGCCCGGGCCAGAAGCTCTCGTTGCAGAAGCACTTTCACCGTGCCGAGCACTGGGTGGTGGTGACGGGAAGCGCACTGGTCACGCGCGGGGAGGAAGAGCTTCTGGTTCATGAGAACGAAAGCGTGTATTTGCCCCTGGGCATCATTCACCGCCTGGAGAATCCCGGCAAGATCCCGCTGACGCTGATCGAGGTCCAGTCCGGCCCTTACTTGGGCGAGGACGACATCGTTCGGATCGAGGACACGTACGGCCGGTCCTGAGCCCCCATTTCATTCTCTTCCCGGAGCTAGCGCGCCGCGCGAGCGCGAGAACGAGGTCGCGGGCGATCACCTGACCACCGACCCGGCAACAGAAGACCGCCCGTCCAAGGCTTGCAGGTGCATTAGCGTCGCGCACAGCGCCCTTGACCGGCTTCGGGCCGCCAGTGTCACCCGCCAGCCTGCTGATTTGGTCCGCTTCGTCGAGCGTGCCTTCTCGCCGTTGCCGCACCAGCTCGTCATGGCCGATCTGGCAACCTTCCTGCGGCAAGCCGCGGACGCGATCAGCCCCAAGGTCTGATAGCTTCGTTCGATTCCTGCTTGCTTTCCCCTCCCCTTGCGGGAGGGGCCGGGCGGAGGTGTCAGGGCGCCGCTCGCGCGCTGCGCCGCGCGAGCGCGAGCACCGCGTTGCGGGCGATCACCTGGTCCGGCGCGCCGGTGCGCTTGCAGGCACGTTCCGCCTCCGCGAGCGCACTCATTCCGGCCATCAAGGCCGGAGCGGGCCAGAGGCCGAGCGCGCGCGCGAAGGCACCGACCCGACGGTAGAACACCGGCGGGCGCGATGCCTTGGCCGCCTCGGCCGCGCTCATCCCGCCATCCATCGCCAGCCGCGCCCGGTGCAGGCGTTGCAGGTGCATCAGCGTCGCGCGCAGCACCCCGACCGGCGTGGCGCCCTCGGCCATCGCCAGTTCCAATGCCCGGTCGGCGGTGGCCAGATCGCCTTGGGTGGCGGCGAACAGCGCGTCATCCAGCGACAGCCCCGCGAGATCGCCGACGCAGGCCGTCGCTTGCGCGAGGTCCACCCGCCCGCCTGGTCCGGCGTAAAGGGCGAGCTTCTCGATCTCCCGGCGAGTGGCGGCGCGGTCGGCCCCGAGATGGCCGACCAGCCAGGCCAGCGCCTCGGGCTCGGCGGTCACGGCCCCATCGGCGAGCGCGGCGCGGATCGTCTCTTCGAGCGCCCGCCCTTCTTCCGGGTAGCAGCCGATGGCCGCGCCATCCGCTGCCGCCTCCACCGCCGAACGCAGCCGTGAGCGGGGAGGCAAGCCCGATGCCTCCAGCACCACGAGCGCCGGCGCTGTGCTGGCCAGCACGGCCTGGACCGGGCCGGCGGCGGCCTCGCCCGCCTCACGGACCCGCACGACGCGCCGCCCTCCCGTCAGCGACAGCGAGGCCGCCTCGGCCGGCAGGCTGCCGATTTCGTCGCGGGCCAACTCGGCCAGCCGGAACGGGTCATCAAGCCCGCCCGCCACCGCGCGCACCAGCGCCTCGGCGCGCTCGCGGATCAGTCCGAGGTCGTCGCCATGGAGCAGGACCACGCGGGCCGCGCCGGGGTCACGCAGGAAAGCGCGGACGCTGCGGGCGTCGATCTTCACCGCGATCAGCTGGAAGCGACCGTGCCCGCCTTCTGGCGGAAGAACGCAGCGAGCCGGAGCGCGATCTGGTCCGCGATCTCATCGGCGATTCGCCCGTCGTACTGCTCCGTCTCGAGATCGCCGTTAAAAAATTGCTGATCAAAGATGGCGAAACTTTGCAGCGAGCGGGCGAATCCCGAAGTGATGAGGCTGCGCGCCGGGTCGCGCCCGATCAGGGTCCAGTTGGCATTGCCGATGAGTCGGATGCGGGTGGTGGAGTTGTCCGGCTGGATCCCGATGCCTTCGCCCGTAATCCAGTAAACGACCGACAGATCGTACAACGTGGAGTGCTCGCCGCCGGCGCCCCGGAAGCGGACCTGCAACGCCTGGCGCAGAAGCTGGCCAGGCCGGTCGGGGATGATACCCACATGAATCGCCGCCAGCTCGCGCGTCGCCGGTCCGGCGCTGCCGCTCGCCGTCGGCATGTATACCGGTTGGAAGCCGCAGCCGGCGAGCGGCGCCAATGCCGCCGCCGCGCCGAGCGCGAGCAGGTTGCGGCGGGGGAGGGTTGTTTTTCCGCCCCTTGCGGGAGGGGAGGGGTCGCGCGGCAGGGGGTTGGGGGAGGGATCGCGCATCATCCAACCACCACGAAGTTCACGATCCGATTGGGCACATGGATCCGCTTGACGATTCGCTTGCCCTCTAGCGCGCGGGCGACATTGGGCTCGCCTTCCGCGGCGATGAGCACCGACGCCGGATCAGCGTCGGGCGGCATCGCGACGGTGCCGCGCAACTTGCCCATCACCTGCACCGCGATCGTGACCTGCTCGGCCGCCGTGAGCGCCGGATCGGCTTCGGGCCAGGGGAGGGTGGCCACCATCGCGTCGGCGTCGGGATGGAGCCGAGCATGAATCTCCTCGGCCAGATGCGGCATCATCGGGCCGATCAGCCGCGCCATGATCCCAACCGCCTCGCGCCGCGCCCAGAGCAGGCCGGCGCCCTCCGGCGCGCGTTCGGCCTCGGCGATGGCGTTGGCCAGCTCGTGCAGCCGCGCCACCGCGACGTTGAAGGCGAAGCCATTCAGCGCCGCGCTCACGGCGGCGATGGTGCGGTGGGTCGCTTGCCGGAGCGTGCGCGCGGCATCGCAGAACTCCTCGGGGATCATCGCCCCTGTCGCGCCGTCAAGCGATTCGGCCAGCCGGAACAGCCGTTGGGCGAAGCGGTAGGCGCCCGCGACGCCGGCCTCGGTCCACTCCATGTCCCGCTCCGGCGGGTTGTCCGACAAAATGAACCAACGCGCGGTATCGGCGCCGAAGCGATCGATGATGGCGCCGGGGTCTATCGTATTGCGCTTGGATTTGCTCATCGCCTCGTACACGCCCGACGATCACTGGCTCGCCGGTCGAACGGAGCACTGCTGTCCCATCGGCGCGTTTATCGATCTCGTCAGGATAGAGCCAGCGCCCGTTCAGCCCCTCGGCGGTGCGGTAGCTCTCATGTGTAACCATGCCTTGCGTGAACAGGCCAGTGAACGGCTCATCAAGCGCGAGATGTCCCGGTGTCGCGCATGGCTCGGGTGAAGAAACGCGAGTAGAGCAGGTGCAGAATCGCATGCTCGATCCCGCCGATATACTGATCGACGGGCATCCAGTGCTCGGCCGCCGCGCGGATCGACCGGGGTCGGTCCGGCGTTCGGGCTGCAAAACCGGGCGAAGTACCAAGAACTGTCCACGAAGACATCAAACGTATCCGTTTCGCGCCGGGCGGGCTGGCCGCAGGCCGGACACGCCACGTGTTTCCAGGTCGGATGGTAGTCGAGCGGATTGCCCGGCCGGTCGAACGTGACGTCCTCGGGGAGCCGCACCGGAAGCTGTTCGTCCGGCACCGGCACGACCCCGCACGCTCACGCAATGGATCATCGGGATCGGGCAGCCCCAATACCGCTGCCGGCTCACCCCCCAATCGCGCAACCGCCAGTTCACCTCGCCGTGCCCGGCCCCGAGCCGCTCCAGCTCGGCCACCGCGGCGCGTTTGGCCGCCTCCACATCGAGCCCGTCCATGAAACCCGAATGAAAGATCGTGCCGGGGCCGACATACGCCTCCTCGCCGATCTCGAAGCTGGCGGGATCGGCGCCGGGCGGCAGCACGACGGGCGTGACCTCCAGCCGGTATTTCCGCGCGAACTCCAGGTCGCGCTGGTCGTGGGCGGGGCAGCCGAAGATCGCGCCGGTCCCGTATTCCATCAGCACGAAATTGGCGATCCAGACCGGGAAATCGGCACCCTCCAGGAACGGGTGGCGCACGCGCAGCCCGGTATCGTAGCCCTGCTTCTCGGCCGCCTCGATGGTGGCCTCGCTGGTGCCCATCCGGCGGCACTCGGCCACGAACTCCGCCGCCTTCGGATCGCGCGCGGCGACGGCGGCGGCGAGCGGATGCTCGGGGGCGAGTGCCAGGAACGACATGCCATAGAGCGTGTCCGGCCGGGTGGTGTACACCTCGACCTCGGCGATGCCGGCTTCCGGTTCGGCGAGCGCGAAGCGCAGCCTCGCCCCCTCGCTGCGGCCGATCCACTTCGCCTGCATCACCCGCACGCGCTCCGGCCAGCGGTCGAGCGTATCCAACGCCGCGAGCAGTTCAGGCGCGTACTGCGTGATGCGCAGGAACCACTGACTGAGCTGCTTCTTTTCCACCAACGCGCCGGAGCGCCAGCCCCGCCCGTCGATCACCTGCTCGTTGGCGAGCACGGTGCCGTCTACCGGGTCCCAGTTGACCCAGCTCTCCTTCCGCTCCGCCAACCCGGCGCGCAGGAAGTCCAGAAACAGCTTCTGCTGCTGGCCGTAATAGTCCGGGTCGCAGGTCGCCAGCTCGCGCTCCCAGTCGATCGAGAGGCCCATGCGCTTCAGTTCGGCGCGCATGGTGGCGATGTTCTCGGCGGTCCATTTTGCCGGATGGATGCCGCGCTCGCGCGCAGCGTTCTCGGCCGGCAGGCCGAACGCGTCCCACCCCATCGGGTGCAGCACGGAGTAGCCGCGCGCCCGCATGTAGCGCGCCACCACGTCACCCAACGTATAGTTGCGGACGTGGCCCATATGGATCTTCCCGCTCGGGTACGGGAACATCTCCAGCACGTAGTATTTGGGCTTGCCATCGGCCGGACAATCTTCCACCCGGAAGCAGCCGCTCGCGGCCCATGCCGCCTGCCAGCGCGGCTCGGCGACGCGGAAGTCGTACCGCGGCGCGGCCTCGGTCACGATCTCGTTCATGGCGCCTGTATCGTTCGCGGCGGCGCGGCGTGCAAGGCCGGTAGTGGACTTGTCGGCACCGGCACGTTCGGCGATCAAGACAAGGTGCGTTGACCCCGGTGCCGGCGACCCGTCACGTTGTCGCAAGGTTACCCTTGCCGTAAGCGAACCGAACGAGGATTGCTATGCTGAGATGGGCTGTCGTCTTCCTGATCATCGCGATCATTGCGGGAATTTTCGGCTTCGGCGGGATCGCCGGGGCTGCGGTTGGCATCGCCAAGATCCTGTTCTTCATCTTCCTGGTGATCTTCATCATCAGCCTGATCGCCGGACTGGTGGCGGGACGAAAGGTACTATAGCGAGAGCCGGGCGCTATAAGTCCCCCCTTGCGGGAGGGCCCGGGGGGAGGGTCGAGCAAAGAACCTCCGGGAGAGGCAGGGTTATCGGACCACATGCCCTCTACCCCGCGCGCCCCCGCTGCTGCGCCTCGATCAGCCCGGCGATGGCGCCGGGCGCGGTTTGCTCCATCACGCGGCGGGCGAAGCGGGCGCAATCGTCGATGCTCGCCGCACGGACCGCCTGCTTGACCCGTGGCACCGAGGCGGCATTCATGCTGAAGCTGCGCAGCCCGAGGCCCAGCAGCAGCGGCGTGAGCCGCGGGTCGGCGGCCATCTCGCCGCAGACCGACACCGCCTTCCGCATCCTGAGCGCCGCCTCGGTCGCGAACTGCACCAACCGCAAAACCGCCGGATGCAGCGGATCATAAAGGTGCGCGGCATCGCTCGCCGCGCGGTCCACGGCCAGAGTATAGGCGGTGAGATCGTTGGTGCCGATGGCAAAGAAATCCGCCTCCAACGCCAAGGCGTCGGCCGAAAGAGCAGCGCCCGGCGTCTCGATCATGATGCCGAGCGGCGGCAGCTTCTCCGGGATCCGCTCGCCGCGCCGGCGCGACCGCCGGGCGACGCGGTCGTAGATCTCGCGCGCCGCCCGGACCTCGGCCAGCGTGGTCACCATCGGCAGCATCACCCGCACCGGGCCGGCCACCGAGGCGCGCAGGATGGCGGCGAACTGGGTTTCGAGCAGTTCCGGCCGGCGCAGCAGCAGGCGGATGCCGCGTAGGCCGAGCGCCGGATTGGCGTCCACTACGTCAGGCACGATACCAGCGGCGCTCAGCGCCTCGATCTCCTTCTCACCGCCCCAGTCGAGCACGCGGATGGTGACCGGCGCCCCGCCCATCGCCTCGACGATCGCGCGGTAGCTCTCCGCCTGCGTGTCCTCATCGGGCACGCTCTCGCGATTCATGAACAGGAACTCGGTCCGCAGCAGGCCGATGCCGTAGGCGCCCGATTGTTGGATCAGGGGCAGCTCGATCGGCAGCTCCAGGTTGCCCTGCAACTCGACCGCCTGGCCGTCGAGGGTTTCCGCCGGCAGCCGGCGTAGCCGCGCGAAGCGCTGGCGCTCGCGGGCGAAGGCGGTCACCGCGCGACGCGCGGCGGCGAGGCTGGGGACCGACGGCTCCAGGACGACCGTGCCGGCGCCGCCATCCACCACCGCCAGATCGCCGGGGCGGATCGCGTGCGCGAGCCCGGCGGCGCCCAGCACCGCGGGCACGCCGAGGGCGCGCAGCATCACCGCGGTATGGCCTTCAGCCCCGCCCTCCTCGGTCGCCACTCCGGCGAGCCGCGCCGGATCGAGCAGCGCCGCGTCCGCCGGGCGCAGCATTTCGGCGACCAGGATCGCGCCCTCGGGCAGGCCGGCGAAGCTGCGGAACGGGGCACGGGTCAGATTGCGCACCAGCCGCCGGCCGATCTCGCGCACCTCATCGGCGCGGCGGCGTAGGCTCGCCTGGTCCTCGGCCGGCATCCCGGGCTCGGTCTGGGCGAGGATGGCGCAGGCAATCGCCTCGCCTTCGTCGCTGACCGCCGCTTCGGCGGAGCGTAGCCCCTCCGCGATCCGCCGCCGTGCGCCGCGGATCAGCCGCGAATCACCCAACATACGAATGTAGGCGTCGATCAGCGGCGCGATCTCGGCCTGGCTATCTTCCGGCAGCGATGCCAGGCGCGTTCGCAGCTTGCCCAACTGTCTGCGCGATTGGGTAATCGCCGCCTCTAGCCGGCCCGCTTCGGTGGCGACATCGTCGGGCTCGATCTTGAACCGGGTGATCTCGGGCGCGGGCTCGGAGGCGGTGAACACGGGGCCGATCGCGACCCCGGGAGAGACCGGGATGCCGGCGAACACCCGCTCCGGCCGCTCGGAGGCGCGGAGAATGCGCGCGGGGAGCCGTTTGTGCTGGGGCGGCGGCGGCTCAGCCTTGTTCATTGAAGCCGGACTCGACCAGCGCGGCTAGCGCGTCGAGCGCCTCGCGCGCGTCCCAGCCTTCGGCGCGCAGCTCGATCTCGGCGCCAGGGCCCGCGCCCAACATCATCAGCCCCATGATCGAGCGCGCGGAGACGGTCTCGCCGTCGCGCGTGACATCGACCGAGGCGCCGAACCGCTCGGCCAAGGTGACGAATTTAGCTGCGGCGCGGGCGTGCAGGCCGCGCTTGTTGGTGATCTTGACGCTGCGGGTGAGGGCGGGCTCGCCGGCGGGAGCGGCGCTTGGTTCGGACGGGCGTGCGGGACCGTCCGATGGGCTCATCGGCAAGACCCCGAGCCGTTGATCTTGCCGCCGTGCAGCACGTGCGAGGCGGCGGCGATGTATTTCCGCCCGGCGGCCTCGGCGCAGTTCACCGCGTCGGCAAGCGGCTGGATGGAACGTACTTTTGCCAGCTTGACCAGCATTGGCAGGTTCACGCCCGCGATCACCTCGACACCCTTGCGCTCCATCATGGAGATCGCGAGGTTCGAGGGCGTGCCGCCGAACATGTCGGTGAGCAGCACCACGCCGTCGCCGGTGTCGCACCGATCGATGGATCGCTCGATGTCGGCGCGCCGGTTCTGCACGTCGTCGTCGGGACCAATACAAACCGTATCGACGTTCCGCTGCACGCCCACGACATGCTCCAGGGCGGAGCGCAACTCCTCCGCCAGGCGCCCGTGAGTGACCAGGACCATGCCGATCATGGCGTGCGACGCTGGCCCTCGTTCGACGATGCCCTATTGGGGGGTGCCCCATTTGGGGATGCCTCGTTCGGCGTTGCCCCGTTGGGGGATGCGGTGTGTTGGCTCATGTAATGTCTCTCAGGCCTCCTGTGCCTGAACCGGCGCGGGCCGCGCACCCTCGCCTTTATGCGTAGCCGCGCCTCCGTCGCGGCGCGGCACCGGACGGTCAGCCAGATAAGCGTCGGCGTTGCCTTCCCGAGCCAGCTCGCGATGGGCAACATGCAGGCGCCAGTCAGTTCCCTCGGCGCCGGAGGCGATCCGGCGCGTGAGCTGGTCGGCCAGTTTCTCGACGATGTGCACCGAGCGATGACGCCCGCCGGTGCACCCGACAGCGATGGTCGCGTATTTCTTGCCCTCTTGGACGAACCTCGGCAAGACCAGGCCGAGCAACCCCACAATTCCGCCAAAAAACGCCGGAAAGTCCGGATCGGCCTCAATGTGCTGCCCGACATCGGCGTCGAGCCCCGTTCTCGGACGCAATATGGGGTCGTAATGCGGATTGCGCAAAAAACGTGCATCGAATACCAGATCGGCGTCGCGCGGCAGGCCGTGCGAATAGGCGAAGGAGACCAGCGAAACCACCATCCGCGTCGCCTCGGCCTCGCTCTCCGCGCCGAAATGCCGCTCGATCAGCCGGCGCATGGCCGCGAGCGGTAGGTCCGAGGTGTCGATTACCAGGTCGGCGGCCTCGCGCAGCGGGGCGGTCAACTCCTGCTCCCGGGCGATGCCCTCCGGCACCAGGCCTTGCGGGGCCAGCGGATGACGCCGGCGCGTCTCGGAATAGCGGCGCAGCAGGGTGGCGTCGCTCGCCCACACGTAGATCACGGCCAGCCGGAGTCGCGGGTCGGCGCGCAACCGCTCGATCGCGGCGCGCGCCGCCTCGGAATCGAAGCCGCGCGTGCGCGCGTCCACCCCGACCGCGAGCCTGCCCTCCGAGCGGCGGACCATCTCCTCGATCATCGGCAACGGCGGGTTATCGACCGCCTCGTAACCGAGATCCTCCAGGGCGCGCAGCACCGAGGACTTGCCACCGCCCGACAAGCCGCTGACCAGCACCACGCGCAGCCGGTTCCTGGTTTGGGTCGCTACGGTTTGGGTCATGGCGCGAACGCTCCCGCGACCTGGTCCACGATGCCCAACGCGCAATCGAGGGCGAGCGACACGCGCTCGGGCGCGGACGCCGTGTCCGCCGGCACACGCACCAGCGGCACGTCAAGCGCCGGATGGCGCTCCGGCGTGGGCAAGCGCGCAGCATGGCCAAGTTCGACCACAAGCGCCAGCCGAGCGGTCGGGCGCGTGCGCCAGGCGCAGGATGCCGAGACCGCGCACTTCGAGCAGGCCCGCGAGCGCCGGGGCAGGGCGGGCGATCCCGTCTTGGATCGCCACCTGGTCATCCGCGACCAACTGAAAGCCCCGCGCCAGCAGCCGCATGGCGAGGTCGGACTTCCCCGCTCCGGGCGGCCCGAGGAGCAGCACCCCGGCGCCGTCCCGCGACACACAGCTTCCATGCATCAGCGCCGGGCGCGTCATGGACGGGCATTCTGATCCGATACGGATAGGAAAGGAAGCGTCTTGCTGAGGATCGGGTCGCATGTCAGCCTCGCGCGCGTCATGACCGACCGCCCCGCGATCGCCGCCGCCGCAGTTCGCATATCTGGGTATGTCCGCAACACGCCCCTCTTGCGCCTCGCCGGGTCTGAGCTGGGCGTTTCTGCTCCGGTGGCGCTGAAGCTCGAACTGCTCCAGCACGCGGGCAGTTTCAAGCCGCGCGGGGCGTTCAACCGGCTGCTCGCGGCCGGGCGGCCGGAGGCTGGCGTGATCGCCGCCTCGGGCGGGAACCACGGCGCGGCTGTGGCGTATGCCGCGCGGGCGCTGTCGGTTACGGCCGAAATCTTCGTCCCCGAGCCGACCCCGCGAGCCAAGCTGGACCGCATCGCGTCATACGGCGCGCGCGTGGTGCGGACCGGCGTCACTTATGCCGAGGCGCTGGCGGCGAGCCAAGCGCGTCAGGTCGAGACCGGCGCGCTGGAGGTCCATGCCTATGACGATGCCGAGGTGATCGCGGGTCAGGGCACGGTCGGGCGCGACTTGGAACTTGATGCGCCGGAGCTGACGCATGTGCTGGTAGCGACCGGCGGCGGCGGTCTGATCGGCGGGATCGCGGCCTGGTACGCGGGCAGTGCCGAGGTGGTGAGCGTGGAGCCGGAGGGCTGCCCGGCGCTGCATGAAGCGCTGCGGGCGGGCCGCCCGGTGCCGGCGCCGGTCGGCGGGCTCGCCGCCGACAGCCTCGGGGCGCGCCAGGTGGGCGGGCTCATGTTCGGGATCGCGATCGCGCATGTCGGCGCCGCCGTGCTGGTGCCCGACTCGGCGATCGTCGCGGCCCAGCGCCTGCTGTGGGACCGCACGCGGCTGATCGCCGAGCCAGGCGGGGCGACCGCGCTCGCCGCGCTGCTGTGCGGCGCGTTCCGGCCGCCCGCCGGCGCGCGCGTGGGCGTGCTGGTCTGCGGCGGCAACACCGATCCGGCAAAGGTGGTGGCATCATGACGCTTGTTCTGCTCGACATCGACGCCCGCGGCGTGGCGACCGCGATCCTGAACCGGCCCGAGGTCGGCAACGCCTACGACGAGGATATGCTGGGCGAATTGATCGCCGGGCTCGAACGGCTGGCGGCCGATCCGGGGGTGCGTTGCTTGGTGCTGCGCGGCGCCGGCAAGCATTTCCAGGCGGGGGCCGATATTGGCTGGCTCGGCCGCGCCGCCGCCTACGGGCCAGGAGGAGAACTACGCCGCCTCGATGGCGACCACGCGGGCGATGCGGCTGCTCAACGAATTCCCCAGGCCCACGGTCGCGCTGGTGCATGGCGCCTGCTTCGGCGGCGGCTGCGGGATGGTGTGCTGCGTCGATGTTGCCTTCGCGACACCCAATTCGGTCTTCGGCTTGACCGAGGTGCGCGTCGGCGTGGCGCCGACGCCGATCTCCACGCACATGGTTCACGCGATGGGACTGCGCCACACGCGCCGGTATGCGCTCACGGGCGAACGGTTCGACGCCAGGGAAGCCGAGCGGATCGGGTTGGTCCACGAAGTGGTGCCGGCCGAGCAGATGGAGGCGAAACTCGTGGGCGTGCTGGATGCGATCCTGCTCGGCGCGCCGGGCGCGATCGCGACCACGAAGCGTTCCTTCCTCGGCGCCAACGGGTGGCTATTGGACGAGCGGGCGATGACGCTGCTCGCGCATGAGAGCTGGACTCAGCGGCATTCGCCCGAGGGGCGCGAGGGGACCGCCGCGTTCCGGGAAAAGCGCAAGCCGCGTTGGTACCCGGCGCCGTTGGGGTGAGTGCCTTGGCTGGGATGCTGCACTGGCATGACCAGCGGTAAGCTGGCTAGGACGACGGTGTGACGGCGCGCGAGGTTATGAACCGGCTCCGACGCGAAGGATGGATGGAGCGACCCGGAAAAGGCTCGCATGTGATCTTCTCCAACGCTGGCCGCCTCATCGTCGTGCCTAACCACAGGGGCGACATTCAGCCAGGAACTTTGCGCTCGATATGTCGTGGAGCTGGTTGGAACTATCCGCCGGAACGATGAGGGAAAACGGATGTGAGAAGTTATATCGCGATCGCCGAGCCATCGGACGATGGCACGACTTGGTGGATCAGTTTCCCAAGCTTCCCAGGCGTAATCTCGGCCGCGAGCGGGCCGCGGCAAATCGTCGCGCAAGCACAGGATGCTCTGGCCTCTGCGATAGAAGCCGGTATGGCGTTGCCACCCGCGATCGAGGACGGCGTGATACCGCAGTATGACCTCAGGGAATACCAAGATCCGCTGGTCGTTTTGATACCCTACGCCGTGTCGGCCCCGGCTGTGGCCAGTTAAGGCGGTCCCGGCTGGCCATTAGCGCCAAGGAGGCCGCGCCGTCCCGCCGTCCGTCGGCTCCGTCAGTTACCGTGCGCTCATCAGCAAGCCGAGCATCCGAACACCCGTCGTCGGGTGGTTGTCGGCTATGTGGCGATCTACCCGGTGTCAGAGCATGACGGTAGGAAGACCGCCGTCACCTTGAGCGACAGGTACATTCGCGTCGGAGCATGTTTTCTTGGCTGCCCGAAGCCGTGTGTGGGCGGATGAGGAACATCGCAACTAAAGCGGCGGCGAGCAATATCGTTGCGATGATCGAGCTGGACGAGTACAAAGCCGAGGCTCGTCGCGACGATGGTGATGCCGAGTTTGCCGCGCATGATGACAAGAAGTGTGGTGCCGCGCGTGGGAGATGTTGCGTGCAAATGCTTCGGCCCCGGCCGAAGCATCCCGCGATGACGCGGTGGCGTACGTGGCTTAGATGACTCTGTGTGTTCCAACCGAACAGGAGGACAACATGCAGACCCAACAATACACCAGCGGCCTAGCAGTGGCGGCAACCTGGGAAGCGCGCGAGGGCGAAGCGGACGCGGTGGCCGAAATCCTCACACGGTTCGCGCCCGAGGCGCGCAATGAGCCGGGCGTCAAGCTGTTCATCGTGCATCGTGGCGTGGCGAACCGCTCGGAGTTCCTGTTTTACGAACTGTTCGACGACGAAGCGGCGTTCGCGGCGCATCAGCAGACCGCACACTTCAAGTCGCTGATACTGGGCGAGGGTCTGCCGCGCCTCGCCAAGCGGGAGCGCGTGCAGTATTCGGTGTTGTGAGGTGCCTGCATGATCGCCTGCTGCATCCGCTACACGCTCGATCCGCACAAGATCGCAGATTTCGAACGTTATGCGAGCACCTGGCCGCCGATCATCGCGCGCTGCGGGGGCAAACTGGTCGGCTATTTCTTGCCGAAGGAAGGGGCCAGCAACTTCGCCCTCGCGCTGATCGAGTTCGATAGCCTGGCGGTCTACGAACGCTATCGCGAGACGCTGCCAAACGACCCGGACGGGAAGGAGAACCTGGCGCACGCCGCGCGCACGCAATGTATTCTGGTCGAGGACCGGAGCTTCCTGCGGCGGGTATGACGCATCGGCGGCGGCGGTCCTTACGCCCGCCGTCGCGCGCGCAGCGGGCGTGTGACCGCCTCCAGCATCGGCGCCAGGAACCGGCCCGTGTAGCTCGCCGGATGAGCGGCGATATCCTCGGGCGTGCCTTCCGCGACGAGCCGCCCGCCGCCGTCGCCACCCTCGGGGCCGAGGTCCAGAATCCAATCCGCGGTCTTGATGACCTCCAAATTATGCTCGATCACCACCACCGTGTTGCCCTGATCGACCAGCGTGTGCAGCACCTCCAGCAGCTTGCGCACGTCCTCGAAATGCAGCCCGGTCGTGGGCTCGTCGAGGATATACAGCGTCCGCCCGGTGGCACGCCGCGCCAACTCCTTCGACAGCTTGATCCGCTGCGCCTCGCCGCCCGATAGCGTGGTGGCTTGCTGGCCGAGGCTGATATAGCCAAGCCCGACTTGCTGGAGGATGCGCAGCCGGTCGTGAATGCGACTCTGGGCGCTGAAATAGGGCACCGCTTCATCCACCGTCATCGCCAGCACGTCGGCGATCGACTTGTCGCGGAACTTGATTTCCAGCGTTTCGCGATTGTAGCGTTTCCCCTTGCACACGTCGCAAGTCACATAAACATCAGGCAGGAAGTGCATCTCGATCTTCAGCACCCCGTCGCCCTGACACGCCTCGCACCGCCCGCCCTTCACGTTGAAGCTGAAACGCCCTGGCTTGTAGCCGCGCGCCCGGCTCTCCGGCAGCTCGGCGAACCAGTCGCGGATCGGGGCAAACAGGTCGGTGTAAGTCGCGGGGTTCGAGCGCGGCGTGCGCCCGATCGGGGACTGGTCGATGTCGATGATCTTGTCGAGCAGCTCCAACCCTTCGATGCGCTCGTGCGGCGCCGGCACCTCGGCCGAGCCCATCAGCCGGCGCGAGGCGGCGCGGTACAGCGTGTCGATCACCAGCGTCGATTTGCCGCCGCCCGAAACACCCGTGACGCAGGTGAACGTGCCGAGCGGGAAGCCGGCGCTAATGTCCTTCAGGTTGTTGCCGCGCGCGCCCACCACGCGCACCACGCGGTCCTTCTGCGCCGGGCGGCGCATGGGGGGAATCTCGATCCGCCGCCGGCCGGATAGATAGTCGCCGGTTAGCGATTTCGGGTTCGCCGCCACTTCGGCCGGCGTTCCCTCGGCGACCACGCGCCCGCCGTTCACCCCGGCCGCCGGCCCCATGTCGATCAGTTGGTCGGCGGCGCGGATCGCGTCTTCGTCGTGCTCCACCACCAGCACGGTGTTGCCGAGGTCGCGCAGCCGCCGCAGCGTGCCAAGCAGCCGCTCGTTGTCGCGCTGATGCAGCCCGATCGAGGGCTCGTCGAGCACGTAGAGCACGCCGGTCAGGCCGGAGCCGATCTGGCTCGCAAGTCGAATGCGCTGGCTCTCGCCGCCTGAGAGCGTGGCCGAGCCGCGCGCGAGCGTCAGGTAATCGAGCCCGACATCCTTCAGGAAGCGCAGGCGCTCAACGATCTCGCGCAGAATGCGGCGCGCGATCTCCGCGCGTTGCGGGGTCAGGGTGTCGATCGCACCCTCGAACCAGGGCAGCGCCGCGCTGATCGACAGATCGGAGGCTTCGGCGATGTTCTTGCCGGCCACGCGCACCGCCAACGCCTCGGGCTTCAGCCGCGCGCCATGACAGGTTTCGCAGGGCCGGTCCGCCCGATAGCGCGACAGCTCCTCGCGCACCCAAACGCTATCGGTCTCCTGGAACCGCCGCTCCAGGTTGCGGATCACGCCCTCGAACGGCTTCGTCACCGTGTAGGCGCGCACGCCGTCCTTGTAGGAGAGGTCCACTGGCGTATCGCCCGTGCCGAACAGGATCGCCTCGGTCACCGCGCGCGGCAGCTCCCCCCATTGGGTGCGGGTGGAAACCTTGAAATGCCGTGACAAGCTTTGCAGCGTCTGGTCGTAATAGGGCGACTGCGCGCCGGTCCAGGGCGCGATGGCGCCTTCGGCCAGCGAAACGCGCTCATCGGGCACCACCAACGCCGGGTCGAAGAAGCTCTGGGTACCGAGCCCGTCGCACACGGGACAGGCCCCGTGCGGGCTGTTGAAGCTGAACAGTCGCGGCTCGATTTCCTCGATCGTGAAACCGCTCACCGGGCAGGCGAAGCGGGAGGAGAACACCGTGCGCTCGTTCGTGTCCGCGTTCTCGGCGTAGGCGATGCCGTCCGAGAGGGCGAGCGCGGTCTCGAAACTATCGGCCAGCCGTTGCGCCAGCCCCTCGCGCACCACCAAGCGGTCCACCACCGCCTCGATCTCGTGCTTGACCTTGCGGTTGAGCGTCGGGACGGCGCCGATCTCGTACAGCTTGCCGTCCACCTTCGCGCGGGTGAAGCCGCGACGTTGCAACTCGGCCAGTTCCTTGCGGTACTCGCCCTTGCGGTCGCGCACCACGGGGGCGAGCAGCAGCAGCCGGGTCCCCTGCGACATCGCCATCACCCGGTCCACCATCTGGCTCACGGTCTGCGCCTCGATCGGTAGGCCGGTCACGGGCGAATAGGGCACGCCCACCCGCGCCCAGAGCAGGCGCATGTAATCGTGGATCTCGGTCACCGTGCCGACAGTGGAGCGCGGGTTGCGGCTGGTTGTCTTCTGGTCGATGGAAATAGCGGGCGAGAGCCCGTCAATGCTGTCCACGTCCGGCTTGCCGGCCAGTTCCAGGAACTGGCGCGCGTAAGCCGACAGGCTCTCGACATAGCGGCGCTGGCCCTCCGCATAGATCGTATCGAAGGCGAGCGAGGACTTGCCCGAGCCGGAAAGACCGGTGATGACCGTCAGGCTGTCGCGCGGGATGACCACATCCACGTTCTTGAGGTTGTGCTCGCGCGCGCCGCGAACCTGGATGGTGCCGGCCATGCCGCGCTCCTGCCTGCCGATGCGATTGTTCTTGGGATGTTCGCGGCTTATATGGCGAGTCGGCCGCTTATGGGAAGAGTTTTACCGGAACGGCTGCCGGCACTATAGCTCATGCGATAGAAAGCGCCGGAGGTATCAGGATGCGCCGTGCCACGTCTTTAGCGACCTGCCTCGCCGTCGCCGGACTCGCCTTGGCCTTCACCCTGCCGTCGCGCGCGGCCACCGTCGCCGCCTTCAGCCAGCCGGCGTTCGCGGCGGCCGAGCGCGACGGCAAGCCGATCCTGGTGGACATCACCGCGAGCTGGTGCCCTACCTGCGCCGCCCAGCGGCCGATCCTCGACCGGCTAGAGGCCGAGCCGCGGTTCAAGGATCTGGTGGTGTACAAAGTGGATTTCGACACTCAGAAGGACGTGGTCCGCGCGATGGGCGCCCGGATGCAAAGCACGCTGATCGCGTTCCGCAGCGGCCACGAGGCCGGCCGCTCGGTCGGCGACACCCACCCGGGCTCGATCGAGGCATTGCTGGACAAGGCCGTGCGCTGACGCGCCTGGCCAGGGAGCGATGACCAGCATCGGCCTCGGCTTCCTGGCCGGGATACTGTCCATCCTATCGCCCTGCGTGCTGCCGCTCTTGCCCTTGGTCCTGGCGCCGGCGGCCGCGGCCCATCGCTACGGCGTGCCGGCGCTGGCGGCCGGGTTGGTCACCTCGTTCGTCAGCGTCGGTCTGTTCCTGGCAACCATCGGCTTCGTCATCGGGCTTGACGGCGGCGTGTTCCGGGACGCCTCCGCCATGCTGCTCGGATGCATGGGGATCGTGCTGCTTAGCAGCGCGATGGAGCGGCGCTTGGCCTACGCGACGGGAGGGCTCAGCAACGCCGGCAACCGGCTGCTCGCGCGGCTGATGCCGGCCGGCGTCGGCGGCCAGTTCGCGGTCGGGCTGCTGCTCGGCGCCGTTTGGAGCCCGTGCGTGGGTCCAACCCTCGGCGCGGCCTCGGTGCTGGCGGCCCAAGGCCGCGACCTTCCGACGGTCGCGTCCGTCATGGCCGCGTTCGGTTTAGGCACCGCGCTGCCGCTGCTTGCGCTGGGCACCCTGTCGCGAAGCGCGTTCAGGCGGGTCCGGGGCCGGCTGATGATCGCCGGGACGGCGGGAAGGCTTGCGCTGGGCGTGAGCGCGCTGATCGTGGCGGCGCTCATCCTGACCGGGCTGGACCGCGCGCTGGAAGCGGCCCTGGTCGCCGCTTCTCCGGCGTGGCTCACCGATTTGACCACCCGCTTCTGACGACCCCGTTGTTCGCGAGATGTTCTCGTGCTATGGTCTGGGGTCCCGGCGCAGTGGTTTTGCCGGGTGCGAGACTCGGGCGGTTAAGGCTACGTAGACCTTTGTAGCGGCGAATGGCGCCCGCATGGGCTTTGGGGATTGGGCAATGGCTGGCAGCGTCAATAAGGTGATCCTGGTAGGCAACCTGGGCAAAGACCCGGAGGTGCGCACAACGCAGGACGGCGCCAAGATCGTCAACCTGACGCTGGCCACCAGCGAGACCTGGAACGATCGCGGCTCCGGGGAGCGCAAGGAGCGCACGGAGTGGCACCGGGTGGTGATCTTCAACGACCGGATCGGCGACGTGGCCGAGCGGTTCCTGCGCAAGGGGCGCAAGGTCTATATCGAGGGCGCGTTGCAGACGCGCAAATGGACCGATCAGTCGGGGCAGGAACGCTACAGCACCGAGGTGGTGATCGGCCGCTTCAAGGGCGAGCTGGTGCTGATCGACAGCGCGCGCGGCGAGGAGGGTGCAGGGATGGCCGAGGGCGGCGGCTTCGGCCGAGCGCCTGCCGCCCGCCCGGCCAGTGCGGGCGCCGGGCGCGGCGGACCGGCATGGGAGGCGCCGAAGGGCGGCGATTTGGATGACGAGATTCCATTCTGACGCGGAGGAGAGGAGAACGGAGGGCTTAGCCCTGACGGACGTTGTCGCGAACGATCGAGTCCTGACCCACTTCCGGGGCGCCGTCGATACGCTTTACGGAGATCGCGCGGAGCGTGTTGTGCTGTTCGGCTCACGCGCGCGTGGCGACAACCGCGAAGATTCAGATTACGACATTGCCGTGTTTCTGAAGAACATGGGCAATCTATGGGATGAACTAGGCCTGCTGGCCGACATAACAACGGATATCCTTTACGAGACTGGTGCGGTCATCTCGGCCAAGCCGTTCCCAGCCGAGGCCTATCGGGACCGGACCATCCTCATGGCCGAGATTCGACGCGACGGCCTTGATCTTTGATGCCAGAAGCCGACCAGGCCATTGCGATGGCGCGCCGCCATCTCGCGGAGCCCGCGCGATCGCGCAAATCGGCATATTCTCGGTTGCCGCTAGTGAAGCCTACATGGCCGAGTTCCACTATGGCAGAGGTTCTGACGCAGAAATTTCCTTGGAAAAGACCACAGACGCTATCGAAACGCCAGCGCGCCTCATTGACAGTATCTCTGCACTGCTAGGTGCGAGCAAGACTGCCTGACGGACCGATAACCCCCCGCCGCCCCGGCGTACGGTGCCGGAATGCCAACGCCTCCGCCACATGCACCCGCCCAACCGCCGCCGCGCCAGCTAAATCGGCGATGGTGCGCGCCACGCGCAGCACCCGTGTGTAGCCGCGCGGCGAGAGGCGCAGCCGCTCCATCGCCTGCTCGGCCAAGGCCTGCGCCTCCGGGGCGAGCTGCACCGTGTTGCTGTCCGCCTCGGCGTTGCTGGCCGCGCCGTCATCGCCATACCGGTCGTGCTGGGCAGCGCGGGCACGCGCCACGCGCGCCGCCACCGCCGCCGAGGCCTCGCCCGCCGGCGCCCGCGCCAGCTCGGCGGCCGAGGCCGGCTGCACCTCGACCGTTAGGTCGATCCGATCGAGCACCGGCCCGCTGATCCGGTTCTGGTAGTCCTCCCCGCAGCGCGGCGCCCGGCCGCATTCCTGCGCCGCGTCGCCCAGATAGCCGCAGCGGCAAGGGTTCATTGCCGCGATTAACTGGAACCGCGCCGGATACGTGATATGCGCCGCCGCCCGGGCCACCGTGGTCCGACCCAATTCCATCGGCTGCCGCAGCGCCTCCAACGCCTGCTTAGGGAACTCCGGCAACTCGTCGAGGAACAGAACGCCGCGATGCGCGAGGCTCACCTCGCCCGGCCGGGCGCGCTGCCCGCCGCCGGTCAGCGCCGCTTGCGAGGCCGAGTGGTGTGGCTCGCGGAACGGCGGGCGCATCACCAGCCGTCCGCCGTCCAGCAGCCCGGCGACACTGTGGATCATCGAAACCTCCAGCGCCTGGCGGGGCGTGAGGTCCGGCAGCAGCCCCGGCAGCCTTGCCGCTAGCATCGACTTGCCGGCCCCGGGCGACCCGATCAGCAAGAGGTTGTGGACACTTCCACGCGTCGCTGTCCGTACGGTGGGCGCCATCCCCGTCGCCTTCAGCGACGCTGTGCGCACGCATCCCCCAGACAGCCCCAAAAAGCCCCCCTATGTGCGTCCACAACAGGTTGCTCGCTAAATAGACCTAACTAGCAACGAATAGGTGAGCGATGACCCATCCCGACAAACTTCTAACACGCGCCGAGGTCGCGAATTGGCTCGACGTGACCGCCAGTATCTCGACGCAACTGGATCACGTGGTGATGCACCACCCTTCCTTCGCATTGGACGCGCGATCCGCTACGACCGCCACGCGGTTGAGGCATGGCTCCAACGCCACGCATCAAAGCCATTGGCTGCGAACTGAAGAACACATGCGCTACCGCGAAATTACCGAATCCGAGCCGGTCAAGCCATCGGCACCATTGACGCCAGCGCAAAGCCAACGGCGCGCCGGACGGCAGCAAAGGGCCCAAGCCAAACTCGCTGACACGCAAGCGATGGCAGCAATCAAGATCAACGCAGAGAAGCGGAAAATCAATGAGATATAGAACCAATAAAATCTCCGGAGAACAAATCACATGCCCAATATTTTACACCGCACCGAACCAAAGAAAACAATCAAGATAACCGGCAATGAACTCAGCAGCCGCACATGGTTCCTGAACCATCAGGCTTTGGCGCGAATGCACACCTTTCTTGGAACTCTACCAACGACATTGGCGGTCACGTTGAGATACGCCTCTGCACCGATTACAATAGACAAAATCCGTCATGATCTGAGGGACATGCACGCGAAGGTGGATCGCAAAATCTACGGTCGCGACTTCCATCGCTCAGCGACCCGATCAACCTATTGGGCCGTGGCCGAAACACTTGATACCAATCCACACGTGCATGTCGGGTGGTATTTCCCCAACGATGCTGACACCCAAACCCTTGATAACCTGCTCCGCGATGGTCTGTGGCAACGCCGGTATGCAACGGGCGGAACGCATGACGTGCAACCACATCGCTCCGGTTGGGCTGGATATGCCTGCAAGACACTTCGCACCACAGATCATGTAATTTTATCAAGTGAAAATATTTCGCCTTCAACGCCCGAACACTAACTGGGACTGGCTGCACCTTACGCAGCCCATGACATTGCAGCGATCAGCCGTGAACCACGCCAGAACTGCGACGATCTGGAAATTGCCAAGCCCCGCCCGCACCGGCGTCTTCCAAGCACGGGACGCTGCAATTCATTGACATGGCCAAAGACATATAAACCAATTCAAAGGAACTGAGAAGATTGGAAATACATTAAACAAAATGAAACCGAAAAGCGCAGCCGGTTCGTCACATTACAGAATTACATCTACGAACTATTCGGCTGGACTGGGGTAATTAGAAATATACTAAAACTTAGAATAATCAGAAGAGCCTAGGCAAGCAATTCTTTTACATGACCAAGCACCTGGAAAGTTAATCACAAGGAAACAGAGGAAATCCGAATAAACAGACATGGATTTACAAGTCAGTCCATTAATGACGGACGTGCGCCCCACTATTTCCGAGGGATGGGGTTTGGGCGATCCAGAAGGTTCTTCACTGCCGTCGCCGTCCAATTGCGACCGTTGGGGGTGCGAATGCCACGCTCTGTTAGCCCGACGGCAAGTTGACGTAGGCTCTCGCGTCCCTCGGCTCGCAAATCTTCAATCACAGGCATCAGATCGGCGGCACGTGCATTCGCCTTCCGCGCCTTCGCCGCATTGCCACGCGCTGATCCCACGTCCTGTCTGAGACAGGTTCTCTGGACGCCCGAGTTTGACCCCACGAGCCTTCGCGCGAGCGAGCGCGTCCTTGGTGCGCATGGACGTTCCCCGCCGTTCGTCCTCGGCTACAAGGGCAAGGACGCCAATCGTGAGGCGGTTGACGTTGGGGGATGAAGCTATGACGAAATCATACCCCTGCTTTTCTAGCCCCAGCAGCCAAGCCGCATCGCGGGAAAGTCGATCCAACTTGCTGATAACGAGAGTGCGCGATGAACGCGACACATCCGCAGTGCCTTCGCCA
This sequence comes from uncultured Pseudomonadota bacterium, assembly GCA_963849305.1. Lineage (GTDB taxonomy): Bacteria > Pseudomonadota > Alphaproteobacteria > Acetobacterales > Acetobacteraceae > CAWKGV01. The sequence goes on from CAWKGV010000008.1 coordinate 218,923, forward strand.
GTTCGGGACGATTTGCGTCATCCTTGCCGCTTTCGACCTCGGTAAAGGACGCGACTACCTGCCAGTTGCCGCCATTGAGCCAGTCGCCGACGACCTGTTGCTGGGCTTCCAGCCCCAAGCCGCTCTGCCCTTGGCGGACGGTGGAGACGCGGTAGTAAGCCACATATTTGCCGTCAGCCACGTCGTATAATTCCCTAGCACGTTCATCTAAGGGAGTTATACGGCCATTGGCGTGGCGGCACAAGTCGATAGGCTCACGAGCAGCCCTTATGAGCAAACCGGCGCGCTCGCCACGACAGCCATTTGCTCAAACAGTCCGATACGAACTGCCTTGCCTCGCGTAGAGGCATCGCATTTGCTGGAGAGTATCGCCCCCATTTGGCTTTTGAGTGACGATAGACGTTGCTGCTTTCTGTGAAATAATCCTGTTCACGATCCGAAGGCCATCCTATCTCGGCTGTTGCTTTCTGCTTGTTCAGTCCCGTGTTGATGTCGTGGCGCATCCGCTCGAAGGCAGCGTAAAGATCAAACCAATCAGGGCTACGACGCAGAAAATGCAATACCTCCATCACGACGTCATCCGTGTCCGCCATCAAAGCGAAAGAAGGAGAAAGGGACTGTTGCTTTTCCGCTCCCCAAAAGTTGGTCCGGCCACGCACATAGATTTCACCGGCACCGGCGTTGAAATGCACGCCGCCCCAGTCTCCAGCCGCGTTTCGCTCCCTGATGTGCTTGATTTCCAGCGGTTGAGTATCGCAATCCATGGAAAAAAGGATACCCGCCACCGTCGTCACGATTTTTCCTGCCTGCCGTGGACGGCGGACGATGAGGAGGTCGATTAAACTCCGGTGACAGGATGGCGGTAGCTCGTTCGCCAGACGGCAGATTGATTTCCTCAATGGAGAACCGCGCGCCACTACCAAAATGTTGGCGGGCGGCCCCGAGGTCGCTCGGGTCCCCTCCAGAATGCACGCCCAGCGCGCAACTACGTTATTCACGATGCCCCCGTGGTGCTATCAAATGCTCGCTATGGCTAAGGTAGGCGCAAGGTCGAGGCAACTTTGAAGCTCCTTGCTGCCATACCCAACCGGTCTGCACCATGTCAATGGCGTTCCTGCCAAGCCGGTCGATCTTCGTCACAACCAGCACGTCACCGCTTTTCCAGCCTGTCCAGCAACCGCGCAAAGCCCTTGCGCTGGCTGGCGGCAACGCTGCCGGAGACCACCTCGCTAACGACCCGTCGCCCGCTCACATCGAAGCCAGCCGCTGGTCGGCGGATCGTTCACGCATGGCTCGGTCGGTTCCTCGAAAACTCCACCTTGGGATGCCCACCCTTCATGAAGGTGATGAGCAATACACCTTCACCGCGAGCCGGACGAAAAGCCGCCGTCTCATCGAAGAACACGATCTGCTGGACGGTTTCACGGAGGACTTGCGACAATCTACGGCGCGCGGTCGCATCGACCGAGAGCAGTGCATCTTGAGTGATTCTGTCCATTTCGTCGTGAGACGCTTGAATATCTGTGGCTTGAGAAATCTCAAGGTCACAAATCAGATGGGGGCGGGCGTCGCTTAATCCATCCAACGCGGCTTGCAGCGTTGCGATCTTAGCGCGAATTGGTCGCCGCTCCTCCCCCAACTCCGCTTCGCTCAAGGCATCCATCAGATTATCGAGGCGGAGCCGGTTCGATGTAATCTCACGCTCGGCGCGATCAAGACGTTCGGCAGCCTCTGCGGTGTCAGCATTGCCGGTTGCCGCGAAGTCGGATGCCCGCCCGAAGAACCCCGACCAATGATCGAAGAACGTCGTTTCTAACTTACCGAGCGGATAATTGAGCGAAGCCTGACAGCCCGCTTTGCGGAGGTAACTGGCGCAGATCAGATAATCGCCCCCGCCTTTTTTGCCCTTTGCCCGTAATTCCATACCGCCCCCACATGCGCCGCATTTGCACAGCCCAGAGAATAAGTTGACCGCTTGGCGTGACGGGCGACCGGCTTTTTTCATTGTCCTGCCGACCCGCGCCGCCTCCGCCCGCCGCCATAGGTCGAAATCTACCGTCCTCGGAAAATAGTCTGATACCGGCTCAGCTAATTTGTGGCGAATGCGCTTATCGTCCACCCGTTCCGTCTCATACATTTGCAGCTCACCTATCACCGCCCGATTGTTCAAAATCTTGGTGATGTATGACTTTTGCCAGCCGTTCGGATTAGGCTCGAACGTGGGAACGCCTTCAACGTTGAGTTTTCGGACGATTGCACCCGCGCCGTAGCCATCGGCTGCGAGGGCAAAGATGCGCCGCACAATATCGGCGCGTGCGACAATCTCCTCAATGCGGCGGCTGACGATCTTCGAACCGTTCTTCTGGTCAATTACGGTAAGCCAGTGCGGAACCCGACCAGTCAACGGCAGATTACGGCTAACCTTGGTGCGCCGTTCGACGAGACCCTGCTTAATCCGCATTGCCCGTCTGCGGTTGTCATCATACGCCCCCTGCATCTTGATAAGCGGCACGATGAAATCGGTCACGTCACCTCCACTGCGACAAATGCGCCCGTCGCTAGTCGTGCAGATGACGATCCCGCGATTGACCAAACACAGCATCGCCTCTTGCGCGATCGAAGCTTCGGCTCGGCTGAAGCGATCAAAATCCTCAAACAGCAGCCACGAGCCATGCCTGATCCGACCCGCCATCGTGTCCGCGATGAATGCGGCAAGCGAGCCTTTCCGTAGGTTTCTGCCAAGATAGGCGGATACAGCACGATCAGGCGGAAGCATGTGGAGCGTAAGGCTATGCTGCTTCGCCGTGGTCACGATGGCGGCCATCTGCCGACGCTCCGAGTCACCGTCGCTCTGCTCGTCTGAAGAAAACCTGATGTACCCGTAGCCGTCCGGCACCAATGGCTCTTGCATCGCCGCAACCTAGTCGTCTTTGTGGAAGTGTCACATCAGCAATAGGTTGTGCCCGCCGGCGGCGGCGATCTCCAACGCCCGCTTCGCGGTCTCCATGCCCTTCACGTCGCGCAGGTCGGCCTCGCTCGCCCGTTCGGCGACGCCGGCGGGCTCGGGCGGCGTGAGCACCTGCGCGCCGCGGAAGTGGTTGATCAGCGAGAGCAGATCGGGCGCGGCCAGTACCTCGATCCGCCCGGCCCAAGCGGCTTCGCCGCCTTGCGAGGCGGTGCAGACCAGCCCGAGTTCACGCGCCGAGGCGCCGATCGCCGCCGGCAGCACGCCCGCGACCGGATGCAGCGTCCCGTCGAGGTGCAGCTCGCCCAAAGCGGCGTAGCCGTCGATCTCGTCGCGCGGCAGCACCTCCATCGCCGCCAGCACCCCGAGCGCGATCGGCAGGTCGAAATGGCTGCCCTCCTTCAGCAGATCGGCCGGGGCGAGATTGATCAGCACCCGCCGGGGCGGCAAGGCGAGCCCCATCGCGGAGAGCGCCGCGCGCACTCGCTCGCGCGCCTCACCGACTGCCTTGTCCGGCAGGCCGACCACGAGGAAGGCCGGCAAACCGGACGAGATCTGCACCTGCACCTCGACCGGCACCGCCTCAATGCCGGAGAAGGCGAAGGTTCGCACGCGGGCGATGGTGGCGGGGTGGCTGAGGGCGTTCAGGGCGGAACCTGCTCTTGCTGCGTCGGATCCAGGATACGCGCCCGAAGGTGAACGCCAGCGTAACGGCCACACGGCGGAGGCAAAAGGCTGGGTCCGCGATGCTCCGGCTTGCCCCGCCCGTCCTGGGCTCGGATGATGTTCCGGTGACATCCGAGCCGCCGCCGTGAATATCCTTGCCCCACCCAAGGCCCGCCTGTCGATCGAGGTCGTGCATGACCTGGTTTGCCCGTGGTGCTTCCTCGGCACGCGCCGATTGCTGCGGACCCTGCGCCGGCGCCCGGACCTGCTGGTGGATCTCGTGTGGCGGCCGTTCCTGCTCAATCCGGACATGCCGCGGGCGGGCATGGCGCGTCCGGACTACGTGCTGCGCAAATTCGGCGGCGAGGATCGGGCGCGGCGCCTGTATGCCTCGATCACCGAGATCGGGCGGGCGGAAGGGGTGCTGTTTCGCTTCGAGCGGATGCGCCGGACGCCGTCCAGCATCGATGCGCACCGGCTGGTGCGGTTCGCGGCCCGCTACGGGCGGGCCGACGCCATGGTGCAGGCGCTGTTCTCCGCCCATTTCACCGATGGTCACGACATCGGCGACCACGGCGTTTTGGCCGGGCTGGCCAGCGCGTTCGACCTGGACGGCGTGGCGGTGCGCCGATTGCTTGCAGGCGATCAGGAGGTCGATGCGATCCACGCCGACAATCTTCGTGCGCACCGGCTCGGCATCAACGGCGTGCCGTGCTTCGTCGTCGCCGGCCGGCACGCGATCGCTGGCGCGCAGGAACCGGAGGTGATCGAGCGGCTGCTGGACGTGGCGGCGGTGGAGGCGGAAGAAAGCTAGCGCGCCTCGTGGCTTGGCCGGAGATCGGACGGGCGGTGGGACCGCAGCGGTCCCGGAAGGGCCTCGTCGGCCGTGGCCTCCAGCTCGTCCTCATGGCGCCGGAAATAGATCCAGCCGGCGATCAGGATGACGCAGACAACGACGAAGATCCCGATGCCGATCCACTCCAGCAACCCTGTCGACGCCTGCCCGAGCCCATAGGCGCCCAGGCCCCACACACAGACCCAGACGAGTACGGCCGCCGCGTTGACGGGCGCGAACTCCCGCCAGGGCATCGCGTTTGCTCCGGCCAGGAACGATTCCCAGGCTCGTAGGAGCATGATGAAGCGGCCGACGAAGACGATCGGCTTGCCATAGCGGAGATACAGGTACTGGACGAACTTCAGCCTTTTCAGGTTCAACCGGATGTAGTGGCCGTAGCGACGAAGAACACGGAAACCAAATTCGCGGCCGACGTAATACGAGAAGTTGTCCCCAATGATCGCGCCCAGGAACGCGGCGACGAGCACGAGGATGATGTTCAAATGACCGGTTTCGCCGGCATAGATGGCAGCGGCGATCAGCGTCGTTTCGCCGGGCACGAAGAACAGGCCGAAGCCTTCGGCCGCGACCACGGCGAATACGGCGTAATACCCCCAGCTCGCAATGATGTGGTTTATGGTATTGCCGAACAGGGACACGCGGCCACCTCGCGATCTCGATATCCAGAGCCGGTGTTTTTGGCGGTCGGCCATGCCGCGCGCGAAGCATCTGGAGCGTCGCTGCGGTCCACCGAACGGCTGACTGAACTTCCGGTTGCGCCTCGGCAAGACCTCAGGCGGACACAGACCCGCGTGGCAGGCCCTTGATGGCCGTGCGGCTTGCCCCAATTTAGCCAAGGTCTAGCTAATCGGGTGGCGAATGACGGTGGTGAACGTCCACGAAGCGAAGAGCACTCTATCGGCGTTGCTGGCCAAAGCCGAACGAGGCGAGGACGTGACGATCGCGCGCAACGGCGTGCCCGTCGCGAAGCTTGTGCTCATTCCGTCCGCGGTCAAACGGAAGCCGGGGATTCTGCGCAATGACCCCGCTTGGAAGGGCTTTGCCTATGACCCCGCCTTGTTCGCGCCGATGTCGGAGGAGGAGCTGGCTGCCGAGGGCTGGCCGTGACGGCCAGCTACCTCGCCGACGCGTGCGCGCTGATCGTCTTTTTCTTGGATGACAGACCGACCCGCGTTATGCCGAATGCCGCGGTTCTGATGCAGCAGATGGAAGTCCTCGTTTCCGCGATCACGATCTGGGAGATCACTCGGAAGGTCGCCGTCGGCAAGCTCCCCGCTTCGTGGGGCGGGCAGTCGTCGCTCAGCCAGCTATTAAGGGTTCAAGGATTTGTGCCGTACCCGCTTTCCTGGGAGGATGCCGAAGCGGCAAATCAGTTGCCACCGCTGCACCGCGACCCGATGGACCGGATGCTGATCGCCAGCGCACTACGCTCCGGCCTCACGATCATCACGAACGATGCGCAATTCCCAGCTTACGGGGTCAAGACGATCTGGTAAAGGCTCACACGTCAACCTCCTCCACCGTGCGCGCTCGCTCCTGGATGAACTGGAAGCGCAGCTCCGGGCGGCGGCCCATCAGATTCTCCACCAACTCGCTGGTTTGGGCCCGCTCCTCCGGCGCGGCCACCACCTTGAGCAGCGTCCGCCGGGCCGGGTCCATCGTCGTTTCCTTGAGCTGCATCGGGGGCATCTCGCCCAGGCCCTTGAAGCGGCTGGTCTCCACCTTGGCGCCCGGCTTGAACTCCCGCTTGAGCTTGCGCTCGCGGTCCGCGTCGTCCATCGCATAGACCGACTTCGCCCCCTGCGTGAGCCGATACAGCGGCGGCTGAGCCAGATAGACATTCCCGTGACGCACCAACTCGGGCAGCTCGCGGTAGAAGAAGGTCATCAGCAACGAGGCGATATGCGCGCCGTCCACGTCGGCATCCGTCATGATGATGATGCGGCCGTAACGCAGCTTGGCGCGGTCGAACCGCTCGCCGATGCCGCAGCCCAGCGCCTCCACCAGATCCTTCAGCTCCTGATTCTGGCGCAGCTTGTCGGCCGAGGCGCTGGCGACGTTCAGGATTTTGCCTCGCAACGGCAGCACCGCCTGGGTCTCGCGGTTGCGCGCCTGCTTGGCCGAGCCGCCGGCGCTGTCGCCCTCGACCAGAAAAATCTCGGTCTCGGCGGCGTCCTCGCGGGTGCAGTCCGTAAGCTTCCCAGGCAGGCGAAGCCGTCGCGTCGGCGACTTGCGCTGGGTGTCGCGGCTCTCTTTGCGCCGCAGCCGCTCCTCGGCCCGCTCGATGACGAAGGCAAGCAGGTTGTCGGCCTGCGCCGGGTCGCCGGCGAGCCAATGGTCGAACCGGTCGCGCAACGCCGTCTCGACCAGCCGGGCCGCCTCGGGGCTGGTCAGCTTCTCCTTGGTCTGGCCTTGGAATTGTGGCTCGCGCACGAAGGCCGACAGCTTGGCCGCCAACGGCCCGAGCACGTCCTCGGCCACGACCGAGCCGGCGCGGCGATTGCCGCGATGCTCGCCCCAGGCGCGCAATCCCTTTAGCAGCGCGGCCCGGAACCCCGCCTCGTGCGTGCCGCCGAGCGGCGTGGGCACGGTGTTGCAATAGGAATGGAGGAAGCCTTCGCCGTCCTCCAGCCAGGTGGCGGCCCATTCCACCCGTCCGGCCGGCTCGCCGTCGCTGCCGGACGGCAGGTCCGCCTCGCCCGCCCAGGGCTGTGCCAGCACCCGCGGGGCCTCTCCGATATCGGCGGCCAGGCTGTCGCGCAGCCCGCCCGGAAAATGCAGCACCGCCTCGGCGGGGGTGTCGTCCTTGGCCGCGCGCAGCAGGCCAGGATCGCACGCCCAGCGGATCTGCACGCCCCGGAACAAATACGCCTTGGACCGGCAAAGCCGATAGAGCCGCGCCGGGCTAAAGGCGAGCGGGCCGAAGATCTGCGGGTCCGGCTTGAACCGTAGCGAGGTGCCCCGACGGTTGTGGACCGGCCCGGCATTGACGAGCTTCGTCCTTGGCTTGCCGCGCGCGTAGCTCTGCCGCCACAGCACCCGGTCGCGCGCGACCTCGACCTCCAGCGCCTCGGAGAGCGCGTTGACCACCGAAGAGCCGACCCCGTGCAAGCCGCCCGAGGTCGCATAGACCTTGCCGCCGAACTTGCCGCCCGAGTGCAAGGTGGTGAGGATCACCTCAAGCGCGCTCAGCGGTTTGTATTTTGGATGCGGATCGACTGGGATGCCGCGACCGTTGTCGCGGACGGTCAGCCAATTGCCCGGCTCCAAGGTGACTTCGATGAAGCTCGCGTGCCCGGCGACCGCCTCGTCCATCGCGTTGTCGAGGATCTCGGCCGGCAGGTGGTGCAGCGCTGCCTCGTCGGTGCCGCCGATATACATGCCGGGGCGGCGGCGGACCGGCTCCAGCCCCTCCAGGACTTCGATGTCCCTGGCGGAATAGCCGTCCGCCTCCCGCCCCGGGGCCTTGCCCCGTGCCGGGCCGAGCAGATCGTTCATGCTGTGTTCCTGAATGACGGCTGCACCCTACAGGGCCGGTCGCGTCGCAGGCAAGCGGGCCGAACTTCGATGGCGCCGCTCGCGGCGCACCAGGCGTAGTTGCGATCTGGAAAATTAGCAGGAAAAAGAAGAGCAAGAAATAAACCGCGAGCGGGTCGGAGCGTTGTCCTGAACACACTCCGGGCATCTGGCGTTGCAATCGCGCTCGGAAGGCAATTCAGATAAAAGAGAGAACCATGAAATCCATCTTGCTCGCCGCCGCCGTATTCGCGCTCTCCTCGGGGGTGGCCCTAGCCGCGGGTGGGGGCGGAGGCGGGGGCGCCGACATCGGCAACAACACCTCAACCTCGATGGGCGCCCCATCGGGTTCACCGTCCTACTCGGCGCCACGGTCAGGTGCTGTCCCGGGCCTGCCCGCCCAGGCCAGCCATACGCAGCAGGCAAATCAGGGCCAGATGAAACAGGCTTACAAGGAGAAAGGTGTGATACGTCAGGCGCCTAGGAATCCCGTCACAGGTCACGCCCAAACAGCTCCCCAGTGACGCGGGCTGCCTGGCCCTGGTCTCCGCAGCCGGATGCTTAAGCCCGGCAAAGTTATGAAGAACTTTCACAGCGAGGTGGCGCAAACGCCACCTCGATCTTTGAGTGATTTTGGCTAGAGCCCCGCGCCTCTGGGCGGTTCCTCAAGGAGCGTCCAGAACTCGGCCATTTGCTCGTCAGAAGGGCGGTCCCAAGAGACGTGATCGATGCGGTTAGCGCTTCGGTTCTCGTTGCAGCCAGCCCTCATTGGGCAAAGCACCGCGCCAGACGCCCCCCGGTTTCTGCTTCCCATCCACAGACGCCGGCCGGCATCACTGCCAAAGCCGGTGCCGCGCAACAAGACGACCCGCGGGAGCCCGGCCAGCTGGCGCATGCCTCTTAGCTTATCTCGGCGGCTCCGGCCAGCGTGCTTGTCTTCGGCCTCGTGGGGCCACTCTTTGCGCCAATGCTGCGCGCCTCCTAGAGACTGGGCAGCTGACAAGCGCCTCAAGGCGGAGTACCATTCGGTTAGATCCAGTCCGCAGGGACCAAAATGTCATGCACCAGGCTCCTTCGTACATCAACAACGTGATTCCGACGCTCGTCTTCTTGACCGTATGGTTTGTGATTGGTCTGACAGTGTTCGGCCCGCTGCATTGGATGTTCAGCGCCAAGAAACAGCCCTTCTTGCGCAGTGACATGAAGGCGGACCTCGCCTACTGGTTTTTGGGCCCACTCATTTACGGCTATGTCGCGTTCCTGACGCATATCTATGCCGTGGACTATGCGCACCTTGATCGGATCGCGTCGGTCGCCACGCGCTCCCTGGCCAACAAACCCATTCTGATGCAGGCCGCCATCATCTTGCTCGTCACGGACATAGTTCAATATTGGGGGCACCGGCTATTCCATCGGAATCCACTCTGGCGCTTCCATTGCATCCATCATGCTCCGACGAAAGTCGATTGGTTAACCTCGGCGCGGATTCATCCGGTCAACTTCGTTCTCTATTCTACCTTGATCAATCTGCTCGTCAGCCTGCTCGGATTCAGCCCGAAGGCATTCTTTGTTCTTGTGCCGTTCAATATGCTTATTGGCCTTCTGGTACATGCGAACCTGAACTGGACATTTGGTCCGTTCCGCTATGTGCTCGCGAGCCCGGTCTTTCACCGTTGGCACCATACCTATCCTGATCAGGGAGGGGACAAGAACTTCGCTCCCACCTTCCCATTCTTGGATCTTGTTTTTGGCACGTTCTATATGCCGAAAAACCAGTTGCCGTCCGCTTTCGGCACCGTCGATAACAACGTGCCCGATCATCTATTGGGTCAGCTGAGCCACCCATTCAGGCGGTTACGCGGAGATCCTAAGAGCATGGGAGCTGGTCATAGTTAGCCCCGTGCTTCAATCGCGACCGACTAATCCGCCGAAGGGCGGCGCAAGCGCCGCCCTTCGGCGGTCACTCGTTCCCACAGTCCTTCGGTTCCAGCACGTCGTTCCAGGTAGGCTCGGCCTTCCGCGAGCCGGTACTCAGGACCGAGACATCGGAAATCCGGCCATGATCGAGGGAAACGCTGACACTGATCGTGTCGTCCGATTCGTGTGAAGGGGAGGAGTTTTTCCTGACATCGTGCATCACTGGTTCCTTTTCCGGCACTAAGCAGCCAGAAGTAGATCTAGATTGGGAAAATTCGCCGAACGCGCGAAGTGCTACCACAGATTGCCGAACCGATTTAATCCCAACTGCGTGACCGCATTGCCGCCAGGATCACTTGAACTCTCGCTTTGCCACAAAATCAAAGGCCTTGGCCACTTTCCGGGTCTAGGCGCTCCGCGCGCCGCGCTCCCGGGCGCGCGTCGGGCAGTCGGGGTGTCCCTTACCGTTGTGGACAGCTTCGAGCACACGGCTCCTAGACCGGCTCCAACAACTCTGGCCCCTTGTTCCGCACCGAACTCACCGCCCGGCCGATCGGCCAAAAGCGGAGCGTGCCGTCCGCTGGCGGTTCGAGCAGCGTGGCTGGCTCAGCTTCTATCTCTCCGAGCCAAGCTGGCCAATGCTTCGGGTCGAGGACCAGCGGCATGCGGTTGTGCAGCTCCGACACATCCGCGTTAGGGCGCGTGGTGATGATGGTAAAAGTGCGCAGCACCTCGCCGGAGCCATCGCGCCAGCTCTCCCACAGACCGCCCAATGCCATGATCTGGCCATCCTTCCTGGCGACCGCATAGGGCTGCCTGCCGCCCGCCGCGACCTTCCATTCGTAAAACGCCGCCGCGGGTACGAGGCACCTGCGCTGGGCGAACGCGTCCCGGAACATGCCGGAGCTGGCGAGCGTCTCGGCCCGTGCGTTGATGGGCCGGCGTGCTTGTTTCACGTCCTCGGTGAAGTAAGGCACCAACCCCCAGCGCAGCAGATCCAAATGACGCTCGCCGGTCGCTCGACGGAACCGGATCACGGGCGCGGGCTCGCTCGGGGCGAGGTTCCAGCTCGGTTCGATGTTCGGCAGCGGGTTCGTCGTGCCGAATAATCGAGCGAGTGCCTCCGCGGGCAGGAAGCTGGCGTAACGGCCGCACATGCTCTCAGGCTACGAGACCGACAGCACCCGTCAATGCCGAAATTCCCCGGCAGCCTGACCGCTGCACGGTGTCGCACGAAAACGCTGCGGCAGTGGATGAGCCCGGACCTGCCGGCCAACTTCGTCCTCTATCCTGGCTCGAACTCTTTGGCCTTCAGCAATGGCGCAGCCGCTTCTCCTCTGAGATATTGGATGAACGCCTTGGCGGCTTCCGGCGATTTACTCCTCGCCCAACTCCCGCCGCGAATTCGGTGACGAATGCCAGAGCGCCGGGCAGCGGCCCGACCCATTGTGCGCCGCTGACCGGCAAAATCTCTGATGCTTGTGCGATCCCAAGCTCGGCTTCCCCCTTGGCGACAACTTCCGGCGCCTGGGCGCCTGGCACCAATATGGCCTTTGGCCTTCAATTGCTCGGCCAGCCCGAGCCGGTCGAGAACGTGGGCGAAATACACGCCGCTCGCGCCACCTTTTCCGGGGTCGGCATAAACAATAGACCTGGCAGACAGTAGCGCGTGCTTGAACGCATTCACGGACCTGATGTCGGGCTTCGGAGCACCCGCACGGACCGCCACCGACACAGGCGTGCCTCCCACGTTCGCGAGACTGCCCGGCGCAAGCTTATTCTGCTTCTGGAGATCGTCCATCGCTGGTCGCGTCAGGATCACGAGATCCGCAGACTCACCATTAAGAACGCGCTTTCTCAGGTTGGCAGCAAGACCCATAGACAACCACAACCCTGTTGCCGCTGGCCCGCTCGAACGCCGGGGTCAGCTCGTCCAGTACGGAGGTCAGTGCCACGGACGCCAGAACCTTCACCTCCGCCGCATTCGCGACAGCTTGGTTGATCGGCGGCATCGAGGCACATAGCAAACCTGCTACCGCCGTTACGATAGCGCGTACCGTGAACGAGAGCCTGGTCATGGTGTTCCCCCGACCAATCAATGTCTTCCGAGGGTGACAGTTGAACGACCGGCAAGCAACGCTGGACCCGAGAAAGAAGGTGAGCAGCGCCGGATGGCCAGCAAACCACGCCCGCGATCGTTCTGCCATTTGAGAACGAATGAGGACAACGACCGCCACCCGCAGGGCAAGAAGAAACGTGACCTGCATCCGGGGATGGCCGCTAAGCATCGAAGATGGTATCGGCGGCCGGATTTGAAACCACCGACCAAGAGATTATGGTTTCCTCGCCTTTAGCAACAAAGTCAATATGTTGGCCAGTTTTGGGGTTCAGATGACCCTATATGAAACCAATGTACGTCAATCGCATTGAGCCCCGCGACCCCGCGCACCATGCTGCCGCAAGCCTCCGGCTTGCGCTCAGATCCGATGCCTGCTGCCCAACTGGAGGAGCGGTTGCGCATCGACCGAGCAGATGTGCCGCTCCAGGCACATGTCGTCTGGTGACAATCGCAGGCTGGACAGGCTGGTGGCGGAGGTCCATTCCTGCGCTCGTGATGATGCCGCGAGGCCACATGGATATCGCGGAATGGTTGCGGGCGGTTGGCCTAGAGCAGTACGCTCCGGCCTTTCGGCAGAATGACATCGGCGCCGACCTGCTGCCGAGCTTGAGTGCTGATGAGCTGAAGGAACTCGGCGTCGCTCCTCTCGGTCACCGGCGGCGGCTGTTGCGGGCGATCGCTGCGCTGCGGCCGACGCCATCTGCGGCAGCATCCGCAAGGGAGGATGCCGAGCCGAGGGCCGATCCGGAAGCCGAACGCCGGCAGCTCACGGTCATGTTCTGCGATCTGGCCAGCTCGACGGCGCTGGCCTCGCGGCTCGATCCCGAAGACCTGCGGGATGTGATCCGTCGTTACCACGCCGGCGTCGCCGAGACGCTCCGCCGCTTCGACGGGTTCGTGGCGAAATACATGGGCGACGGCGTGCTCGCCTATTTCGGTTATCCCCATGCCCACGAAGACGACGCCGAGCAGGCGGTGCGTGCCGGCCTCGCGCTGATCGATGCCGTCGGCGAGCTACCGGCGCCGCGGCGCTTGCAAGTGCGCATCGGCATCGCCACCGGGCTTGTCGTGGTCGGCGGCTTGATCGGAGCCGGGTCGGCGCAGGAGCAAGCGGTGGTCGGGGAGACGCCCAACCTCGCGGCCCGGCTGCAAATGCTGGCCGACCCTGGCGCCATTGTGATTTCCGAAACCACGCGACGGCAGATCGGCTCGTTGTTCGACATACACGATCTCGGGCCGCAATCGCTAAAGGGCTTTGCCGAGTCCGCAGCGGGCTTGGCGCGCGCTATCCGAGAACCGCGCGCTCGGCCGGTTCGAGGCGCTGCGCTCGCGCGCCACGCCGCTGTTTGGCCGCGACGAGGAGCTGGACCTGCTGCTGCGCCGCTGGGTGCAGGCCAAGGCGGGCAGCGGGGGCCGCGCGGTGCTGATTTCGGCCGAGCCGGGGGTCGGCAAGTCGCGCCTCGCCGACGCGCTGGCCGATCGCATCGGGGCCGAGCCGCACATCCGGCTGCGCTATTTCTGCTCGCCCCATCATCAGGACAGCGCGCTTTATCCGGTGATCGCGCAAATGGAACGCGCGGCCGGCTTCGCGCGCGAGGATTCGCCGGGGGGAAAACGCGCCAAACTGCAAGCGCTACTCGCAGCCACCACGCCGCCAATCGAGGACGTGGCGCTACTCGCGGAAATGCATTCGTTGCCCGCAGCCGATCTCGCCCCGCCACTCGGTGTGACGCCGCAGCGCAAGAAAGAAAAGACGTTCGAGGTGCTGCTGCGGCAGGTCGAGCGCCTTTCCGAAGAGCAGCCGGTGTTGATGGTGTTTGAGGACCTGCACTGGATCGACCCGAGTTCCCGCGAACTGCTGGAGCGCACGATGCAGCGGATCGCGAATTGGCCGGTGCTGCTGGTCGCGACGTTCCGCCCCGAGTTCCAGCCGCCCTGGACCGGTCAGGCGCATGTGACGACGCTCGCTCTGACGCGACTCGACCGGCAGGATACGGCGGCGATGGTCGCAAGCATCGCCGCCGATGCGGCCCTGCCAACCGAGACCGTCCAGGAGATCGCCGAGCGCACCGACGGCGTGCCGCTGTTCGTCGAGGAACTGACCAAGTCAGTGCTCGAATCTGGCACGCAGGGTGCGGCAGCGCTATCGTCCGTGCCGCATCCGGTGTTGTCCGTGCCTGCCACCTTGCACGCCTCGCTAATGGCGCGGCTGGACCGGCTGGGAGCGGCAGCTAAGGACGTTGCGCAAGCAGGTGCGGTGATCGGCCGTGAGTTCGGGTACGATCTGCTGGCGTCTATCGCCGATCTGTCGGAGCCGCAGGTTCGAGAAGCACTCGATCGCCTCACGAGCTCTGGCCTCTTGTTCGCCCGCGGCATGCCGCCGCAATCCACCTACATCTTCAAGCACGTGCTGGTGCAGGATGCAGCCTACAGCACATTACTGCGCAGCCGGCGCCAGCAATTGCACGCCCGTATCGCGGCAACCCTCGAAGACCGCTTCCCGGAACTGGTGCTGGCGCAACCCGCGTTGCTGGCACATCACTTCACGGAAGCCGGGTTGGCCGAGAAGGCGGTCGTCTATTGGCTGAAGGCGGGTCAGCAAGAGATGGCGCGCTCGGCGACGCGGGAAGCGATCGCCCAGTTGCGCAAGGGATTAGACGTGCTGGCCGGGTTGCCGGACGGTCATTGGCGGCGGCAACAGGAGCTGGATCTGCAAAGCGCGCTGAGACCGGCACTAGCCGCCACAAAAGGCTTTTCCGCGACCGAAGTGGGCGAGACCATCGCCCGAGCGCGCGTGCTGGCCGAGCAGCTCGATCGACCCGAGTACCTCGTGCCGTTGAGCTTGGGCCAATGGGGGTTTCATTCGCTCCGATCCGAACACAAGCTGGCACTGTCGTTGACCGAGCAGATGGAGAAAATCGGCAACGCGCGGAACGATGTCACGGTGCAATTGCTGGCTCGCCGCGCGCACGGGATTACCCGTGGCTACCTCGGGCAGTTCGTCGCCGCCCGCGCCCTCCTGGAGCGGTGTCATGGCCTGGCTGATCCGGTGCATCGCACCATTGGTGCGGGAATGTCTTACGATCCCTACGCTGCGATGCTCGCCCATCTGGCGATGACTTCGGCGTATCTGGGTTACATCGATCAGGCACGGTCAAGGTTGAACAAGGCTTTGTCGGAGGCCAGCCGGCTGAGGCACGCCCATACGCTGGCTCTCGTGCTCGCTCATGCAAATTGGATCGAGTCGATCACCTGCTCGCCCGAGATGCGACGCCACGCCGAGGAACTTTTGTCTCTAACGACAGAGCATGGGTTTTCGTTATGGGGTGGTTACGCAATAGCATTCCGCGGACGGTCGTTGACTGCGCGCGGGCAAGCGCAGGAGCGCCTGTCCCTGCTCAAGCAGGGGTTGGTGGCAGTACGTGCCACCGGAACTGTTCTACATTCACCGCTTCTACTCATTTTTCTTGGCGAGGCCTACGCCGTGGTCGGACAACCGATCGAAGGACTGAATTGCCTTGCCGAGGCGGCGCAGATCATCGAGACCACCGAGGAGCGGACCGACGAGACCGAGTTGCATCGGGTGCGCGGCGATTTGCTGAGTGCCGCCGGCGATCTATCTGGGGCCGAGCAAAGCTACCGTCAGGCTCTCGCCGTAGCGGAGCGGCAGAGCGCGAAGCTCGTGCAATTGCGGGCATCGATCAGCCTCACCCGCCTCTGGAGCGGCCAAGGCAAGCGCAGCGAAGCCCGCAATCTTCTCGCGTCCATCTACATTTGGTTCACCGAGGGCTTCGACGCGCCCGATCTGATCGAAGCGAAGGCGCTGCTGGACGACCTGGAAGAATGGTAGCGGCGGGCGGATTTGAACCACCGACCAAGGGATTATGATTTCCTTGACCCTTCTTTCGTAACCGCTTGATATACCTGGAGCATATGGGGGCGGTCTGTCTCCCATCTTGCACCGTAGGCACGCTGTAGGCACAAGACATCACAATTGCGACCGAGACCAGAAACCGCCGCGCCGGATCGGCTAGGAGTCATGCTTCGCGGCTACTTGTGCTAGGGGATGCGGTTTGGTGCAGAGCTTCAAGGATTTGCTCGACAGGCAGCGCAACACTGATACCAGCATTGAAGTCAACATCCTTCGGTGGCTGGATGCGGTCAGGGTCGTCCGCCACGAAGTCGCTGGAGTATTGACCGCTATGACTGCTGACGATCATGCCAACCAGAAGATACGGCAAGATCGTCCGACCGGTCTGGGGGTTGGGATATGCGCGGTGAGCGTTGTATCCTAGTCGCTTTGGCGAGGTGTGTAAGAAGACCGGCGAGCCACTTACGCCTCCCAGCGAATGAGTCTCAATAAGGTATGCGGGCTGAGGCGACCCGAAAGCGGGTTCGATGGGCATCGCGGCAACGTTACCGAACCTGACGACGGGGATATTTTTCGCTTCGCCAATCCTTCCCACGAAGACGCCCACGATAAAGACCTCGATTCCTAAACTGAAACCAAAATGCTCAGCAGATTTAGGTGTGAGAAAACCTGTTTGCGAACTTATGGTGCCGATATCCAAGTCGTCGCCGCTATCCCATTTCGCCAAATCGAATGGGAACATACAGATGTCGATGCCCGAACGTGGATGACCGATCCAGTCTTCCCTACCAGTCGGGATGATAGACGGCGGCTTGCCCTTGCCGCTTATCCGAATAGCTGGCGCTGATAAACGGCTGATCACATGACGGCAGGTGACTAGGTAAATGAGACTAAGCCCATCCTGCGAGACCTCAACGAAGAAGCCGGTTCCTTCCGCATAGAAGCCGCCGCGTTCAAGCGGAGTTCCTATGAACGCGGTGCAATTCAGGATTTGATCGTCTACCTGCAATTCCGCCTCACGCTACTCGACCGGTGAGCAACAAAGCACGGATAGTTTAACACGCCACGCCGAGTTGGCTTTCGGACAATCGCCGCCGGTTCCCGACGTTCAAAATTGAGCGTATTTGAACACCTCTATGTGACCTGTTCATAAATCAGGTTTTCATGTTGTGTGCGGTAGTGTAGAAAGGAACACCCTTTCTGAACAGGATGCCCTGATGCCTCGCACTTTCGCCTACTGCCGCGCTCAGCACTGCCGCTCAGACCACCGAGAACCAAGTCCGCGAGATCGAGGCGGCAGGCTTCAAGATCGACCACCGGCGCGTCATCAGCGAAACCGTGTCCGGCAGTTCCGCCATCGAACAGCGACGGGGCTTCATGCGGCTGCTGGATCGGCTAGAAGCTGATGACGTGCTGGTGGTGACCAAATTAGACAGGCTTGGTCGCAACGCTATCGACGTGGCGCAGACGGTCGCCAAACTGGAGGCAATGGGTGTGCGGGTTCATTGCCTTGCTCTCGGCGGTGTCGATCTGACAAGCGCGGCGGGCAAGATGACGATGGGTGTTATCGCGGCGGTGGCGCAGTTCGAGCGCGATCTGCTGATCGAGCGCACTGAGGCAGGTCTGGCACGCGCCAAAGCCGAGGGGAAGACTCTGGGGCGGCCAGCCGCCCTGACGCCATCTCAGCGTGCCAATGTCCGCGAGCGGCTGGCGAGTGGTGCCAGCATTGCGGCAGTGGCGCGAGAACTTGGCACATCGCGGATGACGGTGATGCGAGCGCGGGGCTAGGAGTTGGCTGCGCCTTGTGATCGGAGCCGATCCAGTTCAGCCCTTGCCTCATCGCGCTCGCGCTCGACCTCCGTGACCTTGGCTTTCAACTCGTCGCGTTCTGCGCGATACAGCCGCTCGGCATCGTGCCACCTCAAACTTGGCGCGGTCTCCCGCCAACCCGTTCACTCACTAGGTCTTTCTGGGCATCCTCAATCATCTTCCGGTATTATCAAAACGTGCTTGACTGTGATATTGGGAACCACAGCATCGGCATTTATTGATACAATCTTCGGTGAGTTTTTAAATTGCTCGAGTAATTCAGATTGCAAGATGGTTATCAATTCAACACAAGATCAATCATTATGCAAAGTCATGAACTATTTCTTTTTGGTGTTTGATATTGTGTGTTGTCTTTGTATATCCGCAACCTATACATTAGTTCTCCATTAATCTCCCATTAATTATCAATTGCTGCATCTATAATTTTAAGAATACTGCTTTGAATAAGCTCGATAATGTCCCGATCAATCGCGGCTCTGGCGTGGATCACGGCTGATCACTGCGATGTCATGGGCTGCGTCAGGGTGCAGCCAATCCCTCAACGTTATGCTGGCAATGCCCCTTGCGAAAGGATCACATGATCCGAGTTCAGGAGAGCCTTGCAACTATACGCAGCCCAGCCGGAATGGTGCTGCTGCACATCGGCGGTGCCGCCCACTGCATATCGTCTCTGCCATAAGCCGCCCGACAGAAACTCGTCTAGGACTTTGGCATCACCGGCGTCTGGAAAATGCCAACCGAGATGCACATGGGGATTGGTGTCGAGCATCTCGATCACTCCCCAATAAGTCGTCCGCGTTGGCGACAGGTGGAAGTCTCTCCCAAAGATTTTGCGATCCACTTTGAAGTGCAGGTCGTGGAGATCGCGGCGTATTTTGTCGATTGTGATTGGGATGGCTTCATACCGAAGCGTCACCGCCAACGTCGTCGGCATGGAGGACAAGAACGCCACCATTGCGTCACGGAAGACCACGGCTGGCGTGGACTGGCAATGCCGGAGCCAAATGTTGCGGGCAATTTCAATCGGAGTGCGTTTTGCTTTACGTCTGATTGCCGTTTGTTCTATATTACTCATGTAGAATACCTCGGATATAGCCATTAAGGCTTTATTATTCTTGAATTATATTTCGCTTAACTTCTGCTTTGCCGCATTGATCTTAATGGCGGTAGTGGCTTGTGTGTTGGTGAGTTATGGTAGCGGCGGGCGGATTTGAACCACCGACCAAGGGATTATGATTCCCCTGCTCTACCGCTGAGCTACGCCGCCATCCCGGTCGGAAGGCGCGGGACATAGCCCCGGGCCTCCGGCGGCGTCAACCGCCTCGGCCGCTGGCGTCCGACGGCAAATGAAGCCGCCGCCCAGCAGCCGCTCGCCGTCGTAGAAGACGCACGCCTGACCCGGGGCCGGCAATGCCGGACGGTCAAGCCAGATGCGGGCTCCCGTCCCGGTGGGCTCGACCCATGCGGCTTGCGGCGCCTCATGGGCTCGCAGCTTCACCGCGCAACCCAACCCGATCGGCTCAATGAGCCAGTTCACATCCCGCAACCGGACCTCGCTTGTGCCCGACTCTCGTGGCCCGACCACCACGCGCCGCGTTGCCGGGTCAAGCGCGACCACGACCCGTCCATGCCCTCCGGCGGCGCCGAGCCGCTTCGCCTGACCGACTGTGTAGCGCGCGATGCCACCATGCCGGCCGAGAACGCGCCCGTCCGCATCCACGATCTCGCCCGGGCGCGCCGCCTCAGGCCGGAGGCGTTCGACCACATCCGTATAGCTTCCCATGGGCACGAAGCAGATATCCTGGCTGTCCGGCTTGGCCGCTACCGGCAGCCCGAGCCGGGAAGCGGCCGCGCGGACCGAAGCCTTATCCGGCATCTCACCCAACGGGAACAGACAGAACCCGAGCTGTTCGCGGGTGGTGGCGAACAAGAACCAACTCTGGTCGCGCCGCGGGTCTCGTGCGCGATGAAGCTCCGGCCCCTCCAGCCCATTCACCCGCCGCACATAATGTCCGGTCGCCAGCCGCTCCGCGCCCAGGCCACGAGCGAGGGCGGTCAGATCGGCGAATTTCACGGTTTGATTGCATCGCACGCAAGGCACCGGCGTCTCGCCCGCCGCATAGCTCGCCGCGAAGTCCGCGATGACAGCCCGCGCGAACCGCTCCTCGGCGTCGATGACGTAATGCGGGATGCCCAGCGCGTCCGCCACCCGCCGCGCGTCGTGGATGTCCTGGCCGGCGCAGCACGCGCCCTTGCGCCCGGTCGCCGCGCCGTGGTCGTAAAGCTGCAAGGTCACGCCGACGACCTCGTGCCCGGCCTCGGCCAGCAGCGCCGCTACCACGGAGCTGTCCACCCCGCCCGACATCGCGACGACGA
This sequence comes from uncultured Pseudomonadota bacterium, assembly GCA_963849305.1. GTDB lineage: Bacteria > Pseudomonadota > Alphaproteobacteria > Acetobacterales > Acetobacteraceae > CAWKGV01. Next base: position 239,039 of record CAWKGV010000008.1, read on the forward strand.
CCCGCATGCGGCTATTCGTTCAGGAGATTGCGGCTGCCAGCCGGCAACTTGACCACGAGCCCGTCCAATGCATCGGTGATGACGATCTGGCACCCCAGCCGCGAGGTCTCCTGCAACCCGAACGCCAGGTCCAGCATGTCTTCCTCGTCCTCCGTCGGCTCGGCCAGCCGGCCGAACCAAGCCGGGATCAACGATCACATGACAGGTCGAGCACGCGAGCGAGCCCTCGCAGGCGCCTTCGATATCAACGCCATGCTGGTGCGCGATCTCCAGCACCGAAAGCCCGAGCGGCGCGTCAACCTCGCGACGGGTGCCGTCGCGCTCGATGAAAGTCATTCTGGGCATCCGAAGGCTTCCGTTCATGCCGGAGCCGGGACTCCGGCATGGGCCGCGACCAACGCCGCGGCGGCGTAGTCGATATCGGCGGGCGAGGTAAAGCGTCCGATGCCGATGCGCAAGCTGCGCGCCGCCTCCCGGCTCGACAGGCCCATCGCGCGCAGCACGTAAGACGGCTCGATCTCGGCCGAGGAGCAGGCCGAGCCGGTCGAGACGCAGAGAGCCGGTGCCCGAGCCATCAGTTCGGCTGCCGTGGCGCCAGGGAAGGTCAGGTGAAGGTTCCCGGGAATCCGGGCGTCCATGCTGCCATTCACGCGGATCTCGGGGATAGCGGCTTGCAGTCGGCCCGACAGCCGCCCGCGCAGTCCGCGAATGCGCTCCGCCTCCGTTGCCATTTCGATGGCGCAGAGCCGACACGCCTCCCCTAGTCCCACAATGAGCGGTGCGGGTAGCGTGCCCGCGCGCAGACCCCGCTCCTGTCCACCACCGGAGAACAGCGGCGCGAGCCGGACCCGCGGCCGGCGCCTTACATATAGCGCACCGATGCCTTTCGGGCCGTAGATCTTATGCCCGCTCACGGAGAGCAGATCGACACGCCAGCCACTCACGTCGAGTGGAACCTTGCCCACCGCCTGAGCGGCGTCGGTGTGGAACAGCGCCCCGGCCTCCTTGGCGATCCCCGCCAAGGAGGGGACATCCTGAACCACGCCAGTCTCATTGTTCACGGTCATGATGCTGACCAGCAAGGTCGGGACCGCGAGCGCCTCGCGCAGCGCCGCCGGCTCGACCAGGCCGTCGGCGCGCACCGGCAGGAACACCGGCTCGAACCCCTCGGCGGCGAGATCGGCCACGCATTCCAGGGCGGATTTATGCTCGGTCGCTGCGGTCACAATGCGCCGGCGCGTCTCTCCCATCCGCGCGGCATGGCGCGCGGCCCCTTTGATCGCAATGTTGTTGCTCTCGGTCGCGCCCGAGGTGAACACCACCTCGTTCGGCCCCGCCCCGATCAGCCCGGCCACGAGAGCGCGGGCCTGTTCCACGGCCGCCTCCGCGACCCGCCCCAGCTCATGCTCCGTGCTGTGCGGGTTCCCGAACTGTTCGCCGAAGAACGGCAGCATCGCCGCGACCACACGCGGGTCGCAGCGCGTGGTCGATTGGTTGTCGAGATATACTGGTCGGTTGGGTCGCGGCGGCGGTTCGCAGATCGTCATGGCCGGTATCTGGGATCAGGCCGCGTGTGCCACCAGGGCGGCGCGCAGCCGCCCGGCCATGTCCGCGTAAGCGGCGGCGAAGGCTTCGATAGCTGTCATGGTGGCGGTCCAGGGCAGCGAGACCCGGATCGCCTGGCCGGCGAGTGGACCGAGCCCCATTGCCTCAAGCACGTGACTCGACGCGACCTTGCCGGAGCTGCACGCCGCTCCCGCGCTAACGGCGATGCCGGCGAGGTCCAGCGCGATCACCTGCGCATCGGCCCGCACGCCGGGAAGCGCGAGACAGGTCGTGTTCGGCAACCGCGCGGTGCCGGCGCCGCAAATCACGGCACCTGCCGCCGCGGCGGCCCGCTCGGCTTGGTCGCGCAGCGCAGAGAGCCACTCGGCGTCGCCGAGGGCGCGAACTGCCGCCGCGAAGCCGGCGATCGCGGGCAGCGCCGGCGTGCCCCCGCGTCGACCGCGCTCCTGCCCGCCGCCCCGGATCAGCGGTCTGGGCAACGGCGCGTCGGCGGCCAGCAACAAGGCCCCCGCCCCTTGGGGGCCGCCGAGCTTGTGCGAGGAGAGCGCGACGCTATGCGCGCCTAGGGCAGCAAGATCGACCGGAATGCGCCCGGCCGCTTGCACCGCATCCACGTGCAGCACCGCGCCGTGCCGGCGGCACAAGACCGCCGCGGCGGCGACCGGCTGCACGGTGCCCGTCTCGTTGTTGCCCAGCATCAGGCAAACCAGGGCCGGAGCCTCCGCGAGCATCGGCTCGAGCGCCGCGAGATCGGCGATGCCGCTCCGATCCACCGGCAAGACGCGCGCCTCTGGAGCGTTGGCGTGCACGAACTCATGCTCCGTGGCCGCGACGACGACCGCACGCTCCTGGCCCAGCGCATACAGCGCCAGCGCGTTGGCCTCGGTGGCTCCAGAGGTGAACACCAGGTGTTCGGGCAGTCCCCCGAACCGGCCCGCCACGGTTTCGCGAGCACCCTCGAGGAGCCGGCGCGCCACACGACCCTCTTCATGGACCGAGGACGGATTGCCGGCGGCGCCGAGCGCCGCCAAGACCGCCTCCCTCGCCTCCGGCCGCAGCGGCTCGTTGGCGTTGGCGTCCAGATAGTATCGCATTTGCGGTCGGCCCGAGCGCCGCCTCAGCCGGCCGCCGCTTGGCGCGGGTGGTCCTGGGGTGCCGTGATCCGGGCCACGCGCGCCTCCAGCTCGGCCAGTTCGGAACGCAGCCCCTCAAGCTCGCGCAGCAGCGGGTCGAGGATCTCCTCGCACGGCATTCCATAAGGGTCGAACTCGGCCTTCGGTCGGGGCAGCTTGCGGTCCACTGGCCGCGCCGGGATACCGACGACCGTGGTGTCCCCCGGCACCGGGTCTAGCACCACTGCATTTGAGCCGATCCGCGCGTTGTCGCCCACCGTGATCGGGCCTAGCACCTTGGCGCCGGCGCCGATGATCACGTTGTTGCCCACGGTCGGATGGCGCTTGCCGCCCATCGTGCGCGCAACTCCCAGAGTGACCTGGTGGTAGAAGTAGCAATCGTCTCCCACCTCCGCGGTCTCCCCGATCACGACCCCCATGCCGTGGTCGATCACCAAGCGTCGGCCCAGCTTCGCGGCGGGATGGATCTCGATACCGGTGAGCCAGCGGGCAAGGTGAGAGGAAAACCGCGCCAGAAGCCGCAATCGCCGCCGCCATAGCCAATGGGACAGGGTGTGCCAAAGCACTGCGTGCAGCCCCGGATAGCACAACAGCACTTCCAATCGAGATCGCGCGGCTGGATCACGATCCCGATAGGTCCGAACGAGTTCACGCAATGACATGAAAGCCATGCGACATTTCCATTATGCTCCGCCTGCTTCGGTCACTTATACAGCCGCGCCTCGGGGCAACGAGAAGCCAAGTCAGGGGGTAAAGTCCGGGGTGGCAAGCTTGATGGAGCCGAACGGTCGAAGCGCATCATGACAAGAGGCTGTGGTTCTAGTGTGCGCCTGCCAACGTGACGAGGGCAGGTTATTGAATGTCCGAGATCAAGAATTCGTGCAGCCCGCGTGGACGGGTTCGGAGCTAGATACTACCTCTAATGGAGTAGTGAGAACGGGGAGGCTGCGCGGGAGCGTGGTCCATCGGCTTAGGGCCGACGGGGGACGGGCCAGGAGGGTTCGACCGGTTGCCGTCGGCAAACCAGAAAAAGAAGCGGAACTCGGGACGCAATGCCTGAAGTAATGTTCGCCGGCCCTGACGGTCGGCTCGAGGGACGATATCATCATTCAACGGAGCGGGGCGCGCCGGTGGCGCTGGTGCTGCACCCGCACCCGCTGCACGGCGGCACGATGAACAATCGCATCACGTATGCGATATACCAGGCCTTCCAGCGCTTGGGTTGTTCGGCGATGCGCTTCAATTTCCGCGGGGTCGGCAGAAGCCAGGGCCGCTACGACGGCGGCATTGGCGAAATCGGTGACGCCGCTGCGGCGCTTGACTGGATGCAGGCAGTCAATCCCAACAATGGCGGGTTGTGGATCGCCGGATATTCCTTCGGGGCGTTTATCGGCATGCAGCTTTTGATGCGCCGGCCCGAGATCTCCGGCTGGGTGAGTGTAGCACCGCCGGCCAATCACTATGATTTCGGCTTTCTCGCTCCTTGCCCATGTGGTGGGCTGATGATCCATGGCGATGCCGACGAACTCGTCCCCGAACCAGCGGTTCGCAAGCTGGTCGACAAACTGAATACGCAGAAGGGTGTTCGGGTCGATTACCGCGTGTTCGCCGACGCCGACCACGTCTTCGCCAACCACGCGGAGCACGTGGCGGAGGCTGTGGAAGATCATGTCGGCAAAGTCATAACACGCCGGCAGATGGCGCTGGCTGCGGACTAGATCTCGACTTATAGGCCTGGTGAGCGGGAGGCGTCCCTGGCGGGTCGCCGCCGGCGCTATCTTGCAGGCTGAGAATGCCAAAAAGCGAGTTCTTGAGGGAAGCCACCGAACGCGGCTTCCTGTTCCAATGTACCGATGTCGAGGCGCTCGACGCGGCCCTGCTCGCCGGGCCCATCGCGGCCTATATCGGCTTCGATTGCACCGCCGATGCGCTCCATGTCGGGAGCTTGGTGCAGATCATGATTCTTCGCCTGTTGCAGAAGCATGGGCATAAGCCCGTGGTCCTGCTGGGCGGCGGCACCACGCGCATCGGCGATCCATCGGGCAAGGATGAATCCCGCCAGCTCCTGACCGATGAGCAGATCGCCGCCAACATGGCCGGCATCCGCCGTTGCTTCGACCCGTTTCTGCGTTTTGCCCCCGATGAGGACCGACCCGGCGCGCATGTCGGCGACTTCGCGGACGCGATCTTGGTCAACAACGCGGATTGGCTGGACGCGCTCGGCTACATTCCGCTCCTGCGCGACGTGGGAACGCATTTCACCATCAACCGGATGATCAATTTCAATTCGATCCGGGTAAGGCTCGACCGCGAGCAGCCGTTGACCTTTCTCGAATTCAACTACATGATCCTGCAGAGCTTTGATTTTCGGGAGCTTTCGCGGCGCCATGGCGTGCTCTTGCAGATCGGCGGCTCCGATCAGTGGGGCAACATCGTCGCCGGAATGGAGCTGACGCGCCGGACTGACGGCAAGCAGGTCTTCGGGCTGACCACGCCGCTGATCACCACGGCGTCCGGCGCCAAGATGGGCAAGACGGCGCGCGGCGCGGTCTGGCTCACCGCCGATCGACTGCCGGCTTACGACTATTGGCAATTCTGGCGCAATACCGACGATGCCGACGTCGGACAATTCCTGCGCCTGTTCACGGACCTGCCACTGGCCGAGATCGCGCGGCTGGAGGGCTTGCAGGGGGCCGAGATCAACGAGGCCAAGAAAGTGCTGGCGACCGAGGCAACGCGCCTCGCACACGGGACGGCGGCTGCCGAGGACGCGGCGGCGACCGCCCGCCTCGCTTTCGAGGAGGGCGAAGCCGCCGAGAGACTGCCGACCATCGAACTGTCGCGCGGCCAGTTGGAACCGGGTATGCCCGCCTTCCGGCTGTTCGTGATCGCAGGGCTCGCCGCCAGCAATGGCGAGGCGCGACGCCTCATTCGCGGCGGCGGCGCCCGGGTAAATGATGCGCTCGTTGCCGACGAGGCCCAACCCGTTTCGGGGCTAGACCTGCGCGACGGCGCGATCAAGCTTTCGGCGGGGCGCAAGCAGCATCGGCTGGTGCGCCTCGCCGACTAGCGACTTTCAGAACGCCTCGCGCTGATAGCCGCACAAATCCCCAATTCCCTCGATCGAAACGTCGGCTGGTGGATGCTGGGCCAGCTCTTTCGGATCGGCCGCGTAATGCCCCTGGCATGGGAAAACGGTCCGTACCCGATCACCCCACACGTCCTTCACCGCGTGCAGGATGCGCAGCTTGTCGTCGATGAGCACGTATCGTTCCGCCGGATATATCCGTTCGACGTCGTCCAACTCCTGTTCCTTGTGGATGTAGATCAGAACGCGGTCCTCGAACGCGCGCCACAGGCCCGAACGCTCCACCTTGCGTGGCTGGAATACCGCGTCGCCGTCCGAGAGGATCACTGTCGGTCCCCACTGCCGAACATGCCGCACCGCCGCCAATGCATCCGGGTAGAGCCGTTCAGCGAACGGATAGTCCGCCAGCCAGTTGGCGATCCTGAGTACCCGCGGGTCATGCAGCGCCTCCAGCCGGTAACGCTGCAAGGCGCCGAGGTAATCGGCGTAGCCTAGCTCGGCCCGCAGCCCCTCAAACAGTTCCCAATACCGCTCGCTCGCCGCCGCGCCGTGCGCTTCGGCGATGTGCGCGCGCAACTCCATCTGAATGTGATCGTTGTCGAGCAGCGTATTGTCCACATCGAACAGGAAAACGAGGTCATGCATGATCGCCATCCCGCGACGTGGATGAAGCTGGCGCGTTGACGGTGCCGCGTCGCCGCGTGCCGCGCAAGCGTCGCGGCGCAGCGCGGCTCAGGGTGGAACTCCGGAGGAGACCCGACATGACCGAACAAGAGATCGCCGATGCCGCCCAACTTCTAGTCAAGGCGCGTCGAGGTGGCTCGCTGGTGGCCGAGCTGCCCGTCAAACCTTCGAGCGTGGCCGAAGCGCACGCGATCCAGGATGCGGTGGCGCGGCTGCTCGGCGAACCGGTGGGTGCCTTCAAGGCCGCCGCTCCGCCCAACGACGAACCGACCCGTGGCCTGATCTATGCCCGCACCATTCACCCATCGCCCGCGCGCATCCCTGCCGCCGAAGTTCCGCTTTGCGGGGTGGAAGCGGAGGTCGCGTTCCGGTTCCGCCGCGACCTGCCGGCGCGGTCCGAGCCTTACTCGCGTGACGAGGTCGCGAGGGAAGTGGACGCCTGCGCCGCGATCGAGGTGATTACCAGCCGGTTCCAGGACCAAGCCGCCCGCGGCACGCTCGAGAAACTCGCCGATTGTGTGAGCAACGGCGCCTTCGTCTACACTGAACCGCGTTCCGATTGGCGGCAGCTTGATCTGCCCGGCATTCATGTCACGCTATCGGTGAACGGAAAAAGCCAGGTTGACCAAACCGGCGGCCACCCGACCAACGACCCGCTCGGGACCGCCGTGGCTCTGGCCAACATGCTGCGCGGCGGCGTTGGAGTGCGTGCTGGCCAGTTCGTCACCTGCGGCAGCTACACCGGAATGCGCTTCCTGAAGCCAGGCGACACATGCACGGTCGGTTTCGACGGCCTCGGCACCGCCGAGGTGACGTTCACGACCTGATCAGGGATCGATCCGGGCTTCGGCCGATCCTCTCACCACCTCCTTCCCGTCCTGGTTGGTGGTGACGAGTTCCAGCTCGACCAGCTTTTGCCCGCCCTCGTCCTTGATCGCGGTGACCGTGGCCTTGGCGTCGAGCGTATCGCCGGGCCACACTTGGTTGGTGAAGCGCACGCCGAATTTGGTCAGCCGCCCGTCGCCCACGTAGTTCGTCAGCATCTTGCCCGTCAGTCCCATGGTCAGCATTCCGTGCGCGAACACGCTCGGGTAGCCGGCGACCTTGGTTGTAAATACCTCATCGGTGTGCAGCGGATTGTAGTCGCCCGAGGCGCCCGCGTATTGCACGATTTGCGTCCGCGATAGATTGTCCACCACGCGCTCGCTATGGGTATCGCCGACCTTAAGCTTGCTTGCCTTGAGTGCCATCCCCGCCTCCCTCAGCCCTGGTCGACCGGACGCTCGGTGTTAACGCCGACGCTGCGCGCGGTGATCACCAATTCGCCCTTCTGATCGCGATATTCGGTGATGCGTTCGCGGAACGTGAGCTTGCCGGCGCGCTTGCTCTCGCGCTCCCAAGTCTTTCCGTCCTTGTGTTCGACCGTCAGTACGTCGCCGGGACGCAAGTGGCGGTGGTACTCGAAATGCTGCTCCGCATGGAGGCCGCCAGACGATTTCGGCTTGCCCTCCACCCCGCTCGGAGCCTTGCCGGAACCGAACCAGGGCTCGCCCGGCTTAGGACGGAGATGATAGTCAGGATCGAACTGGGCGACCGCCTGCGGGAAGGTGGGCGGCGCGATGATGCCGTGCGCGTCCGTGCTTTTCGCCGCCTCGGCATCGCGATAGACCGGATTCGTGTCGCCTACCGAGCGCGCGAACATCAGAATGTGCGATGCCTCGACGGGGAATGTGAGCTTCGCCAACGGTCTCCTCCGGCGTTGATTGTTGCTGCCGGGGCGACCATACCAGCCCCTGCCGCGCCGCAACAGGTGCGCGCGGCAGAAGAGGACCAAGCCGTGCCGCGCTCGTACCTGATTTCGACGAGGCGCCCCGCGCGGCGCGTTTCGATGCGCCACCGGCACGCGGAGCTTGGCATGGCCTTGGTGCCGACCTGGAGCGGGCCACGTCCCATAGCCACCACCCCGGCCGGGCTCGTGTTCTCGACCTCGCCCGGCCGATTGCCGCCGGGCCAGCGCGTCTACGCGGTGGGCGACGTGCATGGCGGCCTGGCCCAACTGACCCGGCTCCACGCCGCGATACGTGCCGATCTTGCCGCACGGCCCATCGCTTCGGCGAAGCTGATCCATCTCGGCGACCTGATCGATCAAGGCCCGGACAGCGCGGGAGTCATCGCCTTGCTGGCTGCCGGCCCGCCGATCGCGGGCGTTACTACCCTGACGCTCAGAGGTGATCACGAGCAAATGCTGCTCGACGCGCTGGCCAACGATGCCGCCGCCGCGACCGACTGGCTCCACGCCGGCGCCGAGGCGACGCTCCGGAGCTGGGACATCGTTCCTGAAACCCCGCGCGGGGAGTGGCTCGCGCACCTGCCCGGCGTCAATGTCGCTTTCCTTCAGGCGCTCCCGGTGAGCCATCACGAGGGCGGCTACCTGTTTGTCCATGCCGGCATCCGCCCCGGCGTGCCGCTTGCCAGCCAGTCGCCGGATGATTTGCGCGGCATCCGCCAGCCCTTTCTGACTTCGGAGCAGGATTTCGGCGTCGTCGTCGTGCACGGGCATGGCGTCGTACCAGCCCCGGTCGTGCGGCCTAACCGGATCGCGCTCGACACCGGCGCCGGCCTCGGCGGCCGCTTGACGTGCGCGATATTGGAAGAAGACCGCATCGCTTTTCTCTCGCCCGACACGCGAGACACATAGGAGCACCCGCATGAGCGCAGGATCGCTAACCCTCGTTCAACCCGAGGAGGTCGGATTCTCCGCCCCCGGCCTGGCGCGACTGTCGGAGGCGCTGAAAAGCCGGATCGAGCGCGGCCACATTCCAGGCGCCGTTGCTTTGATCGGACGGTACGGCCGGCTCGCCTATCACGAGGCATTCGGCGTCCGCGACCCGGAGGCGGCCGATCCGATGCACCCCGACGCGATCTTCCGCATCTATTCGATGACCAAGGCAATCGTATCCGTTGCGATCATGATGCTTTTTGAGGAGGGCCACCTCCTGCTCGGCGAGCCGGTCTCTCGCTACATTCCCGAATTCGACGCGCAGGACGTGCTGATCGAGCGAAACGGACTCGCTGAGCGCGTCGCAGCCACGCGTGCCGCTACGGTCCAGGATCTGCTCCGCCACACCTCCGGCCTGACGTACGAATTCCGCGGCACCGGGCCTGTGCATCGCGCCTACATGGACGCGAAGATCTATCGGCGCGGCCAGACCAACGCCGAACAGGCGGCGATGCTGGGCAAGCTGCCGCTGCTGCACCACCCCGGAACGCGCTGGGAGTATAGCCGCTCCACCGACGTTCTCGGGCGGCTGGTGGAGGTCATCTCGGGCGAGAGCCTGGGGGCATTCCTGGAACACCGTATTCTCGTCCCGCTCGGAATGGCGGACAGCGGCTTTCATGTGGCCGCCGCCAAGCACCCGCGTTTGGCGGGCGGCTTCGCCAAAGACCCGGAAACAGAGGCCGACGTGCAGCTTCTGGAGGTACGGGAGAAGCCGAGCTTCGAGTCAGGCGGCGGCGGCATGGTCGCCACGGCGGTCGATTACGCGTGCTTCCTGCAAATGCTGCTCGAAGGAGGGACGCTGAACGGCCACCGGCTGCTTGGCCGCAAGACAATCGAGCTGATGACCTCGGACCACCTGGGCGGCATTCCGGGGGACGCCGATCTGCTGCCCCCGGGCCACGGCTTCGGGCTTGGCTTCGCCGTTCGGCTCACGCCTGGCCTGGCGCCGTTCCCCGGTTCGGTCGGCACCTTCTTCTGGGGCGGTGCCGCGGGGACGACATTCTGGGTGGACCCAGTCGAGCGGCTGATTGCGGTTCTGATGATCCAGGCGCCGGGCCAGCGCGAGCACTACCGGGTGCTGTTCCGCGATCTAGTATATGCGGCGATTGCGGATTAGCTAGTTCCGCCGGGACCGCTCTCATGCGCCGGCACCGATGAGTGCCCCTTAACCCGAGCGGTCAAACCGATCACCACCGGCATTGCCAACAGCAACAGTGGAAACGCCACCAGCATCCCGGCGATGATCGCGATCGCCAAGGGCTGCTGCATTTGGGCACCTCGGTTGTAGGCGATCGCCAGCGGAAACAGCGTGACGATCGCCGCGATGGTGGACATGGCGATCGGTCGGAACCGGTTGAGGCTCGCCTCCTCCAGCGCCGCCCGCGTCGGCACCTCGCGGGCAAGCTCGACATACTCCGAGACCATGAAAATCGCCATCTCGGCGGTGATGCCGATGATCATGGTCATCCCCATGATCGCCGTGATGTTGAGCGCCACGCCGGTCAGCCAGAGCCCGATGAACACCCCGAGTGTCGAAAGCAGCGCGGTGACGATCACGATGACCGCGAGCCAGAAGCTTTCATACAGGAACAGCAACAGAACCAGCTCGACGATCATCGCGGCGATGAACACCTCGGCCAGCCCCCGGAAGGCGATCTGCTGCTGGCGGTAGAGCCCGCCCAGGTAATACGTCACGCCGGGACTCAGCAAGCCGTTCTGATCCAGCACCTTGCGCACATCCGCTATCGCCGCGCCGATCCCCCGCCCCTCGATCCGACCCGTGACGGCGACCATCGGCCGCAGGTTCTCGCGCGTCAGCTCCGGCTGGCCGGAGACCCAGGTCAGCGTGGCGATCCGCCCGAGCGGGAACAGGTGCCCGTCCGGCGCGCGGATCGGCAAATCCGCGAGTTGCTCCTCGCGAGTGCGCAGCGCCGGCGGCACCATCACCCGCACGCCAATCTCCTTGTTGCTCTCCGGTAGCCGCGTCACGACGCTGCCGGCGAGGTAGGTGTGGATCGCGGACGTCACCACGCCGGCATCCACCCCCTCGGCGGCGGCCTTGATCGGATCGACCTGGATGTTCAGTGAGTCCCCGGCGATCACCACGCCGTCCCGCACCTCGATCACGCCCGGCACTTTGCTGATCGCGGCCGCGACTTTCTTGGCCTGCGGGATCAGCACGCTGGTATCCGGCGCATAGAGCTGGATCTCGATCGGTTGCGGCACTGCCGTCAGGTCGCCGATTAGATCCTCGATCAACTGCGACAGCTCGATCTGGACGCCGGGAACCTCGCTGTGAATCCGCGCCAGCACCTCCGCCATCACATCGGTGATCGGCGGCCGATTGCTGGTTTTCAACAGCACGAAGAAATCGCCGGAGTTCGCCTCGGCGAGCGTGCCGCCAAGCGCCAGCCCGGTGCGCCGTGAAAAAGTCTGCACCGCCGGAATGGATTTCAGGATCGCCTCCACCTGGCGCAGCTCGCGGTCGGTCTCCGCGAGCGAGGAACCCGGCTGAGTGTGGTAATCGAGCACAAACCCGCCTTCGTCCATCTGCGGCATGAAGCCGGTCTGGACGTTGGTGTAAGCGAGATATCCGACCAGCAGCAGCGGCACGATGCCGAAGGCCAGCAGCCAAGGCGCCCGGAACAACCGCTCCAGCAGCCACCGATGGCTTCGCCCGATCCGCCCCTCGCGGCCGATCCCCGGATCGTGCCAGCGTTTGAAGTTGACCATCAGCCGTGCCAGCACCGGCACCGCGAGCACCGTCAGCAGCCAGGAGATCAGCAGCGCCGCCGCCATCGTCACCGACAGGGCCTTGGCGAACGCGCCGGTCACGCCGGAGAGGAAACTCAGCGGCACGAACACGATAATGGTCGCGAGACTGGAGCCGGATTGCGGCGAGAGAAACTCGCGTGCCGCCGGCAGGACCGCCGCCCTGCCCCGCGGCCTTGGCCCCTCGCCCAGCGCCAAGTCCGGCGCGCCGGCGCGACGGGCGATGTGCTCGATCATCACGATCGCATCGTCGATCAGCAGGGCAACCGCGGCGGCGATCCCGCCCAGGGTCATGATGTTGAAGCTCAGCCCCATGACGGACAGCACCAGCACGGTGATCAGCAACGTGACCGGCACGACGATGATGGCGACCAGCGTGACCCGGAAGCTGCGCAGGAACAGCAGCATCACCAGCCCAGACAGCACCAGGCCGATCACCACCGCGTCACGTACGCTACCTTCCGAATTCGGTCACCAGCCGGCTTTGGTCGTACCACCGGGCGACCTTCACGCCGGGCGGCATCTGAAAGTCGGCGAGCATCTGGCGGACCTGCTTGGCGATCTGCACGACGTTGCCGCTCGGCTGCTCATAGACGTTCAGCAACACCGCCGGCTTGCCGTCCTCGGTCACGACGGTCCAGTGCGGCACGGTGCCCATGCTCACCTCGGCCACGTCGCCGACCCGGACGGCCCCTTGCGGCGTGGCCCGCACCACCACGTTGCGCACCTGATCCAGCCGATGCAGCACGTCGGTGCTGACCACCAGATAGAGCTTGTGATGGTCCGCGAGGTGGCCGACCACTTGCAGGATGTTGGACTTGGCCAGCGTCGCGGTCAGGTCCGCCACGGTCACACCCGCCGCCTCCAGCCGGTGCGGTTCGATCAACACATGGACCTCCGCGTCCGCCCCGCCTTGGACGCCGACACGCGCGACTCCCGGAATGGAAGAGAGCAGCGGCAGCAGCTGGTAGGTCGCGATATCGCGCAGCGCCGATTGCGGCAAGCTGTCTGAGGTGATGCCATAGGCGATGATCGGATAAACCGTCGTGTCCATCCGCCGCACTGTGTAGCTGGTGTTCGCCGGCAGCGAGGGCAGCACCTGCGCGATCGCCGAATCGACCTCTTGGGTGGTCTGAATCATGTCGCGTCCCCAGCCGAAATCGGCGGTCACCTCGGCGGAGCCTCGGCTGGTGATGGAACGCACACGTTGCAACCCAGGAACCGAATGAATGGCCTCGGCGATCGGGCGCGAGACCAACAGCAACATCTGGTCCGCCGGTCGGTCACCGGCGTTCAGCGAGATCTTGACGCGCGGGAAGGTGGTGCGAGGGAACAGTGTCACCGGCAGCGTCATCGCGGCCACCACACCGGCGACCGCTAGAGCCACCGCGACCGTGAGGATGGTGCGGATGTGCCGCTCGACCCACGGGACGAAACTCACGAGGCGCTGCCTGATGCTTGGCTCGGGTTCTGGCGCACCGCCTCGCCGTCGGTGAGCTGGTAATTGCCTTGCGTGACCAGCGGGAGCTTGGGGTCGATCGGTCCATCGACGACCGTGGTTTCGCCGAACGTCCCAGCGATGCGCACATTTACCCGGTGCGCCTTGCTCCCCGCGACCTGGAAGACATAGTCGCCCTTGCTGTCGGTCAGCACGGCATCGCGCGGCAGCGGCCAACCCCGGAACTGCCCGACCACGATCTCCGCCTTGAAGCCGGCATTGGGCAATACCGCGCCCGGCGCAACGCCGATCATGACCCCGATCTGGCGTGTCTTCGGGTCCACCATCGCGTCAACCTGCTGAACCGTTCCGTCGATGGTGCCCTCCTCGCTTTGCAGCGGCTCCAGCTTCGCAGGCTGGCCCACGCGCAGCTTGGCGCGCTGCGCCGGTTCCACACCGACGCTGACCACCACGCCCTTGGTTTGGGCCAGCGTGAGCAAGGGTGCGCCCGCCGCGATCCGCTCACCCGGTTTGACGAACACCACGGTCACGATGCCGTCGAACGGCGCCGTCAGGGTCTGGACCGTGTTGCCGCCGCCTTCCCGCCGCTGGGCTGCCAGAGCGGCCTCGGCATCCGCCACCGCCTTGTCCGCCTGCGCGAGTTGGCTGCGCGTCGCCAATTGCTGCGACAAGAGCTGAACCGTATGCGTCTGTTCCTTCTGTGCGAGCCCCAGCGCCGCAACGGCCTGATCGTACGCCTGCACCGAGGCGGGCGAGGCACCGAAGGTCAGCAGTTTGTCTCCTGCGCGCACCGGCACGCCGGCCTCGGCTGACAAGTCCTGCACTCGGCCGGCACGCGGCAGGCTCAAGGTGGTCGTTGTGCCCGGGCCGGGCGTCGCGGTGCCGTAGGCGGTAACGGTTTCAGGAACGGAGCCGCGGTGCGGCATGATCGTGCTGACCAGCACGCTCGCGGTCTCGGCCGGCTGCGCATAGGCGCGCGGCGCGAGGACGACGAGTAGCAGCGCGAGAATTGTCAGCAGCCTCACGACGTCGGCGCCTGCCCAGGGAGCGGCAATGCGACCATCGGCATCCCCGCACCGACCAGCGTCGCCGTCGCCACTTGCAGGTCGAGCAAGGCCTGTTCGAGCGAGACCAGTTCCTGCTGCTTGTCGATGCGGGTGGTCACCAAATCGACATACGAGCGTTCGTCCAGATTGCCCGCCTGAAAGGCCGCCGACGCTTCGCGCGCGACCCGCTCCGCTTCCTCGAGCTGGTCGCGCACGCTCCTGATTTCCCGTCGCAGCAGCGCGATGTCGGCCAGCGATGCCTGGACCTGGCCCTCCGCCGTCGCCAGCCGCGCGGAGAACTCGTTGCGCAGCAACGCCCGCGTCGCGCGCTCAATCGCGATGGAGCCTTGGTTGCGGTTGAAGATCGGCAAATCCATCGTGACCTGCGGCCCGAGGGTGCGGACGTCGCTCACGTCGCGGGCGCCGGTGAGGCCGATCAGCAGCGCCGGGAACTGGCCGAGGATCGCCGCCCGCACCTTTGCCTCCTGCGCGCGATAGCCGAGCTGCAACGCGACGAGGTCCGGCCGCCGGTCGGCCAAGGTCGGCAGCATCCGCTCGATCGCGGCGGTGTCGAGCGACGGCAGCTCTACTTTCTCCGCCAGCGGCAGCGTCAGGTCCGGCGTCAGTCCGAGCAGCGTGTTGAGATTATGCCGGCGCGTCTGTTGTTGCTGTTCCAGGGTCACGAGCTGCCTGCGCACCGCATCGAGCGCGACCAGATCGGGCGAGACCGCAGTCAGGACGGCATTGCCCTGCGCGAGCGCCCGCCGCGCTCGCGCGTAGCGTTCCGCCAAGAGGTCACGGCCCTTCATCAGCAGCCGCCGCAGCCGCTCGCCTTCGATAAGGTCGATCGTGAGCAGCCGCGCCTTGCCGATCACCTGCCATTCCTGCCAGAGCAGGTCCGCATCGACCTGTCGTCCGCTCGCCCGCGCGCTCTCCCGGCGTGCCGAGAACGTGACCAATGCCCTGACATCCTCCGCGAGTCCTGCGCTCCAGGCAGTGATGATGCCCGGACCAGCTAGGACTGGCGTGTAGTTGCCGCTGAACGACGGATTCGGCAGGATGCCCGCTGCCAGCACCTGCGCCTCGGCAACGCCAAGCTTGGCGCGGGCTGCCCGCAAGTCGGGGTTATTTTCCACCGCGAGATACGCGACCTCCTGCATCGGCATGGGCGTGCGCAGCGCGATGCCCCGATGACGAAGCTGCTTGAGCGAGTGGGCGAGCGGCGGCGCGGTATCGAGCGGCAGGGCGTGATAACTGGCGCATCCGGCGAGCGGCGCGAGCGCGCAAACGGAGCGTATCGCTCGCCGCCATGCGCATCGTCCGACCGTTGTCCGCGCCATGCGCGCTCTCTGTCACTGCCAGCCTTGTCAGGCGATTGGGCCAACATTCGCCATCGGTAACTTGACCGGCTCGCCGATAAGCGTTTGGCCGTGCGGGCGGATTGGAGACAATGGCTTGAACATCCTGCTGGTCGAGGATGACGCGGAAACCGCCGACTACCTCGTGCAAGGGCTGAGCGATGAGGGCCACGCCGTGAGCGTGGCCGCGAACGGCCGCGATGGCCTGTTCCGCGCGACCGGACAGGACTGGGATTTGCTGATCGTCGATCGCATGTTGCCAGGTCTCGATGGGCTGGCACTGGTGCGGACGTTGCGCGTCGGCGGGATCGAGACCCCGGTGCTGTTCCTCACCACGATGGGCGGCGTCGGCGACCGCGTGACCGGGCTCCGGGCGGGCGGCGATGACTACATCGTGAAGCCCTTCGCCCTGGCGGAGCTAGCGGCGCGGGTCGAAGCCCTCGGCCGCCGGCCGCATCACACTCCGGCCGAGACCGTGCTGCGGGTCGCGGATCTGGAGATGGATCTGCTGGCCCGCACGGTCCGGCGTGCCGGTCGGCCGATCGAGTTGCAGCGGCGCGAGTTCCAGTTGCTGGAGTATTTGATGCGTCACGCTGGCCAAGTGGTCACGCGCACGATGCTGCTGGAGCACGTCTGGGACTTCCATTTCGATCCACGCACCAACGTCGTCGAGAGCCACGTCAGCCGACTTCGCGGCAAGCTCGACCAGGGCGGCGCCCCCGAGCTAATCCACACGGTTCGCGGGGCCGGGTATTGCATTCGTGCGCCCGACTAGGCTCCTCCGCACATCGAGCTTTCGACTAACCCTGCTCTATGCCGCCCTGTTCGGCGCCTCGGTGCTAATCCTGTTCGGGGTGATGCTGTGGTCGGCCACCAGTTACGTCGTGAACCAGATCGACACCACCGTCGCGAACGAGATCGCGGAAGTACAAGCAGACGCGTCGGGACAAGGGCTCGCAGGTCTGCGGGCGGTCGTGACTGCCCTCGCCGCTCAGGAGGGGCCGGGCGCTTACTACTTGCTGGAGGATGCGGCGGGCCAAAAGATCGCCGGCAATCTGCCGGCAATGGCACCGATAGTGGGTATCCGGCATTGGACGGCTGAAGACAATGGCAGCCGCGTGTCGCGTTCGTCCCGAAGCGTGCGCGGCCGGGGTGTTCGCACGGCAGGGGGCGGCTATCT
The DNA here is from genome assembly GCA_963849305.1 of uncultured Pseudomonadota bacterium. GTDB lineage: Bacteria > Pseudomonadota > Alphaproteobacteria > Acetobacterales > Acetobacteraceae > CAWKGV01. The sequence goes on from CAWKGV010000008.1 coordinate 256,104, forward strand.
CTTCGTCGGGCTGGACAACTTCCAACTCAATGAGATGCGCGAGACGATCACGCGCTCCTTCCTTTGGGTGCTCGTGGCCACGATTGCCTTGGCGCTGGCCGGAGGGGTGGTGATGAGCCTCGGCCTATTGCGTCGGGTGGAGGCGGTCAGCCGTGCCAGCCGCGACATCGTCGCGGGCGATCTTAGCCGGCGCATCGAGGTGCGCGGCAGCAATGACGAGTTCGATCACCTCGCGGTCAGCCTGAACGCGATGCTCGACCGGATCGAGGCATTGATGGAGGGAGTGCGCCAGGTCTCAAGCGATATCGCGCACGATCTCCGTACCCCGCTTACCCGGCTGCGGCAGCGAATGGAGTTGGCGCGCCGGCGCGGCGGCACGCTGGCGGCTTTGGAGGAGGCGCTGGACGGCTCGATCCGCGAGGTCGACGGCATCCTCGACACGTTCGGGGCCTTGCTGCGCATCGCACAGATTGAAGCTGGCGCGGGTGCCTCCGAATTCGACAGAGTGGATCTCACCAGTCTGCTGGAGGGCATGACCGAGGCGTATCAGGTCGTGGCAGAGGAACAAGGGCAGGGATTGTCGGCCGCGATCGCTCCCGGCCTCTGCGTCACCGGAGATCGGGATTTGCTGACACAGGCGATCTCGAATCTGATCGAGAACGCGATCCGTCATTGTCCGTCCGGTGCCACAATCCGTCTCGCTGCCAGCATGAACAGCGGACAGGTTGAGGTAAATATCTCCGACAACGGGCCTGGCATCCCGCAGGAGCTACGGGAAAAGGTATTCCAACGGTTCGTGCGCTTGGACCGAAGTCGCACCACGCCGGGAACCGGCCTCGGTCTCAGCCTGGTCGCGGCGATTGCCGGCCTGCATGACATCCGGATCGAGCTGGCCGAAAACCATCCGGGCCTCTTGGTGCGCCTGCGCTTTCCTGACCGTGAGCTGGGTAACGCCGAATTAAAGACGCGCAACATGGTCGGTAACTACGACCGCCCCATTTTGGACGCGATGACAAGTCAAGGAGCTAAGAGATGAGTAGCTACCAAACCCTCGCAGCGGCGCTCGTTCTGCCGCTGCTGTCGGGCGGCGGAGTTGCCCTCGCGGACCAGCTTCCGAACGCCAGCGCCATAAGCGCGTTCGAACATGCAAAACTTGTCGCTCCTCGCTGCGATTGAAGCGGTCCAGCAGCAGAGCGGCGGCAAGGCACTGGATGTTGCCTTCCAGGACAAGGCGGACACGCCCAGCTACGACGCAACGGTGTTCGCGAATGGCACAATGCGCAATCTCACCGTTAATGCGACGACTGGAGCCATCATCCCAGGCCCGGAGGGCACAACGCCCGAAGCGAAGCCTGACCGGGAGGACACCGCCGAACTGGCCGCATCACGCAACACCAAGATCGACCTGACCCAAGCTATCACCGCCGCCGAGCGTAAGGGTGGCGGCACCGCCATCGACGCCGGGCTGGAACAGCAGCAAGGGCAGGTCGTGTATCAGATCCAGCTGGTCAAGAACGGCAAGCTTCAGCTTGTGTCCGTCAATCCGGTGAGTGGAGCGGTTACTGCCGGATAGGCTGCATCCGTTGAACGAAGTTCGGCGCGCGCCTTCCCGTTGCGGGAGCGGCGAGGCGCGGCGCCGCTTCAGTGCTCGCCCGTTGAGCGTCGCGTGCATCGAGGTGCTTCCTCACTCCCTGGCCACCGCAGATAGCAAGCGTCAGCGGGAACCCGGGCGATGCTGCCGCGTTCCCGCCCCCGGTGAGAGCAGCCATCATCCGCATTGGCTCGGCGTTCGTGGCCTTCCCCATAGCCGCGGCATCCCCGGTCCGCGCCGATCCCGGCTGGATTCGTGCATGTAATGAAATCGGGCATTTCGCCGGACTATTGGCGGCGGAGCGTGACCAGCGTACGTCGCCCGGCGCGGCGATCGACGTTGCGCGCCGGATTTTGAACGATCCTTCGGTGCTAATCGACTCGATCGACGCCGAAATTGCACGTCAGGTTTACGCAAGCCCAGCCCTAACGCCGGAGCAGGAAGCCGCGGCCTTGCGGGCCAAGTGCCTCATGCCTGCCGCCGACCAGTCACGGGTCGCGGCCACCATCACGGTCCCTCCGCATGGCTCCGCGCCGCAGCTCGTTCCCATCGAGCTTCATACGGGCGTCAACCGGATCAAGGGGTTCACTCCCGACGGCCGCGACGCCGATATCGGTACTCGCCTGGCGCGAGCACGGCCGCGGGCATGGACACGACACGTTCACGGTTATTGTGCCGGGTTTTGGTGAGGTTGCCATGCCGGACGGCACAGCTATTACGGACGATCCCGGCGACGACTACGACATGCTCCGCAGTGTGCGCTTCGCCCGCGGCCGAGTGAACGGGGAGGAAGCCACGCTGCTGCTGGTCGGCTCGCGACAGGCCGGGAGCGGGCCGACCGACACCGCTTATCAAGTCTTCCGGCTCGTCCAGCGCGCGACGGGATATCAGTTCGAGTTGCTTTCGGAGCAGCGACTTCCGAACGGTTTCTGCAACGCCGACATGGCGCTCAGCGTGGCTTCAGGGTTGCCGTTGCGCAATTCCTATCGTGGCCCGCGCACCCCCGACGGCTGCCGGCAAGCGTCTAATTGAGCTATTGCGGTTCAGGCGCTCGCCTCATTGAGCGATTCCAGGTCCGACCTATCCAGTTGCAGGGCCACTGCCCGGACCAGGTCGCCCAACTGCTCCAGGTTCGTCGCACTCGCGATCGGCGCGGTCACGCTCGGGCGCGCGATGAGCCACGCGATCGCCACCTGCGCCGGCGTTGCCTCATGCTGCGCCGCCACATCGTCCAGCGCCGCGAGGACGCGTTTGCCGCGCGCGCCGAGGTACTTCCTCACCCCCTGCCCCCGAGCACTCTTCGAGAGGTCTGCTTCGGAGCGATACTTGCCGCTCAGGAAACCTGACGCCAGGGCATAGTAGCTGATGACGCCGAGCCCTTCCGCTCGGCACAATGGCTCCAGATCGGTCTCGTAGGCGGCGCGCTCCATGAGGTTGTAAAGCGGCTGAAGCGCCTCATACCGCGGCAGCCCCAGTCGATCGCTGGCTCGCAGCGCCTCCGCGAGCCGCGCGGCGGTGAAGTTGGAGGCGCCGATCGCGCGCACCTTGCCCTGTTCGATCAGTCTCGCGAACGCCCGAAGCGGTTCTTCAACCGACCTCTCCGGATCGTCGCGGTGGGCGAGATAAAGGTCGATATGGTCTGTCTGCAATCGCCTCAGAGAGGCTTCCACCTCTCGCATGATCCAGCCTTCCGACAGCCCCTTGTCTCCCGAGCCCATCTGGCCCCCGACCTTGGTGACGATCACAACCTTGTCGCGCCCACCTCGACGCGTCAGCCAATTGCCGATCACCGTCTCGGACTCGCCACCCTGATGGCCGGGGGCCCAGGCTGAGTAAACATCCGCGGTATCGATCGCGTTCAAGCCCGCGTCTTGTAGCGTGTCCAGCAGCTTGAACGAGGTCGCCTCGTCCGCCGTCCAGCCAAATACATTGCCCCCGAAGATCAGCGGCGGGATCTGAACGCTGGATCGGCCGAGCTGTCGCTGTTCCATGCTGATCTCCTTCGTGTCGGGTCCGTCACGCTCCGATGAGCAGGACCGCCTTGCCCTGAACCCGCCGCTCACGCAAATCTTCCGCGGTCTGCGCAATCTGATCCCAATTTCGCTCGATCCCGATTTGCGGCTTCAGCAATCCGTCGGCGACCAGCGACACCAGCAGCGCCAGATCGGGCGCGAAGCGTTCCTCCGGCTCCGCGGTAAACGAAAAGAAGCTTTGCAATCGCGCGTTCTGCGCGCCGGCGAAATCGGCGAAACCAATCGTGCTCTGCTGGGCCGAAGAATTGCCGAACAAGACCAGCGTGCCTTTGGGCTCAAGCATCCGGATCGCCTTGGGGAGCGAGTCCCCGCCGGCGGACTCCAACACGAGCGCGAATTTGCCCTGCGCGCCGTCGATGCCCACCGTGACGTTACGCGCGCCAAGCTCCTTGATTGCGGCAGCGCGCTCCGGGCGGCCGACCACACCGGTCACGCGCGCTCCCGATCGCGCGGCGAGCTGAACCGCGAAATGGCCCACCCCGCCCGCCGCGCCGGTTATGAGCACCCGAAGGCCGAGCAAGTTGCCGCCGAACCGCAGCGTGCGCAGGGCAGTGAGCCCAGCGACCGGCAGCGTGGCCGCATCGGAGAACGTCACGTTGTCAGGCAGCACCGCGATGCGATGCGTTGGCACCGCGGCGCGCTCGGCCCAGCCATGCTCGTCCATGAGAGCCACGACGCGAGCACCGGCCGGCGGCCCGCTACCGTCCTCCGCTGCCTGCAAGACTTGGCCGCTGACGTCCTGGCCTGGCACCCAGCCCGCCTCCGCGTTGCGGAAGGAGCGTAATTCGCCGCGATTGAGCGAGAAGGCGCGCACGCCGATCAAGGCTTCGTCCGCGGCAGGCTGCGGCTCGGGAAGCTCGCGACGCTCCACCGGAGTGTGCCCGTGCGGCGTGTTGACGAGGCCGAGCATCATCACCTCATTCCACCAAGCTTTCGGGCCGGATCGGCAGATGGCGCACCCGCTTGCCAGTCGCGTGGTACACCGCGCTGGCGATCGCTGGCGCCACGCCGCAAAGCGCGATCTCCGCCAGACCCTTGGCCCCGAGCGGATTGAAGATCGTGTCATTCGACGGCACGAACTGCACGTCCAGCTCCGCCACGTCGGCGTTTACCGGCACCAGGTACTCGGCCAGATTGGCGTTCATCACCCGGCCCAGCCGCTCGTCCCACTCGGCGATCTCCTCCAGCGCCATGCCGAGGCCGCCGACCATCCCGCCGATGCACTGGCTGCGCGCGATCTTGGGGTTCACGATCCGGCCGGCGTCATAGGCGCCCACGATGCGCGGCACGCGCACGGCGCCGAACGCCGGGTCCACACGGACCTCGACGAACACGGCGCCAAACGCCGCGCTGGCATAATTCTTCTGCTCGTTGCCGGGCTTGGCCTCCGCCTCCGCCTCCAACCGCTCCAGGCCATGACGGTGCAGCACCTCGACGAAGGTGGCGCTGTCATGTCCCGCCGCCAACTCCTTCAACTTGCCGCGCAACGCCTGGCACGCGGCTAGCACGCCATTGCCGACGCTCGCCATCGTAATGGAGCCGCCATGCACCGGCGCTTTGGGCATCTCAGTGTCGCCCAGCTCGAAATGTACCTTCTCGACCGGCAGGCCGAGCGTCTCGGCGGCCACTTGGGTCATCGAGGTGTACGTGCCGGGGCCCATGTCGCTCGCCGCCGTGCGCACCACCGCCGTCCCGTTGGCGTATAGAATCGCTTGCGCGGCAGCGGCCGAGCGTTCCGCGTGGTAGATCGCCGTCGCCATGCCCCAGCCGATCAGCGAACGCCCGTCGCGCATCGAGCCAGACTTAGGATTCCGGCGGCTCCAGCCGAAGCGCTTGGCAGCGGTCTCGTAGCAAGCGCGAAGCTCTTTGCTGGACCACGGCAGGTCCGCGGATTCGTCCCGCTCGGCGTAATTGCGCAACCGCAGCTCCAGCGGGTCCATTCCCAGCGCCTCGGCCAGCTCGTCCATGGCCATCTCCAGCGCCATCGTGCCGGTGGAGGTGCCCGGCGCGCGCATGGGGCAGGGGCTGTTGGTGTTCATCTCCACCAGCCGGTACTGGGTGCGCACATTCGGGCAGGAATAGGTGGTCTGCGCCGGCTCCAGCGTGGTCTCGGCGTATTCTTCGTACACCGAGGTCTGCGCGCAGGCTTCCTGGATGATCGAGGTCAGCCGGCCGTTCCGCTCCGCGCCGAGCGCTACCCGCTGGAGCGTATAGGGTCGCATCCCGATCGACGTGTAGCATTCGCGCCGCGTCAGCTCGACGCGCACCGGCCGGCGGACATGCCTCGCGGCCAAGGCGGCGATGGTTACATGCGGCCAGGTGCGCAGCCCGGAACCGAACGCGCCACCGACAAAGGGGCTGACGACTCGGATGTTCGCCTCCGGGGTGCCGAACACGTGCGCGATCTCCATTCGCACGTTATCGACCCATTGCGACTTGTCGTACAGGGTCAGATGGTCTCCGTCCCATTCCGCTATGGTCGCGTGTGGCTCCATCGCATTGTGATGCTCGCGCGCGTGGCTGCAGGTCATGTCGATGCGCACTGGCGCTCGCCCAAGCGCGCCATCCGCGTCGCCGCGCGATGTGTCACCGGGGCGGCCGCCCTTCGCGGTTTCTTCGGACGGCGGCTTGCCGTCCGATAGCTGAAACACCGTCGTCGGCTCCTCGACCTCGTAGGTGACCCGCACCATCCGCGCCGCGCCGTCCGCCTGCTCCTGCGTCTCGGCGATCACCACGGCCACAGGCTGGCCGGAGAACAGAATCTCGGCGCCCTGAAATACGCGGAGCTGGTCGCCCGACTTAGGATCGACCAGCGGCCGCTGCTCCAGCTCGCGATACGGCAGGCGTTCGGCATTTTCGTACCAGATCACCGCCAACACACCGCGCACGCGCTCGGCCTCGCCCGCGTCGATCCCGCTGATCCGCCCGCGCGGGATCGTGCTGCTCACCACCGCGGCGTAGGCGAGGTTGGGGATCTTGAACTCGGCGGCATAAACGGCCTGACCCGTTACCTTGGCCGGGCCATCCACGCGGTTGACTGGCTCGCCGATGATGGCCTTCATGCGCAACCTCCCGCCATCAGCAGCACGCGCTCGACGGCACGGCGCAGGAGCGTCACCTTGAACGCATTTCCTGGTCTGGGATCGGCGCCGCGCACGGCGGCCTCTCCCGCCGAGAGCGCGGTCTTTTCGTCGAGCGGCCGGCCCAGCAGCATCCGTTCCACGTCGGGCAGACGCCACGGCCGCGTGCCCACGCCGCCTGCCGCGACCCGCGCCGCCTGCACGGTTCCATACGCGACCTTAACCCCCGCCGCGACTGACACGAGCGCCCATTCGAAGCTCGCCCGGTCGCGCAGCTTGAGGTAATGCGAGTTGCGCGCGTGCTCGCTTGCCGGCAACACGAGGGCGGTGATGATCTCGCCGTCGCGCAGTACCGTTTCAATATGCGGCGTGTCGCCCGGCTCGCGATGCAGCTCCTCGACCTTCATCCTTCGTTCCCCTTGCGGACCATGCACGATCAGCTCCGCATCAAGCACGATCAGCGCGTTCGCCATGTCGCCGGGATAGGCAGCGATGCAGCTTGAGCTGCCGCCGAGTATGGCGTTGATCCGATTCTGACCGTCCCATGCGGGGCAACCCGAGCCTGGCTCACGCTTGTTGCAGGGTACCGCGGCATCGCGGAAATAAAGGCAACGCGTGCGTTGCAGCAGGTTCCCGCCGACCGTCGCCATGTTGCGCACCTGCGGCGAGGCCGTCTCGTTCAGCGCGCGGGCGAGTGCCGGAAACTCGCGTTGCACCCGTGGGTCGTCCGCGACATCGGCGAGCCTGGTCAGCGCGCCGATCCGCAAGCCGTCACCCTCGGCCTGCACGCCCGCGAGCGGCAACGGATTAAGGTCGATCAGTTCGGTCGGCGCGAGCACCGCGTCTCGCAGCAACTGCAATACATCGGTGCCACCGGCGACGAGCATCGCGCCCGGCGTGCTCACGGCGAGATCGACCGTGTTCTTCAGGCCGCGCGCGGCGACATATCCCAATGGCAGCATGGCTCAGGTCTCCTGCCCCACCACGTCACGGATCGCCGCGACGATGTTCGCATACGCGCCGCAACGACAGATATTGCCGCTCATCAGTTCGCGGATTTCCTCATCGCTGCCGCCCCGCCCTTCCGCGAGCAGGCCGACCGCCGACATGATCTGTCCGGGCGTACAGTAGCCGCACTGGAACCCGTCATGCTCGACAAACGCGGCCTGCATCGGATGCAGACGGCCGTCGCGCGCCAGGCCCTCGATGGTCGTGATCGCCATGTTCTGTGCCATCACTGCGAGCGTCAGACAGGCGTTGACCCGCCGATTGCCGAGCAGCACCGTGCAGGCGCCGCACTGACCGAGGGCGCACCCCTTCTTCGTTCCAGTAAGATGCAGTCGGTCGCGCAGCGCATCGAGCAGCGTCGTGCGCGCATCCACCTTGAGCTGGTGCGCCTGCCCGTTCACCTGAAGCGTGATCTCGAAATCCGTGGGATGAACCGGCGGCGTGCGCGGCGCCCCGGTTGTGCCCTCCGCGCGCCAGGCATGTAATCCCACCGCCGGCGGAGCCGACTTCGCAACGAAACCCGCGCTCCCGGTCCGCGGCGCCCGCGCAGGCCGCCGTGATCGCTTTCCGGCAGTCGAGCCGGCTTCTTCGAGCAGCTCAGCCACAGCGCCGGGATCGGCGCGTTCCGCCTCTTCGAACAGCCGGTCCGCCATGTCCTGGTCGCCGGCGCGCTCGGCCTCCAGCGCCTGCTCGGCCAGACGCCGAGCCTGCGGCACCCTGCCTTCATCGCGCGGCGGCAGGCCGTTGTCCTGCGCCATCGTCGTGCTCCCCCTTCGTCCACCCGACTAGAGCCCGCTCGGCTAGATAAGGGTTGCGCGCGCCCGCGAGCTTAACGGCATCGTGAGAGCACCGTCATGGGGCACGACGTTGCTGCGGCAACCGACAACGAGGGAGAAGCCGAATGAAAGCCGTCTTGTTCGACGCGATCGGCGACATCCGCTAGCAGCCTGTCGGAATGGGGTACCCGGGAACGCCGTTTCTGGCTAGAATTGACGGACGTCGAACTTTGTGCCGTTCACGCAGAATGCGGCGTACGTGCTTTTCGCCGCGACCGGCTCCTGGCTGGGCGCGTTCGTCCCGGTCACTTGGCTGCGACGGCGGTAGCCGCCGCGCAGCGCACCAGCTTGCCGGGCAGCGCTCCCGTCGCCTCGCCCCGTTCGTATGTCACCTTGCCGGAGACGATCGTCGCCACGTAGCCGTGCGCCCGCTGCAGCAGGCGCTTGCCGCCGGCCGGCAGGTCGTGGACCAAATACGGGTTGCCGAAGCCGATCCGGTCGTGGTCGATTAGGTTCAGATCGGCCTTCTTGCCCGGCGCCAGCACGCCGCGATCGGTGAGGCCGGCTGCGCCCGCGCTGTCCGAGGTTAGGCGGCGGATCAGCTCCGGCAGCTCCCAGCGCCGCTGCTCCTTGCCCCAATAGGCGAGCAGCCAAGTCGGGAAGCCCGCGTCCAGGATGAAGCCGACATGCGCGCCGCCGTCGCCCAAACCCATGATGGCGTTCCGGTTGTCGAGCATCGCCTCTGAGACCGATAGATCGTAACGGGCGTAATTGTTGATCGGCGCGTAGATGAACTCGTGGCCGTCCTGCTCCAGCAGGATGTCGTAAGCCACCTCCGGGGCGGCGCGGCCCTGGCGCGCGGCGGTCGCCTCGACCGAATCCTCGCGCCGCGGCAAGTAATTCGCCGGCCGGCCGAAACGGAACATCTGATCGTAGGAGAGCCGCTGGATCAGCGGGAAGGTGCTGTCCTTCATGGGGTCTTCCGCCAGCAGCCGCCCGCGGAATCCGGGATCGCGCATGATGCGCACGCGCTCGCCGAGCGGCAGGTGCGCGATCGACTGGTAGGAAGGCGTGCCGGAGAATGGGTTCTGGCTGCCTTGCAGGCCGAGCAGCACGCCGATCGCGCGCGGCGCCACCACCGGGCGGATCGGCACGCCGTCTCGCGCCGCCTCGTCGGCGTGCGCCAACAAATCCTGCCAGATGTCGCCCTGGCCGTGCCGCTGCGAAAGCGAGAACACCACCGGCCGACCGCAGCTTTCTGCCACGCGGCGAACCATGCGGAACTCGGCTTGGTGGTCTGGCGCCCATTCCGAAACCACCTCGATGAAACCCGCGCCTGCCTGCGCCAGCCCCCGCGCAATCCCGGCAAGCTCCTGCTCCTGGGCGCGCAAGGTCGGCGTGAAGTCGCCCTTGAGACTTTTGTGGCTGGTGGTGCGCGAGGTCGAGAAGCCGAACGCCCCAGCGCGCACCGCCTCGGCCGCAATCGCGCGCATCGCGGCGATGTCGCCCTGATTGGCGTTCTCCAGCCGCACCGCGCGCTCGCCCATGACGAACACGCGCATCGCGGCGTGCGGCAGCAGCGCGCAAACGTCGATGTCGCGCCGCCCCCGGTCGAGGGCGGCGAGGTATTGGGGAAACGACTCCCACTCCCAGCGCAGCCCCTCATGCATCACCGGGCCGGGGATGTCTTCCACGCCTTCCATCAGCTCGATCAGCGTCTCGCGATCAGCTGGCTTGCAGGGGGCGAAGCCGACGCCGCAGTTGCCCATCACCGCCGTTGTCACGCCGTGCCAGGCGGACGGGGCGAGATGGCTGTCCCACACCGCCTGACCGTCGTAATGCGTGTGGATATCGACGAAACCGGGCGTCACCAATAGCCCGTCGGCTTGAATGGTGCGGTGCGCGGGGCCGGTCTTGCCGCCGACTGCCGCGATCCGATCGCCCTCGATCGCGACATCGCCAGGGAAGCTGGGCCGTCCGGTGCCGTCGATGATCGTTCCGCCCCGGATGACGAGGTCGTGCATCGTCGTTCTCCCTGATCGCAAATCGCCGGCAGCTTCAATCCGGGGCAGCTTCCATCTGCCCCGCACCCAGCGCAAGGCCCGCGCCTTTACATCCGCCGCGAGCGGGCAAAGTCTCGGCTGGCCCGGGGCGGCCGAGAAGGGGCGGCAAGGCGGATGGACGATCAGCGCGCCAAGGTACCGAGCGCGACGGAGGAGCCGCCGGCCGATGAAGTGGCGCCCGATTGGCAGCGCACGATGTGGGCGATGGTGGGCATCCAGTTCATCATGACCATGTCGTTCACCATCCTGAGCCCGATCATGCCGCTGTTCCTGCCGGAACTCGGCGTGCATAACCCGAGCCGGATCGATCTCTGGGCCGGCATCCTCAACGGCACCACCTCGTTCGTCGCGGCGTTCGCCTCGCCGTTGTGGGGCCGGCTGTCGGACCGCAAGGGGCGCAAGCTGATGCTACTGCGCTCAAGCTTCGCCATCGGGGTGTTCACGGCGCTGATGGGGCTGTCGCTCGATGTCTGGCAATTCTTCGGCCTGCGCGCGCTGATGGGCGCGTTCGCCGGCTTCTCCGCCTCCGCCATCGCGCTAGTCGCGAGCCAGGTGCCGGAAGCCCGGCTCGGCTACGCGTTAGGTTGGCTCAGCACCGGGCAGCTCGTGGGCGGGCTGGTAGGGCCGGTTCTCGGCGGCGCGCTATCGGACGCGACTGGGAGCTATCGCATCCCGTTCTATGCGACCGCGCTAATCACCTTTGTCGCGATGCTGCTGGTCTGGCTGTTGGTCCACGAGCGGTTCACCCCGCTTAAGCAATCCGGCCGCAAGCGGTCCATGCTGTCGAGCATGCGGATGCTGACCAGCTCGGCCGGGCTGCTGCCGCTGTTCTTCGTGCTGTTGCTGGCGCAATTCGGCGTGCGCACGGTGCAGCCGGTAGTGACGCTGTTCGTCCAGGAACTGGTCGGGAACACCGGAACCGTGGCGACATTGGCCGGCATCGCCTTCTCGGTGACCGGGGTCGCGGACGTGATCGCCTCGCCCTTCCTCGGCAAGCGGAGCGACGTGATCGGCTACCGCCGGGTGCTGCTGATCTGCCTGGCGGGCGCGGCATTTACCAGCGCGCCGCAGTTCTTCGCGAGCAATTACTGGGTGTTCGTGGTGGAGCGGTTCGGCGTCGGCTGCTTCATCGGCGGCATCCTGCCCACCGCCAACGCGCTGGTCGGTCGCATCGTGCCGCGCGCCGACCGGGGCACGGTTTATGGCATGACCGCCTCGGCGACCTTCCTCGGCAACTCGCTGGGGCCGGTGACGGGCGGCGGCGTCGCTGCCGCAATCGGCATTCGCTGGGTGTTCCTGGTCACCGCCGCGCTGCTGCTGGCCAATTTGGTGTGGGTGTATTTCACGGTGCCGGAATACACCGAGCACGGCCTGGAGCCGCCACGCCGGCACGGGGCGCGCGGGTGAGAGTGCGTCCGGCTCGATGGCGAGCCTATAAGCTATGAACGCTCGACGGGATCGTGCGTGTGATGCCGGTCTCGCTCGCCGCCACCGCCGGAAACACGGCTGCGGTCGGGATTCGTGGGCTCGCCGGGCTTGGGCGACGTACCGTGCTGTGCGCCGCCGCCCTTATGGCCGGTGGGCTGGTCGATCGCCTCCGGCTGCGTGCGATCCTGATGACTGCTGCCGGGGCCGCCGAACCGGCCGGTGTGCGGGCTTTTGCTGGCGTCCTTCGCCATGGCTGCGGCTCCTCGCGCTAGGTCTGAGCAAAAACGGAGGCGCCCGGGCGGCAGTTCCCTGCCATTCCTATTCGGCCGCGAGCGCCACCGGCTTCGGACGCGGAATCTCGTCGCCGGTCAGCACTTCATGGGCCAATAGCGCCTGCGCGCCCTCCTCCAGCGCCGCCCGGTTCTCGGTCAGGATGGCGATGGCGCGCTTCAAGGCTGCTTCTAGGTAGCCGCGCACCGCCGAATCGATGTCATGCGCCGTCTCCTCGCTGAACCGCCGCTGACGCCAGAAAGCACCGGGTTGCGTTTGCAGGAACTGGCTGCCCTGGTCGGTGTCCCAGGCCACCGGACCGAGCCGCTGGTCCATTCCGTAGCGCAGCACGATGCCGCGCGCGATGTCGGTTGCCTTGGTGAGATCGTCCGCCGCGCCGGTCGAGATATCCGGCCCGATGATGGTTTCCGCCGCCCTCCCGGCGAGCAGCACCGTCATCCTGTCGAGCAGTTCGTGCCGGCTCATCAGGAACCGGTCGTCGGTCGGGAATTGCAGCGTGTACCCGAGCGCGCCGATCCCGCGCGGGATGATCGACACCTTCTGCACCGGGTCCATGCCCGGGATGGCGAGCGCCACGAGCGCATGGCCCATCTCGTGATAAGCGACGGTGCGCCGCTCCTTGGGCACCAGGATGCGCGACCGCTTCTCCAGCCCCGCGATCAGCCGCTCCACCGCTTCGGAGAAATCCTGCATGGTGATCGCGCTGGCGTGACGGCGGGTCGCCAACACCGCGGCCTCGTTGTCCAGGTTGGCGAGATCGGCGCCGGTGAAGCCCGGCGTCAGCGCAGCAATGTCCTCCATCCGCACATCCGGACCGACCTGCATGTGCTTGAGGTGCAGACGCAAGATCTCCACCCGCCCCTTCTTGTCCGGCCGATCGACCAGCACCTGGCGATCGAAGCGGCCGGCGCGGAGCAAGGCAGGGTCCATGATCTCCGGTCGGTTGGTAGCCGCCAGCACCATGACGGGGACCGAGCCGCGCTCGAAGCCGTCCATCTCGGCCAGCAATTGGTTGAGCGTCTGCTCCTTCTCGTCCTGGCCCTGCATCGGGCTCGCCCCCCGCGCGCGCCCCAGGGCATCAAGCTCGTCGATGAAGATGATGCAGGGGGCGGCCTTCCGCGCCTTCTCGAATAGGTCGCGCACGCGCGAGGCGCCGACGCCCACGAACATCTCGACGAACTCGGCGCCGTTGGTGGAGAAGAACGGCACCCCGGCCTCCCCGGCCACGGCGCGGGCGAGCAGCGTCTTGCCGGTGCCCGGCGGCCCCACAAGCAGGATGCCGCGCGGTATATGGGCACCAAGCCGGGTGAACTCCTGGGGGCGCTTCAGGAAGTCCACGATCTCGTGCAGTTCCGCCTTGGCTTCGTCGCAGCCGGCGACATCGGCGAAGGTGGTCTTCACGTCGGTCTCGGCGGCCAGCTTGGCTTTGCTCCGCCCGACCTGCATCAGTCCGCCGAGCCCGCCGCCGCCGGCCGCGCCCCCCATCATGTAGCGCGAGGCGACCAGCCAAATGCCGACGAACAGCAGCGGGGGGATGATCCAGGACAGGATCACCCCGTATCCGGAATTGGTGGCGGCTCCGGTGTAGGTGACATTGTGCTTTTGCAACTGCGCGGCGAGATCGGGCGGCACGCGCTGGGTATTGAACTCGGTCTTCCCGTTCGGCTGCTTCTCCGTAAACGTGCCTTGGACCTCGTTGCCCGAGACAACAACGCTCTTGACCTTGCCCTGGTCGACGAGCTTTTGGAACTGGCTGTAAAGGATGGCCTCCGTGGCGTCGCGGCTGTTGCCGCCGCCAGCAACCATTCCGAAGATAATCAGCGCGAACAGCGCCAGCCACAGCCACCACAAAGAGAAGGTCGGCTGCCTGGGTTGTTGCGGGTTGCGTTGGGTCGGCACACCGCCCTCCTTGAACTAGGCGTAATCCTCAGAATGTCGTCTTTGTGAAATTCGATGCAATGGTCCGCCGGCTGAAAGCTCGCGGCGCGCTCTTCACGTTCCCGCAGATGCAACTTGACCCACGCGGTCTCGCCTGGGGCGGCCCGGGCTCAGCTCATGAACGCGCCGCCATTCACGTGGATCGTCTGGCCGGTGATGAAGCGGGCCGCGGGCGAGCAGAGATAACGCACCATCTCGGCGATCTCCTCCACGGTGCCGCGCCGCCCAGCGAGGTTGGGTGGCAGTTTGGCGGACCCGGCATTGCCCCGCACGGTATCGATCGCCCCGGGCGCGACCGCTTTCACGGTGATGTTGTCGCCCGCAAGCTCGCGCGCCAGCGCGCGCGTGAGCCCCACCATGCCGGCCTTCGCCGCCGCAACATGCGGGCGCCCAGCCGGTGCGGCGTGCGCGGAGATGCCGCCGAGATTGACGATGCTGCCGCCCCCGACCGTCGCGATATGCCCCGCCGCCGCCTGCGCGCAGTAGAACGCACCATCGAGCGTGCTGCCCAGGATCAGGCGCCATTCTTCGGGCGTGATGTCGGCGAGCTTCGACTGGCGGCGCACCGAGGCGTTGTTAACCAGCACGTCGAGCCTGCCGAAGCGGCGGACCGCCGCCGCGATCAGACCGCGCGCCTGTTCAGCGTCCGCGATGTCGGCGAGATGCACCGCCGCCTGGCCGCCCTGCGCGGCAATGAGCCTGGCAGTGTCCTCGCAATCGACCAGCGAATTTTTCGCTGTGACCAGAATGCGAAAGCCGTCGCGCGCGAGCGCGAGTGCGATCGCGCGCCCGATATTGAGCGCGCTGCCAGTCACCAGCGCGACCTTCTCCTTCGGTAACCTGTCCGACATGGGCTGGTTCCTCCAAACTTCCTCCCGCCCGCGATTGGACTCCGGACATCGGGTGGTGTGCAATGGCTTAGCCAGGAACGAGCAGGAGGAATACATGGCGAAGGCACCCTCGACCGCGGCTCGCGACCGCGTCCGCGACACCGTCCCCAAGCTCGTGGAAGCGACCGAGCAATGGCTGTTCGGCGACATTTGGGAACGCCCGCAGCTTTCCAAGCGTGACCGCAGCCTGATTACCTGTGCGGTGCTTGTCGCTACCTATCGGCCGGAGCAGTTGCGCGGCCATCTGCAACGAGCGCTGCACAACGGACTGTCCAAGGAGGAATTATCAGAGCTGATCACCCACGTTGCCTTCTACGGCGGCTGGCCCGCGGCCATGACCGCGGCCAATGTCGCGCGCGAGGTGTTCGAGGACAGCGAGTAGTACCGCTCACCGTCATGGTCGCCGAGTGCCGACCATCCACGACTGCTGGCGGCGGTGAAGCCGTGGATGCTCGCATTCGCGAGCAGGACGGTGAAGGGAGACGGAGGGATTGATGCAGATAGGCTTCATCGGGCTCGGCACGATGGGGGCCGGCATGGCCGCGAACTTGCAGAAGGCCGGTCATAGACTGGTTGCGCATGATATCAAGCGCGCCTCCGCGGAACGGTTCATCGCCGCCGGGGCGCTCTGGGCCGACACGCCGCGAGCGGTCGCGGAGCAGTCCGAGCTGGTGTTCACCTCCCTCCCCGGGCCTCCCGAAATGGAGGCGGTGGCACTGGGCCCGCATGGGCTGTTAGGCGGGATGCGCGCCGACGCGGCTTATTTCGACCTCACCACCAACTCGCCCACCCTGGTTCGACGGGTCCACGCCGCCTTCGCCGATCGCGGGGCGCACGCGCTCGATGCGCCGGTCAGCGGCGGGCCGCGTGGCGCGGCGACGGGCAAGCTCGCGATCCTGGTCGGCGGCGAGCAAGCGGTGTTCGAGCAATACAAGCCGGTGTTGGACGCGATGGGCGATCAGGCGCGCTACGTGGGCTCGATCGGCGCCGGCTCGGTCGCCAAGTTGGTGCATAACTGTCTAGGCTATATCCTCAACACGGGCCTGGCCGAGGTGTTCACCATGGGGGTGAAATCCGGCATCGACCCACTCGCGATCTGGGAGGCGGTGAGCCAATGCGCGCTCGGACGGCGCGGCGCGTTCGCGGCCTTGCCCGACCAGTTCCTGCCGAACGACTACGACACTCCGGCCTTCGCGCTGCGGCTCGCGCACAAGGATGTCTCGCTCGCCTGCGCGCTTGGCCGCGAAATGGGGGTGCCGATGCGGCTCGCCAACATGGTCATGGCCGAGATGACGGAGGCGCTCAATCGGGGCTGGGCCGAGCGCGACTCGCGCTCAGCGATGCTGCTTCAGGTCGAGCGCGCCGGGGTCACAATCGAGGTGGACCGGGAGCGGCTGCGCGCAGCCGTGGCAGCGACATAGCCCTGCCTAGGTTCGGTCGTATTCGCCCGAGATATCCTTGTTCGTGTAGTCCTTCATCATCGCCACGGCGACCACGGTGATAATGGAACAGACCGTGATGTAGATGGCTATGGCGATCCAGCGGTGATAGGCCGCGAGCAGCGCAGTGGCAATCAGCGGCGCGGGGCCGCCGGCGATGATGGACGCGAGCTGATAACCGATCGAGGCGCCGCTGTAGCGGAGCCGCCCGGTGAAGCTTTCCGCGATCAGCGCCGCCTGCGGGCCGTACATGGTATCGTGCGGGATGAGCGAGATCACGATGATCACGAAGATCCCGGCCGGAACCAGCGTGTTCAGGACCGCGAAGTAGATCCAACCGTACACGCCGGTCGCGATGGCCCCGATCAGGTACACGCGCTTGCGCCCAAACCGGTCGGAGAGGTGCCCGGCGATGGGGATGGTGAAGAACGAGACGACGGCGGCGCAGAGCACGGCGGCAAGCAGGAAGTCGCGGCTCACCTTAAGCGTGCCAGTGCCATAGGCGAAGATGAAGGCCGTAAAGATGTAGAAGGGTGCCTGCTCGGCCATGCGAGCGAAGGCGCTGAGGAACACCTGGACCGGCTGGCGCCGGAAGACCTCGATCACCGGCGTCTTCTCGATCCGTTTCTCCGCCACCAGTCGCCGGAAGGTCGGCGTCTCCAGGATGCCCAGCCGGATCCAGAGCCCGATTCCCACAAGGACGATGCTGAGCAGGAACGGCACCCGCCAGCCCCAGGTGAGAAAGCCGGTTCCCGAAATGGCGCTGAAGATCAGCACGGCGGCGTTGGCCAGAAACAGCCCGGAGGGCACGCCGAACTGCGGCCATGAGGCGATGAGGCCGCGATTGCTGTCGCCGCGCGCCCACTCCATCGACATCAGCACCGAGCCGCCCCATTCGCCGCCGACGCCGATGCCCTGTACCAAGCGCAGGAAGGTCAGGATTCCAGCGCCCCAAAGGCCGATGTCCGCGTAGGGCGGCACGACGCCAACGAGGAAAGTGGACACCCCCATCAGCATGAGTGTGGCAATCAGCGCCGACTTGCGCCCGAGCCGGTCGCCCCAATGGCCGAAGATCGCCGCCCCGACCGGTCGCGCGAGGAAGCCCACGAAGTAGATGCCGAACGCCTCCAGCGTGCCCGCCAAGTGCTCGGAGCGCGGAAAGAACAGCTTGGCGAAAACCAGGCCGGTGACGGTGCTGTATAGGAAGAAGTCGTACCACTCGATGGTTGTACCGATGGTGCTGGCGATCACCGCCCGGCGGAGCTGGCGGCGGTGCTCGGCCTCGGTAAGAACGCTCGCCTCCCAGGCCGGCGCGCGCATTCCGCTTTGCATGGTCGTTCCTCCAGTGGCGGCGAATCGGCTCAGTCCCGCATGGTGCGGCCGATTGTGGCCATCCGGTGGCAGTGCCTGAACCGGGTTCATGAAAGCCTGCCCGGTCCGCCTGAACCGCCGTGGCGAACTGGGGCGAGCGATGGGATTCGAACCCACGGCATCCAGGACCACAACCTGGCGCTCTGCCAACTGAGCTACGCCCGCCATCAGGAACGGCGCGGGTTCTGGCCGATCAGCGGGCCGGCGTCAACGTCGCCGCGTTCCGCTCGCGATTTCGGCCCAAGACGGTATGGTGCCGGTACCGCGGATTCAGCCGCGGGGCGGGGCGGAAAACGCGTCGTGCCCAAATCGCGGGCAAGCGAGTGGCCATCGCCTATCGGATGGGCTATGCAACGAGATCGTCGCGCCGCGGGCCGGCTTTCCCCTGGTGCTTCGCTGCTGGCATGGTGCGTGCAGTCTATTGGGAGAGCCCGGCGACCCCGGGCGCGGTCAGGAAGATGAAAAAGATCGAGGCGGTCATCAAGCCGTTCAAACTGGACGAGGTGAAGGAGGCGCTGCACGAGGTCGGACTTCAGGGGATCACGGTCGTGGAGGCGAAGGGCTTCGGGCGCCAAAAGGGCCATACCGAGCTATACCGGGGCGCGGAATACGTGGTCGATTTTCTCCCCAAGGTGAAGATCGAGGTGGTCTGCGAGGACAGCGTCGCCGAGCGCGCGGTAGAGGCGATCGTCACCGCCGCCCGCACCGGGCGGATCGGGGACGGCAAGATCTTCGTCACGAACGTCGAGGAGGTGGTGCGCATTCGCACCGGCGAGCGCAACGAGGACGCGATCTAGAAACCGCTTCCGGCCAGCGGCGGAAGCGACTAAACGGGCCGGCGCACGAGGCTGCGCGGGGCGGCCCGGATCGAGACACGCACCCATCCACCACGTTTTCATATCGGGAACGTTTGGAGCGGGGAGACAACGAGGCGAGAACGGGACAGAGACATGGCGAAGAGGCCAGGAAGCGGAGACGGGGATGCCGTCGGCAGGGTGATGGAGATGCTCAAGGAGCACTCCGTCGAATACGTGGACCTGCGGTTCACCGATCCGCGCGGCAAATGGCAGCACACCGCGCAGCACGTCTCCACCATCGAGGAGGAAACGTTCCGAGATGGCATTATGTTCGACGGCTCCTCGATCGCCGGCTGGAAGGCGATCAACGAGTTCGACATGATCCTGGCGCCGGACGCGGAGACGGCGACCATGGACCCGTTCGCCGCCAAGCCGAGCCTGATCCTGTTCTGCGACATCATGGAGCCCTCGACCGGCCAGCCCTACAACCGCGATCCGCGTTCCACGGCGAAGAAGGCGGAGGCATACCTGCAATCGAGCGGCGTCGGCGACACCGCGTTTTTCGGCCCCGAAGCCGAGTTCTTCGTGTTTGACAGCGTGAAGTTCGGCACCGGCGGCAATTATGGAATTTACCAGATCGACAGCCAGGAAGGGCCGCAGGCGTCACTGAAGGACTATCCCGAAGGCAATATGGGCCACCGCCCCAGCGTGAAGGGCGGCTATTTCCCAGTCCCGCCGGTGGACAGCGAGAGCGATCTTCGCGCCGAGATGCTCTCCACGATGGGCGAAATGGGCGTGGTGATCGAGAAGCACCATCACGAGGTGGCGCAGTCCCAGCACGAGCTGGGGATGAAGTTCGGCCCGCTGGTGAAAATGGCCGACGCTCTGCAAATCTATAAGTATTGCATCCACAACGTCGCGCACAGCTACGGCAAGACTGCCACATTCATGCCGAAGCCGATCTATGGCGACAACGGCTCTGGGATGCATGTCCATCAGTCGATCTGGAAAGCGGGCAAGCCGCTGTTCGCCGGCAACGGGTATGCCGATCTCTCGGAGATGGCGCTCTATTACATCGGCGGCATCATCAAGCACGCCAAGGCGCTAAACGTCTTCACCAACCCGACGACAAACAGCTACAAGCGGCTGATCCCGGGCTTCGAGGCGCCGGTGCTGCTGGCCTATTCCGCGCGCAACCGCTCGGCGTCATGCCGCATTCCGTATGCCACCAACCCGAAGGCCAAGCGCGTCGAGGTGCGGTTTCCCGATCCGGCCGCCAACCCCTATCTCTCCTTCGCCGCCATGCTGATGGCCGGGCTCGACGGCATCCGCAACAAGATCCATCCCGGCGACCCGATGGACAAAGATCTCTACGACTTGCCGCCCGAGGAACTGAAGGGCATTCCGACCGTCTGCGGCAGTATGCGCGAGGCGATCGCGGCGCTTGAGGACGATCACGAGTTCCTGCTCTCGGGCGACGTGTTCAGCATGGACCAGATCGAGAGCTACATCGAGCTGAAATGGGGCGAGGTGTACCGCTTCGAGCACACGCCGCATCCGGTCGAGTTCGAGATGTACTATTCGGCGTAACTCGCGACCCTCCCCCGGCCCGGCTTCTGGCCGGACCCGAGGTGAGGGGGGCGGCTTCCTCCCTCGCGGGCTACAGGCCGCTGACCAGTCCGAGCTGATCCCAGAACGCGCACTGGTGCTCGGAGGCGTAATCGTCGGCCTGGAAAGGGCTTGGGTACTGCAGCGCCTCAACGTTCCCGACCAGGCTGGAGAACTGCGTCCAGTCACTGGAACTTACTAGGATACTTCTCTCCCGCGCGTTCGAACCCGGCAGGTTCGGGTCCAGCGTCGAGACGAAGTTGGTCCAGAACCGGATCATGTCGCGGGATAGCTGACGCTGTTGCCGGTTAAACGGGAACGGGTTGAACGGATAGGTCGTATTTGGAAAGAACAGATCGGGGTTGAATAGGTATTGCAGTTCGCTGGCATGCGCCGCACCGTAGGGATAGTCCGTCGGCAGAAGGAAAAGTTCGGGTGCCGTCGTGTCGCGGAACTCATAGACATAGATCGGCACGTATTGCGATAGCGCGTTCTCCGAACGAAGGGCGGTGCAGGCGAATAGAGAGTTGGTGACGATCGCGGAGATCGCCTCTCCTGGAGCCGCCGCCGGCCCGTCCTCCTCGTAGTTGCTAGGCGGATACCGCTCCGCTACCTCACTTAGCTGGGCCGGCGTCGCCGTCGACAGCAGGGCGGCGAGCGCGTCCGAGTAGGATGTGCTGCCGGCGGGCGCCGGGCTCGTGGTGGTAACGGTGCCGAAGAATAGCGGCGTGAACAGCCTGCCTTCATCGAGGTTCGTGCCCTGTAGGACGGGAACCCGGTTGAACGTGCCGCTGGCAAATGCATCCTGCGGCAATTGCGGCAGCGTCGGCACATTCGGGCTTGCGACCGGCCCCCAGCCCTCAGCCGCCTCGGCGGCCAGGATCTGCCCGACTGGAGCGTTGCGGAGACAGTCGAGCGTGGTGCAGTTGAGCGCGCTGACGAAGGGATTGCCAGTGGTGCTTTCGTAAGCGGCCTGCGGGGTCTGTCCGATGATGCAGCCGCTCTCGACGATGCCGCCACGGAACAAGCCTGCGGCGGTGGGCGAGGCGAGATGCGAGCAGGTGTCGAGGCCGCCAGCGGATTCACCACCGATCGTGACCTGGTTCGGGTCGCCGCCGAACCCCGCGATGTTGTCGCGGACCCATTGCATGGCGAATTGCTGGTCCATCAGCCCGTAATTACCGGAGCTGTTCGGCGTGCCACCGTCGAGCAGCGGATGCGCGAGCCAGCCGAGCGCGCCGAGGCGGTAGTTGATCGTGACGACGATGATATTGCCTTGCAGGACCAATGGCCGCGGATCGTAGCTGCTGCCCTCGCCATAGACGTTGGAGCCGCCGTGGATCCAGAAGTAGACCGGTAAGGGGCCCGTGGCCTCGGCGGGCGCCCAGACATTCAGTGCCAGGCAGTCCTCGCTGTCGGCGCTGCCCGGGACCGAGCTAGAGGTGACGGGATAGGTCGTGGAATTGCCGAACGGCGAGATGTTCTGCGGGCAGGGCGTTGCGAACTCCGTCGCCTGGAACGGGGTGTCGGCGGTGCCGTATTGCCCGGGCGGGCGCGGTGTCGTCCAGCGGTACTGGCCAGCCGTGCTCGCGGCGTAGTGGATGCCGAGCCAGGTGTTGACCTTGCCGTTGGTCTGGCCCTGCACCCAACCGTACTCGGTCTGCACCAGGGTGGAGTCCGGCGCCGACGCGCTTCCCGCGAGGGCCGGAGCAGAGGATCCCGCTGCGATGCAGGCCGCGCCAAGCAGGACCAACGCACTCCGCCACCTCCTCCGCGGACCACCCCGTTCGCCGGCTGCCAATCCGATCGAACAGCTCCCAATCTTGGCCATATCCGTTTCCCCGCTTATCCTTCCGACGCATTTCGTCGGCGGCAACGAAGTTTGCCGGCGTGGCGTTCCCAAGGTCAAATCGTGATGCCGGCTTGGCGCGAACGAGCTGTCGTAATTAAGCCGCGACCGTCGCGCTTGGCGTAGTGGATTGGGCGGGCCAATGTATCGATGTTTTGGATATGGCTCGTTAGAATCTCGCCTGAGATCACGCCTCCAGTGCCGCCTCGGCATCCAACTCCAGCATCTGCTCGGCGCGTGTCGCCTCGACTGCCTCAACGCCGCGCAGCTTGCGGCCGACCGCGCGAGTGCGGGTCCGGGCCAGCTCGATGGTGTTGCTCATAGTAACGGCGTTCTTGGCCAGCCGCTCCAGAACGTCATCCATCTTCAGCATCTCGGTGCGCGTCGCCCCTAGCAGCTCTCGCACCTGATCGGCCTTCTGTTCCAGCGCCAATGTAACGAAGCCGAGATGGATGGTGCGCAGCAACGCCGGGAACAGGCTCGGCCCCATCACCAGAACGCGGCACTCGCGGCCGATCTCGTCGATCAGGCCGGGGATGCGCGCGACCTCCGCGAACAGGGCGTCGGTTGGCAGATACATCACCGCGAACTCCACCGTCATCGGCGGGACGACGTACTTGCTCGCGATCTTGCGTGCCTGCTCGCGCACCGCCCGGTCCAACTTGCGTTGCGCCGCGCGCTCGCCCTCAGCATCGCCCGCTTCCGCTGCTTCCAACAGCCGCTCGTAATCGGCCACCGGGAACTTGGCGTCGATCGGCAGCAGCGGCCGATGATCGCCGCGCGCCGGCATCCGCACCGCGAACTCCACCGCCTCATCGGAGTCTGCTCGCAGCTTGCAGTTGGTCTCGTAGCTGTCGGCGGGAAGGATGTCGTCCAGCATGGCGCGCACCTGCGTCTCGCCCCAGCCGCCGCGTGTCCTAACGTTGGAAAACAATCGTTTAATGTCGCCGATCTGGGCGGTGACGGCCTGCACATCGCCCATCGCCTTTTGCACCGCGGCGAACTGGTCGATCACGCGGGCGAAGCTGTCGTTCATCTGCTTCTCCACTGCCGCGTGCAGTTGCTCGTTCACCGTCCTCTGGATCTCGGAGAGCTTGGCTTCGTTGCCCTCGCGCAATTCGCGCAGTTTCGCGTCCAGCACCGTGCGCGTGGCCTCGAACTGCTGGCCGATGCGTTCGGCGCCCTTGCGCTGCCCTTCCGCCAGCGCCAGGCGCAGCTCGCCTTGCTCGCGGTAGAGCACGGTTCGGACTTGCTCGATCCCGATCTCGAACGCGCTGCGCAAGCCTGCCAGCCGGTCGGTGAGGGTCAGCCTAGTCGTCTCCGCTTCTCCGCGCACGCCCGCCAGGCCCTGCTCGGCCAGGACGCGCAGTCGCTGAATGTCATGGCTCAGCCGCAGCAGCACCAGCAGGCCGGCTACCGCCGCCGCGGCAGCCACGGTCGCGAGCAGGGCAGCGAGGTCAATCGGCATTCGCGTTGGCTCCGGTTGTCCGAGTCGCGCAATTATCGGCTAGAACTGCTAATCGCGCGATAAAGCCGAGAGCCGGACGTGACGACAGGTGAGGGCTTCTACTTCGAGGACGTGTTCCCCGGCCGCATCCTGCGCTCCCCGCGCGCCATCGGGATGGATCGCGACGGCATCATCGCGTTCGCCCGCCAGTTCGACCTCCATCCGGCGCATCTATCGGAGGAGACCGCGAAAGCCAGCATGTTCGGCGAGTTCTGCGCGAGCGGCTGGCATACGGGTGCCACCACGATGCGGCTGATCAGCGAGACCATGCCGATCGCGCGCGGCGGCATGGGCGCCGGGGTCGAGACGCTGCGCTGGCTCCGCCCGGTGCGCGCCGGCGATGCGCTTCGTATTGAGATCGAGATCCTCGCGACCCGCATCTCCGGCTCGCGCCCCGATTCCGGCGTGGTGACCTATCGCTGCACCACGCTCAACCAACGCGGCCAGCCCGTGCAGCAGTTCACGACCACTGTGCTCTTCCCGCGCCGGACGGTCGGGCCACCGGCGCCCGCGTCGGAGCCTCCTGGCCGATCGTGAGCTGCGGTAGCAGCGGCAACAGGCGCTCGAGGTCGCGCTCGGCGGCACAGACCAGATACTGCGTGCTCCCTTCACCGGCAGGCTCGGGCCTCGGCATTCCGTCCGGCCCGAGCGGCAGGGCGGCCAGCCCGAGATCATTATAGACTTTCAGGAACCCGGGTCCGGCGCGCCAGAAGGCCGGGTCGCGCCCTTCCTGACGCGCGAGGTCGCGCAGCCGCCAGATCGCCGAGACGCGGTCCGATTGCGCGCCCGCCGGATCGCCCAGCCCCAACAGCACCGGGCCGAGGCGGCGGAACGGAATCGCGGCTCGCTCGGCCTCGCCCCAAACGATGCCATCGGCTCCCTCAGGCGGCTGCGCGCCCAGCATGAGCAGCCGCAGCCGCGACTCGACGTTCCACGGCCGCCACTTGACGCGAACCGGCCGTAGCAGGAGCAGGATCGCCACGATCGCGAGCGCCACGGTCAACGCCACGCTGGCGCGGAACGTCCAGGGCACGTGGCCGGACAGCACGATTTCCCACCAGGCGTTCTTGGGCAGGTCATGTACCCGACGGCGGAAGCCGGTCAGGGCCAAAATGCAGACAGCCAGGGCCAGCAGCGAAAGCCCGGTGGAGCGATCCAGCGGCCCGTCCAAAAGCCGCGCGTGGCGGTAGAAGTAGGTGCGGAACGGCGCCAAGACCAACGCGGCGAGCGCTAGCACGCCGGCGAGCCAGTAACGCTCCCCCTGCCCAGCCACGAACCCGGCGCCGATCACCAGCAACAGCAAGGTTGCGGTCCAGGCCAGGTTCACGCGCAGCGACAGGCCAATCGCCAGGACCATGAGCCCGGCCCCGATGAGCGAGGGCACGAACTGGCCGGCTTGCATGGCGATGTCGGCGAAACCGCGGCCGGCGAGGTATGGCCGCTGCGCCAGCACGCCAGCACCGAGCAGCAGGAGCCCGGACAACGCCACAACGCCGGTACAGGCCGCGACGGCGAAATCGGGCTCGCTCCAGCGGCCGCGCGCTTGCGTCTCGGCGGCCCGGCCGATCCGGCCAAACACCAGGCCGCCGCGCACCACCTCGTTGCCGGCGAACAGGGTGCCGGCCACGAATAACGGGATCACATAGTAGTACAGCCGGAAGATCGCGATGGCGGCGACAATGCGCGGGGCCGGCAGGAACGGCGAGAGGCCGAACAGGATGGCGGTGTCGAACACGCCGATCCCGCCCGGCAGGTTCGCCGCGAGTCCAGCGGTGTAGGACGCGACATAGACGCACAGGAACAGCAGCCAGGTGAGCCGCGGCACCGAAGGCAGCAGCACCCAGAAGATGGTCGCGGTGAGCGCGACATCGGCTGTTGCCAACGCCACTTGCAGCAACGCCATCCGAAAGCCCGGCAGCCGTATCTCGTGGCCGCGCAGGCGGATGGTGCCGAGCAGCTTGGCCAAGGTCACGTATCCCGCGACGGTGCCCCATAGCACCGCGCCCGCGAGGTAAAGCACGGCGTGCGGAACATGGCCGCCGAGGAACGGCACCGCGTCCGGCCCGACGAACAGGATCGCGCCGCCGAGCACCATGCCGCCGAGCACGAAAGTCAGGCTGCAAAAGGCGACGATCTTGCCGATCTCGATCGGCGTCAGGCCCCAATGGGCGTAGAGCCGGTAGCGCACGGCCGCGCCCGAGACGGCCGCGAAGCCAAGATTGTGGGAGAGCGCGTAGGCGCAGAACGAGGCGAAGGCGACCCGGCCATATGCGACCTTGTGGCCGGCGTAGATCGTGCCCAGCCGGTCATAGAGGGTCAGCACGGTGTAGGAGAGCACGGTGAACAGGAAGGCGAACTCAAGCGGACGTGGCGGGATGGCTCGGATCGCCGTGCCGATGTCCGCGAGCTGGAGGTGCCGGAACTCTCGCTGAACGGCATAGACCGCGCCCAGCAGCAGCGCCACGCCGAGCACAGCGGGCACATGCCGGATCGCCCGAGAGAGCCATCCGGTCGAGTTCGACAGGCGCATAGTGTTCAGGCCGCGTCGGCCGGCCGGGCGAGTGCCGCCTCGATCAAGGCGATGGTCTCGGGAACGCCATAGAGGGCGACGAAGCCGCCGAAGCGCGGCCCCTCCCGCTGGCCGAGCAGCACCTGATAGAGACAGCCGAACCACGCGCGCAGCTCAGGGAAGGGGTGACGCTTGCCGACCTCATAGACGGCGTTCTGGATCGCCTCGGCGTCGGTGCCGGGCTCCATGCCCCGCAGCGTCTCGGCGAGGTCGGCAAGCGCGGCGCGTTCCATCGCCGTGGGATGGCGGAACCGCTTCGCCGGGCGGACGAAGTCGCGGTAATAGGCGATCGCGTGCCCGACCAACTGATCGAGGAACGGCATCGTTTCGGGCGAGGCAGCCGGGTTGTAGCGGCGGATGAAGCCCCAGAGGATCTCGGGGGTGTCGGCGTTCACCACGCTGGCGAGGTTGAGCAGCATGGCGAACGAGACCGGGCTGCCGCCCTGGTTGGGCAGCTTGCCGGCCTGGATGTGCCAGGCGGGATTGGCGCGCCGCTCGTCATCGGCCTCCGCCCGGAGCCGGGCCGCGTTGGCGAGGTATTCATCGACGGCGCGCGGGATCGCGTCGAAGTAGAGCCGCTTGGCGCGCTGCGGCTGGTGATACATGAACTGCGCCAGCGATTCGGGGGGCGCGTAGCGCAGCCACTCGTCCACCGACAGGCCGTTGCCCTTCGATTTGCTGATCTTCTGCGCCTGCTCGTCTAGGAATAGCTCGTAGGTGAAGCCTTCGGGCGGGTCGCCGCCCAGGATGCGGCAGATGCGGCCCGAGAGCCGCACCGAGTCGATCAGGTCTTTTCCCGACATCTCGTAATCGACGCCGAGCGCGAACCAGCGCATCGCCCAATCGGCCTTCCATTGTAGCTTGCAGCCGCCGCCCTTCACGGTGGTTTCGAACGCCGCGCCGGTTTCGGGGTCGCGCCAGACGACGGTGCCAGCGGCCGGATCGCGGTGCTCCAGCGGCACTTGCATAACCTGTCCGGTGCGCGGATGGATCGGCAGGATCGGCGAATAGGTGGCGCGCCGCTCCGGCCCCAAGGTCGGCAGGATTACCGCCATCACCTGTTCGTAGCAGTCCAGCACTCGGATGAGCGCGGCATCGAAACGACCGGACAGGTAGTAGTCGGTCGAGGAGGCGAACTCGTAATCGAAGCCGAAGCCGTCGAGGAAGGCGCGCAGGCGGGCGTTGTTGTGCGCGCCGAAGCTCTCGTGGCTGCCGAATGGGTCGGGGACGCAGGTCAGCGGCTTGCCTAGATGGCGGGCCAGCATGTCGCGGTTCGGCACGTTGTCGGGCACCTTGCGGAGCCCGTCCATGTCGTCGCTGAAGGCGATCAGCCGCGAGGGCAAGCCGGTCAACTCAGTGAAGGCGTTACGCACCCAAGTCGTGCGCGCCACCTCGCCGAAGGTGCCGATATGCGGCAGGCCGGAGGGGCCGTAGCCGGTCTCGAACAGCGCCTGCCGCTTGCCCGAGCGGGCGAGCCGCCGGGCGACCTTGGCCGCCTCCTCGAACGGCCACGCCTTGGGGACGGCGGCGGCTCCGTCGTTGCGTACTGTTTCAGCCATGCGCCGGAACCTAGGAACCGGGGGATGGCCGGTCAATCGAAACTCAGACCCCCGCGCCCAAGCCCACGGCGCTCCTCTAGCTCTGCCGCTGCACCATTAGTTGCTTGATGGCGGCGATCGCCTTGGCGGGGTTGAGGCCCTTGGGGCAGGTGTCGGTGCAGTTCATGATGGTGTGGCAGCGATAGAGCTTGAATGGGTCTTCCAACCCGTCCAGCCGGTCTCCGGCACTCTCGTCGCGCGAATCGGCGATCCAGCGATACGCCTGCAACAAAACGGCGGGGCCGAGATAGCGGTCGCCGTTCCACCAATAGCTCGGGCAGGACGTGGTGCAGCAGAAGCAGAGGATGCATTCCCAAAGCCCATCAAGCTTGGCGCGCTCCTCCTTGCTTTGCAGCCGCTCGGCGTCGGGGGGGGCGGGGCTGTCGGCCTTCAGCCAGGGCTCGATGCTGCGATACTGCGAATAGGCTTGGGTGAGGTCGGGCACGAGATCCTTCACCACTGCCATATGCGGCAGCGGCGTGATGCGCACCGCGCCCTTCACCTCCTCGATCGGCTTGAGGCAGGCGAGCGTGTTGCCGCCGTCGATGTTCATGGCGCAAGAGCCGCAGATTCCTTCGCGGCAGGAGCGGCGGAAGGTCAGCGTCGGATCGATCTCGTTCTTGATCTTGATGAGCGCGTCGAGGACCATTGGCCCGCAGGCGTCGAGGTCGATCTCGTAGCTGTCGGTGCGCGGGTTCTGCCCGTCGTCGGGATTCCAGCGATAGATGCGGAAGTCCCGCACGCGCTTGGCGCCGGAAGGTGCCCTGAAGGTTCTGCCCTTCGCGATTCGGCTGTTCGCAGGCAGGGTGAAAGCGACCATGTTTTCCTGGTTCCTGTCGGTTCAGTACACCCGCTTCTTCGGCGGGAACACCGACACTTCGTTGGTCAGAGTGCGCATCTTCACCGGGCGGTAGTCGAGCTGCACCTCGCCCGCCTCGTCGCACCAGGCAAGCGTGTGCTTCATCCAGTGCTGGTCGTCGCGCTCGGGATAATCGTCGTGGGCGTGCGCGCCGCGGCTTTCGGTGCGAGCCTCGGCGCCGGCCATGGTGACGACGGCATTGCCCATCAGGTTTTGCAGTTCCAGCGCCTCCATCAGATCGCTGTTCCAGATCAGGCTGCGGTCGGCGACCGAGATGTCGGCGAAGCCGTCCCACAGCTTGCGCATCTTCTCCACCCCTTCGGTGAGGCTCTTGGCGGTGCGGAACACCGCCGCGTGCGTCTGCATGGTGTGCTGCATGTCGAGCCGCAGCTCGGCCACCCGCGTCCCGCCACGCGCGTGGCGCGCGCGGTCGAACCGGTCGAGCGATGCCTCCCCCGCGCGCGGGGGCAAGGGCGGCTGGCCCGCGTCAGAGCGGATGGTCTCCGCCGCCCGGTGCGCCGCGGCTCGGCCGAACACCACCAGATCGAGCAGCGAGTTGGTCCCCAACCGATTGGCCCCGTGGACCGAGACGCACGCGCACTCGCCGACCGCCATGAGGCCGGGAATCACGGCGTCCGGGTCGTCTTTGGTCGGGCGCAACACCTCGCCGTGATAGTTCGTGGGGATGCCGCCCATGTTGTAATGCACGGTCGGCAGCACCGGGATCGGCTCCTTGGTCACGTCAACTCCGGCGAACACCCGCGCGGTCTCGGAAATGCCCGGCAGGCGCTCATGCAGCAATTCGGCGCCAAGATGCTCCAGATGGAGCATGATGTGGTCCTTGTTCGGCCCGCAGCCACGGCCCTCGGCGATCTCGATGGTCATGGAGCGGGAAACGACGTCGCGGGAGGCGAGGTCTTTCGCGGTCGGGGCGTAGCGCTCCATGAAGCGCTCGCCCTCGCTGTTGGTCAGATAGCCGCCTTCGCCACGCGCGCCCTCTGTGATCAGGCAGCCGGCCGGGAAAATCCCGGTCGGATGGAACTGCACGAACTCCATGTCCTGGCACGGCAGGCCGGCACGCAGCACCATGCCGCTGCCATCGCCGGTGCAGGTGTGCGCCGAGGTGCATGAGAGATATGCCCTGCCGTAGCCGCCGGTCGCCATCACCACGGTCTGGGCCCGGAACCGATGCAGCGATCCGTCGTCGAGGGACCATGCGGTGACGCCCCGGCAGGCGCCTTCCTCGTCGAGAATCAGATCGAGCGCGAAATATTCGATAAAGAACTCCACCTCGTGCTTCAGGCTCTGCTGGTAAAGCGTGTGCAGGATGGCGTGTCCGGTGCGGTCGGCGGCGGCGCAGGCGCGCATCGCCGGCTCCTTGCCGTATTCCTTCATATGGCCGCCGAACGGGCGCTGGTAGATGCGGCCGTCCTCGGTGCGGCTGAACGGCACGCCGAAATGCTCCAGCTCATAAATCGCCGGGATCGCCTCGCGGCACATGTATTCGATCGCGTCCTGGTCGCCGAGCCAATCGGAACCCTTGACCGTGTCGTACATGTGCCAGCGCCAGTCGTCCTCGCCCATGTTGCCGAGTGCCGCGCCGATGCCGCCCTGCGCGGCCACCGTATGGCTGCGGGTCGGGAAGACCTTGGTGATGCACGCGGTCTTGAGGCCGGCGGCGCCCATCCCGAGAGTCGCCCGCAGCCCCGATCCGCCGGCGCCCACCACCACGACGTCGTAGGTGTGATCCACGAAGCTGTAAGCGGGAGCGGACGGCTTGCTGATCGCGTTCATGTCCCAGAACCCCTCAAAGCCCTAGCCGCAGCGCCGAGATGAAGCAGAACAGCGCGGCCACGATGCAGATGCCGCGGCTCAGAAGCAGCAGCGTGAAGCGCGATCCTTCGCCGTGGACGTAATCCTCGATCACCACGCGCAGGCCCAGCTCCATGTGCCAGAACGTCGCGACGATCAGGCAGAGCATCAAAACCAGCGACACCGGCTCGCGCAGCCAGGCAATCATCCCGGCCCGGTTCGCGCCTTCCAAGCGCATCGCCGAGGCGATAAACCAGAGCGATAGCGGCACCAACGCCAGCGCTGTGAGGCGCTGTGCCCACCAATGACCCGAGCCCGCGTGCGCCGAGCCCAGCCCACGAGCGCGCCCGAGCTGCGAGCGCAGGATCTCGACCTGAACGGGCTGCTTGCCTGTAACGTCGCGCATTTGAGCCATCACCGCACCACCAGTCCGACGATCCACACGAGCAGGGTGAGCGCCACGGTTGCGGCGATGGCGCCCCAGCCGCTCACGCGATAGATCCGGTTGTCGAAGCCCCAGCCGGCGTCCCACACCAAATGACGCAGCCCGGTGAACAGGTGGAAGAGCAGCGCCGCGGCCCAGCAGAACAGCAGGAAAATGCCGAAGCCGGAGCCGAAGAAACCCTGGGCCGTGGCGAAGGCGCTCTCGGAGGCCGCGCCCGCGACCAGCCACCAGGTCATGAGCAGGGCGCCGATCGCCAGCCCTACGCCGGTCACCCGATGGCTGATCGACAGCGCCATGCTGACCGGCCACTTATAGACTTGCAAATGCGGCGACAGCGGGCGGCTAACCAGCTTGCCGTCGGTGTTGCGCCCCACCATCAGCGCGTCGCGAACGTCCTTCACGGAAGCTCCATTTTTCCTGGCCGGCATCGTGATGATTGTTCGATACCAAGCTGTTGCGGTTGCTTACCCTTGTCCCTAGGGAGGGTCAACGCGCCGCAATGCCGGGGGTGGCAGAAGCAAGCGCATACTCCCGCGTCTCCTTTCTAGTTCCTCGCGAGCAGGGCCGCGAGGGCCAGGGCAGCGGCTGCCGCTATCGAGGGGACGACGAAGCTCCCCAGCCGGTCATAGAGCGCGCCCGCAAAGCCCGGCCCGACGATCTGGCCGAGCCCGAAGGCACTGGTCATCAGGGCGAGCACGCGACGCCCATCGCCAGCCCCCAAGCTGCGCCCCCGGATAAGACCCATCGCGGTCAGCCCCATGAACGTGCCGCCCACTAGGACGGCGGCGAGGAAGATTCCAGCGGAACTCGGCCAGACGACACTGACCAGCACGCCGGCGGCTTCGACCAGGCAGGCCGCAGCGAAGGCGCCAGGCAGACCGAACCGGCCCGCGAGCCGGGTCCAAAGCGCGACCGACGGCGCAGCCGCCAGGCCGAACACCACCCAGATGACGGGCTCCAGCGGGCGGAGCAAGGCGTCTGCCCGCACGATGGCAACGAGGAACGTCGCCGTGATCACATAGCCGAAGCCGAACAGGCCGTAGGCCAAGACTAGGCGCACCAGGACTGAATCGGTGCGCATCGCCCGGTCCGGCGGGCGGCGCGGGTCGGCGCCTTCGCGTTCGGGAATCAGCAGCACAATCGCGAACGTGGCAGCGAACGACAGTGCCCCGCTAGCGATCCACAGCGCAGGCCAGCCAAAGTCCTCACCTTGCAGGGCGGAGACCAGCACGGCAGAGCAGACGATACCTGCGCCCACGCCGGCAAACAGGACGGAAGACAAGCCGGGATGGTTCGCTCTGGCGAGGACTTCCAACACGATCGCAGAGGCGAGGATCAGCGCGAAGGCGCTCGCCATGCCGCCGACGAAGCGCAGAGCCAGGAACAGCGGCACCGAATGGGTGAAGCCCATCGCCCCAGTCGTCAGGGCGCTTCCCAGGAGCGCGCCAAGAAGCCAGTTGCGACGCAAGCCCGGCAATCTGCCGGCAGCCAAGAGGGCCCCGGCGAGGTAGCCGGCGAAGTTGGCCGACGCGATCAGCCCCGCGGTGAACTTGCTGAGACCCAGAGCTTCGACCATCAGCGGCAGGACCGGCGTGTACACGAAACGGCCGATGCCGATGGCGACGGCAAGCGCCAGCAGCCCTCCAAACGCGGCGGAGACCGGGGCGGCGGGCGAGACCAACGTTGTGCGCCGCATGGCGGACCCCGTAACGCTGCTGCCATCCAGATAGGCCGAAGTCTCTATCCTAAAAAGCGGTTTATCCTGATAAGTGTTATCTCCCTGACAGAGATCCGAGGCGCGGATGGACACGGGAGACCTGCGGGTGTTCGAGGCGGTGGCGCGGTTGGGCGCCATGAACCGTGCCGCTACCGAGCTGCATACGGTGCAATCGAACATCACCGCCCGTATTCGCAGTCTGGAAAACGAGCTGGACTGCCGCTTGTTCGACCGAAGCCCGAGCGGCGTGTCCCTCACCGCGGCGGGCACCCGTCTGCTCCCCTATGCCCACCGCGTCGCGCAAATGCTGGCGGAGGCGAGGCAAGCGGCGCGAGACGACGGCACACCGGGCGGCACGTTGGTGATCGGCGCACTGGAAACCACGGCCGCGATGCGGTTCTCGGGCGTGCTGGCTGCCTACGCGGCTGCCCATCCGCGGGTGGATCTCGTGCTGCGGACCGGCACGAGTTGCGAACTGGTCGATGCGGTGCTCGACCGGCGTCTCGAGGGCGCCTTCGTTTGCGGCCCAGTCATGCATCCCGACCTGGAAGACCAGGTGTTTTTCCAGGAGGAGCTGGTGATCCTCGCGGCGCCCGGAGTTCGCTCGCTGGCAGAGGTGACGAGCGCGGGCGAGGTGCGTGCGGTGGTGCTGCGGTCGGGCTGCTCGTACCGGCAGCGGCTTGAGGGCCTGCTGGCGCGGCGCGGCATCCCCGCTCTGCGGGTTATGGAGTTTGGCACGCTGGAGGCGATCTTCGCCTGCGTTGCCGCCGGGCTCGGGATCACGCTGCTGCCACGGGCGCTGATCGGCCCGGTCTGCACGGCGGGGCGGGTGAGCGTGCATGAACTCCCGGCCGCCGAGGCGAAGGTCGAGACGATGTTCATCCGCCGGCGCGACGCCTTCGCCTCGAGCGCACTGCGCGCCTTCCTCAGCTGCGCGTTCCATTCTCCAGATAGCAAAGGCCGCTTAGTCGCGGGCTGACATCGCGGCTGTGATCCGCTGGACGAAGCGTGCGTTCCAGCCGGGCGCAGGCGGCATCGAGCTTCGCCTTGAGCGCCTCGCGCCGGGCGAGTTCGGCCGGAAGCGCTTGCGGATCGTGGTTCGGCATCGGCCGCCTCAGCCCGCGCCGTCAGTGCGGCGATGTCAGCCGCGAGCTTGGCGCAGTTCCTTCGCCCGGTCGTAGCGTACGGAGCGGCTCTTCGAGGCATTGGCACCAATCTTCGTCCCGTCGATCGACACCGTGCCGAGCCGCAGCAGGCCTCTTTCGCGCGCCAGCAGCAGGACCTGCAGGAATGCCGCCTCGAAGGCCGCTCTGTTCGATCGCCGGAACACGCGATCGTGTCGTGGTCGGGGTGTAGGTTGGCCGCCACGAAGCGCACCGCAAGGCGCGGTAGGTTGCCCGCTCGATCCGCCGCGACGAGAAGATGTCGTTGGCGTAGTACAAAGTTGGCGTAGCTATAAATAAGCAGCGCCAGCATCAGCCGCGGCTGATGCTGCGGCTTGCCGCCGGCTCGATCCGCAACCCGGAACGCCCCAAGCGGCACTCGCTCCACCGCGGCCACGACTAACTGCGCCAGGTCATCCTCCGGCAGCCAAGACTTCAGGTCAGGCGGCAGAAGAAAGGCCTGGTCGCGATTGGACGGCACAAAAGTTCGGCATCCGCCGATTCTAGCCAGAAACGGCGTTCCCGGGTACCCCATTCCGACAGGCTGCTAGCGCCCCTGAAACCGCGCGCGCCGCTTCTCGACAAAGGCCGTGCGGCCCTCCTTGTAGTCTTCGCTATCGAAGCAGATCGCCGTCGCTCGGCGCACTGCGTCCAGGTCGCGGTCGCCCGGATCCTTTAGTACCTCGTTGATCGTCAGCTTGGAGGCCGCCACCGAGAGCGGCGCGTTGTCGGCGATGGTGCGCGCGATCTCCAGCACCGCCTCGTTCAGTTCCTCGTCTCCCACCGCTCGGTTGATTAGCCCGATCCGCTCCGCCTCGCGCGCCTCGATGCGGGTCGCGGTGTAGAGGATCATGCGGGCATGGGCCGGCCCTACGAGCTGCACCAGCTTGGTCAGGCCATCGAACCCGTAGGCTATGCCGAGCCGGGCGGCGGGGATGCCGAATTGGCTATCCAGCGCGGCGATGCGCAGATCGGCCTGCATCGCGATGGCCAGCCCGCCGCCCAGGCAGAAACCCCGGACGCGCGCGATCATGGGCTTGGGGAAGGCACCGAGCTTCGCCCGTCCGCCGCTGGTCAGCCGATCATACTCACGCTGCGCGTCGGCGTTCGAGCGGTTCTTTTCGAATTGGCTGATATCGGCCCCCGAGACGAACGCCTTGTTGCCGGCCCCGGTCAAGATCACCACCCGAATTCCGGCCTGATCGCGGAACTCGTCCAGGATCCGGCCCAGCCCCTCCCACATCTCGATCGACATGGCGTTGCGTTTCTCGGGCTGGTTGAACGTGATCAGCCCGACCCCGTCCTCGGTTGCCGCCAGCATCTTGCCGCCGGCATACTCCGTGGCTGTCCCCTTGCCGGTCAGCGTGTCCATCTCAGACCACTCCCTTGCTGCGCATTTCGGCGATCTCGCGCTCGCTGTAGCCGACTGAACGGAGCACCTCGTCGGTCGCCGACCCGGCCTCCGGCGTCGGGGTGCGAACGTCTTTCGAGAATCCGGAGATGTTGATGGCGGAGGCGACCACTTCCGTCTCGCCGATCGCGGGGCTCGTCATCGGGCGCGCCATGCCGAGATGCTCGACCTGCGGATCGGCGAACACCTGGTCGATGGTGTAGATCGGCCCGCACGGAATGCCGGCGCCCTCGAACAGCTCGATCCAATGCGCGGCCGGCTTGGTACGCGTGATCTCGCCGATCGCCGCGTTGATCGCGCCACGCTCGGCGCTACGGCCCTTCTGGGTTCTCCACGCCTCCTTGGTCTTCCAGTCGGGCCGGCCGATCGCCTCGCAGAATCGCTCCCACAGCCGAGCCGAGCTGGCCGCGATGTTGATGTGTCCGTCGCTGGTCGGAAAGACGCCCGTGGGGATACCCGTCGGATGGTCGTTGCCCGCCTGCGGTGCAACCTCGCGCGCCATCAGCCAGCGCGAGGCCTGGAAGTCGAGCATGAACACCTGCGCTTCCAGCAGGCTGGTGGTGACCCAGCGGCCGACGCCGGTGCGCTCGCGATCATAGAGCGCCATCATGATGCCGAGCGCCAACAGGTTGCCGGCGGTGAGGTCGGCGATCGGGATGCCGACCCGCACCGGCCCCTGGCCGGGCAGCCCGGTGATCGACATTAGCCCGCCCATGCCCTGCGCGATCTGGTCCACCCCGGCGCGCGGTCCATACGGGCCGTCCTGGCCGAACCCGCTGATGCTGCCATAAACAATGCGCGGGTTGACCGCGCGCACATCGTCATAAGCGACCTCCAGCCGGTGCTTTACCTGCGCCCGCATGTTCTCCACTACCACGTCAGCGGTCTTGACCAGCCGCATGAAAGCTTCGTGGCCCTTTGGGTCTTTCAGGTTCAGATGCATCGCCCGCTTGTTGCGGTGCAGGTTCTGGAAATCGAACCCGTGGCGTGCCCCGGCGATGTCCTCCGCGCCCGTGGGCGGCGGCTCGATACGGATCACATCCGCGCCCCAGTCCGCGAGATGGCGCACGCAGGTCGGCCCGGCGCGGGCGAGCGTGAGGTCGAGCACAAGCAGGCCGGACAGCGGCATGTGGGGTTCGGTGCCCCGGTCGGTTTCCGCGCGGCGTTTCTCGGCAGGGCTGTCCGGCATCTTCTCTCCCCCGTGAAGCGGCGGGATGATCCGCCGCAATCGCCGATTGCTCAAGAGCGGGGGCGACCAGCGCGCTCGGATCTGCTTCAATTGCCGCGATGGAGGCGGTGGATCTCGCCCTGGTGCTGGCAGTGGACGGCTCGGCCAGCGTGACCTTCGAGGAGTTCAACCTCATCGCCGGCGGCATGGCGGCGGCGGTGCGCGAGCCCGCGATCATCCACGGCCTGACCGGCGGTCCGGCGCGGGCGAGCGTCTGTTCGCTGCTGCTATGGTCGGGCGTTGGCGCGCAGGAGGTGATGACCGGCTGGACGCTGATCGCCTCGCCGGCCGACGCGCACGCCTTCGCTGATCAGGTGGACAACATGCCCCGCACAGTGCGCCCGGGCGAGACGGCGATCGGGGAGGCGCTGCTCGCGGCACTGACGCTGCTCGCCCACGCCCCGGCCAAGGCGGCGCGGCAGGTGGTGGACGTGATCGGCGACGGCCGATCGAATGCCGGCATCGCCCCCGGCCCGGTGCGGGATCGGATGGCGGCGGCGGGGATAACCATAAACGGGCTCTGCGTCTTGCACGAGGAACCTGATTTGCTGCAAAACTATACGTCTGAAGTCATCGGCGGCCCGGGCGCTTTCGCGATACCTTGCCCCAACTACCAGGCGTTCGCGGCGGCGATGAAACAGAAGCTCACGTGTGAGACGGAGGTGCCGGTGGCCGGCGCTCGATGGAGAAGGAACGAGGTGACATGAAACCGACCGTGCTCGGTGCGCTATTTATGACCGTTGGCGCGATGGTCCTCGGTCCGGCTCCGGTCCGCGCCCAGGAAATGCAATACGATCCGTCTGCGCTCATTCGGAAGTTGCTGCCGACCGTCGTCAACGTTACCGCCGTCGTCGCGGCCAGCATTCCGGCTCCGAGCGCCATGGCCTCCGTGGGCGATCCCGGCGTCGACGCGACACAGCAGAAGAAGCAGCTCGGGTCCGGCTTCGTCATCGATCCGGAAGGCGAGATCGTGACCAACTACCACGTCATCGACGGCGCCTACGAACTCGTCATCAACTTCTCGGACGGCTCGCAGACCACGGCCCAGGTGGAGGACGCCGACCGTTTGGCGGACATTGCGGTGCTCAAGGTCAATGTTGGTCACCCGCTCCCTGCCGCGCAGTGGGGTGACAGCAACGCGGTCCGGATCGGCGATCCAGTACTCGCGATCGGCAACCCCCTAGG
The DNA here is from genome assembly GCA_963849305.1 of uncultured Pseudomonadota bacterium. GTDB lineage: Bacteria > Pseudomonadota > Alphaproteobacteria > Acetobacterales > Acetobacteraceae > CAWKGV01. Next base: position 293,760 of record CAWKGV010000008.1, read on the forward strand.
GGTTGGCATGACGGTCACGGGCGGCATCGTCAGCGCGCTCAACCGCAACATCATGGAAACCCCATACGACGACTACATCCAGACCGACGCGCCGATCAATCACGGCAATTCCGGCGGGCCCTTGTTCAACATGAAAGGCCATGTCGTCGGCATTAACAGCGCCATCATCTCGCCCACCACCGGCTCGGCTGGCCTCGGCTTCGCGATCCCGTCGCGGGACGCGCAACTGGTCATAAAGCGGCTGCGGGAGTTCGGATGGTTCCGGCCAGGCTGGCTGGGCATCAAGATCCAACAAGTGACCCCGGACATGGCCGTGGCACTTGGGATGGAGCAGCCGCAAGGCTCGATCATTGCCGAGGTCTTCCCCGATAGCCCGGCATCCAAGGCGGGGCTCAAAGTTGGCGACATCGTGCTGCGCTTGAATGGGACAACGCCGACCGACGAACGGTCCTTGCTGCGCGACATTGCACGGATGGCCCCAGGCGAGCATGCCACGGTGACGATCCTGCGCGACGGCAAGCAGCTCGAAATTCCGGCGTCCATCGTCCAATGGCCGCGCAGCTTCTGGAATAAGTTCGATGCTCCTATCAAACAGGTGAAGATCAACTGGGTCATCCCGCCTGATCTCGGTCTCAGCTTGGCACCGGTCAGGGACGATCAGCGGGCAACGTACGGGCTAACGCCCGACCAGAACGGCGCTGTCATCACCGCCGTCGCTGCGGGCACCGATGCGGCCGGGCGCGGCATCAAGCCGGGCGACCTGCTCCTGCAGGTGCAAGACCGGCCAATCCGGTCGGCCGCCGACCTGCGGACGGCGCTGGCGCAAGCCCGCGAGAGCAGTCGCAACTTCGCGATGTTCCTGTTGCTGCCCAAGGTACAGATCTCCCCTGGGCCAGAATGGATCCCGTTGCAGGTCAAGCGTTGATCGGCGCACCCGATCGAGCCGGCATCAACGAAACCGCACCAGCCGCCCCTGCGGGATCCCCAGCACGTCACCCTCGCGCATCACCGCGCGCCCGCGCACGATCGTGAGCACCGGCCAGCCAGTGACCTCCATGCCCGCGAACGGCGTCCAGCCGCAAGGAGAGACGATCCAGGAGTCCTCGATCCGTCGCCGTCGCTTGAGATCGACTAGGGTGAAATCGGCGTCGTAGCCGGCGGCGAGCCGGCCCTTGCCGAGCACCCCATAGACCCGCGCCGGCCCGGCGCACATCAGGTCCACCAGCCGACCTAACAAGAGCCGGCCGGCGGTCACATGATCCAGCATCACCGGCACGATCGTCTGAACCCCGGTGAGCCCGGCCGGGCAGTCGGGCCAGGGCAACAGCTTCTTCTCGCGCGAATGCGGCGCGTGGTCGGAGCCGATCGTGTCCACCGTGCCGTCGGCCACCGCCGCCCAGGTCGCCTCGCGATGCCGCCGGTCACGAATCGGCGGGTTCATCACGCCGAAGCCGCGCAGTCGCTCGTACACATCCGGCGCGATCTGCGTGAGATGGTTCAGCAGCACTTCGACTGTGGCGATGTCGCGATAGTCCCTCAGGTAATCGAGTTCCTCAGCCGTGGAAACGTGCAGGATATGCGCCGGCCGGCCGGTGGCGCAGGCGAGTGCCATCAGCCGGCGGGTGCCGAGGAAGGCGGTTTCCTCGTCGCGCCATTCCATGTGGCGAATATACGGGTCGCCGCGCTTGAACATGGCCCGGCGTGCTTGCAGCCGGTACTCGTCCTCGCTGTGAAAGGCGATCCGGCGCTGGCCCGCGCGCATGACCCGCTCCAGGCTGTCGTCGTCCTCCACCAGCAGATCGCCGGTCGAGCTGCCGGCGAAGATCTTGATCGCGCAGACGCCACGTCCCTGTTCGAGCGCCGCAAGCTCGGCGATATTCGTCTTCGTGCCCCCGACATAGAGCCCGATATCGCACCATGAGGCGCGTTCCACGTAGTCCTGTTTCCAGGCGAGACGTTCGGCGTCGGTGATGGACGGAGCGGTGTTCGGCATGTCGAACACCGCGGTGAGGCCGCCCAATACCGCGGCCTTGGTGCCGGTCGGGATCGTTTCAACCGTGCTATCGCCTGGATCGCGCAAATGGACATGCGCGTCGATCAACCCGGGAAGCACGTGCAGCCCGGTGGCATCGATCGTCTCCTCGGCAGTCGCGTTCCCCGGCACGCCGAGCGCCGCGGTGCGACCATCCCGCACGCCCACATCCGTCCGCTCCATGCCCCAGGGCAGCACGCAGACGCCGTTGCGGATCAGCAGGTCGTAATGGGCTTGCATCGGCCAATTCCTTCCGGGCGCTTCGACAAAGACTATCACCCGCCGTATGGTGGATCGAGCGCGGGAGGTTGGGATGGACTTGGCATCAGAGGGCGGCAACGGTATCGGATCGGCCGAGCGATTGCGCATTCGCGCCGGCGCCTATTCCGGGCTGACTGCCGGCCTAGCGCCCGGCAGCGTTCAGGCGAACTTGGTGGTTCTGCCGAACGCGCTTGCCCATGACTTCCTCCGTTTCGCCCAGGCGAACCCGAAGCCCTGCCCGGTGCTCGCGGTCTCGGAGCCGGGCGATCCACGCTTGCCCACGCTTGGGGGCGATTTGGACCTGCGCACCGACCTCCCCCGTTATCGCGTCTGGCGTCGCGGCGAGCTGGTCGAGGAGCCGACCGACATCAGCCATCTCTGGCGCGGCGATCTGGTGGGTTTCGCGATCGGCTGCTCCTTCTCCTTCGAATGGGCGCTGCTCGAAGACGGGATCGAGCTGCGTCATATCGCTTCCGGTCGCAACGTGCCGATGTACCGCACCAATATCCGTTGCGTATCGGCTGGCGTGTTTCATGGCCCGATGGTGGTGTCGATGCGTCCGCTCCAGCCGGCGGACGCGATCCGTGCCGTCCAGATCACTTCCCGCTTTCCGTCCGTGCATGGCGCCCCGGTGCATATCGGCCTGCCGGAGCTGATCGGTATCGAGGACGTAGCGCGTCCCGACTATGGCGAGGCGGTGCCGGTGCGGCTGGACGAGCTACCGGTGTTCTGGGCGTGCGGCGTGACCCCGCAGGCGGCGATCGCCGAGGCGAAGCCCGATTTCTGCATTACCCACGCGCCCGGCCACATGCTGATCACGGACTTGCGCAATGCCAGCCTGGCCAGTTTTTGATGCCGCGCTACGTTGTTGCTCAAATTAACCTTTCGTTCAAACGGCAAAACTGATCGGAGGAACAATGGCCAGCGCAACTCAAAACTTCGACGCTGTCGTGATCGGCGCGGGCTTTTCCGGCATGCACATGCTGAAGTCGCTACGGGATAAGTTGGGGCTGAAGGTGCGAGTTTATGAAGCCGGTGAAACCGTGGGCGGCACCTGGTACTGGAACCGCTACCCCGGCGCGCGTTGCGATTCTGACTCCTACATCTATTGCTTCACCTGGGACAAACAGCTTTTGCAAGCATGGGAATGGTCCGAACGCTATCCCGAGCAGCCCGAAATTCTGAGTTATCTCGAGCATGTGGCCAAACGCCACGACCTGAAACGCGATATGCAATTCAACACGCACGTGACCGGCGCCGAATTCGACGAGAGAACCAATCTCTGGACGGTGCGCACCGACAAGGGCGAAGAGGTCACGGCACGTTACCTCATCGCGGCCGTGGGTACCCTCTCGGACACAAACATACCACAGTTCAAAGGCCTGGAGAAGTTCAAGGGCAAGTGGTATCATACCAGCCGTTTCCCTCATGCCGGCGTTGATTTCACCAACAAGCGGGTGGCCGTGGTCGGCACCGGCGCGACTGCGGTGCAAGCCATTCCCGAAATCTCGCAGCAGGCAAAGCAACTCACCGTTTTCCAGCGTACCGCGAACTACTGTGTGCCGGCACGCAACGGCAAGGTGGACCCCGAACTGGTCAAGGCGCGAAAGGCGGACTATGACGGGGTGGTCAAGCGCATCCGCGAATCGTTCTTCGGCCAGGAGCATTACTTCATCCCGAAGGCGGTGCTGGAGACCACGCCCGAGGAGCGAGAGCGTGAGTTCGACCGGATGTGGGACGCTGGTGGCTTCGCCTTCTGGCTGGCCAACTACCAGGACATGTTCTTCAGTCAGGAAGCCAATGACCTGTGCGCCGACTACCTCAAACGTAAGATCCGCAAAACCGTGAAAGACCCGGTCGTAGCCGAAAAGCTTATCCCCAAGGGCTACGCCTACGGCACCAAGCGCCAGCCGCTGGACACCAACTACTTCGAGACATTCAACAAGGATAATGTGCTGCTCGTCGATGCCAAGACCGACGGCGGGATTGAAGAAATAACCGAAAAGGGCATCCGAGCGGGTGGCAAGGAATACGAGTTCGACATCATCGTTTTCGCCACCGGTTTTGATGCCATGACCGGCCCGCTAAAGGCCCTGAACCTAAAAGGTCGCGGCGGCCGCACGCTGGATGAGCAGTGGGCCGATGGTCCGCACACCTACCTGGGTATCTCGGTCGCGGGCTTTCCTAACTTGTTCACCATCACCGGCCCGCAAAGCCCGTCGGTGCTGTCGAACATGCCGGTATCGATCGAGCAGCATGTGGAGTGGATCACCGACTGCATCGACACCATGCGCAAGACCGGCAAGTCCATCATCGAGGCGACGCCCGAGGCGCAGGATCAGTGGGTCGCGCATGTCAACGAGATCGTCAGCATGACGCTGATGGTCGGTGCTAACTCCTGGTACATGGGGGCCAACATCCCCGGCAAACCACGTACCTTCTTGCCCTATCTGGGGCCGGAAGGCGTCGGCGGTTACCGCAAGAAGTGCGACGAGGTCGCGGCCAAGGGCTACGAGGGGTTCGAACTGGCGTAGCCGCCGCTCTCGTAATCCAGGATGTTCCGTCACACCTGCGCCAGCGTCTCGAACACATCCCCCGCCGGCGGCAATCCCAGAATGTGCCGCCGATGCCACAGCGCGTAGAACAGCAGCATCCACGCCGCCTGCCCCTCCGGCCCGCGCGCGATGCCACGAAACAAGGCCTCGACCTTCGCGGGCGCGGCGATCTCGGCAACGCCGGGCTGTGCCGCGACCAGCGGGCCGAGCCGCGCCCCCTGGCCCTTGATCCAGTCGCCGACCGGCACCGTGAAGCCCCGCTTGGGCGCGAACGGCCGGGCCTCCGGCAAGTGCTGCTCCAGCCATTTCCGCAACAGCCATTTGCCGGTGCGGTTGCGCAGCTTGAGATGATCGGGCAGCCGGAACGCCGCCGCCGCCACGCCCGGATCGAGGAACGGCGTGCGGCCCTCCACCGCGTGTGCCATCAGACAGCGGTCGAGCTTCAGCAACAGGTCGTGCGGCAGCCAATCCGCGATGTCGGCGGCCTGCGCCGCGGCAAGCCGCGAGCGCTCGCCCTCGGCAGCACGCTGCTCACTCGCGGCGAATCCGTCGCGCCAACCGGCCGGCCGGCGGCGCAGCACGTCCACGCGGTCGAACATGCCGCGCGCGCGCATCACCCGCCCGCCCATCCACCACGGGCGCATCGCGCGGCGATAGCGACCATAGCCGCCGAACAGCTCGTCGCCGCCCTCGCCGCACAGCACCACCTTCACGTCCTGCCGGGCGCGGCGGGCCAGGAACCAGGTCGGGATGATGGCGTAATCCGCCGCCGGGTCGTCCATGCAGCCGACAATTTCGGGCAGGTGCTGCCAGACCATCGCCTCGGTGATCTCAATCGCCTCGTGCTGCGCCCCGGCCGCCCGGGCGACGGCTGCCGCGTGCGCGCGCTCGTCGGCGGCACCGGGCACGTCCCAGCCTGCCGTGAAGGCGAGCACCGGCGCGCTATTCAGCCGCGCCATTAGCGCCAGCAGCGCCGAGCTATCCACACCGCCCGACAGGAACATCCCGTACGGCACGTCGCTGCGCTGGTGCAGCAGCACGCTTTGTTCCAGCGCCCCGTCCAGCCGCTCCAGCGCCGGCGCCTCGCCGATCTCCTCCGGCCCGCCCTCCGGCAAAACGGACAGGCGATGGCGGTCCACCACATGGCCTTCAACGCAGGTCAGCGTCTCGCCCGGCAGCACTCGCGTGATCCCCTCGAAGATCGTGTCGTCGCCAGTAGTGAACTGGAGTTGCAGCAGCTCGTCGCGCGCGGCGCTGCGCAGCCGCCTTGGCGCCAACTCCGCCGCCAGCAGCGCCTGCGGCTCGGAGGCAAAGGCGAGGCCGCCATCGGAATGCGCGATATAGAGCGGCTTGATACCGAAGGGATCGCGCGAGAGCGTCACCGTGCGCGCCGCGCGATCGTGGACCGCAATCGCGTACATCCCGCGCAGGTGACGCGCATACTCGGCGCCGTCGCGCAGCCACAGATGCAAGGCTGGCTCGCAGTCGCTGTCGGTGGCAAAGCGCGCCTCCGGCAGCTCGGCGCGCAGCTCCCGGTAATTGTAGATTTCGCCGTTGGCGATGAGCGTGGCAGTACCGGCGAACAGCGGCTGATCGCCGGTCTCCAGGTCGATGATCGCCAGCCGGTTCTGCGCCAGCGCGATGCGTCCGACAACGGCGTGCCCGGTGCCGTCCGGCCCGCGATGCGCGAGCGCGCGGACCAGCTTGGCGAGCACGGCGGGCTCCGGCGGGGGCGAGCCGGACGCGAGCACAAGGCCGGCGATGCCGCACATCAGGGTTTCTCCACCGTGTTCAAGAACCGCCGCCACCGCATCAGCACCGGCGCCTCCGCGAACTCGCCGGCGAAGCGGGCACGGCCCGCCGCGGCTAAAGCGGCGCGCCGGCTCGCATCGTCGAGCAAGGCGCGCACACCGGCCGCCAGCGCCGCCACGTCCTCCGTTGGCACTAGCAGCCCGTCGTGGCCCGATCTAATCAGCTCGCGCGGGCCCTGCGCGGCGGTGGCCACGACCGGCCGCCCGGCGGACCACGCCTCGATCACCACGTTGCCGAGTGGCTCGTGGCGCGAGGGGCAGACCAGTAGGTCAGCGGCGGCGAGCAGGGCGCCGGAATCGGTACGCCAGCCGGGCAGGTGCAGGCGCGACGCGACACCCTCGGCCGCCGCGAGGTGGGTCAGCGCCAGCCGCTCCGGTCCGTCTCCTGCGATCAGCGCATGAACCCCGGGCAGATGCGGCAGGGCACGGATCAGCACGTCGAACGCCTTGTTCGGATGGAGCCGCCCCAGCGCGAGCAGCAGAGGGGCGCCCTCCGGCACGCCGAGATCGGCGTGCGACGTCGGCCTCGCGCCATCCATATCCGTGACGAAATTCGGCAGGTAATGCACCCGATCCGCGGGCCAGCCCTGGGCGCGAATCCACGCCACGATGCCGTTTGTGTTGCCGACCAGGTGCTCGCACCGGCGGTAGTATTTTAGATCGTAGTAGCCGCCGAGCCGGCCGGCCAGCACCCACTCGCCGGTCGGGGTGAAGCGAGCCGCCCGGCTCATCCAGGAAACCACCACGCGCGGGTCGAAGCGGCGCAGCGCGCGGGCCAGCCGGCGGCCAGTCAGCAGGTCGAGCGGCCCGCCGAAGCCTAGCGTGATCGGCGCCAGCCCGGCCTCGGCGAGCCGACTAGCGCGCGCGGGATGGCGGCGGATCACCGGCAGCACCCTGTCTCCGGCGCGCGCCAACGCTATCGCCAGCCGCTCGAAGAACAGTTCCGACCCTCCGGCGGGCGCGCCCGCCATGACCAACGCGAGATTCATGGGGCCGCCTTACACTTCTTGCCGACGTATGTGCCAGCGCCCACCTGTCCGGGCATGACACGATTGGCAGCATTGCACGACCGAGGCGTGATCGAGATCGCCGGCGAGGACCGGATTGGCTTCCTACAGGGCTTGGTTTCCAACGACGTGGCGGCGGCGGCGCCCGGACGGGCGGTTTGGGCTGCCCTGCTCACCCCGCAAGGCAAATGGCTGGCCGACTTCTTCATCCTGAGCGATGGCGAACGGCTGCTGCTCGACTGCGAACGCGGGCAGGTTTCGCTGCTCATGCAGCGCCTCGCCCGCTTCCGGCTGCGCGCCAAGGTGCGGCTCGAGACGCTCGATGATCTTCGGGTGTACGCAGCCTGGAATGGCGAGCCGCCGCAGGCCGCTGTCGTCGCCCCCGATCCGCGGCTGCCCGAAGCAGGCTGGCGCGCGCTGGATGCGATGCCGCTGCCTGCCAATGCGACCGCCGGGGACTACGATTTGCACCGGCTCGCGCTCGGCCTGCCGGATGGCTCGCGCGACCTCGAGGCGGAGAAGACCATCCTGCTCGAAGCAGGGTTCGACGAGCTGAACGGCGTCTCCTGGACCAAGGGCTGTTACATGGGCCAAGAACTGACCGCGCGCACGAAGTACCGCGGCCTGGTCAAGCGCCGGCTCGTGCCGGTGTCGGCGCAAGGCGACCTGCCGCCGCCCGGCACGCCGGTGCTCCGGGACGGAGCGGAGGTCGGGATGATGCGTTCCGGCCGCGCCGGCCTGGGACTCGCGCTATTGCGGCTGGAAGCCACGCGCGATCCTCTCGCGTGCGGCGAGGCGCGACTGATCCCGCGCATCCCCGCCTGGATGCGCCTGCCCGAGCCGGCTGCGTGAGCGCGCATCGCAAAATCGCCTCGGCTGGGGAGCTTGGAGTAGAAACACCGGCCGGCCATCCCGGGGTCGGCCGTTCTTCCCTAACCACGCTGTCGCCGGTGATCTCCGCGACGCGCTGAACGATTGAAAGGACCGAGCGTTTGCGATGCCCAACCCGGAGCGAGAGGATACGATTCTGGTTAAAGACCGGTTCGCGGGGTGATGTCAGCCGGCCTGGGCGTCGTGTTCCGTGAGCGCGGCAATGAAGCACCGCATGGGCTTGGCCCAGGCGTCCAGGCGGCCGAGCACGGCGGCGAGACGGAGCGGCTTCTCGTTCTTATAAGGTGTCCAATTGCCGCTGGTGGGCATCGTATGCACATCGCAGTCGAACCCCGCCGCGACATCCGCGACGTAAGCACGGGCTAGCTCACGCGGAACGTTTCCGGCGGCGAGGTCGGTCCAGATGGAGCTGTTGTTTGGGATGTATCCGAGATTGACAGGCTTCCCACCGGGCCGGTCCCACTTGAAGTTCAAGCATTTCAGGAACTCCGGATGCACGCCAAACGGCTCCGTCGCGGCGATTAACCGTTCGAGCGCCGCCTTGGCTCCAGGCACCTTGGCATCCAGCGCTTTCCAGTAGGCGTCCACGCTAAGCGTCTCGGGGACGGACAGCCGTTCTTCCCTGACCACGGCGCCGCCGCCGGTGATATCCACGATCGTGCGCTGAACGATCGTGGTTCTCGCCAGCGTGCGTGGCCGCATCAGGTAGTGACCTGCTTCCGGCATCCGAAACACGCCCAGCTCGACCAGCGCCAGCGAAAAGCCGAACCGAGCATGGGCGTGCAGGCCATCGAGCAGGTCCTCGGCCTCGCTACGGATGCCATCGCCGACGATCAGGATGAGGGCGCGGCCACGGCGAAGATTGGTGACGACCGCGTCCTTGAATGCCGCCTCGGGCAACTTGTCGCCATCGGGGAGCGCGTCGTAGAGCGAAACAGGTTTGGCGGCTGGACAGAACGAGCCGGCCAACGCCGCCTTCTCGAAATCAGCGTAGCTCAGGGCAAACAAGCCGGTTGCATAATCGAGCGCCTGGGCCACCGCTTGGCGTCGCGCCTCGGGATTGCGAAACAGCTTGGCTTCCACAAGAGCGATGTCGCCGGCACCGGTCATGAGCAGATTATCTATGAACCCGCGCGGGGTCGGCATTTCCTGACAGACCGCCGCGAAGGCGCCGAGGCCCGGCTCGATCTCCGCTATGGGCAAGCAGGCCGGGTTCCTGTGAATCAGGCGCTGAAGCCATGCCTCATCGAAGTCGCCCTTACCCTCGGGCATGAGCGCAACGCGCTCCAGCGTATGGCCGACGCCTCCAGCAGTGACCAGCACGGGCGCGCCACTGAGCTGTGAGTCAGCAGCCACTTGCAGTGCCTCCGCTGGCAGGACTGCCTTATCGACCCGCCTAGGTTTCCGCTTTGCTAACTCTTTGCGGCCAGTGTGCCTGCGATGGCCACCTCACCGCAGCCAGCCGAGGCCCTAATCGGCGGCCAATACGTCGTTGATCTGGCACGACCGCTCTCCGGGGCAGGGGGCGGGTTGCCGGCGTTCGCGGCGCTCGACCGGCGCGGCGGCCTGCCCGGGTCCGCCTCCTCGGGATTGATGGCTGTGCAGGTGGCGCAAAGGATGCCGCCGCGCGCGCACGCGTTGCAGGCGTTCGCCGCCCCGGTGGACGGCGTGCTAAGCCCGATGGCCCACGGCCCTGCGTCCGGCCCGGACGGCGCTGGTGCCTACTACGTCATTTGCCCGGCACCGCCCGGCCCTGCTCTCGGCGGGCCGATGTCGCGCTGGGCCGAAGCGGACCTGATCAAGCTGGTGCTGCGCCCGGCGGCGCACGCATTGGACCGGCTTGCCGCGCGCGGCATAACCCATCGCGCCATTCGGCCGGACAACGTGTTCCAGGCGGCGCCGGGCGAGCCGGTGGTGCTCGGGGCCGCCTGGGCTGCTCCGCCGGCGGCGCATCAGCCGGCGCTCTTCGAGCCGCCCTATTCCGCCATATGCCTGCCGAGCGGCCGGGGCGATGGAACCATCGCGGACGACGTCTATGCGCTGGGCGTGCTGTTGCTCACCTTGGCGCTGGGGCGACCGCCATCCGTGGGACTGGACGACGCGGCGATGCTCCGGCGCAAGATCGAGCACGGTAGTTTCGCGGCGCTGGCCGGTCACGAGCGGCTGGCGAGCACCCTTTCGGATCTGCTGCGCGGGATGCTCGCCGAAGACCCCGAGCATCGCCCGACCCCGGCGCTGCTGACCGACCCGGCGGCCGCCCGCGCACGCCGTCTCGCTACCCGGCCGTCGCGACGGGCGCCAACCCCGATGGCGATCGACGGGCTTGCCGCCTGGGACGCGCGCACGCTCGCCATGTCGATGGCCGCCTCGCCCGAGGCCGGGGTGCAGGCGCTTCGCGTCGGTCGTATCGAGCATTGGTTGCGCCGCACCCTGGGCGACGCGGCCTTGGCGTCGCGCATAGAAGACCTGACGCGCGGGGGCGAGAGCAGGCCTACCTCCGTGCAGCCCAGCGCGGAAGCGTTGCTGGCGATGCAGGCGATTGCCACGCTCGACCCGCTGGCGCCGCTCTGCTGGCGAGGGATCGCGATCTGGCCTGACGGCATCGGCCCGGCGCTCGCGGGGGCGGAGGAGGGTGGGCAGGTATTTGGCGCGCTCACCGAGATCGTGGCCACTGAGGGCGCGGACGCCTGGGCCGCGGCGCGGCCGGGGCGCGCGGCCCCGGTGCCGCTGCCGCTGGAGGCCCGTCGACACCGTGCCTGGCTGCAAGCACGCGGCCCGAGCGGCGGGGTGCGGCGCCTGATCTATCAGTTGAACCCCCTGCTCGGTTGTATCAGCCCGGTGCTCTCGGGACATTGGGTGGCGCGGATCGCCGACCTTTTGCCGGCCCTGGAAGCGGCTGCCGGACGGGTGGATCAGGCGAAAGTCCGTCCGCTTGATCCCGAGATCGCGGCCTTCATCGCCGCTCGCTCGGAGCGCGGGCGCGAAACTGGCGTCGGTGCACCGGTGGCACACTCGGGCCAGACCGTCGCGTCGATTGAGTTGGAGGTGTTCGCGCCGCTCCAGGAACACTATCACAGGGCGCCATTGCCAGGGCTCGCTCGTTGGATCATCGCTCCGGCGGAGCCGCTGCTCTCGACTTGGCGCAGCTTCGCACGCCGTGCCGAGATCGGGACGAGGCTGGCGGCTCTGGCCGAACAGGGGCAGCTCGCGCCGATGCTGGCGCTGATCGAGGATTCTGCCGCCCGTCGCGCCGACGCCGACGAGGCGCGGGCGGGGGCGGCGGCGGTCGCGCGCATTGATGCCCAACTCGGCGCGATCGCGAATGGCGGATCGGCCCGGCTGGCCACTTCTCGGCAAATCGGGCAGGAGATCGCCGCCGCCGTCGGGCTCGCTGCGGTGGCGGCCTCGCTTGCAGTCGCGGTGCTGGGATGAGCCGGTCCCCGGTCGTTGCCGTGCCCGCCGCCCGCGCGGGCCGGCGCCCATCGACGGTTTGGGTGCAGGGGCTGGTCTGCGGCGGCCTGCTGACCGTGCTCCCCTCGCTGGCCTTGATGCTGGCAATGCTGCTTTGGCCGCTGGCATTGGCGGCCTTCATGGACCGGGCACCCGGTCGCCCGCTGGCGCGCAGCGTCGGGCTATGCGGCGCGGCCGGCTGCGTGGGACCGCTCCGTGCCCTACTCGCGGCTGGTTTTGCTCCCACAGTAGCCTGGAAATTGGCCTGCGATCCAGTGACGATTGGCACGGCTTGGGGCGCGGCGGGAGCGGGGTGGCTATTAGCGGAGCTGGCGCCGCTGGCTGTGCGACTGGTGCTGGAGGCCGTCAGCACCGCCCAGGCCGTGCGGCTGCGCGCCGAGAGGTCACGGCTCGGCGCGCAGTTCGGGTTGGGGGAGGCGCCGCCAGACGGGGGTTAGGCGGGGCTTAGCTCGGAGGTTTGGCGAGCGGCGGAGGAGTTCAGCCGCCGCTCCGCGATCTGCGCCTTCATCGCCTTTTGCAGCTTCTCGAAGGCGCGCACCTCGATCTGGCGCACGCGCTCGCGCGAGATGCCGTATTGCTGCGACAATTCCTCCAGCGTGGTCGGATTGTCCTTAAGGCGTCGCTCGATGAGGATGTGACGCTCGCGTTCGTTCAGCGTCTTGAGCGCGCTGGACAGCAGCGCCTTGCGTCCGGTGAGTTCCTCGCGATCGGCGATCGCGCTCTCCTGGCTTTCGCTCTCATCGACCAGCCAATCCTGCCACTCGCCCTCGCTATCCGAGCGGACCGGGGCGTTCAGACTGTGGTCGGGTGCCGCGAGCCGGCGGTTCATGCTGACCACGTCCTGCTCGGGCACGTCCAGCATCCTGGCGATCTTGGCTACTTGCTCAGGCTTGAGATCCCCGTCTTCAATCGCCTGCATCTGGCCCTTCAGCCGGCGCAGGTTGAAGAACAGTTTCTTCTGCGCGGCCGTGGTGCCCATTTTGACCAGCGACCAGCTATGCAGGATGTACTCCTGGATCGCGGCCCTGATCCACCACATCGCGTAGGTGGCGAGGCGGAAGCCGCGATCCGGGTCGAACCGCTTGACCGCCTGCATCATACCGACATTGCCCTCGCTGATCAGCTCGCCCACCGGCAAGCCGTAGCCGCGATATCCCATCGCGATTTTGGCGACGAGCCGCAGATGTGATGTGACAAGCTTGTGTGCCGCTTCCATATCCTGCTGGTCTCGCCAGCGACGGGCGAGGTCGAACTCCTCCTCCGGGGAGAGCATGGGAAACTTGCGTATCTCCTGCAGGTACCGCGAGAGGTTGCCTTCGGGAGCGATGTTGAGGACGGCAGAGGCCACGAGCGGCTCCTTTCGTCTGTCGGCGGGCGCCTTACCCAAGAGAGGCTTAAGGCGGTAACGCCGGGGACTGGATAATAGTCCACGCACTGGCAGGGATGTTACGTCCCGGCGGGCCTGCCCCGGTGTGGCGGCGGGTCGCCGGACGGCGCGCCGGGGCTTCCTGCCTGACCGCTCCAGCACCGCCACATATACAGGACCGTGTTAGTCCTGTCAATATCGCTGACCTAATGGGTCAGAAATGTGGCGGACGCAGAACACGATCCAGCGAAGCGATCAAGTCGCGCATGTCCTCCGGTGGGGCGGTTTCGAAGGCAAGCGGCCGGCCATTGCGGGGATGCGCGAAGCCAAGCCGCGCCGCATGGAGCGCCTGGCGCGGGAAGTCGAGCAACTGGAGCCGCGACGGCTCGGGCAGGGTCCGAGCGACCGCGGGGATGCGACGAAGATAGAGCGGATCACCGATCGCCGGATGCCCGCGGTTGGCGAGATGGACCCGGATCTGGTGGGTCCGGCCGGTGGCCAGGTGACATTCCAGCAACGCGGCGGCGGGCGGCCAGCCGTGTAGCGTGCGGTAGCGGGTGAGCGCCGGCTTACCGCCGCCGTGCGGGCGGACGGCCATCCGCTTGCGCTCGTGCGGGTCGCGACCGATCGCGCCTTCGATCTCTCCGGCGGCCGGATTCGGTACGCCCCAGCAGAGTGCCAGATAGGCGCGGTCCAGATCGCGGGCGGCGAAGGCGGCGGAGAGCGCGCGCATGGCAAGCTCGGTCTTCGCCGCTACCATGACCCCGGACGTGTCCTTGTCCAGCCGATGCACGATGCCGGGCCGACGTTCTCCGCCGATGCCGGTGAGGCTGGCGCCGCAATGGGCCAGCAGGGCGTTGACGAGGGTGCCGTCCAGATTGCCGGGCGCCGGATGGACAACCAGGCCGGGTGGCTTGTCGAGCACGATCAGGTCCGTGTCTTCGTAAAGAATCGGGAACGGAATCGGCTGCGGCTCGGGCGCGGCCGGTTCCGGGGGCGGGAGGGTGAGGATATAGGAGGCCCCGGCGCGGACCGGCTCGGCCGGCGTGGTCAGTGGGGCATCGCCGCGATGCAGATGGCCGGCTTCGATCAGCGACTTGACGCGCGAGCGGGAGATCACGCCGATGCGCTCGGCCACGAACCGGTCGGTGCGGGCGCCGGCATCTTCCGGGCCGGCGGTGAGATGGATCGGGCCGGACGGCGCCGTCTCTGCCATCAGGTGCGCATAGCGCGGATCGGCTGCGGGAGCGAGGGACGGGCGGTAAGGGGAGGGGGATGCGCGCTCTGCAATTCGTGACGGTGGCGTTGGGCATCCTGATCTTGGCCGGGACGGCGGTGCTGATCGCAACCATCGTCAAGCGCGCGAGTGCCCCGACGTCGAGCGGCCCGCCGGTTGCGGCGACGCTGGACGAACCGGCGGGCACGCGGATCGCGGGCATCGCCGCGGTGCAGGACCGGCTGGCGGTGGCGTTGCAGGGCGGCGGCCCGGACCGGGTGGTGCTGATCGACCCGCGCTCGGGGGCGGCGGTGGGGCGGATCGCGGTTGGGCGGTAGCGACGTGGCGCGCGGATACGCCCTGTCCGTCCCCGATTGAAAAGACACTTTTTCTCCCCGTTAGAAATGTCGCGGTGCGCCAAGTAGAGATGACACCCTGTCGCGTGCCAGGGCAGCCCATCCAGGATCGTGCTGTGCTCGCCGCTTGCATCGAGGCGGCTGATCCGCCCCGGATGGCCGCCCTCGGAGATGAACAGGCTCCCTTGGTGCCAGGTCAGGCCGTTCACCGGCGGGCGAAGCCCGTCCAACAACAGCTCGCGCCCGCCATCGGCATCGAACCGCCACACCCGCCCTCCCGCCCGGGCGCCGGCGAACGGCAGTCCGGACTCGGCCACGTAAAGGGTGCCCGATCGTTCCAAGGTGACGCTGGTCGGAAACGAAAGCCCGTCGGCCACAAGCTCCCGCTGAAGTGCATCCGGCTCGGCCATGCGATCAGAGGCCCGGCTGCGCGGTCGCGCCCTGGCAGGCGGCGAACGCGGCGGGGCTCACACCGATCCAAACGGTGCCGACGAAGAACAGTCCGCAAACCATCGCCCCGGTCAGCGCGAGGAACTGTGTCTGCGCAACTTTGCTGCGCGGATCGACCTCCGGGCCGCGCCGCAGGTGCAGCCAGATCGATAGATTCCACACCCCGATGGCAAGCGTCACCAGCGCCACCGCGATCATCAATCCGAGCAGGGCGAATTTCTGCGAATTCAATCCGGCCGTCTGCTGCTGATAGAAATGGCTGTGGCAGCCCGTGCCCTCGATCGAGTAGAGCGCCACGAAGTAACACGCCCACAGCATCGGGGCGAACAGGAAGCCGGGAACGCTGGCGGGAAATCGCCGGTCGCCGCCATAGGGCGATTGGTTGAGCCCAAGCCGCTTGCCCAGCCGTGCTAACGCAGTCCCCAGGGCCGACGGTTTCATCTGCGGATCGCTCCCGGCTCCTGCGCTATAGGAAGATGATTCCCAGCATCACCAGCATCTGCACCGCCGCGTACATGCTGAACACGCCGGTGGTCCAGATGGCGATGTAGCGATGCGATTTCACAAATCCGGCGAGGCCGCGAGCCATCGTGTACACCATCATCGGCACCGCCGCCGCCAGATGCAACGCGCCAAAGCCCGCCAGCGTGACCACCTCGGCGGCGTAGGCATCCGAGGTGTAGTCGAACGGCAGATCGCTGAAGATCTTCCAAACGCACCATGCCGCGACCGCGAGCAGCGCGGTGCTGACCAGCAGCCCCGGTAGCATAAACAGCATCCGGCCGTGGCGGCCGGCTAGGCGGGAGAGATAGACGGTCCCTAGACTGACCACGAGCAAGCCGGTGGCGGCGAAGGCGTAACCATGATGGCCGATCACGTAGCCGGGGGGTGGCCAGAACTCGGTCGTCGCCCATTGAAAGAAGTAGCTGTAAACGAGCGTCCCCCAGGCGGCGAAGTCGGCCATCAGGAAGATGATCATGCCCAGATGTTCGTTCGATTTGTGGTCGCCGAAACTCACCGGCAGGCGCAATCCGTGGCCGACATCGATCTCGTCCTCGATCGGATGGCGGTCCCAGAGCCAAACCGCGACGCCAAGAATCGTGCCGCCGACGCCGCCGATCGCGAGCCAGGGCATCCGGGCCAGCAGCGCGGCCGCGATCAGCGTGACCATCATCGCCGTGAACAGCGGCATGTAGCTCGGTTTCGGCAGTCGCACGACCTGATCGGGCTCGGCGCCGACCATTGACGTACCCAGCATCTCCTTCGCGTCCTCATGCACGCGCGGCAGGAAGCCTTCGCCACGCGCGATCAGGCCGGCCAGGTCCGAATCGTCCCAGATCGGGTCTTGGCTGCGTAATTCGGGGATGCTGCGGAACTTGTAGGGCGTCACCGGCAGCGGCTGCGCCCATTCCAACGTTCCCGCGTTCCAGGGATTGATCCCCGCGTCGGCGCCCCCCCAGAAGTGCCAAGCGAGGTTCACCAAGAACAGCAGCACGCCGATCGCGAACACATAGCCGCCGATCGTGGAGGCGAAGTTGGTCGGTTCCCAACCCGAGGCGGCCGGGTATGTGTATATGCGCCGCGGCATCCCCCACAGCCCGCTGATGAACATCGGCAGGAAGGCCAGGTTGAAGCCGAAAAACATGACCCAGAACGTGACCCGGCCAAGCCGCTCGGACAGCATCCGCCCGCTCACCAGCGGCATCCAATAGTGCAGGGCGGCGAAGAGCGGGAACACCATGCCGCCGATGATCACGTAATGGAAATGCGAGACGACGTAGTAGGAGTCGTTCACCTGCCAGTTGAACGGCACGATCGCCAGCGTGACGCCCGATAGCCCGCCAAGCACGAAGATGAACACGAACCCCAGCAGGAACAGGAATGGCGTTGTGATCACCGGCCGGCCGTGCCAGATCGTCGCCAGGTAAGCGAAGATCTGGATGCCGCTCGGCACCGCGACCGCCAGGCTCGCGCCCGAGAAAAACGACAGAGCGGTGCGCGGGATGCCGGTGGTGAACATGTGGTGGACCCACACGCCGAAGCTGAAGAATACCGTCCCGACAATGGCGAGCACGATCCAGTCATAGGCGATCAGGCGTGCGCGCGCGAAGGTGGGCAGGATGGTGGAGACAATCCCGGCGCCAGGGAGGAAGATCACATAGACCTCGGGGTGGCCGAAGATCCAGAACAGGTGTTCCCACAGCAGCGGCTTGCCGTCGGCTGAGGGGATGAAGAACGGCAAACCCAACCCCCGCTCGGCCTCCGCCATGAGCGCCGCGATGATGATTACCGGGAAGCCAAAGATAATCATGAAACTGGTGCCAAGCATGTACCAGGCATAAGTCGGCATCCGGTTGATCGTGAACCCAGGCGCCCGGCTCTTGAGAATAGTTACGGTCAGCTCGATTGCGGCGATCACACTCGAGCTCTCGACCAGAGCCACGCCGAAATACCAGAAATCCTGATTGAGCCGCGGCGAGAATTGCGGCGCGGTCAGCGGCTGATACATGAACCAGCCGGCGTCCGGGGCGCCTTGGACCAGGAAGCTAACGTAGAGGAGAATCCCGCCGGCGAGGTAGATCCAATAGCCGAACGCCGTCAGGCGTGGGAACGCGATGTCGCGCGCGCCGATAATCATCGGCAGCAGGAAGATCGCGGTAGCGAGCATGACCGGTGTTGCAAAGAGGAACAACATGGTCGTGCCGTGCATCGTGAAGATCTGGTTGTACTGGTAGGGCGTTAGCACGTGGTTTTCGGGGAAGATGAGCTGCGTGCGCATGAACATCGCCTCGATCCCGCCCACCAGGAAGAAAATGAAGGCGGTGACGATGTAGCGCCGGCCGAGAACAACGTGGTTGGCGGCCGATAGCCGACCCAGCCAGCGCGGCGTGCGCCAGACCCGGTCGAACTCGCTTTCGATCGGTGCGCCGGCCGGCTCCTCGCCGGGACCGGCGGTGACGCCGATGCCGCTCATTTCAGGCTTTCCAGGAAAGTTGCAAGGACTTGCAGCGTGTGCGGATCGAGCGTGTCGAACGACAGCATGTCGTTCCCGGGCTTCAGCGATTGGTTGTGCGCGATCCAGAGCGCGATGTTGTGCGGGTCGGTGGCGAGCAGCCCGGCGCCGATGGTGAGCCGGCTGCCGACATGGGTAAGGTCAGGCCCGACCACGCCGAACGACTGGAGCCCGCGAATCGTGTGGCAGAACACGCAGGACAGGGTGCGAAACGCCAGATAGCCTTCGAGCACGGGACCGCCGGTCGGCTCCGCGGCTGCCCCGCGCTCGTGCGCGAGCCAGGCGTCGAAGTCGGCCGGCGCGTGCGCCACCACCCAGAGCGCCATCTCGGCGTGGTCTAGCAGCCTGTCGGATTGAGATACCCGATCACGCGATCGGTGGCTAGAATCGGCGGATGTCGAATTTTGTGCCGTTCAACCGCGACCAGGCCTTTCTGCTGCCGCCCGACCTAAAGACTTGGCTGCCGGAGGATGATCTTGCGCACTTCGTGGTGGCCGCGGTGGAGCGGGTACCGCTCGGGGCGTTCCGAGTGGCGGAGCGAGCGTGCGGCAAGCCGCAGTATCACCCGCGGCTGATGCTGGCGCTGCTGATCTACAGCTACGCCAACGGCATCTTCTCGTCGCGGCGGATCGAGCGGGCAACCTACCGTGACATCGCGGTTCGCTTCGTGGCGGCCAACCTGCACCCCGACCACGACACGATCGCGGTGTTCCGACGCTCGAACAAAGCGGCCTTCGAGGCGGCCTTCCTGCAAGTGCTGCTGCTGGCGCGCGAGAGTGGGCTGCTGCGGCTCGGCACGGTGTCGATCGATGGGACCAAGATCGACGCCAATGCCTCGAAGATCCGCTCCGTGCGCTACGACCGGGCGCAGGAATTGCGGGCCAAGCTGGCGGCTGACATCGCCGCGCTGACCGCGCAGGCCGAAGCGGCCGACGCCGGGGACCACGACCCGCAAGCGTTGCCGGCAGAACTGGCCCGGCGCAACGCGCTCCAGGCGAAGCTCGATGCTGCCTGCGAGCGGCTGGAAGCCGAGGCACGCGCCGAAGCTGAGGCCGCCCGCCCAGCTTATGAGGCCAAGAAGGCCGCCTATGACGCCAAGAACGGGCGTCGCGGCCGGCCGCCGAAACCGCCCGATGATACGCCGCCACCAGAGCGACAAAGCAACCTGACGGACCCGGACAGCGCCCTGATGCGACGCTCGGATGCGCATGAATACCGCCAAGCCTACAACGCACAGGCGGTGGTGTGCGCCGACGGTGCGCAACTGATCCTGGCGACCAACCTGGTCGCGACCCCAGCCGATGCGCCGAGCTTTGCCGCGACTACCCTGGCAATGGAAACAACCATTGGCCTACCCAAGATCGTTCTGGCCGATACCGGTTTTGCCAGCGGCCCAGCGGTGGCGGACCTGCACGCACATGGCATCGAGCCATTGGTGGCGATCGGGCGGACCCAGCCGCACCGGCCCTACGACTTCCGTCCGCCGCCGCCGCAAACCACGCCGCGCCGGATCACCGAGCCTTGGCGCCTGGCGATGAAAGCCAAGCTGGAGACCGAAGATGCCAAGAACCTCTACAAAAGACGCAAGCAGACCATCGAACCGGTGTTTGGCATCATCAAGAGCGCCATGGGCTTCGTCCGCTTCCACCTGCGCGGCATCCAAAAGGTTGCCGCCGAGTGGACCCTGACCGCGCTCGCCTACAACTGCAGGCAAATCGCCCGCCTGCAGGCGGCGTGAACACCCCAGCCGGCTTGCTCATTGGCTCAGCCGGCAGGCTGAATCCGACAGGCTGCTAGCCCGCAGAACTCGGCGCATTGGGCACGATAGCGGCCCGGCTTGTCGGCCTGGATCACCATGCGGTTCCGGATGCCGGGGATCAGCTGCGTCTTCCCGCCCATGCCGGGGACCCACAGGCTATGGATCACGTCGTTAGAGGTGAGGAAGATCTCCGCCGGCCGGCCGGTGGGCACGTGAATCTCGTTAGACGTAAAAAACGACAGATCGCCCCGCCCGGGTTCCAGGTACTGAACGCGCCACCACCATTGATTGCCCTGCACCTCGACCCGCAATGTGCCGGGCGGAACGTCGGCGGTCCAAAGCCGGGCGACGGCGAAGCTCATTGGCAGCAGGATGGAGAAGCAGACGATTGGCAGCACGACGCCGCCCGCGATTACGATGGCATTGGTGCTGACGTTCGGCCGCTGGTCGGGACGCGTGTAGAGCACATACGCATACAGCGCCACGACCAGCGCCAGGATCGCCATGCCGACGCCGAACATCCACCACCAGAGCGTGGCGATCTCGCTGGCGTTGACTCCACCCGGCGCCAGCACCGATTGCACGCCGGCCACAGCCGGCGAGCGCCGCCAACGGCATCAGGTGAAGCCACGGAGCTGCCCGGCGGCGCACCGCGCTACGCCCGCCCGTGCGATACCGCCATCCGGCGCCCCCAGATCATTTCTTCAACGCGCCGGCGCCGCCCGTTGCGGGCTGCTGATTGCCGCTGAGGGTCGGCTGGTTGCCGCCGGTTGGCTGCCCGCCGGCTGGCGCCGGAGGCTTCCCGGAGCTTGGGGGCGAGGACGGTTGCGTGGGGGCAGGGGACGCCGCGTTCGCGGCGAGCTGCGGTCGTTGCCCGCTGCTGAACGGCTCGAGATGCGCCCACGGATTGTCGGTCGTCAGCGCCTCGGCTGGTACCTGCTGCACCGCCGGCGACTGCGGCGAGCGCGAGATCGTTCTTCCTTCTTGCCGGTCGGCTCCTCGGCGATGCTCTGGATGTAGGCGGCCAGCTCCCAGATAGTCTTGTCAGGCAACATGCCGCCGAACGCCGGCATCCCGTTCTTTCGGCCATGCACGATGGTGAGATAGATGTTCTCCGCCGACGATCCGAACAGCCATTGTTGGTCGCTGAGCGCCGGCCCCTCGCCGCCGGCCCCGTTGTTGGCATGGCAGCCGATGCAGTTGAACGCGATGAAGTGCTGCATCCCGCGCTTAACCGCCTCCGGATCACCCGCGACCGGGCTCTTGATCTCGGGGCTAACGGCGACGCCGCCGGGGAAGTTGTTGGAAATACGCACTTGCAAAAGTTTCTGCGCCAGGTCGGCGGGCGTGTACTGCTCGCGCGGTGGCACTTTCGGCTTGTACGACCAGAGCTGGATCGACTCTCCCGGCACCTGGTCGGTATTGACCACCTAAGGACACTCTGAAAAAGCCGCTCTCGACACGGTCACGGAACAGCCTGTAGGGCGGGTTCTGCGGATTTCGTGCGGGGCCGATATGCGACAAGCGACTCTGGCGAGCGTCAACTTCGAGCGCTACAGCAAAACCACGCGTCGCGCCGCGTTCCTTGCCGAGATGGACCGCGTTGTGCCGTGGCAGGACCTCTGCCGGCTGATCGAGCCGGTCTATCCGAAGCCAGGCCACGGCCGTCCGCCGATCGGCCTTGAGCGCATGGTGCGCATTTACTTCCTGCAGCTCTGGTTCAACCTCTCGGATCCGGCGGTGGAGGAGGCGCTGTATGATTCAGCCTCGATGCGGCAGTTCGCCGGCATCGATCTCGGTCGGGAGCCGGCACCGGACGAGACCACGGTGTGCAAATTCCGCCACCTGCTGGAGAAGCACGAACTCGGCAAGCGGATACTCGAGACTGTCAATGAACATCTCGAGAACCGAGGATTGAAGGTGGGCACTGGCACAATCGTCGACGCGACCATTATCAGCGCCCCGAGTTCGACCAAGAATGCGTCCAAGCAGCGCGATCCCGAGATGCATCAGACCAGAAAGGGCCAGCAGTGGTATTTTGGCATGAAGGCGCATCTCGGGGTGGATAGCAAAACCAAGCTGATCCATTCCGTGGTTGCCACCGCGGCGAATGT
The DNA here is from genome assembly GCA_963849305.1 of uncultured Pseudomonadota bacterium. GTDB lineage: Bacteria > Pseudomonadota > Alphaproteobacteria > Acetobacterales > Acetobacteraceae > CAWKGV01. The sequence continues at coordinate 316,062 of CAWKGV010000008.1, forward strand.
GCATGATGCGGCGGTGCTTGGTGATCTGCTGCACGGCGAGGAAACGCGGGTGTGGGGTGACCAGGCCTATCGCGGCCAACGCGAGGTGATCCGCGAGCATGCGCCGCACGCGCAAGACTTCACCAACCGGCGCTATCGGCATCGTGGCGTGGTCGATGAGGCGGAGAAGGCACGCAACCGCACCAAATCGACGGTGCGAGCCAAGGTCGAGCACAGCATCGGCGTGATCAAGCGTGTGTTTGGCTTTGTGAAAGTGCGCTATCGTGGGCTGGACAAGAACGCCCACCGGCTGTTCGTGACTTGTGGACTGGCTAACCTTCATCTCGCTCGCAAGGTGCTGGTGCGCGCCTGACGGGAGATCTGCGCCCAAAATGGCGCCCTGCCGCCGGCGAGGGAGGCCAAATCGTCGTAAAACCCGACTCCAAGCGCAATTTGGTTGCTGTCGTTCCTTTTCTCGACCGAGCCGGCCCGGTTACTCCTTGATCAGAGTGTCCCTAACCGGGCGGCGCCGGCCGGTCCTGAAGCGGCTCGGCCCTTTCCAGTACCTGCGGCTTTTGCACCGGCGGCACGTTCGGCACCTGCTGCGCGAAGCTCGTGGCTTGCTGGCATGTGAGGACCGCGGCCGCGCTCGCGGCCACGACGCTCCGAGCGACCAGGCGCGATCGGAACCGGTATGGCATGAAAACCTCCTATCTCGGCATTGCTTGGTTGGCGTTGCTACGCTGGCCCGCCGAGCCCGGCCGGTAGCCCGAATGGTTCCTGGTCCTTGAGGCCGCGAGGGAGCGTGTGGCGCCGGCCGGTCGTCCGTAAGCCCGAACAGTCGTCTGGGCCCGAGCCCGCATCGAGGAGGATGGGTGATGGATGAGCCGACCACCGCCGACCGTTTCGTCGGCATCGACGTCTCCAAGGGCCGGGTCGACGTGCATGTTCGCCCGGACGGCACCGGGTTCGTCTGCACGACCGACCCCGACGGCCTGGCCGACCTGGCGAGCCGCTTGCAGCCGTTGCGGCCGAAGCTCGTCACCATGGAGGCGAGCGGCGGTTATGAGGGCGTCGTCGCCGCGGCGCTGGCCGAGGCCGGCCTGCCGGTCGCCATCGTCAACCCACGTCAGGTGCGCAAATTCGCCGGCGCGATCGGCCGGCTCGCCAAGACCGACGCCATCGATGCCGGCGTCATCGCCCATTTCGCCGATGCCATCCGGCCCGAGCCGAAGCCGATGCCCGATGCGCTCTCGCTGCGCCTGCGCGAGCTGCTCGCGCGACGCCGCCAGCTCGTGGTCATGATCAACGCCGAGAAGCAGCGCCTCGGCAAAGCCGCCGACAAGCTCGCCCAGCGTTCGTTCAAGACCATCCTGCGCAGCTTGCAGGCCGAGCGTGAGCGCATCGACCGCGCCATCGACAAGCTGATCGAGGACAGCCCGGTGTTCTGCGCCAAGCAGGACCTGCTCAAGAGCGTCCCGGGCATCGGCGACGTCATCGCCCGCACGCTGATCGTCGAACTGCCGGAACTCGGCACCGTCGATCGCCACCAGATCGCGGCTCTGGCGGGCGTCGCGCCGATGAACCGCGATAGCGGCCGTTATCGCGGCAAGCGACGCATCCAAGGCGGTCGGGTCGCGGTGCGCGCGCCGCTCTATATGGCCTGTCTGGTCGCGATCCGGCGCAATCCGCCGCTGCGCCGCTTCTACCAACGGCTGCGCCAAGCCGGCAAACCCGCGCGGCTCGCCCTGGTCGCCGTCATGCGCAAGCTGCTCACCACCCTCAACGCCATCCTGCGCGACAATGCGACATGGGCGCACGCCCAGTCCTGACCGTCGACAGCATCCCCGCACCTGCGTCCGCGGCGTCCGGCGGCTCAAGGCCGCAAGCCGCCGAAGGCGGGGGCGCGACAGCGCCAGCCTTGAACCCCCGGGCGACGCGGACGACCCTTCGACGCTCATTTCGACCCTTGACCTTCAAGACAGTCGCTCCCTGCACACTCGTTGCGGACGGGCCGGTCAGCGCACAGGCGGCTCGATCGTCGGCACGCCATAGCTCGCCAGCAGCGCGCGGATGGGGCCTTGCTCGCGCGCGATCACGCCGTTGAGCCGCTCCTTTAGCGCGACGTCACCCTTGCGCACGCCCATCGCGAAGGCGAATTGGAATCGCAGCGGCGCGAACGCGCCGGTATCGGTAATCGGCATGATCGTGAGCTTCACCGGCGAGTGCTGGGCATACCAGCCGGCGAGGGGCCCCAGACGGTGGCGACATCGACATCGCCCGCGACCACTGCGTCCAGCGATCGCGCCGGCGGATTCGGAATTCGGTAGTCGCCGTAGATCGTGTAGCCGACCACGTTGCTCACCATGCCCTCGTCGCCGAGGACCTGTGCCGGGGGCGTGTTGAACCCGCCGTCGCCGATCAGGTGAACGCCGATCTTCAGCCGGCGCAACGCTGGGTCCGTGAGCGAGCCGAGGCGCAGCCCACGATCCGTTCGCGACACGAATGTGTAAGTCGAGCGGTAATAGGGGTGCGTCGTCGCCAGCATGTCCATCCCGGTCGGCACACCCATGACGACGTCGCATAGTCCGGCCTTGAGCGTCTTGCGCACGAAGCCCCGTCGCTCGGCCCACCAAATGTAGGACACCGTTTCCCCAAGATCGCGCGCCACCAGTTCCGCCAGCTTGTTCTCGAACCCTTCACCCTGCCGGTTCGAGAACGGCATGTTGTTGGGGTCGGCGCAGACCCTGAGCTGCTTCTGCTCGGCCCTCGCCGGCGGCGCGGTGGCGCCGACCCAGCCGAGCGCGAGCAAGGTCAAGCACGCGACGCGCCATTGGGCGCGGCTACTTCTTCCCGGCATTGCCCTGCCCCTGGTTCACGGTGGTGGTCGCTGGATACCCCGGCGGCGGCGTTTCCGACGCCGGCGCGGCAGCCGTTTGCTGTTGCGGCGCGCTGCTTGCCTGGCCCTGTTGCTGGGGCGGCGGAGCGGCCGAACCCTGCTGCTGGGTGCCGCCGGCGTTCGCCTGCGCGTTGGCTAGCGCGAACACATAAAGCTCGCCGCCGCCGGCGGTGTATTCGGGCAAGTCCTGCGTCGCCCCGGCGAAGCCCAGCGCGGCGTTGCGCACCCTGGGGTCGATCTCGGCGTTCGCCGTCACACCCGGCCAGCCGCCGACACCGGACATCACCGCGACGTACTGCACGCCGTCCTTGCCCATGTACGTCACCGGCTGCCCGATGATCCCCGAGCCGGTGCGGAACTGCCACAACGCCTTGCCGCTTTTGGCGTCCACCGCCTTGAACCACCGATCCATCGTTCCGTAGAAGGCCACGTCGCCCGCGGTGACCATTGCCCCGCTCCAGACCGGGAAGTTCTCCTTGATCGCCCAGACCTGCTTCTGCTGTACAGGATCCCAAGCCTCGAACTCGCCGCGGTTCCCACCGGGGCCGGCATACATGTCCACTGTCGCGCCGATATAGGATGTGCCGGCAACGAAGCTTATTTCCGCGGTCTTCCAGTTCATACAAAGGTTCTGGTGCGGGATGTACAGCAGGTGCGTCTTCGGCGACCAGGCCGTCGGTTGCCAGTCCTTGACCCCGGGAGCGGAGGGGCAAATATCCTGAACATCCTTGCCGAGAACCGGGTCGTAGGCGTGATCGACGATCGGCCGGCCGGTCTTGAGGTCGATACCCTTGATGTCGTTGACGTGACCATAAGGCGCGGCCGAGATCACCTCCGTCATGATCGAACAGATCGTGCGGCGATGTCTGATACGCCCAGTGCGCCGAGCCTTTCCGGATCGCGGGCGAAGATCGTGGTGGTCCATAGATTGTCGCCCGGCCGCTGGTTGGCGTTCCACGGCCCGGGATTGGCGGTCCCGTAATAGATCAAGTTGAGCGCCGGGTCATACTGCATCCAGCCCCAGAATGTGGCGCCACCGATCTTCCACTCATCGGGCGGCCATGAGGTGACGCCGAGATCCTTGCCCTCGAACTGCGGATAGAACGGCTTGAAATCGTTGCCGATCAGCACATCGGAGTCAGGCCCGGTGCCATAGGCGCGCCAAACGATCTTGCCGCTGTTCTCATCCAAAGCCGTCAGCTAGCCGCGCACGCCAAAGTCGCCGCCGCTGTTGCCGACCAGCACCGTTCCCTTCACCAGCGGCGCCATGGTCATCGACGCGCCGCGATCGATGTCGTCGAGCTTGGTGTGCCACACCTCCTGGCCGGTCTTGGCATCGACCGCCACCGTGTAGTCGTCCAGCGTGTTGAAGAAGATCTTGCCGTTGTCGTACGCCTCGCCCCGGTTCACCACGTCGCAGCAGGCCACGTCTTGCGAGGCCGGGTTGGTGAACGGCTTGAACTCCCACGCCAGCTCGCCCGTGGTGGCGTCGAGCGCGAACAAGTTGTTTGGAAACGACGAGACGACGTACAGCATGTTGTTCACGATGATCGGCGCCGCCTCCTGCCCGCCGTCGGTGCCGACCGAGAACGTCCACGCGACCTTGAGCTGACCGACATTGTCGGTATTTATCTGGTCGAGGCCGCCGTACCGCGTGTTGGCGTAGTTCTTCGCCGGCATCACCCATTGCTTGTTGTCCTGCGATATCTTGTCGAGGTCGTCGGCCGCGATGGCGCGGCCTGCCCCGAACGCGAGCAGGGCGACGAGCGCGGCCCGCCGCCATGCGTGCGGATGCCCAATACGCGGGCCGCTGGGGCCGCTTGTTCCGACGCACTGTATCCCGCCGTCTCCTCGTTCCTCGGCGCCAACCCTGGAACCGGTCTAATGGTTGGATCCCTGTTTCGCGGCCGTTTGTTGTGATGTCGCCGGCTGCTGCGCGGCTTTCGTCTGCTCGGGATTGATCATCGCGAAGAAGATGGTCGCGGCGTCCATGTCCTCGACCGAGAGCGCCTGCGCCACCGGCGTCATCAGGCCGTTGCCCCGTTGGCCGTCCTTGAAGTTCTTGAGCTGCATGAAGAGATACATGCCGTTCTGTCCGGCGAGCTTCGGGATCATCGGGTCGTCGGTCACGCCCTTTACTCCGTGACACGCGGCGCAGCGGGCCGACACGATTTGCCCGTGCGCGGGATCGCCCGCGCCGGCCGGCGCCATTAGTCCGAGCGATGCGCCAAGCGATGCCACGACCGCGGCGAAGGGCAGCCGACGCGAATTTGCATGTACCGTCTCCTCAGCCCGGGAAGACCGATGCGCCGGCGGACGCGACCTCCTGATCCTGATTGCCCTTGCCGCCGCTCACGCCGATGGCGCCGATGATCTCGCCGCCGCGCTTCAGCGGAATGCCGCCGCCGAAGATCATCACCTTGCCGTGGTTCGATTCCTGGATGCCGTAGAACGGCTGGCCCGGCTGGCTTAGCTCGGCCAGATCCTTCGTCGGCACATTGAAGGCGCGCGCGGTGAATGCCTTGTTAATCGCGATATCGACGCTGCCGATCCAGGCATTGTCCATCCGCACATGCGAGACGAGATTGCAGCCTGCATCGCAGACCGCGATGTTCATCGGTTGGCCGATCTCCTGCGCCTTCTTCTCGGCGACCGCTATCACCCGGCGCGCTTCGTCCAACGTGATCATGGCCTGTCTCCCGTTTCAGTCAGCGGCCCGTGCCGGGCTTCCGCCAGCCAACGCCGGATCAGCAGCAGCGCCGCGCCGAGATAGATCCCGCCCATCGGCACCCACATGATCGCGCCGGCGAGTTGCTGATCCTCCAGCGGCGCCAGGCCCCAGGCCGCTGTGCGGCCGATGAACAGCGGGTACCAAACACCGTGCGAAAGGGTGAGCAGCGCCCCGAGCAGCGAGGTCTGCACCATGGCCGAAAAACAGAGCAGAATGCCGATTGCCGATCCGTCCGAGGCCCGCGAATCGCCCTCACTGCAACCAAGCGCCACCGACCAGAAGATCGAGCTGACAGATAGCAGCGCGGCAATCAGCGCGAGATGCGCGATCGAGTCGCGCAACGCCGCTTGGTAAACCGAGGGCGCGTGCGCCAGCCAAATCACGCTTGTGTACAGCGCGCCGACGAACACCGGGCGAGCGGCCAACCAGCCTGTCATGCGCCGCAGGCGCAAGCCGGCAAACGGCGGCACACCCATCATGAGCAGTGGCGGCGCGATCGCCACCAGGAGCACACGTTGCAGCATATGCGCCCACGCCAAGCTCGCGGACGCTCGGCACAACGGCGAGGAAAGGGCGATTGCGAGACTGAGCCAGCCGAGCCCGAAGCTGATCCAACACGCTCTCGGCCAAAGGCCGCGGCGGGGTCCTGATGGCCCAAACATAAACGGTCAAAAGCCCCGCCAACGGCAAGATGATTTCCGGAGCGAAACTCCAGGAGAGCCACAAATTGGCAGGCGTGACCGGCGGCTTGGTACTGAGGCAAAGCGATAGCAGCGGATCGGAGTACGCCAGCCGCGCCGCGGCCCTCGCAACTTGCGAATCGAGGATCGAAACCGTACACAACCCCAAGATGCCGACGAACACTGGCCTCAAAGATTGCCCTCCAATGCCGGCGAGGATCAAACGCAGCGCATTCCCACCTACAGATAGATCAAGCTTTGTCCTACAGGGCCGCCACGTCCGCGACAGCTTTGTCACATCAAAGTGACGTCTTTTCTCGTAGGGATTGAGCTTGACCACGAAATTGGCGTGTCCCGGCACAAGGGGCGCGCAATTGACAGATCCGACGCGAGAGGGAAACCTACGCGGGTTGAGAATCGGTATCGGCAAATCGGGGGAGCTAAAAGAATGCAGACCATAGGCCATAAGCCACTCAGCATCGGCAAACCGCGCCTCGCTTCGATCGAAAGCTCGACTGCTAAGCCGCCTGCATTGTCGCGCCCCACCTTGCAGCATCGTCTGCGCCGCATAAACTACTTGCGCGCATTGCCTCGTTCATCTCCGGCGATGGTGTCGCCGGCGCGTCGGGACGGGTGACAGCGAGCAGATGCACGCTACCGAATCCGCCTTCGTGGCGCTCACCAAGGCCGGCAATCGACGCAATCGAAACCCGATGTATCACGCGGTAACCCCATACTGCCGCATGGCGCTGTGCGCTGCCGAGCCAGGATCGGCCTCGCGCTGGGCGGAGCCTCCAGGCGAGCACGTCACCTGCCGGGAATGCCTGCGACGACTCGCCTCGCGTTCGCGTCGCGTAGCCGTTTCGGTTTAGCCAAGCTCAGGCGACCCAGGCCGCGAAGCTTGGCCTTGCCTCGCGTCGCGCGCGCCCCAGCCACAGCGCGTCAAGGCCAAGGCTGCGGCCCGGGGGCTCGGCCGTGAACAGCCACTGAAGCAGGATCAGGAAGAAATACGTCCACGGCCACTCGCCGGGCGCCGAATAGAGGCCCAGCCAGAGATTGATCGCCATCAGCAACCCGATCACGGAACTCACCCGCGTGAGCAGGCCGAGAATCAGTGATACGCCGATCGCCACCTCGATCGCGTATTGCAACGGGCCGAAAATCGCGATGTGGGGTATGGCGATAACGCGGACCAAATTGCTTTGCGCCTCGATCGCCGAGTGCGCGACCATCTGCTTCATCCAATAGACGAGCCCGCCGTAATCTGGCGGCACCTTCCACAGCGATTGCTGCCACCACATCGCGCCCAGGAAGAACCGCGCGACCCAGACTGCCAGATCGCGAAACGACCGCTGCTGCGGCTCGCGCGCCAGCGCGATGCAGGCGATGATGACGCTGCCGAACATCAGTACCCAGAACGCGGCGGTCAGCCCGCTCGCTTTGGTCAGGAACACGCCGACGTCATGCAGCGGATTCGGGCGCATGGTCATGTCTCCGTCTCAATATCCTTGTCGCGCGGCATCCAGCCGGCGCCAGCCGCTCGCCGCGGCGGCGACGATGCGCAGCGCATCGCCGGTGCCGCTGGCTTCGCCCTTCTCGAAATCGCCCTCGACCTGCGCCATCTGGTTGGTCACGTGCGCGAAGCACAGCACATCGCGCCCGCGCGCGCGCGCGAACGCATACAGCGCCGCCGCCTCCATCTCGACCGCGAGCGCGCCGGCATCCCGCGCCCGAGCGATCGCCGCCTCGGTCTCCCGGAACGGCGCGTCCGTCGTCCATGAGGCGCCGCGATGGACCGCGAGTCCGGTCGCGCGCACCGTCGGCAGCACCGCCTCGATCAGCTCGGGCGCCGCGGTCGCGAAGCGCGCCGGGGGCAGATAATGATAGCTCGTGCCTTCGTCGCGCAGCGCCCGGTCGATCAGCACAAAATAGGGCGTCGGCCCACTCGGTGCGACCTGGCCCGCCGAGGTCACGCTGACCAGGAACCGGCAGCCGGAGGCGAAGAGCTGCTCGGCCACCAGCACCGCGAACGGCGCGCCCACGGCGCATCCGACCAGCCCAATCGGTTCGTCCGCGTGGGTGAACGCGAACAGATCGGTATGATAGCAGGCCCAAGCCCCGCAGCGCGCCGCCTCGCCCGAGGCGCACAGGGTCCGCACCACATCGCCATCCGGGTCGAGCACGCAGATTTCGGGCACGCTGCCGGGTTCCAGCCCTTTTTGCCGTCGCGCCTCGCGGATCAGGTTCTCCGGGCGGAACACCGAGGCGCTGGCATGATCCTTCGCCGCGACGATCGGGGGCGCGTCCATGTCAAGCCGCTCTCGCCCGGCGTAGTTGCATGGCGACGCGGAGCAGCGTTCGGACGATGCGTCCGCCGGCCTTCAGCGTGCCACGCAAATTGCCCGCGACCTTGGAGCGCCCGGCGATGCGCGACCGGTACGGCAACGACACCTCGCGGATGCGCAAGCCGGCATGGGCCGCGCGCATCTGCATCTCCAGGTTCCAGCCATAGGTCATCTCCTGCATCCCAAGCGACGCCAGGCGGTCGAGGCGGATGGCACGAAACGCCGACATGTCGCTATAGCCGCGTCCGGTCAGCAGCCCCACGACACAGCCGATCAATACGCCCGCGAGCACCTGATGTGCCCCCATGCTGCCCCTTGCGCGCGGCCCTCGCGTGCGCGTCGCCAGCACGAAGTCGGCCTCGTCCGCCAGCACCGGGCCGACGAGTCGCGCGGCCTCCTCCACCGGGTCGGCGCCGTCGCCGTCCAGGAACAACGCCACGAGCGCGCCAAGCTCGCGCGCCCGCGCCGCCCCCAGCGCACAAGCGCGCCCGTAGCCGGCATTGCGCTCCACCAACACCTCGGCGCCCGCCGCACGCGCTTCCTCCACCGTCGCATCGGTACTGCCGCCGTCCACCACGAGCGTCGCATCCACCACCGAGCGCGGCAGGGTGGCGATGGTGGGACCGATCGCCCCCTCCTCGTTCAGCACCGGGACGATTGCGACGACACGAGGCGTCATTCAAAGGCTCCAACGCAGGCCACAGCCCTGGCACGGCTTCGGTGGCGCGTCGCCAAGCAGGTTCGCCCGGAATTGGCGATACGCAGGTCCGTCCCAGATCTCCCGCAAGGTCTGCTGCGTCGCGTCGCCCAAGGTGTAGCTGTCATAGCCGCGCACAGAGAACGGCGCGATGCAGCAGGGCAGGGCGCGGCCATGCGCGGTGAAATACATCAGTGACCACGGCCGCCGGCAAGCCGACCAGGGCCGGTCGTCCTGCTGACGCTTCAGGCTTAGCCCCGGCTCCGTCGCGCCCGAGGCATCAAGCGTCACGCCCAGTGCGGCACCGAGCGTCTGCGCCGCGTTGATCGCCGCCTGCTCCCCGGCCTGAGTGCGCTCGAACAGCGAGGAATCCGGCCGGGCCATGCCAAAGCCCTCGGTGTCATACACCAGCCGTTGCAAATGCACCTCCCGTACGCCCATCGAGGCGGCGAGCCGCACGAAGTCCGGGAGCTGTTGCACCGTTTCCTTGAGGCCGGTGAGCCAGAGAGAGACGCGCGGCCGGTTCAGCCCATGCTCCCGCGAATAGGTCGTGAATCGGCCGACATCACGCACGATGCGATGAAAAAAATCCTTGCCGCGCACCTGCTTGTAAGTGGCCGCATCCGCGGCATCTAGCGAGACGCGCAGCTCGTCGAGGCCGCTCTCGACCAGCCAGGGAAACTTCTGCGGCCCCAGCAAGGTGCCGTTGGTGTTGAACAGCACGTACACACCGCGATCCTTCAGATAGCGGATCATGCGCGGCAGCTCGCGCACGAGCATCGGCTCGCCCACGCCGTGCAGCACCACCCGCGCGACGCCGGGCACCTGATCCACGATGCGCGTGAACAGCTCCCAGCTCATGTCCGCCGGCGGCTCCAGCGCCTCGAAGGTGCGCGGGCAGGTCTCGCACAACAAGTTACAGCGGTTGGTAACCTCCAGATAGAGGCACACGGGCGAGGCCTCGGCATCCGGCGAGCGGCCTTGGCCCACCGCCTCGAAATAGCGGCGCGGGTCTGTTACGGTTGCCGCTTGCATCAGGGGCTCCTTCCGACCGCACCGGCCGGTGCCGCGACCGGCGCCGAACCGTGGCGCCGCAGATCAAGAATGGCGAGCATCATGGCCGGCGCATAGACCAGCGCCGGCCAGAGGAATCTCTCGTTAAAAGGGTCCAGGTAAAGCAGGAGCGCTGCGACCGACAGATAGATCACGCTGCGCAGCGGGCAGAGGCAACAGGGCAGGGCGAGCCAGGCGAAATACCAGGAGTAGTGCGGGCTCAATGCGAGCATGGTCGCGGCGGCGAGGATCGCGGTGTTGCGGCCAACCCGCACGATTTCCTCGCCCGGATCGATCGCCGGGCGGGAGCGGAACGCGACCCAGAGCGCGAGCGCGAGCAGCACGCAGGTAGCAAGCGCCTCGTAGAGCGCGGTCATGACTGGGGTGAGGGGCGTCACCTCGCCGATCCCCGCCAGCAGCCAGAAGCCGGTGCCCTGATCGATGCCCTCCTCGGCGGCGTAGTAGGGCAGGAAGCCGAGCACGTGCCAGCCGGCGCCGATATAGCAGAGGTAAAGGGCGATGATCACCGCCGCACAGGCGAAAGGCAGCCGCCATTCCCGGTGCCGCCAGAGCGCCGGCGCGATTGCCGCGGGCAGGAACTTCACCAGAATGGCGCCGCCCAGCAACGCGCCCGCCATGCCGTCGCGCCGCACGCCGCGCGCCAGCAACGCCAGCCCGATCAGGCCGACGGCCAACGCATCGACATGACCATTGCCGGCGAAGGCCCAAACCGCGAGCGGGTTCCAGGCGTAGATCAGCAGCCGCGCGCGTGGCAGGCGCGCCAGGTCGAGCAGCCGCATGACCGCCGCCATCGCCAGGAACTCGAAGGCGACCATCGCCGTCTTCATCGCGAGCACGGTCGGGCTCACGCGGGCGACGAGTTGGAACACGGCCTGCGCCATCGGCGGATAGATGGTCCGCGCGTACTCGGCGCGGTTGACCGAGGGATAAATCGCGCGGTCGCGCAGCGGCGCCAGCGCCGGGTCGGCGGGAACGTAGCGATAAGGATTGATCCCCGCCACCTGCACCTCGCCGTCCCATACGTAGCGGAACACGTCGCTGGACAGGAACGGCGGCGTGAACAGCACCGAGAGGCGCAGCGCCAGCGCGACCGCCAGCACCAGCCACACTGCCCTACGCGGGAGCGCCGACCGCAGAGCCTCGCGCACCGCGAGCAGATAGACGCATCCCGCCAGCGCCATCAGCCCGACGAAGACCTCCGTTGCCAACACCGAGGGCAGCGTGATCGCACCGGGATGGTGCAGCGGGAGGCCCGCGAGCGTCAGGCCCAGCAACAACCCGCCCAGCAGCGCGAGGCGACTCATGCCGCCGCCGCCAGCAGGTCCGGCAGCCCGAGCCGCGCGATGCAGGCGGCCGTCGCCGAGGCCGCGTACGGCACGCATCGACCCTGACCTGGCGCCCCGAGTTCGGCGATCAGTCGCCGGAGCGTCGCGTGGTCGTCCACGTCGTACCAGGGCGCTAGCTCGACCAGATCGAGCCCGAGCGCGCGGACGCGGGCGCGGGTCTGGTCCGCGACATGGTCCGTGCTCCAGTCGATGTCTTCGAACAGGTGCGCGTGCGGCGCCTTCGCCCCGATCAGGTAGTAACCGCCGTCCTCGGCCGGCCCGAGCACGACCCGATCACCGGGCGCGGCCAGGGCGCGGGCGGCACGGCGCAGCAACGCGGTCGGCAAGGTCGGGCTGTCGGAGTTCAGCAGGCAGGCGCTGGCCTGGCTCGCGAGCGCGCCTCGCAGCGCGTGCAGCAGCGATCGGCCAAATCCCCGGACGCGGGGCGGCACCGGTTGGCTGCCGTCCGCCAGCAGAAGGCGCGCGCCGTGCGCCAGGACGCCGTCGAACAGCGCCTCCCGCCCGGCCGGCGCATAGGCGACATAGCCCCGCACCGGCGCGGCGCGCGCCGCGAGCGCAATGTTCTCCGTGATGTCGCGCAGGAACGCGCGGCTGAGCGCCGCCGCTCCTTCCACATCAAGCGGCGGCACGAGCCGGGTCTTGGCGCGGCCGGGTTCCGGCACCTTCGCCATGACCGCGATGGCGCAAAGCTCGCCGTGCCGCTCGCTGTGCACGGCTCAGAGCCCGCTGAACCAGTTATAGCCCCGGTCGGTCCAGAAGCCGCGCGGCTCGCGGTTGGTCACGTATATCGCGCTGACGAATTTCGGGTTCTTGAACCCGAGCTTGGTTGGCACCCGGATCTTGAACGGGAAGCCGTGCGGCACTGGCAGCGTCTCGTCGGCCAGCTTGAACGCCATCATCGTCTGCGGATGCAGCGCGGTGGGCATGTCAAGCCCTTCGTAGTAGCCGTCGGCGCACACGAAGCCGACATACTTCGCCGTGGTGTCGGCACCGACCCGCTCCAGGAAGCTGCGCAGAGGAACGCCGGTCCATTTGCCGATCATGCTCCAGCCCTCGACGCAGACATGCTGTGTGATCTGCGTGACCTGCGGCAGCGCATGAAGCTGCTCGACGCTCCAGGGTCGCTTGTCGGCGATCTGCCCGGCCAGTTCGAGCCGGTAGCTCGCCGGGTCGAGACGGGGCGCCTTGGACGAAGAGTACCATGCGTTGTAGCGGAAATCCTTCACCGCCAGGCGCTCGGGATACGTGGGCGCCAGCCGCGTCCCGCTGAACAGCGCCGCCTGCACCCGATCGTTCCAGCGCGAGAACGCGCCGAGCACGCCTTGCACCGCGTCGTTGTCGCTGACATCGCAGCCGGTGAGCAGCGTGAGCGCGCCCAGGCTCAGGCTGCGGCGCAACGCCAGCCGCCGTTCGATGCCGCGCAGCATGGGCGCCAGCTCGGATGCACTCATCGGAACCATTCCCCTCATGATTGCCCGTGCGGGCGTGCGGTGGCGCGGCCCAGCACCATGGCCACGAATGTCTTCGGCACCAGGACCACCAGCGCGACATGCACCACGATGAACAGCGCCAGCACCGACATGAAAGCGAAATGCACCAGCCGCGCGCCCTGGAAGCCGCCGAGCAGCGCGGTGAGCGGAGCAAGCTGCACCGGCTTCCAGATCGCCAGCCCCGAGACAAACATCATCGCGACGGCGAGCAGGACGCCACAATAAAACACCTTCTGCACGGCGTTGTATTCGCCAAGCCGGTGGACCAGCCGGAAACGCGCCGCCGCGACGAAGTCCCGCAGGAAGCCGCGCGGCGAGACCGGCAGGTAATCGCGACGGAAATGCCCGCTCAGCACGCCATGCAAGACGAACAGCACGAAAGCGGCCAGCAGCAGCCAGATCGCGGCCAGGTGCCAAGCGATCGCCGAGGCAACGCCGGGGTCGTTATGCCAGACGAGGGCGCGGTCCACGTTGCCGCCGAGGGTCGGCCACAGCGGAAACCGGAAGCCGAAGATCGGCTCGGCGTTATAGATACGCCAGCCACTGCCGATCAGCACTAGGACGGCGAAGGCCATCAGCCAGTGCGCGATGCGCCGGATGAGCGGGTGCCGCTGCACTTCGATCGCGGGGATCTTTGCCTCCATCACCACGGGTCGGTCCCGCAGTTCGGATATTCGCGCGCTCACGACGACACCTCCAGACCACTCGCCCGCAGCGAGGCCGCCGCTTCCGGCGAGCGCAGGAACGCCATGAACCGTTCCGCATTCGGACTGCGCGTCACCGTCGTGATCGCGGCGGCGTAGGTGATCGGTGCGAACCGCGGCACCACGGCGGCCAGTGCCAGCGCGGCATCGGCGCCAATTTCGCTCCGGTACAGCAGTCCGAGCGGCGCCGCGCCGCTCGCGATCAGGAAGGCAACATCGTCGGCATCCGAGCCGCCGACCAGCCGGAACGGGTAGGGTGGCGCGAAGCCCATCGCCGCAACCGCGGCGGCGCTGTCGATGGTGGTCATCGCCGTCGCGTCGGGCGCGGCTAGCGGGCCGGTGCCGACTAGCTTGCGTATCGCCGCTGCGTCGGTCACTGCCGGACCGATCTTGCCAGGCCGCCCTGCGAGCACGAGGTGGTTGCGTCCGACCGGAACCCGGCTTTCCGGTCTGACCAAGCCGCGCCGCGTCCCGTCATCCAACGCGCTCGCAAGCGTCACCAGCACGTCGGTCTGCGTCATGCGCTCGATTTGCGCCAGCATCATCCACGGCGCGGCGCAAAAGACATGGACCGGCGCCCCGGCGCGGTCGGCAAACCGGCGTCCTGCTTCGGTCATCGCGCTCCGCAGCGGGGCATCGCAAAACACGGCGATACCCGGGGCGGTGCTGCCCGCCGCGCGGGCCGCTGTGGTGCCCAAACTGGCCAGTGTCGCGGTCACGACCGCACCGCGAGCGGCGTCCCGGCGGGTCAGCATCATGGCACCGACTCCCTTGTTCACGGCGCCAATATGGCCCCGCCACAGGCGCCGCGGCCAATGCCATCGCTGGATGGACATTATGCATGTCGCTCATTGGGCGGCGATTGCGTTGCGTCGATGTTAGCATCCGAGGTGTCCGGCGACGGCGAGGGCCAGCGATGCTGCTGCACCGCTCGGACGAACGCGGCGACCGGCGGGGACCAGCGGCGGCCGGCAACCGTCACCAGGCAAACTTCCCGCGCAGTGGCCGGGTCGATCACGGGGCGGGCGATCACGCCGGGCACGGTGGTCGAGTATTCCGGCACGAAGCACACGCCCATGCCGGCGGCGACCATGGTCAGAATCCAATCCTCCCGCTCGCTCCGGTAGCATCGCACCAAACCGGCGCCTTGCTGCGTGCATGTCTCGGACAGCACATCGCGATACTCGCAATTGACCCGCTGGAGGTAGGATTCCCCATCGAGGTCCGCGACGCGGACGGCGTTGCGACGCGCGAACGGGTGTCCGGCGGAACAGGCGATCACGAAGCGTTCGGAAAACAGCTTTCGGGCCTGCAACGGCGGCGGGAAGCCATCGGGACGCGCCACCAGCGCCAGTTCCAGCTCCCCTTTCAACAATCCGTCGCAGAGCCGGTCGGGAACATCGTCCTTGAGCGTGATGTCGATCCCCGGGTTATCCATCCGAAAACGGCTCAGGAAGGTCGCGAAGACCACGGGGCCGATAGTGCACATCACCCCGAGCGCCAAGTGCGCTCCTTCCAGCTTGAGGAACCGGGTGGCCGTTTCCTTCGCGGCCTGGGTGCGCGCCATCACCTGCGCGAGATTCGGCTCCAATAGCCGTCCCAGCTCTGTCAGATGGGTGTTGTTCCGCTCGCGTGAGAACAGGAGACCACCAAGTTCCTCCTCCATCTTCTGGATGGCGCGCGTGAGCGCCGGCTGGCTGACATTGCAGGCCTCGGCGGCCTTGGTGAAGTTCAGCGTCTGGCTCAGCGCCAGGAAATAGCGGATCTCGTGCAGTTCCACTTTTGGGGCTCCTCGAGTTTGCCCATTGGTCCCTGGCCGGCCCGGACGTATCCATAACAGATGGTCATATTGCCGATTTAATCACGGCATTGGCCGGCCGGCGCCAGCGGTATGATCCTGGGAATATCGGCGCGCTCCGAGCGGTTACAGGGGAGCGCGTCTCGCAACAAACAGGAGGAGCCGTGCGATGACCACGATCATGGCGGCGGCGGGCCTCGCCCGCTCGGAGGCGCCGCGGCCGTTCGACGGCCGGGTGGCGATTGTAACTGGCTCGACCAGCGGCATCGGCCTCGGCATCGCCAAGGCGCTGGCAGGCAAGGGCGCGATGATCGTGCTCAACGGCCTCGGACATCCGGATGACGTCGAGGCTCTCTGCCACGAGTTGCGGGCGGCGAACGATGTGCCGGTACGCTACGACGAGGCGGACATGTCCGACCCGGCGGCAATCGGCGGCATGGTCGAGCGCGTCGGCCGCAGCTTCGGCCCGGTCGATATCCTGGTGAACAATGCCGGCATCCAGCATGTCGCGCCAATCGAAGACTTCCCGCCCGAAAAGTGGGACGCGATTCTGGCGATCAATCTTTCGGCGGTGTTTCATGCCACGCGGGCCGTGCTGGGCGATATGAAGCGCCGGAGCTTCGGGCGGATCGTCAACGTGGCCTCCGCCCACGGCCTCGTCGCCTCGCCGTTTAAATCTGCCTATGTCGCGGCCAAGCATGGCGTGCTCGGGTTCACCAAGGTCACGGCCTTGGAGGCAGCGGAATCCGGTGTCACCTGCAACGCCGTCTGCCCAGGCTATGTCTGGATGCCGCTGGTTGAGAAGCAGGTGGACGACCACGCCCGCGCGCATGGCATCAGCCGCGAGGAGGTGATCAGGAAGGTGTTTCTCGCCGACCAGCCGACGAAACGCTTCGCCACAGTGGAGCAAATCGCCGCGGCGGTATCGTTCTTGTGCCGCGACGAGGCGGCGTCGATCACCGGCATCGCCCTGCCGGTGGACGGCGGCTGGACGGCGCACTGATGGACCGCGTGTTCGACGGCGGCACCGGGTCGGCGGCTGAAGCCCCGACCCGGCCCGCGCCCACGCCCGACCGTACGGCGGCCGCGGCCGTGAAGACCATCGGCCTCGCGCTCCAGGGCGGCGGCTCGCACGGCGCGTTCACCTGGGGCATCCTGGATCGCCTGCTCGAAGATAAGCGCATCGAGATCGAGGGGATCAGCGCCACTTCGGCCGGTGCCATGAATGCCGCGTGCCTCGCATACGGCATGGCGACCGGCGGCCCGGAAGAAGCGCGCCGGGTGCTGGCGGCATTCTGGAATCGCGTTGCCGCTGCCGCCGCGCTGAGCCCGCTGCAACCGAACTGGTTCGATCGGGTCGCGCGTAACTGGGGTCTCGAGTGGTCGCCGGCCTTCATCGGCCTGGACTTCGTCACCCGCCTGTTCAGCCCGTACGAGTTCAACCCGCTCAACCTCAACCCGCTGCGCGCCGCGCTGGAGCAGACGATCGACTTCGAGGAACTGCAAAAGCCCACCGCGCCGGTGCGCCTGTTCCTGTCGGCGACCAACGTACGCACCGGCAAGGTGAAGGTGTTCGAGCGGGCCGAGATCTGCGCCGACGCGGTGCTGGCCTCGGCCTGCCTGCCGTTCATGTTCCAGGCGATCGAGATCGACGGCGAGCACTACTGGGATGGCGGCTACATGGGCAATCCCGCCATCTTCCCGCTGATCTATGGCTGCGAGTCGCGCGACATCGTGGTGGTCCACATCAACCCGATCGAACGGCCCGAGATACCGCGCACGGCGCGCGACATACTCAACCGGGTGAAGGAGATCAGCTTCAACTCCTCGCTGATGCGGGAGATGCGGGCGATCAACTTCGTCACCGAGCTGATCGAGACTGGCCAGCTCACCCGACCGGACATGAAACGAATGCTGATCCACGCCATCGCCGCCGACGACGTGATGACGCGGCTCGGCGTTAGCTCCAAGCTGAACGCGGACCGGGCCTTTCTCGCCTGGCTGCGTGACCAAGGCCGCCGACGCGCGGAGATTTGGCTGGGGTCCAATTTCGACCATCTTGGCGAGCGGTCAACGGTCGATATCCGGTCCCGCTATCTGTGAGCGGGGTGGGGCGTGGCATCGCCACGAGCGTCCGCCTCCGCGCACTCGCCGGCATGGCATGGCAGGCGATCGGCCCCGCGCCGCTGCCAGCGCGCGTACGCGACCGGATCAAGAGCGAGCAGGACGCTGCTGAAATCCTGATCGGGCTCACACAGGTCGCCGCTGTGGTCACGTTCTGCGTGCTCTACGCCATCAACCGGCTGACCAACCCGCCTCCGCCGATGATGATCGAACCGATCCCGGTGGTGCTCGGCGTCTATGCGGTGCTGACCGGCGTTCGGCTGTCGCTGGCTTGGCGCCGGCACCTTCCGCGCGCCCTGCTCGCGGCCTCGGTCGTCATCGACATCGCCGTACTGATGGCGCTGATCTGGACCTTTCAACTGGGCTACATGGGTCCGGCCACCATCTACCTGAAGTCGTCGACGCTGATGTACGTCTTCATCCTGATCGCGCTGCGTGCGCTAAGGCTTGAGGCGTCCTATGTGCTGCTGGCCGGCGGCACGGCGGCGGCGTTCTGGGCCGGGCTGCTCGCCTACGCCCTGGTCGCGAGCGGCTCAAGGCTACGCTTCACCCACAGCTTCGCTGACTACGCCACCTCGGCCTCGGTGCTGGTGGGCGCCGAGTTCGACAAGTTCGTCTCCATCCTGATGGTTTCCGCGATCCTGGCGCTGGTGGTCACGCGGGGCCGGCGGTTGCTGGTCGAGACAGCACGCGGGCAGGCCGCGCTGTCGGACTTCTCCCATCTGGTCGCCCCCGAGGTGGCGACGCGCCTGCGCTCAGGCGAGACCGAGGTAATGGCCGGGATGGCCGAGCGGCGGCCGGTCGCGATCCTGACCACCGACCTGCGCGGCTTCACCGCGCTGGCGCAAGATCTTACCCCGGATGCGATGCTGCGGCTGCTGGCCGGGTACCAGGGCGCGGTCGTTCCGGCGATCGAAAGCAACGACGGCAGCATCGACAAGTATCTGGGCGACGGCATCCTGGCGAGCTTCGGCGCCGTGACGGCGAATGCGACCTGCGCCGCCGATGCGCTGCGCGCGGTCGAGGACATTCTCGACACCGTTGCCGACTGGTCGGCGCGGATGGCCGCGGCGGGGATGCCGCCGGTGCGCGTGGGCATCGCGGTCGCGAGCGGCGAGGCGCTGTTCGGCACCACCGGCCACATGACCCGGCTCGAATACACGGTGATCGGCGAGCCGGTGAACTTGGCGGCGAAGCTCGAAAAACACACCAAGGAGGAGCGCGTCCCGGCGCTCGCCACCGCCCGCGCCTTCGGCCTGGCGCTCGCGCAAGGCTACGCGCCGCGCAAGCCGATGGAGCGGCGGCCGCATCGACCGGTAGCCGGCATCGAGGCCCCGGTCGATCTGGTCGCGTTTCAGGACTGATCGCGGCCCGCCCGGAGCTCGCGCCCGATATTCGCCCTGGCCATGGCCTCGAACGCCGCGCGGACAGGTCGCACGTGATAGATCGCCGAGCGCCCTGCCACCGCTGCGAAGAAGCCCAGTCGCCGGCGCTGCCATTCGGGCGTCGGCAAGAAGGCTTGCTCGACGCGCAGCCATGAGGTGTTGCGCCAGAAGCGGTGCGGTGTCGCTCCGAGCGGCGCCAGGTCGAGATCGAGAACCCAACGCATCTCCGGATCGCTCAGATCGGCTGCATCCGCGTCGCCCGCATGGTTCGCGGTCGCCTCGATCGCCAGCGCCACTCGGTCGACGTCGCCGCGGGGCATTGGGCGTCCGAAACGGGCGTAGCGTCGCCAGAGCGCCGCCGAAGCCGCCTCGTTGTCGGTCCTGCGCGGGTCGTAGATGGCGTCATGGAAAGCGATGATGCAGGCGATGCGGCGCTGCGGGCCGCGCGCGTGCAAGCGGCTTCCGCGCCCGAAGTGGCGGTGCCGGACCCAGAGATTGGCGACGTGTTCGAGCCCGTGATAGTGTCGCCCTGGCGCGCTCATCCGCCGTCGCAGGTCGCGCAACGCGGCCGGGTGAAGCTCCGTGTGCCGGAACAGTTCGGCCAAGGCGGCAAATCGGCGCTGCGACACCATCGGCCGCGACCATAGCCGAGACCGGGGTGCCTGGACAATGAATCCGGACTCAGCGGCTCGGCCCTCACCCGGCCCTCTCCCAAAGGGAGAGGGCTCCGTTGTCCCCTTCGTTTGGCTTGAGGGAGAGGGCTTCCATTCTTCCCCCCTCTCCCGCTTGCGGATAGGGTTGGGTTGAGGGTCAGGTCAAGCGCCGTGGAAGGCGATCGTGCGCAGCTCGATGCTTTCGCGCGGCAGCTTGTCGGCCGGGGCGGTCGGATCCTCGAACGCGGAGTGCGGTGCCCAGCGGGCGCGCCCGTCGCGACTCGAAATCGAAGCATTTCAGCAGCAGCGCTTCGTTCGGCATCATGTCGCGCACGTACCACCACCGATGCGCCGGATTGAAGCGCACGGCGTACGTCTCTCCAGTGCGGTCGCGGTACACGAGTTCCGACGGCACCCAGTCGGCGGGATCGACCGTGCGCGCATCGCACACCCCGAGCGGCGCGTCGCGCAGCGGGCCGGTGATCGGCCGCCAGACATTGATGAACTCGTAGCGACGGCCGAGCAGCGCCTCCGCCTCATCGCCCATCAGATCGCGTACCCGCTGCGGCCCGGAGCGTTCGGTATAGTCGTTATGAACTCGCCCGACCGGCTGGCGAGGCGTGCCGGGGCTACGATCCTCCGCACCCCACAGGCGCTTGCGCACCGTATGGTCGAACACGATCACCCGTTCCGCCCCGGTCTCCTCGGCGACCAGGCGCTCGGCCTCGGGATAATAAACTCGGCGCAACTCGTCCTCGTCGTAAAAGTCCCGCACGGCACTTTCGTTCCGTACCAGGGCGAAGCCCTCTAAGTCGAGCGACGCCTCCGCGGCGACCGGGCGGGCGTTCAGCACTTTCATGCGATGCGGCTCGTATACCGCGTTGTTGCGCGGCACCCCGGGCGGCGGATCGTAGGTGTAGTTGCGCGGCCGCTTGGTCTCGGGCGAGAGATAGAAGAACTCCCCCTCGATGCTCTCCAGGGACGCGGTACTGGCGATATTCGTGTCCATTGGTCTCCTCGCTCTCCGGGTTATGCGCCGCGCGCGACGCTTGCGGCGGTCTGTCCAAATAGTATCTGCTTGCTTTCCTCGCTTACGGTCGGCCGATTGGAATAGGGCTCGCCCTTGGCGTAGGCGCGCTCGGTGGCCGGACGCGCGCGGATGGCATCGAACCAGCGCCGCAGGCTAGGGAAGGAGTCAAGCTCCTGCTGCTGGCGCTTCCATGGCACGATCCAAGGATAGGCCGCCATGTCGGCGATCGTGTATTCCTTACCAGATAGGAACGATCGTCCCGCCAGCCTGCGTTCCAGCACGCCATACAGCCGGTTGGTCTCGTTTACGTATCGTTGGATGGCATACGGGATCTGCTCCGGCGCGTACTGCACGAAATGATGGTTCTGCCCAGCCATCGGGCCGAGCCCGCCCATCTGCCAGAACAGCCACTCCAGGGTCGTCTTCCTGCCGCGCAGGTCGCGCGGCAGGAACTTTCCGGTCTTCTCGGCCAGATAGAGCAGGATCGCCCCGGACTCGAACACCGATACCGGCTCGCCGTTGTCGGCAGGCCGTGTGTCGATGATGGCCGGCATCCGGTTGTTCGGCGAGATCGCCAGGAAGTCGGGCTTGAATTGCTCGCCTGCGCTGATGTCCACCGGATGGATACGGTACTCAAGCCCAACCTCCTCGAGAAACATCGTGACCTTATGGCCGTTCGGCGTCGGCCAATAGTAAAGCTCGATCATGATCAGACGTGCTCCATTCTGTGTTCGGGTGCGTCGAGCAGCGCGAGCGCCGGCCGTGCCACACCCTCGAGCAGCGCGCGGTCGGGGCGCGCGCGGGCGAGCACGCGCAAGCCGAGCAGCACGCCCAGCAGGTGCCGGGCTAGGTCGTCGGCCGGCTGCGCGCAACTAACGGTCCCCTGCTCTTGAGCAGCGAGCAAGGCTCGGCGAAAAAACGTCTCGATCTCGCCGAGCTGGGTCGCGATCACGCGGCGAAGCCAGGGGTCGTGCGGCGCCAGCTCAAGTGCCGAGTTGACCAACAAGCAGCCGCGCCGCTGCCGATCCGCGAGCGAGCGGTCTATGGCACCCTCGATGAACGCGACGACGGCCTCGCGCGGTCTATGCGTTCGCTCCAACGTGGCCAGACGCTCGCGCATCCGGGCGCCGTATTCGTCGAGCGCGCGCCGGAACAGCGCGCGCTTGTCGCCGAACGCATTGTACAGGCTAGCGCCGGTGATCCCCATTCGCTCCGCGAGGTCGCGCACCGAGGTGGCCTCGTAGCCGCGCGACCAGAAGCATTCGACCGCCGCATCCAGCGCCTCCGCCTCGTCGAATTCCCTTGGCCTTGCCATCTGAAGTATTTTGGAGCAAGCGTTCAAGAAATCAACCATCCGCGATGGACAGGAGTTGACAGGTGGATGCACGGATCGATTGGGGCGCTCGCCTTCGATACCGGCGGCACGGTGCTGGACTGGCATCACGGCATCAGCGCCGCGCTGGCCGAGGCCGGGACGCGGCATAGTATCGAGCGCGACTGGGCGGTGATCGCCAACGACTACCGCCGCCGCGCGTTGGCTCGCATGACCAACACCGTCAATCCCGGCTTCAACATCGACGACGTGCATCGGGACGTGCTTGACGAGATCTGCGTTGCGCACGGCCTCGACATGCTATCGGAAGGGGATCGCGCCCGGATCGCGGGTACCTGGCACGTGCTGAACGCATGGCCCGACCTGCCGCCTGCGATCGCGCGCCTGCGCAAGCGGCACGTCGTCGTCTCGTTCACGATCCTCAGCGTGTCGCTCATCATCGACACGGCGCGACACAATGGCCTTGCCTGGGACGCGGTGATTTCCTGCGAGATGCTCGACGTCTACAAGCCGCGACCGGAAGCATACCGGAAAGCCGCGAAGCTGTTGCAGCTCCCGCCCGAGCGGATCGTGATGGTCGCGTGCCACAACTTCGACCTGAACGCGGCGCGCGGCGAGGGCTTTCGCACCGCGTTCGTGCATCGGCCCGACGAATGGGGACCGTCCGGCCCGCCCGATCCCACGCCAAACCCGGCCTGCGACATCATCGTGCCGGGCTTCGCCGAACTCGCGGACCAACTGGGCGCTTAGCAGTCAGCGCCGGAAGCGGTTCGGGTCCACTGCCGCCACGATCGCCGCCGCGCCGGGGTCGCGTCCCGCGATCAGGTCCGCCACCAGTCGGCCGGCCGCCGGCGAGGTCTGAATGCCGTAGCCGCCCTGGCCTGCGCACCAG
Source organism: uncultured Pseudomonadota bacterium (assembly GCA_963849305.1). GTDB lineage: Bacteria > Pseudomonadota > Alphaproteobacteria > Acetobacterales > Acetobacteraceae > CAWKGV01. The sequence continues at coordinate 339,222 of CAWKGV010000008.1, forward strand.
AAGAACCCGGGCGCGCGGCGATCCCATCCGAACGCGAGGCTGCCGTCTTGCGTGAAGGTGCGCAGCCCAGCCCAGCTCCGCTCGACCCGGCGCACCTCGATATCCAGCGCCTGCTGCATCCGATCGATGCCGAGCGCGACGTCGATCTCCTCGGGCCGAACATCGTGCGGGTGGGTCGGTGTCTCGTCTGCCGGGGAGACCATCAGCTGCGTGCGAGCCTCGGGGCGCGCATACCAGCCGTGGCCGACATCGAGGATCAGTGGCCAATCGGACACGTCGCGGGGCGACGGGTCGATGATCGCAGCGGTGCGCCGGCAGGGGATCAGCCGGAGCGGGCGGATGCCGGCCATCGAGGCGACCTCGTCGGCCCAGGCGCCGGCGGCGTCCACCACCACCGGCGCCCGGAACACCGCGCCCCCGCTTGCCGCGACCTGCCACGCGCCGTCCCGACGCTCGATCCGCCCCGCTCGCTGGCGCAGCGCCAGCGTTCCGCCGCGGGCTCGGAGTTGGCGCAGGAACCCTTGATGGATCGCCGCCACGTCCATGTCGAACGCATCGGCCTCGATCGCGGCGGCGGCGGCGTAGCCCGGACGCAGCGCCGGAACCAGAGCGCCGGCTTCCGCGACCGCCAGCGGCCGGACGCCCGTGCTGTCGGCCAGGAAACGATCCAACTCAGGCACTTGCTCGGGCCGGGCCAGGAACAGCACCGGACGGCGGCGCATCAGCGCCGTTTCGGCGAAGTCCGCTGGAGGCGATTCGAAAAAGCCCCGAGAAAGCCGGGTCAGCGCGCGCACGTCGGCCGGGCCGTAGTTCAGCACCCAGATCGCGGCGGATCGTCCAGTGCTATGATAGCCGGCCTGCTCCTCGGCCTCGATCAGTGCGACGCGGCGATCGGCGGCGAGCGCGGCGGCGGCGCTCGCCCCAGCAATGCCGGCCCCGATCACGACCGCATCGAAACCATTGTCCATGCGGCTCAACCTTCGGCGGTTGCCAGCTCGGCGCAACCCCGGTCCAGCGACATAACGGAGCAGCCTTCCATCGCCATGGGGAGCCGGTCCGAGCAAGCGCATTCCGAGCTTGCGCGCGACGGCCAGAGAGCGCGTGTTCCGCGGATCGATGTCGGCCACGATTTCGGGCAACGCGAGGGTGGTGAGGGCGTGCGCCAGCACCGGCCGGGCCGCCTCGGTCGCGTAGCCACGTTCCCACACCGCGCGGATCAGGCGCCAGCCGATCTCGATCTCCGGCCCGCGCAGGTCGAGCGGCGTCAGCAACACCCAGCCGGCGAACCCCTCCGGCGCGATGATCGACCAATAGCCCTGGCCAGGCGGGTAGGGATGGCGGATGCGTGCCTCGACGAAGGCGCGGTGCGCGACGGGATCGCTCCACGGGCCAGCGATGAACCGTGTCACCTCGGGATCGCGGTCCATCGCCATGCACGCCTCGATGTCCCCCAATATGCGCGGCCGCAAAGCGAGGCGCCGCGTGCGGAAGCTCGGGCGGGCATCGGCCGGCTGGCTCATGGTCCGGATTCCCTCTTGCCTGGCAGGCGGTGTCGTCGGACCGTATCGCGATACGCGGCAATAAGGGAGGAAGTCGTGGTGGACCTGGTGCTGCGCGGCGACGCGGTGGTGACGCCGCAGGGCGTCGGCGCTTACGACCTGGCGATCGAGGGCGAGCGGATCGTCGCCGTCGCGGTCGGCGGGACCATGCAGATCCCCGATGGCGCCCGCCTGATCAATGCCACCGGCAAGGTCGTCATGCCGGGCGGGATCGACCCGCATGTGCACTGCAAATGGTACCTGCCGCATCCGGATGGCTCGATCACCCCCACCGACCCGCCCGACATCGTCAGCCGTGCCGCGCTGCACGGCGGCACCACCACCATGATCGATTTCACCCGCTGCTCGCAGGGCAAGGACGTGCAGGACGCCATCGCGCGGCGCGAACAGGACTGGAAGGGCCATTGCGCCTGCGACTATGCCCAGCACCTGATGGTGGAAGGCGCGCTGCCGGTCGAGCTGTTCGGCCAGCTCGGCGAGGCGATCCAGGCGGGCTTCGCCACGGTGAAGATCTTCACCACCGACATCACGCCCTCACGCAAGGGGCGCATGGTCGATTTCGGCGATATCTGGGAGGTGTTCCGGGTTCTGGCCGCGCAGCGCGGCCTCGGCGTCATCCACTCCGAGGACAACGACATCGTCATGCATATGTATGCGAAGCTGATGCGCGAGGAGCGCACCGGCTTCGAGAACATGGCCGAGGTTCACAATACGCTCTCCGAGGACCTCTCCTTCCGCCGCGTGATTCGCCTGGCGGAAAAGGTGCCGGGCGCGGCGCTCTACATGATGCACACCTCGGCCGCGAGCGGGGTCTCGGCGATCCGGGAAGCGCGCGCCCGAGGCGTTCCGATCTACGGCGAGTCGCTGCATCAATACATGCTCTACACGAGCGAGGACTATCGCCGCCCGAACGGGCAGATCTACCACACCTATCCCTCGCTCAAGTCGGCCGAGGACCAAGCGGCGATCTGGGCGGGCACGCTCGACGGCTCGATCAACTGTGTCGCCACCGACGAGATTTGTTGCACGCTCAAGCAGAAGATCCAGGGCGTGCGCATCGACGACACCACCGGCGGCAATGCCGGCGTCGAGCCGCGCGTGGCGCTGATGTACACCGAGATGGTCGGCAGGCGCGGCTACACGCTGTCGCGCTTCGTCGATCTCGTTGCCACCAACGCGGCGAAGATCATGGGGCTCTATCCGCGCAAGGGCGCGCTGGCGGCGGGATCGGATGCCGACATCTGCGTGCTCGATCCGGCCGACAAGCGCATCATCCGGGCCGAGGAGCTGCACGAGGCGGACTACACGCCGTGGGAGGGGCGCGAGATGGAGGCTTGGCCGTGCCTGACCATGCTGCGCGGCAAGGTGGTGGTGGAGGACGGGCGGTTTCTCGGCAGCCTGGAGCGACGGGCGCTGGCAGCATCGCCGCGTGGCGCCGGAGATGATCGCCGGGCCAATGCTGTGAGCCCATCAGGGCCGCCCGATTGGCGCCGACTGCCAGGGGTTTTTCGACATTCGGTTAAGGAAGTTGGTCCAAAAATAGAGATGCCGGCCAGGACTGGCCTGACCGGCATCTAAGGAGGCGTTACCATGGTATCTCATGGGTTACGCCTGCCCCCGATCTTTCTAAGCTTGACCGTGAAGGTCAAGATCGTTGTGAGAAGGAAGTAGGTGCGGCCCGGTCGGGACGCGCCCGACCGGCTCCTCCGCCGCTGCCAGCAGACGGCCAGCGATGGGGCTTCAGCTTTCCTTGTATCGCATCAAGATGTTGCTTGCCATTTCCTGAGCGGTATACGCTTTTCGCGCGGTGTTAGGTTGTGACTAAGGGGACTGTCGATTGCCAAAAAGGTCAAACGAGTTCCAGCGTTTGGTCGCATACATCTATGAAAATGTGGCACCGACTGGGGCCACTGTGACCGAGTTGAGCTATGCTGCGCGAAGGCGGCGACGGCACGGCGCGTGAGGTTGATATCCTGATCTCTCATGTATTCCTCGGCACCAAAATCAACATTGCAATCGAGTGTCGGGGGCGTGGCAGGGCCCAGGACATTGAATGGATAGACGGTCTTGCCGGAAAATTCAAGCGCTTGAATATAAACAAGGTCATCGCCGTTTCTCCAACGCAGTTTACTGCGGGTGCACGAGAAAAGGCTGCCGAGGAAAGGATTGAACTTCTGACTGTTGAGGACGCCTCCAAAGTAGATTGGGCATCGCGGTTAGCTAAAGAGGCATTCAGCGTTGGCACTCACCAGAATACTTTATTGAATGTCTCAATGTGGTCACCCGAAGGGAACAGAATTGCATTGACAACTGTCGACCTCGATACGAACAGGGTAACGCATAAGGACCAGCGTTCAGAGCTGCTCTATCCTTACCTGGTGAATACGTTCATGCAGAAAACTGAGGGCTGCTGTCGAAGATCGAATATTCGAAATGATCAAGGCGGACCTTTCCAAGTTTTTTCGGGAACCGCATCCCCGGTATTGCGAGCTAACTTGGGAGAATGCGGGCGAAATCCGAAGCACGGGAGGTGATCCGCCCATTCCCTTCGCGAAAATGATTTTCGGGATCGTTACAACGTTCCAAACTGCCACCGCTCCCGTCACCAATAAAGTGCTGCAAGACTGGATGTTGTCGGAAATCAAGGCCTTACCTGTCGCGAACGTAACCGGGGCAAAATCGCGGGCGCCCCGCATTTTTCGATTCCTCCGACGCGGAGCGCTCTGATTTAACCTGGGCGTGGTGGCCCCGGTTGATGTGTCTGACCTGCCGCGTGCCGAGCTGGAAGCTCTGGTGGTGCGTCTGTTCGGGGAAGTGGCCGAGCTGAAGCGGGTGGTATCGGAACAGCGCGAAGAGATCGCGCGGCTGAAGGGGCTGACGGGCCGGCCGCAGATCAGGCCGAGCGGCATGGAGGAGGGGGCCACGCCGAAGCCTCCGGGTCGCGGCAAGCGTCGGGGTCGCGGCAAGTCTGTGCCGCGGGTCAGCGTCGAGGATCGCGTCCTCGAGGTGGCGGTGCCGGCGGGATCGCGGTTCAAGGGCCACGAGACCTACGTGGTGCAGGACCTGGTGCTGCGCGCCCAGGTGATCCGCTACCGCCGCGAGCGCTGGGTGACGCCGGATGGACGGACGGTGCTTGCACCCTTGCCCGCCGGCATCAGCGGCCATTTCGGACCTGAATTGCGGCGCTTCGTGCTGCTACTGCACCACCAGGGGCAGGTCACGGTGGAGCGGCTGACCGCGCAACTGCGAGCGATCGGCATCAGCATCTCCAAACGGCAGGTGATGCGTCTGCTAATCGCCCGCCAGGGCAGCTTTCTCGCCGAAAGCCTCGACGTACTGCGGGCGGGGCTGCAGACCGCTCGCTGGGTGTCGGTGGACGACACCGGGGCGCGTCATCAAGGCGCCAATGGCTTCTGCACGCAGATCGGCAACGATGACTTCACCTGGTTCGGCACGCGAGCGAGCAAGAGCCGGCTCAACTTTCTCGACCTGCTGCGCGCCGGGCACGCCGATTACATGATCAACGACGCGGCGCTGGCCTACATGCACGAACGCGCTCTCGCCGTGCCGGTTATTCGCCAGCTGGCGGCGCAGCCCGAGCGGCACTTCGCCGACCACGCAGCCTGGCAGGCGCATCTGCGGCATCTTGGCATAACCGCGCTCACGGTCACGCCCGATCCGGTGCAGATCGCCAGCGAGGGCGCACTGTGGGGAGCCGTCACGGCGCACAGGTTCCTGCGCCAGACGGTGGTCCTCAGCGATGATGCCGGCCAGTTCGCCGTCGGCCGGCATGCACTGTGCTGGGTGCATGCGGAGCGGCTGGTGCATAAGCTCGACACCTTCACCGACCCGCACCGGGCTGCCCAGGATCGCGTCCGCGCGCTGATCTGGTGGTTCTATGCCGATCTCAAGGCGTATCGCGCCGGGCCGACCGCGCGGCGCCGCAGCGAATTGCGCGCACGTTTCGATCGCATCTTCCGCCGCCGCACCGGCTTCGCCACGCTTGATCGCCTGCTCGAACGGCTGCACGCCAACAAGCCCGAGCTCCTGATGGTGCTCGACCGCCCGGAGATCCCGCTGCATACCAACGGCTCGGAGCGCGACATCCGATGCTACGTCACCAAGCGCAAGATCAGCGGCGGCACCCACAGCGACACCGGACGAGACTGCCGTGACGCCTTCCTCGGTTTGATGCACACCTGCGCCAAGCTCGGCATCGCCTTCTGGGACTATCTCGGTGCCAGGCTTGCCATCGCCGAGAATCCCGCCGTGCCCTCCCTCCCAGACCTTATCCGTTGCCGCGGCCAGCCTGCCTGACCCGGCCCGCCCGGGATTTTGCCCCGGTTACTCGCGAACCAGATTTTTACGTTCCGGTTCATCACGTCTCGCGATGGCACAGTCATACATTATGGCCTGTCGGGAGGTAATCCCCGCCCTCGGCAACGAGCCTGATCGCGCAGTCCAACTGCGAGCGGATGCTTCTAACTTGGCAATCATCCATCAAGCCTCAAAATCGTGCTGTTGTGGACCCTATGCGGCACTCGGCGGGGCTTCACTTCCCTTACCCTTTCGCCGCTGCTTGAACTTCTCGAACTGTTCTCGATACGAAAAAAGGTAATCGATGATGCCAATGGTGAAGTCCAGGGCATCGCGGGCGTCCTGCGCCGATGACACGATACCAACGCCGTGCGCCGCCTCATTTCCGGTTAGCCGCAACTGGTCCGACCATTCGTAAAGGCGCCTGTCTATCAAGTCCGCTTCAAGCATCTTCTTCAGTGAGGAATCAAGCGTGCGTTCCTTTATACCGTGTGCCTCGCAGACGCCTTCGAGGGTCTTGCGGCACATAACCGCCGACGCCGTGAAGGCTCGCGCGCGGTAGCATTTGATCCCTTCCTCGACGGCGGCACGGATTTCAGGCGGCGCTTTCGGGTTCACCCGAAAATCGGACTGCGGATACAGAACCGTCGGGCTAGAGTCCCACACGTCGCCCGCCGCCATGTCGCCGGTGTTCTCTTGCTCCACGAGCAGGGGGGAGCGGCAGCGTCGGCAACGAAGCAGCATAAAGCGCCCAGGGCGGTGATCTTCACTCGCCCAATACTGGAGGTATCCGCCCTCCTCGGCATCGACATGTGCGTGGCAGTTGGTGCAATCGATAAGCATCCATTCCCTCAGGCTCAGTAGGTCGCAAAGAAGCTCGCCGCTTTTTCCGGGTTATAGCCGCGCCGGTCGTAAAGCTTGGTTGTTGACGGGTCGCGATGGCCGGCCGCCTTTACGTCTTCGAGCTTCGCGCCGTTCTCAAGCGCAGTCGTGATGAAGGTCGCGCGCATCGAGTGTGCCGAGTAGCCGCGCGCCAGGCCGATCTTTGTCGCGTATTTCCGCACCACGCGATCAATCGCGTCCGGGTCCATTCGCCCGGCTTGGTCGAGCGGCTTGGCGTTGCCGCGCAGTGGGCGAAAGAGCGGCGCGTCCGGTGGTCGCCGTGGCCGGCGATGGCGAGGTAGGCGCGGATGCGCTGCGCCGCCTGCGGATTGATCGCGAGCGCCTCCCGCCGCCCGCCCTTGCGCATGACGCGTCGAAGGCCCTGTTCTGGTGGAGGTCGCCGACATCCAGAGTTGCGATCTCCGCGCGACGGAACCCGACTTGCAGACCGACCGAGAGAATGGCGCGATCGCAAGCCGGCCAGCGTATCGGCCAGCGGCGCGTCCAGCAGCTTGCGGGCCTCGGCTTTCGAGAACGTGGCGGTGCTGCCCTCGTCGCGATTGATCGCCGGCCGCTCCACGTCCACGACCGGATTGCGGCTAGCCCCCCGTGTTTCATCCGATGCTTGAACAGGCTCGAGAGCGCCGCGAACCGCCGGCGCACGGTCGAAGGGGCAGCGCTTGCCTGCTCGCGCTGCATCCGTTCCCAGGCGATGACCGCGCGGTGATCGACCTGGCGTAGCTGCTCGGTGGTGGTGATCCCGAGCGCCCGCATGAAGTGCCGCACATCGAGCCGGTAGGCACGCCGCGTCTGGCGGCTCTTCTGCTTCGCCAGCCAGACCTCCTCCTCGGGGATGACGGCGAGGGCATCGAGAAGCACGGGCGGGGGGAACGGCGCGGCATTGGGAGATTCGGCGGCGAACTCGGGCATGGCCGAGTTTAGCGGCCGGGAAGCACGTGATAAATTAGATTATTCACGTGCTAACCCGGCCGGCGCCGCGTTCGGTGAGTGACCGGATCGCGCGGCGGAGGATTGGCAAAAGAATGTGGACTGTATCGCCACGCATCAAGGATCGGCCGGCTGCCGAATCCCTGATGCTAGCGCTTGGCAAGGCGCTGCACCTCGCCTGTGAGTTTGAACGGAAATGCCAGTATGTGCTGCGCATCCTCAACATAGCCTATATGTTCGAGGCCACCGGCGACGCCAAAGCGACCTTTGCCGCCGCTGCGGCAGCTAAAGACGCCATGCTACACAAGACGATAGCAGGCATGCAGAAGATCGGCTGTGTAACGCCTGACGAGATTGAATTTTTGACCAAGGCCCGCGACGCGCGCAACTATATAGCCCACAAAGGCGGCCAGGTCGGTTCGCTTGAATATCTAAAAGCGGAGCATGTTGCCGAAGCGTTCGCCGCCCTGCGACCGGCTGTGATCGACCTCGCAAGGGGCGATAACGTGATATCGACCTGGGACCTCGCAATTCAGGAAAAACTGGCCGCGCCCGAATGGATGACGCAAACCTACGAAGCTCGGGTGCTACACTGGATATTCGGAGATCCGTTTGACGGGCTGTCCAGTTGGGACGAATGGGCATTGGCGCAGTTGGCTGGGAAGCACGGGCGGGGTTGAACCGTGCTAGTGGTCTGACGCGTTCTGGCGATTCCCAAGGCGAATGCACCATGCGAATTGTTCCCATGGCACAGACGGTATGCGTGTTGTTGAGCCGGTCGGATAGAAAGCAGCTTGAGGCGATCGCTTCGGATCGCACACGAGCAGGTCTGTCCCTACTCCCGCGCGACGCGCGGCAATATCGAGGTGAGCCTCAGCGTCGAGCAGGCGTGACGGTATCGACCTACCGATCGGCTCGTCAATCTTGTTTCAACCAATGCCGCGAAGATCATGGGGCTGTATCCGCGCAAGGGCGCGCTGGCGGCGGGATCGGATGCCGACATTTGCGTGCTCGATCGGCCGACAAGCGCGTCATCCGGGCGGAGGAACTGCATGAGGCGGATTATACGCCGTGGGAGGGGCGCGAAATGGAGGCGTGGCCGTGCTTGACCATCCTGCGGGGCAAGGTGGTGGTGGAGAACGGCCGTTTCCTCGGCAGCTTGGATGACGGGCGCTGGCAACTTCGCCGCGTCGCGCCGGAGCTGATTGCCGCACCGGCGCTGTGACGGCCGCGCGCTCTCATATCAGCCCGCCGTTTAGAAATTTCGTTCAGAAAACAAGAACGCCGGCCAGGCCGAGGAGCGCGCCGAACATGGTTCGGCGCGCGAGATTTATCCACGGATGAAGGCGAGCAGATCGGCGTTGATCACGTCGGCGTTCGCCGTGTGCATACCATGCGAGAAGCCCGGATAGATTTTGAGCGTGCTGTTCTTCAGCAATTTGTCCTGAAGAATTGCTGCGCTCTTGTAGGGAACAACCTGATCGTCATCGCCCTGCATGACGAGCGTCGGCACCGTGATCGTCTTCAGATCCTCGGTCTGGTCGGTTTCGGAGAACGCCTTGATGCCCTCGTAATGGGCCTTGGCGCTGCCCATCATGGCCTGACGCCACCAGTTCCGAATGATACCTTCCGAGACCTTCGCGCCGGGGCGGTTGAAGCCGTAGAAGGGACCGGCCGGCACGTCGATGTAGAATTGCGCGCGGTTGGCGGCGAGCGCGGCGCGAAAGCCATCGAACACCTCAATGGGCGTGCCGCCCGGATTGCTATCCGTTCTGACCATCAGCGGCGGAACCGAGCTGACGAGGACCGCCTTGGCGACGCGGCTCTGGGGCTGCCCGTACTTCGCGACGTAGCGCGCGACCTGGCCGCCGCCGGTCGAATGCCCGACATGGACGGCGTTCTTCAGGTCGAGATGCTCGACGACGGCGGAAGCATCGGCAGCATAATGGTCCATGTCGTGCCCATCGCTCACCTGCGACGAGCGGCCGTGCCCACGACGGTCATGCGCGACGACGCGGAACCCCTGGGCGAGGAAGAACAGCATCTGCGCGTCCCAGTCGTCAGCGCTGAGCGGCCATCCATGATGGAAGACGATGGGCTGCGCATCCTTTGGCCCCCAATCCTTGAAGTAGATCTCGCTTCCGTCCTGAGTCTTCACGAACGTCATGGTGTCGTCTCCTTGTGGATGGAAGTTCCTCAACTTTACCTTTTGCCCCGTGCCGAGCCCCTTCAAGGGCGTCGGGACGACACCTTCGGACCTCAAGATCACCCTGCCCTAACGCTGTGACCTGCGCGACCCCTCCCCTGGCCCTCTCCCTCTGGAAAACCCCCAAGCGAGGGAGAGGGGATTAGCGTCCGTGTTTCGTTAATAGATGGTTACGATCCGGTGTACACCGCACCCCTGTTTTGGGGCGCCGGTGTACACACCCCGCCACCCCAAAACAGGGCCGCGAGGCCTCCGTGTACACCGCCTACCCGGGGGCCTACCCCGGCTCGATGCGTACCATCGTAGGCGGTTCCGGAACCGTATCGAGCGTCGCGATCCGGTCCAGGGCGCGACCCCGACCGGGCTCCTCCTCACCGCCAGCCCGTCAGCCGCGCCGCCGCCTCGATCATGTCCGCCTCGGGGCCGCAATAGCTGAAGCGCACGAAGCGGTTGCCGCGCGTGCGGTCGAAATCCACGCCCGGCGCGGCGGCGACCTTGGCCTCGGCGAGCATTCGCGCGCAGAGGGCGGCGCTGTCGTTCGAGCGCTGCGCGTGACGTCGGCGAACAGGTAGAACGCGCCCTCGGCCGGGCTCGACAAGGCGAAGCCGGCGGCGGGCAGGGCGCGCAACCAGGTGGTCGCGCGAGCGGCGATAGCGCGCGACGTTGGCCTGCAACTCCTCATGGCAATCGAGCGCCGCCTCCGCCGCGACCTGGGAGATATGCGGCGGGCTGATGAACAGGTTCTGCGCCAGGCATTCCACCGGGCGGATCAGATCTTCGGGCAGAACCAGCCAGCCCACGCGCCAGCCGGTCATGCTGAAATATTTGGAGAAACTGTTTACCACGACCGCGTGCGGGCTCAGCGCGGCGGCGGTGGCGAGCGCGCTCTCGTAATTCAGGCCGTGATAGATCTCGTCGCTGACCAGTCGCACGCCGGCACGGTCGCACCAGGCGGCGATCGCGGCCAGCTCGTCCGGGTGCAGCATGGTGCCGGCGGGGTTGCACGGGCTCGCCACGATCAGCCCGACCGGCGGCGGGTCGAGCCGCTCCAGCATGGCGACCGTCGGCTGGAACCGGGTCTCCGGCCCCGCCTCCAGGATCAGCGGGTGAAAGCCGAGCGCGGTCAGGATGTTGACATAGGGCGGGTAGAACGGCGCGGCCAGCGCGACCCGGTCGCCGGGGTCGAAGGCCGCCAGGAAGGCGAGCGGGAACGCGCCCGAGGCGCCGACCGTCACCGCGACCCGCTCGGGCGGCAGCGCCAGCCCGTACCACGCCCGGTAATGCGCCGCGATCCGTTCGCGCAGCGACCGGCGACCGAACGCCTCCGTGTAGCCGAGCGGATCGCCCGAACGCAGCGCGGCGGCGGCGGCGGCGAGCGCGCCTTGCGGCGCCCCGGTGCCAGGCTGTCCCACCTCCATCCGAATCACCCCAGGCGCCCCGGGCGGCAGCGAGGCCTGGCGCGCGTTGGCGGCGGCGATCACGTCCATGACCATGAACGGCGGCGCCGCCGCGCCCCGTCCGACCTTCAGCGCCATCCGCTCACCCCCCGCCGCCGAGCGCCAGGCCGGCGCCACGCGGGTCGGTTGCCCAGCCGCAGCTCCGCTGCGCATCCGGCAGGTAATCGCTGCACGCGATGACATTGGCCCGACCGGGCTCCGGCACGGGCACCGGCATCGGCTGGCCGCTGCGCAGCGTGTTCACCATCGCCACGGCGGTCGCGAGCGCGGCGGCGTTCTGCCCCGATCCGCCGACCTCGGCGCGGAACGCCCGGCGCCCGGCGCTCCAGGCGATCGCGGCTGCGAGCAGCGGCGGCGGCACATCGCGCGGCGAGGCGGCGAGCAGGAACCCGAGGCCCGGCACGATCCGCCCGGTGCCGAACAGATTGTCCATGCTGAGCGCGCAAGCGACCGCGCCGCCATCCTTGTCGAGCGCCAGGAGTGTGGTGGTCGCCCCGAGCGGCGGCAGCCCGGCGGCAGGGGACTCGGCCGACAGCAGCGCCTTGGGACTGCCGCCGCTGGCCCGCCACGCCGCGGCCACCTCCTCTGCGCGCGCGCTTGCGTCCGCCAGCGCGGCGGGATTGGCCTCGAGCACCTGGAACGCCGCCGCCGCCGCGAGCCCGCCATCGGCGGGCGGAGGCAGGAACGCCACCGTGTTCCGGCCGGCGCCCAGCAGGATCGCCGCGCCGGTACGCGGCAGTCCGTCGCGCAATTGGGTCAGCGTCAGCGGCCCGCCGGCAAGGCGCGAGCCCTCCACGATCTGGCGCGCGAGCGTGCCTTGGTAGAAGTCGCCCACCCCAGCGGTGCGGATCTGCGCCAAGGTTCCGGCCAGGCCCGGTTGAATGAACTTGTCGCCCACAGCAAGCGGGGTGCCGTTGCGGCTGAACACCGTCCGTGCCTGCGGGTCAGCGAACAGCGGGCCGGCGACCAGGCGCAGGTCGTCCACGAAGGCGCGGGAGGCGGTGGCCCCGTCGCGCGCCAGGTTCTCGGCGGGGCGGACCAGCAATTCGAAGGGCAGGTGGCCGTAGCGCGCGTGCAGCAGGAACAGTCCGCGCGCGAACATCGGCACGGCCGCCGGGCGGTCGGCGCCAACCGGCGGCTGGGCCGGCGCGAGCGGCACGAACAGGATCGCCTCGGGCACGCCGCGGTTGGGCGAGTCCCGCTTGGGCTGGTAGGCGAGACAAGCGCCGCCGCCGCCGAGCCCAGCGCGCGAGGGCAGCGTGACCGCGAGCGCCATCGCCATTGCCACGGCCGCGTCCGCCGCATCGCCCCCGGCCGAGAGCGCCTGGCGGCCGATCAAGGCGGCCTGCGGCTCGTCGGCGACCACCGCGCCGAGGAAGCCGATGACATGGCCTGGCTGCCCCTCCGGAATGCTATTGCCGCCCGTGACCGTGTTGGTCGCGAACTCGATGCTCGAACACCCGGCCAGCGCGAGCGCGGCCCCGAGCAAAGCGCACGTGCGCCAGCGCGGCGCGCGCGTGATTCGATCGGCCCTCGGCCTGATCCTGCTTGGCACCTGCGCTCCCCCGCTGCGGCGGCCGGGCGCCGAGTCGGGGCCGGCCATGTCCTCTCGATCGGGGGGTGCCATAAACGGCTTGCCCCGAGCCGGCAACCGAACCCGCTTGCGCCGCGGGCGCGGGCCGGGGAAGCTGAGGGACCGCACGAGAGGCAGCCCCGCATGACCGCACTGTTCCGGCCGGCCGTCCTATCCCTCGCCTTGCTGTTGGGTTGCGCGGGGCTTCGCCCGGCCGCGGCCGAACAGTTCACCCCGGCGCAGCGGGCCGAGATCGTGCGCATCCTGCGCGATGCATTGACCCAGGATCCCTCGATCCTGCGCGATGCCGTGGCCGCCTTGCAGGCCGAGGAGAGCAAGCGCCAGGCGGCATCGGTCCTGGCGCATGCGGCCTCATTGATCGATCCCGCCGATCCGGTGGCCGGCAACCCCAAGGGGGACGTAACGATCGTCGAGTTCTTCGACACCAGATGCCCGTTCTGCCGCCGGCTGGAGCCGGCGATGGCCGGCCTGCTCGCCCAGGATCACGGGGTGCGGCTGGTGTACAAGGATCTTCCGATTCTCGGGCCGGCTAGCGTCCTGGGCTCGCGCGCCCTGCTCGCGGCCCAGCGGCAGGGCGGTTACGAGGCACTGCGCACCGCGATCATGCACGCCCCGCCCGACACCACCGAGGCGACGGTGCGCGAGGCAGCCCAAAAGACCGGGCTCGACTGGCCACGGTTGCAGCGCGACATGGCCGACCCCGCGATCGACCGGCGCCTGACCGCCAATCTGCATTTGGCCCGCGAGCTTGGGATCGACGGCACCCCGGCCTTGGTGATCGGCCGGCAATTCATCCCGGGCGCGGTCGACTTGGCGGAGTTGCAGAAAGCGGTGGGCGCAGCGCGGGACCGCGCCGAGGCCCCGGGCCGCTGATCTTCCCGCCCCTTGCGGGAGGGAGGGGGAGAGGTTGAATCGTATGGTTCAGCGGCCGTGGGGCGGGACCGTACGGCTGGCGTTAACCCCGAGGTAACTTGCGAGGGAGTCTCAAGCCTCGATCGGTATCCAGACCTCGAGACCGCCAATCCCGGTCCGCGGGTCGAACGCCTCGCCGTAGCGTTCGAAATTGGGGGAATCAGCCACCTGATGTCCCGACTCCGGCAGCCATTTGTTCCAGATGGTATTGATCGTCCGTCGGATCGTCGAGATGTGCTCGCGATGGGTGAATACGGCGTATCGCCGCGCGGGAATCCGAACGCGACTCAATTCGGTGGCCAGCCCCGAAAAGTCGGCAACTTCGACACCGCATACGTAGTCGAAATTGCCCTCGTCGTCGCCGTTGTGGCACACGCCGTATGTCGTCCGGTCCACCTGGCCGGGAATGTTGCCGATATACGGCGCAAAGCGCTGCCACTGCGCCGGAATGGCCTTGCTGGTCTCGCAGGTGTAGCGTTCGCTCAGCCCGGCGATGAGCAACGGCTTGCCATCCTCGAAGCGCGGGGCGGCAAGGTCGGTGGTGAATGTCTCGTCCATCTTGATCGGCTCCACGAGTGCGATGTGGTTGAGATGGCGTTGCGCGCGCACCGCTTCAGGGCTTAGCCCGAATTGGTCGCGGAACGCCCGCGTGAATGCCTCATGAGAGCCGTACCCCGCGTCGAGCGCGACGGCCAGGATATCGGGCGCGCCGTTCGATAACGATCGAGCCGCTTCCGTCAGACGGCGTCCGCGCACATAGCGCATCACGGAACGGCCGGTCGCTTCTCCGAACGCTCGCACCATATGGTAGCGCGATACCCCAGCGATCTCGGCGATGTCGCCGAGGGAAATATCGCCGGCGAAGTGGCTTTCGATGAACCAGAGCGCCTTGCCGACAGGGGTCATAGCCAGCTCTCACATGAAGCACGCCCCTTACATACCGCCTCACGCTCAGGCGCATTTGATCGCTGTTGCGGGGGCGCTTCGGCCCTCACCCAACCCTCTCCCAAAGGGAGATAGAGGGGCTTTTTCTTCCCCTCGGCTTTTGAGAGAGGGGTGAGGGCCTCGCAGGGCACGGGCAGTCTGACTCTAGCGTCAGAGTTTCGCGACCAGAGCCGCAAGCTGGTCGGCGCATCGCCCCCAGCCTTCGTGGAAGCCCATCTTCTCGTGCGTCTCGCGGTCGGCTACCGTCCAGTGGCGCACGCCGGCCGTGTACCGCGTCTTTCCGCCTTCGTCCCCGAAGGTCAGGATCACCGTCATAAACGGCTTTTGCGCCGGTTCCCACGCCTCCGTGTAGGCATCGGTGAACACAAGGCGTTCGTTCTCGACTACTTCAAGATAGACGCCTCGGTTTGGAAAGTCGTTGCCCTCCGGATCGCGCATTACGACCAGGTTAGCACCACCCGGCCGCACGTTGAGGTCCGCGACCGGCGTGGTGTAGGGCGGGGGCGCGAACCACTGCTTGAGCAGTTCGGAGTCGGTCCACGCGCGGAACACTCTTTCGCGCGGCGCGTTGATGATCCGTGTCAGCACGAGTTCGCGGTCGGAGCCTTCGGCTGTGCCGGTCATTCGTCTTCTCCCGTTATTCGCTGAATAAGTGCGAACTATTGCCGTCGTAGGCTTGCTTGAGATGGCTTATGTCGAGCTTGTCCATCTTGAGCATTGCCTCCATCACCCGGTTCGACTTGTCCGCGTCCCGGTCCTGCAACATGTTGCCTAGGACGGAGGGAACGATCTGCCAGGACACGCCGTACTTGTCCTTGAGCCGGCCGCATCTTTCCTTTTGTCCGCCGGCGGCTAGGTTCTCCCAGAAGTCATCGACTTCTTCCTGCGTCTCGCAGGTTACGAACAACGACATGGCGGGCGAGAACGTGAAATACGAGCCGCCGTTCAAGGCGATGAAATCCTGACCGTCGAGCTGGAACCTTACCGATAGGACTGATCCCTTCGGTCGAGGGCCCACTTTTCCATAATGCCTGACGCTGACGATTTTCGAGTTCTTGAAGATCGACATGTAGTAGTCCGCCGCCTTCTCGGCCTCGCCCTCGAACCACAGGCATGGGACGATCTTTTGCATCTGGCGTAACTCCCGGGTTTGCCCTCGCCCGTCTTCAGCTTCTTGGCTCGCGCTTCGGCTGGTCCAATGCCCACAGGACGCCGAACGGATCGCGAAGCTGGCCATAGCGATCGCCCCAGAACATCTCCTGCACTGGCATCACCGGCGTGGCGCCGGCGTCAACGGCGCGCTGCCACCAGGCGTCGATGTCGTCGACGGGGAGCATTAGATTGAAAGCCTGCGGCTTCTCTAGCGAATAGCCGTGTTCCGGATAGGCGTCGCCCAGCATCACCGAGCTGCCGTTGATGTAGAGATGGACGTGCATGGTCCGGCCCTGCTCGTCCACCGGATACGCGGCGGCGATTTCGGCGCCGAAGGCTCGCTGGTAGAAATCGGCGGCCTTCATCGCGCCGTCGATCTGCAAATAGGCAATCACGCCGCCTTTCACCTCGGCGTTGGCGGTCGGCTGTTTGGTTGCGGACATTTGCGGTCTCCTTTCGGTCGCTACGAACTTGTCCCGAGGACGAAGCACCGGAGCGCATGCCGACAACGGCCTGGAAATTTTTGTCAGGCCGGCGATCGAGCGCCGTCGCCGATCAAACGGTCCAGGTGCCGGCGGATATGCGTGGCCTCGGCCGGGGTGTTGGCCAGGGCGATCGCGTGGTCGAAGGCCGCCCGCGCCTCCGCCGTCCGGCCGAGTTGCGACAGAAATGCGCCCCTGACCCCGAAGAAGTAAAAATAGCCCGAGAGCCTGGACGCCAACGGCTCGATCATCTCCAGCGCCGCTTCGGGTCCGCGGATTTTGCTCACCGCCACGGCGCGGTTCAGCGTCACGACCGGCGAGGGCTGCAGGCGTTCGAGCACCGCATAAAGCGCGTCGATCTGCCCCCAATCGGTATCCCGCGCGCGTGCGGCGCGGGCGTGCAAGGCGGCAATCGCTGCCTGGATCTGGTACGCTCCCGGCCGGCGATGGCGCATGGCCTTGTCGATCAGCGCCACACCCTCGGCGATCAGCTTGCCGTCCCAAAGCCGGCGGTCCTGATCCTCAAGGAGGACGATCTCGCCCGCGGCATCGAACCGGGCCGGGGCGCGCGCATGCTGCAGCAGCATGAGCGCCGTGAGCCCCATCATCTCCGGCTCGGTCTGGAACAGCCGCAGCAGCAGGCGTGCCAGCCGGATCGCCTCGCCGCAAAGACCCGCGCGCCGATCCGAAGCCCGCGGAGTAGCCCTCGTTGAAAACCAGATAGATCATGGCCGCGACGGCGGCCAGGCGCTCGGCGCGCTCGACCGCGCTCGGCGTTTCGAAGGGGATGTTGGCCTGGGCGATGCGCGCCTTGGCCCGCGTGATGCGCTGCTCCATGGCCGCCCGCCGACCAGGAAGGCGCGGGCGATCTGCCGGACCGAGAGGCCGGAGACGATGCGCAGCGCCAGCGCGATCTGCTGGGTCGCCGGCAAATCCGGGTGGCAGCACATGAATAGCAGGCGCAGCACGTCGTCGCGATAATGCGAGCCGTCGAGCCGTTCCGCGAGCGGCGCCTCGGCGTCGTCGAGATCGGAGAGCGCCTCCTCCGGCGGCAAGGGGGCGTGCCGGCCGCGCCGGCGCACGCCGTCCAGCGCCGCATTGCGCCCCACCAGGATCAGCCAGGCCTTGGGGTCGCGCGGCGGCCCGTTGCGAGGCCAGACCTCCAGGGCACGCAGGCAGGCGTCCTGGAAGGCTTCCTCGGCGATGTCCAGATCGCGGAAATAGCGCAGCAGGGCGCGATCGCCTGGGGCCTCGCGGCGGTCAGGGCCGCGTTGATCCAGGTCACTTCGGTCATGCGCCCGTCATGCCCCTGGGGCCGCTCCGTCGGTCGGGATTGTAGAGGGCGACCGGACGGAGTTCGTAGGCCCCGCCGGGGTTGGCCGCGGCCAGCTCGCGCGCGGCCTCGAGCGCCTCGTCGAGACTGGCGACATCTACGACGTAGAAGCCCAACAACTGTTCCTTGGTCTCGGCGAACGGGCCGTCGGTGACCAGCGGCGGCTCCTGCGTCTTGCGCAAGGTCATCGCCGAGGTGGTGGGCAGCAGCCGCAGCGACGGCCCCAGCTTGCCCGCTTTTGGTCAGCCGCTCCTGGACGACGCCGATCCGGGCCATGACGGCATCGTCCTCTGCCTTGCTCCAGGACCAGACCACGTCTTCTTCATTGTAGCAAAGGATGGCGTACAGCATGGCGCTCGGCTCCGGAGCTTCCCGTAGGATGCGGGACTATGCCCGCGGCCGACAGGGCGGCGCAAAAAAACCTGCGAGTGTCCTGCGAAGGGGAAGGCAGGACTGCCCGCCCTTCATACGTGATCCTCGGCGAATGCCGAGGGTCAATGCCTTGCTTCCGTGCCGGCGAGAAAGTCGTGGACGCTCGCATTCGCGAGCATGACGAGAAGAGGCCGCGACTTGCTGTCGCGCGTGGAATGCGGTCAGGCTTGCGCCAGCAGCTTGCCCGCATCATCCTCGGTATTTGGTGCGGCAATTCGCAGCGTGGGTGACCGACATTTACGACTCCGATATCCTGACCTGGAGCGAGGAGCAGGCGCGCTGCTGCGCCGGCTCGCGGTCGGCGAACGGCTAAAGGATGCTCGAGCTGGCCGTAGCCCGGATCGTAGATGAAGGTGTCACCGCCGCCGTAGCCCTGCTCGTAGTCCTCCGACCCGGCCGGGGCGCCCTTGCCGTCGAACGTGTCCGCGCCGATGGTGCCGTAGAGTTTGTCGGCCCCGGTGGTGCCGGGGTCTCCGTGGGCGATCAGCTGCTGCTTGTTCCAGCTGGTGCCGTCAGCGAACGTGACCTGCTGCACGCCGTTGCCGGAACCGATGAGTTCGCCATCAAGCTTGATCTGGTCGCCGTTGACGCCATCGGTCAGGTAGACGTTGCCGCTGCCGTCTCCAGTGACGGCCACCTGCGAGGGTGTGATGCCGGCGCCGAATTCTAAAACGTTTGGTACAGGTGTTTCTCGATTGTCGGATTCAGAGATTTCGACTGTGCCGTCACCCGCGGAGTACACGGAGGTGTCGTGTGTCGGGATGGCTTCTTGACCGCCCCACTGATACGAATAGAGCTCGCTTATGCCCGGGCCTGCATACATGACACTGCCGCCGCCGGTCGAGCTTTCGGTGGTGGTGCCATTGGCGTTGAAGCCGACCTGAACGTTGGTCGAGATGGCGTTGGCAAGTGATGCCACCGTATCATTCGTGCCCGCCGCGATCTCGGCAACGTAGGTTGACGAGGACACGTGAGCATCCATTCGAAAAGCATCCGAAGCGCGGAAGACGAGATCCCACTGCAATATGTTGCTTGCCGACGGCGCGCCCAATCTCGCGTAGGCGTCCGCATAGGATGCCGTCAGGCTTGTGACCGGTAACACGAAATCGGCGGCGGCGTTATAAACGAACTCGGGGACCAGGGCTGCCAAGGGACTTTGCAGGACTAGCCGAGCTTCTATTCCATCGAACAGGTTTGTCCACGCCTGGTTGTAAAAGGCCGCCATGAAATGCCAGGGATAGCTTTCTCCTGTGACTCCGGTATATTTTTCTGCGAAAGCATATTGCTGGCCGTTGACGTATCCTTGGAGGGCTGAAGAGATGTTTGTGACACCAGCCCATTCGAACATGATGCCCTGAACAGCCGCATCAATATTCGCGGGAGTGGTCGAGGCCGGGAGCGCGACGAAACCCTGGACCAGCGTCGCCAACGTTGCGTCCGTGGCCATCGCGGAATGCAGGTCCGCGACCGAACCGTAGCCCGGAACCTGCGGGAGAGCGGCGATGTCGGCCGATATGGGTACCGCTACGTCGGGACGGGTGTAAGTGGGACTTGTCTCAAAGGAGACATCGGCGATCGACCGTGTTGTCCCGTCGGACAGGGTATAGGAGCCGATCGCTCCGATCAGGTTTCCGGCCACGGTCTGGTCGTCGGCGGACGTCGTCAAGCTGATTGATGTGATGCCAAGCTGACCAAGGGTCTCAAGCTCGCCCGGATCGACAACGCCGTTGTTGTTGGCATCCACCCAAACCCTGAGCGAACTCCATCCGGGATCGGCGTCGGTGATCTGCCCATCATGGTTCGCGTCCAGCCCGGCAAGCTGCGAGAAGCCGTTGCTTGTTCCCCCGCTGCCGGTGAACAGCGTCGCGTTTCCGCTGCTGTCGACCGCGCAGAGAAGTCCGCAACCCGCTCCGGTCCACCCGGTCTTCTGGGCGAAGCCGGTTCCGGTAAAGTCGACGTATGGCGAGGTCGGCGAGAGCGCGCTCAGGTTGAAGCCGTTGCCGGTGAGGTCGAGAACGAGCGGGTCGGTCTGGCCGTTTCCATCGCCCATATTGCCAGCCGCGGAGCCTGAGTCGCCGCCTCCGCCAGCAGGCGCGCCGGGATCCGAGGGGTCGTCACCATCCGGTGCTCCGCCTTCCGCGCCGTCGTTCCCGCCGTTCCCTCCTCCGAGGGCGCCCGCGATGCTTCCGAGAAAGCTAGCCATGGCATCACCTATGGCGTTGGCCAAGGCATCGCCGGTCACCGAGCCCGCGACCGCCCCGGCCACGCTGCCGGCCAGCGCTCCCGCGGCCTCGCCGACGAGCGCTCCCGGCACACCGCCGACCGCTCCGCCGGCCACCGCGCCCACGTCGCCACCGATCGCCGCGCCCGCGCCCGCTCCAAACACGCCCCCGCTCGCCGCCCCGCCGAAATCCGCCACGGTTTGAGCCGCGCCCGCGTAGTCGCCCGCCTGGACGCCGGAGATCGCCTGCGATCCCGCCTCGAAGCGGCTGTTAGGATGCCGCCCAAGGCCGCGATCCCGTCCAAGGTCGTGCCGGTGACACCGGTGCCTCCGGCAGTGCCAATGAAGTTCCCAGCCGCGGTCTGCTCGTCTGTAGCGGGATCAGTTCCAACCGCCGGTTGGAATGCATTAGCGGGATTAACAGCCATCTCCCCAGGGGTTAGCGCCGAGCCGTCTGGCACATAAGAGTATTCGTTCGTGCTCGCGTCGATGATTTGGGTTACGCCAAGCGTTTCGTTCGTATCCATGACATCGGCGTTTGGCACGTTCGAACTGTCATAGATATCGCGGGCCAACGCGTACTGTTCCGGTGTAATCGCGCCACTGGTGAGCATGTCTTGGGTTGCATCAACTGACCCCTGGAGCGCCTCGGGACTAACACCAGCATTGTCCCATATATTTCCGGTTCCGTCAGATCCGACTGGTCCGGTCCAGTCATTGGCCTGAGAACTCGTGAACTTGCCACTGTCGTCGGAAAGAAGGACCAGATCGGACCCGCTAAACTGTGGATCATTGTAAAGCTGTGTTATGGATACGTCACCTGCGTTGGAAAACAACCCGGTTTGACCGGAGTCGATGGCTTGGCCTAGGGGTATTTGAAGTTTGGATTTCCCCCGACTTGATGAGGTCGGCGATTGCTTGATCCTGCGGATATGATGCGTCGCTGGTCACCTCTTTGGCGACCACATCCGTTATGATCAGGGTGGAAGAGTCTGTTCAGATAAATGGTGGGGCTTGCCATTCCCGTTGCTCCGAGTGTGGGAGTGTGCCTGGTGTTATGTAGGCAAGCCAAGTCTTTTGCGCATTTCTACTCGCATTTCATGCAATAACATAGTTTGATCGGCCAAGTGATTGGTTATATCTAGTTGTCTTAAGTGCGGCCTTATTTTCTCAATATTATTGCGGTATTCTTCTCGTTCTAAAAGATGAACACCCGCATCGTGGTTTTGAAGCGATTTCCAAGCGTCCGGCTCTAACTTCTTGGCAAGCTCGATCGCTCGCGAGACTTCGTCGGCGCTGAATTTTCTGATTTTCAAGGGCGGCGGCAGCATTGTTCCCTCCTCATCCTCATCGGGGTCGGTAAAGTTCTAACGAATGACATTCAAACGGCGCATCCGCTGCTCATAGCAGAGGAAGTTCCGCAGGCATTCGTCTAACACGAGACGTTTCTAAATCAGAGCGTCTGCGTCCGATGCCAGACCAGAACCAGCTGACGAAGCTGAAGGCGGGGGTCATGGCCACCTCTCGCGAAGCATGGCCCGAGCTTACCGGCTTCGCTCCGGGGTCATTTGGTTACTGTTGCGGCGTAGATATGAAATGAGACGCCGGCACACCAGCTCCCCCAACCCTATCCCCCACCGCCAACAACACCCGGTTCACCCCCTCCATCGCCCGGAACGTCTCCCCCCACGCCACGGCGAACCCCTCCCGGCTCGCTCCGCGCGTGGCCAGCGCCTCCGCGATCTCCCCCACGCACCGCTGGCCGTCGATCAGCCGCAAATCGCCGGCGCCAGCGCCGGCAAGGCGAGGGGCATCCGCAGCCCGTCCATCACCATCACCAGCCGTCCGTCCGGCCCGATCCCGCGCGCCAGCTCCTCGCCGGACATCTCGCGCGCTACCGGGACCGCCTCCGCCGCCATCGGGTCGGCCCGCGCGATCGGCTCCGCCACCCGCCGGCAGTAAACCGTGTGCGCGCTCATGTTGCCGGCCAGCGCCTCGGCTACCGCTGCCCGCGCGATCGGGTCCAACGCCCCCACTCGCGCCCGCAGCCGCGGGTCGGGCAACAAGGCGGCGGGGTCGTAGCGCAGCGGCTCGATCCAGCAGCA
>CAWKGV010000009.1:0-21088 GCA_963849305.1 uncultured Pseudomonadota bacterium
CGGCAAGCGGCGCTCGAATGGCAACCCTTGGGCCGTTCCTACAAAATTCGTCCGAATGTCATTGACCGCTGGGGCGTAGCCTGATAGTTTCGACAGTTGTTGGAATATGGAAATCAATGGAGGCCAGGCAGGTCATCGCAGCTCTCGGGGCGCTGGCGCCGAGAGCCGGCTCAAGGTTTTCCGCCTGCTCGTGCAGCGCGGGCTGGAGGGGATGTCGGCCGGCACAATCGCGCGGTCCTTGGGGCTGCACCCATCCTCGTTAACGTTCCACCTACAGCAGCTCACGCACGCCGGCCTGATCACGCAACGCCGGGTCAGTCGCCAGCTCATCTACGCGACCGACTTCGCGGCGATGAATGCACTGATGGGCTATCTGACCGAAAACTGCTGCGGCAGTGCAGCTCTCTGTGCGCCGGTGTGCGATCCGGTCACGGCACGCGACGCCAGCGCGGAAACAACAGCGGCATGAGGAGAGACATGGAACGGACATATAACGTGCTGTTCCTGTGTACGGAAAACTCGGCCCGCAGCATTCTCGCCGAAAGCCTCCTGAACGGCCGCGGGGAAGGGCGCTTCAGGCCTTCAGCGCCGGCTCACAGCCAAAGGATGCAATCCGCCCCGAGGCATTGCGCCTCCTGCAATCGCTCGGACTGCCGACGAGCGGCCTGCGCGCCAAGTCCTGGGAGGAGTTCGCGCGGCCGGAGGCACCCCATATGGATTTTGTCATTACCGTGTGCGATCACGCGGCTGGCGAGATCTGCCCGATCTGGCCGGGGCAGCCCGTTACCGCGCACTGGAGCATTCCAGATCCGGCCGTCTTCGCGGGTCCGCGGCGGAGACGGCCCAGATGTTCACCAAGGCGTTGGGCATGCTGGACCGGCCATTGCGCTGTTTCTTGCCCTACCGCTCGACAAGCTCGACGCCCTTGCCGTCCAGCGACGAATAAACGAGATCGGCCGCGCGCCGGAGGCCGGCGCATGACGTGGGAGGCTGTGGTCGTTCGGAAGCGGGCTGCGCTGGGCGCTTTCGAGCGCTATCTCTCGCTATGGGTCGCACTTTGCATCGTAACCGGGATCTACGTTGGCAGTCTCGCGCCCGAGCCGTTCCACGAGCTTGGCAGCCTGAACGTCGCCAATGTGAACATGCCGGTCGCCGCGCTGATCTGGCTGATGATCGTGCCGATGCTGCTCGCGTCGATTTCGGCGCGATCGCCAGGTGACGCGGCACTGGCGCGGCATGCGTCACCTTGCTCGTGAACTGGCTGGTCAAGCCGTTCTCGATGGCGCTGCTGGGCTGGCTGTTCATCGGCTAGCTGTTCCGCCGTTGCTGCCTGCCGATCAGATCGATAGTTATATCGCCGGCCTGATTTTGCTGGCCGCGGCGCCATGCACGGCGATGGTGTTCGTCTGGTCGAATCTGTCCGGCGGCGATCCGAATTTCACGCTGAGTCAGGTCGCGCTGAACGATGCCATCATGATCGTCGCCTTCGCGCCGATCGTCGGGCTGTTGCTCGGGCTGTCCTCGATCACGGTGCCGTGGGACACGCTGCTGCTGTCGGTCGTCCTGTATATCGTGGTGCCGGTGATCGTGGCGCAGGTCGTGGCGCCGGTCGTTGCTGGCGCAGGCGGCGGAGCCGCGCTCGCGCGCGCTCCGGTGCGCTGCATCCGGTGTCGCTGGTGGCGCTGCTGGCGACGCTGGTGCTGCTGTTCGGGTTCCAGGGGAGCAAATCCTGACGCAGCCGCTGGTGATCCTGCTGCTGGCGGTGCCGATCGTCATCCAGGTCTATTTCAATGCCGGCCTGGCCTATTGTTCAATCGGCAGTGCGGCTCGGCGCATAGTCGTCGCCGGCCCTTCGGCGTTGATCGGCGCGAGCAACTTCTTCGAGCTGGCGGTCGCAGCGGCGATCGGCCTGTTCGGATTCCAGTCACGGGGCGGCGCTGGCGACGGTGGTCGGCGTGCTGGTGGAGGTGCCGGTGATGCTGTCGGTGGTGCGGATCGTGACGGCCTCGCGGGGCTGGTATGGGCGCGCCGATAGCGACCCGGTCCGCTGAATCGATGGGGCGGTCGTCTCGGATACGGCCCGGCGGGATAGGTCATCCCCTCGCTGAACGGCCCACCGCGAACGGCAGCAACAGCAGCACCAGCAGCATGTTGAAAACCGCGATGCCCACCAGCGTCACGATTGCGAGCGTCGCGCCAAGCCCGCCGACAAGCAGGCTTCCGATCGCAGGCGATGCCGCTTGCGCCACCAGGATCGGCATGGCGAGCCACCCCATCAGGATGGCGTAGCCGTCCTTTCCAAACATGGCGAGCGGCACGGTGCCGCGCGCAATCGAGCGGATGCCGCTTCCCGAACCGTAGAGCACGAGGCCCGCGCCGATCAGGCCCGCGGGACCGAGCAGCATGCCGAGGCCCGCCGTGACGAGAATGGTCGAGGCGAGAAGACTCCAGATCGGATGATAGCGCCGCCCGAACGCAGCCTCGAGGACGCGCGCGCCGACCTGCGAGGGACCGAGGAGGGCGCCGAGTCCGACCGCGGCCGCTAGCGCGAGGCCGCGCGATTGCAGGATCGTCAGGATGTCCACGGCAATGACGGTCATGATGACCGAAGCCACCGTCAGCCCAGCCGCGAGCAGGAGGACTGCGCGCCGGTCGGGAACCTTGGCGGACGTGCCGCCCGCCGCCGTCGGGCGTCGCGGCGCGGACGGGCGCATGCTTTCTCGTGGCAGGCCGAGCAGATAGAGCGGCAGCACCAGGGCGAGGTCGATGCAGGCGTAGCCAAGGCTCGCGCCGCGCCAGCCCAGGCGCTCGACGAGGAACGCGCTCAGCGGCCAGCAGACGGTGCTGGAGAAGCCGCCGAAGAGGGTCAGATGCGTGATGGCACTCCGCGCCTGGTCCCCGTACAGGCGCCCGAGGGCGGAGAAGGCGGGGTCTGTACAGTCCGGCACCCATCCCGAGGCCGATGATCATCCAGCCTCCAACATAGACAAGCGGGTGCGGGGCGATCGCGATGACGGTCAGCCCGGCGGAGAGCAGAACGGCGCTGACGGCAAGCACGGGCCGGCCGCCGCGTCGGTCGATGGCGCGACCGACGGCGGGCGAGACCAGCCCCGAGACGAGCAACCCGACCGACAAACCGCCGAGAATCCAGGTCGCCGACCATCCCGTTGCCTTGCCGATCGGCAGCGCCAGTACCGGCGAGCAGGTAATAGCTGCCGCCCCAGGCGAAAATCTGGCAGATACCCAGAGCCGAAATGACCGTCCAGCGCGGCCGGCCAGCATTGTCTGCCGGAAGTATATCGTCCGGTCGAGCGCGCCTGTTCGCGGCCGCGATCCCGGCCCCGCGCAAAGTCGGGATCAGTCCACCAAGCCGACGGGCTTGCTTGCCTCGATCGTGGCCGAGATGACGCAATCCTCGATCCCCCGGCCGGGTGCCCAGCTCGCGACCAGCTCGCGGCTCTCCGGCTTGGCATTGATGGCGATCGCGACGAAGCCCGCGTCGGCAAGCCAGGTCTCGATCGCCGCGATCGAAGCGGCGCCGGCAACGCAGCCACACATGAGCGCATTGTCTGCCGCGAGATCGTCCGGCAATGCGCGTATGTTCACTACATCGGCGATGGCGAGCCGCCCGCCCGGCGTCAGCACCCGGAACGCCTCGCGGAACACCTGCGACTTGTCGGGCACCAGGTTGATGACGCAGTTGGAGATGATGACGTTGGCGGTGTTGTCCGCGACCGGCAGATGCTCGATCTCGCCCAGCCGGAACTCCACATTCGCCAGACCGACCCGGGCGGCGTTCTCGCGCGCCTTGCGCAGCATCTCGTGCGTCATGTCGATGCCGATGACCCGGCCTTTGGCGCCGACCTGACGGGCGGCCAGCAGGCAGTCGAAGCCGGCGCCGCTGCCGAGATCGACCACCACCTCGCCGGGGCGAAGCGCGGCGATTGCCTGCGGGTTACCGCAGCCCAGGCCGAGATTGGCGCCCTCCGGCACGGTGCCCAGCTCCTCGGGCGAGTAGCCCATCTGGCCGGACTTCGCGGCGATATCCGTCTGCGGAGCGCAGCAGCCGCTGGCGGCGGCGATCCCGCCATAACGGGCGCGAACCATGTCCTTGATCTCGGCGGTGTCCATGAGGGCCTCCGTGGTTGAACGATCAACTTGCCATTGCGAGAGGAACGGCCTCGCCCGCGAGGCCGACGAGGTAGGCGGCAAGCGAATGGAAGCGATCGCGATCGAGCCGGTAGTACACCCATCGCCCTGATTTGCGCGCCTGCACCAAACCGGCGTCGGTCAGGATCTTCATGTGATGGCTGACGGTGGGCTGCGACAGGCCGACGATCCGCTCCAGATCGCAGGCGCAGACTTGATCATCAGCCGAACAGCACACCGCGTTCGGCCGGGAGAGCGCCTCCACAATCCGCGCGCGCGCAGGGTCTCCCAAGGCTTTCAGGGCGAGGTCGGGCCTATTCATGCGGGGAGCATATCGACAAATATCAATCTGTCAATCTTATGAGGCCTGCCTGTGAGACGCGTGCGCTTGGCGTCGGCCAGACCATCGCCTGGGTGCTGCCGTTGTCGCAAGCCTCGCCACCAACGCGGTCATCACATCGACAATCCGGAGCCTGACGCCTTGCCTCTCTTGACCTTCAACCTGCTTCAACCCCCATCTCGTCGGGCGGAAGGAGAAAGCCATGGAACCGATCACTTTCAGTCTGTGCCCGGATTGCGAGCTTTGCCCCGAGGTGGTCATCGAGGCGGACGAGGTTAGGATCGGCGAGGCGGACAACATTGTCAGGCTGAGCCATGCCGAATGGAACCAACTAGTGTCGCTCATTCGGAGCGGACAGCTTTCCGCAGTCGAGTAGCCGAACCCTGGAAAGCTGACCAATGACCTCGATGACGATCGGTCAGCTAGCGCGGAGGGCCGGAATACGGCCCTCCGCCATCCGCTACTATGAAGCGCAGAGGCTTTTGCCGCCTCCCCCTCGCTCGGGGGCTGCCTACCGGCTCTACGGACCCGAGGCTCTGACCCTGCTGCGCTTCGTGGCCCGGTCCAAGGAACTCGGCTTTAGCCTCGAAGAGACCCGGCAACTGATCGGAAGTTCAAAGGACGATCCTCCGTGCATCCTCTGCCGCAAGTTTATCGAACGCCATCTCGAAGAGGTCGAAGGTCAACTCGAGAGGTTGCGTTCGCTGCGAGACCGCCTCAAACGGCTCCTGCATCAGCCGGAGCCGGAGCGAGCCGTTGGCGGCATTTGTCCGCTCGTTGACGGGAGCCAATAATCGGCCCGACGTGCAGACCTCTACATATGCCCGACCTCGTCGGGCACGTTATAGAAGGTGGGGTGCCGGTAGATCTTGCTCTCGGCCGGCTCGAACAGCGGGCCCTTGTCGGCTGGGTCGCTGGCGGTGATCGCGGCCGAGGGCACTACCCAGAGCGACAAGCCCTCGCCGCGCCGGGTATAGGTGTCGCGCGCCGCCTGCAACGCCATTTCAGCGTCGGCCGCGTGGATCGAGCCGACATGTTTGTGGGCGAGCCCGTTGCGCGAGCGAATGAACACCTCCCAGAGCGGCATCGCCGGCTCGATCACGGTCAGGCCGCCTGCCGGGTTGGCTGCCGCGCCTGTTTGGCGGCGTAAGCGCGCGCCGCCTCGCGCACCCAGGCTCCATCCTCGTGCGCGCGCCGCCGCGCAGCCAGCCGCTCGCGATTGCACGGGCCATTGCCCGCCAGAACCCGACGGAACTCCGTCCAGTCGATCGCACCGAATTCCCAGTGGCCGGTTTGTTGATCGAAGCGCAATGCCGGATCGGGGATGCGAAGGCCGAGGAACCGTGCCTGCGGCACGGTCGCGTCGACGAACTTCTGGCGCAGCTCGTCGTTGGTGAAACGCTTGATCTTCCAGCGGGTTGACGTATCGGAATGCTGCAATTCCGCATCCGGCGGCCCGAACATCATCAGGACCGGCCACCACCAGCGATCGAGCGCGTCCTGTGCCATCGCGCGCTGTTCGTCAGTGCCGCGCGCCAGCGTCAGCATGATCTCGTAGCCCTGGCGTTGATGGAAACTTTCCTCGCGGCAGATGCGGATCATGGCCCGCGCGTAGGGGCCATAGGAACAGCGGCAAAGCGGGATCTGGTTCATGATCGCCGCACCGTCCACCAGCCAGCCGATGGCGCCGATATCGGCCCAGGTGAGCGTGGGATAGTTGAAGATCGAGCTATACTTGGCCCGGCCGGTCAGAAGCTGCTCGATCAGCTCCTCGCGCGCGATGCCGAGCGTTTCGGCGGCGGCGTAAAGATAAACGCCGTGCCCGCACTCGTCCTGCACCTTGGCGAGCAGCGCGGCCTTGCGGCGAAGGGTAGGCGCGCGGGTGAGCCAGTTGCCCTCCGGCCCCATGCCGACGATCTCGGAATGCGCGTGCTGCGAGATTTGGCGGATCAGGGTGCGCCGGTACGCCTCCGGCATCCAGTCATTGGGCTCGATCCGCTCCTCGACGTCGATCCGCGCCTGGAAGCGCGCCAGTTCGCCCGCCGGCTCGGCGCTCGCGCCCGCCGTCGCGTCGCTGCTGTTGAGGGCCTGGGTGTACATGGTACCGCCCGTTGATGCTGGCTTAGGATTATGGTGGCTCCGCCCTCCGTGTTCCATCCTGGTGCCCAAGCCGGGGGGCGAGCGTGAACGCGAACGGCAGCGTTGCCAGCGCGACCGCCGCGGTGGCCATGATCGCCCAGCTCACGCCCGCCAGATCGCCGACCCAGCCGTATAGGATCGGCGACACGGCGCCCGAGCCGATCGTGCCGGTGTAGAACAGCGCGAAGGCGCGATGGGTGCGACCGCGAGCAGCTAGTTCGGGAACCGTGCCGTACAACACCGAGGACGTGCCGTTCAACATGACGCCGAGCACGGGCAGGAGCGACAGCGCCGGGTGCAAGGGAAGGACTAGCAAGGCCAGGATTGCCCCCGCCGTGGCCGTCTCGGTGCCCGCAACGGTCCAGAGCACGCCAAGGCGGGCTCCCAAATAGCCGCAGGCGAACTTGCCCGCGGCGCCCCCCATGAACACGAGCGTGAACGCGAACCCGACCATCGGGAGGCCAGCTCCCTTCGTCCTCAGAACGAAAGGCAAGAAGGTCAGCAGGCCCATTCGCACGCTGCTATCGAGCACGCCGATCGCCAACAGCGTCGCGAAACCTCCTCGTCCCGCGCCTTCGACCGCCCCAGGGTCCGGCGCTTTGTCTTGCGAGCGCGCGACTTCGGGAAGGCACGTCGCGACGATCGCGGCCATCGCGAAGCCGAGCACGGACAAGGCCCACAGCGTTCCGCGCCAAGGCAAGATCGTCAACAAGAGCGAGGCGGCGGCGGGGAGCGTCGCTTTGCCGAGGTCGCCCGCGAAGTTGTAGGTGCCAAGCGGGCCGCGCGCCCGCCCGCCATAGGCGCGAGACACGGCCTCGGACGCGAGCGGGTGTTGCGTGCTGGCGCCAATTCCCGACAGCGCCAGCCCCGCCAGCAGGCCCACCAACCCACCCGCGACGCCCGCCACGATGTAGCCGATGGCCGAAAGGGCAGTCCCGAGCGCCAGCACAACTCGAAGCCCTAGACGGCCCTCCGCCAAGCGTCCGGCCGGGATCTGCAAGCTGGCCATCATCCCGGTATAGACCCCGCGGAGTGCCGCCAAAGCCGCATAGTCCAGCCCAAACGCGGTCTGCCAGACCGGCAGCAGCACGTAAATCGCGTCGGTGTAGCCATCGTGCAGCGCGTGGGCGCCACACGCCGTGACGAGAGTTTGGCGAGCACGCAATGTCACCTCTCGAAGAGCGCCGACCCGATCGGAAACTCCGGCCATGGTGATACCTCCGCGCGACCCGCGTAGTTGAGCGCAATGGGTCCGCCAAGCAAGATGGATCTAGATATCCAGTCGTCGATATAAACCGTGTCAATTGCCGGCTAGCACCTAGCCGAAATCCGCCCGAGGATGGGGCGAAGTCGGCGCGGGGATTCCCGTGCCCGGGCTCAGGAGGAACTCACCTCATGGACTTCGCGATCACGGACGAGCAGCAGCAGATCAGGGACCAGGTGCTACGCCTCTGCGCCCGGTTCGACGACACCTACTGGCTGGAGCGCGACCGCACCGCTACGTTCCCCGATGCCTTCTTCGCCGCGATGGCGGAAGGCAATTGGCTCGGCATCGCGATGCCGGAGAAATACGGCGGCGCCGGGCTTGGCATCGTCGAAGCCGCGCTGATGATGCAGGCGGTGGCCGAATCGGGTGCCGCGATGTCCGGCGCGTCGGCGGTGCACATCAACATCTTCGGCCTGAACCCCGTGGTCGTGCATGGGACCGAGGAGCAGAAGGCGCGAATGCTGCCGCCGCTGATCGCGGGGCGCGAGAAGGCGTGCTTCGGCGTGACCGAGCCGAACGCGGGGCTGAACACCACCGAAATCGCGACCCGCGCGGACAAGCGGGGCGACCGCTACGTCGTCACGGGGACGAAGATCTGGACCTCGACCGCGCAGGAGGCGAGCAAGATCCTGCTGCTCGCCCGCACCACGCCGCTCGACCGGGTCCGCCGCAAGACGCACGGGCTAACTCTGTTCTACACCACGCTCGACCGCGCGCACGCCGAGGTGCGGCTGATCCACAAGATGGGCCGGCACGCGGTCGATTCGAACATGGTGTTCTTCGAGGGCATGGAAGTGCCCGAGGAGGACCGGATCGGCGACGAGGGCGAGGGGTTCCGCGCCATCCTGCACGGGCTCAACCCCGAGCGCGTCCTAGTGGCAGCGGAGGCGATCGGGATCGGCCGCGCGGCGTTGGCGCGCGCCGCCCGCTACGCGCGCGAGCGGGTCGTGTTCGGGCGCCCGATCGGCCAAAACCAGTCGATCCAGCATCCGCTGGCCAAATGCTGGGCGGAGCTCGAAGCGGCCAACCTGATGATGCTTAAAGCCGCTTGGCGCTACGACCAGGGCGAGGAATGCGGGGCCGAGGCGAACGCCGCCAAATACCTGGCCGCCGAGGCGGGTTTCCGCGCCTGCGAGCAGGCGGTGATGACCCATGGCGGCATGGGCTACGCCCAGGAGTACCACGTCGAGCGCTATCTGCGCGAAGTGCTGATCGCCCGCATCGCGCCGGTCAGCCCGCAGCTCATCCTG
This sequence comes from uncultured Pseudomonadota bacterium, assembly GCA_963849305.1. Taxonomy (GTDB): domain Bacteria; phylum Pseudomonadota; class Alphaproteobacteria; order Acetobacterales; family Acetobacteraceae; genus CAWKGV01. The sequence continues at coordinate 9,146 of CAWKGV010000009.1, forward strand.
AGCTATCTCGCCGAGCGCGTGCTGGAGCTGCCGAGGTCTTATTAAGCCATGCCTCCTCTCCCCCGCGCTTGCGGAGGAGAGGAGGCGAGTCGGCGCTTATATCTCAGGGGCCGCCATGCAGCACCTGGCCGCGGATCTCGCCGTTTGGGTGCGCCGCGGTGTGCAGGTTCGCGTACCATTTCCCCGCGACTAGGTTGTCGACCTGCTGGTCGTTCAGTGTAGCGCTGCCCTTGATCGGACTCGTCAGTGGCGGCTTGAGCGGCAGCACGATTTTGGCGTTCTGCCCCGGCTCGGCCGGACCGTGGAAGTGCGCGGCGGTGACCGGCCCGGTCATGCCGGAGTACGTGATCGTATAGGTGAAGGCCTTGCTGTTCCGGTCAAGCGTGGCCTCAAGCCTGCCCGTTCCCTTTGTCTGGTTGGCCGGCACCTCATGCGCGCCGTCCAAAACGGAATGAAACTGGATCGTCGTATCGGCGGCACGAGCGCCGAACGCAAACAGGCAAACAGATGCCGCGAGCAGCACGCGACGTAGCATGGACGCCTCCCTTGGTTCTCGGAGGTCAATGAGAGAGGATGCATCGCCGGGTGGCAAGCATTGGCCGCACTTCCGATTGCGATCACCGGGCCATGCGTTGGAGCGCCGCCAGCAGCGGCGGCGAGCGGAAGGCTGGGCGGTTGTCCTTGATCCAGGCCACGATGTCGGGACGCGGCAGCCCGATGCCGCCAGCCAGCCAGAGTGCCGTTCCCAGCACCGTGAAAGCGATGGTGATCCAGAGTGTGATCCACGTGGCCTCCTGCACGCCGGCCGCAGTCAGGGGCGGCTTGCTCGACCCTTGGCGGGCGATTTCCAGGACCACTGGCGCGAGTATGTAGTCGGAGAGCGAGCGGACCAGCTCGACCAGCGCGAATACCCGGCCGATGATCTTGGAGGCAATTGGGAAGCCAGCGAGATAGAGGCCCGGGGAGACGGTGGCTCCGGCACCAAGCCCGAGCAGTCCGGCGGCCGCCAAGGTCTTGCCCGCCGGACCCTCCGGGCCGAGCCCCACCAGCAGGGCGCCGCCGCCGATCAGACACCCCATGCCGAACAGGACCAGGAACGGCAGAAACCGGGTACGCAGCAGCATTCCGAGCAACATCGCGGTGATGCACACGCCGAGAGCGAGTGGCCAGAACAAGACGCCGGTCTCGAGCGGCGAGCGGTGCGCGACCTGCATCTGAAGCTGCTCGCCGAGTTCGAGGAAGGCCACGAACACACCCCCTCCGATCATCGCTGTTAGCGTGCCCACGACCGAGCTTGTGTTCCACATCAGCTTGACCGGCGACAGCGGCTCCTCGCGGTAAAACTCGACCAACAGCAGGGCGATGAAGCAGACCAGGCCGACGCTGAGCGGGACGGCGAACCAAAAGGACGCGAAGCCGTGCCCGCTCAACTCGCCCGAAGCCCAGAACGGCAGCACGGTCCCGGCCAGGCCGAGCATAAGCGCCGTGGCGTCAAAGCGCATGTCGGGGTTGGGCGGGTCGCTGACCGGGAGGGTGAACACAGCCGCGAGCAGGTTCACCGCGGCAACTCCTCCGAGTCCGGCGTAGAACCACCGCCAGACGTGGCCGGCGGCGACCGCGCCGCCCAGCAGCGGCCCGATGCAAACCGCGCCGAAAAAGCCGAGATTGATCCAGACGACGGTGATCGGGAGTTTCTCGGGCGGAAACTTCTGGATCACCGGCGGCAGTGCGATCACCAGCAGCATCCCGGTCGCCAGACCCTGGAGCACGCGCCCCCCGCCATAGGCAACGATCCCGTGCCCGGCTGCCGACATGATGCAGCCGAGCACGAATAATCCTTCAAACAGAAAGAACAACGGGCGTTGGCCGAACCGCTGGATCAGGTCGCCGGCGGTCAGCGCGCCGAATGCGTAGCCGGCAGTAGCCAGCCCGGCGACGATCTCCAAACCCACGCGCCCGGTGTGCAGGTCGCCCCCGACCTGCCGGCTGAACAGCGCGTAGGCGGTGGTCACGACGATGAACGGGACCAACGAAATAATCGCGACCGCGAGAGTGGCATCGTACCGGCCCTCTAACGGGCGCGGGATGCCCGCCGATGCGTTGTCATCGTCGCGACCGGGCTGTTCGGGTGGCCGCGGTTCGGGTGCGGGCCATGCGTTCCGTTGCTGGCCACTGGCTTTGCCGAGCGCGTAGGTGCTGGTGAACAGCAGCAACGGGGTAAGCGCGACGACGGCCCTGCGGATGCGCTGGCGCGGTCGCGGGCGGGAGGTTTCGCCAACGGCCGCGCCGGACGAATGCTTGGGTTTGGCCATTCTGGCGCCTTTCCTCTGTCGGGCGAGAAAAGGCGCGGCGAACGGATAAGTTGCTTGCTGGGCGTGCGGTGAGATTTGGTACGCAACGAAGGAACGTTACGCTCAGATGCCATAAGCCTTTGTGATAGAACGCTTCCCCTGATCTACCGTTCACGGTGCAACGCGAGACGGGAGATCTGATATGATCGAATTCCTTTCCGACCTACTGGAATTTTGGCGGCGACGCTTATGGGAACCGAAGCCGGTCCCAATTCCGATCCCGGTTCGAGTCAGACGGCGGGGGTGAGTGTGCCGGCGGAATCGTACCGCGGCTTGAAGGGCTCGTCGAAGACATCGCAGGCGAGCTTCACCAGCCGGTCAGCGATGGAGAGGAGACCTACGCGCTCGGCCGCCTGGGCGAGGCCGATCATCTGGTCCGAGAGGGTCAGCGGCGAGATCGGCCCAGCCTTTGGCTGGGCATCCGGAACATGCAGCACTTTTGGCTCCTTCGGCGGGCGAGGCGCCAAGAGTGTGGCGGCGTGCGTTATCGGCGCGTTAACGCCGGACCGGTGAACGTGCCGCTTTGTCCCTTGACGAGCTCGCGGTCGCACGACCGTTGCAGCGCGAGCACACGCAGCGCCGAGGCGAGGGGGCGGGCCGGGTTTCGCGCCGCATCCGTCTGTGCCACCAGCGCCGAGAGCGTCTGGCCATGCTTGGCAGCGATGCCGGCCAGTGCCGCCCAGAACTCGGGCTCGAGCGCCACGCTGGTCCGATGACCCGAGAGCGAGAAGCTGCGCTTGACCAGTGCGCTTGACCAGTCCGTTCAACCACCGCCCGCCAGAGTGGCGCCAGGCTCGGTCATCAGTTCGGGCCTCACCCAACGGTCGAAATCCTCGGGCGACACATAACCAAGCCGCTCTGCTGCTTCCTTCAAGGTCACATCCTCCTGCAACGCCAGCTTGCCGATTTTCACCGCCTTGTCGTAGCCGATGCGTGGGTTGAGCGCGGTCACCAGCATCAGCGACTTGGCCAGGTTCTCGGCGATGCGCTCGCGCGCGGGCTCCAGCTTCGCCACCATGTTCTGCGCGAAACTCTCCGCCGCGTCGCCGAGCAGCCGGCAGGATTGCAGCACGTTGTAGATGATCACCGGCTTGAACACGTTCAGCTCCAGGAAGCTTTGCGCCCCGGCGATGGTCACCGCGACGTGGTTGCCCATGACTTGGGCGGCCACCATCGTCAGCGCCTCGCACTGGGTGGGGTTGGTCTTGCCCGGCATGATCGAGCTGGAGAGCCCGTCTGCCGGCACAATCAGCTCCGACAGCCCGGCGCGCGGCCCCGATCCGAGCAGGCGGATGTCGTTCCCGATCTTGGTAAGCGATACCGCGATCACGTTCAGGATGCCGGACAGCTCCACCAGCGCGTCGTGCGCTCCCATGCCCTCGAACTTGTTGGGGTTCGGCGTAAAGGGGAGGCTGGTCAGCGCCGCGACGCGCTCACAGAACACGCGGTCGAAGTCGCGGTGGCGGTTAAGGCCGGTGCCGACCGCAGTTCCGCCCTGGGGCAACGCCAGCAGCCGGGGCATCACGCCGTGCAGCCGCTCGATGCCGAGTTCCGCCTGGCGCGCCCAGGCGGCGAATTCCTGTCCCAAGGTGACCGGAACCGCGTCCATCATGTGGGTGCGGCCGACCTTGACGATGTCGGACCAGTCGCGCGCGCGTGCCTCCAGGGCGGCTTGCAGCGCGCCGAGATGCGGAACCAGCGTTTCGACCGCCCGGGCGGCGGCGATGTGCATCACCGTGGGGAAACTGTCGTTGGAGGACTGGCCACGGTTGACGTGGTCGTTGGGATGCACCGGCTCGCGGGCGCCGCGCCCGGCCCCCCGCATCTCGTTGGCGCGATTGGCGATCACCTCGTTGGCGTTCATGTTGGTCTGGGTGCCCGAGCCGGTCTGCCAGACCGGCAGCGGGAACTCCCGGTCCATCTTGCCCTCCGCGATCTCGCGCGCGGCGGCGATGATCGGCTCAGCGATGTCCTTGGACAGTTCACCCAATTGGAGATTGGCTTCGGCGGCGGCCTGCTTCTGCAATCCCATCGCGTGGACCAGCCCGGGCGGGAACTGCTCGTCGCCGATGCGGAACAGGCGGCGCGCGCGCTCGGTCTGCGGACCCCAGTAGCGTTCGGCGTCGATGTCGATCGAGCCGAGGCTGTCGGTCTCGGTGCGGGTCGCGGTCATGTGCTGCCTCCCAGGGGCGTTAACGCAGGCGCTCGAGCGCCCACGCGGCGGCCTCGGCGACAACGGGATTGGCATCTTCAAGGTTGCGCGCCGCTGCCGGGCGGAGAGCAGGATCGGCCGAGTTGCCGATCGCGATCAGGACATTGCGGACAAAACGATCGCGCCCGATGCGCTTGATCGGCGAGCCGGCGAACATGGCGCGGAACCCCGCATCGTCCAGGCCGGCGAGCTGCGCCAGGGGCGGCGCGGCCAACTCCGCGCGGGCGCGCAATTTCGTATGCGGGCTGGCGTGCGCGAAGCGGTTCCACGGGCAAACGGCGAGGCAGTCGTCGCAGCCATAGATGCGGTTGCCGATCGCGGGCCGCAGCTCATGCGGGATCGGGCCGTGGTGCTCGATCGTGAGATAGGAGATGCAGCGCGTGGCATCGAGCCGGTACGGCGCGGGGAAGGCATCGGTTGGGCAGACCGCGAGGCAGCGCGCGCAGGTGCCGCAGCGGTCGGCATGGGGTGGGTCGGGCGGCAGATCCAGTGTGGTGTACACTTCGCCCAGGAACAGCCAGGAGCCGTGATTGCGCGAGACCAGGTTGGTGTGCTTGCCCTGCCAGCCCAGCCCGGCGGCTTGCCCGATCGGCTTTTCCATCACCGGCGCGGTATCGACGAACACCTTCACTCCTGCACCGAAGCGGGCAGCGATGAATTGCGCCAGATGTTTCAGCATCCCCTTCACGACCCCGTGGTAGTCGCGGTTGCGGGCATAGACCGAGATGCTGCCCCGGTCGGGTCGATCCAGGGTGGCCAGCGGATCGTCCTCCGGCGCGTAGGAAAGACCGAGTGCCACGACGCTGCGCGCCTCGGGCCATAACACCTGGGGATGGCTGCGCTGCTCGGCGCGGTCGGCGAGCCATCCCATGTCGCCATGTTGGCCGGCGGCGAGGAACGCGCCGAGCCGCGCGCGTGCCTCGGCTCCCAGCTCGGCGCGGCAGAAGCCGACGGCGTCGAACCCGAGTGCCAGCGCCCGGTCGCGGATCAGAGCGGCGGGATCGGCCGTCATCGTCCGGGCATGTCGCCCAGCTCCAGATCCGCGTATGCCTGGGCGAGTGGCAGCTCGACCTCGATTTCGGGCATCAACAGGAGGCCGTCGCAGATCACCGTGGAGCGGACCCAGCGATTGCCATCGCGTGCATAGACGGCGGCCGCGATCGTGTCTTGCTCAAGCAGAATGTATCGCAGAATGCTTGGCGCCGCCTCGTACTCGCGGTTCTTGTCAATGCGGTCTTCCCTCGATGTGGAGGGACGCAGCACCTCGAAGACGACCACGGGATCGGTCAGCTCAACCGCCTCGACGAGTGGCGCGCAGACGACCATCAACTCCGGGCAACGCGCGGTGTGAGCCAGCCGGAGCCGCATCGTCTCCCGATAGACCCGGCCGGGTGCACGCAGCCGACGACGCAGCGCGAAATCCAGTGCGCCGACGATCTGATTGTGGATGGTCGAGGCGCCGACCATCGCTCGAGGTTCGAAACCATCGAACTCCCAGCGGCCTTCCTGCAGGTCTTCCCAAGCGAGGAACTGATCCAGCGACATGCTCGGCCTGCGGACGGCGACGTTCACGATGTCCTCGCGCTCCAAGATTCCGATCCGTGCGGCCTCCGAGTATCACCCTCCGACCACGTCGGCTAGCTGACGGGCGGTAACTCGCTTACCCAGACCCAAGGCACGCTAGGGCAAGGCGTCGTCATACCCGGCTGAGTGGCCGGTAAGGCAACGGGGGCAATTCGACGCCGATCGGGTCGCCGGGACGCACATCGCCGCCGGCCAGCACGATGGCCATGATTTCGGCCTTGAAGACCATCCTGCCCGCATCGTCGCGCCCCAGCACCGCCGCCAGCAGGCCCGGCCGGAAGCGGTCGAGCTGGGTGCAGGGGTTCCGCAGCCCGGCTATCTCGACCAACGCGGTCTCGCCCAGTCGCAGCCGCGTTCCCGTCGGCAGGGCCAGCAGGTCGAGGCCGCGAGTGGTGACATTCTCGCCCATCTGCCCGGCCGACACATCGAAGCCGGCGGCGTGCAACTCGTCATGCAGCTCGGCATGGATCAGATGAACCTGGCGAAGATTGGGCTGGCTTGGGTCGCGTGCCACCCGCGACCGGTGCTGGACCGTTTCGCCCATGTGGGCATCGCCCTCAACCCCCAGACCGGCGAGAAGCCGAATGCTCTCCTGGGTCCGCTTGCTGAACCGGTGCCTAGCATCGCGGCTCACTGCCGCTATCACCCCCATGGGCTCGTGTCCTCCCTTCGCTGCCAAACTCTCATACGCGAATTGCAGCCGCCCGGCGCCGATTGACGGATTTGCGGCGAATCGCCTTTACTCGGCTGCGGAAACGCAGAACCAGAGGGACTGGTGCCGCCGCTGCTCGAAGTCGAAGGGCTGCATAAGAGCTTCGGACCGATCAGCGTCCTGCGCGGTGTCGATCTCGCCTTGAACGCAGGCGAGGTTCTGGCCGTGGTGGGCGACAACGGTGCCGGAAAGTCAACTCTCATCAAGCACATCGCCGGGGTTTACCATCCGGATGCCGGCGCAATCCGTCTCGATGGCCGGCTGCTCGATCTCTCTCCCGCCGAGGCCCGCCGGCTCGGCATCGAGACCGTGTACCAGGATCTCGCCCTCGCCGACGAGCTTTCGGTCGGCGCCAACATCTTTCTAGGCCGCGAGCCGGTGCGTCGGTTCCTCGGCCTGCTGCCCATGATCGACAACGCCAAGATCCGCGCCGAGACCGATGCGCTGCTGGCGCGGATCGAAAGCCGCATCCCGCCCAAGGCGCGCACCGTCTCGCGCCTCTCGGGCGGCCAGCGCCAGGCGGTCGCAATCGCCCGCGCGCTCTACTGGCAGGCCAAGGTGGTCATCCTGGACGAGCCGACCGCGGCACTGGCGGTGATGGAGCGCGAGCATGTGGTGGCGCTTACTCGCCGGCTCGCGGCTGAGGGCGTGGGCGTGATCTATATCGGCCACAACCTGATCGAGATACTCGAAGTCGCCGATCGCATTGCGGTGATGTATCGCGGGCGGATCGTGCTGGCCGCGCCGGCCACGCAAACAACGCAACAGGAGCTAATCAAGTATATGACCGGCTTCACCGAGACAAAGGCCGAGCCAGCGGGCTAACAGCGCCGGGGCCGCCGCTTGCAGCGCCACTAAGGGAGGACGAGAACATGAGGAAGCCGCTGCTGACCGCCGCCGCCGCTGCCGCGCTAGGCCTGGGCCTTGCGTGCGCGCCCCCCGCGCGAGCGATCGACTTCTCGAAGGAACGGGTGGTCGTGATCGTGAAGGCGACCACCTCGCAATATTGGGCAACGGTCTTCGACGGCGCCGACGCGGCACAGAAGATGCTCGGCGTCCAGCTCTCGAAGCTTGGCGCCACGGCCGAGACCGACGTGGCCGGTGAGGTCTCCATCGTGGAGAACGCGATCTCCTCCAAGCCGACGGCCATGGTGATCGCGGCCACCAACGCCGCTGCGCTGGCCGGGCCGATCGCGCACGCGACCGATGCCGGCATTCCCGTGATCGTCATCGACTCCGACGCCAATACCAAGAAATACGTGACCTTCCTCGCCACCAACAACGTGACCGGCGGCAGCAAGGCGGCCGACGAGCTGGCCACCTGCGTCAAGCAGCGGACCGGCAAGCAGGAGGGCAACGTGGCCTACCTGACCGCGCTCGCCGGGGCGCAGTCGCTCAATGACCGCGACAAGGGGTTCGTGGATGAGCTGAAGAAATATCCGGGCCTGAAGATCGTCGAGCATCGCACCGGCAATAACGACCCGGCGCGCGCGCTGTCGGATGCCGAGGACGTGCTGACGCGGCACCCCGACCTGCTGGGCATCTTCGCCGACAACGAGCTGGAAGGCGACGGCACCGGAACTGCCATCCAGGAGAAGAGCCTTGGGTCCAAGATCTGCGCGGTGGCGTTCGATACCTCCGATCAGGAAGTCGCGTTCGTGAAGAGTGGCGAGCTCGACGCGCTGATCGTGCAGAATCCGTTTATGATGGGGTATGCGGGCGTCTGGTACGGACTGGCCGCCGCGCACGGCGTGGTGTTCCCGAAATACGTCGATTCCGGCGTGAGCGTCGTCACCAAGGCGAACATCAACAACCCGGCGATGGTTGGCCTGCTCAATCCGAAGAAATACACGCTGACCCCGTTCCTGGGGCAGTAAGGCCGCAACGTGGCAACCACGGCAGCGCCGGCAGGCACGAGGCCGCAGCTTCCCCGGCAGTCACGGGTCTCCGGCCTGCGCCATCGGCTGCCGATGGAGACCTGGGTCGCGCTGTGCACCGTGCTGCTCTGGATCGCGCTCGCGCTTGCCTCGCCCTATTTCCTGAGCTCGGGCAACATCTTTAACATCATGCGTCAGGTCTCCACTGACGCGATCATCGCTTATGGCGAGCTGTTCGCCATCATCACGGCGGGGATCGACCTCTCAGTGGGAGCGGTGGCCGGGCTGGTCGGCGTAGTGTTCGCGATGATGCTCGCGGGCGGCATCCCGATCCCGCTGGCGATCCTGGGCGCCCTTGGGCTCGGGCTGCTGATCGGGGTGGTAAACGGGCTCGCGATCGACAAGCTGGGCATTCCAGCGTTCATCGTCACCCTGGCGGGGCTGCAAGGCTTTCGGGGCCTCACGCTGCTGGTCTCCGGGGGTATGACGATCGCCGGGATGCCAGCCTGGCTCGGGTTGATCTCGCGTACGGCCATTTTCGGGGTGCCGACCATGTTCGTCATCATGGTCGTGTTCGGGATCGGCTCCCAGTATCTGTTGGGAGCGACCAGGGTTGGCCGCTATCTCTATGCGGTCGGCAGCAATGTCGAGGCGGCGCGCCGGGTGGGAAATCAGCGTAACCCGGGTCACGCTCCTGGCCTACGGCCTGGCGGCGGTGTTCGCCTCGGTCAGCGGCATGATGCTGGTCGCGCGCCTGACGATGGGCAACCCGAATGCCGGCACTGGCGCGGAATTGCAGGCGATCGCCGCCGCCGTGGTGGGTGGGGCGAGCCTGTTCGGCGGGCGCGGCACCATAGTCGGCTGCTTCATCGGCTCGGTGTTGTTCACCACCATCGGCAACGGCGCCAACCTGCTGGGCGTGAACTCCTTCTGGCAAATGGTGATCGAGGGCCTGCTGATCGCCGGCGTCGTGTACCTCGACAACGTACAGAAGCGGAGGCAGGCCGGTCAGTGAGGTGCGATCAGCGCCCGCCGGCCCCGCCCACGGCACCTCCAGCAGCCACCCCAGCGCCGCCCACGGGAGCGCCCGCACCGACGCCGGCCGCCGACCCGCCGCTCATGCCGGCAATGCCACCGGTCATGCCGGTCAACCCACCGCTCGTGCCGCCGACGCCGCCGTTCGCCCCACCGGTGGCTCCGGTGGTGCTGGACAGGCCGAGCGGTCGGGTGTTCATGGCACTACTCGTACCAGTGCTCAGGCCGGGGGCCGCGCCCGGCAGCGCGCCGCTCGTCGTTGGGGTGCTTGGGATGGTGTAGTTGCTCGCGCCGCTTGTTCCGGCTGCCCCGCCCGTGCTCAGGCGGGGGTCGCACCGGGCGGACTGCCCGGTGACCCGATCGGCGGGGCGAACGTGCTTGGGGCTCCGGCTCCGGCACTGGTTTGGGCGATAGCCAGCCCCGCCGCTCCCAACACGAACAGCGACGCACATCCGAGGGCGCCCACCGTCTTCCACATGGTTCCATTCCTTCTGCCGCTGGCCTACCGCGGAAACGCCCAACTAATCGGCAGGCTGCCATGCCTCACGGACATGTCGGCCTCTCTGGCCGCACAGGGGACGTGCTGGCCACGCGATGCGGCCCGCCTCCGCTCCGTCTGGCCGAAGCCCATCGCCGGCAATCCAGAAAGCTTAGATCATGGTGGCGTTGGCCTGCCCGAGCGCGTTCTGGGCACGCCGTATGCCAGAACCGACCTGCGGGCCGTCCGCGCCGCCCTCGACCCAGCCGTCCCGACGGAGACTACGATGAACTAGTCCTCCCCGAACCGCAGCACGGCTCGGAGATATCGGGGGAGCTATAGCGGCCGGTCGCATCGACGAAGCCGCTTTCGCCATATCTGTCGTGGTGTCGCACCCAGTCGCCCAAGGTGTGGGTCGGCCCAGTCTCGTTGCGGCCCTTCGGCGTGATGTCGAGGTAGCGATACGCACCGAGGAACGTTTCTCCTCCGCGCGCGTAGCTGGAATAGGTGTGAAAGACATCGCCGCTTTGGTCCTTGTAGAACACGCTGATGCCGGAGAGCTCGTCGATCCCCACATCGCGCAGTTCGTAGTTATAATACGCCTTGCCACTGGCGATATCGTCCTGCGTGAATGATACATGGAAGTCATAGTTAAAGTCGCTGCCGAACGACGACACCCATTTGAATCGCCACCCCATGCGCTGCTTGAAAGCTTCGATCTCGGGCAGCGGCGCGCGTGAAACCGCTACCAGCATCACGTCGTGATGCCGAAGGTGCATCAGGGCGCCATCGATATGGTCGGCATGGAACGAGCAGCCAACGCAACCCTCCTCCCACCCGGGACCGAACATAAAATGTTTGACGATCAATTGGCTGCGTCCATCGAACAGATCGGCGAGCGTCTCCTTGCCGCCTGGCCCATCGAACACATAGCGCTTCTCGACTTTGACCCAGGGCAGTTCGCGGCGTCGCCGGGTCAGCTCGTCGCGAGCCCTGGTGAACTCCTTTTCCCTGGCCAGATGGGCTTTGTGCGCGACCATCCAGTCTTCCCGAGAGACGATCTTGTGCGGTTCCATTGCGCGCCTCCTCTGATTGCTAGGCGAGATATCGTTCGAGCTTCTCGAGAGCCCCGGTCCAGCCGTCCCGGTGGTTGTCGCGAGCGGTCTCGTCGAAGAACTGTTCGTGGGTCAGCGTCAGCATGGTTCCGTCGCCGTCGGGGTCCAGCGCGATCGTCACCAGCGACTCCCGCTCCGGCGTGGTGCGCCACGCCCACGTGAACACCAGCTTCTCGTTGGGCACCACCTCGCGATACACCCCGCTGACCTCGTGCTCCTCGCCATCGGGCGTGCGCATGAGCTTGCGGTAGTGGCCGCCTACCCGCGGATCGGCTTCCACGCGCAGGACTTGGGCCTCCGCCGGCCCCCACCAGCGCGCTATTTGCCGCGGGTCGGTCCACGCTTGGAAGACGTTGCGCGGCGGGGCGTTGAGCCGGCGTCTGATGGTAAGGCTGGGTCTGGCGGACATGCATCCTGCTCCACGAAGGCGGCTAGACGATCGAGTTGTTCGGACCAGAACCGCTGATAGCGGCTCAGCCAGTTCACCGCTTGCTCCATGGGCGCCCCGTTCAGCCGGCACGCCACGGTCCGCCCGGTCTTCGTTCGCGTGATCAGTCCGGCGTCGGACAGCACATCGAG
>CAWKGV010000010.1:0-136964 GCA_963849305.1 uncultured Pseudomonadota bacterium
TTGCGCACAATGGACTGACCGATGTTGACGGCTTTGCTCGCGGATACCCGTGGACCGGATTTCGTCTCGCCGCAGCGGATGAGCCGGAGGCGGCAGCCTGCCACTCGCTGAGCTCGCCAAGCTGGCCCACGTGCACCGGAACACGCTCGCGCAGCGGCCTACTTGCCCGTGGTCCAGAAAAGGCCGGTGGTCCCGATCCTGACTGCGGCCGAACAACTGACGGGCGATGCCGACCGGGCGATCGTCTGGTTCCGGCATCAGCCTTTCGCCGGACACGACGGCCGGACCGCGCTCGAACTTGTCGAGGCCGGCCATGCCGATGCGATCATGGCGCACTTGGAGGACCTCCGGGACGGCGCCTACGCGCGACTTGGCGGCTCGATGCCGCCCGGTCGGTCGCTGTCCGGGGCCGCTTCTGGCGCATGGTGGCGCCTCGATGGGCATTCGATCCGCTTTCGGGTGCCGGCCCGGGCGATCGCTGGAACGAGCCGGGCCAAGCCGCCCTCTACCTCTCCGACAGCCATGCGACCGCCATTGCCGAGTATCAGCAGGACCTGCCTCGGCCCGGCACGCTGACAGCCTACGACGTGGACGCCCAAGCCGTCCTGGACCTCGCCGACCCAACCGTCCGGCACGGGCCCTGGGCTTGGATGACGCTTTCCTCCGCCAGCCCTGGAAGCACATGCGGGACATCGAACGCAGACGGCCATCCTGTTGGGACTTCGTCGCCGCCACGGCCCCGGCCGGATGCCACGGCTTGCGCGTCCCCTCGGGGGGAAGCTGCGGGACGAACCTCGTTCTATGGCGTTGGAACGACCGCGGGGTCCTGTCGTCCGTCAGGTTGATGCGCTTGGAGATTTCCGCGCGACCAAGTCTCCTGGTAATCAAGGCCCGCATAGCTTCGCTCGAGGGGGTCAGCTACACGGCGCTCCACACTTCAAGGTTGTATGCCATCTCCCATACGCCCAGCATTAAACTTTAAAAAGACTTTGCGGGGTTTTTGGTCCAAGCCACTGAAACGCTCGCCTACTATCTGGAATGGCACATGCGCCGGAGCCTAGCTCCGATGCTGTTCGACGAGCAGGATCCGGCTGGACGTGACGCGCAACGCGCTTCACCCGTGGCGACGGCCAAGCCCTCGCCGGCGGCGCAGCGCAAGACCGCCCGCGAACGCACCGATGCCGCAGATGGCGAACCGCTCCCGGTGCACAGCTTTCACAGCCTGCTCGCCGATCTCGCCACCCTGACACGCAATGTCGTGCGCCTCGGGCACAATCGGCTCACCGCCATCCTCGCCACCCCCACCAGGATACAGCGCCGGAGCTTTGATTTGCTCGGCGTCGCGCTGACAGCGTAGACAGACAGCCCCACGCACCATGAACAATGTCAATAGCTTGCGCTCAAAAATGGGCAAAGTTCGGTTCGCTCGCTAGGATCGGCGAGCTCGGCCGGTTCTCGATCAGGTCGCCTTCACCATGGCAGCGTCATATGTTCCGCCGTGACGCAGTACAGCCCACACGATCCACGCCAGTTTGTTGGCCAGCGCTACGATGACCGTGTTCTTGTGCGCCCTCCCCTACAGCCCTTGTAGCCATTCCCAAGCGGCGTCGTACTCGCCGATAGCGACGGCAGCGCCGCCCGGGCGCCATGCACCAGCAGCTTGCGCAGATATTTGTTACCACGTTTGCTGATCCCCAGCAGCCGTGGTTCGCCGCCGGTCGTCATCCGCCGCGGTACCAGACCAAGCCAGGCAGCGAGGCCGCGCCCACGAGCAAACGTGGCGGCACCGCCGACCGCGGCCGCCAGAGCCGTGGCGTTCAACACGCCGATCCCGGGGATGCTTGCCAGGCGGCGGGCGGCTTCATCGGTCTTGGCCTGGGCAGCGAATTCACCGTCGAACGCCTCGATACGACGGTCCAGGTCACCCCATTCCGCTCGCGTGTCCTGACCAACTAGCGCACTCGTGGGCTCTGTCGTACTTCCTCCCCGTCCAGGATCAGCGCCAGATGTTGCGCGAGCTTGCGTCGCCCTTGCGGGACGGTGATGCCTGGTTCCAGCAGCACGGCGCGCAGCTGGTTCATCAGTGCCGTCCGCTCGCCGACCAGCCGGTCGCGAACGCGATGCAGGGATTGCATGTCGAGTTGCTCGACACTCTTCAATTCAATGAACCGCATCGTCGGTCGCGTTGCCGCCTCGGCGATCGCTTCGGCGTCCCGATCATCGTTCTTCTGTGCCCTCACGTACGGCTGAACATATTCCGGCGACATCAGCCGGATCTGATGTCCCTGGTCGCGCAAAATGCGTCCGAGATGGTGCGGGCCACAGCAGGCTTCCATTGCCACCACGCAAGGTGTCAGGTCGGAGGCGAACTTGACCACGCTGTCCCGCTGCATCCGCCGGCGCATGACAACTTGTCCCGAACCGTCCAGTCCCACCACACTGCGGCTGTTCTTCCCCAGGTCGATCCCGAGAACCGCGATCTGCATGGGCAGTGACGGTGGAGGTTCTGAATGCGATCTACCAGGCGGACTTCCTCGGCTTCTCCTACGGATTCCGACCCGGAAGGGGGCAGCACGATGCGCTGGACGCACTGGCGATTGGCATTGAGAGCCAGGCGGTGAACTGGATCCTGGACGCCGACATCAAGGGATTCTTGGATCTCGCGTCATAATGCGCCCTGGTTCATGAGGTTGGGATAAGCAGTTCGGATTGGCGGGCTATCACCTTAATCCGGAGTCCCTTTTGTTTGCCGCGCATCACGTGGACCGCGTCGAGTTCGCCGCGCTTGACACGCTGCAACACGGTCTGTCGCGAAACCCCGAGCGCGCGCATTGCTTCCCGCATGGGCACGAAGCCATCGTCGGCTTCGCCGCCATTGAAACGGGCGATGAGGTCATCGGTCAAACGGATGCGCCATGGGGCTCCGGGCGTCAGTTGCTCGCCTGCGATGATGCCGTCGTTGAGCAAGCGATGGAGGGTCGACGGGGCAACGCCGAGCACGATGGCGGCTTTCTTGATCGTCAGCAGTTCGCCGTCGGGCGCGTCGGCTCTCGGCTCAAAGCATCCAATGTCCCAGTGGCGACGCAGGTTGCCTACGTGACCCGCCTCGAACCGATGACCGTATGCCGTTGTGCGCCCCTGCCGATTGAGGATGCCGGCGATCACGCTGTCGGGGTAATGGCAGGCGAGGCGGCGAACGAGCGCGATCGTGTCCTCGTCAGTGCGGATCGTGGCCGGCCGCGAGCGCGGCAGCGCCAGGTCGATCTCGTCGAGCGCGCCGCCTTTCCAGCGGATCGTGAGGTGCGCGGCGGCTTTGTCGCGCTCGACCTTGATGATGACTTCCTCAGTCAGTGCCCGCAGCAACTCCTTCCTGTCACGTGGTGCGGTGGTTGGGGCGTGCCACACCCTGGCCAGATCGGGCCCGATCGAGAGCAGACGGTCGCGCTCCTCCAGGGAGAGTAAGCGTGGACGCTCCCGCTCGCGGCGTGCAAGCTCGGCTTTAGCAGCTTCGAGGGCGTTCAAGCCCTTCTCCCACTCGCGCTCGAGTCCGCGAGCAACCAACCGATTATCGGGATCCACAGCACGGTATCGGCGCTCGGCGCGCCTCGCTTCGTAGCTCGCTCGTTCGACGCCGAGGCGCCATTGTTTGAGCATGGCCTCGCGATCTGCTTCGAGCCTTTCGGCGGCGGCGATACTGGCTGCGAGCTTCGCCGGTTCGAGGGCGGCGATGAAGGTCCGTGCGACGGCGTCGTCAATCTGAATGCCGCCCACATTGAGACAATAGACGCCGCGGCCTTCGACAAGGACCTTGCCGGGGCAATGATAGCCCGCTGACGAATGACGCCCGCGGTAGTGCGTGCGCAGGCGACGTCCGCAATGGCCGCAGCTGGCGAGGCCCTGCAGCAGGGCGTTACCTTCCCTCACGGCGCCCCCCACCTTGCGTGGCCCCGGGCGCGTGTTTTGCGCGATCCGCGCCTGATTGGCCTCATAGGTCTGCCAGTCGATGAAGCCCGGATGGTGTTCCGGGATGAGCACCTGCCACTCGGAGCGTGAGAGATGTCGAATGCGCTTGCGCCGGCCACCCGCGGCATCCAGCATCGTCTCCGTGCGGGTTTTGCCATAGGCATAGGCGCCGGCATAGACCGGATTGGTCAGCACGTGGTGGATGGCCGTATAGCTCGCGTCACCCCACCGGATCTCGAATCCCTGATGCATCTGCAGCGGCAAGCTGAGCCCTTCGGAGCGTAACCAGAGCCAGACGCGACGTACCGAACCGGTCTCTGCAAACTTGGCAAAGACGGCGCGGATAGCCGTCACGACCGCCTCATCCGGGTGGAAGCGGACCTCACCGTCGGCGTCGCCCCAAAGGAACCCGACCGGCAACCCGCGTCTGAGTTCGCCGCGGGCGGCCTTGTTGCGAATACCGCCGTTCAGACGTGCGCGCAGGACGTGCAGTTCGGCCTCGCTCATTGTCCCTTTCAATCCGAGCAGGAGCCGGTCATTGAACAGCGCCGGATGATAGAGGCCATCAGCATCGCCGATGAGCGTGTCGCTGAGGCCGGCGAGATCGATGAGGCGATGCCAGTCGGCGTTGTTGCGGGCGAGACGCGAAACTTCGAGGCCGAGCACGAGACCGACATGGCCGAGCGCCACTTCGGCAGTGAGGCGAGCAAATCCCGAGCGGGTGACAGCGCCGGAACCGGAGAGACCGAGGTCCTCGTCGATGACAATGATACGATCATCGGGCCAGCCGAGCTCGCGAGCCTTGATCTCCAGCGCATATTGCCGGTCCGTCGACTCGCGATTGTGTTCGACCTGTGCGGCGCTCGATTGACGGAGATAGACAATGGCCTGACGGGAGATATGACTGGCGGTGATCTTGGAAACTTCATTCACCGCCCGCCTCCGTCAGCGGTTGGGTCGCGAGCATCCGGGCGATAAGCCGTGCGAGAATCTCGAGCGCCGCCATGCGAGACGCATCGTCGAGCTGGTCCCATGGTGCCGGAGTGGGCCTTGGCGCCGGGGGGATCGACGGCCGGTCGGACGGATTGAGAATCGGGAGCGTCAACTGCATGGCGGCCCTCCATTGGCAAAACGGGCTGGCCGAGTTGGCCATGGAGAGCGTCGAGGACCGTGCGCAGGTGGAGCAAATCGCGGAGCCGGCCGAGGTCATGTTGTGCTGCGCCGTCGTCGGGCGCAGGCGAACCGCCGCCATCGCCACATTCGTCCCAGTCGGTCCATTTTGCGGGAATGAGCGAGCGGCTGCCATCCGGCAGGCTAACCAGCAAAAGCGAGACCCCGCGCCGCCGCATGCTGCTGGTCACAGTCAATTGCCGGCCCTCGAAAGCATGGCGCTCCCGGAGGATCGTCACCATTGCCGGAATATGACGGTGATGGGTAGTCTGTGGCCGCTTCCTTCGACACCATCAGCCATCACTGGATGATGCGGTTCGTGGAACACCGGGTTGGCGACCGGCGCGTGCTGCGCCTGATCCGCAAGTGGCTGAAGGTTGGCGTGGTGGAGGACGGCGTGCGACACCCGGCGGAGAGGGGCACCCCACAAGGGGCGGTGATCTCCCCGCTGCTGGCGAACGTGTATCTCCATTACGCCTACGATCTGTGGACCGAGCAATGGCGGCGACGCCATGCGCACGGTGCGATGATCGTGGTGCGCGGAGCCTGTCCTCGGGCCGGCCATAGGCCGGACCCGTGGGCCGACGACACCGTCGTCGGCTTCGAGCACCGGGCCGATGCTGAACGGTTCCTGGCGAGCGGATGGCGGCATTCGACCTGGAAATGCACCCCGAGAAGACGCGCCTGATCGAATTCGGCCGCAATGCCGGGTCCGATCGTGCGATCCGCGGGGAAGGCAAACCGGAGACCTTCAACTTCCTGGGCTTCACTCACATCTGCTCGCGAACGCAACGGGGCCGCTTCCGGCTGTCGCGGCACACGCGGCGCGACCGCATGCAGGGGAAACTGCTGGAAGTCACCGAGGACCTCCGGCGGCGCTGGCACCAGGACGTGGCCGAACAGGGACGGTGGCTGGGAAGTGTGGTGCGCGGCTTCTTCGCCTACCACGCCGTGCCGACAACGCGCGAGCCCTGTCGGCATTCCGCCACCATGTCACGGTGCTCTGGCGACGCGCCCTGCGCCGGCGCAGCCAGCGGGATCGCACGACATGGCCCGATATGGACAGACTGGCGGATCGCTGGCTGCCCAGGCCCCGCATATCCCACCCCTGGCCGCTGCAGCGTTTTCGCGTCAAACACCCAAGGTGGGAGCCGTATGCGGGAATGCCGGTCGTACCGGTTCTGTGCGGGGGGCGCGCAGTAATGCGCGTCCCTACCGCGATTTATATAGTCAAACGCTGCGGCATGTGGCTGATCAGTTTCGCCAGAAATGGCCGAAACTGGCGGCGTTCATCGACACGAGCGAGACCGACGTGCTGTCGTACACGGACTTTCCCGAGCAGCATAGAACCAAGCTGCACAGCACCAATCCATTGGAACGGCTGAACAAGGAGGTAAAGCGGCGCGCCGATGTGGTCGGGATACTTCCCAACCAGGCGGCCATCATCCGGCTGATCGGCGCCGTGCTGAGGAACAGAACGACGAATGGCACCGCTACATGCAGGTCGAGGCGATGACCGAGCTGAATGTGCCGCCGACCGAAGCCGAACCGCGACAGATCCGGTGCGCGGCATGACCGACCAGTGCTTTGCCCTTCCCGCCAACAGCCGTGGGCTGCGAGCGACAGACTGCGGCGTCAACGGCACCAATAAATACCCAACGCTCGGCCGGGACGCCGCGGTCAAGCCCCGCAGCCGGGCAGCGGTGTGCCGAAGGCGCAGGGCTTATTGGCCGGGCATGATCTGAGCCAGATTTCAAGCTGACGCACTACCCGCCACGCAGCCCGCTTGATTTCATTGTCCCGCTACAGGCGATCCTGCTCTGATACCAGCCGCCTACGTAATGACCGCTTGCGCCCATGGCCGGGATGCGATGGAGCGAATTCTGTCGGGCTGCGCGATGAGGGCGTTCCAGGCGTTGCAGCAGGCGTCGACGATGGCGGTGTAGGTATCGAACACGCGGTTGGCGAGGTGGTTTTGGCGAAGGAATTGGCAGACGTTCTCCACCGGGTTCAATTCGGGCGAATAGGAGGGCAACGGCAGCAGGCTGATGTTGTGCGGCAGTTTCAGCTTGCCGCCGGGCTGGTGCCATCCGGCGCCGTCCAGCGTGATGACGGCGTGCGCGCCGGGCGCGACCTGGGTGCTGATCTCGGTCAGGTGCAGGTTCATCGCCTCGGTGTTGACGGTGGGCAGCACGAGGGCCGCGCCGATACCACGCGCGGGACAAACGGCACCGAACAGGTAGGCCCAGTCGTATCGCTGGTCGCGCGGTGCGCGGGGGCGGCTTCCCTTGTCCGCCCAGATGTAGGTCAGGCTGCCTTGCTGGCCGATGCGTGCCTCATCCTGCCACCAGAGCTCGAGCGGCTTGCCACGCGCATGCTCGGGAATCGCGGCGGCGACCAACTCGGCGAAGTTTTTTTGTGTGCCTCCTGGGCAGCCGGATCCTGCTCGGGATGGCGCGGCCGGACCGACACGCGCGAGAAGTTTAACCGCGCCATCAACTTGCCCACGGTCCGCTCGTGTATCTGCACGCCGAAGCACCGGTCGATCTCGTCTCGCAGGTCCACCAAGCGCCAGCGGATCACCTTGTGCTGCTCCGGTTTCGGTCCTTCGCGGACCCACTCGGCCACCGTCGCCTCCTGCTCCGGGGTCAGCTTGCGTGGCGGGGCGCCGGTGTTCGGAAGGTTCTTCAGGCCGTCCAGCCCATGCGCGTTGTAGCGGTGCACCCAGTCGCGCAGCGTCTGCCGGTCCATGCCTCCGGCGCGCGCCGCCTCGGTTCGGTTCTGGCCCTCCAGCACCAGGGCGAGTGCCAGCATCCGCCGAGATGCTGCTACATCCTTGCTGCGAGCCGCCGCCGCCCGCAGACCCGCTGCGTCCAGGTCCGTGCGCGTGATCGCGATCGTCATATCCGCCTCCCTGCCAACCACGGCAGCGAATCGAACACTGTCGAGCCGGACCAACTCACATTCGAGTCAACTCAAGAGGCGGCTGGTATGAGAGCCATTCCTTCGTGACCGGCACCTGGACAGGCGGCGGCAATGCTCTCTCTTGCGCGGTCGGCTCTTCTGCCTGCGGTATTGGCTCAAAGGGCGTTTCCAGTGGTGTTTTGACGCTCATTCATCTGTTGTCAGTCGACCCGTTATGGTCCTGGCAATGCCGACAATGACCCTGACCGGAGCCGCTTTCAGCCAAGAATACAGTCCGAGACAGAACTGATTTGGGGAGCGGCTTCTGCTCCCCCTCTTCTTGCGGGAGAGGGTCGGGGGAGGGGTCGCGCAGAGTCCGGGACTGGTTCTCTAAGCGGGCAGCAGCTCGTCGAACGACCACTGCTCGGCCGACGCGCCGGCGAGAGCTTGGATGCGTTCCTCGTCGGCGGCCAGCTCGGCCGCCGCACCCGACCAGACCATCTGGCCGTGGTCGAGCACGTAGGCATGGTCCGCGACCTCCAGGCCCGCGCGCACGTTCTGCTCGACCAACAGCACCGAAATGCCCTCGGCGCGCAACTGCGCGACCACCCGGAACACCTCGCGCACGATCAGCGGCGCCAGCCCCTGCGAAGGCTCGTCGAGGATCAGGAGCTTGGGATTGAGCAGCAACGCGCGCGCGATCGACAGCATCTCCTGCTCGCCGCCCGAGAGCTGCCGGCCGCGATTCTGCCTGCGCTCGGCCAAACGCGGGAACAATTCGTAGACCCGCGCGATGGTCCAAGGCCCCGGGCGTTCCAGCGGCACGCGCAAATTGTCGTGGACCGTGAGGTTGGGGAAGATCTTGCGTCCTTCCGGCACGTAACCCACACCCATGGCGGCGATTCGGAATGGCGGCAGCCGCGTCGTCGCCTGCCCGAAGATGCGCACCTGCCCACTGCGTGGCGGTGTGAGGCCGACCAGGCTGCGCAGGGTCGTGGTTTTGCCGGCGCCGTTGCGCCCAAGCAAGGTCGTCACCCGCCCCTCGGCCACCTCGATCCCAACATCGTGCAGGATGTGGCTCTTGCCATAGAAGGTGTTGAGCCCGACGGCTTCCAGCGTGTTCACTCGGCCTTCCCCAGATACGCTGCCTGCACGGCTGGGTTCGCCGCGATCTCCTCGGGCGTGCCCTCGGCGAGCAGCGTGCCTTGGTCGAGCACCATGATCCGGTCGGCGAGATTGAACACCACCCGCATGTCGTGCTCGATCAGCACGATCGTGAAGCTGTTCTGCTTGTGCAGCCGGCGGATCAGGCCCGCGACCTGATAGGTCTCCTGCTCGCCCATCCCCGCCGTCGGCTCATCGAGCAGCAGCACGCGCGGGCGCAGCGCCAGCGCCATCGCGATCTCGGCCGAGCGTTGATCGCCATGCGACAGCTCGCCGACCAGCCGGCTGGCTTGCGCGGTGAGCCGGGTCGAGACCAGGATCTCGTCGATCCGGCTGCGCACGGCATCGCTTTCCCGCCTGGACATCCAGGGGCGCAAACGATAGCCGCTCGCCGCCTCGACCGCCACGCACACGTTCTCGCGCACCGTGAGTTCGGGAAAGATCTCGGTCACCTGAAACGTCCGCGCCAGCCCCAACGCGACGCGCTTGGTGGCGTTGGCGCGGGTGATGTCGCGCCCGTTCAGCAGAATTTGCCCGCGGGTCGGCGGGAAGAAGCCGGTGATCAGGTTGAAGAACGTGGTCTTGCCGGCGCCGTTCGGGCCGATGATGGCGCGTAGCTCGCCCGCCGCGACGCTGAGCGACACGTCGTTGACCGCGATCAGGCTGCCGAACGCCTTGGTGGCGGAGCGGACCTCGAGCAGGCTCATACCGGCAGTCGCCGCAAGTAGCCGAGCACGCCGCGCGGGAAGAACAACACCACGACCACGAAGATCAGGCCGACGAAGCTCATCCAGTTCACCGTCGCCGACGAAATGTAGTCCTGCAAGAACACGAAGATCGCCGCCCCGATCAGCGGTCCCCAGAACGAGCGCATCCCGCCCATCACCGCCATGATCACGATGTCGCCCGAGATGATGTAGTTCAGCGTCGTCGGGTCGGCGAAGTTGTTGATCAGTGCGTAAAGCGCGCCGGCGACCGAGGTGAAGAATGCGGAGATGGTGAACGACAGCCAGACATGGAACTCCACCGGGATGCCGAGGAAGCGCGCCCGCCGCTGGTTCTCCCGGATCGCGATCAGCGACCGCCCGAACGGCGAGCGCAGCAGCAGCGCCATCAACCCGACGCAGATCGCGAACACGGCGGCGATGAAGTAGTAAAACACGTTGCCGTTGTTCTGGATGTCGATCAGCAGCGGGCCAATGGAGATCGGCGCGCGCTGGAAGCCGCGCAGCCCGTCATAGCCGCCGGTGAAGCTGTTCCAGGTGTAGGCGATGTAATAGCATATCTGCCCGAAGGCGATCGTCAGCATGGCGAAATACACGCCCTTGCGGCGCACGATCAGCGCGCCGAACAGCGCACCGCCCACGGTGCCGACCAGCGTGCCGATCAACATCGCGAGCGGCGTGCTGTTGGCGAGGTAGCGCAAGGTCAGCCCGCAGCCGTAGGCGCCCAACCCGAAATACGCGGCATGGCCGAACGACATCACGCCGGTGAAGCCCAGCAGGAAGTTGAGCCCCATCGCCGCCAGGCCGAACACCAGCACGCGCCCGCCGAGCGAGGTGTAGCCGCCGACCGCGGGCAGCCAGAGCGGCACGGTCAACAGCACCAGCCAGATCAGGGCGAGCCCCAGCAGGTTGCGTGGGCTGGTCCGGCGCCGGAACGCCGTTGCTGCGGTACCGGCCGTGGCGGCGGCGGCGGGCGTGGCGGCGGCTTGGGTGTCGCTGTCGGCGCTGGTACTCATGTCATCATCCCTTCCTCGCCCAGCAGCCCGCGCGGCCTGACCAGCAGAACCACGATCATGATGACATAAATCACCACCTCGCTGCCCGAGGGAAAGAACACGGTGGTCACGGCGGCGGCCACGCCGATGATGATGCCGCCGATCAGCGTGCCGATCAGGCTGCCGACGCCACCCACAATGATGGCGATGAAGGCCGGCAGTAGCAGGTCGTCGCCCATGTTCGGGTTGAGCCCGATCTGCCCGCCGGCCAGGACGCCGGCTAGCCCGGCGAGGAAGATGCCGAGCCCAAAATTGAACGAGCGCAGCAGGCGCACGTTGATGCCGAGTGCCGCGACCGTCTCCAGGTCCAGCGTGCCGGCGCGGATGCGCATCCCCATGCGCGAGTAGCGCAGGAACAAGAACAGCGCCGCCACCGCGACAACGACGATGCCGATGACGAACAGCCGATAGCCGGTCAGAAAGAAGAACTGGGTGCTGATCGGCTGATTGATGCTGGCCGGCGGCGTCAGCGGCAGGCCGTTCGGGCCCCACACGGTACGGCAGACGTCCTGGATAATGAAGGCGAGACCGAACGTCAGCAGCAGGCTGTACACCGGGTCGCGCGGGTAGAGCGGGCGGATGATCGTCCGTTCCAGGATCAGCCCGATCACGCCCACCACCAGCGGCGAGATGACCAGCGCCGGCCAGAACCCGATATACGGGATCAGCACGAATGCGAAATAGCCGCCGAGCGCGAGGAAATTGCCGTGGGCGAAATTGATTACGCCGCTGAGGTTGAGGATCATCGCGAGCCCGAGCGCCATCAGCACGTAGAACAGGCCGATGATGACGCCGTTGAACACGTTGAAGAGTAGCAGGGTCAGCATGAGGCGCCTGCTTCGCTTGCACTGACGCTTCGGCCGCCCCTCATCCAACCCTCTCCCAGAGGGAGAGGGCTAGTTACTGCCTGCTCCTGCGTGTCTCTCCCGGGAGAGACACGGTTCTCCTCCCTCTCGCGCCTGCGGGAGAGGGCCAGGGTGAGGGCCGGCACGCCCTAGGCCGTCGGCCAGGTCATGTGGCAGCCGGTTTCCGCCACCGACATATCCGCCTTGTCGCCAGGGACGATGTCCTGGATGGTGACCAGGTTGGCCAGATTCTCGCCCTTCGCCGGGTGCGGGGTGCCGACGAAGATGTTCGACATCAACTGATGGTCGCCCGCGCGAAACACAACTTGTCCTTTCTGGCACTTCACGTCGTCGGGCAGCGGTTCATCCTCAAGCGCCTTGGCCATCTTGATCGCGTCCAGGCTCTTCGCCTTCTCGGCGGCCATCCTGACCGCGTGCACCGAGACCCAGCCGAACCAGTTGCGCGCCGAGGCGGCCGGCTTGCGGTATGTCTTCATGATCGCCTGGTTGAACGTCGCCGCACTGGCGACGCCGGGCTGGTCCCACCACCATTCGTAGGTCCACCAGCCGGTCAGCGCCTTCGGCGGCACGGACAACAGCGACTCCAGCTCATAGAGCGCGCCGCCTAGCGCCATCTCCTTGTCCATGCCGAACTGCACGAACTGGTTCATGCAATTAACCTGCGCGAGGCCACCCATGTTGTTGAGCAGGACGTTGGGTTTATAGGCTCGCGCCTTGATCAGGCTGGCCGAGAAATCGGTCGTGGCGAGCGGCAGCATGTCGCCCTGGTACTCGCCCCCGGCCTTCTTTAAGTTCTTGACGAACGCCGCCTGCAGGGTCTGGCCATAGGCGTAGTCCGGCGTGATGAAGTACCATCGTTTGCCGAATTTCTTGAGCAGATCGCCGGAGACCGCGTTGGCGTCCATGCTGGTGGTGTTGCAGACGCGGAACACGTTCCATTTGCAGTCCTTGCCGGTGATCGGGTCGGTATGCCCGCCCGGCACGATCTGAAACACCTTGTGTTCGTTCGTCACCTGGCTCATCGCGTAGGCGATGCCGGAGTTCACGTCGCCGAACACGGCGTTGACGTGGTCGCGGTTGATCAGCTTCAGCGTCTTCTGCACGCCGGTGCCGACATCGTTGGCGGAATCCTCGACCAGCAGCACGACCTGACGGCCCAGAATGCCGCCCTTCTTGTTGATGTCGACCACCGCGAGCTTGGCGCCGTCCACCTCGTTCTGGGCGAAGGCGGAATAGATCCCAGTCAGCGGATCGACCATGCCGATCTTCACCGGCTCCTCCCCGCGCGCCTTGATAATCGGGGGCGCGGTCAATGCGAGCGCCCCGAGCGAAGCGCCGGTCCTGATAAGGGTGCGCCGGCCGAGGCCAGGCCCAATCCTGCTTTCCATGCGTGGTCTCCCAAGTGGCCCGCCGCGCCTATTTCGGTTGCGGCCCGAATTCTAGTTTCCACGACGATCTTATCGCCTGCGATGCGGTCGCGTCGAGCCCTGGAGCGGACCGCCAGGGCGGATTTTGTTGCGGGATCGGTTGGCTCGTGCTGGCAAGCCATCATCCGCGCATCACCTTGCACCGGATTTTCCGCTAGGCGATGCTCGCGGTAACACAACCCGGTGGTGCCATGATGATCCGCCTCCTGGCCGCCCTCCCGTTCCTCGGCATCCTGATCGGTTCGATCTTCGTCAACCGGGTGACGCCGCTGGTGATCGGCCTGCCGCAGATGCTCGCATGGCTGCTACTATGGGTGGTGCTGACCAGCGCCATCATGGCGGTGGTCTATCTGCTCGACCCCGCGAACCGAGCGCCGCCCAAAGACAGCGGGATCGGCAGCGGCGGTGCGCCATGAGCGCGGCGTCCGCGCTCGCGATCATCGCGGCGACGGCTGCGGTGGCGCTGGCACTCGGCCTGCGCGCCCGGCACGGCAAGGACATGAACCTGGAGCAGTGGACGGTGGGCGGCCGAGGGTTCGGCTCGGTCTTCGTCTTCCTGCTGCTCGCGGGCGAGATCTACACCACCTTCACCTTCCTCGGCGGCAGCGGCTATGCCTACGGCAAGGGGGCGCCCGCCTATTACATCCTGGCCTATGGCTGCCTCGCCTACGTGATCTCCTATTGGCTGCTGCCGCCGATCTGGCGCTACGCGAAGGAGCGGCGGCTGATTTCCCAGCCCGATTTCTTCGTGGCCAAATACGACAGCCCGGCGCTCGGCGTGCTGGTCTCGATCGTCGGCATCGTGGCGCTGATCCCCTATCTGGTGCTCCAGTTCAAGGGCCTCGGCATCATCGTCGCCACCGCCTCCTATGGGCTGATCCCGTCCAATGTCGCGATCTGGATCGGGGCGGCGGTGGTGACGACCTACGTCACCGTCTCGGGCATCCACGGTTCCGCTTGGACATCGGTGCTGAAGGATACCGCCATCCTGGCCGTGGTGGTGTTCCTCGGCCTGTTCATGCCGCTGCACTATTACGGCGGCTTCGGACGGATGTTCAGCGCGATCCAGGCGGCCAAGCCTGGCTTTCTCGCACTGCCGGCGAAGGGCCAGAGCCTCGCGTGGTTCGACTCGACCGTGGTGCTGACCGCGCTCGGCTTCTTCATGTGGCCGCACTCGTTCGGCTCGCTCTACAGCGCCAAGAACGATCGCGTGTTCCGTCACAACGCGATCCTGCTGCCGTTCTATCAGCTCATCCTGGTGTTCGTGTTCTTCGTGGGCTTCGCCGCGATCCTGCAAGTGCCGGGGCTCAAGGGACCGGAGATCGACCTGTCGCTGTTCCGGCTCTCGATCAAGACCTTCGATCCTTGGGTGGTGGGCGTGATCGGCGGGGCCGGGGTGCTGACCGCGCTGGTGCCCGGCTCGATGATCATGCTGACCGCGGCGACCTTGCTGTCCAACAACATCTACAGGGTGTTCCGCGGCCCGACCAGCGACGCGCATATCTCGCTGGTGGCGCGGTGGCTGGTGATCGTGGTGGCGCTGGTCGCGGTCGCCTTCACCCTGCGCGGCGGTAATACGATCGTGGCGTTGCTGCTGATGGGCTATAGCTTCGTCACCCAGCTCTTTCCCTCGTTGCTCATGAGCCTGCGGCGGCACAACCCGGTGACCAAGGAGGGCGCCTTCGTCGGCATCTGCGTGGGCGTGATCACGGTCGCCGTGATCAGCTTTTCCGACACCTCGCTCGCCAAGATCGCGCCCAGGGCGCCGCAGGGGTTCCAAGACCTCAATATCGGCATCGTCGCGCTCGGGCTCAACGTGATCGCGACCGCGGCTGTCAGCGCGCTGACCCGTCGTGTGGGCGTCGTGCGCCGAGTCTGAAACAGCCCTCTGGTGATCGGCCGCTGGCGATCGACCGTGCGAGCCGGAACATACCGAGCATGGTTTGCAACCGTTGCTGCGCGTGGTGCGGCGCACCGCTAACCGGCGTAGACCCGCTTACCGATCCTGGGCGACAATCGGCGTTCGAGATGTCTGCCCGTCGAGTGCGACCACTGCGCCTTCCACCGGCTTGAACGTGGGCTGGAACCATCTCTGCGCGATCAAGGTGGGAACCACCGCGCTGCCGATCACTGCCGTGACCAGGATGGTGTATTGCTGCTGGTCGATGATGTGATTGGTCAAACCGAACAGCGCCGAAATGCTGCCGAATGTCAGCCCCGTTGACATTAGCAGCGTGGTGTACATTCCTTCGCGCCGCTCGAACGCGAATGCGCGCGTGAGCGGCAGAATGCCGACGAACTTTGTTGCCATCTTGATCGCAAGGTAGATCAGGATTAGCCCGGCAGAAGCCGCGACCGCGTGGGCCTCCACCAGTGACCCGGCTTTCAGGAAATAGAACGGGGTCAGGATGGTGAAGGCCACGATGCGCATTCGGTTCGGCAACTCACGATCCTTGAGGAACGTCGGCGCGAGCACCATGCCGACAAGATAGGCGGGCAGCACCGCCTCGCTCCCGGCGATGCTGGCGAGGCCGCCAAGCAAGAACAGAACAAGCGTCACGAATTTAGTTTGCGGCTCGCTGACGCGATCGCCAAGCGCCTCCAGCAGCCCCGGTGCGAATTTTGCCAGAAGCCAGAGGGCAAGGACCGTCGTCCCAGCAAACAGCGCCAGCCAAAGATTGTAGTGCGCGAACACGAGACCCAGCGCGAGCACGGTGCCGAGATCGTTCACGAAGCAAGCGGCGAGGATGACCTTGCCGATCTCCGTCCTGTTGAAGCCGGTCTCGACCATCACCGCATAGACGACCGCGACCGATGTGGTTGAAAGCGAAATTCCGGCGATCTGCGCTTGCGGCCAGGGCCAGCCCACGACAAGGCGCGCGAAGAGAAGGACGCCGATATAGGGCGCCAGGAAGCCGACGACGCCGATGCTCATGCTTGACCAGAAGTGCTTGCGCACTACCTGCGGGTCGATTTCGGCGCCGGCCAGGAAGGTAAGCAGGATGGCACCGAAGCCTGCGAGGAAGTTAACCCAGGGCGCGAGCGGCAGGCCGACGATGTTGCCCGCGACCGCTCCCACGACGATTTCCGTCAGGGCGACCGAGATCGTAACCCAGACCGACAAGATCGATGCGCTTAGCGCGAGCCCGATCCAAAGGGCCGAAGCGAGCCAGATGTTGTCCATGACCTCCTCCATGCCGTGCGGCGCGGAACGCCGCGGTTTCTGGCGGTGGGCAGGTCGCCGCCAGGTTTGATGGCACGCGAAGGACACGAACAAAACCCCTCCCGCATCTTCGCGCGGTAGGGGTCATCAGCCCTCACTCGAAGGCGGTTTTGGGGAACCCCATCCCCTTAGGTAGGGGGAGCGTAGAACCCTCACTCTGCCGGTTCAACAGAACTCACGGCGTTGTTCCCCAGGCGATCAACCGTTCAATGCCGCATCAGCACTGGCAGGTCGGCGTGAGCCAGCATGTAGCTGGTAACGCCGCCGAGAATGAGCTGGCGCAACGGGCTGTGGGCGTAGGCGCCCATCACCAGAAGGTCGCAGGACAACTCGCGTGCCTTGTCCAGCAGGGTCCGACCGAAGGGCGCGGACCCGATTGGGATTGCATGCAAGTCGGCGCGAATGCCGTGCTCAAGGAGAACCCTGGGGAAGGTGGGGCGCTCGGAGCCGTCCCGCACACCTACAAGGACGTGGACCTCCGCCGCGACTGCCAGCCAGCGGAGTGCCGGGATCACCGCCCTGACTGCACGTTTCTCGTCCCTCCAGGCGATCGCGATACAGCGCCCGAACGCGGTGGTTGCGCCAGGCGGCAGCATAAGGACGGGCCGGTCGGTGCCGAACAACGCGGCCCGGAACATCTGCCGGGTCGCCCGGTCGTCTTCAGCAGGTGATGCGGCGACTATGAGGTCCGCGCGACTGCCTCTCTCGGCGACATGGGTCGCGGCACTCCCCTCCGCCTCGATCCAGCGCGCGGTCGCGGCGGCTTCGCCCGCCTCGGCGGCCCAGCGGTCGAAGGCCGCTTTCAGCGCCGTCATTCGTTCCCGTTCTCGCTCGCGCGCATCGATGACGGAATCCGCCTCGCCAATCAGAACCTCGGCTGCCAGCGCGGTGGTCTGGAATGCCTCACGAACCGCGAGGGCGCTGATCCGCGTCTCACCCATGAGGGCCGCCAGCTTCCCGGCGGCGTTCAGCAGAACGAAAGCCGTCTCGGGACGTCTTAGGACGGTAAGGATCACCTCTGCCATTAGCCGGTGCTTTCTTCAGTGGCGCATGAAGACCGGCAGGTCGGCATGGGCGAGCATGTGGCGCGTGACGCCGCCCAGGATCAGGGTGCGGACCGGATGGCGAGCGAACGCACCCATGATGAGCATGTCGGCGCGAAGCTCATGTGCCTTGGCGAGCAGCACCTCCCCGAACGCCCTCTGGCCCGTGACGGGGAGCACGTGCAGGTTGGCCGTTATGCCGTGCTCTTCGAGGATCTCCGGCAGATGCGGCCTAACTGCCCCTTCCCGCGCGCCGGCAAGCAGGTGGATTTCCTCGGCCCGCCCAAGCCAACGCAGGGCTGCCAACACGGCTTTTCCCGTGCGATCGTCCTCCCGCCAGGCGATGGCGACCGAGCGTCCGAACGGTCCGGACGGCCGGTCGGGCGGAACGACGAGTACCGGTCGATCGGTGTCGAAGAGCGCGGCATGGATCGCCTGTCGCTCCGGCTCGGGTTCCCGGTGCCATGGCCGTTTCAGCACGATGAAGTCGGCGCGCCGCCCCCATTCGCCTACGACCTCGTCGGCTCGGCCCTCGCGGTCGGACCACTCTCGCACGATGCGCTGGTCCGGTGCTGTCCCGGCCCAGACGTCGAAGATCGCCCTCAGGGTGTCGGCACGGTGCTGTTCCTCGGTGCGGATGCGGATTTCTTCCGCGCGGGTCAGAATCTCCTCGGTCGGCATGATCATTTCAATGGGCGGCGTGCGGATGGCTAGACCGTTGATGCGGATGGCGCCCGCTAGTTCCGCCAGGCGCCCGGCCGACGCCAGTACGCGGGGCGCCACTTCTGGACGCTCGAGCACGGCGAGGATCACGCCGGGCATCTCAACACCTCTGCTACCGACGCCCAAAAGGGAACTCTCGGCAGCGCTAGCATAGTCCTCGGCCACGACCGTTGCCATAGGCGGCTTCCCGAACTCGTCAGTTGAGACACCTATGCCTGCCGGCTAGTCTGACGCTGATGGGGATGGGGTTCCCCGAAACCGCCTGAGAGGGCTGATGACCCCTACCGCGCGAGCACGTGGTGGGAGTTTGTCCGACAAACCACTCCAGAGTGGGTTCTTGCCCGTTATCGCGCTCCGTTGCGGCAACCGGAGGAGGACGGCGAGATGGGCCTGGGTTGGACACATTTCGGAAGCTCGGCCCTGGCGGCGTTCCTGGCCTCCCTGGTGGAGTTCGTCGAGGCGCTCACCGTCGTATTAGCGGTGGGCGCCGTGCGCGGCTGGCGGGGGGCTCTTGCGGGCAGCGGCCTCGCCCTGTTCGTCCTCCTGGCGCTTGTCGCAATAATTGGTCCGGCGCTGACCCGGATCCCGCTGGACGCGGTCCAGACCGCGGTCGGGCTACTCTTGCTCCTGTTCGGGCTGCGCTGGCTTCGCAAGGCGATCCTCAGGGCGGCCGGCATCCTCCCGCTTCATGATGAGTTGGCCGCTTTTGCGAAGGAGACTGCGATCATGCGGGGTCTCGGCGCTGCGGCTTCATCGTGGGACAGCGTGGCGATCGCGGCCTCGTTCAAGATCGTCATGCTGGAGGGCATCGAGGTGGTGTTCATCGTCGTCGCCGTCGGCACCGGCAGTGGCCTGCTTTTTCCGGCCGCCGCCGGCGCCCTTGCTGCGCTGGCTGTTGTGATCCTACTCGGTCTGCTGCTGCACCGGCCGATCGCGGCTATCCCGGAGAACACCCTCAAATTCGTGATCGGAATATTGCTTTCAGCCTTCGGGACATTCTGGGTCGGGGAGGGCATCGGCGCGGCCTGGCCCGGTGAGGACTGGAGCCTGCCCGGTCTGCTCGCCGCCTATCTCCTGATCGCCCTGGCCTGCGTGTGGCTGGCCCGCCAGGAGACGCCGGACGGGGCGGGGTCGCGCGACCGGAGATCAGCGTGATGAGGGCTTTGCGCGCTATCCTCCGAGAGATCGCCGGCTTGTTCGTGGACGACGGCAGCTTCGCGCTGGCCGTTATCGCCTGGGTCGCCGGGGGGGCGCTCTGCATCAGGCTCCGCGTGGACCCGGCTTTTGAGGCCGCGCTGTTGTTTCTCGGCCTCGCTGCGATCCTGGTCGAGAACGTGTGGCGCTCGGCGCGCGCGCGGACGGGCCGGCATCCATCGTCGCCTCAGAACTGATCCCTGCGACCGAGACGACATGGTGACATATCTTTGGATCGCTTTCGGGGGAGCGTTGGGCAGTGTCGCGCGCGCCTGGATCGGGCTCGCGATACTCCGGATCACCGGCCCGCAGTTCCCATGGGGCACCATCCTCATCAATATCGTGGGCTCGTTCATCATCGGCTTTTTTGGGACGCTCACGGCCACCAACGGCCGGTTCGGCGTGCCGGCGGATGCGCGAGCCTTCGTCATGGTCGGCATCTGCGGCGGTTTCACGACCTTCTCATCTTTCAGCTTGCAGACCCTCGACCTGGCGCGCGACGGACGGATGGGCCAGGCATCGGCCAATATCGGCTTGTCGCTCGTGCTCTGCTTGGCGGCCGTCGCTGCCGGGCACTACGCGGCCGCCGGAATCAACACGAGCGGTGCGCGCATTCGTGCGACAGGAGGACCAGGAATGGGGGCGGTCGTTCTCACGATATTGGATCAGCCTGATGCGGCTCCGGGTCTTCTGGCAGCCGCGGAAAGGCTGCTGGAGATCGGGGGCGGCGGGCACATCGAGGCACTGGTGGTTCGGACACCGCCTGTCTCGACCATCATGCCGACCGAGGAGGTATTGACCGCCGACCGAGAGGCCGAAATCCGGGCGGAGCAGGAGAATTGGGCGGGCCAACTCAGGACCATCGTGGAAGGCTGGTTGCCGAGGGGAAATACCCGAACGACTGACCTGAAGTGGATCGATGTCGAGGGTGACCTCGCGCAGGTGGTCGCGGCGCATGGCAAACGCGCCGGCGCGGTCATCGTCGCTTCGTGTCCACAGCAGAAGAGCGAGCGCGCATGGCAGGGATTGCACGCAGCGCTCTTCGACACCGGAAATCCCGTTCTGATCGTCCCACCCGATCACTCGGGATCGTTCGGGCGCGTGGTTGCCATCGCTTGGAGGGACGACGAGCGCGCTATGAAAGCCGTGCTGGCCAGTTTGCCGATCCTTCAGCGCGCCGATCGGTTGCATATCCTGCAAGCGGACGATGGGGCCGAGGCCGATGCGGTCCTGCGCGCCATGTTTCACGAGCACGGTCTGCATGCTCAAACCCACGTTGTTCCCGCCAACAACGGAGCGACCGGCGAACGGTTGCTGGCGATGGCGCGCCAGGCCGGCGCCGATCTCCTTGTCATGGGCGCCTATTCGCATGGCGAATGGCGTGAGGCGATGTTCGGCGGCGTAACCCAATACATGCTGAGCCATGCTGATTTGCCGGTCCTGATGCGGCATTGAACGTCCGCCCGATGTCTCGCGGGGCGCGCGGAGCGTGTTCACCGATCGCCACAGTCTGCTACCCTAGGTCTGGCGGCTAACTGGGGAGGCGCGAGTGCCGGTCGATCCGCAGATCCAGACGATCCTCGAAAAGGGAGAGGGGGCAGCAATTCAGCCCTCTCCGCGTCAGCCCTCTCCATGAGAGTAGAGCAGCTTGCTCAGCCCTCTCCCGTTGGGAGAGGGTTGGGTGAGTGCCGCGAGGCAACCAAGGAAACCAGCCATGCCAGACCGTTACCAACGCTACCAGCGGCTCCGCTTCGACCGGCCGCATCCCAAGGTGCTGCGCGTGATCATGGACAACGGCCGGATGAACAGCGCGGACGCGACGATGCACGCCGAGCTGGCCGAGATCTGGCGCGATGTGGACCGCGACCCGGACGTGAACGCGGTGATCCTGACCGGCGCCGGCACGATGTTCTCGGCCGGCGGCGATTTCGCCATGATCGAGGAAGTGATCGCGGATGCCGAGATCCGCGCCCGGACCTGGAAGGAGGCTCGGGATATCGTTTACAACGTCATCAACTGCGGCAAGCCGGTGGTGAGCGCGATGCGCGGCGTAGCGGTGGGCGCCGGCCTGGTGTGCGGGCTGTTGGCGGATGTCTCGATCGCCGCCAAGGATTGCCGGATCATCGACGGCCACACGCGTCTCGGCGTGGCCGCGGGCGATCATGCCGCGATCGTCTGGCCGCTGCTTTGCGGGCTGGCGAAGGCAAAATACTACCTCCTGTTGTGCGAGCAGGTGCTGGGCGCGGAGGCCGAGCGCATCGGCCTGGTGTCGCTCGCGGTCGAGGACGCCGAGTTGGACGCCAGGGCGCTGGAGGTCGCGACGCGGCTGGCCGAAGGCGCGCAGAGCGCGATCCGCTGGACCAAATACGCGCTGAACAATTGGCTGCGGATGGCGGGGCCGACCTTCGATGCCTCGCTGGCGCTGGAGTTCATGGGGTTCACGGGGCCGGAGGCGCGCGAAGGGCTGGCCTCGCACCGGGAGAAGCGCAAGCCGGGGTTTCCGCCGGGATCTCCGGTTTAGTTTCTCCTTTGGGGTTATTCATTCGGCCCACTCGCGCCAGGGCGGGGCGGCGGGCTACATTGTCCGCAGACCACGGAGGAACCGTCCATGCATGTCACGCGCCGCGCCCTCATGAGTGCCGTTGCCGTTGCCGTCGCCGCGCCTGTCCGCCGCGTCGCGGCGCAGAAGCGGCCGGTCATTCGCATCGGGGTGATGAACGACATGTCGGGGCCGTATCGCGATATCACCGGCCCCACAGGCGTCATTTGCGCCAAGCAGGCGGTGCAGGAATTCGCCGCTGGCGGGTTCGATGTCGAGGTGCTGTCGGCGGACCATCAGAACAAGCCCAATGTCGCGGTCTCGCTGGCCAAGCAATGGTTCGACCAACAGGGCGTGGACATGATCGCGGACGTCGCGGCCTCTTCCTGCGCGCTGGCGCTGGCCTCGCTGTGCCGGGAGACCAACAAGGTGCTAATCCCGACCAGTACCGCCACCTCGGACCTCACCGGCAAGGCCTGCTCGCCGAACACGATCCATTGGGTGTTCGACACCTATATGGAGGCGAAATCGACCGGCGGGGCGATGGTGAAGGCGGGCGGCGATTCCTGGTTCTTCATCACCCCGAATTACGCGTTCGGCATCGCCTTGCAGCGTGACACCAGCAAGTTCGTCACCCAGGCGGGTGGCAAGGTGCTCGGCTCGCAGCTCTATCCGTTCCCCGAGACCACCGACTTCTCGGCCGGGCTGGTGCAGGCGCAATCGTCCGGGGCCAAGATCCTAGGCTTCTGCGGCGCGGGCGCCGACCTCATCAACTGCGTCAAGCAGGCGCACGAGTTCGGGCTGACCGAGACCATGAACATCGCCGCGCTGGTGGCGTACACGCAGGACATCCGCGCGATCGGGCTGCCGATCGCGCAGGGGCTGCGACTGTCGGAAACCTATTATTGGGACTTGAACGAGCGGACACGCAGTTTCCAGAAGCGCATTGCCCCCAAGGTGACGCTGTGGCCGAGCATGGCGCAGGCGGGCGATTACTCTTGCACGCTGCATTACCTGAAAGCGGTGGCGGATATGGGGCCGGGGGCGGCGAAGGCGGACGGCCGGGCCGTGGTCGCGCGGATGAAGGCGATGCCGACCGACGACGACTGCTTCGGCATCGGCCGCATCCGCGAGGACGGGCGGAAGATCCATCCGGCGTATCTATTCGAGGCGAGGAAGCCCTCGGAAAGCACCCAGCCCTGGGACGTGTACAAGCTGATCGGCACCACGCCGGCCGACCAGGCGTTCCGTCCGATGTCCGAAGGAGGATGCCCATTCGTGAAGGCATGAGGCCCGGCCGGGGCATGGGGTATTTGACCCTCGCGCAGCGGAAGGA
This sequence comes from uncultured Pseudomonadota bacterium, assembly GCA_963849305.1. Lineage (GTDB taxonomy): Bacteria > Pseudomonadota > Alphaproteobacteria > Acetobacterales > Acetobacteraceae > CAWKGV01. Next base: position 23,333 of record CAWKGV010000010.1, read on the forward strand.
AGCTAAGGTCGCGGCGATCCGGGGCGCGATCGAGGACTTGCGCGGCGACCTGGCGGCCTATGCGCGCGCCCACGGGGGTCGGTTCCTGCTGTACGGCTCCGCCGCGAGCGGCGATCTCCGCCATGACAGCGACGTGGACCTGCTGGTGGATTTCCCCGAGGCGGCCGCCTCCGATGCTTGGCGCTTCGCTGAGGAGGCCTGCTGGCGGCTGGGGCTGGAGCCGGACATCCGCCCACTGGCATGGTGCCGGCCGGGCTTCGTCGAGCGCATCCGCCCCCAAGCGGTGGCGCTGGGATGAGCGATGCCCGCTGGATCGAGGTCGAGGACGATCTGACCGGCGCGGCGGAGCATTTTGAGCGCGCGGTGGCGCTCTACGAAGCGGGTGGGTTCGATGCGCCAGGCCTCGACGGCTATCGCGCCGAGATGGCGTTCATGCACGCGATGCAGGCGGCGCACACGTCGTTGGAGAACGGGTTGCTGCGCATCCTGGAGATGCTTGGGGAGGAAAGGCCGGTCGGCGGCACCTGGCACGCCGACCTGATCCGCCGCGTCGCGCGCGAGTTGCCGGGCTCTCGCCCGGCGATCCTGCCCCCGGGGCTTGCGACCGCTGCCGACGAGACGCGCCGCTTCAGGAACGTGGCGGTGCGTGGCTACGACAGCTTCGATCCCGGCGAAGCGCGCAAAGCGGTCGATGCCGCGCGGATGCTGGCGGGTGAGTTGGGCGAGGCCCTGCTTGGATTTCGGGCGGCGATGGACTGACGAGCCGCGAGCCGCGTAAAAACGCAGTCGCCCCCGTGCGCGTCATGCGTCAAACGGGGGCGGATTGCGAAGCTCTTGGCTTCATGCCCGAACTGTCATGCCGGGCAAAAACGTGGGCTTCAGGGTGTGTTGCCGGTGCCACGCCAGTCGGCAACCCCGAACGTTCCCGGTGGAGTCATGCTGCTTATGCACCCTCCTTCGGCTGTTGACAGAGCCACGCTTGCTCACTCCGCCGCCCGTGTCAAGCATCTTTTTCCGCGACCGGCTTGGCGCTAACTGGCCCGCAGCAGCGGCGCCCGGCCATAGGCTCAATCACCTACGGCCGCTCCGGAACGCCCGCGCACCCGTTCCCAGCCGCGCCGCAACACCCCCTCCATTCGGGTCATCGGCGTCGACCGTTGCAGCAGCAAGTAGATGAACTCCGGCCCTAGCTGACCAAGGCTGCCCTTGTAACGATGTTCTCCAGCCATGAAGTCGTAGAGCCGGCCGCCTTCGGCGAGGTGCCGCTCGATGCATAGGCTGTGGCTGACCAGCCCCGGCTTGAGCCGCTGATCCGCCTCGTAGCGCAAGCCAGTGACATAGGCCAGGACGTGGCCGCGCAGCATCAGGTTGAACACGTAACCGAACGCCTCCTCGCCGGCGGCCACCCGCACCAGCTCCACCGTGTCGCGCGGGATGCAGGTCTCGATCAGCCGGCGCTGGAACCGTTCGAAGAACGGGAAGGCGAAGCCCCCCGGCTGGCTGCGCGCCTGCCACTGCGCCTGGTGCAGCGCCTTCAGCTCATCAAGCCAGGCGAGCGCGGTCGGCACGTCCTCGGCCCGGGTCGCGGTCAAACCCCCGCGCTCCTCGTAGAGCCGCATCGAGCGGCGGATCTGCTGGCGCGTGTTCGCGCTCAGCGTCTCCAAATAGGGCTCGCCCGAGGCACGCAGCGTCTCCAGATCGACCCGCCAGGACGGCTTGCGCCCCGGCACCTGGACCAGCGCACCGGCGGGCGTGAGCCGGTCGCGGTCGCCCTCGGGCAGGGCCACGATGTGCAGCTCGTCGCGCCGCCGCCCGGCGACCACGGGGCCCGCGAGCAGGAACGCCGAGGCTGCGCGCTCCGCCTCCCCGGCCCAGGCGCGGTCCACCAGGAAACCATTGTATTCGTGCGCGATCACGTCCTGCTCGGGCGCGCCGGTGGCGTGGAGATAAAGCCCGTCCACCCGGATCAGGCCGGCCTCGCGCCGCCGCCTCGCCACCAGCGCGCCCAGCAGCACCAGCGCGCCCGATGTCTCGCCGATCAGCACCGTGGGCGGCGTCCCAAGCTCGGCGAGCCAGGCTCCGATCCAGTCCCAGCTCAGGAAGAAGGTGATATCGGCGCGCGCTTCGAGGTCGCGCCACAGCAGGCCGAGTTCCTCGCGGCTCAACTCGGACTGGATGTGGAACCGGATCGGGCTGCGCATGAACATCGAAGCCAGGATGACAGGGATGACAGGGATGACGGAACGCGCTCATCTGCCGATCCGTCCATTGCCTTCTGGCCCGGAGTGCCGCCGATGATCAAGGTGCTGTCGCTGCTCACCCGCAAGCCCGGTCTCACGCACGAGCAATTCGTGCGGCATTGGCGCGATATCCACGGCCCGCTCGCGCTCGGCGTGCCCGGCGTTCGCCGCTACGTGCAGGCGCATATCACGGGAACGCGCGGGCGCACCGACATCCAAGAAGCCGAGGTCGAGATCGATGGCATCGCCGAGCTGTGGTACGACGACGAAGCGGCGCTGGCGGCCTCGGCCGCCATGCCGGAGGCACAGCGTCTCTACGCCGATGGCGCGCTGTTCATCGGCCGGATCAAGACCTACGTGATCGAGGAGTTGGAGATCATTCCGCAGCGGGGCTGAACGCCGCGTCCACCGGCTTGTAGGGCAATCGTCGAATCTTCTCCACGTTCACGCCCTCGATCCGCAGCAGCGTGGTGGTGCCGTCGCGGCGCGGCGAATGCAGCACGCCGGGTTCATACAGATGCGCCATGCCGGGTTTCAGCGTGTAGTCGCGGATGCGCCTGGCCTTGCCGGGCTCGGTCTCGGTCGGCCGGGCCAGGCACTCCCAGTCGGTCATGATCGTCTCGCCGCCCGCCTGGCCATAGATCGCCCAAGTCGGGCCGTGATCGTGCGGCTGGGAGTTCTTCGCGCCCTGATAGGCGTGCGCCAGGATGGTGAAGCCTAGTTCGGGGTCTTCGTATAGCACTTTCCGCTCCGGCCCGTCCGGGCGGATGTTGGCCGCGACGAACTCAGGGTCCGTCAGCACCTCCTCGACCAGCGCGCAAACCTTTTGCCGCCCCGCCGGCCCCGGATCGGCCTGCAACGCCTTGCGACACTCGGCGGCGAACTGATCGAGGGTGTGGGGCATGGTCGGTCCTTCGGTTATCGGCGATAGGGATAGCAGCGCGCGCGATCGAGGGTGATGCCGAAATGATCGGCGAGCGCCCTGATGGCGGCGGCGTGCTGCGGGTAGGGGTCGGCGTTGGCCGCGCCGACCACGATCGGGCTGAAGGCGCGATCGGGCTTGCCGCCCGGCGGCAGCATCGCGGTGGCGTGCGCCACGCCGTCCTCGTCGCGCAGCGAGATAAACAGCGGCATCTCGCGTTTGATGTGCGCCTCCAATCCGATCGCCTGCTCGAAGAACACGGTCGAGGTCGGCTTGAAGGTCTCGATCGCCCGCTCGCGCTCGCGGCGGTAGTACTTCTCGACCGCGTGCCGCATCTCCTGGGATTCCGCCGCGGCCTCGGCCTCGGTCACGATGCGGAACCAGGTTTTGCCATCGGGCGCGTCGCAGACATATTCCATCGGTTCCTCCCGGCTTCGGCTTCGCTCGCCTTGGAACGCCGTGAGCCCCAAGACTAGAATGGACCGTGCGTGCGATCAAACGCGCGCGGCATTCCGGGGTGGCATTCCAGGGTGGCGTTGAAGGACGGGGGAACATAAATGGCAACCGGATCACGCGCCGGCGAGCCGGACACGTTCGACTATGTGATCGTGGGCAGCGGCGCGGCGGGCTCGGTGCTGGCGCATCGGCTGACCGAGGAGCCGGGCGCCACGGTATGCGTGCTGGAATCCGGCCCGCCCGACCGGCACCCCTACATCCATGTGCCCGCCGGCTTCATCAAGATGCTGTTCAACCCGGATTACACCTGGCAGTTCAAGACCGAGCCGGGGGACGGGACGGCCGGCCGGCAAATCCCGACCACGCAGGGGCGCACACTCGGCGGGTCCAGTTCGATCAACGGCATGGTCTACAATCGCGGCCAGCGCGCGGATTTCGACAATTGGGCGCAGCGCGGGAATCGCGGCTGGGGCTACGTGGATGTGCTGCCCTACTTCAAGCGCACCGAGCGGCGGCTGGGGTTGTGCGATCCGCGCTATCACGGCACCGAGGGCCACCTGCCGGTGACCGACATCGACTGGATACACCCGGTCTGCGAGGCGTTCATCGAAGGCGCCGTGGGAATGGGCCTGCCGCGCTGCGTGGACTACAACGCGGGTTCACAAGAAGGCGTCGGCTATTTTCAGCGGGCAATCCACAAGGGCTACCGCCATAGCGCCGCGCGCGTGTTCCTGCACACGGCGCGGGGGCTTGAGGTGCGCACCTTCACCCGGGCCGCGGCCATTCTGTTCGAGGACAAGCGCGCGGTCGGCGTCCGCACCGTCGATGAGCGCGACCGGGAGCAGGTTCACGAGGTGCGCGCGCGGCGCGAAGTGATCGTCGCCTGCGGGACCGCCAACACCGCCAAGCTGTTGCAGATCTCGGGCGTCGGGTCCGCGGCGCTGCTGGCCGCGATCGGCGTGCCGGTGGTCCACGAGCTGCCCGGCGTGGGCGAGAACTTCCGCGACCACTACGCGGTGCGCTTCGTCGCCCGCGTGCGCGGCATCGCCACCATGAACGAGCTGTCGCGCGGCCTCGGTCTCGCGGGCCAGATCGCGCGTTGGGCAACCGGCCGGCCCAGCATCCTGGCTTTGAGCCCGTCGCTCGTGCATTGGTTCTGGAAGACCGACGACAGCCTGGACTTCGCCGATCTGCAAGGCGTGTTCAGCCCGGCGAGCTACAAGGAGGGCTTCGTCGGGTTGCTGGACGATTATCCTGGCATGACCTGCGGGGTCTGGCAGCATCGGCCGGACAGTACCGGCTTTGTGCGCGCCCGCTCGTCCGACCCGTTCACGGACCCGGCGATCCAGCCGAACTACCTTGCCCATCCAAGCGACCGGCGGGTGCTGCTGGCTGGGATGAAGCTAGCGCGCCGGCTGCTGCGCACGCCGGAGCTGGCGCCCTACTTCGATCATGAATCGCTGCCAGGGGACCGGGTGCAGTCGGACGCCGAGCTGCTGGATTTCGCCCGTCGCTACGGTTCGACCGCGTATCACCTGATCGGCACCGCGCGGATGGGGCCGGCCAGCGACCCGGGCGCTGTCGTGGACGATCAGTTGCGCGTCCACGGGCTGCGCGGGCTGCGGGTGGTGGATGCCTCGATCATGCCCAGCATGCCGTCTGCGAACACCTATGCCTCGACCATGATGATCGCGGAAAGGGCATCGGACATAATCCGCGGCCGGCCGGCGTTGCAGCCGATGGAAGGGGTCGCGGCCTAGAGGTGGCCCTTACCGCCGCTCATTGGCCGAAAATCACGATCGTCGGGCTACCGGTCAGTGGAATTGACCCGCCGTTGTTGCCAGAGGCCACCGCGACATACTGTTTGCCATTCTGTTCGTAGGTGATGACCCCGCCGGCGATCGGGCCGCCGGTGTTGAAGCTATAGAGCGTCTTCCCGTTGCTCGCGTCGAGCACGAGGAAATTGCCGTCGAGGTCGCCGGTGAACAGCACGCCGCCCGCGGTCGGTGTGAGCGCCGCGTACATCGGCGTCGCGTGCTTGACGCGCCAAGCCATCTTGCCGGTGCTCGGGTCGATCGCGTTGATCCACCCCGCCCATTTGCTGATCGGGTCAGCGGTGCCGTATCCATTGGAAAGCCCCGTATACGGCACGGTCGCGACCCATTTCGGGTCGGGTCCAAGCTTGAACAAGGTGCACCAATCGATCGCGTTAACGTAAAGCAACCCGGTTGAAGGGCTGTACGCAGGCCCGTTCCACTGCACGCCGGCGACCGGGCAGACCCGCACGCCTTCGGGCGTCAGAGGGACATCGTGGTTCAGAACCGTGGTGACGGGCAGCTTGAACTGAAGTTTGCCATCGTCGCGGCTGACCACATGGAGGATGCCTTCCTTCCCCGCTGTCGCCACGAGCTTCTTGCCGCCAGCATCGAACAATGTGACCGCGGTGGCGTCCCAGTCGTGATCGTCGTTGGCCCGGAGCTGATACCACCATTTCAACGCGCCGGTCCGCGCGTCCAATGCGACGGTGGCGATCGTGAACAGGTCAGCACCTGGTCGCATCTTGTTGTTGAAGTCCGGCCCGGGATTGCCGACCGGCACGAACAGCGTGCCGCTCTCGCGGTCGAGCGCGAAGGTGACCCATGCCCCACCGCCGCCGTGCTTCCGGGAGCCTGGTTTTTCCCAAGTGTTGGCGCCGGTCTGGTGGTCGGGCGGGATCAGATCGAAGCTCCACGCGGGCGAGCCGTCCGCGACCTTGAAGGCCATCATCTTGCCTTGGATACCCCAGTCGCTGCCGGCCTTGCCCACATAGACAACGTCATTCCACACGATGGGCGCGGCGCCGATCCCTTCGCCGATGGCCGGGTCGGCGACCTGCCGGCTCCAGAGGAGCGTTCCGGTCTTCGCATCCAACGCGTATAGAACGCCGTCCTGCGTGCCGCGAATGACGCGGCCTCCGGCCAGCGCGATCCCCGAGTTGGTCGCGTTCATCTCCTGACCCTGCGCCACGTGCTGGTTACTCCACCGCTTCTTGCAGGTGGTGGCGTCGATCGCGTAGGTGCCAAGGTGCGTGGTCGCGTACAGGATGCCGTCGTACAGCACGGGGCCAGTGTGAAAGGTGCCGATCTCGCCGAGCTGGAACATGCAGACCGGCCGAAGCTTGCCGGCATTGCCGACGTCGATCTCACGAAGTGAGGAATACCGCTCGCCGCGGTATCCTTTGTTGTACATCAGCCAACTTGCCGTATCGGCATCCGCCCGATCGAGTTCGGCCTGCGTCGGCGTGTTGGTGGTCGGTTGCTTCACCGGCCCGTACAGTTCGCCGATCTTGACTGGCGGCGGGGTAGGGGCCGGCTGAGAGGAGATCGTGGTCGCGCCGGCCGAAAGGGCGAGCACGGTCGTCATCGGCGACCTTGGCGTGAACTTCTGGCTCCCCGCCTGCAATCCGTTTTGCGCCAGCATGAAAGCAACGACGTTAGCGTAGTCCTGGTCTGGGAGCGAATGGGGTTGACCGGGCGGCATCTGCTCCCGCACGAAGCTATACATATTCTCGATGGTCTTGCCGTTCCATTTCTGGCTGAATAGCTGGCCCTTGAGCGCCGGCGCGCCGGCTCCCTGCAATTGAGCGCCATGGCAGGCGGCGCATTTTTGCGAATACTCCTGACCGCCTTGGCCGACTTGTTCCTGGTCGAACCAGCCGGTAGTGGCGCTCAGCGCGCTGAGCGGGGCGCTCAGGGCCATTGCAGCGGCGGTGACGGCAAGGCGCACGGAGCGCGTCCGCTGCGTAGGTGTCTTTGCCATGATCCGACATTTCCCCCGATAGCCGACATTTTCGCCGGTCCAGAGCGCACGGTAGTCTTCGCCCGAGCCTTGTGACAAGCACCCTGTCAATCCAGCCTGAGTTCAGCTTGATGCTCTCGCTCCTTGTGCCGCTCCCGGAGCGTGGTCGCGATCAACAGGGCAGCTTCGTCCGGGAGGCGCGGTGCAAGGGATGGCCGGGCTCCGTATGTTAAGCCCCGCATGTCCCAGCCCGATCCCGACGCCGCTGCCAGGCGTGCGCTCGCCCGCCACAAGGCCTTCGCCTCCTGCCTCCTGATCCTGATGGCCGGCCTGATCCTGCTGAGCTACGCGCTGCCGAGGAGTTGGGGCTCGGACTGGCTGCAAGCCTCCTCGATCGCCGGCCTCGTCGGCGGCATCGCCGACTGGTTCGCGATCACCGCGCTGTTCCGCCATCCGCTCGGCCTTCCGATCCCGCACACCGCGATCATCCCGCACGAGAAGGAGCGGCTCGGCCGGGCGCTGGGTGGCTTCGTCGCCAGGCACGTGTTCACCGGGGCGGAGGTGGCGGGTGTGCTGGATCAGCTTGACTTGCCCGGCATCCTGCATCGGTTCCTTGCAGATCCGGTCTCGGCCCGGCCGGCGGCGGAGACCATCGCGGGCATGCTGCCGCGCGTGCTCACGTCGCTGGAGGATGGACGGGCGCGGCGGATGATCGCCCGCGTCGCCCCTCGCCTGCTCGGCGGTCCGGCAGCCGGCCTGGTGGTCGCCCGCGCCCTGCGCGGGGTGGTGGAGGGCGGGCGGCACCAGGAGGTGTTCGGCTTCATCCTGGCGCAGTTCAAGGAGCTGCTGGCCAGCAAGGAAGAGTCGCTCCGCGCTGCCATCGAGGACCGGGTGCGCGAGCAAGGCGGGCGGCTGGTCGGCTGGGCGATCGGCGCCCAGGTCGCGCGGCGGGTGCTGAACCTCGTCAACACCGAGTTGGACAAGATGAGCCCCGATGGCTCGGAGTTGCGCGCCGCGTTCGACGAATGGGTGCGCCGCGAGATCGCGCGCATCGAGGACGACCCGATGCGCGCGGCCGAAATTGGCCGGGCGATCCGCCGGGTGGTGGCGCATGAGAGCGTGATGGCGTGGGTTTGGGATCTATGGGCCCGGCTGCGGCAGGCCCTGGAAGCGGACGCTGCCCGCCCGACCGGGCGCACGGTCGCGACCATCGAAGGCGCGCTCGGCAACTTGGGCGCCATGTTGGAGAGCGATCCGGCGGCCCGTCAGCGGGTGCAGGCGGCCGCCGAGGGCGTGGTGCGGACTCTGCTGCCGGCGGCGCAGGTGCGGGTGGCCGATTTCATCGCCAAGGTGGTGGGCGGCTGGGACACCGCCACGATCACCGAGCGGCTGGAACTGCGCGTCGGCAAGGATCTGCAATTCGTGCGCGTGAACGGCACGCTGGTCGGGTTCCTGGTCGGGGGGGCGATTTATGCCGTGCTGCGGGCGGCGTTCGGTCATGTGCTTTGAGCGAGGTGCGGCTGATTGGTGGGCAAGGTCAGACGCTCGAAACCTCATAGTGGCCGCCCGCTGACCTGAGAGAGCATGTTTCGGCTGGGCCCCAAAGCGGCTACTCGCCGGTAGTGCCTACAACGCCTTCAGCCCGGACATTGGCACTGGACTTATGCACCGGCCAAGTACCCGGTTCTCCTGGGGCGTCACCGCGTTTGCAGAATTCTTGGAAACCGTGTTGGCCGAGCTTGGCTCGCGGTTCCCGCCCTGGCCGACCGGCCGGAGGCGGCCGAGCCGCTGCTGGCCACGGTCCGGCGCTGTTGCACGACCGATCCTGCTGGCCCAGCCCGCCCGAGCCCAGGGCGAGGCGCCGGCACGCGCCGGATCGCCGGGGATGTTGCTGGCGGCAGGGGGGCCAAGGCGGCGGACGACTGGCCGGCGCTCGGGGCCGTGCGGCCGCGCTGCCCAGGCTGCAGGTCTATTGCCGCTAGGCGCGGGCGCGGCTGCGCGAGTTTCTAGATGCGGCGATCGCCGGCGCCGAGGTGGTCATCACCCGCCAGGGGCTGTTCGGCGGCGGTGGTGGGATGTGGGGAGATGAGGGTGTGCACCCGAGGCCCTGAGGGTCTTGGCGGCGGGGCTGGCGCGTGTACAGCCACCGGACCTGTGGATCGCTTCCGTGTACACGGATGATAAACGGGTTGCTAAGCCGGCTGCTGGTGGCACGGGACAAGGACGTTGTGGCGGGCGTCGTGCGCAGTGCGATGGACCGGCCAGCTGCCATTGTGTCGACGCAAGATAGAAATGTCGTCCCTCTGCAAAATAGAGATGCCACGCTGCCGGGTCTTGGGGTCTCGAGAGCGGTGCTGTTCGGTCTGGGGGTGTCGCGGCTAGGCAAACGGGCCCGAACAGTAGCGTACTTTTTTGGGCGAAGCGGGGCGGGGCTGTCCGCGATGATCGCCATCATCATGCGGCGGCGCCGATAGGCGCGTTCGGCGCGATCGCGTTCATCATCGGGAAACACCACACCGGGACGCTGGCCCACCTGGGCCGCGCGTCTTCTCCAAAGGGACGGGGAGCGGCGTTCATCCGGCAGTAACTTTGTGTAGAGAAACTTATCGTCGCCGCCGACACGCAGCGAGGTAGGTCGTATGGATTCCTATTATCTCTGGATAGGAAAATCCCGTGGGATCGTCTGACCTCTGGCGCATACTTTCCAGTCCTCCACCCGAAGGAGATCGAGCGCCTGCTGGCCGAATAGGGCGGCTGGCGCGATGCTGCCGATGCGCCGATCAAGGTGACCGGTCCCCTGGGGTCCAACCGTTTTTCCCGCATCTTCCGCGGTAACGGGGGGATGTTCCCGTGTCCCGTTGCGATCAAGCAGTTCCTCTGGGACCCTTCTGGCGCTTCTCCCGCCAAATCCGCACGAACATATTGCCATGGCCTGCAGAAGATGGCCGAGATCACCGCCCGGCTGGACCTGCGGGCCACTGAACCGTACGCGCTGCTGGAGTCGCATGGTCTCGTCGTCGCGTCGTGGATTGAGGGGCCGACGCTGGCGAGATCGCTGTTCCGGGGATCAGCCGCGCGCACGCGAGAGTTGATCCGCGACGCCGGGATATGGCTGGCGCGTCTGCACCACGCGTGCGGCATAGAACGCCGGTCACCGGATATCGCGGGTATGCTCGCACAACTCGAGGCGGAGATTTCTGAAAAAGCTGACGGAACAGGGTCGTTGACCCGCCGCGCGCTCTCCCTGCTCCGCGCGGCCGGTCCGCTGCTTGCCACGCACCCAGTACCCTGGTCACGTCACTATGGTGACTTCAAGCCGGCCAACCTGATCGTGCGCGAATGTCGGCTGGTCGCGATCGACCTCGAGCTGTTGTTCGCCGCGCCGACCGTGAGTGATGCGGCCCATTTCCTCAATCACCTGCAACTCGGAATTCTATTCGCCGCGCGCTATGCCGCGATGGCGCGAATCTCCGAAGCTGACCGAGCTGTTCTGCCGGGGATATTCGGATGCCGCCGGCGAGCCGCTGCCGCACCGGCTGCTCCTATGGCAACGGTTGTACAACGCGATGTATCTCATGACCCAATATCGCGAATGGTCTCGCTCACCAATGGCTTGGCCGGTGCGGTTGGCACTGAGACATCTGGTCCGGACGCTGTGCGACACCCTGGCTGACTGATCGCCGCACTTTGACCTCGGCCCTGGAGCGCTATGAACGCATTGCGCGGTTGTATGACCTGGCCCGAATTAACGAACCGCGCATTTTGTAGCATAAACGGACAGAGCGGGAACGCGGCCGCGGCAAGCGGCTGAAAAGCCAGCGATCGCTGGTGACAGCGCTGTCGGGCGGGTGTCGGCAAACAGGTGATTTCCGACGGCCGTGCAAATCCTGCGTCGACGGCCGGTTCGACCCCTGAAAATCTGCACGACAAACCCTGCGGAATAACCCAGCGTACGGAAACCGCGCGTTGGGGGTTTTCCGCACATGCTGGTCGGCTACATCCGGGCTGAACCTGGTCGTCACGGCCGTCATTCTGTGGAACACCCGCTATCTCGACCGGGCCATCGCCGCCTTGCGCGCGACGGAGAAGGTTCCAGACGAGCGCTGGCGCACCTCTCTCCGCTCGGCTGGGAGTAAGGCGAAAGAGCTGCGCATTCCGACGCTTTTAGCACCGTGCGCTTCGCTCTACCGTCGTTCGGATAGGGAGCGGAGCCAGCTCCGAATTCCGGCTCCCCCAGCGTTCCGTTGCTCAGGGCAAGCAGCGTGACCACCCTCTCCGCGGGACCGATGCTCCCGAGTTCACGGCCGTTCATCTCCAAGAACGTCAGGCACAAGGTCCAAGCGGTCCGTTTGTTCCCGTCGAAAACGGGCTGCGGGCGACGATGCCAGACGCGTACACCGCCGCGAGATCGAACAGGTCAGGCGTCGGCGTGGCATAGGCCAGAAGCTGGCGCGGGCGGGCGAGCGCGCTTGCCAAGAGCGACGCATCGCGGGTGCCAGGCCGGCCACCGTGTTCGCTGACCAACCATGGAGGAGCGTCGCGACCCAATCGTGAACGAACTCGGGCTTGTCCGTCACCCGCTTGGCGAGTTCGCGCAGAATGGCAAACTCGCGATTCGTGACGCGGCGCGCGATCTTGACCTGACGCTCAAGGGCCAGATCGAGCTTCGAGACGCGAAAGCCATCTGGTTCCTCGATCAGCGTCAGCTCCTGGCCCGGCTCGATGCCGAGCCGGACGCAAGTCTCGGCCGGAGATCCGCAAGATCATAGATCACAAAACGCGGGACGCCTTGCCCCGACGCCGGCAACGCCCTTCTCTCGTGCATTTCAGGGAACAGGCAGAATGCTGCGACTCTCGGTGCTCGATCAAGCGACGGTCATCACCGGCCGCTCGCCCGACGCCTCGATTCGCGAGAGCCTGGCGCTGGCCCGGCACTGCGAGGCGCTGGGCTACGCCCGTTACTGGGTGGCGGAGCACCACAACACACCGAGCATCGCCTGCGCCGCGCCCGAGGTGCTGATCGCCGCCATCGCCGCCACCACCTCGCGCATCCGGGTTGGCAGCGCCGGGGTGATGCTGCCGCATTATTCGGCGCTGAAGGTGGCCGAGCAGTTTCGGCTGTTGGAGGCCATCGCGCCCGGCCGGATCGACCTCGGGCTGGGGCGCGCGCCGGGTTCGGACGGGCTCACCGCATTCGCGCTCAATCCGCTGGCCGAGACCGCCGCCGAGCAGTTCCCGGCCCAGGTCCGCGACCTGCTCGCCTGGCTCGCCGGCGAGCGGCTGATCGAGGGTCATCCGTTCCGCGACATCACCGCCCAGCCGGCCGGGCCGACCTTGCCGGAAGTCTGGGTGCTCGGCAGCTCCGATTACGGCGCCCAGGTCGCCGCTTATTTCGGGCTCCCGTACTGCTTCGCGCACTTCATCACCGATGGCCGCGGCTGCGCGCAGGCGCTGACGCTCTATCGCGAGCAATACCAGCCGAGCGCGCGACATCCGGCGCCGCACCCGGCGATTTGCGTCTGGGCGGTGGCGGCGGACACCGAGACCGAGGCCGCCCGGCTGTTCACCTCACGCGAACTGCAACGCCTGCGGCGCGACCAAGGGGTGTTCGCGCCCCTGCCCTCGCCCGAGGAAGCCGCGGGTCACCAGTATTCCGAGCCGGAGCTGGCGCGGCTCGCGCGGTTGCGGGCGCGCTCGATTTACGGCACCCCGAACGTCGTGGGAGCAAGGTTGCGCGAACTGGCCAGCGAACTTGGGGTGGAAGAGGTCGCGGTGCTGACCACGGTGCACGACGCGCACGCGCGTCGGCAGTCCTATACGCTGCTGGCGGAGGCGTTCGGGCTAGAGGCGAAAGAGGTCGCGCACGCCGCCGAATGACCGGCCACGGCGCCAGACCTGATACCGGTACGCGGCCCACGCCACGAGCGCGGACAGGAGAGCCACCGGAACCAGCACCACGATCGCCCAGAGCACGATCCACAGGATCAGGGCGGCGAGTGCCAGCACGCCGGCCACGGTGGCCAACGCCAGCGCCACGCCGGCGATCTTCATCGGCAGCGACGGCCCGCGCGGGGGCGGGAAGCTGCCATCCATCCGGATCTCGATCTCGGGGGGGACACGGTACCGCATGGGCCGAAAATGGCGCGCGCGGGATGGCGGTTCAAGCCTCGCGCGGATGGCCCGATCATGATGAAAAAGGCAGGTGCAGATGCTTATCCTCAGTTGCGGCATCCTCGGTGCGACCGTCCTGCTGGGCCTGATGCTGGTCGGGCTGCACGCGACGGGGCGGGCGAGGGCGGCCCTGCGGTTGGTCGGCCCCTTGCACGGAACGCTCGGCGCCACGGGGCTTGCCGTGCTGATCGTTGCCTTGCGTGGCCCGCCGCGTGGCGTATCGATCGGTGCCGGCTCGTTCGGAATGATGGCGGCGGTCCTGCTGGGCCTCGCGCTGCTGGCCGGCTTGCTGGTGCTCGCCAGGCGGATCCGAAGACGAGACCCGATGCTCGCCATCGGCCTGCACGCAATGCTGGCCATTTTCGGGGTGGTCTTGCTCGCCGCCTACGCGTCCGCGCCGATGTGAACGGCGGCTTGGAAAAGGAGGAAGCAATGAAGATCGGGCTGTTCATGAACACGCAGTTTCCCGAGGGGGTGAACGTCATGGCGCGCGTGCCGGACCTGGTGGAGCAGGTGCGCACGGCGCGGCAAAGCGGGTTCGCCTCGGTCTGGTTCCCGCATCACTACCTGACCGCGCCACTGCAAATGCTCCAGCTCGTGCCGGTGATGGCCTACCTGCTGCCCGAGGCGAAGGGCATGACGGTCGGTCCCGGCATCCTGATCCTGCCGCTGCTGAACCCCGTGCATGTCGCCGAGGAAGCCGCCACGCTCGACGTGCTGAGCGAAGGCAATTACGTGCTCGGTGTCGGCCTCGGCTATCGCGAGGGCGAGTTCGCCGCGTTTGGCATGGCGTTGTCCGAGCGCGCCGCCCGTTTCAACGAAAGCATCGCCCTGATCCGCCGCCTCTGGGCCGAGGACCGGGTAACGCATAAAGGCCGGTTCTATGAGGTGCGCGAGCACGGCATCAGCCTCAAGCCGGCGCGCGGCGGGATTCCGATCTGGGTGGCGGCGCAGGCCGACCCCGCGATCCGCCGCGCCGCGCGGATCGGCGATGCATGGCTGATCGTGCCCTCCGCCACGCTGCCGGAAGTGGCGCGGCAGATGCGGGTCTATCGCGAGGCGCTGAGCGAGGCCGGCCGGCACCCGGACTGCTTTCCGATCGAGCGGGAGTGCTATGTCGGCGCGAGCCGCGCATCGGCGTTCGAGGAATGTCGCGGCCCGCTCGAATACAAATACGCGACCTATGCGTCGTGGGGCTTGCGGGCCAGCGCGCAGGTGCCGTTCGAGGAGTTCGCGCGCGATCGCTTCATCATCGGCGACAAAGAATTCGTGCGCGACGAGGTGGCGCGCTATCGCGAGGCGCTCGGCGTGGATCACCTCATCATGCGCGTGCAGTGGCCGGGACTGGAGCAGGACAAGGCGCTCGCCTCGATCCGGCGGCTGGGTGAGTTGTTCGGCTAAGTCTAGCCCGCGTTGACGCGCCCGCCCTCTCGTCGTCCCCTTCCGGCACACTGCCCCGGGAGGAGAGGATGACGCAGGGCCGGCTCAAAGTCTTCGGATGGGGACGCGAGGGCGAGGCGATGACGCCCGATGAAGAGGCGTCCGCTCTCGCGCATTATCGCGAGCTGTTCAAGGTTGATGACTTCCAGTCCGTGCGCGTGCCCACACTGGAAGATCTGCGGTTGCGAACGCCCCGCCTCGCCCCGCCCGCCAGCCTCGCAGGCATCTGCATCACCGAGCGGTACGACCGCGCCGCGCACGCTTTCGGCAAGTCGTATCCCGACACGGTGCGGGGAATGACCGGCGACTACGCGAGCGCGCCGGATGTAGTCGCCTATCCGCGGTCCGAGCAGGAAGTCGTCGCGGTGATGAACTGGGTGGACGGGGCGCGGGCGCTGCTCGTCCCGTTCGGCGGCGGCAGTTCCGTGGTGGGCGGCGTCACCGTCGCGGAGGCGGAGCAGACACCGCTGGTGACGCTCGACCTGCGCGAGCTGGACAAGCTACTGGAATTCGACCGGAGTTCCCGCGCGGCACGCATCCAGGCCGGCGCGTTCGGCCCGGCGCTGGAGGCACAGCTCAAGCCGCACGACGTTTCGCTGCGCCATTTTCCGCAGAGCTTCGAATACTCCACGCTCGGCGGCTGGATCGCCACCCGCTCGGGCGGGCATTTCGCCAGCCTTTACACGCATATCGACGAGTTCGTCCAAAGCCAGCGCGTGGTCACGCCGGCCGGCGTCCTGGAGACGCGGCGCCTGCCCGGCTCCGGCGCCGGCCCCAGCGCGGACCGGCTGTTCATCGGCTCCGAGGGCGTGCTCGGGGTCATCACCGAGGCATGGATGAGGGTGCAGGACCGCCCGCGCTTCCGTGCCGGAGCGGCGGTGCGCTACCAGGACTTCCATGCCGCGGCGCGCGCCGTGCGCGCGATCAGCCAGGCCGGGCTCTACCCGGCCAACTGCCGCATCCTCGATCCCCAAGAAGCCCGCAACACCGGCGCGGGGGACGGTCGCTCGGCGATCATGGTGCTCGCGTTCGAATCCGCCGACCATGAGCTGGGCGCTTGGATCGGCCGCGCGCTGGAGTGCTGCGCCGATCACGGCGGCACCCCGGAGGACACGGACGGCCCCGAAGCGTCCCGCCAGGGCGCGGCTGAACGCTGGCGCACCGCCTTCATCCGGATGCCATACGCGCGCGAACGCATGGCGCCGCGAGCGATCATCACCGACACGTTCGAGACCGCGATCACGTGGGATCGCTTCGAGGCATTCCATGCCAAGATCGTCGAGGCGACCGAGACCGCGATCCGCGCGGCCACCGGCCGGCCGGGCCAAGTGACGTGCCGCTTCACCCACATTTATCCGGATGGCCCGGCGCCCTATTTCACCTTCCACGCGCTCGGCCGGCACGGCGCGTTGCTGGATCAGTGGCGGGCGATCAAGACCGCCGCGAGCGATGCGCTGGTCGAGGCCGGCGGCACCATCACCCATCACCACGCGGTCGGCCGCGATCACCGGCCCTGGTACCACCGCGAGCAGCCGACGCTGTTCACGGATGCGTTGCGGGCGGTGAAGCGGACACTCGACCCGCGCGGCATCATGAATCCGGGGGTTCTTATCGACGCGTAAACCGTCTGGCGCCGGCTGGCCGGTTGCCTAGGGCAAACGCCGATACTCCGTCGATAGCTCATATCGCCCGCAGGTCGCGCGGGCACGCAAGCCTGCTGCAAGTGCGGAAAAAATGGAGCGGCGCGCGGCCAAATGCGGTCGCGCAAGCCTTAGTGCCAACTCGCAGCCTTGTGACCCACGAAAGCATCTTGCGGGGAGTAACCGCCGCGCATGAGTGCAGTATAGCCGACGAAGCTCTCGCAGGAGCACGATCATGTACCTAGCCCGCTTTTCATACGATGTGCTGCCGATCAATCGTCAGCGCGCCATCGACTTCATTCGCCGCGAGGTCGAAGCGGCCCGCGGCAAGGAACTTCATGCCAGGCTGCTTGTGCCGCTGACCAGAGGCGAAGCCGGAGCCGCACTGCAATTCGAAGTAGAACTCGGCAGCCTGGATCAGCTCGACGGCTTCCGCCAGCGAGGGATCGGCGAGGGTACCGGTGAGTGGATGCACGCGTTTAGCGAGATCCTGCTCTCGCCGCCCAGTGTCGAGATCCTTCGCGTGGACGAGAGCCGGGGCGGCTGATCGCTGCGGTGGCGGATCGGTTGTCCCCAGGAATGGTGGGCAAGTCTGTGGATAATTTCATCACAACAGCGTAAGGGCGAGCCTTTTCGCGCCTCTCATCCGATTGCCCAAAACGCGGGCACCGCAAGGATGAAGGCCAGAGCACGGTCGTTTCGATGCGGCCACGATTAGCTGCTCCCCCGCTGACAGAATTTCCGCAGAACGGAGCGGAAGTGGATGAAAACAAGGCCCAAGAACGAGACCTCAATCGTTTGACTGATCGACGATCGGGGCCGCCGCCTGCGGCGAGATGGCCCAGAAGGTGAAGCTCTCCTCAATGTAGAGCCGCACGCGCTCGGCGTCATGGCTGAGATAGCCGATGGAGAAATCCTGGCCCACCGTCAGCTCGAAATCGCCCCCGCGCATCGACACCACCAAGGCGCCGTCAAGCCCCGGCGCCCAGACCAGCGGACCATCCAACAGTCGCCGAACATGTTCGATCACCGGATAACCGTCCTTCGTGGCTTCCGTCAGATCAGTGTAGCACCGCTCGCTGAGCGCGATGGCGAACGGGCCACCCACGCCCCGGTCGCGGAGCTTGTTGAGCGCGTTGGCCAGGACGACAGGGTATTTCGTGACATCGTCGCCGAGGCGCAGCGCGAGGTCCGGCTGGGCCTCGCACATGCCGCGAATGCTCGCCGCGGGATAGCCGTGGAAGATGGCGCGGTCTTCCACCATGGCGATGTTGCGCGCGGCCTCAGTGACGGGATCGGTGTCCGGATCCTTGGCCCCGCGATCGACGGCATCCAGTTCGCTGCGTCGCATCTCGAAGGGAACCCGAAGCTCGATGAATGGCAGCACGCGGCGTATTCTTGCTTCCACGCCGGCACGCGGCGGCGGGGTCAGCGCCTCCGCCCGTCCGATCCCGACCGCCGATGCGTCCCAGCCTTGCGGTCCATTGAAATCGACCAGCTTGCGCGCGGCCAGGATCGTCTTCAGCGTCCGGGTGGCCTCGGATTCGATCTCGCGCCAGGCAGCGGCCGAAACGGGCGCGAGTTCGCGGAACAGATGGTTCATCTTCTTCCGGCTCCGCAGGCGCGCAGACTGCCGATCGACAAACTGCCATCCGACTCAGGACCAGCGGGCGAACTCCCTCCGCCATCGCCATTCTCCGCGTCTCGGATCGGACCGGCCATGTAGAGATAGGTTCGGAGCTGCTTTTCGAAGCCGGCATCGTTCCGACGCAGCCATTCCAGCAGCATGGAGAAGTGTTCCTTCTCCTCCTCCCGGTTGTTGATCAGGACGGACCGGAGTTCCTGATTGTCGCTGGCCTGGATGCGCTGGTCGTACCAGTCGATCGCCTCCAGCTCCTCGATCATCACCGAGAACGCGCGGTGCCGGTCGAGAATTTCCGGCGTGAGTTGGGATCGTTCCTCGTGGAGCACTTCACCGGCCATCGAGTCTTTCCTCCCTCTGCTGCCCAGCACCGATGCACGCAGTATTGGGTGTGTTTCCTCACTCGCAACATCACCTGGCTCAGTTTTGCTTCATAGCGGGGCTGGTTGTAAGGGTTGCAGTTGCTAGACCGACAAGAGCAGATGCGCGGGCTGACCGGATAAGGGAGGAAAAAAGCATGGCAAGGATCACGTTTTCGCGCGGCCGGAAGCGCAGGTCGATGGTCGCACGGCGCGCCGTCGTCGCGGTTGGCGCCGCGCTCGGGTTGGCGGCGCTCGGCGCGACGCCGTCGTTAGCGGCGGATGCCGCGTCGTGCGCGCCGGCGAACGGGGTCAAGTTCATCTGCAACGCCACCAATGTCGAAGACTTCGCGCCGGTTCCGGACACGCGGTGGGTGTTCGGCAGCGATCTTCCCTCGGCGGCTGACAAGCAAGGATTTTTGCACCTCTTTGACGCCAGCAAGGACACGGTCTCGAACATCGAGCCCTCCGCGATCGCGATCCGACCGGATAAGCAGCGATACCGTGACTGCCCCGGTGCGCCGGATATGAAGATCTTCGCCCCGCACGGCCTGGATCTCACGCCGCCTCGGGACGGCCGCGCGGTCCTCTACGTCGTCAATCACGGCGGACGCGAATCGGTGGAGGCGTTCGACGTCGATCTCAGCAAGGAGCGGCCGGCGTTGACCTGGACCGGATGCGTTGTGGCGCCAAAGGGCTTTTGGCCCGATGCCGTCGCCTCCTTGCCCGATGGCGGGCTGATCGTGACGAGCCTGTGGGATCCGACCGACCCGCACCGGGTGGATAAGCTGTCCAATGGCGAGCCGGTCGGCGCGCTCGATGAATGGCAACCCAGCAAAGGCTGGTCGGAGGTGCCGGGCTCGGCCGGCATGTCCGGACCGAACGGCGTGATCGTGTCCCCGGACGGCAAGTTGATCTTTGTCGCCGTCTGGTCCGGGCATAAGTTGACACGCATCACGCGGGGGACCAACCCGCCCAAGACCGACAGTGTGCCAACCGGAATCCTGACCGACAACGACCGCTGGTCGCCCGACGGCAAGACGATCTATGTCGGCGGCCAGGACACGACCGTGAAGCAAGTGCTGAGCTGCTTCGAATCCAACCAGGTTAACTGCAACGTGCCGTTCAAGATCTACGCCATGGATCCGAGCACGATGAAGCTGACGGTGCTGGTGAAGAGCGGCGTCTATGGCGTGATGGGCGCCGGGACCGGCGCGATCAGGGAAGGCAACCAGCTCTGGGTCAGCAGCTTCCGGTCCGACAGGATCGCGCTGTTTCCGATAAAGGACACTCTGAAAAAGCCGCTCTCGACACGGTCACGGAACAGCCTGTAGGGCGGGTTCTGCGGATTTCGTGCGGGGCCGATATGCGGCAAGCGACTCTGGCGAGCGTCAACTTCGAGCGCTACAGCAAAACCACGCGTCGCGCCGCGTTCCTTGCCGAGATGGACCGCGTTGTGCCGTGGCAGGACCTCTGCCGGCTGATCGAGCCGGTCTATCCGAAGCCAGGCCACGGCCGTCCGCCGATCGGCCTTGAGCGCATGGTGCGCATTTACTTCCTGCAGCTCTGGTTCAACCTCTCGGATCCGGCGGTGGAGGAGGCGCTGTATGATTCAGCCTCGATGCGGCAGTTCGCCGGCATCGATCTCGGTCGGGAGCCGGCACCGGACGAGACCACGGTGTGCAAATTCCGCCACCTGCTGGAGAAGCACGAACTCGGCAAGCGGATACTCGAGACTGTCAATGAACATCTCGAGAACCGAGGATTGAAGGTGGGCACTGGCACAATCGTCGACGCGACCATTATCAGCGCCCCGAGTTCGACCAAGAATGCGTCCAAGCAGCGCGATCCCGAGATGCATCAGACCAGAAAGGGCCAGCAGTGGTATTTTGGCATGAAGGCGCATCTCGGGGTGGATAGCAAAACCAAGCTGATCCATTCCGTGGTTGCCACCGCGGCGAATGTGCATGATGCGGCGGTGCTTGGTGATCTGCTGCACGGCGAGGAAACGCGGGTGTGGGGTGACCAGGCCTATCGCGGCCAACGCGAGGTGATCCGCGAGCATGCGCCGCACGCGCAAGACTTCACCAACCGGCGCTATCGGCATCGTGGCGTGGTCGATGAGGCGGAGAAGGCACGCAACCGCACCAAATCGACGGTGCGAGCCAAGGTCGAGCACAGCATCGGCGTGATCAAGCGTGTGTTTGGCTTTGTGAAAGTGCGCTATCGTGGGCTGGACAAGAACGCCCACCGGCTGTTCGTGACTTGTGGACTGGCTAACCTTCATCTCGCTCGCAAGGTGCTGGTGCGCGCCTGACGGGAGATCTGCGCCCAAAATGGCGCCCTGCCGCCGGCGAGGGAGGCCAAATCGTCGTAAAAACCCGACTCCAAGCGCAATTTGGTTGCTGTCGTTCCTTTTCTCGACCGAGCCGGCCCGGTTACTCCTTGATCAGAGTGTCCTAAAGTAGCGACGTCGAGAACGCCCGGCTGCCGCCGCTGGTCACGGCGGCGCCGGGCGGGCGGACCGCCGCTTTCGCTTGCGGCCGGCGAGTTGATTGAGCAGCTCGACGAAAGCCGAGAAGCCGATCGCGGCGTAAATGTAGGCGCGCGGTACGTGGGCGCCGAAACCGTCGGCAATCAGCGTCATGCCGATCAAGAGCAGGAACGACAGTGCCAGCATCTTGACCGTTGGGCGGCGGTTGACGAACCCGGCCACCGGCCCCGAGGCCACCAGCATGATCCCGACCGCGATGACGACCGCGGCGACCATGACGGGGAACTGATTGGCCATGCCCACCGCGGTGATCACGCTATCGAGCGAGAACACGATATCGAGCAGAACGAGCTGCGCGACCGTGGCGAAAAAGTTCGCGCGGCGCTGCCCCACCTGCACGTCCTCCTCGGCGCCTTCGATGCGGGTGTGGATCTCGCCGGTACCCTTGTACACCAGGAACAGTCCACCCGCGATCAGGATCACGTCGCGCCAGGAGAAGCCGTGCCCAGCCAAGGCGAATACCGGCTCGGTCAGCCGCATGATCCAAGCGATCGCGGCCAGCAGGGCAAGGCGCATCCCGAGCGCCAGGATAAGACCGACCTGACGGGCGCGCGCCTGCTGCCTCGGCGGCAGGCGGCCCGCGAGGATGGAGAGGAAGATCAGGTTATCGATGCCGAGCACGACCTCCAGCGCGGTCAGCGTCAGCAGACTCACCCAGATGTGCGGATCTGAGAGCCAGTCCATCCCGTGCTCGCGTCCTGCTCAGGAACCTAAACCAGCGCTTAGTTCCGACCCCTCGTCGTCATGGTTGGCGAAGGCCGACCATCCACGACTTCTTGCCGTGACGCCGAAGCAAGTCGTGGATCCTCGGCATTCGCCGAGGATGACGGCAGGAGGCGGGAGTCATCAATTACACCCGATGCTATCAATCCCGCCGCGTGCCGAAGAGTTGCAGCAGCGAGACGAACAGGTTGACGAAGTCGAGGTAGAGCATCAGCGCGCCCAGGATCGCGACGCGGCCCCGCGCATCCACATCCCGAGTATTCGCGTGCATCTCCTTCAGGCGCTGGGTGTCGTAGGCTGTAAGTCCGGTGAACACTAGAACGCCGATCACCGAGACCGCGAACTGCACCGCGCTCGACGCGAGGAACACGTTCACCAGGCTGGCCAGCACGATGCCGATCAGCCCCATGAACAGGAACGAGCCGAAGCGACTGAGATCGGTGCGCGTCGTGTAACCCCAGGCGGCGGTGGCGGCGAACGCCCCGGCGCTGATGAAGAACACGCGCGCGATGCTGGCCCCGGTATAGACGAGAAAGATGCCGGCCAACGACAGCCCCATCAGCGCGGCGTAGCTCCAGAACGCGACCTGCGCCGCGCCGGGGCTCATGCGCTCGATGCCGAAGCCCAGTACCAGCGCCAAGACCACCGGCGCGAGCACCACCACCCACAAGAGCGGAGTGCCGGCAATCCCGGCGTAGAAGCCGGAAGCGGCAGCCGCGTAGGCGACGATGCCGGTCAGCACCAGGCCGCCCGCCATCGTGTTGAAGACCCGCAACATAAAGCCGCGCAACGCGACATCGAATTCGGGACGCGGCCTGCTCGGGCGGAATGCCGGCTCGATCCGGCCGGCGTCCCAGGGGTCAGGAGTGTAACTAGTCATCTGGCTTTCGCCCTCCTTATGCTTGTGTCGGCTTGCGGCGCCGTTCCCACCAGCTCTCGATCGCATCGATCGCGCGAATCGTCGGCTTGCGAACTAGCGGGAAGTCCTCTGCCAGCAGCAACGCGCCCAGCGGGATCATCCAGAACCCGAGGATCGGCAGGAAGCCCAGGAAACCGCCGAGGATCAAACTTGCTCCGAGCGGCATCCTGAGCCATTTCGCACCCGGCCGCAGCAGCCACGTTACCGCTGAGCGGATCGGGCCGGGCAGACGCACGGCCAGGCGATCCAGGTGTGTGGGGCGCTCGGTGCTCATGCCCGGCCCCGCCACGCCACGCAGGCCGGGTAACGCTCCGGCACGCCGGGCGGCAGATTGAGGGCAGATTGAGGACAGTGCGTATCGTATCGATCGCTCGCACCTCGGCGTGATGCGCCGCGCCATCGGCGTTCGCCACGTACTCCGCCGCCCGCAAGATGACCCAGGCCCAGGGCGTGCCACCGAAGCCAGCGAGGGCGCCCGCGAGCACGCGCCGCTCGCTCGCGGGATCCCGCTCAAGCTCGCGCAGGCATTTGTCGAACAACCGCGCGCGAGCGGGGGTGTCAGGCTCAGGCTCTCGGAGCGCCGCAAGTACGAGCTGAGTTGCAGGCGCTCGGCCGGATGGACCTGGCCGTCGGCGCGCGCGACCACGGCCGCCGCGGTGGTGACGGCCCAGAGCAAGTTCCACGGATAGAGCGGGCGATCCTGATGGGACTGAGCGTGCCCCACGGTAGTTGGTCGATCGGTTGTGCTGTCTTGCATCGAGCAATCCGCTTTGTGTGATTCGGGCTGCGATGATCTAGGCGAAGGGTGCGGGCGGGTGTTTCGCCTGCACACTTCGCAGGTTCCCTGCTGCACCGGCCGTGACGATCGCAAGCATCAACTCGATGTCGGGTGGTTCCAGCGAGTTACTGTTTGCCGCATCATACAGGGCGCGCTCGCGCTTGATGCGGACATGGGTGATCGACACTGAACATTGCTCCTCTGGTTGCTGCGTTACGCACCACGGGGAGAGTCGATCGGATTCGGGAAGCGAGAGGCCCGGCAATAGATCGACACGGCACGGTGGCGCGCGGCGATCCGACATCGCGGAGTTGGCCGGCATTCGGCGCCGACGTCTCCGCCAGAGGGGCCCGGATCTTATTGTGGCGCTTATCTAGTTCCGGCGGACGCGGGTTCAAGCGGAGGAACCACGAACCGATCGCGAAAAAGCCGCAAGCCGCTACTCGGGATTGTCAGACGGTCAGTGCGTCGCGCTCCCCGACACGCGATCCATCAGCGCGAGCAGCAGGCCGGAAGTCACGAAAGCCATGTGAATGCCAACCAGCCAGGCGAACTCCCGGTTTGTTACGTGTTCGACATTCATGAAATCCTCGAGGAGATAGATCGCGGAGATCGCGACGATGGATGCCATGAGCTTGAGCTTTATGTCGCCGAAGCTGACCTGACCCATCCACTCCAGCCTTTCATGATGGCTCGCCGTGTCCAGGCGGGAAACGAAGGTCTCGTATCCGGCGAACATCACCATCAGCATCAGGTTGCCAACCAGGGACAGGTCGACAAGGGACAGGATGATGATGATCACCTCGTTGCCGCTCGCCGACAGGGCGTGAGTGAGCAGAGTGAACGTTTGCTGGGCGAACTTAACCAGCAAGACGCCAAGGCTGATCGCGAGCCCGAGATAAAATGGAGCAAGCAGCCAGCGGCTCGCGAAGATCGTGCGCTCGAACGCCAACTGGGGGGCCGGAGCACGCGAGCGTTGGGGTTGCAGCTCATCCATCAAATCCTCCTGGGAGATGTTCCCGTTCAGCTTCTGGCCAGAAGCACTCGTGAGCCTAAATAGGGTGGGTTCGAGGAGGAACAGAGCATGAGCTGGTCGATCCCGGTCGGCAGCGTCCGCGGCACGGTGATCCGGGTGCACATCACGTTTCTTCTGTTCCTCCTATGGATCGGGGTCGCGCACTACGCCCAGGGCGGAGCGCCGGCCGCGACCGAAGGCGTTGCCTTCATCATTCTGTTGTTCCTATGCGTGCTGCTGCACGAATTCGGCCATGTGTTCGCCGCCCGTCACTACGGGGTGCAGACGCCGGACATCACGCTGTTGCCGATCGGCGGCGTGGCGCGGCTGGAGCGCATCCCGGAAGAACCGACTCAGGAACTGATCATCGCGCTCGCGGGTCCAGCGGTGAACCTGGTGATCGGGGTTTGCATTTATCTCGCGCTCGGCGGGCTCATCCCCTTGGAGAGCTACGAGGTGCAGAACCCGGCGATCAGCCTGTTCTCCCGCCTCGCCTGGGTCAATTTCTTCCTCGTGCTGTTCAACCTGATCCCGGCCTTCCCGATGGACGGCGGGCGGGTGCTGCGCGCCCTGCTGGCATACCGGATGGGATACGGCCGGGCCACCCAAATCGCGGCCACGATCGGCCAGGGGATCGCGTTCCTGCTCGGCATCCTAGGCCTGTTCGGCAACCCGATCCTGCTGTTCATCGCGCTGTTCGTCTATTTGGGCGCTTCCGCCGAGGCGCACGCCACGCAGATCCGTCAGGTCTCGCGCGGGATGATCGTCTCGGACGCGATGGTCACGCAATTCGAGAGCCTGTCGCCGCTGAGCCGGGTGGAGGACGCGGTGCAATGCCTAATCCGCACCACCCAGCACGAGTTCCCGATCGTGGACGGGGCCGGGCGGATGCGCGGGGTGCTGACCCGCGACGCCATGATCCGCGCCTTGCGCGAGCACGGGCCGGAGCTTTCCGTGATGGAGGTGATGGATCGAGATGTGCCGGTGATCGGGCATCGCCAGAACCTCGATCAAGCCTTGCGGCTGTTGCAGGCGGGTCGCTTGCCGGCGGTCGGCGTCGCGGACACTGATGGCCGGCTGATCGGGCTCGTCACCCCGGAGAATGTCGGCGAGATGATGATGGTTCAGGCGGCGCAGTCGCGTCATCCGCCACGCGGGCCGTGGCGGTCGGCCGTCCCGCGCTGATTCTCGGCCTACGGCAGCAGCGGATTGAACCGCTCGATCCGGGCCTTGGACGGCAGCTCGGCCGCGCTCCAGCCGCCGCCGAGCGCCTGGATCAGCGCGACGCTCGCGACCAGCCGGCTTTGCAGCACCGACAGCGCCGCCTGCTGATTGGTCAGCAGCAGCTCCTGTTCGGTGATGACGCTGGTATAAGCCACCGTACCGGCGCGGTACTCGTTCAGCGTGACCGCCACGGCGCGCTGTGCGGCCGCCACGGCGGCGGCCACGGCGGCGGCCTGGTTCTCCAGGATGCGCAGCGACGCCAGCTCATCCTCCACCTGCTGGAACGCGGTGAGCACGGTTTGTCGATAAGTGGCGACGGCCTGGTCATAGGTAGCGCGCGCCGCCTGCACCGCGGCCGGCCGCAAGCCGCCCTCGAATATCGTTTGGCTCGCCGTGGCGCCGAGCGACCAAACCCGGTTCGCCACGTTGACGAGTTGCCCCAGCGGATTGCCCGCGAAACCGCCGAGGGCGGAGAGCGACAGAGTAGGATAATAGGCGGCCACGGCGACGCCGATCAGCGCGTTTTCCTCCGCCATCGCTCGCTCAGCTGCCGCGACGTCGGGCCGGCGCTCAAGCAGGGTCGATGGCAAGCCGGGCGGCACCACCGGCACGGCGCTCGGCAAGGGCAGGAACGGGATCGTTAGCTCGGACGGCGGATGGCCGGTCAGGACGGCGATCGCGTGCTCGAAGAGGGCACGCTGCACGCCAACGCCGGCAAGCTGGGCAACGACCGTTTGCAACTGCGCCTGGGCCGTCACCACGTCGGCGCGCGAGATCGTGCCGGCGCGATACTGGTTCTCGGTGATCTGCAATGCGCGCCGATAGGCGGCCACCGTGTCTTGCAGCAGCCGCGTGAGCGAATCTTCGGCGCGCAGATCGAAATAGTCGGTGGCCAGCGTCCCTTGCGCGGAAAGCTGGGCATTCGCCAAGTCCGCGGCGCTGACCTGCGCGGCGGCGGCCTGGCTTTGCACTTGACGACGGATGCGGCCCCAGAGATCGGGCGCCCAGTCCGCGCTGCCTTCCAGGCTGTACTGCGTGAACGGGGCGCGGCCGCCCGCGAAGCTGCCACCCGTGCCGGCGGCCGAGCGCGTCGCATCGGTGGTGAGGCCGAGCGTGGGGAACAGCCCCGCCTGCGCCTCATGCGTGAGCGCGACCGAGGCGCGGTAGGCGGCCTCGAACTCCTTCACCGTTTGGTTGCTGACGTTCACCTGCCGCTCAAGCGAATCGAGCAGCGGATCACGGTAGATCACCCACCATGCGCCGCGCGCGCTGGCGTCCCATGGGCGGGCGATTGTCCAGCCCTTCAGCTCCTTGTAGGCGCCTGGCACCGGCGCGGGCGGACGGCGGTAGTTCGGCCCCACCATGCAGCCGGCGCAGGCGAGTGCCAGGCCCGGAACGAGCAGCCGGCGCAGCTTCATTCGGCGGCGGCCGGCGCATCGCCGAGGCCAGGGAACATCCGCCGCCATTGACGTCGCGCCGCCAAGCGGAACCGGTCGAGATAGAGATACAGGACCGGCGTGGTGTAGAGCGTCAGTACCTGGCTCACCATCAGGCCGCCCACGATGGTGATGCCGAGCGGGCGGCGCAGCTCGCCGCCGTCGCCGAAGCTCAAGGCGAGCGGCAGCGCGCCCAGCATCGCCGCCGAGGTGGTCATCAGGATCGGCCGCAGGCGCAGCAGCGATGCCTCGAAGATCGCCGCGCGCGGCTCCAGGTTGCGTGCCCGCTCGGCTTCCAGCGCGAAGTCGATCATCAGGATCGCGTTCTTCTTCACGATGCCGATCAGCAGGATCACGCCGATCAGCGCGATGATGCTGAAATCGGTGTGGAACAGCATCAGTGCCAGCACGGCGCCGATGCCGGCCGAGGGCAGGGTGGAGAGGATGGTGATCGGGTGGATCAGGCTCTCGTAGAGGATGCCGAGCACGATATAGACGGCGATCAGCGCCGCGGCGATCAGATAAGGCTCGCTCGCCAGCGACTGCTGGAAGGTGGCGGCGGTGCCGGTGAAGCTGCCGTGGATGCTGGCCGGCATTCTGATCTTCGCCGTCGCCGCGTTGATCGCGGCCACCGCGTCGCTGAGCGACTTGCCGGGGGCGAGATTGAACGAGAGGGTGGTGGCGACGAAGTCGCCCTGGTGGTTGACCGCGAGCGGCGTGTTGCCCGGTTGATAGCTGGCGACCGAGGCAAGCGGGATCATGGTCTCGGTGGCGGTGCTCACGGCCGCCCCGGAGGAGGCCGAGTTGCTGCCCGTGCTCGCAATCGCGTTGGTCGCCGCGTTGCGCGCCGAGCTTTGGGCGATGCTGCTCGCGGTGGTGGTCGTGGTGGTGGTGGTGGTGGTGGTGGTCGCACTGGCGGAGCCGGTGCCCGGCGCGGCGACCGCAGCGGCTTTGGACGTGAGCGCGAGGCCGGCCGGGGGCTCTCCGGCGACGCTGCCGGGCGCCGCGAGCGAGAGGCCCGTGGGTGGCTGCCCGGCGATGCTGCCGGTGGCCGTGCCCGAAACGGTGCCGATCACCGCGTTGGTGTTCTCGGTGCCACTCGCGCTGCCGCCCGCCGTGCTGACATAGATGTCCTTGAGCGCCGCCGGGCTTTGCCAATAGCGCGGCTCCACCTCCATCACGACGTGGTACTGGTTCTGCGCGCTGTAGATGGTCGAGACCTGGCGCTGGCCGAACGCATCGTAGAGCGTGTTGTCGATCTGGCTCATGCCGAGCCCGAGGCGCGCGGCGGCGGCGCGGTTGACCACCAGATCGGTCTCCAGCCCTTTTTGCTGCTGGTCGGAGTTCACGTCGCGCAGCACCGGGCTCTTTTCCAGCGCCGCCTGCAACTTGGGCCCCCACTGATAAAGGGTCTGCGCGCTGTCAGCCTGCAGCGTGTATTGATAGGCGGCATTGCTCTGCCGCCCACCGACTCGGATGTCCTGCACCGGCTGCAGGAACAGCCGCGCGCCTGGCACGCGGGCGAGCGCGCGGCGCAGGCGGCCCATGACCTGCTGGATGCCGGGCCGCTGCCCGAGCGGCTTTAGTGCGATGTACACCGAGGCGGTGTTGCCCTGGCCCCCGGCGCCACCGCTGCCCTGGCCGGTGAACCCGACCACATGCTGCACCGCGGGATCGCGCTGAACGATCGCCATCATCTGCGTGAGCTTGGTCTGCATCGCCTGAAAGGAAACATCCTGGTCGGCCTGCACGCCGCCGATTAGCCGGCCGGTGTCTTCGGTCGGAAAAAAGCCTTTCGGGATCTGCACGAACAGGAAGACATTGAGCGCAACCGTCGCAGCCAGCCCGAGCATGACCAGCGCGGAGTGGCGGAGCGCCCAGTTGAGCGTGCGGCCATATAGCCCCAAGACGCGGTCGAACAGGCCGGGTTTCTGCGGTGCCCCCTGCGGGCGCAACAGCAGCGCGCACATCATCGGCGTGGTGGTGAGCGAGATCACCATCGAGACCATGATCGCCATCGACAGCGTGACCGCGAACTCGCGGAACAGCCGGCCGACGATCCCCCCCATGAGCAGGATCGGCAGGAACACCGCGATCAGCGACAGGCTGATGCTGACGACGGTAAAGCCCACTTCCTTGGCGCCCAGCAAGGCCGCCTGTCGCCGCGGCACCCCCGCCTCGATGTGGCGGGCGATGTTCTCCAGCACCACGATCGCGTCGTCCACCACGAAGCCGGTGGAAACGGTGAGCGCCATCAGCGAGAGGTTGTCGAGGCTATAACCCAGCAAATACATCGTGCCGAACGTGCCGATGAGCGAAACCGGCACCGCCACCGCCGGGATCAGCGTCGCCCGCGCGCTGCGCAGGAACAGGAACACCACCATCGTCACCAGTGACACCGCGATCAGCAGCGTGCGCTGGGTATCGAACAAGGAGGCGCGGATCGTGGGCGTGCGGTCGTTGGCGATCGTCAGGTCGATGTCGCGCGGCATCGCCGCCATCAGCTCGGGCAGCGCCGCCTTCACGCTATCGACCGTTTGGATGATGTTGGCGCCGGGCTGGCGGAACAGGATCACCACCACCGCCGGCTTGCCGTCGGAGAGCCCGGCGTTGCGGATGTTCTCCACGCCGTCGGTCACGGTGGCGACATCGGCGAGCTTCACCGCGTCCCCGTTGCGGTAGGCGACGATGAGCGTCAGGTAGTCGGCGGCCTTGGTCGCCTGGTCGTTGGTGTAGAGCTGGTAATGCCGGCCCTCGGCCTCGATCGCGCCCTTTGGGCTATTGGCATTGGCCGAGGCGAGGGCGGCGCGCACGTCCTCCAGCCCAATGCCGTATTCGAACAGGGCCTGCGGGTTCAAGTCCACACGCACGGCGGGCATCGCGGACCCGCCGATGATGACCTGGCCGATGCCGCTGATCTGCGATAGGCGCTGCTGCAGCACGTTGGTGGCCGCGTTGTAGATCTGCCCGCGCGTGAGCGTGTTCGAGGTGAGAGAGAGGATCAGCACCGGCGCGTCGGCCGGGTTCACCTTGCGGTAGATCGGGTTACTGCGCAGGCTCGTGGGCAGGTCGGCGCGCGCGGCGTTGATCGCCGCCTGCACGTCGCGCGCGGCGCCGTTGATGTCGCGATCGAGCCCGAATTGCAGCACGATCCGGCACTGCCCCACCGAGCTGGCGGAGGTCATCTCGGTTACGTCGGCGATCTCGCCAAGGTGGCGCTCCAGCGGCTCGGCGACCGACGTGGCCACTGTCTCCGGGCTCGCGCCGGGCAACTGCGCCATCACCATGATGGTCGGGAAATCAACCTGCGGCAGCGGCGAGACCGGCAGCTTGGCGTAGGCGAACAGCCCGGCGAGCGCGATGCCGATGGTAAGCAGCGTGGTGGCGACCGGACGGGCGACGAACAGCGCCGACAGGTTCACGGCGGCGCCCCATCGCCCGCGATCTTGGCCGGGCCGTGGCCGGTGAGCCGCAAGGCGAGCCGGTCGAAGTAGAGATAGATCACTGGGGTGGTGAACAGCGTCAGCACCTGGCTCACGAGCAACCCGCCGACGATCGCCACGCCGAGCGGGCGACGCAGCTCCGAGCCCGTCCCTTGGCCCAGCATCAGCGGCAGCGCGCCCAGGAGGGCGGCCATCGTGGTCATCAGGATCGGGCGGAAGCGCAGCAGCGCCGCCTGATGGATCGCCGCGCGCGGGCTTTTGCCTTCCTCGCGCTCGGCCTCCAGCGCGAAGTCGATCATCATGATCGCGTTCTTCTTGACGATGCCGATCAGCAGGATGATGCCGATGATCGAGATCACGTCGATGTCGTCGCCTGCCATCCAGAGCGCGATCAGCGCGCCCATCCCCGCCGAGGGCAGGGTCGAGAGGATCGTCACCGGATGGATGAAGCTCTCGTACAATACGCCGAGCACGATATAGACGGTGACGATCGCCGCGAGCACCAGATACAACTCGTTCGAGAGCGAGCTTTCGAGTGCCGCCGCCGCGCCCTGGAACGCGGTGATGAAGCTGTCCGGCAGGCCAATGTCCGTCTCCGCCTGCTTGACGGCGGTGACGGCGGCGCCGAGCGAGGCGCCCGGCGCCGTGTCGAACGAGATCGTGGTGGCGGGGAACTGGCCGAGATGGCTGATCTCCAGCGGGCCAGGACGCTGCTCCACGCGCACGATCGCCGAGAGCGGCACCTGCCCGCCGGCGACCGCGGCTGACGGCAGATAGATCGCGCCGAGGCTGGTCAGGGACCGTTGCAACTCGGGCGTCGCCTGCATGATGACGCGGTACTGGTTCGACTGCGTGTAGATGGTGGAGATGATGCGCTGTCCGAACATGTCGTACAGCGCGTTGTCCACCGTTGCCGGAGTGATGCCGTAGCGCGCCGCCGCCGAGCGGTCGATCACCAGATTGAGCGTGAGCCCTTGTTGGGAAAGATCGTCGGCCACGTTGGTAAGGTCGGGCGAGGCGCGCAGCCGCTGCACGAGCTTCGGCACCCAAGCGTTCAGCTCGCCGATATTCGGGTTCTCCAGCACGAACTGGTACTGGGTCCGGCTGATCGCCGAATCGAGCGTGAGATCCTGCACTGGCTGAAGGTACAGCATCACGCCCGCGACCCCGGCGGTCTCCTGTTGCAGCCGCCGGATCACCTGGGTCACGGTGGCGCTGCGTTCGTCCTGCGGCTTGAGGTTGATCAGGAACCGCCCGGTGTTCAGCGTCATGTTGCTGCCGTCAACGCCGATGAACGAGCTGAGGCTGACCACGTCGGGGTCTTTGAGGATCGCCGCCGCGAGCGCCTCCTGGTGGTTGGCCATCGCATCGAACGACGCGGTCTCGGCGGTGACCGAAATGCCCTGGATCAGGCCGGTGTCCTGCACCGGGAAAAAGCCCTTCGGCATGGCGATGTAGAGCCAGACCGTGAACGCCAGCGTGAGCACCGCCACCGCCAGCGTGATCGGCTGGTGGTCGAGCACCACGTCGAGTGCGCGGTCGTAGCGGCCGACGATCCAGTTGAAGCCGCGCTCGGCGGCGAGATCGACGCGCCAGCGCTGTGCGTCCGGCCGATGACGCACCAGCCGCGCGCACATCATCGGCACCAGCGTAAGCGATACGACCGCCGAGATGACGATGGTGACGGCGAGCGTGATGGCGAACTCGTGGAACAGCCGCCCGACCACGCCACCCATGAACAACAGCGGGATCAGCACCGCGATCAGCGAGACCGTGAGCGATATGATGGTGAAGCCGATCTGCTCCGCGCCTTTGAGCGCGGCGGCGAGCGGGGGCTCGCCGGCCTCCACGTAGCGGGCGATGTTCTCGATCATGACGATGGCGTCGTCCACCACGAAGCCGGTGGAGATGGTGAGCGCCATCAGCGAGAGGTTATCGAGGCTGAAGCCGAGCAGGTACATCACCGCGAGCGTGCCGACCAGCGAGAGCGGCACCGACAGGCTTGGGATGATGGTGGCCGCCACGTTGCGCAGGAACAGGAAGATCACCAGCACCACCAGCCCGACGGCGAGCGCCAGCTCGAACTCGACATCGGCGACAGAGGCGCGGATCGTGTTGGTCCGGTCAGTGAGCACGGCGACATCGACCGAGGGCGGCATTCCCGCGGTGAGCTGCGGCAGCAGCCGCTTGATGTTGTCCACCACCTGGATGACGTTGGCGCCCGGTTGGCGCTGCACGTTGAGGATCACCGCGGGGGTGGTGTTCGCCCACGCGGCAAGCTTGGTGTTCTCCGCCCCCTGGACCACGCTGGCCACGTTCTTGAGCCGTACCGGGTCGCCGTTCTTGTAGGCGACCACCAGGTCGGCATAGCTGTCCGCGCTGGTGATCTGGTCGTTGTCGTTGATCGTCGAGGCGAGTTGCGGGCCGTCGAAACTGCCCTTCGGCGTGTTGACGTTGGCGTTGCCGAGGCGTGGTGCGCAGGTCGTCGATGTTGAGCCCGTAGGCGGCGAGGGCGCGCGGGTTGAGCTGGATACGGACCGCCGGGCGCTGGCCGCCGCTGATGCTGACCAGCCCTACGCCCGGCTGCTGCGAGATTTTCTCGGCCAGCCTGGTGTCGCCGAGATCCTCGACCGTGGTGAGCGGCAGCGTCTTGGAGGTGAGCGCGAGCGTCAGGATCGGCGCGTCGGCCGGATTGACCTTGGCATAGACCGGCGGCGCCGGCAGGTCCGCGGGCAGCAGGTTGCTCGCCGCGTTGATCGCCGCCTGCACCTCCTGCTCGGCGACATCGAGGCTGAGATTGAGCCCGAACTGCAAGGTGATGACCGAGGCGCCCGCCGAGCTTTGCGAGAACATCTGGTTGAGCCCCGGCATCTGGCCGAACTGCACCTCCAGCGGCGAAGTGACGGAGGAGGTCATCACCTCGGGGCTCGCGCCGGGATAGAAAGTGGAGACCTGGATCGTGGGATAATCGACCTCGGGCAGCGCCGAGATCGGCAGGAAGAAATAAGCCGCGATCCCGACTAGCAGGATCGCTGCCATCAGGAGCGCGGTGCCGACGGGCCGAAGGATGAACAGGCGTGAGGGGTTCATGCCGCGCTCACTGGGGCGCCTGCTGTCTCGCCGGCGGTTCAGCCGGCATCGCGCCGCGACCGTGATGGCGCCGGCCCGGCGCCGCCGGCGCCTTGGTGGTGGCCGGCGTCGCGGCACCTTGCGCTGGCGGGATCGAGACCTTCATGCCGTCGCGCAGCCGGTCGGTGCCGTCCGTCACCACGCGCTCGCCCGATGACAGACCGGAGATCACCTGCTGGTACTGGCCGTCCACCGGCCCGAGCTTCACCGGCCGCGCCGACACCGTGTCGTTAGCGTTGACGATCCACACATAGCTGCCGGGCGCGCCGAGCTGCACGGCGGCGACCGGCAGGCGCACCACGTTGGCGAGCGTATCCACCAGAAGATGCGCGTTGACGAACTGGTAGGGGAAGAGCTGGTCCTTCGGGTTCGGGAACAGCGCACGCATCTTCACAGTTCCGGTCGCGGTGTCCACCTCGTTGTCCACGGTCGCCAGCTTCCCGGTATCGAGTTGGGTCACGTTCGCCTGGTCGTAGGCATAGACCGGCAGCGTGGCGCCCGACCGCATCCGCGTCTCGATCTCGGCGAGGTCTTGCTGCGGCACGGAGAACACCACCGACATCGGCTGCATCTGGGTGAGGATGACGATGCCGTTGCTATCGGTGGTCTGCACGTAGTTGCCCGGATCGACCTGGCGCAACCCGACGCGCCCATCAATCGGCGAGACGACGTGGGCGTAGGCGAGATTGAGCTGGTCGGTGGCGACGGTTCCCTGGTCGGCCTTTACGGTTCCCGCGTCCTGCTGCACGAGGAAGCGCTGGTCTTCGACCTGTTGGCGCGCGATCGAATCCTGCCGCCCCAGGGTCTGGTAGCGCTGCAAGTCGGCTTGCGCTTGCGCCAGCAGCCCCTGGTCGTGCGCGAGTTGCCCTTGGTCGCGCTCCAACTGCGCCTGATAGGGCCGCGGATCGATCTGGGCCAGGAAGTCGCCCTTCTTCACCATCTGGCCTTCCTGGAACGCCACCTGGGTGAGCTGGCCGTTGATCTGCGTCTTCACTGTCACCGTGTCGAGCGGCGCCACGGTCCCCAGCTCGTTGAGCATGACGCGGATGTCGCCCGTTTCGATCGTCGCCGCGCCTACCGGCTGTGCCGCGGCCTGGCCGCCGAAAGGTGGCTTGCCATGTCGGCCTCGGGGCGCGAGCGCGAGCCAGAGTGCCACGCCGACCACCACCAGGTACTGCCGCGAGGAGAAACCAGCGGACGCGCGGACGGCGCACCCGCGTCTCCCGCGACAGCGGGGGCGATTCGGTTTCGTAGCCGGGTCGGTCAACGCGCTCGTCCATTCTGGTCGGCTTGCTCCGAAATTGGCGCCCGAAAGATCACGCTCGATGTCGTGGCCGCCACACCCAGCGCCGCTATCCTGGCATACCCATGGACCGCCACATTTGGGACCGTCGTGTTGCCGGGTGGCTGCCGGCTGGAAACAGAACGTAACACCCGCGCGCTATCCTTACGAAGCGGATACCGCCGAAGCCGATCCGGCAAGCTCGGGCTTAAGCTAGATCGTTCCAGTTGTCATTCGGTCTGAGTGGGCGCGTCGCCGCATACACTTCGATTCGTACAGCGCTCGCTAATAAATGACCGACCATCTTATTTTCCAGATGCTAGGAAGATGTTCAGGCAGATCAATCCGGGCACTGAACGACTATGCACCCATCGCTCCTCCTGAATACCACGTTTGTCGGCGGCGGCCCGGCGGGGCTGGCGCCGCTCGTCTGGGCGGCGCGACACGGCACTCTGCCACGCCTCGCGGCCGATGGCCTGGTTGTCGTCGAGCGCGGGCAACGGCTCGGCGCCGGCTCGATCGGCGGCCATGCGATCGGCTCGGATACCTTGGCCGAGACCTTCCTCGAGTGCCTGGAGGATGGCGCGGAACCTCGGCTGACGGCGCTGCGCGCTCATCCCGCCGCGCTGGCGGTGGCGGCCCATCGCGGCGGGTCGGCCCCGCTGCCGACGGTGGCGGCATTCCTCGAGGCGCTCGGCGAGGTGTTGTCCGAGGTCATACGGTCGGCTGGCGGACGGGTCCTGACCGGCTGTGAGGCCTTGTGGAGCCGGCGCCGCGCCGATGGCGGCTGGCAGACCAGGCTGCGCACGGGGTCAGGCAAGGACGATGTCCTGTCCCGGCACGTCGTGCTGGCCACTGGCGCGGAGCAGTGCCGCGACGCGCTCCATGCCGTGCCTGTGGCCGGCAAGCCGTTGCTGCCGCGCTTCGCCGGCAAGCTCCTGCTCTCAGGCGAGGCGATCGCCGCGGGAGGGGCCGCGGAGATCACGCGACGCCTCCGGGGCGTAACGGCGCCCAAGGTCGTGATCGTCGGGGGCTCGCACAGCGCGCTGGCCACGGCGAACCGGCTGCTGAATCACTGCCCTGAGGCGGGCTTCGGACCGAGCGCGATCACCCTGATGCACCGGCGGGCGTTGCGCGTATTTTATCCCTCCGCCGCCGCGGCAGAGGCGGAGGGATATACCGATTTTGACGCCACCGACATTTGCCCGGTCTCCCAGCGCCTGTTCCGCCTGGCCGGCTTCCGCCTGGAGGCGCGGGAACTGGTGATGCGCGCGCTCGGGATTGGCGGACGCACCCCGGAGCCCAGGCTCCGGCTGCATCGCCTGCAAGGACCGGCGGCCGAGGTCGAGGCACGCCGCGTGCTGGAGGAGGCCGATCTCGTGATCGCGGCGCTCGGCTATGAGCCGAAGGCGCTGCCGGTATTCGACCTCAACGGGCAGAGAATACCGCTTGCCCGCGCGGGGACCGCGCCCGCACCCCTGATCGACGGGCGGTGCCGGGTGCTTGACGGCAATCGCCGGCCAATCCCCGGGCTGCTTGGGCTCGGTCTCGCTGCCGGCTTCGTCCCCAGCGGCCCACTTGGCGGCGAGCCGAGCTTCCGTGGCCAGACCAACGGCATCTGGCTTTGGCAAAACGGCGCGGGCGCCATGATCATCGAAGCGCTGCTCGAACAGGAAGCGGATCATGTCGCGGCTTGAGCTGCCCACCGCTTAGGGAGAGGGAATTGTGATGCCCTTCCGGGCAGCGTAGGCCTTTCCGACCGCGGCCAAGCTCGGTGTCGCCGATCAACTGCATCGGCACGAGAACCTGGAACCGCATTGTGCAATTGTTCTCCTACGCGGTCTGGTTCGCATCCCGCGTCATGAACCACAACATCCGCTTCGCACCTGCGTAGCTCTCAGAGAGCTCGGCACCGATGGGTGCTGCACCGCGCGAGGGCGATCAGAACGCGACCACCAGCCGCCATTGGCGCCGCCAACGATGCCTGAACGCCGAACAACCCTGACTCACGTCATTGTCCCAAACGGCTGAGAAGCTCTCTCAGCTCTGCCGGTCGAGCGGGTTCATCGTCGGCGCGGCGCCGGCGTTGAGAATGAGGATCGACGGACTGACGGCTGGGTTCGAGGTGGGTTGAACTGTGTTCTACTTGAGGCCGCGGCCGAGCCAACGGCGATACCGTTCTGGCCCGCTTTATCACGGGACACGCCGAGACCGGATCGCATCCGTCATCCCGGCTTGCGGGATGACGGATGCTGCCGGTTCCGCTCAGATCAGCGTCGCCGCGGCCGCGATCGGGTCGAGCGTGCCCGCCTCAACGTCCCGGAGGAATCGCAGCGCCTGCCAGGCGAACATGCTGGCCCAGGCGTTCCGATGACCGCCGACCGCGTCGAAGATGATGCCGCCCTCCGGCGCGATGCGGTGGAGGAGTGCCGCTTGCAGCGCCTGACGCCGCGGCCGCCACAGCTCGCCAACCTCGTCGCTGAGCTGTCCCGCTGCTTCGAGCACCAACCCGGCCCGCAGCGCCTGCGCCAGCACGTCGGATCGCGTCACCGCGTCGCGCGCGTTGGCGACGGGCGGCGCCTCGCCGCTCCACGGATCAATCTGAACGAGCACCATGCCAAACGCGCGGCCGGCCTGAGCGAGCGCCTGCGGATCCTGGGTCTGGCCCCAGAGCGTGAGCCAGCCCTCGACGAAATAGAGGAAGGGATGGAGCTCGCGCATCCGCGCCTGCCCCTCGCGCGCGAACAGCGCCGCCTCATCGCGCAGCGTCGCCTTGACGATGGCGGTCATGCCGGGCCGGCCCGACCCGGCCAACGCGGCGGCGGCCTTGACGTGGTGCACGCCCGGGGTGGTCGACCACTTCACGGGGATGTTCGCGGCTGAGGCGCCCTGCCGAAGCCGGTGCGAGGCCAGCTTCCCGTTCTCCACGATCCGCGCGAGCGATGCCGCGTAACGCTTGCTCACTCTGGCTGGCACCAATCCGGGCCAACGCGCCTCCGCCGTCGCGAGGCCACGCAGGATGATCGCGAGGTCGAAGGCAAACAGGCACTGGTTGCGCCAGTCCGATTCCGCCATGTCGCGGTGATAGAGGGTGAGCGGCTCCGCCCCGGCGCCGCCGACCGCATCAAGCCAGGCCGTGACCCCGGCCGCCGCCGACCGGAACGGCGCATCATCGCCGTGCGCCGCAGCGGGTGCCGCGCTTGCTGCGAATTGCAGGTGATAACCGCAGATCTCCGGATAGAGACCATCCCAGGTACCGTCCGGGCTGAGCCAGTTCACGACGCCCATCCCCGCCTCGGTGGGACGCAGGACGGGGTCCGACAGCAGCCAACCAACCAGGCCGCGCAGCGCCGCATCCAAGCGCCCGACGTTGCTCTCGGTCCTGGCCGCGGCTTGATCGTTGATCGCCTCGGCGTCCAAGAGGCGTGACGCCGGCACGGTCAGCTCGGCGATCGGCTGCCATGCTTCTTGCGTCGCGTTGTCCTTGCGGCGCTCTTCAGCTTCCGCCTCTAGCGGCGGCAGTCCCGGCGGAACTCCGATACTGGATGGCTGATTCACGAGGCCGGAGGGGGTGGAGGGGTTCATGCTTCGCTCACCACGGGCTGAGATGTCTCAATAGCTTTTTACCATTCCGGGAGATGAGATTTAATAATAATTAAGGATTAATTGTGGTATTCAGTAAAAAATGATAATATGCCATTCTTTGGTAGCGAACACGCCTGCGTCTGCATGACTAGATGCCGCGGCCGTTCCCGGACTGAGGGAGACCCGGGTGAGCGGCGAAGGGGGCGGCACACATCGTCGGACACGGTGCGGTATCGGACGGATGGAAATGATGCCTGGTCTTCTCGAAGAGTTTCCGACCATCAGGCTGCTGGGCCTTGATCTCGTCGCGGCTGGGCTTCCAGCCGTGGCCGCATCGCTCGCCGCGCGTTCTAGCCGGGACCGCTTCAGCTATATCGTTACTCCCAACGCGGATCATTTCGTCCGGCTGCGAGCGGGCTCCGCCGCTCTGATGGAACTCTATCGGTCGGCCGGATCGCTGCTCCTGGACAGTCGCGTGGTGCGTGGGATCGGCATGGCGCTGCAAGTGCCGGTCCCGCCGGTCGTGACCGGAAGCGATCTGACGCTGGAATTGCTCGAACGCTGGATCGAGCCTGACGAGCCGGTCACGGTGGTGGGCACCACGGCGGCGGCGGTGGCGTGCCTGCGTGCGCGCTATGGGCTGTCGAGCGTCGTCCACCATTGCCCGCCGTTTGGCTTCGAGAGTAGCCCCAATCTGGTCGAGCAGTGCGCGGGGTTCGTGGAGGCTCATCCATCCCGCTTCATATTCCTCGCTTGCGGAGCGCCGAGGCAGGAAATCCTCGCTCACCGGATCCTCCGACGAGGGCGGGCGACCGGGATCGGGCTCTGCATCGGCGCCGCGATCGACCAGGTCGGCGGTCACGAGAACCGGGCGCCCGCCTGGGTCCGCCGCAATGGCCTGGAGTGGGGTTGGCGGCTGGTCCGGGAGCCACGCCGGATGGGCCGGCGCTACCTCGCCGACGCGAGGATCTTCATGCTGCTGGCCGCGGAGGCGCGTCGATCCCGTGCCGCTCTCACCCCGGCTTCATCCGCGCCATGAAGCGATTGTCGCGCCCCCTCGGCAGCGGGCGCCCGAGAGCGGCTCAGCGGCGTGGGCCCGCCGCCAAACGGCGGTTCATGCACCGCGGCGGCAGTCATGCCACCCGGATCTGCAGAGACAACATTGAGGTGAGGCCTATCTTTTTTTAGTTGCGGAATCCAATTTTTATGATACGTTTAGAGGACGAGCGCAAGCTGCGACACGGAGGTCATGGTGCTGAAATATTACCTTTGGGCCGCGGGAGAGAAGACGCTGTCCTACGTTCCATTCGGCTCTCAGCTTTATCACGGAGTAGGATATCTGACCACTCGTACGTCGAAGCGGCGCCTCAAGGGTTGCGCCAACTCGTATCGTCTTGCCCGGAAGGCCAAGGAACTCACGCCGCCGGGTGGAACGATCATGGATTTCGGCACCGCCTGGCACCATCACGACGCGTTCCTGCTCTATCTTATGGGTGATTATAAAATCCATCTCTTCGATGTTCAGGACAAAGCGCGGTTCTGGTATATCAGGACTTACATAGAATACCTGTTGGAAAACCTGGAATCCGTATGTTCCGAACTCTCCGTAGATGAAGCTGTTGCGAAAGAGAAGCTGACCAAGCTACTTCCGCTGAAATCGCGTGAGGAGATATATAGGGCCTGTAATTTCGAACTTAAAATAACTCAGAATACCTCCGAGCTATTCTATCCGGAAGAAAGCATTGATTTCATCGTATCGAACTGTGTCCTGTCGCATATACCCCCGAACATACTTGAACCGGAACTGCAAGTGCTTCGAGCTATGCTCAAGAAAGACGGTTACATGTACATGATGATCGGTCATGACGATCATTGGGCTTTTCACGATCAATCGGTTAACCAGTTTAACTATTATAAGTACTCAGATAAATATTACCAGACCCTATTCGATACCAAATTCGAATACCAGAACCGGTTGGCCAAACCGGAGTGGCTGCCGATCTTCGACCGCGCACGTTTGGAAATAGCGGACTATTATGGTTACGTCACGGACGAGAGCCGGGCGAATATCCGCGCCCTGCCATATTTGGACGAGCGGTTCGCCAAGTACTCGCTCGATGATCTGGAGGTCGTGTACAGCTACTTTCTCCTGCGTCGGGCGGCCGACGCGCCATAGTCCGGCCGCCGGCGAGAATGGCTCCGAAGCTCTTCCACGACGCCTTGATCGCCCCGATCGCCGCTGGCGCCGCGCCCCGGGCACAGCCTCCGGCGCGGCGTGGATGACCGAAAGCGAGCCAGAACCTGACCGAGCCCGCCGCGGATGGCGACACCAGGCAGATCCGCGCGCGGAAAGGAACCCCCTTCGGCAGCCAATATGGAATTGCTGACCGCTGAATGATCAATGCCGACGGGGAGGTCGTTTCCGACCTCACCCGCACCGTCCCGCGGACCAGTTAACGCTCCCGGGGCGTGACCTATGCGCCCGATATGTCGGACCCCCATGGATCGGGCGAGCGCGGCACCGACAAGAGGGCCGCCTTGCTCCGAGCTAATGTTTGGGCGAAACCCAGGGATCGCATTTTCGAGAGAAGGGCATCAAGCCGGGTGCACTTGCGTGGAAACTGCCCTGGCGGGCGGTGATCAGGCCACCAACGTTAACTGAGGAGCAGGCGAACCCTGATCGGGGCATCCACGCAGAGCGCGGCAGCCGCTTTTGCGACGACGGGTGCAGGTCCGCCCGCCGCAGGCTCCCCGTCGGCGACGATGCAGCCCCGACAGCAGGCGGCGAGCGTGGCAAAAGCGGTGGGCCAGCTTTTGGAGGCCGACGAGACTTTGCAATGAAGCCGCCGCCCGAGCTGCGGAGCCCAACGCACGAGACGCAACACGCCGCGACGGACGAGGAGGCGCGTTTCGTCCAAGGTTCGACCATGCGTCATGTCGTGGTGATGGCCGGCACCGGAGCCATTGGTCTCATCGCCGTCTTCGCGGTCGATCTGCTTAACTTGTTCTACATTTCGATGCTGGGCCAGCGGCAGATGGCTGCCGCGATCGGGTTCGCCGGCGGGGTCGGGTTCCTCCAGGTGTCGGTCGCGATCGGAATGACCATCGGCGTGGGCGCCGTCGTCTCGCGCGAGATCGGCGGCACGCGGCTCGATGACGCACGCCGGATCGCGGCGTCGAGCTTCGTCGGGATGACGCTGGTGACCGCGATCATCGGGCTCGGAACGGTGACGCTGCTCGGCCCGGTCCTCAACCTGCTGGGAGCAAAGGGCGAGACGCGGGACCTCGCGGCGAGCTTTCTCGTCATCTCCTCGCCCTCTCTACCGCTGCTAGCGATCGGCATGTGGGGCGCGTGCTTGCTGCGCTCGGTGGGCGATGCCCGGCACGCGATGAACGTGACCCTGTTCGCGGCGCTGGCGACCGCGATGCTGGACCCGCTGCTGATCTTCGGCCTGCATCTCGGCTTGACCGGCGCCGCGATCAGTACCGTGCTCTCACGCGCCGTGCTCGCCTTCGTCGGATGGCAGGGCGCCGCGCGACGGCACGATCTGTTGGGCCGTGTCGTGCCTGGCGCGCTTCTGGGCGATATCCGGCTGGTCTCCTCGGTGGCCGCTCCCGCCATCCTCACCAATCTCGCGACCCCGTTAGCCGGCGTGTACGTCACCCGCAGCATGGCCCAGTTCGGCCCGGCGGCCGTCGCGGGACAGGCCACGGTCGATCGGATCACCCCGGTCGCGTTCGGCCTCGTCTATGCATTGTCGGGCGCGGTTGGCCCAATTCTCGCGCAGAATCTCGGCGCCGAGCGGTTCGACCGGATGCGCGAGACACTGCGTGACAGTCTGCTCTTCGTCATGGCCGCGGTCGCGGCGGCGTGGCTCGTGCTCGCGGCGACCCAGGGGCCGATCATCATGGCCTTTTCCGCCCACGGGGTGACGGCGGAACTCGTGCGGCTGTTCTGCACTTGGCTCGCGGGAAGCTTCCTGTTCGTGGGCGCCCTATTCGTCGCCAATGCGGCTTTCAACAATCTCGGCCACCCGTTGCTGTCCACGCTGTTCAACTGGGGCCGGGCGACGCTCGGCACGGTGCCGTTCGTCACCTTTGGCGCCCGGCACGGGCCGGTCGGCATCCTGGTCGGCCAGGCGGCTGGATCGGTGCTCTTCGGCGTCGCCGCAGTCGTTGTCGCGTTCCAGGTGGTCGGCCGCATGACGAGGCCGGGCGGGTATGTGCCCGGCATGAGCGTGGCGATCCCGGGCAGTTCGGGCTTCGCGGCGCTGACCGCGATCATGGCTCGCGCCCACCACCGCAGGCGGCCGATCGGTAACCGCCATGGATAAATTGCATGGTCCTAGTGATGCTCCGCGCTCAGGCCGGAATGCGCGATGAGGTCGGCCTCGAGCAAGCCGGGCGGCGGGTATTGCCAAGCCCAAGGCCGCCGATGCACTAACTAAATCCCGACCAAAAGCGCGCGAAGGACACACATGATGGCGAAATTCGATACGGACACGCTGCGCGAGCTGCGCGACCGCCAGGAAGTGGCAATTCGAACCGAGAAGCATCCGGAAAACGCGACCACCATCTGGGTCGTGGTGTCCGATACCGACGTGCTCGTGCGCTCGGTGCGCGGCGCCAAGGGGCGGTGGTACAAGGATTTGGCCGGCGGCGGACCAGCCGCGCTGGAGTTCAATGGTCGGCGGGTACCGGTGCAGGCCGTGCCGGCGGCCGACGCTGCTTCAATCGAGCGCGCCAGCCGGGAATACCTCTCGAAATACAGCTCGAGCCCCTATGCGGAGCCCATGGTGCGCCCGGAGGTGCTGCCGACCACATTGCGACTGGAACCACGGTAGGCCAGGCCGCGGGCCCGCATTAAGGAGCTCGACGGGATCGAGGCCGAGATACGCGGCGGGACGTTCTGCTCCGGTGGAACTCCGCCTTCTGGTCGTCGCGGAACATTGGAACCTGCCTGCCAAAGCCGACCGGTATCAGTGGTGATGATGGGTTTGCCCGGCCCGCCACGCCTGGACGGTGCCGGGACACGGCCCTTCCTTTTATGCGGCCGTCATGCGCGATGGAACGGCACTACATACGGACCCTCTGGGATGACGGCCACCGCCCGGTCATCGCTCGCGGCGACGCTCGCAAGCACCGCCTGTGGAAGCGACCGGACCCGCTCCACCCCGGTCCAGGCATGGAATTCGTCGCCAAGCCCGTCGCTGTAAAGCTGGATCTGGCCTACGGCCATCGGCCGAAGCTGCATCTGCGTCTGCCACTCGTCGACGGCGGCGTGCGCCTTCGGCATGATGCTTTGCAGGAAGCCGCGCGGGCCCAGCTCGATCAGCCGCTGCTGTGCCTCAATGAACTCGGCCGACCCCATTCCCTCCGAGCACTCAGAGGCGATGATCAGCCGTCCCCCGGGTGCGAGAATGTCGATCGGGCTCACCATGCCTTTCACCGTCTGGTAGTAGGTCTTGTCCAAGGGATACCCGGCGGCGCTGGTCAGCACGGTGTGAAACCGGCGCGGCACCGGGACCTCGGAGTAGCGGCGGACAAAATCGACCGCCGCGCGGTGGCTCCCGATGATTTCGCCGAAATTCACGAAGCAAAGCTGGCGTGCCTCGTCGATCACCGTGTTCAGCGCCAATGCCCCACCCAGCATGTCGACGATCTGTAACTGTTCTTCGTGCAGGGGATTGCCGGCGAAGTTGCAGTTGGCGGCATTCGGGTCGGCCATGAAGCGGGAGCTGTGGAAAGTCGTGATCGTCTCGGCATGAGCCAGACCGGGCGCG
This sequence comes from uncultured Pseudomonadota bacterium, assembly GCA_963849305.1. Lineage (GTDB taxonomy): Bacteria > Pseudomonadota > Alphaproteobacteria > Acetobacterales > Acetobacteraceae > CAWKGV01. Next base: position 67,851 of record CAWKGV010000010.1, read on the forward strand.
ATCACCTTCCGCCCGCCCGAGTACCCGGCCATGAAATGCGGCTCAACTAGGCCGGTCGCGATCTTCAGATCGGCCTCGACAAATCGCCGATCGAGTCGCACCACGGTGCCGCGCGTGGCCGTGGTGCCCAGCATGACATGCTCGGCGTCATTTCGCGCGTAATGGTTTTCCACCCGCACGGTGCGCAGCACCCAGGGGTCGCCGATCAGCTCCTCAAGTTCCGGACCGAGATTAGGCCGGTGCAGCCCGGTCGCCACTAGCACGACGATCTGCTCGGCCGCGATCCCGCCATTGATCAGGGTCTCGATCAGCGGGCGCAGGAACAGGTGGTTTGGCACCGGGCGGGTGATGTCGCAGATCGCGATCGCAGCGCTCCTCCCGGCGCGCGCCAGTTCGGCGAGCGGCGGCACCCCGACCGGTCTGGCCAATGCCTGCCGCACCGCCGCCTTCTGGTCGGCGAGTTCCGGCAACGCCGGTTTGCGCACGACGGTGATCTCGAGGTCGTCCGGCAGCTCGACCGGCAGGCCAGAGCGACCGTAGTTCAGTTCGATACGCATGACCCATACCCCTCAGCCCCGAGCGGCGCGATGGCAGCCCCTATATGGCCAACCGCCGCAGTATTGTCGCGATGATATACCCCGTGGCGCGTGAGGCCAGAAGGCTACCGTCTCGCCGCCACCTCGGCCGGCAGACCGATCCGGATTGCCAGTTGGCATGTCCAGGCATGGTGAGCGGGCAGCAATATCTCGAGTTATACAGTGCAGACGCTGGTTTTTTGTCGTGCTAATTTTAGCAACATACCACTTCGGAAAAGCGCGAATCCCCTTACCCGCTTACGTAGACTTCGCGTAGATTTCGCCGTGCGCACTAGCGCGAGCAATTGGAAAGCGTGAATGCCCGCCGCCACCCCGCGCACCACCCTTGCGGCCCACCTCCGGCTCGCGCTCAGATGCGATGCCTGTCTGCACCAGGCGGAAGCCGACCTGGAGGAGCTGGTCCGCACGGGTCGGGGGGATACCCCGCTCCCGGCGCTGCGATTCCGCTGCGCGCGCTGCGGCAGTCGGCGGGTGTCCGCCACGGTCAGCGGCGAGCATCTCGGGCCAGCAGGCTCCTAGGTTTCAGCGGCGGACTTTTGGTTGTAGTCGCCTTGGCATTTTCGTCACTCTCATGACCACTTGAATCGAGCGCGCGCTGGCAGTAGCTCTTCACCGTGTTCCGGCGGCTCATGCATTTGCTGATCGCCTTCTTCGTCGCCCTCGCGGCAACGATGCCAGCTGGTGCGCGCGCCATGTCGATGTCTGCCGACATGACCAGAGCGGGCATTCATCAGCCCTGCCAAAGCTGCCCGCGGCCGTGTCAGACCGGCAGCACGAACCCCGAAAAGATGCCAGCCTGCCAGGCGCTCACTTGTGCAAGCTCGGCTGCGGTGCTCCCAACCCCGGTGCTTGTGCCGGGGCGCGTTGTCCTGCGAATTGCATACCTGAAGGCGTCAAAGGCGCCCTGGGCCGAGGCCGCCCTCGCGCCCGATCCGTTCCCACCCCGACCCATCGTCCTCCTTTAGCCGCACGGGCGTAAGCCCGGCTGCGGCTCCGAGCACCATGAGCCGTGCGCCCGCCCCGGGCAGGCGTCCTGTCCGCCGTAATCCCGTGGATATACCGGGCGGGCACTCTGAGGACGATCTTGCATGCCATTCGTCTCCGCCCCGGCCGTGCGCCGACGGCACATTCTTCTGGCGGGAGCGGCCAGTGCTCTCACCGCCTTGTCCCGACCTGTCCTCGCGGTCGGGCGGCTGGTTGGAGCTGATGGCCCAACCAGGCTGCTGCGACCCGGCCCAGCGCGTGTCCGAATGGTCGGCGACGAATTCCCGGAAACCGAGGTCTGGACCTACAACGGGGTCGAGCCGGGGCCGGTGCTGCGGGTCCGCCAGGGCACGCCGTTTCGAGCAACGGTCGAGAACCGGCTGGCCGAGGCGACCACGGTGCACTGGCACGGCATCCGCCTGCCGAACGCCATGGACGGCGTGCCAAGCCTGACCCAGACGCCGATCGCCCCGGGTGGACGTTTCGACTATGCATTCACCCCGCCCGACGCGGGGACATTCTGGTACCACTCGCACGACGACAGCCTGGTGCAGATGGGCCGGGGCCTGGCCGGCGCGCTGATCGTCGAGGAGCCAAATCCGCCCGCCGTGGATCGCGAAGTGCTTTGGACCATCCAGGACTGGCGGCTGACGAGCGACGCCCAGATCGCGCCCGGCTTCAGCAACCGGATGGAAGCGGCAATGGACGGCCGGGTCGGCAACACCGTCACCATCAACGGCCGCGTGCCGGACAGGTTGCGCGTGCGAGCCGGGGAGCGGGTCCGGCTGCGGCTGATTAACGCGGCGATCGCGCGCATCATGGCGCTGCGCTTCGAGGGGCACCGGCCGGTGATCGTGGCGCTCGACGGCCAGCCCTGCGATCCGCATGAACCAGCGGACGGGCGCATCTTGCTCGGTCCCGCCATGCGGGCCGACTTGATGCTCGACATGCAGGGCGAGCCGGGCCGGGCCTACCGGGTCACGGACGATTTCTACGGCCGGCTCGCGTACACGCTGGTCCGCCTGGCCTACGATAACTCCCCGCCGCTCCGCCCGAATCCCTTGGATGCGCCGCGGCGCCTGCCGGCCAATCCCGTGCCGCGCCCCGACCTGACGAACGCCCTGGTGCAGGAAGTCCGTATGCAGGGCGGAATGATGGGGGGCATGGGGAGAGCGGGGATGATGGGCAGCGGCATGATGGGCATGGACGGCCGTGCCGCCTGGGCCATCAACGGCCGGTCGATGACGGGCGACGGTAGCGCGGCCATGCCGCCGCTGTTTCGGATCGCACGCGGGCGGAGCTGCATCCTCGGTTTCCGCAACGAGACCGCCTGGTGGCACCCGATGCACCTGCACGGTCACAGCTTCAATGTGCTCAGCCGCAACGGCGAATCCGTCCCGCATGACATATGGGGCGACACCGTCCTGGTCCGCCCGCGCGAGTGGGTGCGGGTCGCCTTCGTCGCTGATAACCCTGGCGACTGGATGCTGCATTGTCACGTGATGGAACATCAGGTCGGCGGCCTGATGACCACGATCCGGGTGGCGCCATGACCAGGCTTATCCGCATCGCCCTGATCGGTCTCGGCATGCTTGCCGGTGCCCGGACCTCCACCCCCTTGGCGTTGGCCGCCGGAGATCCGGCCGACGGCGCTAAGGCCTTCGAGGTCTGCTCGGCCTGCCACTCGCTGCGACCCGACCTGAACATGACCTGCCCGAGCCTTGCCAACGTCTGGGACCGGAAGGCCGGCAGTCTTCCGGGTTTCGACCGCTACTCGGCCGCGCTGAAAGCCTCCGGCGTGACCTGGGATGCGAAGACGTTGGACGCGTGGCTCGAGAATCCGGCCCGGTTCATCCCAGGTAACTGGATGACCTATGCCGGCGTCCACGACCCGACGGTTCGGGCCGACTTGATCGCGTTCCTGCGCGCGATCGGCGAGACGCGCAACGGCGTCCCTGCCGTCAGCGTGCCGACCGCCTACACCGAAACGCCCAAGGACCTGAAGCGGCTCGCGCCGAACCGGCAGGTCACGGCGATCCGGAGTTGCCGCGATTCGTATTTCGTCACTACCGCCGATGTGCGGACCCGTCCCTTCTGGGATGAAAGCCTTCGCTTCGAAACGGACGCCAGCCGCTTCGGCCCGGTCAGCGGGGCGCCGGCGATCCTGCCCGCCGGCATGTTCGGCGACCGCGCCGCGGTCATTTTCTCCAAGCCGGAAGAGATCAGCACTTTCATCAAGAGTAGCTGTTGATGCAGCCGCCGAGTTTTGCCAGCCCTCTGGAGAAGGAACCACGCATGAAACGCCGAATGTTCGCGACGATGCTGATGGCGGCGGCGGTCCCCGCGCCCGCGTTTCTCGGTCCGATGAGCGCGCGCGCCGTGTCGCCGATCCCGGTCACGCTCTATAAGAACCCGTCCTGCACCTGCTGCGAGGGGTACGCCCAGTATCTCGAGCAGAACGGCTTCAAGGTCGATGTAAGGCCGACCAACGATCTCGCCGAGATCAGCCGCAAGGCCGGCATTCCCGGGGCGCTTGAAGGTTGCCACACGAGTTTCATCGGCGACTATGTCGTGGACGGACACGTGCCGGTGAAGACGATCCGCAAGCTCCTCGATGAGAGGCCGGCGATCGCCGGGATCACGCTGCCGGGCATGCCGCCAGGATCGCCCGGCATGTCCGGCGAGAAGACCGGCCCGCTGACGGTGTTTGCGATTAGCCGCGACGGCACCCCGCCGCGCCTCTTCGACGTGAATTAGGAGGCACCTCCAACATGAACACAACGGTATCGCTTCCGACCGCTGCGGCAGGGCGCTGGTCGATCGCCCGGCTTGACCGGAACCGCATCGCGATCGGCCTGTTCGCGATCGGCGTAATCGCCGCCGGGTTGGCCTGGCAGTGGAGCTGGCTGGTCGCGGTTGGCGCGGCCCCGGTGCTTTTGAGTGTGGCGCCCTGTGCCGCGATGTGTACCCTCGGCCTCTGCATGCACCGGATGGGTGGCCGGTCGTGCGGCGCCAGCAAGGAGGCTCCGCACATGGCGCAGGATGATCCTGGACAAACGAGACTTCACCTGATCGCCGAATCAACCAAGGAGACGTGAGATGAAAACTCGACACAGGCTCGTCGTTGCGGTGCTCACCGCAGCCCTCGGCGGGCTGATCGTGCCGGCACTCGCCGAGGCACCCGGCGGCGCGCAGACAATGCCGGGTAACGGCATGGGCATGGGCCGCATGGAGCATGGAATGACGTCCGGTGGAACGATGTCCGGCGGCATGATGGGCGGGATGATGTCCGGCGGCATGATGGGTGGCTGCGCCGGCATGATGCAGTCGATGAACGGTGCCGGCCGGCCGAACAGCCAGTGGCAGCAGCATCCCCACGGTGGCACGACGCCGAATTGAACCGAATGCGTCTGATCCGCCTCGCCTCGGCGGGCCTCCTGCTGCTTGCGCTGACGGGGCCCGGGCGGGTCCACGCGGCGACCAGCGGGTGGGCGAGCGCGGCCCACGGGGCGGCGCGGCTCATTTCGGCGGTGCAGGCGACCGGCTCGAGCCGGCAGCTCGATGCCGCCTTGCAGCTCCGCCTGACCCCGGAGTGGCATACCTACTGGCGCAGCCCGGGCGATGCCGGCGTCGAGCCCTCGATCGACTGGCCGGGCTCGGAGAACCTCGCCGGGGCCAGGATCGCGTGGCCGGCGCCGCACCGGCTTCCGCCGCTCGCCGGCCTGGAGACGCAGGGCTACGAGGGTGGCGTGGTGCTGCCGATCGTGGTCACGCTCGCGCATCCCGGCGCGCCGCTGCACCTCCATGCCGAGGTGGACTACGCCTCCTGCAAGGACGTTTGCATCCCATACCATGCCAGCCTGGACCTCCGGTTGCCGGCTGGGCTTGCAGTTCCCGGGCCGGAAGCGCCGGTGATCGCGGCGGCGCAGGCCCAGGTCCCCGGTGATCTCGCCTCAGCAGGGCTCGCGTTGCGTGGCGCGGTTGTCGGCGCGGCGAAGGGCGGCGCCGTTCTTTCCGTTCGGCTGGAGAGCACCGGGGCACCGCTGCGGGCGCCCGACCTGTTCGTGGAAGGCGTGGCGCAGGGCTCGCCTGGTCGGCCTGACGTCGTGATGTCGGACACCGCCCGGGTGGCAACCATGCGCGTGCCGATCCGGGAGAGCACCGCGGCCGCGCTCGCCGGCGGCAAACTTGGCGTCACGCTGGTCGATGGCATGCGTGCCGCGGAGGCCGACATCACGCCGCGGCTCGGCAGCCTGCCGCCGCCCCCGGAGCCGATGCTGCGGCTCGGCATCATTGGCGTCGCCCTGCTCGGCGGGCTGGTGCTGAACCTGATGCCCTGTGTGCTGCCGGTGCTGTCGCTGAAGCTGCTCGCGCTGGCCGGCTATGCCGGCGCTGAGCGCCGTGCGGCTCGCCTCGGCCTGCTTGCGACGGCGGCAGGCGTCGTTGCCTCCTTCGGCGTGCTCGCGGCGGCGCTCATCGTGCTGAAAACCGCGGGCGACGCGATCGGCTGGGGCATCCAGTTCCAGCAGCCCTGGTTCCTCGCCGGGATGGCGCTCGCCACGACGTTGTTCGCGGCGAGTCTCTGGGACTGGCTGCCCATCTCCTTGCCGGGCCGGGTTGCCGGCGCGGTCGGCGGCATGCGCGGGCGCGGAGGTCTCGGTGACGCTTTCCTGCTGGGCGCTTTTGCGACGATGCTGGCCGCCTCCTGCTCAGCCCCGTTCGTCGGCACCGCCATCGGCTTTGCGCTGGCGCGCGGGCCGCTGGATATCTTGCTGGTGTTCGGCGCGCTTGGCCTCGGCATGGGGGCGCCGTTCCTTGCGATTGCGCTGGCGCCGGGGCTGGTGGCGTGGCTGCCGCGGCCGGGGGCGTGGATGGGGTGGCTGCGCCGCGTCCTCGGCGTGGCCCTGCTCGGCACGGCCGTCTGGCTGCTCTTCGTGCTCGCGACCGAGTCCGGGGCAAGCGCCGCGCTGATTGCCGGCGCTGCCCTTGCCGTTTTGCTGACCGTTCTCGCCTGGCGTCACCGACAGCCCTCCCGCCGGTTGGCGGTCGGCGCCGTCGTCCTGGCCGCCGTCACGGTGCTGGTCCCGGCTCTGCGCGGCCAGGCCGTGCCGGTCGCGGCGCCGGCGTCGAGCGCTGAAGCCGGTTTGTGGCGGCCGTTCGATGCGGCGGCGCTGCGCGGGGCGGTGGCACAGGGGCGGATCGTTTTTGTGGACGTCACCGCCGCCTGGTGCCTGACCTGCAAGGTCAACGAGGCGACCGTGCTGGACCGGGCGCCGGTCGCGACCCAGCTTCGCTCACCGGGCGTCGTGGCGATGCGCGCGAACTGGACCCGCCCGGCTCCCGTAGTCACGGCCTACCTGCAAAGCTTCGGCCGCTACGGCGTGCCGCTCGATGTGGTCTATGGCCCCGGCGCGCCCGCGGGCATCGCCTTGCCCGAGCTGCTGACGCCGGCCGCCGTCATGGACGCCTTCCGGCGCGCCGGCCGCGAGCACGGCGAGGATGCGGCGGAATGAGCTTCTATCAGCGCCAGATAGTGCCCCGGCTTACCCATCTGGCCATGCGGCAGAAGCAGTTTTTGCCGTACCGCCAGCGCGTGATCGGGGCGGCCGAGGGCCGCGTGCTCGAGATCGGCATCGGCTCGGGGCTCAACCTGCCGCTCTACGGACCGTCAGTTCGCTCGGTCATCGGGCTCGAGCCGTCGCCCGAGCTGTTGCGCATGGCGCGCGGACGAGCCGTTCCCGCTTCGGTCTCCTTCGAATTTCTTGAAGCCTCGGCCGAGGCAATACCGCTGGATGAGGGCAGCTTCGATACAGTCGTCACGACCTGGACGCTCTGCACCATCCCTGACGCGCGGCGCGCGCTGTCCGAGATGCGCCGCGTGCTCAAGCCGGGCGGCGCTTTGCTGTTCGTCGAGCACGGCCGCGCGCCGGAGCCTGGTGTCGCGCGCTGGCAGGACCGGCTTGACCCGCTGTGGTCACGTCTTGCCGGCGGCTGTCACCTCAACCGGAAGATGGACAATCTGATTTCGGACGGCGGGTTCCGGATCGCGTCGCTGACCAACGCGCGGCTGCCGGGGCCGCGCACCCACACCTTCCTCTATGAAGGCCGCGCGCTGCCGGCATGATCGCGAAATGCGACTAAAACCGGGAGCAATGCGCGATGATGGGCCACATGAGCAGCATGATGTGGGGCATGGGCCTCGTCTGGCTCCTCGTCATTGTCGTCCTCGTGGTGGCTGTCGCGGCCCTGGTGAAATACCTGTTTGGAGACTGAACTCGAACCCGACGCGAGGAGGTCCCCTTGAGCCACGGAATATTGGGTGCGATCGGAGCCGCACTTTTCATGGCCTTTGCCATGGGCTGGGAAATCCTCTGGGCCTTGGTGCTCGGCTTCGCGCTGTCCGGCGTCGTCCAAGCGGTTGTCACCAAGGGAGAGATGGGCCGGCTTCTGCCGGACAGCCGCACGCGCGCGATTCTGCTTGCAAGTGGCCTCGGAGCGGCCTCGTCCTCTTGTTCCTATGCCGCCGTGGCACTCGCCCGATCGCTGTTCCGCAAGGGCGCTGACTTTGTCGCCGCGATGGCGTTCCAGTTCGCTTCGACCAACCTGGTGCTGGAACTCGGCGTCATCCTTTGGGTGTTGATGGGATGGCAGTTCACGCTCGCCGAGTTCGTCGGCGGACCGATCATGATCGTGCTGCTGACCGTGTTGCTGCGGCGGGCGATGACGCCGGCGCGCCTCGCCGAAGCGCGGGCCCAGGCCGAGCGGGGCTTCGCCGGACGCATGGAGGGCCACGCCGCAATGGACATGTCGCTCTCGGGCGGCAGCGTGCTCTCGCGCGCTCTCTCGCCGCGGGGCTTCACCGCGATCAGCCATTTCTACGTCATGGACTGGGCCAGCGTGTGGGCGGACATCGTGCTCGGACTGCTGATTGCGGGTGCGCTCGCGGTCTGGGTGCCACACGGCTTCTGGACCAGTCTGTTTCTGTCGCACGACCCGGTGTGGTCGAGGATCGTCGGGCCGCTGATCGGACCGGTCGTGGCGGTCATTTCCTTCGTCTGCTCGGTCGGCAACGTGCCGCTTGCGGCGGTGCTCTGGAACGGCGGCATTAGCTTCGGCGGCGTGGTCGCGTTCCTGTTCGCTGACCTGATCGTGCTGCCGATCATCGATATCTATCGCAAGTATTATGGCGCCCGCGTCGCGGCGCTGCTGTTCGGCCTGTTCTACGCGGCGATGGCAGGCGCCGGCTACATTGTCGAACTCCTGTTCGGAGCACTCCGCTTGGTGCCGAAAGGGCGTCGCGTACCAGTTCTGCACGAGGGCGTGAGCTGGGACTATACGACCGTACTAGACATCGTGGCACTAGCGCTGTCTGCCCTCCTTGTGTGGCGCTTCCTGAGGACTGGCGGACCTGACATGCTCAGAATGATGTCGGCCGAGGTTGAGTCCTGAGGACGGAAACGCACATGCCGAAGTCTGAGAATACGTTGCTAGCCGGGATTTTCTCACAAGCAGTTAGGTTACACTCACCTCCGAGATGACTCGCATCTTGTCCAGGATAATTAACGATGCAGCCAATACCGAAGGCGCAGCCGACTCCGCCGCAGAACGACTTCAGCCGTAGCGCTCGACCAGGTCAGCCTGTTCCTCGCCGGACGGCTCACCGACAACGTTGGGGCCTTTATTCAAGGCACCTAATCGGGCACCGACAAGGCCTTCAGCCTGGATAACACCGACATCCGCCTGACCGCGCCGTACGACGTGGGTGGCTCGGAGCTTCGCGACCAGCAAAGTCAACGAGGCGACCGTGCTGGGCCGGATGCCCGTCGCGACCTGGCTTCGCTCGCCGGACGCGACAAGCCGAAGCAGGTGAGCCACTTCGACTGATCACCCCGGGCCATTGGCTCAATGGATTGCAACCCCTTTCGCGGGCGGTTCGCCTCGGAAACCAGGGCCGGACCGCGATGGATTTCAAAGGAGGGCTCGTGCCGATGCCGCGTGTTCTTCTTGCCCGCATGTCCTGTCAATGTCCGGTAGTGTCTCAGTTTGAAACCCGATCGTCCTCAATCAGTGGACAAACGCAGTCAGCGCTTTCCGGAGGCGTCTGACGCAGGAGCCGCTTGAGGCGCCCTTGCAGGGATCGCAGCCGGCGCAGTTCGCCTTCCACTTGCGCGAGATGATGCTCAATCAGTTTGCGAGTGAGGGCGCAGGGGGACTTATTTCGTGACGCTTCGACGATCTGCCGAACTTCTCCAAGGTTAAAACCAAATTCCTTGGCGTGCTGGACGAAGTGGAGCAAGGCCACTGCATCCGTTCCGTAGAGGCGATATTCGTTGGCGGAGCGCGCAGGGGGACACAGGAGGCCGTGCGCTTCGTAGTAGCGGATGGCGGAGGGCCGAAGTCCGACCCTCCGCGCAAGCTGACCAATGGTCATCAAGGCCATCAAGCAGCCCCATTCTCACCGCTACTCGGTGGCCGGAAGTTTGCCGCTGCGGACGAGAGTGACGAGCTGGTTCCACTCGGCATGGCTCAACCGAACGATGTTGTCGACCTCGCCGATCCTGACGCCCTCGGCCTCGATGACCACCTCCGGGCAGGCATCGCACTCAGGGCATAGGCTGAAAGTGATCGGTTCCATAGCTTCATCTCCTTCCGCCCACCGAGATGGGGGTTGAAGCAGGTTGAAGGTCAATACCGCCCCAGAGATTTTCAAACTGAGACACTACCCAATGTCCTGTTAGAGGTCAGATCGAGAAATAGGGCCGGAATGGAAGCAGACAGAATTCGCGAATGAAAACATCCGGCTAGGATGGTGAGCCCGGTGGGATTCGAACCCACGACCCCAAGATTAAAAGTCTCGTGCTCTACCGACTGAGCTACGGGCTCCCCGCACGGGCTTGAACGCCATGCCGCGCCGGCGGTCAACCGCCCGGCCTACTCCTTCACATCGGCCGCCACCCGCATGTGCTCGATCCGGTCGGGGTTCTGCACCGTCCCGCCGCCGCCGCTGCCACGCTTGATCTGATCGACCAGGTCCATCCCCTGCACCACCTGGCCCCAGATCGTGTACTGGCCGTCGAGATGCGGGGCCGGGGCGAACATGATGAAGAACTGGCTGTTGGCGCTGTCGGGGGCGGAGGTACGCGCCATCCCGCAGGTGCCGCGCACAAACTTCCGCTTGGTGGTGAACTCGGCCGGCAGGTTCGGCAGGTTGGAGCCCCCGGTGCCGGTGCCAGTGGGATCGCCGCCCTGGGCCATGAACCCCTCGATCACACGATGGAACGGCGTGCCGTCGTAGAAGCCGCGGCGCGACAGCGTCTTGATCCGCTCCACCGCATGCGGCGCGGTATCGGGATAAAGCACGATCACCACACGGCCGCTCTTGAGGTCGAGGTAGATCGTGTTCTCGGGATCGGTGGTCGGCTGGGTCGCGGCGGTGGCGCTCATGGCGTGTCCCATCGTCAGGGTTGCGACCGCGGAGCCCGCGATCAGGGTGCGTCGGCGCATCAGGGCTTGTCTCCGAAACAGAACGTGTCAGCCGCGCAGGCGTCTCAGCGTGCGCTCCAAGGTCAGCGCCGGCACGAAGGAGGAAATATCGCCCCCCAGCGCCGCCACTTCCTTGACCAGCCGGGAGGCGATGAACTGATGGCGCTCGCTCGCCAGCAGGAACACGGTCTCGATGTCGGGCGCCATGCGGTAGTTCATCCCGGCCATCAGGAACTCGTAGTCGAAATCGGAGACGGTGCGAAGCCCGCGAACGATCATCGAGGCGCCGACCGCGCGGGCGAAATCGACCAGCAACCCCTCGAACGGCCGCACTTCGACCGCGGTGCCGTTCTTCTCGGCGATCGACGCGCTTTCCGCCTTGACCAGCTCGATCCGCTCCTCCAGCGGGAACAGCGGCCCCTTGCCGGTATTGACCGACACGCCGACCACCAGCGTGTCGAGGAGCCGCGCCGCCCGGCCGATCACGTCGAGATGCCCATTGGTCACCGGGTCGAACGTGCCTGGATACACCCCGACCCGCCGGTGCGGTCTGTCAGCCATCGCCGCCGTCCTCCGTCCCGTCGCCAGGAGTGTCGTCGGTTCCGAACCCGCCGCTCCCGCCCGATCCGTTCTCGTCGCCCCCGCTTTCCAGCACGGGACCTTCCAGCACTGGGAACACGCTGGTCACGCGCTCGCCCGCGACCATCCGGAACAGGGTCACGCCCATCGCCTGCCGCCCGGTGATGCGCACCTGGTCCGCGGGGACGCGGATCAGCCGCCCGGCATCGGTCACCAGCATCACGTCGTCGCCCGGCCGCACCGGGAAGGTGGCGACCACCGCGCTGCCGTTGCGCTTGCCCAGTGTGATGTTGGCGATTCCCTGCCCGCCCCGCCCGGTCACCCGGTACTCGTAGGCCGAGCTGCGCTTGCCGAAGCCAGTGCTGGTGACGGTGAGCAGGAACTCCTCGGCGGCTTCCAGCTCCGACGCGCGCTCCGCCGACAGCGTGACTTCCGCCACCACCTCCTCGGGCTCGAGCGTGGCGGCGGCGTCGGCCTCGGCGTCCTCGTCCCCGTTCGAGCGCCGCCGCGCGCCTGCCAGCTTGAGGTATGCGGCGCGCTCCTCGGTGCTGGCTTCCACATGGCGCAGCACGGACAGGCTCATCACCTCGTCGCCGGAGCCGAGGCGGATGCCGCGCACGCCGGAGCTGTCGCGGCCGGCGAACACCCGCAGCGTGTCATCGGAGATCTGGAAACGGATGCAGCGGCCCTTGCGCGTCGCCAGCAGGACGTCGTCGCCCTCGCGGCAAGTGGCGACGCCGATCAGCCGGTCCCCGTCCTCCAGCTTCATCGCGATCAGCCCGGCCGCGCGCACGTTGCGGAAGTCCGACAGCCGGTTGCGCCGGACATTGCCCGAGGCGGTGGCGAAGACGAGATGCAGGCTATCCCACAGTTCCTCGTCCTGCGGTAGCGGCAGGACCGGTGGTGATGGTGTCGGCGCCAAGCTCGGGCAACAGGTTGACCAGCGCGCGGCCCTTGGCGGTCGGGCCGGCTTCGGGCAGGCGCCAGACCTTCTCGCGGTACACCTTGCCGCCGGAGGAGAAGAACAGCACCCATTGGTGGGTGTGCGCGTTGAAGCTGCGGGTCACGATGTCGTCGCCGCGCGTGCCCGCGCCCGTGCGGCCCCGTCCGCCCCGGTTCTGCGCGCGGAACGTCTCCAGCGGCGTGCGCTTGATGAAGCCGTCGCGGGTGATCGTCACCACCATCTGCCCTGGCTCGATCAGGCTTTCGTCGTCCTGGTCGGCGGCTGCTTCCTCGATCGCGGTGAGCCGGGGCGTCGCCAGCGCGGCGCGCGCCTTCAGCAGCTCCGCGCGCATCACCTCCATCCGGCGCGGATGCGAGCCGAGGATGTCGAGCAGGTCGCGGATCTTGGCGCCGACTTCCTCCAGCTCCTTCTGGATCTTCTCGCGTTCCAGCCCGGTGAGCCGTTGCAGCCGCAGTTCGAGGATGCCCGCGGCCTGCGCATCGGTCAGTCGGACCGTGCCGGCGTCGCTGATCACGTTGCCGGGTTCGTCGATCAACGCCAGCAGCGCGCCGATATCGGCGGCCGGCCAGTCCCGGCCCATCAGCGCGGCGCGCGCCGAGCGCGGGTCGGGGCTCGCGCGGATCACCCGGATCACTTCGTCGATATTGGCGACCGCGATGCCGAGCCCCACCAGCAGATGTGCCCGGTCGCGCGCCTTGGCCAGATCGTGGCGGCTGCGGCGCAGGATCACGTCCTCACGGAAGGCGATGAAGGACATCAGCGCGTCCTTCAGCCCCATCAGCCGCGGCCGCCCGCCGTCGAGCGCCAGCATGTTCACGCCGAAGCCGATCTGCATGTTGGTGAAGCGGAAGAGCTGGTTCAGCACCACCTCGGGCGTGGCCTCACGCTTCAGCTCGATCACCATGCGCATCCCCGAGCGGTCGCTCTCGTCGCGCAGCTCGGAGATGCCCTCGATCTGCTTGGCGCGCACCAGCTCGCCGATGCGCTCCAGGAGGGTGGCCTTGTTCACCTGGAAGGGCAGCTCGGTGACGATGATCGCCTGGCGGTCGCGGCGGATCTCCTCGAACTCGGCGCGGGCGCGCAGCACCAGCGACCCGCGCCCGGTCTCGAATCCGGCGCGGATGCCGGTCCGCCCAAGGATGATGCCGCCGGTGGGGAAGTCCGGCCCCGGCACGATGCGCATCAGTTCGTCGAGCGTGGTGTCCGGGTCGGCGACGAGGGCCAGCGTGGCGTCGATGATCTCGCCCGGGTTGTGGGTCGGGATATTGGTCGCCATCCCGACCGCGATGCCGCTGGCGCCGTTGATCAGCAGGTTGGGGAAGCTCGCCGGCAGGACGCGCGGCTCCTGCTCGCTCTCGTCGTAGTTCGGCTGGAAATCGACCGTGTCCTTGTCGATGTCCTCCAGCAGCAGGGCCGAGGCGCGGGCCAGGCGGACCTCGGTGTAGCGCATCGCCGCCGGGGGGTCGCCGTCCACCGAGCCGAAATTGCCCTGCCCGTCGATCAGCGGCACCCGCATGGAGAACGGCTGCGCCATCCGCACCATGGCGTCGTAGATCGCCGCGTCGCCGTGCGGGTGGTATTTGCCCATCACGTCGCCGGTGACGCGGGCCGATTTGCGGTAGGGCTTGTCCGGCGTGTAGCCGGCCTCCTGCATGGCATACAGGATGCGCCGATGCACCGGCTTGAGTCCGTCGCGGGCATCGGGCAGCGCGCGGGCCACGATGACCGACATGGCGTAATCGAGGTAGGAGCGGCGCATCTCCTCCTCGAGCGTTACCGGTTGCAGATCCTCCGGCGGCCCGGGAGGGGTCTTGTCAGGCGAATCGCTCACTATGATCTCGGGTCCAAGGGGCTTCGGCGCGGCGGGCGGGTCGCCTGCTGCGCTGCATCATATCACTAGATAAGCCAAACCGGGCGCAATGACGAGGCCGGGATTCAGCCCGGTGGGAACGGCCGTCCGGCGCTGGCTTCGGCGAGGATCTGGCCCGAGACGGCGAGCGCCTGGACGGTCCAGCGATAGACGTGCCGCGCGCCCGGCGGCGGGCACGGGCCGGTGTAGCGGAAGGCGCCGGGCGGGATTTCGGGGCGGCCGGCGTAGCGGATGGTGCCGCCGCCATGCGGGATAGTCCGGCACTTGGAGGTCGTGCAGCGTGAAGCGGAGCGCCGCGGTGCCGGGCGGCACGCCCGTCACATGGAAGCCGGGCGGGACGTGCGAGCATGCGGGCACGCCGGCCCAGGAGAACCGGACCGAGAGCGACGCGGCCCTTGCGGGCAGGTTGGCGCCCAGGGTGGCTAGCGCGAGCGCGGCTGCGAGCGTGTAGCGTGCCATGCTGTGTCCTCTCGGTTCATGAGCCGAACTGAGCCGGCCTGCGCCGTTGTCGCCCGATCAGCTAGCGTTTGGCGACCTTCTGGCCGAGATTGGGTTGCGCGCCTGTGACCGGCTGCCTGCCAGGATGATGTGGACATGTTGGTTGGTAATCTACGTCTGTCGTTGATGGCCCGGATACTCGGGCTATCGTTGTTTCTTCCGCTTGGGATGACGGGCCAAGCGTTGGCTCGACCATATCCGCCAAATGGGCCAAACATCCCGGTCGTCACGCTCAATGAAGACCAAAGTGGGGCTGCCGACCTTCCGCTGTTGAAAGAACCCCCGCCCAATGGATGGAATCAGCAGTCGATCTGGAACATGAAAGTCGTAGGGTTCGCGGACAATCAAGGACGCGCCCAGGGCGATCAGGAGTGGATCGAGAACCAAGACGGCCATTATATCCTGTACACCGGCAATGGTGGCGGCAGCGCACTCAATCCAACGACGGGCCGGGTGGAGCCAAATGGGACAGTGATTTATGACGTTACGAACGTCACGAGCCCGAAGTTTTTGTATCATATTCCGGCAATTGGCGGCTCCCCGCATACTTTTGTATGCGGCGGCGACACCTTGCCGCATGGAAAGAAAGGACATTTTTACCTCCTTCGGCATCAAGGAGCCGGCTCGAACTCAGGATATGGAAATCTGGGATGTCACCCATCCATCAGCGCCGATACTGCTGACTACAATTGTGGGCGGCCTCAACGCGACGCACAAAAGCTGGTGGGAATGCGACACGGGGATCGCGTACTTGATCGCGGGGAGCGCATCCGATGGCTGGCACCAAAGCGGGTCGGCCCAGCATCTCAAGATTTATGATCTAAGCAACCCAACGAAGCCAGTTTACATTCGGGACTACGGACTGCTTGGTCAACAGCCGGGCGCCAAGGTTGCCACGGCACGTAGCTGCTCCTCAAACCCAGGGCCCAACTGTCTTGACGGAGTCAAAAATCCGCCCTCGGGTGTTCATGAGGCGTATTCGGCGGGTGTAACGATCAACCGCGTATACCTTCCCTATGGGGTCGGTAAAGATGGAGTTATTCAAATTGTCGATCGGCAGAAACTGCTAACCGGCTGTACCGTTTCCGTTGCTTCGTTGAGCTGTGCGAGGAACCCGAGCCAAGCTGACATGCTCTTTCCGCAGGTCAGCTATATCACGACAAATCCAACAGAGGGGGCGCATGACGCCAACCCGATCTTCGGCGTGCCAATTCCGGAAGAGCAGACCAATTTTCTTGGTGGGGCACCGCAAAAATGGAACCTGCTGATCAGCACTTCCGAAGCGACCTCCGTAAACTGCGATGGAATCGCCCCGCACAACGCTACTCTGCTCAACATCACGGATGATCAAACGCCTTGGCCAATCGCGACCCTGGATGTGCCTCAGTTCCCCGGAAATTTCTGCGCCAAGGGAGGGCGCTTTGGCGCTCATCACACCAACTGGGAGATTTACCCGCCATATTACGGCAAGCTCGCCTTCGTTACCTTCTTCAACGCGGGATTGCGAGTTTGGGACATTCGCGATCCACTTAACCCGAGACCGGTTGCTTATTTCGTTCAGGCACCAAATAGCAAAACCCAGGCGTCGTGCGGCACGTACCAGGGTCGAACCGTTTGCCGAAATGAGGTCGAGGCGAACATCGTGGAGGTTGATGATAGAGGCTATATCTATGTCCTCGATCGCACCGGTTCGGGAGTGACTATACTGAAACCGACCGGGGAGGCGCTAAGCGCTATCGAGAACGCTCCAAAGCGCGGCCAGGTGAAATAGAAAGGCACGTCGGGTTGTTAGGGTGGCTCGACGGAGCGGACCACCAAGCTCGCGCCGATATCCCAAATTCTCAGGATGGGTTTGTAGGCCTAGTGACCTGAGCCCCTTCTTCCCTCCGGTCAGAAGTAGAGTCCTGGGTTGCCGTCGCGCCGATCGTGACGGTGTTTTCCGGTTCGGTCGAGCGCCGTTTTCCCGTCCCGGCCGTCTTGCATCGAGCCGTCGCGCGCAGCCTGGGTCAAGCCCGGCGGCAGCCGGATCAAGGCCGGTGTCCGGCCGCCCAGCGTCGAATGCGGCCGGATGTCGTTAAAGTCGCGCTGCCAGGTGGCCAACACGACGCGCGCATGGCGCAGCGAGGTGAACACCGTCTCGTTCAGGCATTCGTCCCGCAGCCGACTGATGAAGCTTTCCATAAACGCATTCTGCTGCGGCTTGCCGGGCGCGATGTAGTGCCACGCCACCTTCCGTTCCTGTGACCAGCGCAAGATCGCGACACCGGTCAGCTCGGTCCCGTTGTCACTGACCATCGTCGCTGGCAGGCCTCGCCGCGATGGCGTCCAGCTCGCGTGCGACCCCCATCCCCGATAGCGAGGTGTCCGCCGCCAAAACCAGGCATTCGCGCGTGAAGTCGTCGATCACGCACAGGATGGGGAACCGGCGGCCATCCGCCAGCGTGTCGGACGCGGAATCCAGGGACCACGCTGGTTCGCCGCCTCCGGCAAAGCATGGGCGCGCACATCCCGATGGCTCGCTTGCGGCCGCCGCGGCGGCGCACCTGCAGGCGCTCCTCGCGATACAGGCGGCGCAGCTTCTTATGGTTGACCGGCAGGCCTTCGCGCGCCAGCAGCAAGCCGAGCCGTCGATAGCCAAATCGCCGCCGCTCGCCCGCCAGCGCTCGCAGCCGGGCACGGATGGCCTCGTCACCTGCGCGACGGCGCCGGTGTCGGATGCTCGCCCGGTCCGCCCCAATCAACGTGCGACGAGCTCAGACCCAGATTGCTGCTGTGCTGGTGTTGAACCGCGATCCATGGCATTGCTCCCGTGTCGGATACTGCAAGCAACTGGAGGCGGCCACTTTGAAGGTTGGTGCCCCGCGTGCGCCCCGATGTGCGCTGTCGCAAAGGGGCCTTTTGCAGTTCGGCCGCGCGCCGTCGAAAGCGTTTTATGGAAAGTCGAAGTGTCGGCTAGGAAGTGCCCGGCATCCCGGCAGGATCGCGCGCGGCATGGCGAACCGCGTGAATGATGATCTCGGTTTCCGTGGCCTCGTAGAAAATCAGATAGGGGTAAGGCAACGCGGTCATGCGTCGGATGGTCGGATCGTCCGTGCGGGTGCCGATGCCGGGATATAGCAACAAAAGGTCAATGATCGCTTGGATGCGGGCTTGAACGCGCCGCGTGCCTTGCGGTGAATGGGCCGCGATGTAATCGAGGACTAAGTTGAGGTCGGCAAGCGCCGGAAGGGTATAGCGGAGCTTCACAAACCGTGTTTGGCCCACGCGGCCCGCACTTGCTCGTCGCTCGCGAATTCGCCGCGCGCGGCGGCGGATTTCGAGGCGGCGATATCGGCGCGTTCGTCAGTCGAGAGCGCAACCGGCGGCTCGTCGTCCGTCCCGGTCAGCCGCAACACGGCGCGGGCGATGCTGTCCTGCTCGTCCGGCGACAGGTTGCGCACGGCTTCGAGCGCGTCATCGAGAAGTTTTGTCATGGCTGGAGTGTAGCACGGCACAGTTAGAAAACAAACCGCGACGGCTTTCCAATCTTGCGGCGCAGATGTCCGTCCCCGATTGAAAAGACACTTTTTCTCCTCGTTAGAAATGTCGCGGTGCGCCAAGTAGAGATGACATCCTGTCGCGTGCCAGGGCAGCTTTCCAGTTCGGTTGAGACGCCTGCTTTCCCGTCCCGGCCTGACAACAGCAGGGCCGCGGCGCGCAGTGGAGGGGATGGGAGGAGCGGAGCCAACCGGAGCCACGCGCAGCGCCCACTTCGGCGCGAGCATGGCGAGGACGGCGAGCACCGGACCTTCCCCGGAGCGGGCACCGTGGCACGCTTGGCTCAGGCCGGAGGAACCGGCGGCGAGCGTGGTTCGTGTCGTCAGAGTTCTGCCGCCGCCCGGCGTTCTGCCGCCACCGCAGCCGCGATCTGGCGCGATGGCCGTCCCTTTGTCGGCTGGCCCGGTGCTTCCAGGTTGTTCGGCGGCCGCTGCCGCGCCCGGTGATAGCGACGCCGGTGCGGCTCGTAGGTGTCCTGGTGCTGCTTCACCATTGCCAGTGCCGCGCCAAGCCGCTTGTTCTCCACGATCTCACCAGGATCCACGGTCTGGATCTTGTCGAACTTCCGGAACGGCAATGAAACTCCTACGTACTGAACCGCGAACCGGCCGTCTGGGTAGTTCACCACATCGACCGTCTTGCGCACCAGACCACGAGCAAGCGGCGTCGGATCCAGCATGAGCATCATGCGGTCGTAGTGCAGGGTCAGGTTCTTCGTGACAGTGCGTTCCTCCCGCCAGGCGAGAACCTCGCTCAGGTCGTCCGCCTCGGTCAGCTTGCGGTGCAGGTCTTTGGCGTTCTCCGGATCGCGCCCGAACCGCGTGTTGTAATCGGCCATGAATGCCGGCACCCAGGCGTTGGCGGCTTCGATCGTCGAGATGCCGGCGAGGCGCAGCTCCTTCACCAGCCGATCCTGCAACGTGCCGAACGCGCGCTCGACGCGGCCCTTCGCCTGCGGGCTGTTGGCGCAGATGATGTCGATGTTCAGCTCCGACAGCACCCGGCCGAATTGCGTGATACGATCGCCGCCGATCGCGTCCTTGGCGTTGACGCGAAAGATGCCGTGCTTGTCGCTATAGAACGCCACGGGCTTGCCGTGCGTCTCAAGGTAGTCCTTCGTCGCGCGGAAGTAATCGAACGCGGACTCGGACGCGACGAACCGCAGACGCATTAATCGGCTGGTCGCGTCGTCGACGAATGCTAGCAAAGTACACATTTCGCCGCGGTCCTCGAACCAGCGGTGTTCGCAACCGTCGATCTGCACCAGTTCGCCCAGACATTCACGCCGTCGTCGCGGCTGATGCGGCGAGGGCAGTTTGTGGCGGCGATCGACCCACAGCCCTTCCGCCATCATCCATTGCCGCAGCGTCTCGACACCGATCCGCAGACCGTGGCGTGCGTTCAGTTTTTCCGCCACCAGTGTGGGTCCGAAGTCGATGTAATGGTCGCGCACCAGGCTCAGCACCGTGGCCCGGAAGGTCTCGCCACGCTTGCGGTTGCTCGGCCGGCCGCGTTTGCGCGACGCCAGACCGGCCGCGCCATCCGCCGAAAATGCCCGGCGGAGGCGGTAAATCTGACGCCGACCCAGCCCCAGCAACGTCGCAGCGGCATCAACGGTAAGCCGGTCATCCACGAGATCAATCATCACACGCAGCCGGGTCAGTTCCCGATCGCTCATCTGGATCACCCCCGCCATCGCACGTCACCTCGAACGTTCCGATGGCAGTCTGCTGCAGCGACATTTCTATCGGGGACGGGTGTGACGTTTCTATCGGGGGCTTACACCCCAAAGCCGCAGAATCCGCACATATGGAAAGTCAGACTTGGTCTTTGAACAATTCGGCAAGCAATGCAGAGCTTCAGCTTTTAATGGGGGCGGTGCGGTAACATGGTGATTGTATCGTGCTGCATCTGGCCCCCAATCAAAGTAAAGGCCGGAGCGGCCTTCTCTGATGGAATTCGCCGCCTCTTGTGTGACGTTAAGATGAACAACAAAGAGCGATTGTGCTTTGGCTGATCCAGCAGTCGTAGCAAACACGTCCAAGAGATAGTTGCCGGGAGAAAAGATGACTTGACTCTAAATCAGGAGGGGGTAAGAAATGGTGATTTGTCGCTACGCCTCCCTCGGGGACGTAAAGCCCGCTTCCTCGGCTCAATTTGTCATCCCCGTAAACCCATATATTGAAATTCTGGCGTGTCTCTCCGTGTCGCAATGAGACAAACATATTCTCGATGATTTGCCCGCGCTTTCCAGTTGAGTATAGCAGCGTGCGAAAGAAAAAAACCTTTTGATGCCTTCTCCATGCTATAGCGACTGCCGTCTGGCCCGAAATAGATTTGCGTCGGTTGGGTCATTGCAATTCGTCCTCGCCGAAACAGCGTGACCCAAGCTGTAACTGCCGATACCGCAAGCGCTAAAATGGAAATCGCTAATCCAACGATGGCAATCATGTGCCGAGCCTCGAAATCGTCGCCCGGCCCACGTTGTAGCTCTTTCCCAGTTCCTTGAGCGTCGCGCCCTCGGCTCGCCGCCGCCGTGCTTCCTTCTGCTGCTGCGGCGTGAGCTTCGGCGGGCGACCCATATGCTGACCGCGTGCCTCGGCCCGGTTGCGGCCTTCCGCCGTGCGGGTGCGGATCAAATCGCGCTCCACGTCCGCCAGCCCACCGAGAACGGCGACCATCAGCCGCCCGGTGCTGGTCGCGGTGTTGGCCCACGGCTCCGCCAGTGACCGGAACTGCGCCTTGGCGTCCACGATCTGCTCGACGATCCCGAACAGGTCGAAGGTCGAGCGCGCCAGCCGGTCGATGCGCGTCACCGTCACCACGTCGCCGGGGACAATGGCCTTGAGCATCTTGAGAAGCTCCCGCCGGTCGGGCTGCGCGCCCGTCAACTTCTCACGGTAAATCTTGGTGCATCCGGCCTTGCGTAGCTGCTCAAGCTGCGCGTCAAGGGTCTGCCCGTAGGTGCTGACGCGGGCATAGCCGAGGGTGCGTTTCTGCGGGTGAGCTTCGGTCATATCTTACGGGAAGCGTAAGCCATTGACAAAACGGGGTCACACTGATTAGGGCCGTCCGGTTCCGGGGTCTTTTTTTTTGCGGGGCGCGACACTTGGTCTGCCGCCGCTTTGCGAATGGCGTCCACATCCGCGATATCCTGTGGTCGCCCTGCTGCCAGCTTGGCCGCTATAAGGTCGTCGGCTGAAATGAAATTCGCCTTCAACCCGCTCGTTGGGTCAACCACAGTTTCAACGCGCTTCTGCCATGCCGCGTCAAAATCGACGCCCGGAATGTCGGGAAGGATATCGATCCCGCGTGGGTCACGTCCAAAGCGGAAGAAACTGTTGCAGTCGGTAAAATCCTCCGGGCGAATGCCTTGGAGCGCGGCACCAAACTCGGCAAGAGCGGCATACGTCGCGCGCGCATTGGCGGGGTCGGGTCTTATGAAAAAATCGATGTCCTTGGTAAAGCGGGGCTGCGCATGCAGGATGACGGCGTAGCCTCCGACAATGAGGTATTTAACGCCATGGGCATGGAAGGCGGACAAAAGGTCTTTGTAGTCTTGGTTCATCCGGCTGCGCCTTCCAACCTTTAAGGGCGTAGGCCGTCTCGATCAGTTCTTCAACTGCATCTAGCCGCTCATGCCCGGGCCGACTTTGCCAGTATCGATATTCGTCAGCCTTCATTTCATCGAGGCTGCTATACCTCCGCGCGGTCGGTTCTTCTGCCATCCCCTATTTATAGCATACAAAGTCTCCTTGCGGCAACGACAAGCCCTAGGCCACGCCGTTAACCAAAACCGATCTCCGTTGTTCAGGGTGATGAGCGGACTTTTGCTCAATGGTTCTGATCTCCCTTGCCTCTTGCTGCTCTGCGCGCCTCACACCGCCAGGCCGTTCGCGGAACGTGACGTAGACCGGAGAGCCGCGTTGCATAGGCCGTAGAATTCGCATACACTTATTAATGGTACTAATGAATGCAGTGCGTCATCGTGTGATTGTAGAGGGCGTATGCATCGGCCTTGGTAGGCCGCGCGAAAGCATGCAAGAATACATGCGTAGTTTTCAAGTAGCGCTGCCATGATCCGACACCCGAACCAGTTGCACCGCGAGACCTACAGAATGCGCCGTAGCCGGCGGAACCCCCTCAATGAGGTCGGTTCCTCAAAATCGGTGTACTAGGGCTCCAGCATCGCAGGCATCGGAGCCATTGACCCCCGATCTGCTCCCGGACGACAGCCGCCAGTTCGGCGAAAACGACCGGCTTTTGCAGCACCACGAGTTCCGAAGCTTCGAGCCCGCCGGCCCTATTGCTGTACCCGGACATCAGAACGATCGGCAGATCGGGGCAGCGTGCCCGGACTTCCCTCGCAAGCTCCAGTCCGTTCATGCCATCCGGCATGACAATATCACTCAACACAAGATCCACGTGCTCGCCCACGGCAAGCCAGTCGAGCGCCTTTCGGCCACGATCGACGCTCTCGACCTCATAGCCCATCGCGCTCAGCATCATGGCCGTCGCCTGCATGACCTCGGCATCATCCTCCACGAGCAGGATCCGGGCGGAGCCGGATGGCGCGCCGTCCGCCGGCTCGCGCAACTGTGCCGAGCGCAGGAGCGGCTTGCGCGTCCGGGGGAGGTATAATGCGACCCGGGTTCCGGCGCCGAGTTCGGTCTCGATAACGACATGCCCGCCGGACTGACGGGCAAAGCCATAGACTTGGCTGAGACCAAGGCCCGTGCCCCGGCCCACGTCCTTGGTCGTGAAGAAGGGCTCGTACACTTTCGGCAGGATGTCGGGCGCGATCCCGGTGCCGGTGTCGCGCAGCGAGATGACCACGACCTCGCCAGACAGATCGGCGGATTGAGCGACGGCTCCGGCCTCGATGACCGCGTTGCGGATGTCGATGTCGAACTGGCCACCCATCGGCATGGCATCCCGCGCGTTGACCGCGAGGTTCAGCAAAGCGATTTCGAGTTCGCCCGGATCGACGTCCACGAGCCAGGCATCATCGGCCATCGACAGCGTCAGCTCGATGTCGCCGCGCAGCGAGGTCTTCAACATTTCCGCCATTCGCGGGATCTCCACGTGCGGGTCGAGGACGCACGACGCGATGGCCTGGCGGCGGGAGAAGGTGAGCAACTGCCGGGTAAGATTGGCGCCGCGTTTTCCCGCGCGGAGAATGTTGTCCAGCAACTGCGGGACACGATCGGCAGGCCGCCGCCGCGCCATCTCGGCATTGCCCATGATGACAGCCAAGAGATTGTTGAAGTCGTGCGCGATCCCGCCGGTGAGTTGACCAAGCGCCTCGATCCTTTGGACCCGGCGCAAGGCCGCCTCCGTCTGCAGGCGCTCCTCGATCTCCGCCCGAAGCCGCTGGTTCGCCAGCTCCAGCTCGCGCGTTCGTTCGTCAACCAGCGTCTTGATCCGATGGGTATGTCCGGTCGCCAGCATCAGCAACGCGCCGAGCAGGCTGGTGCTGAGCAGGCCCGCGGCCAGCACGGCCCAGCTCTGCCAGGCGCGATGGCTCGCCAGATAGGCCGGCGTGGGCGCGGTGGCGATCTCATAGCGGCGGCTGCCGAAGTCAATTGCCCTGCGGAAGGCGGCCGTCCGCCCCGTGGCTGGGAGGCTGTCGTACAGGACTTCCCGGGCCGCCAAGTCGATGAGCCGGACGCCGAACATCGCCTTCTCGGGTGCCAGCAGTTCCTCCATGAAGGTGCCGATGCGCAACACGATCAGGACCACGCCAGCGCCGTTCGGGCCGTCTGACACGGCGCGCATGAGAAGCACACCGGCCTGCTCGCCATGTTCCTGCACGAGCCGGATCGGCGCCGTCGCGACAACACGACCGCTGGCCACGGTCGCGGCCACCGCCTGCTGGCGATTGGGGGTCGAGAGCAGGTCCAATCCCAGGGCTGGCTCGTTTCCCCGTAGCGGCTGGACGTAGGTGACCGGAAAATATCGCGCACGATCTCCGGCCAGCTGCGGCTTTCCGTCGGCCCCCGGCTCGCGGATGGCGAACCCTGGCAACTCCCCTTGCTGGGCGGCCACGAACGCTGCCGCTTGCGACGCATCGACGCGCGGCGCCCATTCGACCGCTTGAATCGTCGGGAACCGCTGCAGCAGGTTCTGCACCAGGATGGCGAAATCCGGCCGCGACAGTGGTGCGGGAAGACTGAAGGATCGCTGCAACTGCTCGAGGAAGACCTCTTGCTCGCCGAAGCGGGTGCGCAGCTGGTCAGCCGCTTGCTGCGAAAGAATGCGGAACTCCAACAGGGACTGCTCGTGTTCCCACAGGCTGACCTGAACGAAGATCGTGACGAAGAGCCCGAACAACAGCAGCATCGGCATGGCCACCGGCCAGGCACGAGCCCGCCACAATGTTCGTGGCTCACCGAGAAGGACCAACATGAGCGGCAACACCACGAGCACGCCGAGCGTGTCGCCGGTCCACCAGGCCACCCAACTGGTCACAAGATCTGGCAAACCAACGATGCCGAGAGCGACGAGACCGGCTAAGGAAAGGCTCGCACTCGTCAGACAGCAGATTGGTGTCAGCACGAGAAAACGGGCGAGATCGCGAGCCGTGTCGAGTGGTGCCGGATACCCGACCGCACGGCGTAGCGCCCAGCCTCCGAGGGCGGCTTGTACCGTCGAGCCGATGGCGATCACCAGGGCCGCGGCGACCCCGTCCAGGTCGAGTTGGTGGTTAGCCGAGTAGCCGGTCCAAATGTTGAGCAGGAAGGCGCCGGCGAAGCACGCCGGCAGCGTGCGTCGGCCGCCGATCAGCATGGCCGAGACGGCCAGGCCCGCCGGCGGGAAGATGCCGGATGCGTAGCCTGGCGGGACAGCCAGCATGAGCCCGCACTTGCCGCTGATCAGATAGGCCAGTGTCAACGACAGGTGGGGCGGCAACATCCGCCATGCCGCTGGCGACAGAAGGCTATTTCGTCGCGGCTCGCGTTGAGGCGCTGATCCAGCCTTCAATGACACGGTCCGATGCAAAGCCCGGAGGAAACGCCCGAGATCATTACGACGTAGATGTCTGTTAGTCAAGAGAGGTAAATGCGGTGATGGCGTTGCCTCGCGCCGTCCGAAATGATTGGTTAGTCGCTTTTCTTGAGCTAAGTCGGTGCGCGCAACGGCTCGGTTTCGTGAAAGCGGCTGAAGTCGATCGCGCGACGCCCGTCGGCCGTGTACCCGAAGATGTCCACGAAGCTGCGATCCCAGAGGATCTCGTCCGGTTGATAGGAGTAGCGGGCGTGGATGGTTTGGGACATCGTTTCATCCAGGCCGGTACCTGTGACCACGATCTCGGCCCCGCTGGCGACGAGACTCTGGGGCGTGGCGCCCCAGAGCGGGCTGTCCCGGTCGATCGTGTGCAACAGGGTGAACGACAACGCGAAGATCGGGGAGCGCGCTCGGGCAAGTCTCAAATCGTGGAAGCGTCGCATGATCTTTCCCTCCGCCGTGCTCTCGTCGCGCACCAGCGTGAGCGTGACTTCGGCTTGCAGAATTTGGTTGCGCCGTTCGTTCGCCATACGCAAGGATAGTGTCGGGACGCCATCATGAGGCGCAATGATCGCCCACCGGCTGAACATGACGCGCGCGGTCGGGCGGGAGACTCGGGCGAACATCAGGCCGGTGGTCAGGGTCAGGAGCAGCAGCCCGAACAGCGTCTCCATGGTCATCAGGGCATTGGCGTAAATCGTCTGTGGCGCCAGTTGGCCGTATCCGATGGTTGCCATGGTCTGCACACTGAAAAAGAACGCATCGGAAAAGACACCGGGGCGAGCACCGTTGATCGCGCCGGGTTGCAGATAATAGAGCATGGCGAAAGCACCATTGGCTCCCAGGTAAACTGCCGCCGCGGCGAGCAGGAATAGTTGCCAGCGCGCCGTAAGCGCATGGTGGTACAAATCGCCCCACCAGTTCGTGTGCGGGCCAACTCGCAATATGCTTTTCTCCCCGCGTCGCGGAACCATTCGCAGCGCAGGGGCGGTGCTGCTCTCCGGCGGGTTAGGCAACAGGGTTGCGGGGCGTCGATTCAGGGCCATGGAAACCTCCCGATGACGGAGAAGCTAACACTCGCCGAGGCCAGACGGATCGCGCTGGCGGCGCAAGGGTTCATGGACCCGCGACCGCCGGGGATGATCCATCGCCGCCATATTCGGCGCGTCCTGGGCCGCATCGGCCTGGTGCAGATCAATTCAGTGAGCGTGCTGGCCCGCGCGCATTACCTGCCGTTGTTCTCCCGGCTGGGTCCCTATCCGCGCGGCTTGCTTGACAGCATGGCCTGGGCGCGGCCGCGAGGCCTGTTCGAATACCGGGCGCACGAAGCCTCGCTCTTGCCGGTCGAGCTGCATCCGCTGCTGCGCTGGCGCATGGCTCGCGCCGAACGGCTTGAGGGAGTTTACAACGGGTTGGCGCAGTTCGTGCGCGAGCGCCGCACCTATATCGACGGCGTGCTCGCCGAGGTCGTCCGGCGCGGCAAGCTGGCCGCCTCGGACTTGGAGGGCCCGACCGGAACCGGCGGTTGGTGGGGCTGGAGCGAGCCGAAGCGCGCGCTCGAATGGTTGTTCTGGGCCGGCAAGGTGACCGCCGCCTCGCGCCGCGGGTTCGAGCGGCTCTACGACCTGCCCGAACGGGTGCTGCCGGCCGCCGTACTCGCCCTGCCCTCCCCGGAACCCGCCGATGCCCAGCGCGACCTGCTGCGGATCGCCGCGCGCGCACTCGGGGTGGCGACGGCCCGCGACCTGCGCGATTATTTCCGGCTCGATCCCGCGGACAGCAAGCCGCGCCTGGCGGAGCTGGTCGAGGCGGGCGAACTTGTCCCCGCTTCGGTCGAGGGCTGGACGCAGCCTGCCTATATGCATGTCGGCGCGCGCCGGCCGAGGCAGGTGGAAGCGCGGGCTCTGCTCGCTCCTTTCGATCCGCTGGTTTGGGAACGGTCGCGGGCGGAGCGGCTGTTCGGCTTCCGTTACCGGCTGGAGATCTACACCCCGGCCGAGAAGCGGATGCATGGCTACTACGTCCTGCCGTTCCTGCTGGGTGATCGCCTGGTCGCCCGCGTGGACCTCAAGGCCGACCGGCGGACGGGCGCGCTGCTCGTCCTCGCGGCGCATGGCGAGCCCGATCGTCCGTCGCACACTGCCCCGGCCCTGGCCGAGGTGTTGCGCGCCATGGCGGGATGGCTGGGGCTGGAGCGGGTCGAGGTCCGTCAGCACGGCGATCTGGCGACCGCGCTCCGCCAGGCGGCCCCATCGGCGCGATTGCCGGCCGACAGTTCGCAGCTTGATTAGCCCGCCAGGTAAGCTCGGATAAAGAACCCGGTGGTGATCCCGGCAGTGCAGCACAACGTCAGAACCCGCGTGACGGCAGATGGCACGATCCGACCGAGGCGGGCGCCTGCAAAGCCGCCGATCGCGCCGCCCCCAAGCATTACGAGCGTTTGCGGCCACCAGACCGCGCCGGCCAAGGCGAAGGCGAGCACTGCGATTGTGTTCGCGGCGCTGACCAGGAGCGTGCGTGGCCCGTTCAACGCCTTGAGGTCGCTCTCGCCAAGCAGACCCCAGAACGCCACCATCATGAGGCCAACCGCCCCGCCGAAGTAGCCGCCGTAAGCGCCAAGCACGAACTGCACCAGCAGCACGGGAGCAATCCGGACACGGACATGCCCTCGTAACGCGGAACCGATGCTACGGCCGAACGCGAGCGCGAGCGTGGCCAGAAGGAGCAGCCAGGGCAGGATTTGGTTGAAGGCCGAGGCCGGGGTCGAGAGCAGCAGGAGACTTCCGGCCAGTCCGCCTGCCACCGTTACGGCCAGCAGCCGGTGCATCCCGATCCCGCACACCGACCCGAGCCGGTCGTTATAGGTCCAGGCACTCGCCAACCCGCCCGGATAGAGCGCGACCGTGCTCGACGCATTCGCCTGAACCGAAGGCACGCCGGCCGCGATTAGCGCCGGCAGCGTGATGAATGAGCCGCCGCCCGCGAGTGCGTTCATGGCACCCGCGAGCAGACCAGCACAGGATAGCAGCGGCAGGTGGTGCATAGGCGATGATGCGCAGCCCCAATTGCCGGCACAATGGGTGTCCGTTGGCCCCGCGCGGGGTGAAAGTCTGCTGGGGCCATAAGCCGACGTTCAAACGCAGCCACGACCCGGCATTGGCCTCTGGGGCGGATTGCGCCAGAGTAGGCCAAAGAGAAAACCGGCGGCGGAGAAGGAGATCACGCGGATGGGCATAGCGCTCGCGAGCACGGACCGGGGCATCACGGCGGAGCTGGCCGCGTTCGCCGCCGGCATCGCGCTTGATCGTCTGCCGGCGGAGGTCGTGGATCGGGCACGGTTCCTGCTGCTCGATCTGGTGGGCAACATCGTCCGTGCCCGGCACGACGCCGAGAGCACCGCCTCGTTCCTGGCCGCCGTCCGAGCGATGGGCATGACCGGCGGCAGCGCGGGCGTGTTCGGAGACGCAGGGCGCTACACGCCGGCCGGCGCCGCCTTCCTGAACGGCGCGCTCGCCCACTCGCTCGATTTCGACGACACGCACGCCGCCGGCAGCCTCCATCCGGGCGCGCCGGTAATCCCGGCCGCCCTCGCCGCCGGCGAGATGGCCGGTGCATCCGGGGCCGAGGTGCTGGCGGCGATCATCGCGGGCTACGAGATAACGTGCCGGATGGCGCTCGCGCTGCCCGCGAAGGATCACTATGACCGGGGCTTCCACCCCACCGCCACGTGCGGCGCGTTCGGCGCGGCGGGGGCGGCGGCGCGGGTGTTCCGGCTGCCCGCCGGTCAGGTCGCCGGCGCGCTCGGCACGGTGCTGAGCCAATGTGCCGGGAGCCTGCAATTCTTGGTCAACGGCGCCTGGACCAAGCGGTTCCAGGTCGGCTGGGCGGCCTGCAACGGCCTGATGGCGGCAACCCTGGTGCGGGAGGGTTTCAAGGGGGCGGCCGAGGCCATCGAGGGCCGGCACGGTTTCTTGCACGCCTACGCGCCGGACCCGCGGCCGGAACGGGCGGTGCAGGGCCTCGGCGCCGAGTTCGAGTTGATGGCGACGGCGGTGAAGCCCTATCCCTCATGCCGGTACGGGCACGCCGGCATCGATGCGGCGATCGCGCTGCGCGCCGAGCACGGGCTCGCGCCGGAGGAGATCGAGGCCGTCGTGCTAGGCTTGCCGCGCGCCGGGATCCTGCTGATCGGCGAGCCGGCGGACAAGAAGGCCGACCCGCGCAACGTGGTGGACGGCCAATTCAGCGGGCCCTACGTCATCGCTTGCGCGCTCGCCACCGGCCGGATGGGCTGGGATGACTACCGGCTGCTGCACGACCCCACCGTGCGCTCGCTGATGCTCAAAGTTCGCTGCGTCTTCGACCCTGAGATCGAGGCCGAATTCCCGGCCAACATGTCCGGCAAGCTAACGGTGCGCGCACGTGGCCAGTCGCTCAGCCGTAAGGTGGTGGTGCCGAAGGGCGAACCCGCCAACTTCCTGACTGAGCAGGAGCTTCGCGCAAAATTCTCGGGCCTAACGGAAGCCGTGCTCGGCGCTGACCGCGCGGACCGCCTCGCCGACGCGGTGTTGGCGCTGAACCGCACCCCCGAGATCGCCGTAGTGATGCGCCTCTCGACGCCGCTAATGGCAGCGCGCTTGGCGGGCGAGTAGCAGCCGACATGCCCACCTTCACCCCAGACCGGCTCGGTGCCGCTATTCGCCTGATCGTCAGCCGCATGGGCAGCGACGCGGGGGAGACCGAGGAGGTGGCCGACCACCTCGTCCGCGCCAACCTCGCCGGCCACGACAGCCACGGCGTCGGCATGTTGCCGGCCTATGTCCGGCTGTTGCAGGACGGGCTGCTGGTTCCCAATCAGACCCTGGAGACCGTGCTGGACGCCGGGGCGCTGCTGGTGTTCGACGCCCGCCGGGGCTTCGGGCAACGCATGGCCGCGGAGGCGGTGCGCCAGGCCATCGGGCGCGCGCGCCAGAGCGGCGCCTGCGTGCTCGGCTTGCGTAACAGCGCGCATATCGGCCGCGTCGGTACCTACGGCGAGCTGGCGGCGGCGCAGGGAATGGCGTTCATCGCCTATGTGAACGTGGCGGATCACCACGACATCGCCGCGCCCTGGGGCTGCGGCGAGCCCCGCCTCGGCACCAATCCGTTTGTGACCGCCGTGCCCGGGCCGGACGGGACGGCGCTGGTGCTGGACATGGCGACCACCACCATCGCGGCGGGCAAGGCCCGCGTTGCGCGCAACAAGGGTTTCCCGGTGCCCGACGAATGCCTGATCGACGGCGAGGGCCAGCCAACCAACGATCCACGCCCGTTCATCGACGACCACACTGGCGCGCTGCTCGCTTTCGGCCAGCACAAGGGCTCCGGGCTGGCGGTGATGTGCGAAATCATGGCCGGCGCCGTGGGCGGTGGTCGAAGGGCCGGGGAACCCTATCGCGGGGGCATTCTCAACAGCATGTTCGCGGTCCTAACCGATCTCTCAAGGCTTGGGGAGCCGGCGGAAATCAAGCGCGCGGTCGAGGCGACGGCGGCACACATCAAGTCCGCCCGGGTGGCACCCGGCTTCGAGGCAATCATGCTGCCCGGTGAGCCCGAACGCCGCGCTGCCCGTGAGCGGGCCGAAGCCGGCATTCCGATCGACGAGACCACTTGGGCGCAAGTCCGCGAAGCCGCCGGCAAGCTCGGCATCACCGCGGCGGAACTCGACCGGGCGAACGCTTGATCGTCGGCCTTGACCGACCGGGTTCGGCTGCGCATTTTCCAGCGATTGCGAGGACCACGTCATGGCGAAGACCAACACTGTGCAGATCAGGCTGGTGTCCAGCGCGGACACTGGTTACTTCTACGTCACGAAGAAGAACGCCCGTACTCAGACAGGAAAGCTAGAACTAAAAAAATACGACCCGGTCGTGCGCAAGCACGTCCCGTTCAAGGAAGCCAAGATCAAGTAGCCGATACCACCGTCGCCCGCGCCACGACTTCCACGCGGTTGCGGCCGGCGCGCTTGGCTTCATACAGCGCGGCATCGGCGGCACTCAACAGGACGTCCGGTGCCCGGCCGGCCTGCTCGGTGGAGGCGACACCAATGCTGACCGTTAGCCGCCCGCACCGGCCGGCGGCCCACGTGCACGGGATTGCTTCCACCGCCGCTCGCAAACGCTCGGCGGCAGCTGAGGCGGCCTCGGCTTCGGTCCCAGGCATGATGACCACGAACTCCTCGCCGCCATAGCGAGCAAGCAAGTCCGACGCCCGCGTGTTCGCCCGCAGCGAGCCGGCGATCGCCTGCAACGCCAGATCACCCGCGGCATGGCCGTATTCGTCGTTCACGCTTTTGAAGCGATCGACATCCAGGATCAGCACGGCAATGGGAGTCGGTGGCGTGGCTTCCATTAGGCTGTGTAGATGCCGCAGCACGTAACGGCGGTTATAAAGCCCAGTAAGTGGGTCGGTGACCGCCAGCTCGAGCGCCTCCCCCAGCTCGGTGCGGAGCCGGTCCTGATAGACCTTGCGCCGAACCTGGTTGCGGGCGCGCAGCCGCAGCTCATGTTGGTCCACCGGCTGGAGCACCCAATCATTCGCCCCAAGCTCGAAGGCCCTTAGAATCCGCTCCCGCTCGCCCTGATCGCCGATCAGCAGCATCGGGACATCATGGGTACCGTCCATGGCGCGAAGCGCTGAGGCAAGCCGCAGCGGATCCTCATGGCTGAGAGAAAGGCTGAGCACGATCAGATCGAACGCCGACCTCGCGGCGAGCGCCTCGGCCTCCGCGCCGGAGCAGGCGCGCACGACGACGATTCCTTCCTGCGCCAAGGCCTGTTGCACAAGCCCGGCACCACGGTCCCAATCCTCCACAACCAGCGCCCTCGCGCCGGCAATGGAAGGCGGTTCAATCGGCCCGACTGACGCTCCGAGCGCGCGCGCCGTTTGCCCGCGTGCCCGCCACTCGTCCAGCAGCCGTTTGAGCCTGACCAGACTGCGCACCCGGGCCATCAGAGTGCCGAATTCGACCGGCTTTGTGAGGAAATCGTCCGCGCCGGCCTCCAAGCCGCGCAACCGCTCGGGCGAGTCGCCGAGGGCGGTTATCATCACCACGGGAATATGCAGCGTGTCCGGGTTGCCCTTGAGCTTGCGGCAGCACTGGAACCCGTCAAGCCCCGGCATCATCACGTCGAGCAGGATCAGGTCCGGCTGCCAGCGCTGAGCCAGGATCAGAGCCTCGAACCCATCCCGTGCGCTGGCCACCCGGTAGTACTCGGCGGTCAGCTTCGCCTCCAAGAGACGAACATTGGCCGGCACGTCATCGACTATCAGAATGCGAGCCGTCATCGCGAGTGCAGTAGTGCTCCGCCCACCGACGCCCTCCCGCGACGGCATCTTATCCATCCTACAGACATGCCGTCTTCCGAGAAAGCAGTCGCACGGTGTATCCGAAACTTGTGCATCTGAGGTATTGCTTACGAAGTAAGAACAAACACGAGGGGAATTTTCCCCCGACCAGTATCTTGCGCCATACTCCCTTTGGATGAGCCCAAACTGGGGGCGGCCGCGCCCGCCTGGAGCTAAGGGCGCGCGATGCTAGCCAGATTTGCCCCGTTCGGCTTTGTCCTGCTTTGGAGCTCCTCCTTCGTCGCCGCGAAAACGGGGCTTCGCCATCTCACCCCCCTCCTCTTCGTCACGATCCGGCTTTCGGGCTGCGCGATCGTGCTCGTGGTGCTCATGTTCGCGCTGGGCCGGTCTTGGTGTCCGCTCGCTCGCCGGCGCTGGCTGCACTGCGCGATCGCCGGCGGGCTGGTGAACGCGGTGGGGTTGATGGCGCCGCATGTGGGGTTGACCCTGGTGAGCGCGGCGCCGCTCGCGCTCGTACAATCGCTCACCCCGCTGCTCACGGGCGCTCTCGGAGTGGTCGTCCTGGGCGAGCGGCTGCGTGCCGCGCAATGGCTCGGCATGGGGCTTGGGGTTGCCGGCGTGGCGCTCGTTGTGGGGCTCGCGGCGGCGCGAAGCACAGCGCGGCTCGATGGTCTGCTGCTCGGCGGCGTTGGCGTGCTCGGGTTGGTCGCCGGCACGCTCTATTTCGGGCGCTTCTGCCGCGATGTCCCGCTGCTGCCCGGGGCGACGGCGCAATTCCTGGCCGCCGCCGCTATCAGCGCACTCGGCACGGTGATCTTCGAGACACCACGCGCGGACTGGACCCCGGCCACTGCCGCGTCGGTGGGTTGGAACACGCTGGCGGTTTCGCTGGGCGGCATGGCGCTCTACTTCTTCCTTTTGGCGCGCGGCACGGCGGCGCGAGCCACGGCAAACTTCTACTTGGTCCCCGGCACCGTGGCGGTCCTGAGCTGGCTTTTGTTGGGCGAGCGGCTGACGCCCCTTGCCATCCTCGGATTCCTTGTAGCTTCGGTCGGATGCTGGCTGGTCAATGCGGTGGGGCGCGAAGCGATCCGTCCAGTAGCATAGCCCGTCTCGCGTGGCGGTCAGGCATTTCCGGCAAGATAGTCGATCCCCGCCTGGGTTCCGCCGGGCCGGTGCGGCACGCCGGCGGCGCGCAAGCCCATCTCCACGCCTCCAAGCGTGCCGATCAGCTGCAAATCGCCGAAATCGCCCAGATGGCCGATGCGAAAGACGCGATCCTTGAGGATACCGAGCCCGTTCCCGAGACTCATGTTGAACCGCTCCAGGATCACCGCGCGCAGCGCATCCGCGCTGTGGCCCTCGGGCATCCGAACGGCGGTAAGCGACGAGGAATAATGCCGGGGATCGGCGCACTGGATCTCCAGCCCCCAGGCCCTCACCACCCGGCGCGTGGCTTCGGCATGGCGGTCATGGCGGGCCAACACGTTGCCCAGCCCTTCCTCGAGCAGCATCCGCACCGCCTCATGCAACCCAAACAGCATGTTGGTGCCTGGCGTGTAGGGGAAGTAGCCGGTCGCGTTGGCCGCCAGCATAGCGCGCCAATCCCAATAACTGCGCGGCAGCCGCGCCGTCTCAGCGGCCTTCAGCGCCTTGGTGCTAAGCGCGTTGAACGACAGCCCCGGTGGCAGCATCAGACCCTTCTGCGAGCCTGCCACGGTGACATCGACCCCCCATTCGTCGTGCCGATAGTCGATCGAGGCCAGCGAGGAGATGGTGTCCACCAGCAGCAGCGCCGGGTGACCGGCTGCGTCCATCGCGGCGCGCACCTCGTCGATGCGGCTGGCGCAGCCGGTCGAGGTCTCGTTGTGGACCACGCAGACCGCCTTGATGCGATGGCCGCGATCCTTGGCCAGCGCATCGCCGATCGCGTCCACATCCGCCCCGCGTCGCCAGTCCGTCTCGAGGAAGATCGGGTCGAGTCCAAGCCGCTCCGCCATCTCCTGCCACAATGTGGCGAACCAGCCGGTGCGGCACATCAGAACCGTATCGGCCGGTGAGAGGGTGTTGGTCAGCGCCGCCTCCCACGCGCCGGTGCCGGACGAGGGATAAATGACGACCGGCCCCTGGGTGCGGAAGATCTGCCGCAGGCTGGCCAGCAGTTCGAGGCCGAACCGGCCGAACTCGGGGCCGCGATGATCTATGGTCGGGCGGTCGATGGCGCGCAGTACCCGGTCCGGAACGTTGGTCGGACCAGGGATTTGCAAGAAGTGGCGGCCGGGGTGGTGCGACTTGGACATGATCCGCAGCATGACCGATGCTGGCCAACTGCGGAAGACCCCGCCGGATTCCTCGTTGCCGCCTCCGCTCAGCGACGACGGGACATAGCCAGGGAATCCGACCGCCAGCATGTGCTAAGGATTTTTCTCAAATCCAGTGCGCGACGTGCGCAATGAGGGCCGCGAGTCCAAGCGTTGTGGTTATGATAGCGCCAAAGGTGATGCGAAAGTCGCGGTCGTGGACTCGACGGACTTCCCGAAACTCAGCCGAGATGCTGGTGCGGAGGTCGCGCATCTCGGTCCGCAGCTCGGCCAACGTGGCGGAGGTCTGCGCCGCGATCGTCTCCAGCACCGCGAGGCGAGCATCCATGTCCATATCGTGGGGAGTCTCCGTCTTCGCATCAATGACGGCGCGATAAGCGGCGAGCGCGCGCCGGCGACCGCCATGCTGCACGAGATGCGTTGAGAATCCGCTTACCGAAGCAATGCTCGGCCGATCAGTTCATGGATTGCCGCCGGTTTCTCCCAAGCCAGACTGACACCTAAGACTTCGCACTTGCTCGCGTACGCTAGCCGGCAGCCGCATCGCATCCTTGGCCGTCGTGACCGGTAGCGCGTTTACCGAGCTGGCTTCACCAAGCACGCGCCGCATATCGCGTGCCGTGTAGGCATGGTGGTCGGGGAATGGCATCCGGCCGGCGAGCATGGCCCCCACTTCGGCGAGCGTGGCGAAGAACTTGTCCGGGCGCGCGATGCCGGCGAAGGCCAGCACGCGCCGGCCAGCGAGCCCGGCCGCCTCCGGCCCCGGCACCAGCCGGGCACGCAGCACTGGCAGGTCATGCGGCAAGGCGGCGAGCGCGCCGGCCACGTCCTCGCCGATCAGCACCGCCGCTTGGCACCGCGCCGCGCCAGCGGCCGCCGACTCGCGCAGCGGCCCCGCCGGCAGCACCCGGCCGTTGCCGAAGCCGAACCCGCCGTCGATCACCAGCAACGACAGATCCTTGTCCAGGCTCGGGTTCTGCAACCCGTCATCCATCACCAGTACCTCGGCGCCGGACGCCACGGCGCCGCGGGCGGAGGCCGCCCGATTGGCGCCGATCCAAGTAGGCGCCACCTCGGCCAGCAGCAGCGCCTCGTCGCCCACCTGCGCGGCATCGTCGCCCGGCGCCACGCGCCGCGTCGCCCGCGCCGCGCCGCCATAGCCACGCAACAGAAAATGCACCCGCCGGCCACCCGCCTCCAGGCGCCGGCCGAGATCGAGTGCCAGAGTCGTCTTGCCGGCCCCCCCGACCGTGACGTTGCCGCAGCAGATCACCGGCACCGGGGCCCGCCAGCCAGGGCGCGCCACGCGGCGAGCCGTGGCCGCCGCCGTGATCGCGGCCATCGGTGCCAGCAGTCGAGGCGCCAGATTGTTCCCGGAGCCGGCCCAGAACCCCGGTGCGCGCATCGCACCAGCCCTAGCGCCGCGCCATGAGGTCGAGCAGCGTTGTCGCGACGTGGTCAGGCAGGCCTGCGTAGCGCGCAACGGCCCCGGCCCCCGCCGCGCCCAGCACAGCCCGCCGGAACGGGTCCGCGAGCAGCCCAGACACAAAGCGCGCGATCGCGGCGGCGTCGGCCACGCGGGCCAAGGCGCCCGCTTGCTCCAGCGCCCGCACCGCGTCGGCGAAGTTGCCCATGAACGGACCGACCGCCACGGCGCACCCGAGCCGGGCCGGCTCCAGCGGATTCTGACCGCCACCTGGCGCGATCAGGCTGCGTCCGACCAGCACGATCCCGCACAAGCGATACCATAGTCCAAGCTCGCCTAGCGTGTCGGCCACCCAAAGCCCTTGCTCCGGCGGCGCCCCGCCCAAGGACCGGCGCGCGGCCTGGATGTCGGCAGCCTGGGCCGCGACGGCGGCCCCGCGTTCCGGATGGCGCGGCACGACGATGGTGAGCAACCCCGGATGCGCCGACGCCAGTTGCCGGTGCGCGGCGATCGCGAGCGCCTCCTCGCCTTTATGGGTACTCGCCGCGAGCCAGAGCGGGCGTCCCGTCAACATCGCCCGCAGCCGGACCAGCTCGGCCTCATCGGCCGGCAGCGCGGGGGCGGCGAATTTGAGGTTGCCGGGCATGGTCACCCGACCGGCCCCAAGCGCTTCCAGCCGCCGCGCATCCGCCGCGCTCTGGGCCTGCACCACGTCAAGGCAGCCGAGCACCTGCCGCGCCATCCCGCCCGCCCGCCGCCAATGGCCGAAGCTGCGCGGCGACATGCGCGCATTGACGAGCATGGTCGGAACGCCGCGCCGGCGGCAAGCGGCCAGCAGGTTGGGCCAAAGCTCG
Organism: uncultured Pseudomonadota bacterium; assembly: GCA_963849305.1. Lineage (GTDB taxonomy): Bacteria > Pseudomonadota > Alphaproteobacteria > Acetobacterales > Acetobacteraceae > CAWKGV01. The sequence continues at coordinate 105,318 of CAWKGV010000010.1, forward strand.
CTCTCCACGAAGGCGGCGGCGTCCGGGCGCCAATGGTCGAGAAAACGCGCCGCCCAGCGCGGCACGTCGAGCGGGGCGAACCGATGCAGCACCCGCTCCGCCAACCCAAGCTCGGGGAGTCGCCGGGCGAGCAGCTCGGCGGCGGTCACGGTGCCGGTGGTCAGCAACACCGTCGCATCGGGCGCCCGCCGGGCGAGCGAGGCGAGCACCGGCAGCACCGACATGCTCTCGCCCACGCTGGCCGCGTGCAGCCACAACAGCGGCCCTTCGGGGCGAGGCGCGGCATCGATGCCCCGCCGCTCGGCCAGCCGCGCCGGCACCTCTTTGCCGCGCCGCGCCCGGCCGCGCAGCATGACCCCGATCGCGGGCGCGGCGAGAGTGGTGGCAGAGGCCCAAAAGGCGGGAAGCATCCTCACGCCTCGCACAGCCGGTCGGCCCGCTCCGCCGCGTCGGTCAGGGCCGCCCCGATCGCCGCCGCCTCGCCCCAGCCCTCGCGTGCCACCGCGATCTTCGGCCCACAAACCACTATCCCTCGGCCAAAGGGCTTCGGGACCACCATGCGGTCCCAGGTGCCCAGTACCCAATGCCGTGAAGTCTGCGCCGCGCAAGGGAGCACCGGCACCCCGGACAGAGCGGCCAGCCGGGCCACGCCGGGAGCCGCCACCCGACGCGGCCCGCGCGGCCCATCCGGCGTGATGCTCACAAGATCACCGTTGTGTAGCAGCCGGAGCAAGTTGAGCAGCCCCGCCGCGCCGCCGCGCGAAGAGGAGCCGATCACGACGTCGATCCGGAACCGCCGCATGACCGCGCCGATGAAGCGCCCGTCGCGATGCCGGCTGACCAGCACATGAACCCGCCCTGGGACGACCCCCGATCGCGCATGCGGCAGCCGATGCAGCAGCACCCACAGGATCGGCATGAGCGGCAGCCGCTCATGCCAGAACGCGACGACATGCGGGCAGCCAACGGCAAGCGGAGCAAGGTGCTCCATCCCGTCCAGCCGCCAGCGCGTGGTACGCAGGGCGAAATCCAGATAGCAGCCAAACAGGCGGGCCAAGGCCGCCTGCACCTGGGGTTGGCGCAGCAGCCGCTTCATCCTTACGGGGCGCTGGTCAATCGCACGTTCGTCTCCGGCGCTTGCCTGGCGGCCAGCCGAGCCGAGCCCGGCTCCGACTTGGGCAAGCCCGACGGGCGACGGCCGGGCGGGCAGGGCATGAATCGCTCGGTCGGCATGTACCACACCTCGTCGGGATGGAACTGATCGACCAGCGACCAGTCGAAGCCGCAGAGCTGGTGGTGTGTCCAAACCAGGCGACCGGCGTGCTGCATGACGGGCGAGAGGAAGAACTCTTGCGTGAACGAATCGCCGACGATCATGATCGTGGGGGCAGGGTGGTCGGCGGTGGCGACGAATGTTTGGAAATCCCCGCCATGCAGCAGCTTGTAGGTGAACCCGCCCGGCAAATCGAGCGACTGCTCGGACTCTGTTAGCCAGTTTCCCAGCCCCAACATGCGCGCCAGATCGCCCCCCCGGCGTATGCCGTCGGGTTTCACTTCGTCCAGCGGCACGCGCCAGTCCGGACGTCCGTCCGCGCTCACCACGGCGTTGAATCCTGCGAGCGCACCGAGCGGCGTCCAGTGCGTATCATGGCGGTAATAGGCCTTGCCGAACCGCGCCACGGCCGCGAGCGACGGGCGCAGATCAACCGCCGCGATGCCGCGCGCGGCGAGCATGGCGAAGAACCGCTGATACTCGGTGGGACGGCCATCGGCGCGCGCCCAACCGGGCAAGTCCGCCTGTTCCATCGTCGTTGCGTTCGGCGGTACCGCGACCAGCAGCCGCGCGCCCCGCGCGGCGAGCGCGCGATGCATCTCGGTCAGCACGCTTACCGTCGTGTCGAGCCATTGCGGACGCATCAGCCGGCCCGCGCTTTGCGCGAGCGCGCCGTCGCTCAGGTAGAACAACCGCCCCTGGCCGCCGATCAGCACGTCGTCGTTGCCGCTGCCGAGTTCATAGCGAATGATCGAATTCGCCAGCACGAGCCAGTGCCGCAGGCCAAAGCGGTCCTGCAAATAGGCATCCGCCCGCCGCGGCCATTTGCTCCAGTCCCGGCGGCCAGGCCAGCCGGGCGCCGGCGCCGGATCGCGGTATTCGTCGGCGGCGACGCTGCTCCGGCCGAGCGAGACCAGCGCGCCGGCCATCGGCAAGGCGAGCAGCAGCATCACCAGCACGATCCACCAGCGATGAGAGCGGGATAGCATCGGGTGCTCAGAACCGGAAATAAAGGAAGGGGCTGTACGTCCCGGCGGCCACGCTGATGATTGCGAGCAGCAGCAAGAGCACCATCAGCCCGCTATCCGCCAGCGCGAGCACCCCCCCGCGCGCGGTCCGCCGGATAGTGGTGCGACCGGGTTCGCCCCACGCCGGCAGGGTCGGCCAGCGTCGCACGAAGGATAACAGGCACCCGACCCCGAGCGCAGCCAGCGCGATCGGCTGCAATGCGAGATGCAGATCGAGGCTAACGCCCGAGACGCCGTGCGCCCCGACCAGGCCGGCGAGCATCGTGCCCGCCTCGCCCAGATTGGGCGCGCGGAACAGCACCCAGCCCAGCATCACCGTCAGCAGCGTGTATGCGGTCGCCGCCGGCCTGGGCAGTCGGGCGACGGCGCGCCCTAGCCCCATGCGCTCGATCACCAGGAAGGCACCGTGCCAGGCTCCCCAGAGTACGAAGTTCCAAGCCGCGCCGTGCCAAAGGCCGCAAAGGATGAACACCGTCGCGAGATTGACATAAGTGCGCCGCACGCCACGACGGTTGCCGCCGAGCGGGATGTAAAGATAGTCCCGCAGCCAGCTCGACAGCGACATGTGCCAGCGTCGCCAGAAATCGGTGATGCTGCGCGCGGTGTATGGCATCCGGAAATTGCGCGGGAAGGTGAAGCCGAGGCAGATGCCGAGCCCGATCGCCATATTCGAATAGCCGGCGAAATCGAAGTAAATCTGCACCGTGTAGGCGATCAGCCCGGTCCAGGCGGCGACCATGCCCGGATGCACCGTGTGGTCGAACACCACGTCGGCGAGCGGGGCCACGAGATCGGCGATCAGCACCTTCTGCGCCAACCCCAGCACGAAGATGCGCGCGCCGGCCGAGGCGCGGGCCAGCGTGTGCCGCCGCGTGCCAAGCTGACGGGCGACGGTGGAGTAGCGAACGATCGGTCCAGCCACGAGCTGCGGGAACAGGGCGATGTAGAGCGCCACCTCCACCGGGTCGCGGTTGGCGCGAAAGCGCCGGCGATAAACGTCGGTGACATAGGAGATGCAATGGAAGGTGAAGAACGAGATGCCGAGGGGCAGCTCGATCTTGGGCAGCGGCAAATGGAGCGCGAACGGCACAAGCAGGCGATCCAGATTCAGCACCGCGAATTCGGCGTATTTGAACACGCCAAGCAGTGCCAGGTTCACCGCGACCGCGCCGATTAGCGCCAGCCGCCGCCGGCCTTCCGCCACCCGGTCGATCGCGATCGCGGCGGAGAAGTTGAACGCGATGGAGCCAAGCAGCGCCAGCACGAACCACGGCTCGCCCCACGCATAGAACACCAGCGAGAATGCCAGGGTCAGAAGGTTCTTGGCGCGGATCGACGGGACCAGGAAGTAGCCCGCGATGAACAGCGGCAGAAAGAAGAACAGGAACGTAACGGAGGAGAAGACCATGCGGATTCCTGCCGCGCGCGGGCCTGGCGGCCCGGCGGGAATCGGGTGAGTTGGTGCTGCTGTCGCACTCCGGGAATGGCGGGGCTCCGCATAGCCCGCAGGCGCGGCCGAGACAAGCCGGGTCGGTGGCGCTAGCCTAGCGGCCGAAGCAGGGAGGTCGGCATGAGCCCAAAGCGGCTGCTGGTGGCGATCGTGTTCGACACGTTCGGCACGGTCGTAGACTGGCGCGGGAGCCTGATCACGGAGCTGGAGGCGTTCGGACACACGCGCGGCATCGCCGCCGATTGGGCCAGCCTCGTGGATGCCTGGCGCGCGGCCTACCGGCCGTCCATGAACCGGGTGCGCACGGGCGAACTGCCCTGGACGAAGCTCGATGATCTGCACCGGGCGTCGCTCGATCGGCTCGTGGATGAGTTCAAGATCACCGGTCTCACCGAAGCCGGCCTGCGGCACATCAATCGCGGCTGGCACCGGCTGAACCCTTGGCCCGATTCGGTGCCCGGGCTTACGCGGCTGAAGCGCCGCTTCATCATCGGGCCACTGTCCAATGGCAATGTGGCGCTTCTCACCAACATGGCCAAGCACGCTGGCCTGCCGTGGGACATGGTGTTCGGCACCGACCTGTTCGGCCACTATAAGCCCGATCCCGAGACGTATCTCGGCGTCTGCCGGCTGCTCGACCTGGAGCCTGACCAGGTGATGATGGCGGCGGCGCATAACGGCGATCTCGCGGCGGCGCGCAAATGCGGGCTGCTGACCGCGTTCTTCCCGCGCCCGACCGAGTACGGCCCGCACCAAGCGCGGGACTACAAAGCGGAGTCCGACTGGGACGTGGTGGCCCGGGACATCGAAGATATGGCGGCACAGCTCAGCGCATGACTTTAACTCCCCCCGCTTGCGGGAGGGAGCCGGGGGGAGGGGTCAGGTCAATGACTTACGACTACATCATCGTCGGCGGCGGCTCGGCCGGATCGGTGCTAGCCCATCGCCTGTCCGCCCGCAGCTCCAACAAGGTGCTGTTGTGCGAGGCGGGCCAGGACACGCCGCATGGGAAGGTGCCGCCCGAGATCCTCGATTCCTATCCCGGCACCGCCTATCTCGATCCGCGCTTCCACTGGACCGCACTCAAGGTCAGCACCGAGGTGATCCCGCACAACCGGCCCGATGCGCCGCGTCCGCCATTGCGCAAGTACGAGCAGGCGCGCGTCCTGGGCGGCGGTTCCTCGATCAACGGCCAGCTCGCCAACCGCGGCGCGCCCACCGATTACGACGAGTGGGACGCGCGTGGGGCCACCGGGTGGAACTGGAACGCTGTGCTGCCCTTCTTCAAGAAGGTCGAGCGCGACATGGATTTCGACGGCCAATGGCACGGCACCGAGGGCCGCATCCCGGTCCGCCGCATCTTCCCCGACCTCTGGCCGGGCCACGCCAAAGCGGTCGCGGAGGCGTTCAAGCAGGCGGGCTACGAGTTCATCGCCGACCAAAACGCCGAATGGCGCGACGGCTATTTCCCGATCGCCATTTCCAACGCCTATGAGCGCCGGGTCTCGGCGGCGATCGGCTATCTCGATCCCGGCACCCGGCTGCGACCGAACCTGACCATCTCGACCGAGACGCAGGTGAGCGAACTGCTGTTCGACGGCCTGCGCTGCGTCGGCGCGAAGGCGATGGTGCAGGGACAGCCGCAAGAGTTCCGCGCGCGGGAGGTGATCCTCTCGTCCGGGGCGATCCACTCGCCCGCGCACCTGCTGCGCGCCGGGATCGGGCCGGCTGCGCATCTGCGCGAGCGGGGGATCGAGGTGCGGGCCGACGCCCCCGGCGTCGGGCAGCGATTGATGGACCATCCGGCGGTCGCGGTCGCGGCTTGGGTCCGGCCAGATGCGCGCATCCGCAATGACTGGACCCGGCGGCACATCTATTTGGGCCTGCGCTACTCCTCCCGGCTCGACGACATCCCGCTGGGGGACATGCTGCTGGTCGTGACCAACAAGACCGCCTGGCACGCGGTGGGCGAGCAGATCGGCTCGTTCATCATCGCGGTGTACAAGACCTATTCCGAGAACGGGCAGGTCCGGCTTGACACGCGCGATTGGCGCGACGAGCCGATCGTGGAGTTCAACCTGCTCTCCGACCGACGCGACCTGGAGCGGCTGATGGATGGCGTGCGCCGCTCGGCCGCGATCCATGCCCTGCCGCCGATGCAGGCGGTCACGGCTGACGCCTTCCCGGCCAGCTACAGCGATAAGGTGCGACAGGTCGGGGCCGTGAGTCGCAAGAACAAGGTGCTCACCGATGCGATCGCGCGGCTGCTCGACGGCCCGCCGGGTTTGCGTAGCACCATGATTCGCCGGCTGATCATGGAAGGCTTCACCCTGGAGGGCGTGTTGCGCGACGAGGACCAGTTGGAGACCTTCTGCCGCAAGGCGGCGGTCGGCGTCTGGCACGCCTCCTGCACTTGCCGGATGGGCGCCGAGGACGACCGGATGGCCGTCACCGACCCCGCCGGGCGCGTGCGCGCGGTGGAGGGTTTGCGCGTGGTCGATGCCTCGATCTTCCCCGTGGTCCCCTGTGCCAACACCAATTTTCCGGTGCTGATGACAGCGGAGAAGTGCGCCGAGGCGATCCTCGCCGGGCAGTGAGCGGGGTGGATAGTCTCATAAGTAAGATTCCTGGTACGCGTAGAATCCGCTTTACTTCGCTGCTTGTCGCGCCTATCGGGGACTGATGCGGCGAATTTTCACCCTTGGAGCCTCGATGTTGGCCATTGAAACGCAATGCGTCACCTTCGCTGGTGGGGTGTACCGGCGCGCACGCTGACTGAGAGTTAGAGCAGCGCCGCACTGGCCCCGCCGATGATCGGACGGGGCCTTTTTCATATACGGTCCCGTCCGCGTCCATCTCCGCGCCCAAGAGATGTGCCATGCGCGATACGGAGCTGTTCGAGTTCAACGACCCGTCCGACCAAGCTCCTCCGCTGGAGCCGGAATTACGAGCGTCCAGGGGGCGTCGGTTGCGCCCGACCGGGTCCGCAGATTGTGACGCAAGCCTATCGAGGCTGGCCGCGATCCTCGTAGCGGACGTGGTCGATTACACGCGTCATATGGCCGAGGACGAGGCCGGAACGCACGCCAGCTTCACCGCGATCTGGCAGGCGATGATCGCGCCCAACATCACGAGGCACGCCGCCCGGATCGTGAAGAACACGGGGGACGGATTCCTGGCGGAGTTCTGGAGCGCCACGGGAGCCGTCCGGTGCGCGGTGGACTTCCAGGACGCCATCCACGCCTGGAACGCTCGCCGGCGGAAGGGCCGCCGCCTGGTGTTCCGCGTCGGCATCAACGTCGGCGACGTGATCGCGGAGCCGCATGACATATTCGGCCACAACGTGAACGTCGCCGCCCGCCTGGAGGCCCTGGCCGAGCCGGGCGGCATCCTGGTCTCGTATGCGGTGTTCGCGTCGGTTCGCGATCGCGCGTTCCGGTTCGAGGATGTGGGCGAGCTATCGCTCAAGAACTTGGCGCATCCCGTGCGCGGCTTTCGGGTGACCGGCCGGACGGCAAGACGGCCAAGTCATCGGCCGATGTCACGAAACGCTTCACCGACGTGACGGATCACCCCTCCCGCCTCGCTCGGCCGGAGGGGTGGATGTCAGCTCGATGCCTCAAGACTGGCCAGTCGCTTTCGAGGGCGGCATTGGCTGGCTCTGAAACAGCAACCAATCCTTGTTCTGGCTGCCATGGGTCGAGCCGAAGAAATAGGCCATCGCCCCGATCCAGGCGGTGCCAAGGCTGCCCAACACGATGTTCAACATCGCCAGATTGGCAGCCGGCGCCGCATGGAACGTGAGCGTGAACAGCAACCCGAAGAAGCCGACGGTCAGCAAATAGCCAAGGACCGCCGGCGTGTTCTGGGAGAGCGCCGTCGGACGGATACCCGCGCTTCTGCGATTCGCGCCGTCGCTAGGTCCGATATCCGCCGCTCCCGAGAAAGATGCCCCGACGGGCGCCGGGGTCAGCCGCGGAAGCGCATGTTGATCGTCTGGCATAGTGTTCTCCCCTGTTTGATCTTGGTCTGAGGGGAGTGTGTCGCGTCGGAAAGCGGGGCGCAGTGAATCCAGTCACAACCCGGCGGATTCCACATCACAACCCGGTCGCCGGCTCAGGGCGGGGGCCATGCGCGCAGGCGGTGGCCCTGGAACAGCGCCACGCCTTCGAGCACGTGGCCCCTGTGGCGGATGGCCGCCGACGGCAACTCGTCCACGCCGGCGAACACTGGCGTCAACGCTCGGAGCGCGCGCGCGGGGTGGTCGAAGGCGAGGATCAGCATGTCATGGCCGATGAAATCGCTGGCGGGGTCATCGAAGCCGAACTGGCGTGCGTCGCGGTTGAGGCAGACCACCGTTACCTCGGGGCCAAGCGCGTACGCGACCTTGCCGGCGTCGCGCCAATCCGGCACGCCGATCACGGCGCCAGGGGCGAGCAGGCCGCGCGAGGCAAGCTCGCCACGCAGTGAAGTCCAGTCGATCGCTTCGAGGTCCGGGTCGTGCCGGGCGACGGCGGCGATGGCGGGATGCAGCCAGTCGAGCCTCACCTGAGTGGAGACGATGGCGATCACTACGAGCACGAAGGCGACCGTGGCAATCAGGGTGCGGCGGGTAATACCAACGGCCCTTAGTTCCGACTTCTCCTGGTCATGGTCGGCGAAGGCCGACCATCCACGACTTCCTCGCCGTGACGCCGAAGCAAGTCGTGGATCCTCGGCATTCGCCGAGGATGACGGCGGGAGGCGGACGTCATGAATGCCCGGCGATCGCAGCCATGCGGCGATCCAGGCACCCAGCAGCGGGAACAGCATCAGGTAGCCGGGTGCCGCCCAGTGGAATAGGACGCGCTGGCTCGACCAGCCGGCGATCAGCACGAACGCAACGATCGGCGGGGCGCCGAGGCAGCACAACAGCCACGTGCGCCAATCCGCCGGCCCCTGGCGCAGCGCGGCCACGAATGCCGCCATCATCGGCAGCCAGATCCAGGGCAGGACGAACAGCGCCTCGCCCGAGAGTACGACGAACGGCTGGCCGGGACGAAACTGCAAGCCCGCCGCCCGGTCGCCTTGGAACGCGAACGAGGCCCAATGATGCGTGGCGTTCCAGGCCACCACGGGCGAGAACACCGCGACTGCCACCAAACCGGCGAGGTATGGCTCTGGCCGGGCCAGCCAGCGCCGGTGCGTGGGGGCGGTCAACAGATAAAGAAACGCGCCGCCGATCGTGAGCAGAGCGGTGTATTTCGAGAACAGCGCGAGACCGGCGCAGACCCCGGCGCCGCACCACCAGCCAAGCGCCGGTCGTCCGCGCGCCGGCAGCGCATGGATCAGGCAGAGCGCAGCCCCCAGCAGCGCGCAGTCGAGCGGCCCGTCCGGCAAGACCCAGGTTCCGGTGGTGACGCCGAACACCGGCGACAGATTGAGCGCGACCGCCGCCCAGACCCCCACGCGTCGGTCCGCGACTGCCGCGCCCAGCCGGTACATGAGCCAGGTGGAGAGCGCGAACGCCAGAATGAATGGCGCACGCACCGCAAGCGGCGCCTCGGTGCCGAGCAGGTGCGCCGCCGCCCACTGCATCCACCATGAGGCCGGAGGGTGATCGAAGTAACCCAGCCGCAACACGCGCCCGGTCGCCACCATGTAGCTCTCGTCCACGCCGAGGCCGAGCGCGAAGGCGAATCCCACGCGGACCAAGCTCGCGAGAAGGATGAGAAACAGGACGGCCCGCGTCTCCGCAGCGACACGTGATGCGCCCAAAACCCCCTCTCCCGCTAGCGGGAGAGGGGGCGCTCTTCGCTCGGTCATCGTCCAGGCGCGTTGGTCGTTGGCGCTAACCCTCGACCACACGCTGCGTCTGCACTCCGAGCCCTTCGACCGACAGCCGCATCACCTGCCCGACCTGGAGGAAGATCGGCTCCGGCTTCTTGCCGGCACCGACGCCGGGTGGGGTGCCGGTCGAGATGATGTCGCCCGGATGCAAGGTCACGAAATGGCTGACATAGCTCACCAGCTTGCGGCCATCGAAGACCATCGTTTTCGTGGTGCCATCCTGCATCCGCTTGCCATCCACCTCGCACCAGAGGCGAAGGTTCTGCGGGTCGGGCACCTCGTCCTTGGTTACCATCCACGGCCCGGTCGGCCCGAACGTGTCGCAGCCCTTGCCCTTGTCCCAGGTGCCACCACGCTCCAACTGGAACTCCCGCTCGCTCACGTCATTGCAGACGCAATAGCCGGCGACGTGATCCATCGCCTGGTGCTCGGGCACATAGCGCGCGGTCTTGCCGATGACGATGCCCAGCTCAACCTCCCAGTCGAGCTTCTTCGACCCGCGCGGCAGCTTCACGTCGTCATTCGGGCCGCTGAACGCGCCGAGCGATTTCAGGAAAAAGATCGGCTCTTTTGGCAGCGGCATATTCGATTCTGCGGCGTGATCGGCGTAGTTGAGGCCGATGCAGATATAGTTCACAGGCCGGGCGACGCATGGGCCGAGGCGCGCGTTCGGATCGACTTTGGGCAGGGTCTTGGGGTCGATCGAGCGCAGCATGGCGAGCGCCGCATCTGACAGCGCGAAGCCGTCGATGTCGCGCAGCACGGCCGATAGACAGCGGATGGCGCCATCTGCGTCGAGCATTCCCGGCTTCTCGGCCCCTTGCGGACCGTAGCGCAGAACTTTCATTCCTGGTTCTCCCCTGATACCTCACACCGATGCCATCGCCAGATCGCGCAGACGGTTGCCCTCGCGGACGCCAAACAGGATGTCCGGGGTGATCTCGTCCACGCTGCGGCAGCCGGTATAGGCCATTGTCTTATCCATCTCGTTGCGCAGTACGCCAATCGCATGCACGGCGCCCTTCTCGCCGCCGACCGCCGTGCCATACAGCGTGGCGCGCCCCGTAAGCACCGCCTTGGCGCCGAGCGCCAAAGCCTTGACGATGTCCGAACCCCGGCGGATGCCGCTGTCCAGGATCACGGTGGCACGCTCGCCCACCGCCTCGGCGATCTCCGGCAATGCGTCGATCGAGGCCACCGCGCTGTCAAGGTTGCGCCCGCCGTGGTTGGACACGATGATCCCCTCCACGCCGTACTCGATCGCCTTCACCGCGTCGTCCGGCCGGTTGATCCCCTTCACCATCAGCACCCCCGGCCATTTGTCGCGGAAGACGCGGATATCGTCCCAGCAGAGAGAATCCTGGCGCATAGCCTCCTTCGTGCTGGCGTCACTGGTGACAGGGCGGCGATACGGGTCGGGGAAGTTCTCGTTGCGCGGCATTCCGATGGTGGCGAAGTATTTCATCAGCACCGCGCCGAACCAGCTCGGATGCAGCATGATGTCGGCGATGAAGCGCGGCGTCGGATGGAACGGCAGCAGGAACCCGTTGCGCTGATTGTATTCGCGGTTGGGCGGCACGATGGTATCGACGGTGATGATCAGCGCCTCGAACCCGTTGCGGTGCGCCCGCTCGATGAGCTGGTAGGAAAGCTCTCGCTGCTTCCAGACATAGAGCTGGAACCAGAGCCGTCCGCCCGCCTCCTTGGCGATCTTCTCCATCGAGGTCATGGCACTGGTAGCCAGGGTGAACGGCACGCGGGCGGCAGCGGCGGCCTTGGCCAATTCGAGTTCGCCCTCGTGCCAGCAAAGGCCGGCGGCGCCGGTTGGGGCGATCGCGAGCGGCATATTGGCGGGCTTGCCGAACAACGTGGTCGCCATCGTGCGACCCGAGACATCGACCAGTGCCCGGTGACGCAGCTTGATGCGTTCAATCGCCGCGCGGTTGTTGCGCAGCGCCACTTCATCCTCGGCGCCGCGATCGACGAAGTCGAATACGCCGCGCGGCAGCCGGCGCTTGGCCGCGAGCCGCAGGTCGTTGATGTTGTAGTAGCGGTCCAGGGCTGACATCGGGCGCTTCCTCGGCGGGCTTATCGAATGGTCAGCGGTGTTGCCGCCGCTCCGGCAGGATGGCGCCGTCGAGCGGCAGCTTCTCGCCGAGCCAGAGTGCGTGCTGCAAGTGATCGTCACGCGGCCGGTCGGTCTCCGGGTGAACCAGGACAGTCAAGCCTTGGCGGTTCAGCGCCAGCCACGGCACGAGGGCGGGAAACACCTCGGGGGCGAATGCGACCTGGTACATCGCGGTCGGATGCGGGCCAACCGGCATGTCGTGCCAGCGTCCCATCTGAACCGTGAACCGCTCCTCGATCCATTGACGGACCCTGGCCGCGGTCTCCTTGGTGCGCGCGGGATCGTAGTAAATATGCGCGTGCCAGGCGTCGATCGCGGCGATGTCCTGTGGGGCGTTAGCCATGTGCTTCCTCCAGCAGCCGTTTCACCTCGCGCTTGGCGACCTTGCCGTAGCCGGATTTCGGCAGTTCCGGCCAGAATGCGAAGCGCGCCGGCCATTTGTATTTGGCAAGCAGGCCGTCGAGATGGCCAAGCAGCTCGGCGTCCGACACCGGCGCCCCGGTCACGAGCACGGCCACTCCGCACTCGCCCCATTTCGGGTGCGGCTGGCCGACCACGCACGCCTCGATCACGGCGGGATGAGTGAGCAGCGCCTCTTCGATCTCGCGCGGATACACGTTCGAGCCGCCCGAGATGTACATGTCCGAAGCCCGGCCGGTGATGTACACGAAGCCGCGCGCGTCCATGTGGCCGAGGTCGCCCGTGTGGAACCAGCCATGCGCGAACGCGGCCTCGGTCGCCTCGGGGTTACTGTAGTAGCCGGCCATTACGGCAGGGCCACGCACGCAGATCTCGCCCGTCTCGCCTTCCGTCAGACGACGCCCCTCGCCATCGAGTATCGCGACTTCCATGCCGGTGCGCGGGTAGCCGCAGCTTCCCACCGGCATGTCATCGCCGATGCTGTGCATCTCGGGCGGCAGCACGGTGATGGCGCCCGTGACCTCGCCCATACCGTAATACTGCACCAGCACCTTGCCGAGCTTGGTCAGCGCGTACCGCTGATCGGCGCGATACATCGGCGCCCCGGCGTAGATGACGTAGCGCAATGAGGAATGGTCGTAGCGATCCACCGCGTCCTGACGCGTCAGCATGGTCAGGATCGTCGGCACGGTAAACATGTTGGTGACGCGATGCCGTTCGACTAGGCGCCATGCCTCCTCGCAATCGAGCCGGTCGCCCGACAGCAGCACACTTGCCGCGCCACGCGGCGCCTGGATCAGCGCGTGGACGCCGGCGCCATGCGACAGCGGTGCGACAACGAGCGATGCATCGTGCTCGGTCGTGCCGGGGATCAGGTCGGCGAGGTGGTTGGCGATGACGAACTGCATCTGCCCATGCGTGAGTACCGCCGCTTTGGGGTGCCCTGTGGTGCCGGAGGTATAGAAGAACCAGGCAGGGTCGTTAGGATCAACGTCGGCCGGCAGCGCGATCACATCGCGGGACTGCTGGGCCAGCTCGTCCCAGGTGAGACCAGCCTCGCCGGCCAGCACGATCTCCAGCCGCATCGCGGGGTTCGCAGCGCGCGCGGCGGCGGCATGGTCGGGGAACGCGGCATCGAAGATATGCGCCGTGGCGCCGGAGGATCGCGCTAGATACGCCACCTCCGGCGGGGTGAGCCGGAAGTTGGTCGGAACCCATACCGCGCCGAGCATCCAGGCGGCCCACATGGTCTCCAGCATCGCGGTCGAGTTGCGCGCATGAACCAGGACGCGGTCGCCTTTGCGCACGCCACGCGCGGCGAGCGCCCCGCCCGCCGCCTGCGCCCGTTCGGTGAACTCCCCCCAGGTCCAGGTCCGCTCCCGCCAGATCACCGCCGGGCGGTCGGGAAATCGCCTCGCCGTTTGCAGCAGGTGGCAGGCGAGATTCGCAGTCGGGATCAGCGCACCGCCTCCAGGATCGAGACGTAGTTGGCCACCGCCGCGCCGCCCATGTTGTACACCCCGCCGAGATCGGCCTTCGGCAACTGCATGGCACCCGCTTGGCCGGTGAGCTGCATCGCCGTGATGGCGTGCATGGATACGCCCGTGGCGCCGATCGGATGGCCCTTCGCCTTGAGCCCGCCCGAGGGGTTCACCGGCAGCCTACCGTCCTTCGCGGTCCAGCCCTCCAGCACGGCGCGCGCGCCCTGGCCGGGCGGTGTGAGGCCCATCGCCTCGTATTCGAGCAGCTCGGCGATGGTGAAGCAGTCGTGCGACTCCACGAATGAGAGGTCGTCGAGCTTCAGCCCCGCCGCATCCAGAGCGCGCCGCCACGCCTCCGCTCCGCCCTCGAAGCGGGTGATGTCGCGCCGGGAGATCGGCAAGTAGTCGTTGACCTGCACGGCGGCACGGAATCGGACGGCCTTGCCCAAGCCGCGCGCGGTCTCCTCGTCGGTCAGCACCAGCGCGGCGGCGCCGTCGGAGACAAGCGAGCAGTCGGTGCGCTTCAGCGGCGGCGCGACATAGGGGTTCTTCTCGCTCACGGCGCGGCAGAACTCGAACCCGAGATCCTTGCGCATCTGCGCGTACGGGTTATCGACGCCGTTCTTGTGGTTCTTGGCCGCGATCGCGGCGAGCGCGTCGGACTGGTCGCCGTAGCGTTGGAAGTAGCGTTCTGCGATCCGGCCGAACACCCCGGCGAAGCCGGCGGGGATGTCACCTTCCTCTTTCTTGTAGCAGGCGCTCAGCAGAATATCGCCGACCTGCGGACCCTTGGTGGCGGTCATCTTCTCGACGCCCACGACGAGCGCGAAGCGGCCCCGGCCGGCGGCGAGGAAGTCGCGCGCCCCGTGCACGGCGGCGGAGCCGGAGGCGCAGGCGTTCTCGAACCGTGTGGCGGGCTTAAAGCGCAGCTCCGGCAAGTGCTGCAAAACGAGCGATGCCGGGAAGTCCTGGGGCGAGAAGCCGTTGTTGAACAGGCTTACGAAACTGGCGTCGATCTCGGTCGGCGCGATCCCGGCATCGGCGAGAGCCGCGCCCGCGACGCGGCCGATCAGGCTTTCGATATCGGGGTCATCGAGCTTGCCAAACGGCGAGTGCGCCCAGCCGACGATACAGGCTTCGGTCATGGCGGGTCTCCTGTCGCAATCTGTTAGCGCTGTCTTAGCGCGGCGGGCCGCCGAAGGCGACAGGGCGACCCGCGAGCACCCGCCGCACCAGCGCCTCGCGTTCGACCCGCAAGCCGCGCCCGCGTTCACGGACAAGATCGACGACCTCAGCCCGAGCGGTCTCGGGTATCCCGGCTGTAAGCGGCGGCTCCGGCGCGTATTCGAGTTGGAGCTGAATAGCCTCGGCCTCATTGCGCCCGACCAGTTCGGCGACCAGCGCCAGGGCGAAATCCAGCCCCGCCGTCACGCCGCCGCCGCTCATGATGTTGCCGTCCCGAACCACGCGGCGATCTTCCGGGATCGCCCCGAGCTGGCCCAGCAGGTCGCGGGCAGCCCAGTGCGTCGCGGCGCGCCGGCCGTCCAGCAACCCGGCAGCCGCCAGCACCAGTGCGCCCGTGCACACCGAGGTCAGGAAGCGGACGCACTCGGCCTGCCGGCGGAGGAACGAGAGCACCGCCTCGTCCTCCAGATCAGATGGACCGAGGCGCCCGGCACCTGAGCGAACACCTCATACGGCGCGGTCAGGTCCAGTTGCTGGACCTTTGGGAACACGAGCAATCCGAAATGGAGGTGGGTCATGTGCAACTCCGATCACCCCTAATGCGCCGTCCATCCTCCGTCCACGACAAGGCTTTGCCCGGTCATGTAGGCCGATGCGTCCGATGCCAGGAACACCGCCGCGCCGACCATGTCCCTGGTCTCGCCGAACCGCCCGAGCGGGGTATGGTCCAGGAACGGCCTGCCCAGTGTCTCGTGATGCAGCAGCCCGGAGGTCAGCTCGGTGTCCACATAGCCGGGCGCGAGACAGTTCACCCGCACGCCGCGCTTGGCCCAATCGAGTGCCAGCGCCTTGGTCATCAGCTCCACGCCGCCCTTGGTGGCGCAATAGGGCACCGAGCGCGTCAGGCCGACATGGCCGGCGACCGAACTGATGTTGACGATCGAGCCCGCGCCACGCTCGGCCATCGCCGCGCCGATATGCTTGCAGCACAGGAACACGCCGGTCAGGTTCACGTCCACGATCGCCTGCCACTCGGCGAGGCTCGTCTTCTCGATCGTCTTCCAGATCGGGTTGATGCCGGCGTTGTTCACCAGCACATCGATCCGGCCGAACCGCGCCAGCGCCGCATCGCGCAGCGCGAGCACGTCCGGCTCGCGCGCCACGTCGGCGACATGCACCGCGGCCGTTCCGCGCCCGCCTGAGATCCCCGCCGCCACCTCGTCCAGCGTGGCCTGCGTGCGCCCGCTCAGCACCACCTGCGCGCCGAAGCCGGCGAGTACCTCGGCGATCCCGCGCCCAATCCCGCGCCCCGCACCGGTTACGATCGCGACTTTGCTGGACAGATCGAACAGCTCGGCCGGGTTCACCAGTTCGGTCCCTGCTGCATCACCCGCCGCGCGAGGCTCCAGCGATGCACCTCTGATGGTCCGTCATAGATGCGGAACCCGCGCACCTCGCGGAAGATGCGCTCCACCAGCGTCTCGCCGGTAACTCCCTGGCCGCCCATGATCTGCACGCAACGATCGGCTACGCGCCAGATCGCCTCCGAGCAGATCACCTTGGCCATCGATGACTCAGTGCCCGCGCGGTCGCCTTGATCGAGCAGCCAGGCGGTGTGCCAGATGGCGAGGCGCGCGGTCCGGATGTCCATCTCGTTGTCGGCAAGCATGAAGCCCACGCCCTCATGGTTGCCCAGCACTTGGCCGAACACCTCGCGCGTGCGCGCGTAGCCGGCGGCGATCTCATGCGCGCGCTTCGCCGCGCCGAGCCAGCGCATGCAATGCGTCAGGCGCGCGGGCGCCAGCCGCACCTGCGCGTAGCGAAACCCCTTGCCGAGTTCGCCCAGGATGTCGCTCGCGGGGACGCGTACGTCGTGGAACCGCACCACCGCGTGCCCGCCAGGGAAGCCTTGGTCCAGGCTGTCCATCGCGCGGACCACCTCGATCCCCGGCGTATCCATCTCGGCGAGGAACATCGTCGCCCGGCCGTCCTCGCCCGCCGCCATGATGATCGCGAATCCCGCCCCGGCGGCGCCGGTGATGAACCATTTCTCGCCGTTGACCACCCAATGATTGCCGTCTTGCACCGCCTTAGTGCGCAGTGCCGCCGGGTCGGAGCCCGCACCGGGCGCGGGCTCGGTCATGCAGAAGCAGGACCGGATTTCACCGCGTGCCAACGGGGCGAGCCAGCGTTCCTTTTGCTCCTCCGAGCCGACCGCCTCGAGAAGATGCATGTTGCCCTCGTCGGGGGCGGAGATGTTCATCGCCAGCGGGCCGAGCAGCGAATAGCCGGCCTCCTCGAACACCAACGCCTTGCCGACATGGCCGAGCCCCAGGCCGCCCCATTCGGTCCCGACATGCGGCGCCAGCAGGCCGGCGGCTTCCGCGAGCCCGTTCAGCTCGCGGCGGAAGGCATCGGTCGGACCATGCCGCGTCTGCCTCGCGTCGCCCTCCAGCGGCAGGATTTGCTCGTGGATGAAGGTCCGGGTGCGCTGCTGAAGCTCTTGAAGGTCGGGCGGTATTGAGAAATCCATCGCTGGTCCCCGCGTTTTGGCGCGCGCTGGTTGGTTGCACCTCTCCTAGAACGCGCGGCCCTGCGCTATGTCGTGTGCGAACTCCAGGATGCCCGTGCCGATGCCCGAGAACCGCGCATAGCGCGGATCGGTGGTGGCACCGCTGCGCCAGCGGTAGCCGAGCTGCAAGAAGATCACGCCGAGCTTGTGGATCGCCAGTACCCGGTGGAACAGGAACCCCGACATGTCCCGTGCGCTCAGCGCGGCATAGGCATCCACCGCCTGCCTGCGGGTTAGGAACCCGGGCTCGGCGGCCGGCATCTGCTCCATGTCGTGCATCGCCGGCGGATCATCCGGTTCGATCCAGTACCAGAGCAGGGTTGCGAAGTCGAACAGCGCATCGCCCCGCGTGCCCTGGTCCCAATCGACCACCGCCACCGCCGACAGGTCGCGCGGGTTCAGGATCATGTTGTTCAACTTGAAATCATTGTGCAGCAAAGCGGGAGGGCCGTCGGGGACGAGGTGGCGCTCGAGCCAGAGGCCGAGGTCATGGTGCAGCGGCTCGGTCCCGTCCTCCTTGGCCGCCAGGCCGCGCCTGCGCCAGCCGGCGACGGCGCGCTCGAGGAAACCCTCCGGCCGGCCGAGATCGTCGAGCCCGACCGCGGCGGTATCGACCGCGTGGATCGCCGTGATGGTTTCCAGCAGCACCTGCGACAGTCGCGCACCCACCTCCGGACGGCCGGCGAGGGCGGGCGGAATGGTTTCGCGGATCACCAGGCCGGGACGGTACTCGATGATCTGAAACGGCGCGCCGATCACCGCCGGGTCGGTGCAGAGATGCAAACCGCGCGGCGCGACCGGCAGTGCGTCCGCGAGGCGGCTCAGGATGCGATGCTCGCGCGCCATATCGTAGCTGCCGGCCGGCAGCTCGCCCATCGGCGGCCGGCGGAGCACGGCAGGCTTGCCGTCGAGGAAAATGAGGTAGTTCAGGTTGGCGAGCCCGCCCGCGAACTGGCGGGGCGGCGGGTCGCGATCAAGCGTCAGCCCATGCGCGGCCAGATGCGCGCGCGCCCGCTCCCAATCCAGCTTTACGCTCTCCTCGGGTGAGCGGACGTCGGCTTGTATTTGGTCGGCCAACTCGGTCCTCGCGGGTTCGGCTGCTGAGCGTGCGAGCGGCTTGCCGGCAGCGTCAAGTGGTGTCACGCGAAGGCCAGCAGCAGGCTTCCCACCGCCACCAGCGCGCCGGTCCACAGCAGGTCGAAGTTGATCCAGCCCCGCCGGAGCACGCCGAGGCCGACCCACTCGTACACCACCAGCGCGATCAGCCCGGTCACGATCAGCGTCGCCAGCGTATGTACCCCGATTGCCGCGAGCGCGACCGCGAGCGATCCGCCGCCGATGACCGGCATGGTCCCGCCGCATAACGGGATCAGAGCCGGCACCAGCATCAGGCCGGCGCCGTGCGTGCTCGCCATCAGGAAGGACCAGAGCGCGAGGCCGGCAAGCCCCGTGGTCATGCCGACGCGCACGCGATGGCGGTGGCTGTAACGCCAATAATAGGCCGCCCAGAGAATGAGCAACCCACCGGCGGCCATGGCGACCATGCGCGCGTCGATCACCACGCCGAGCGCCATCACCGTGGCGGCCACGAGCCAGATCGACAGCGCGTGCCCGAGTGCCATCGGCGGTAGCGCCAACAGCACAGCCCGCCGGCTCTGCCGGTGTAGGCCAAGCGCCACCGCGAACAACCAGCCCATCGCCGGATTGAGGCCGTGAAACGCCCCGAGGCCGGTGACGGCGAGCCACGGCCAGGCACTCGCTACGGCGTCACGGATAGCAATACGAGTCCGACGAGCAGTCGCCGCCCTCCAGCCGCACTTGATGCGGCCGGTGGCTGGCCGGCCATTCGATGAAGAAATCGGGGTCGAAATCGAGCCCGCCCTCGGGCTTGGCGTCGAGCTTGACCATCCAGCCGTCGAGGCCCTGGTGGTAGAACTGGTCGTCGATCGCGCCGTAGAGCGAATTGGTGAAATAGACCCGCCGCCCGTCGCGGCTGATCTCCACCATCTGCGGCCCGCCGTTAAGCTTGCCGTTCGCGGCCTTGGGAAGGCCCGCACGCGCGACAATGCCGCCGATCCTGACCTTGCCGGCGAGCTTCGGCGCGAACGGATCGGACACGTCGTATTGTTGCAGATCACCCGTGCCCCAGCACGAAACGTATAGGAAGCGGTCGTCCATCGACAGGTCGATGTCGGTGACCAGCGGCGGCACCGCTTTGAACCCCTTGAGCATCGGCGGCAGCAGGTCGGGATCGGCAGGCTCGGCTGGGATCTCGATCACCTTGCGCGCCGCCCAGCGCGCGCCGTCGCGGAACCAGACCCAGATCGAGGCCGACAAATCCTTGAGGCTGATTACCGAGTTGACGAAGCCGTACGCTTTGGTCGGATCGTGCGCCGGACGCAGCTCGAATACGAGCTGGTTCTCGGCGCCGAAATCCAGCTCCTGCTGGTGCTTGCGGGTGTGCAAGTCCCAGAAATGCAGCCGGTGGCCGTACTGGCCGCCCAGCAGCACCTCCGCCACGAGGCCGTTCTCGAACGTGGCCGGCAGGCCCCACTCGCTGGTCACCAGCGTGTCGTGGCCGAGATGCCACCAGGCATCATACGCGAGCCGCTGCGGCCCGCGGTCGATTTCCCAGCGGCCGCGGATATCGAAGCTCTCGTGGTCCATCAGGAAAATGCCGCCCGGCGCCTCGCCTCGCGGGTTGCCGAGGGCGGTGACATAGATGCCCTCTGGCCCGCAATGGATCGTATGGGGGCGCGTGTAGCCCGCCCTCTCGGCCACCTCCGCCGGCTCCAGCACGCGGGCGATCTTCGGGCTGCGCGGGTCCGGTTTGGTGTCGATGATATGAATGCGCGAGGAGCGCAGACCGGGCACGACCAGGTAGCGGCGTTCGGAATGCGGGTGCGGCGCGTTCGGGCACAGGCAGGAGCTGCACGCGTTCCAACCGAAATGATGCAGTTCGTCGCCGGTGTTGGGCATCGCGACGCTGCCGACGTTTTGCGAATACGTGGGTGAATTCGGATCGACATCGACCACGGTGATCGCGTCCGGCACCTGCCGCGTGGGATCGAAGCTCGCGACATACGCGAGGGTTTCCACGGGCGCCTTCATCGCCATGCGCGGCGAGGGGTAGAAGGTCGGATCGGGTGTCCAGCTCGGCATCGGTGACTTCCTTCGGTGCTCGGCGTGGCGTGGAATCTTTTTTCATTAAGCAGCGGGCAATGGCAAGGGTCATGGCTTCTGCTGCACCGCCACGCCGTACTTGCGCAGCTTGTTGGCGATCATGGTATGCGACGATTGGAGCCGCGCGGCCAGCTTGCGTGTCGAAGGATAGCGGGGAAACAGCTGGCCGAGCAGCGCCTTTTCAAACCCGGCGATCGCTGCATCCCACGATACGGGTTCGGGCTCGTCAGCTTCGGGCTGGCCGGGGTCGCGGCCGTTCGCGATGCGCGCACCGGCGATCTCCAGATCCTCGGCGTCAAGGAAGTCGCGGTCGGTCAGCGTGACGGCCCGGAAAACCACATTCTCGAGCTGGCGCACATTGCCGGGCCAGGAATTGGCCAGGAGCGCCGCCCCGGCCGAAGCGGTCAGCCGGCAGGGCGGTCGCCCGGTTTGTGCGCACGCACGGCTAATGAAGTGCCGGGCGAGCCGGCGGATGTCGTCGCCTCGCTCGCGCAGCGGCGGGACGCGCAGGTTGAGCACGTTAATCCGGTAGAACAGGTCTTCGCGAAAGCCGCCCTCGGCCACCATGCGCTCGAGGTCGCGATGAGTCGCGCTGATGATCCGCACATCGACCTTAAGCTCGTGTGAGCCGCCCACCCGGCGGAAGCTGCCGTCGTTGAGGAAGCGCAGCAGCTTGGCTTGTAGGTAGGGCGACATCTCGCCCACCTCGTCGAGGAACACCGTCCCTTGATCGGCGAGTTCGAGCAGGCCCGGCTTGCCGCCGCGTTGTGCACCGCTGAATGCGCCCGAGGCGTAGCCGAACAGTTCGCTCTCGGCGAGATTCTCGGGCAGCGCGGCGCAATTGAGCGCGAGAAACGGCCTGCCGTCGCGCGCGCTCGCGCGATGGCAGGCGTGCGCCACGAGTTCCTTACCTGTGCCGGTCTCGCCCAGGATCAGCAGCGGCGCGTCCATCGCCGCGACCCGCGCGGCGCGCGCCTTCAAAGCCCGCATCGGCGGCGAGTCGCCCAGGATCTTCTCGAACCCGCCTTCGTCGAAATGCTGCAGGGCGTGCAAACGTTCCCCGATACGCGCGGGGGCAAGCAGCATGACCACACCTCCGGCGACCTGGCTCGAAGCACTGGCCTCGGCGATCGGCCTGGCATCGAGCAGGAAGGCGTTCCCGCGTAGCTGCACTTCGCGGGCTGGCATCCGGAAACCCTGTCGTGTTAGCGCCTGCTGCAGCCCCGGAGCTTCCAGGATCTCGCTCAGCCGGGCGCCGACCAGCCCTGCTTCATCGATCCCGGTCACGGCAGCGGCGGCGGCATTGGCGATGACGATCGCCCCCGCGCTGTCAACCGCCATCACCGGATCGGCCATCGCGTCGAGCAACGCGTCGAGATGCAGCCGCCGCCGCTCGCCCGGCAGCATGTCAACCGGCTCGACCGCCCGCACGTCCGGCACCGCCAGCAGCGCCCGGCGCAGGCTCTCCAACCCGTCCGCCGGCAAGCCGGGGGCGTCGATATGGACGTGCGGCGGGGAGACCTCGACCGCCACGACGTTGAGGCGCCGTCGCGCCAGCACGGCCAGAATTTCATGGGCGATGCCGACCCGGTCTGCGAACTGGACGTCGATGCGCATATCGCCTCCGCCGCCGGAGCGCTCGTCGGGATGGTCCGGGATGGCCCAACGACCCGGCTGTTCACGAACGCGGACACTGTAAACGGTCGTGAACATTCCTGCAGCGGGGGCTTTTGGCGCGGTTTCCGGACGCAGGGTCGGACGAGGCCCGCTCCGCCTGTAAACTCTCGTGGACGGTTCGGTCGCGATCAAGCGCAGGTCACCGGATAAATCCTGTGATTCACAGCAGATTCCGACTCTGGCACGGCCCTTGCTGTGAGTGTGCCAAGACCGGAAGACCTTCACCTGGCGGGTCAGGACGAGAACCCGAGCGGGAGCAGACGATGCCTCAGATGGGACCCGAAGCAGCGGGCGGACTGCTGACCATCGACCTCGGCGCCGTTCGCGCCAACTACACCCTGCTGCGTGGTCGGCTCAACGGCTCGGCCTGTGCTGCCGTGGTGAAGGCGGATGCTTACGGCCTGGGAGCAGCACAGGTGGCGCCCGTGCTGGTCAAGGCGGGTTGCCGGCACTTCTTCGTCGCCCATCTCGACGAGGCGATCGCCTTGCGGCCGCATCTGCCGACCGACGCCGACCTGTTCATCTTGAACGGGCTGCCGCCGGGCGCGGAGGCGACCTGCGTCGCACATCACGCAACGCCGGTGCTTAACAGCCTCGCCCAGATCGACGCCTGGACGGCGCTGGCGCGGGATCGCGGCCACACGCTCCCGGCTATCCTGCAGGTCGATACGGGCATGTCGCGCCTCGGCCTGTCGCGCGCCGAACTGGCGACCCTCGCCGACGATCCGCGTCGTCTCGATGGCGTCGCGCTGCGCTATGTGATGAGCCATCTCGCCTGCGCCGAGCAACAGGATCACCGGCTGAACTCCGAGCAACTCGACGACTTCCGCCGGGCACGCCGCGCTCTGCCATCGGCACCGGCCAGCCTGGCCAACTCCTCCGGCATCTTTCTCGGCACAGACTACCATTTCGACCTCGTGCGGCCGGGCGCCGCGCTCTATGGCATCGCCCCGGTCGCGGGCCAGCCCAATCCGATGCGGCCGGTGATCCGGCTGCAGGGCCGCGTGGTTCAGGTCCGCGAGATCGAAGCGGGAGCGGCAGTGGGCTACGGCGCCACCTGGCGGGCGAGCGGTCCCTGCCGGATCGCCACCGTGTCGGTGGGTTACGCCGACGGATTCCCGCGCAGCCTCAGCAATCGTGGCACTGCCGCCGTCGGGGCCACTCCGGTTCCGCTTATCGGCATCGTATCTATGGATACGGTCACGTTCGATGTGTCCGACGTGCCAACCGACGCGCTCGCACCGGGCGGGTTCGTCGATCTGATCGGCGAGGGCAATCCCGTTGATGCCGTCGCAAACCGAGCCGGCACCATCGGCTACGAAATCCTGACCAATCTCGGCCGCCGCTACTACCGCCACTACGTCGGCGACTAACGCGGCCCGACCCGCAATCGGCAACAAAAGGAGACGGACTTGAGAGTGCTTGTGCTTGGCGGCGGCGTCATCGGCGTCTCGACCGCGTACTACCTCGCTGAAGCGGGTCATGAAGTGACCTTGCTCGACCGCCAGGCCGGGCCGGCGTTGGAGACCAGCTTCGCCAATGCCGGCGAGGTCTCGCCTGGTTATTCGTCGCCCTGGGCGGCACCGGGTATCCCGATCAAGGCGCTGAAATGGCTGTTCATGCGCCACCGGCCGCTGTTCATCTGGCCTCGCCCCGACCCGGACATGATCCGCTGGGGTCTGATGATGCTCGGCAACTGCACCGCCGCCGCGTATGAGCGCAACAAGGGCCGCATGGTGCCAATCGCGGAATATAGCCGCGACCTGCTGCGGGAGCTCAGGGCCAAGACCGGTATCGCCTATGACGAGCGGAGTCAGGGCACGCTACAGCTGTTCCGCAGCCAAAAGATGCTCGACGGCACCGGCAAGGATATCGCCATCCTGGAGAAGCTCGGCGTGGAATACGAGCTGCTCGACGCAGCGGGGTGCGTCCGTTACGAGCCGGCGCTTGCCCGCGTGCGCGGGAAATTCGTGGGCGGCCTGCGTCTGCCGGGCGATGAGACCGGCGATTGCTTCAAGTTCACCACCGCGCTCGCCGCGCTCTGCCGCCAACGCGGCGTTGCGTTCCGCCACGGTGTGCAGATCGACGCCATCCTGGCCGAGCGAGGCAAGGTCGCCGGAGTGGCGACCTCGGCAGGCGTCCTCACCGCCGACGCTTATGTGGTGGCGCTGGGCAGCTACGCGCCGCTGATCTTGCGACGCATTGGCATCGACCTGCCGGTCTATCCGGTGAAGGGCTACTCGTTGACGGTGCCGATCACCGATCCGGCGGGCGCGCCTCAATCCACCATCATGGACGAGACGCACAAGGTAGCGATTACCCGGCTCGGTGACCGCATCCGCGTCGGCGGCATGGCCGAGCTCGACGGCTACAACACCAAACTGCGACCCTCGCGGCGCGCCACGCTCGAACACGTCGTTAGCGATCTCTATCCGGATGGCGGCGACGTGGCCCGCGCGAGCTTCTGGTGCGGCTTGCGGCCGATGACGCCGGACGGCCCGCCGGTGATCGGCCGCGCGAAGTATCCGAACCTTTGGCTCAACACCGGCCACGGCACGCTTGGCTGGACCATGAGCTGCGGCTCGGCCTGCGTCCTGTCCGATCTGGTCTCGGGCAAGCGGCCCGCGATCGACACGCAAGGTCTCGACATTAGCCGCTACGCAAAGCAGCGGAACGTCCCAACCCCGATTATGGAGGAAGTCCACGCATGACTGATGTTGTTTTGAGCAAAATGCTCAACGAGGAACAGGCTGGAGAATCGAAAGATCTCGAGCGCGGCCTTAAGGAACGGCATGTCCAGCTGATCGCCATCGGCGGCGCGATCGGCGTCGGTCTCTTCCTCGGCTCGGCCAGGGCGATCAGCAAGGGCGGCCCCGGCCTGATGCTGTCCTACGCCGTTGGCGGGCTGGTGATCTTCTTCATCATGCGCGCCCTCGGCGAACTGCTGATGCACCGGCCGGTGGCTGGATCGTTCGCGACATTCGCCGAGGAATATGTCGGCCCCTGGGCCGGTTTCGCCACCGGCTGGTCGTATTGGTTCATGTGGGTGGTCACGGGCATGGCGGAGATCACCGCCGTGGGCGTCTATTTCCACTACTGGTTCCCGGACCTGCCGCAGTGGATCCCGGCGCTTGGCGCCCTGTCCGTCCTGTACGGGGTCAATATGATCGCCGTGGGCCTGTTCGGGGAACTTGAATTCTGGTTCGCGCTGATCAAGGTCGTCGCGATCGTCGCATTGCTGGTGATCGGCCTGGTGGTCATCATCTTCGGCGTGGGCGAGCTGGGTCACACCGCGAGCTTCAGCAATCTCTGGAGCCATGGCGGGTTCTTCCCGACCGGCGTGCTCGGCGTGGTGCTGACCTTGCAGATCGTCATGTTCGCCTATCAAGGCGTCGAGCTGCTGGGCGTCACCGCGGGCGAGGCGCAGAATCCCGAGAAGACGCTACCCAAGGCCACGAACAGCGTCGTCTATCGTATCCTGGTCTTCTACATCGGCGCCTTGCTCGTCATCATGTCCCTGGTGCCGTGGAATCAATTGCACCCCGGCGAGAGTCCGTTCGTCGTGGTGTTCCAGCGGATCGGACTGCCGGCGGCCGCTGGGATCATCAACTTCGTCGTCATCACGGCGGCGGCCTCGTCGTGCAACAGCGGCGTGTTCAGCACCGGACGGATGCTCTATACCCTGGCGCAGTTCGGTCAGGCGCCGCGCGTGTTCGGCAAGGTCAATGCCCGCCATGTTCCGGCGGCCGGCATCACCGCCTCGGTTGGCGTCATGCTCCTCGGCGTGGTGCTGAACTACTTCGTGCCGGAACAGGTGTTCGTCTATGTGACCAGTGTGGCCCTGATCGGCTCGCTCTGGACCTGGGCGTTGATCGTCATCGCCCATCTCGGCTACCGCCGCGCGGTCGCCGCCGGTGAGGCGAAGGCAGTTCCGTACCGGATGCCCGGATCGCCTTATAGCAACTGGTTCGTCGTGGCGTTCCTCGTGATGGTCGCGGGTTTCCTCGGCATCGACGAAGGCACGCGCGTCGCGCTGTATGTTGCCCCCGTGTGGTTCGCGATCCTCGGCATCGGCTATCATCTGTGCCAGCCACGCCGTCTGCAATTGGCCTGAGGGAGCAAAATCATGCGAGTGACCCTCGACCACATCCTTGCCGCCCGCGAGCGCATCGCGGGCGGGATCGAGCAGACGCCTTGCACACGGTCGATCCGGTTATCGGAGCTGTGCGGCGCGGAGGTGTTCTGTAAGCTCGAGTACCTGCAACGCACGGGCAGCTTCAAGGAGCGGGGCGCACGCAACGCGCTCATGCTCCTCTCCCCCGAGCAGCAGCGGCGCGGCGCGATCTCTGCTTCCGCCGGCAACCACGCGCTGGGCATGGCCTATCACGGCAGTTTGCTCGGCATCCCGATCACGGTGGTGATGCCGCGCTTCGCCCCGCTTATCAAGGTCGCGAACTGCCGCAAGCTGGGTGCGACCGTAATCCTGCACGGCGACACCTTGGCGCAGGCGCGGGCGCGCGCCGACCAGCTCGCCGACGAACAGGGCCTGACCTACGTGCATGGCTACGACGATGCGGCGATCATCGCGGGGCAAGGCACGATCGGGCTGGAGATTTTGGAGCAAGTGCCGGATGCCGATGCGATCGTCGCCTCCATCGGCGGCGGCGGGATGATCGCTGGGATCGCGCGGGCGGTGAAGTCGCTGCGCCCCTCGCTCCAGGTTTACGGCGTGGAGCCGGAGCACGCCGCCTGCTACGCGGCGGCACTCGCAGGCGGGGAACCACGGGAGGTCGAGGTCCGGCCCACCCTGGCCGACGGCTTGGCGGTCTCGCGCGTGGGCGCGCGTGCATTCGCGACGGCACGCGATCTCCTCGCGCGGGTAACAACCGTTGACGAGGCCGGGGTGGCCACGGCGATCCTGCGCCTGATCGAGCTGGAGAAATGCGTAGTGGAGGGGGCGGGGGCGGCGCCGCTCGCGGCGCTCTTGGCAGGACGGTTCCCAGAGCTGTCCGGCAAGCAGGTCGTGCTGGTGCTTTCCGGCGGCAATATTGACCTCAACATCCTGGATCGGGTGATCGAGGTGGGGCTGGTGCAGGATTCGCGCCTCTGCCGCTTCACCGCCGTCATCACCGATCGTCCCGGTGGCCTCGCGGGCCTTGCTGCGCTGATCGCCTCGACTGGCGCGAGCATCAAGGAGATCGCCCACGACCGCGCCTTCTCCGGCCCGGACATGTCGGCGGTGCGGGTGGTCTGCACGGTCGAGACGGCGGATCGGCCGCACCGCGACCTGCTGGTATCGACGCTCCGCGACGCGGGCGTGCAACTGACTCTCGAAGTCGTGAGCCGCGGGGCGCGCAGATGACCGTGGCCGGACCGCTCCTGAGTTAGCTAGACCATGCCGGCGTCGCGATCTTCGCAGCCAGCGGCGCATTGACCGCCTCGCGCAAGCAATTCGACATCGTCGGCTTCTGCCTCGTGGCCACGGTGACGGGGACGTGGCCACGGTGACGGGGATCGGTGGCGGTTCTCCCTGCCCGCCTATATGAGCCGGCCGGGTCGCGATTACGCGGGCTGAGCCGTCCCGTTGTCCCCGGCCGCCTCCCCCTCTTTACGGACCCCGCAAGGGGTTCGCTCCAGCCCCTTATTTGCCCTCTTTTTCGATCCGCGCCGCGCCCTGCTGGTTCAGTTGCTTGACCATCGGGCCTTGCGCGCTGGAGGCGGTGTTGCGCGTGGTCGTGGCCGGGGGTGCCGAGGACGGGAGAGAGACTTGCGTGCCCCCCGGCGCCTTGGCGAGCGCAACGGTTTGCAGCTCCCTCGCCTCTGCCAAATGCTGCTGGAGCACCGGCAGCGCGAGTTGCGCCGCACCCTTGAGCGCCGGACTCTGGCCGGCGCTCGCCTCCTGCTCGAACAGCGCGACCGCCTGCTGATGGGCCTTGACCTGCTGGGTCATATACGCGTCATCGAACTTCTGTCCGTGCAGGCCGCTGAGCTGGTCCGAGTTGAGCCGGGTGGTCGGGGCGGCCGGCAGTTCGATCCCGGCCTCGTGCGCGCGCGATTGCAGCAACTTGCCGAGCAGCGTGTGGTCGGTCACCATCCAGCGACCGAACTCGCGCACGGCCGGGGTGGCGGCTTCCGTCTCGGCGAGCCTGCCGGCCGCGACCTCCTGCTCACCGCTGGCCGCGGCCTGAGTTGCGAAGTGCCGGTCCTGCTCGTTGCCGCCTTGCTGGGCCGCAGCGGCGCCGGCAAGGGCGGGGGCAATGACGAGAGCGGCGGCGAGCATGGTCTTCATGACGAAATTCCTTCCCGTGGTTCTTGGGCTGTTGACCGGAATCGGCCGGCCTTGTGGAACGCCCTCGATTGGTTCGGGTTCAATCACTCCGGCTCGTTTTCGAGATGGCCGGTACGACACGGGGCCCCACCTCACGACCACGCCCGCCCCGCCGGCGGATGTGCCCTTACCGCGTCCTCGTTCACCTCCGCGCCCCATCCCGCGCCGGTCGGGATCAGCAGCTCGCCGGCCTCGATCACCGGGGGTATCGACAACAGCGCGTCCTTCCACGGCACGTCGTCGAGGTCGATCTCCATCACTTGGAAATTCGGGATCGCGGCGCAGAAATGCGCGCTCATTAGCGAACCCAAATGGCCGTTGAAGTTGTGCGGCGCGACGTTGACCTCGTGGGTCTCCGCCATCGCGGCGATCTTCATGGCTTCCATGATGCCGTTCCACGGCACGTCGATGATTGCAACATCCACCGACTGTTGCTCGAAGAACGGCCGGTACTGCCGCCGCCCGAACAGCGACTCGCACGAGGCGATGCGCGTGCGCGAGGATCGCCGTATCGTCGCCAGCGCGGCCGGGTCGTACGCATCCACTTCCAGCCAGGCGAGGTCGAATTCTTCCAGGGCTTGCGCGATGCGAATGTAGCCCTCGGTGCGGAAGTTGAAATTCAGATCGAGATGCAGCCCGACGCCCGGCCCCGCTCCCTGCCGGAACGCCGCCATCTGCGCGCGCAAGCCCTCGATCAGATTCGGATCAGCCCGAAGGTCGGGCGCGAACGGCGCGTTGAACCCCGGCATGTGCAGGCACGGTTCTTCACCTTCAAAGCGCATGATGTTCGTCTTCAATCCCTTGAACCCGCGCCGCGCCACCTCCTTGCCCTGCGCCGCGACGTCGCCGAGCGAACGGATCGGCGCCTGCCCGGTCCATTCGCGGAATTGCTCACCGTACATGACGCGATACGACCCGCAATGGGACCAATAGAGCCGCAGCCGCTGGCGGATCGGCCCGCCGAGCAGTTCATAGACCGGAACACCGAGCGCCTTGGCCTTGAGATCGATCAGCGCGTTCTCCAGCGCCGCGATCGCCTGCTGGTTAATCCCGCCTGGCGCGGCACGCGTGACCCCGTGCAGGAAAGTCGTGTGCCGCTCCACCGGGCGCGGGTCCTGGCCGATCAGCCGCGCGCCCAGCCGGCGGATCACCTCGGACAAGCCTTGCGAGCCGTAGGACTCCATGTATTCCGACCACCCGATCAGCCCGTCATCGGTCGTCAGTTTCAGGAACGAGAAGTCGCGCCAGCCAGCGTTGCAATGTAGGTCCTCGATCTTGGCGATCCGCATGGCGTTGCCCCCAACATGGCGGCGGGATGCTATGCCATCCTCCCACCCAGAACCGAATCACCCGTCAAGAGAGTTCCGATGCGCCCTGCCTTATTGCTGCTCGCCGCCGGCCTGCTGGCCACCACTGCGCCCATGTCGCGCGCCGGCGCGCGGGCCGTTCTCGCCGCCACGCCGATCTCGCGCATGGACTTGCCCTGGTGGCGACAGCGGTTCGAGGCCAAGCAGCAACGGCTGCGCGAAGGCCATGTCGATCTGGTCTTCTACGGCAATTCGATCACCCAGGACTGGGAGCGCCAAGGCCCTCCGGCCTGGCTCGACTTCCGGCCCGTGTGGCAAAAATTCTACGGCGGGCGGAACGCCGTGGATCTCGGCTTCAACGGCGACACCACCGCCAGCCTGCTGTGGCGGATCGAACATGGCGAGGCCAGCGGGATCGCGCCCAAAACGGCGGTAATCCTGATCGGGGCCAACAACATGGGCCGGCCGCACTGGTCCGCTCCCGACACGGTGGCCGGCATCGACGCGATCGTGGCCGAGCTGCGCCGTCGGCTGCCCGCCACGAAGCTGCTGCTGGTCGGGGTGCTCCCCTCCGACCGCTCGCCCTGGATCACCGAGACGACGCTGGCGGTCAACCGAATGCTCGCCGCGCGCTATGGTGACGGGCGGATGGCGAACGTAACCTATCTCGACCTGACGCCGTTGTTCCTGTGCGACGGCCGACTCGATCGCGCGATGTTTCTTGACTCGAAGGAAACCCCGCCCAAGGCGCCGCTGCATCCCGATGCGGCGGCGCAGGCGAAGATGGCTGCCGCGATAGAGCCGGCGCTCGTCGCCCTCATGGGCGGTAGCGATCGCCGGTCGCGGTGAGGCAGCAATCCCGGGGCTAGATCGCCGCATTTCAATGTTCAGCCCTGGCTTGCAGGCAAATTGTATAGATAGATTTTGCCGGACCGAGGCGCGTCGAGCCTCAAGCCCCCACCCCTTCCGCCAGCACCTCAAGCGCCCGCGCGGCGAACCGGCGCATGTTCGCCACCCGATCGGCGCTGCCCGTCTCCAGCGTCACCGCGCGCGCAATGTGCCCGTCGATCGCGATACAGGTGTGCCCGGCCGCGTCACCGTAGCGGTTGCCCGTTGGCCCCGTCGCCCCGGTCTCGCTCAGCCCCCATGTCGCCTGGCAGCGCGCGCGCACCGTGCGCGCGAGCAGGGCTGCGTAAGGCTCGGTTGAAGCGCGCATCCCGTCCGGCAGCGGATCGGGGATCGCCAGGAACCCCGCGCGCGCGAACTTGGTGTAGATCACGCCGCCGCCGAGAAAATACGCGCTTGCGCCGGGCACCGCGAGCAGGGACGCGGATACCAGGCCGCCGGTCGAGGACTCCGCGATCGCAACCGTCTCGCCCCGCGCCTTCAGCCGCGCCGCGATCCGTTCTGCCAACGACAGCAGTTCCTGCATCGGTGGTACCTCCTATCTCGGCATTGCTTGGTTGGCGTTGCTACGCTGGCCCGCCGAGCCCGGCCGGTAGCCCGAAAACTGGAAGATGGCTCCGCGCGGATGGAATGCCGCAAAGACACAATTCGCGGTCATGTTCGGCGACCGCTTCGTCGGAGAGTGAGGTTCAGCAGCGGACCCTCACACAAAATTCCTGACAGGCTCGACGGCGTTTGCCTGACCCGCCTTCTGCCACGAGCCAGGTTACCGCTTTCGGCCTTAACTCCTTGTCTTCCAAGAATGCGATCGAGCAGCACTCCTCATCGTGTTTGATTGCCTGGCTTCGACCGATGGCGCAGCTCAGAAAAACAACCCGCT
>CAWKGV010000011.1:0-44373 GCA_963849305.1 uncultured Pseudomonadota bacterium
CCAGCAGTCGGAACTGACGTCATGGAACAAAACGCTTGACGGCATCCACGGTAGATGCTCGCGACAACCGGACTGGAATACTCAATCGTTCCGTTCGATCAGATCGGCATAACGACGGCACTTAGCTTCGAACTCCTCCCCGTCATGGACGGCGAAGGCCGACCATCCACGACTTCCTCGCCGTGACGCCGAAGCAAGTCGTCATCCTCGGCATTCGCCGAGGATGACGGCAGGAGGTGCGCGTCATCAATCACACGCCGTGGTATTACGGTCCAATCCAGCACATGCCGCTTGCCATGAACCGGCCACCGCTGATCCTGGCGCTCGATGCCGGCACCTCCGTGGTCAAGGCGGTGGCGTTCACCGCCGATGGCGCCACGCTTGCCGAAACGGCACGGCCAAACCTGTTCCGCACCGGGCCGGGCGGCGCGGTGGAGCAGGACATGACAGCCACTCGGCGGGACGCGCGCGAGGTTCTGGCCGAGCTGATCTCGCGCCTAGACGGACACCCGATCGCGGCGCTCGCCGTCACCGGCCAGGGCGACGGGACGTGGCTGGCGGACGCCGAGGGCGAGCCGGTGGCGCCCGCCTGGCTTTTGGCTCGATGCGCGCGCGGCGCCGATCGCCGGGGCGGATGCCGGCGTATCGGTGATCGGCAGCACCGACGCCTGTGCGCGTGCCTCGCTGCTGGGGCTCGATCAGACGATCACCTTCGCCGACTTGGCGCGCGCGGTGTTCGAGGGCATCGGCCTGGCGGCGCGGGATTGCTATACCGCCGCCGGCGGAATGCCGGCCGAGGTGCGCGTGACCGGCGGGGCGGCGCGCTCAGCCCCGATGCGCGCGATCCTGGCCGCCTGCCTCGACCGGCCGGTGCGCACCATTGCCCAGCCGGAAGCCGGTGCGGCGGGTGCGGCGATGATCGCCGCCGTGAGCGTGGGCATATTCCCCGACATGGCCGCCTGCGCCGCGCGCTGGGTGGTGCCGCTCTTAGGTGAGGCGGAAGCGCCCGAGGCCGCGCTGGCGCGCCGCTACGAGGCGCTGCTTCCGATCTATCGCGATGCCTATGCTTTGGCGGCGCCTGCACGCCGCGCGGGAGCCCGATCATGCCGCGTGAGGTCGCCATTATCGGGGATAATTTCATGCTGCCGGAGCGGTTCGATCAGGCGATCCGCGCCGCCTGCGGCGAGACGGTGGCATTGCGCAGCATGACGCTGCCCTGGCCCGACGAGCCGATGGAGCACGGCTACGACCGCCCCGGTTTCGACCTGTTGCGCGAATACCAGGGCGATCCCGAGGCGATCATCGCCTTCGTGGGCGCGGCCGAGGCGCTGGTCACGCATTTGGCTCCGGTCTCGGGCGCGATGCTGGAGCGGCTGCCGGCGCTGCGGCTGATCGCGGTCTCGCGCGGCGGGCCGGTGAACATCGATATGGCGGCGGCCCGGGCGCACGGGGTGCGCGTGGTCAACACGCCGGGCCGCAACGCCTCAGCGGTCGCCGAGTTCGCCGTGCGCGCGATCCTGGCCGAGACGCGCCTGATCCGCGCCGGCCACGAGGCGCTGCGCGCCGGAGAGTGGCGCGGCGATCTGTACCGCGCCGACCGGACCGGGCGCGAGCTGTCCGAGATGACGGTGGGGGTGATCGGCTACGGGCAGATCGGCTCGCGGCTGGTGCGGCTGCTGAAGCCGTTCGGCTGCCGCATCCTAGTCTGCGATCCGTACCAGCGGCTCTCGACCACCGACTGGAATGACGAAGTGCGGCAGGTGCCATCGGACGCGCTGCTCGCGCGCGCCGATGTCGTAACGTTGTACGCGCGCGTGACCGAGGAGACCACAGGGTTCATCGGCCGCGCGCAGTTCGCGCGGATGCGGGCCGGTGCGACCTTCGTCAACACCGCGCGCGGGCCGCTGGTCGATTATGATGCGCTGTACGAGGCGCTGTCCTCCGGCAATCTCGGCGGGGCGATGCTGGAGACCTTCGCGGTCGAGCCGGTGCCGCCGGACTGGCCGTTGCTGCGCCTGCCGAACGTGACGCTGACGCCGCACATCGCCGGCGCCTCGGTGAAGACCGTGAGCATCGCCGCCGAGGCGATCGCCGAGGAGCTGCGCCGCTATTTCGGGGGCGAGCCGCCCATGAACCCGTGCTGAAGGAGCCCTAGGACATGAGCGAGCAGCAAGCGCGCCATTCGATCGTCGAAGCCTGCCGGCGGATGAACGCGCTCGGCATCAACCAGGGGACATCGGGTAATATCAGCCTGCGTCACGGCGACGAGATGCTGATCTCGCCATCGGCGACGCCGTACGACGAGATGCGCGCCGAGGAAGTCGCGGCCATGCCGATCGAAGGCGAGTATGGCGCGGATAAAGTCCCCTGGCGCGGGCCGTTGAAGCCCTCGACGGAATGGCGGTTCCATCGCGACATCCTGCGCACCCGGCCCGAGGTGGGTGCGGTGGTGCACAGTCATCCGACCTTCTGCACCACGCTCGCGGTGGCGCGCCGGGGAATTCCGGCCTGCCATTACATGATCGCGGCGTTCGGCGGCACCGATGTGCGCTGCGCGCCATATGCCACGTTCGGCACCAAGGAGCTGTCCGAGCACGCGCTGCGGGCGCTGGAGGGGCGCAGCGCGTGCCTGCTCGCCAATCACGGGATGATCGTGTGCGGGGCCACGCTGAAGCGAGCGATGTGGCTGACCGTGGAGCTGGAGACGATCGCGCGGCAGTACTACCATAGTCTGCTGATCGGCGGGCCGGTGCTGCTGTCCGATCAGGACATCGCCGACACGGCCGCGAAGTTCGAGAGCTACGGCGTGCAGGACCGGGCCGAAGCCCTGGGGTGAGCACGAGCGGATGAGCAATGGCGCGACAAGCGACCGGTTCGACCTGTTCGTGATTGGCGGCGGCATCAACGGCGCGGGCATCGCGCGTGATGCCGCGGGGCGCGGGCTCAGGGTGGCGTTGTGCGAAAAGGGCGATCTGGGCGAGGGCACCTCCTCGCGCTCCGGCAAGCTGATCCATGGCGGGCTGCGCTACCTGGAATATTACGAGTTCCGCCTGGTTCGCGAGGCGCTGATTGAGCGCGAGGTTCTGCTCGCCGTCGCCCCGCACATCGTCTGGCCGCTGCGCTTCGTGTTGCCGCACAGCCCCGAGCAGCGTCCGGCATGGATGATTCGGGCCGGGCTGTTCCTGTACCGATCATCTGGGCGGACGAAAGACGTTGCTCCCGACCCGGCGGATTGACTTGCGGCGCGATCCCGAGGACGTGCCGCTTCGGGACGGCTTGCGCATCGCGTTTGAATATTCCGATTGCTGGGTGGACGATGCGCGCCTGGTGGTGCTGAACGCGCTCGACGCGCGCGAGCGCGGCGCCGAGGTGATGGTGCGCAGCGAGGCAGTCGCCGCCCGTCGCGTCGACGGGCTTTGGATGGTGACGGTGCGCGACCCCGACGGCGGCACGCGCGCGGTGCGCGCGAGCGTGCTGGTCAACGCGGCAGGGCCTTGGGTCGAGCGGGTGATCCACGGCGTCGCCGGGTCAAAACACGTCTCGCCAGGTACGACTGGTCAAAGGCAGCCATCTGGTCGCACGGAAATTCTGGCAAGGGACGCACGCCTATCTGCTCCAGAACGACGACAAGCGGGTGATCTTCGTCAACCCGTATGAGGACGATTTGTGCCTGATCGGCACGACCGATGTGCCGTCGAGGAGCTCACTTTCGCGCGACCACCGTAAGTCATACCTTCCGGGATTTCCGGAAGGTATGACCGTAAAGGGAACGCAGTGAACTCGCCGCGTCGCGCTGGGCCGGAAACGGTCTCACGCAGGATGACGGCGGTGCGCTTGTCATAATGAGGGCTTATGACACAGCTTTCGGAACCCGACTCCCGATGTTTGGGACAGCTCTGTCGGTCGTTCGTCCACTAAAGATTGAGGTAGGCTTAGCTCGGCATCAGCATTGCCTTCCTCACCCGAGCCTTGTAACGGAGCAGCTAAAGGATACCGTACGGATCACAATAAGAGCTGTTCAAAGGGGGAAATTCGAATGAAGCGAATCATCAGCCTGGCTATCTGCCTTGTGGCGCTGGCTAGGGCTGCCCCTATCGGAGCACAACCGCTCCCGACCGCGCGCCCGGAGGATGTCGGAATGTCCTCGCAACGCCTGGAGCGGATCGGCAAGGCGTTTCACAAGGATATCGATCAGGGCAAGCTTCCGGGCGTGGTCATCATGATCGCGCGCAAGGGCAAGCTGGTCTATTCGGAAGCGTTCGGCTTCCGGGACAAGGCGGCCGGCACGCCCATGCCAAAGGATGCGATCTTTCGCGCGTACTCGATGACCAAGCCGTTCGTCGAGGTGGCCGCCGTGATGCTGATGGAAGAGGGCCGTCTGCAACTGGCCGATCCAATCTCGAAATACCTGCCCGAGTTCAAGAACGAGCAAGTCAGCGTGCCAAGCCACGATGCGCTCGGCCAGGCAGCGTATAAGACGGTTCCCGCGGAACAGGAGCCCACCGTCCAGGATCTCATGCGACACACTGCCGGCCTCGCCTATGGCGAAATCACCGCCAACAAGCTCGTGAAGGACGCTTATGCCAAAGGCAGGTTGTGGAAACCAGATTTCGATTACAACGTCACGGATCTGACGCCTGAGGAGTTCGTGCAGCGTCTCGCGCAGGCCCCGCTTGCGTATCAACCCGGCACGGTCTGGGAATACAGCCTGGCCATCGACCTGCTCGGCCGGGTCGTGGAGAAGGCGTCAGGCCAACGGCTTGGGGACTTCCTGGCGGAGCGGCTGTTCAAGCCGCTCGGGATGACGGATAGCGGGTTCTGGGTGCCGTCGGAGAAGCTCTCGCGCGTCGCGCAGCCCTTGGCCACGGATCCCGCCACAGCGAAACCGATTCATCTGATCGACGTATCGCAGCCGCCGAAGGAGGACTCCGGTGGGGCGGGCAGCGTCTCGACGGCAGGCGATTATCTGCGCTTCTGTCAAATGCTTCTGAGCGGCGGGAGGCTGGACAATGCCCAGGTTCTCAGTCCGACCACCGTGGCGCTGATGACCTCCGACCAGCTCGGCCCTGGCATCCGCCGCGCGGTGTCGCCTGGCGAGCTGCTGATGGGGGTTCAGGGCTATACGTTCGGCCTGGGATTCATGGTTCGCCAGCAGGCCGGTCTTTCGGCGGTTCCTGGATCGCAGGGAGAGTTCATGTGGGCTGGCTATGCAGGCACGTTCTTCTGGGTCGAGCCCAAGGAGCAGCTTGTGGCGGTGATGATGGACCAGGCGCCGGG
The DNA here is from genome assembly GCA_963849305.1 of uncultured Pseudomonadota bacterium. Taxonomy (GTDB): domain Bacteria; phylum Pseudomonadota; class Alphaproteobacteria; order Acetobacterales; family Acetobacteraceae; genus CAWKGV01. Next base: position 5,278 of record CAWKGV010000011.1, read on the forward strand.
GCCGAGCCGCGCCTACTATCGCCGCCAGATCAAGCAGCTTGTGGATCAGGCCATCGTCGAATGACCAGGCCGGACCTTGAGGGAGGGTGACGAGATTCGTCGGGGCATTTTGCTGTTGCACCTACCTCAACTCGTATGAGGTGATCCGGCAAGCGAATTTTGCCATCGGCGGGTTGGGTATGCTGGGGGCGAGCCGGGTATGGCGAGCGAAGGGGCTCGCGAACGACGAGCTGCTTCCGGGCCAGAGCCACGGCGGTGATCTTGCGGATGCGTCCGCGCATTGCGCCCACCCGCTCGGCGAACCAGCGCGCGAGGGCGCATGACCCAAGGCGGGTTGACCCAATACCATCAATGGGTTAAGCCCCGTAAGATATGACCGAAACTCACCCGCAAAATCGCCGCCTCGGCTATGCCCGCGTCAGCACCTACGGCCAGACCCTTGACGCGCAGCTTGAGCAGCTTCGTAAGGCGGGCTGCACCAAGATTTACCGCGAGAAGGTGACGGGCGCGCGCGCCGACCGGCGCGAACTCCTGAAGATGCTGAAGACCCTCGCCCCCGGCGACGTGGTGACGGTCACGCGGATCGACCGGCTGGCACGCTCGACCTTTGACCTGTTCGCAATTGTCAAGCAGATCGTGGACGCCAAGGCGCAATTCCGCTCGCTGGCGGAGCCGTGGGCCGACACCGGCACCAGCACCGGGCGGCTGATGATTGCCGTTCTCGGCGGGCTGGCGGACGTGGAGCGTGATTTGATCCGCACCCGCACGGCGGAAGGCCGCAACCGGGCGAAGGCGCGCGGGCAGCACATGGGCCGCCCGCCAAAGCTCACCCCGCAGCAGCAGAGAGAAGCACGGCGGCGGCGGGCGCAGGGCGCGACGCTCAAGGAACTGGCAAAGAGCTACAACGTGGGCAGGGCGACGATTTCACGGCTCGGAGATTGACGATGGACACCCCCGAGGTCGCCGTGGCCCGATATGCCGCTCGCATCTCGCTTTGGGCACTGGGGGTTTCTGGAGGCTCGCTGTGTGTCGCGCTGTGTGTTTTTGTTCTGGAACTGCGGCGCTGGTTCGATGAAGGCGTAAGACTGTCCATGTCTGTCATGGTTGATACGGAAACTTTCGGCGGTCACCAAGACAGCAATACTTACCTTGCGGTCACGGTCACCAACCGGGGGAACGCTGCGACGACGATCACGCACATGGTTCTCAACGACTATCCGAGCCGGTTCGGGTTATGGCTTCCAAGCCGCCTTTGTCGCCGGATTAAAAGCCAGCGCCCCCAAACCTTCGTCGTGGTAAATCCGATACTGCCCGGCATGCCCGGTCAGCTTCCATTTGTGCTTGAGCCGGGTCGCAACTGGCACGGCATGGCGGTTCACACGCCAGAACTGGAGCGTATGATTGAAGCGGGCCGACTTTATGCCGGCGTGGTCGGCTCGCACAGCAACAAAACACTGTTGCAGCGTGTGCGTAGATGGACACCGCCGAAAAATGCCAAAACTGCTTAGGGGCAACTTTCCATATGTGCGGATTACGCGGCTTTGACTTTGCGGCGGAGCGCGGCGGCGGCACGGCTTCGCGTGGCCCGGGGGGTTGAGGACGCACCATGGCTTCGAACAAAACCGTCCAATACGTTGACTTCGGAATCACGTCCGCAAGGCAGTTTTGGGACGAGAACGTCATCCCCGCCTTCGAAAGGTTTAAGGCTCAGCCAAATCGAGCAAATGCTATCGATGTATCCGTTCCCGCGTGGCACGTTCACGAGTGGATATGGCATGAACAGTATCCGGGGACGGACACGCGGCAAAACGCCGATTACAGAAGATTTCAGGCCAACCTCTTCAACGCCTGTCCTGAGCTTGCGTGGATTCGCGATGTTGCTGATGCAGGAAAGCACCGTGGCCTTGGGCGATCTGCGGAAGTTCAGCGTGTGGCGAGCGACATGGTTCTAATCGGCGGTCTCGCGAGCGCGCCCCTTGCTACGGTCCCGCTTGGTGGCTGCGTCTCAATTCCTACGCCGCTTATCATTACACTTACCGATGGCAGCAAACTCGAATTCGGGGCGGTCTTGTCGCGTGTTCTCGACTACTGGCGAGCCAGCCACTTTCTATAAAACGCCTTCGACGACTTTGGGCGTGTCCTCGCGCGCGACGCGGGGCCGGGCTCTAGCGCAAGCGCCCGAGCCGCCTGCGGCGTCTCGGCCCTGCGGGTGACGATCCCTCACGCACAACGCCCGCCTACCGGCGGCGGCATCTCTGGCGGCGGACGCCGCCAAGACTAAAGCTGCGTCTTGTTGATATGTCCTGTTGTCGTATACATGTCGTAGCCGCCGAACACATCTTTCAATAACCTAGTCGATTCATATATGGAACATGCGGCGAGTGTCGACTTTCGCTTCATAGCGGGCATGTACAACCTGATATCGAATACCGGCGAATTGCTCGTTGCGGCGCTCGTACCCGCCCGCTCGGAGAAGGCGGCCGTCGGCACGGCGGGCTTGGCGCTGGCGGCGGTGCGGTATCGCGCATGACGGCGCTGCCGCCGGCATCGACGCTGGGCGCGTTGACCGCGCGGTTCGACGTGTTCCTGGTGGACCAGTTCGGCACCCTGCACGACGGCGCCCGGCCCTATGATGGCACGCTGGCGGCGCTGCGCCGGCTGCGCGCGGCGGGAAAGCGCGTGGTGCTGCTGTCGAACTCCGGGCGGCGCGTCGCCCCCAATGCGGAGCGGATGCACCGGATGGGCGTGCCGCCCGAAGCATACGAAATTCTGGTCACGTCTGGCGAAATCGCCTGGCGGCTGCTGCGCGATAATCGCATCGCGGCGGCTAAGAGGGCGCGCACCTGCTTCGTGCTTGGGCGCGGCGGGGATACCTCGTCGGTGGATGGCCTGGGGCTCGCGCTGACGTCGCGGGCGGACGCGGCGGATTTGGTGGTGATCGCCGGCAGCGACGGCGAGCGCAGGCCGCTTGCTGATTACGCGAGTGCGCTGCGGCCGGCCGCTGCGCGCGGGGTGCCGGCGCTGTGCTGCAACCCGGACCGGGTGATGCTCACCGAGGCCGGCCCCGCGTTCGGTGCCGGGCGCATCGCCGAGCTGTACCAGGAGCTGGGCGGATCGGTGACGTGGGTGGGCAAGCCCTACGCGGACATCTACGACCAGACCCTAAGCGAGCTTGGGGTGGCGGACCGGACGCGGGTGATCGGCGTTGGCGACAGCATCGAGCACGACATCGTCGGGGCGCGCCGGGCAGGCTGCGCGGCGGCGCTGGTGCGCACGGGAATCGTAGCCGGCGCCGATGACGCGGCGATCGAGGCCGAGTGCGCGCGCTATCGGGCGTGGCCGGACACGGTGCTCGAGTTGTTCCGCTAGACCGAACTTTGCCCATTTTTGAGTGCAAGCCACTGACATTGTTCCTGTTGAATGGGGCTGTCTGTCTACGCTGTCGGCGCGACGCCGAGTAAGTCGAAGCTCCGGCGTTGTGTTCTGGTGGGGGTGGCGAGGATGGCGGTGAGCCGATTGTGCCCGAGGCGCACGACATTGCGCGTTAGGGTGGCGAGATCAGCGAGCAGGGTGTGAAAGCTGTGCACCGGGAGCGGTTCGCCATCTGCGGGATCGGTGCGTTTGCGGGCAGTCTTGCGCTGCGTCGCCGGCGAGGGCTTGGCCGTCGCCACGGGTGAAGTGCGTTGCGCGTCACGTCCAGCCGGATCGTGCTCGTCGAACAGCATCGGGGCTAGGCTCCGGCGCATGTGCCATTCCAGATAGTAGGCCAGCATGCACAGCAGTACGTGCGCGCGCACCCGTGGCGCGGTCCAGTGGAAGACCGGACGCAGTTCCAGATCCACGGTCTTCATCGAACGGAAGGCGTGTTCCACGCCGCTGAGACTTTTGTAAGCGCGCACAGCGGCAGCGGCGTCGGACTGCGTGGCCGGCAGGTTGGTGCGCACCACGTAGATGCCGTCCAGCGCGGCCTCGGCGGCGATGGCGGCCGGGTCTGTGGTGAAGTTGAACGCCGCATCGGTGATGCTGATCTGGAAATGCTTTGCCATCTTGCGCCGGCCCAGCACCGCGCCGACGGCTTGGCCGATCGCCGCTGCGCCACGCAGTGGCTGGCGCGCCCGGTGCACGCGGGCCTGGATGCGGATCAGTTCCTTCTCGGTGGCCGCTAACAGCTCGCCCCGCTTGCGTGCCCGCTCCTGCCCCAGCAGCGGGTTCTTGCAGACCACCAGACGTTCGCCCGGATAATCGGGGCTGTCGATCTCGGCCATATCGCGGTGGTCGAACAGCGAGGGCTGCAACGGCCCGCCCTCGGCCGCCAGTGCCTGGATCGCCGGGGCGCGCAGCGCGGTGATCCAATCGAGACCGGCCGGGCGCAGCGTCTCCTCGATCCGCGCGCTGGTCAGCAGTCCGCGGTCTCCCACCATCACCACGCGCTGCAGCTTGAACCGCTGCTTCAGCTTGTCGATCTGCGCCGACAGCGTCATCGGATCGGCGGTGTTGCCTTCGAACACCTCGACCGCCACCGGGCAGCCGTCCGCGGCGCAGAGCAGGCCGATGACCAGTTGCGGGCGATCGCGCCGGTGGTCTCGGCTGTAGCCATGGCGTGCCAGTTCGCAGCAGCGTCCTTCCAGGAAGGTGGAGGTGACGTCGTACAGCAGTAGCGCGCCGTTCCGCAGGTGGCGGCGGGCCAGGGTGGTTTCGATGAAGCTTTGCTCGCTGCCCAGCCAATCCAGCGTGGCGTAGACCTCCCTGGCGGTGACGGCGCCGAGCCCCAGCATCTCGCCCAGCGAATCACTGGCGGTGGCGGTGTCGAGCATGCGTGCGGTCGCGAGCTTTGCGGCCGGATCGAGCAGGCGGGCGATGATCAGGGCAAGTGCCAGATCACGTCGGCGTTGCGGTGCGCGGCGGGGCAGCAGGGCATCGAGTTCGATCCGCCGTGCCGTGCCGAGCGCGGCGAATACGTGACCATGGGGAAGAGCGCGGACGATCTCAATGGCGTCGGTGGCGGGAAGCAGTTCCTCGCCGCGCAGCACGGCGCGCAACTGCTCGATCCGCTCGGCCGGCCAGTCGGAGAGGTTCTTGAGGGTTCGGTTCTTGGTCTTGCCATCCTCGCGATAACTCTCGCGCAACAGGATGGCTGGCGGTGAGCCCCGGTTGGGGATGACTGCGACATACATGAGCGGACGGAATCAGGCCGAGTTGTGTCACGTCAAGGAAAATCTACGACATTACATGACCACTGACCAGGCATCTCCCGCGACCTTTCAGTGGCTTGGGACAAAAGCCCGGCAAAGTTCAGGCTAGAAGCGATCGTGTGGGGGCCGGCCGGTCAATGTCGAGCCGCATCGGATAGCGCGATCACGGCCGGAGCGATCGGGCCGAGAGGAAGCGAAAGAGCTTTGATCTGCCCAAGCGGATGCCCGGTGCGCAGGTCCAGGGCCTCCATCGGGCGCGGCAACGCGACTTCTATTTGCTCGTCGGTGTCCGTCTCCGGCAGATCGCGTTGCAGGACCAGGATCGTGGCCCCATCGCCGGCATAGAGATGCGTCTCCACGTCGGATGCGTTGACCGCGAAACGGGGTGCGACGCGCGCGCGGGCGAGTGCCGCGGCAAGACCAGCGCGATCATCCTCGGGCAGCAACATCGCACGGCCGGCGGCGAACAGGTCATGCAACGGCAAGGAGCCGCGCCGGCGGCCGTGTCCGTCGAACCCACCCGGCTCGGCATCGGCAAGCACCAGCCCGCCTGCGGCGGCAAAGGCGCGCAACGTCTGCAATTCCCCCGCCGAGAGGGCCACCGAACGCGGCAGGATTAGCGCCTTGGTCTCGCCGAACTCGCCTCGGGCCAATTGATCGGGAGTAATGAAGCGCGGATTGAGTCCCAGATGCGTGAGGCTGCTTGCATAGCCCGCCAGCGCCTCGCGGGTCGCGTTGCCCTGGCCGTCAGCCTCGGCCGAGCTGTGCATCCAGGCGCCGCCCTTGGGCCGGTTCTCGATCATCCACTCGATGCGGAAGCTTGCCGGCGAATAGAGGATGGCCACCGGATCGTAGGCCGGCCGGCTGGCGAGCAATGTCGTTCCGAGCTGCCCGCGCAACTCGGCGAAGATCGGTGCATAGGCCCGCCCGCTCGGCCCGAGCGAGCCGTCCGCTCTCACAACCTCGCCCTTGCTGTCCCACAGGATCAGGCCGCGCGCGCCGCGCGTCCACTCGCGCCAGATGGTGTGCAGCTGCGGCCGCCCGGCGCCGAACGCGGTTGTGAGTGGCACAACAGCTTGGTTCAGCGAGCGCAGGATGGGCAGATTCTCGCCGTAGTCGTACAGCTCCATGACATCGACGGCGTGCGCCAGCCGGGTGTAGTCGTAACCTCCCCAGCCAGGCACCTGCGCGCCCTCGATCGCCGCAAGCGCGGAGGGGTTGGCGCGGTGGACCGCCCGCGTGCCCGCCGCCACTGCTTGCGCGAACGCCGCGTCCATCCACGTTTTGAAGTCGGCCCACGGAGCATAGTTTTCGCCCGGCACCTGCATTGCCTCGCGCGTGGTCCGGGGCACCACTTGGTCCCACCCCGCGAAATGCGATCCCCACTCCTGGTTCAGCACCTCCAGCGAGGGATATTGCGTTTGCAACCACACGCGGAATCCGGCCAACGATTTGGGCGAGAAATCGGAATCCCAGAACGCGGCGAGATCGGCGATCCCGGTCTCGTCGCCCAGGTTATAGAATAGCACATGTTCGCCCGACGTTCCTCGCACGAGGGCGGCGAGACGGTCCTCGATCCGATGCAACCACACTGGGTCGGAGAGGCTCGGCTCGCGCATCAGAGGCGCGAGGTCGGCCGGATCACGCTGATAGGCGCGCTGCGCTTCTGCGAAGCGCCAGTTCACCGCGTGGCCGGGGGACCAGCGATGATAGGGGGAATAGAAGTCGGTCGCGATGTTCTCGACATAGCAGCTCATCCCGGAGGCCAGTAGCGGCGCCGCGCCGCGCACGATCACGGCCGGATCGTCGGTGCGGTCGCTCGGGACCATCGCCGCCGAGACGCCAAGTTGCTTCAAGGCCGGAAGCTGAGCCGCCCCGCGCGGCTGCCATTCGATGATCTGGTAGTCGGGCCAGACCGCGTTCGCGGGCGGCTGGGCCAGCGCCGCCTGGGTGCTCAAAGCACCGAGCGCCACGAACATGGCACGCATCAACCAGCGCAAGTCGAGCGCCACGAACATGGCACGCATCAACCAGCGCAAGTGTCGTCTCCGTCCTGCTTCAGCACCTCGCCCGCGAGATAGAGGCTGCCGCAAACCAGCACCCGCCCCGCTGCGCTGCCGCCCGCTGCCGCGCCCGCGGCGATAGCACGGAGCGCATCACCAACGCGCGGGCCGGCCCGCGCCAGCCCGCCGGAAGCTGCGATGATGGCCTCCACGGGAAGCGCGAGATGCTGGCCCGGCTCGGCCACGGCCCATACCGCGTGCCCGTGCGGCAGCAGCGGAGCGAGGAACCCGTTGGCGTCCTTCACCCGGTTCATGCCGACCACGAGGTGAACCGGGCGATCGGCCCAGGTCGCGAGATGCGCCGCCAAGGCGAGCCCGCCGCCCGGATTGTGCCCGCCGTCCAGCCACAGCTCCCAGCCACCCGGCAACAGCGCGGCCAAGCGGCCGGTCAGACGCTGCAAACGCGCCGGCCAGGTCGCGCGCGTCAAGCCGGCCGGGAAGGCCGCGGCCGGCACCATAAGACCGGAGGACCGCAGCGCGGCGATCCCGATCCCGGCATTGTCGAGCTGGTGCGCCCCGATCAGCGCGGGCGGCGGCAGCTCCAGCGAGCCGTCGTCATCCACATAACGGAAGCCGCCGGGACGCGCCGAGATCTGCCAGTCGCGGCCGCGCAGCCGCGCTGGCGCGCCGACCCGGGCGGCCTGCGCGAGCAGGACCGTCGCGACCTCCTCGGCTTGCGCGCCGATTGCCACCGGAGCGCCAGGCTTCATGATCCCCGCCTTTTCGGCCGCGATCGAATTGAGCGTTTCGCCTAGGAACTCGCGATGGTCGAACGAGATCGAGGTGATGGCGCACGCCGCCGGATGGTCAATGACGTTGGTCGCGTCGCAGCGACCGCCGAGCCCCACTTCCAGCACGCAAAGCTCCGCCGGCGCCTGGGCGAACAGGTGGAATGCCACCGCCGTCGTCACCTCGAATACCGTGACCGGCGCGCCGGCGTTGATCCGCTCGATCTCCTCCAGCGCGTCGGCCAGAGGGTCGTCGCCGACCAGTTGCCCAGCGATCCGGATGCGTTCGTTGAACCGGACGAGATGGGGTGAGGTGTACACGTGAACGCGCATCCCCGCCGCCTCGCCGATCGCGCGCAGAAAGGCGCAGGTGCTGCCCTTGCCGTTGGTGCCGGCGACATGGACCACCGGGGCAAGCCGCCGCTCCGGCGAGCCGAGCTTCGCCAGCAGCCGTTCTAGCCGCTCCAGGCTGAGGTCGATCAGCTTGGGATGCAGGCATTCCAGCCGGGCGAGGATGCGGTCGAGGCGGGCGCTCACTCGGCGGCGGAGGCCAGCGGTTCGGCGAATTCGGCCGGAACCGGCTCCTGCTCCTGGATGCGCAGCAGCCGGATCAGCCGCGCGAGGGTGGCGCGGAGCTCGGTGCGACGCACCACCAGATCCACGATGCCATGCTCGTGCAGGTATTCGGCGCGCTGGAACCCTTCGGGCAACTTCTCGCGCACGGTCTGCTCGATCACGCGCGCGCCCGCGAAGCCGATCAGCGCGCCGGGCTCGGCGATCTGAATATCGCCCAGCATGGCGAAGCTGGCGGTCACGCCGCCGGTGGTCGGATCGGTGAGCACGACGATGTACGGCAGGCCGGCCTGCTTGACCAGCCGGGTGGCGATCACCGTCTTGGGCATCTGCATCAGGCTAATCGCGCCCTCTTGCATCCGCGCCCCGCCCGAGGCGGTGAAGACGATCAGCGGTGCTTCTTGCAGTACCGCCAGCCGCGCCGCCGCGACGATCCCCTCGCCGACCGCGGCACCCATCGAGCCGCCGAGGAACTCGAACTCCATCACCGCGACCACGGCACGCTGGCCCTCGATCGCGCCATGCGCGACCGCGAGCGCGTCTTCCATCTGCGTCTTCTCGCGCGCGTCGCGCAGCCGATCCGGGTAGCGTTTCAAATCGCGAAAGCGCAGCGGGTCCATCGGAATCTTCGGCAGCTCGATCCGGGTGAAGCCGTCCTTGTCGAAAGTCCAATCCAACCGCTCGGCGGCCGAGCCGCGCATGTGATGGCCGCAATGCGGGCAGACCTTCAGGTTCGCTTCGAGGTCGCGCAGGAAGATCATCTGCTGGCAGGCCGGGCATTGATGCCACAGATTGTCCGGCACCTCCCGTCGCGCGAACAAGGTCCGGATCTTGGGCCGAACGTATTCGGTGAGCCAGCTCATGCGCGACCCCCCGTCACGCCGACCTGCCGACCTTCTACGTGGCGGCTCATACCGGCACCGGCACCGGCCCGCGCGCCGCGCACGCCGGCGGCCAAGGCGCGGACCTGATCGAGCACGCGCCCCACGGTCTCTGACCCGGCGCGACCCTGGGGGTCTAGGCTGGTCGCGAGCGTGTCGATCAGCGCCGAGGCCACCACCGCCGCATCGGCGGCGCGCACCGCGCTCGCCGCCTGCTCGGGCGTGCGGACGCCGAAGCCGACCGCGATCGGCAAGTCCGTGAGGCGGCGGATGCGCGGGATTGCCTCGGAGAGATGCTCGGCGGTGGCAGTGCGGGTGCCGGTAATGCCGGTGATGCTGACATAATAGACGAAACCGGAACTGCCCGCGAGCACCAGTGGCAGGCGCCGCTCGTCGGTTGTGGGCGCGACCAGGCGGATGATGTCCAGGCGGTTGGCGGTCGCGTGCGGCATCAGCAGGTCGGCTTCCTCGGTCGGCAGATCGACCACGATCAGCCCGTCCACACCGGATGCGGCCGCCTCGGCGCAAAAACGCTCCGGCCCATAGGACAGGATCGGATTGAGATAGCCCATCAGCACCACCGGCGTCGCGTCGTCGCCCCGCCGGAAGTCCCGCACCATCGCCAGGGTGCCGGCGACCTTCGCGCCCGCCTTCAGCGCCCGCTTGCCCGCCGCCTGGATCGTCGGTCCATCGGCCATCGGATCGGTGAACGGCATTCCGATCTCGATGAGGTCCGCCCCGGCCTCGGGCATTGCGCGCAACAGCGCCATCGAGGTGACGGGGTCCGGGTCGGACGCCTCCAGGAACGGGATCAGTGCCCCCCGCCGATCGCGCCGGAGATCGGCGAAGCGTTGCGCGATGCGGCTCACAGCGTCACCCCGAGATGCTCCGCCACGGTGAAGATGTCCTTGTCACCCCGACCGCACATGTTCATCAGGATGACGCGGTCCTCGCCCATCTCCGGGGCGAGCTTCATCACATGGGCCAGAGCGTGCGCGGGCTCGAGCGCGGGGATGATCCCCTCGGTCCGGGTGCAGAGCTGGAACGCTGTCAGCGCCTCCTGATCGGTCGCGGCGACGTACTCGACCCGGCTGATCTCCCGCAGCCAGGAATGCTCCGGCCCGACCCCCGGATAATCGAGGCCGGCGCTGATGCTATGCGCCTCCTGGATCTGGCCGTCCTCGTCCTGCAACAGATAGGTGCGGTTGCCGTGCAGCACGCCCGGCCGCCCGCGCGAGAGGCTTGCCGCGTGTTCCTGTGTATCGAGGCCATGCCCGGCGGCTTCGACGCCAATCAGCCGTACCTCCGGGTCGTCCAGGAACGGATGGAACAGCCCCATCGCATTCGACCCCCCGCCGATGCAGGCCACCGCCGCGTCCGGCAGGCGCCCCTCGGCGGCAAGCACCTGCTGGCGCGCCTCCTCGCCGATAACCGATTGGAAATCGCGCACCATGACCGGGTACGGGTGCGGGCCGGCGACCGTGCCGATCAGATAATACGTGTCGCGCACGTTGGCGACCCAGTCGCGCAGCGCCTCGTTCATCGCATCCTTCAGCGTGCCCGCCCCCGAGCTGACCGACCGGACCTCGGCGCCCAAGAGGCGCATCCGGAACACGTTGGGCTTTTGCCGTTCGACATCGGTGGCGCCCATGTACACGACGCAGGGCAGGCCGAACAACGCGCACATCGTCGCCGTGGCCACGCCGTGCTGCCCGGCGCCGGTCTCGGCGATGATGCGCGTCTTGCCCATCCGCCGGGCCAGCAGGATCTGGCCCATGCAGTTGTTCGCCTTGTGGCTGCCGGTGTGGTTCAGCTCGTCGCGTTTGAAATAGATCCTGGCACCCCCGAGGTGCCGCGTCAGCCGCTCAGCCAACCAGAGCGGGCTGGGCCGGCCCACATAATCCTTCAGGTAGCGGTCCAGCTCGACCTGGAAGTCCGGATCGGCTTGCGCGGCGCGGTACGCCTGCTCCACCTCCAGGACCAGCGGCATCAGCGTCTCGGCCACGAAACGGCCGCCGAAGCCGCCGAACCGGCCGCGCGCGTCCGGCCCGCCGCGCAGGCTGTTGGCGGCCCCGGCCGACGCGGCCGGGGCGGATGACAAGGGCTTGCTCACAGGATACGGACTCCCGCCTCGGCGCCTGATTACCGCAGCGCCGCCGCCAGGTCACGCCCCGCCGCCGAGAACCGCCGCCCCGTTGCTGCAGTGCACAATTCACGGTTGTGTGCGTACGAAGCGGCTTGGCTATTGCAACTGCGTAAGCTTTACTGCCCGATCACAGTTGACCGACAGGAGCCCCCCGTGCCCCGTGCCGAGCCAGCCGCCGCCGCGTTATCCGGTACCGGAGTCAGGACAACCGGCCCGGGTACACGCCAATCTGCGCGCCCCGGCACTGATCGCGGCGGCGCTGCGCCTCGGCGAAGGCCGGCTATCGGCGGACGGCGCGTTGATCGTCGCCACCGGCGTCCATACCGGCCGGTCGGTCCAGGATAAATTCGTGGCCGACGAAGCCTCGGTGCATGACGAGGTCTGGTGGGGGCGGATGAACCAGCCTCTCGCGCCGGAGCGTTTCGCCGCCCTGAAGGCGCGCGTGCAGGCGTATTTGCAGGGTCGGGAGCTGTTCACCCAGGATCTCTACGCCGGCGCCGACCCGCGTCACCGGCTGCGGGTGCGGCTGGTGACCACCGGCGCCTGGCAGGCATTGTTCGCCCGCAACGTGTTCATCCGCCCGCCGGACGCCGAGCTGGACGGCTTCGAGCCCGACTACGTGATCCTACACGCGCCCCTGTTCCAGGCCGACCCCGTGATCGACGGCGTGCGCACCACCACCGCCGTCGCGCTCTCGTTCGAGAGCCGCACCATCGTCATCGCCGGCACCGAGTACGCGGGCGAGATCAAGAAATCGATCTTCACCGTGATGAACTGGCTCGCACCCGAGCGGGGCGTGCTGCCCATGCATTGCAGCGCGAATGTCGGCCCGGCGGACGACCTGGCACTGTTCTTCGGCCTCTCGGGCACCGGCAAGACCACACTTTCCTCCGATCCGCGGCGCAAGCTGATCGGCGACGACGAGCACGGCTGGGGAGAGAACGGCGTCTTCAACTTCGAGGGCGGCTGCTACGCCAAGGTCATCTATCTCTCGCGGGAAGCTGAGCCCGAGATCTGGGCCGCCACGCATCGGTTCGGCACGGTGCTGGAGAACGTCACCGCCGACATGCACGGCCGTCTGGACCTCGCCGACAAGAGTAAGACCGAGAACACCCGCTCCTGCTATCCGCTCGAGTACGTGCAGAACGTGGTCGCTTCAGGGTGTGGGCCGCATCCGCGCAACTTGGTGATGCTAACCGCGGATGCCTTTGGCGTGCTACCGCCGATCGCCAAACTGGACCCGGCGCAGGCGATCTATCACTTCCTGTCCGGCTACACCGCCAAGGTCGCGGGAACCGAGAAGGGATTGGCGGCCGAGCCGCAGGCGACCTTCAGCACCTGCTTCGCCGCGCCGTTCCTGCCGCGCCGGCCGGAGGTGTACGGCCGGATGCTGGAGCGGATGATCCGCCAGCACGACGCCGATTGTTGGCTGGTCAACACCGGCTGGACCGGCGGCCAGTATGGTCATGGCCGGCGGATGAGCATCCGCCACACGCGCGCGCTGCTCGACGCGGCACTTGACGGCAGCCTCGCCCGCGTCCGGTTCCGCAAGGACAAGCTGTTCGGCCTCTCCATCCCGGAGACCGTTCCCGGCATTCCCGCCGAGGTGCTGGACCCACGCCAGGGCTGGGCCGACAAGGCGGAGTATGAGCGCGTGGCGCGCGAGCTGGTCCGTCGCTTCGAAGCCAATTTTGCCGCGTTCGAGGCGTCGGTCGGAGAGGAAGTGCTCACGGCCGCGATCGGGGCGGATCCCCGAGCCACCGCTGAGCCAGCGCTGGTGATCCCGGCCGCTTGAGGCGTCGTCCACTCCTCGACTTCACCAGCGGACAGTCACTCCCCGCCAGTGGCCTTAAGGCGCGGTCGGGGGAATGATTTGCAGCAGCTTGAACAAATCCCCAGTGCGACGCTGTCCGCTTGACTAAAATTGCACCCCGCGCGTCAGCGCGCCATCCACGACCAGGTTGGTGCCGGTGATGAAGCTGGCGGCTGGGCTGGCCAGGAACACCACCGCTCGGGCAATCTCCTCCGGCTTCGCCATCCGGCCGGTGGGATTGAGCGCCAGCGCATCGGCGAACAGCTTCGGGTTGCCGTGCTCGATTCGATGCCAGACGCCGTCCTCGAAATAGGTGTTGCCGGGCGAGACCGTGTTGGCCCGGATGCCCTTGGCCGCCAGCCGGAAGGCCAGCCCCTGCGCGTAGTGGATCAGCGCCGCCTTGAACGCACCGTACGGTCCGGCGGCGAAGTCAATCTCGCGGCCGGATACGCTGGCGATGATGACGATGGCCGCGGCCTCCGACTGCTCCAGGAACGGCATCGCCGCATCGACGACGCCGACCGTGCCCATGATGTCGATGTCGAACCCGGCGCGCCAGGACGCCGGGTCCGCGGCGACCGCGAGCGCGCTGACATTCGGCACTACGATATCGATGCCGCCCAAAGCCTCGGCGGCGGCGGCCACCCAGGCCCGCACCGCCGGCGTGTCGGCAACATCGAGCGCCCGACCGAACGCTCGCGCGCCCCGCGCGGTCAGCGCACGCACGGTCTCGTCCACCTCCCGCTGGTTGCGGGCGCAGATCGCGACCTTTGCGCCCTCGGCGGCGAACTGTTCGGCGATGGCCCGTCCGATGCCCTTGGTGGCGCCGCTGACGAGAACTTTGCGATCAGCCAGCGCCAAATCCATGCCAAGCTCCCTGTTCCCAGGTCCAAAGCTGGGAGAGTAATATCAGCAGCCCCATCGGGTAACTAGCAGAAGCCACGACGGCCCACCGCTCAGACTCACAATTCATTCTTCTTTGGCCAACACGCCAGAGAGACTCATGCCCGGGAACCTACGCTGGCCAACCGATCTTGCGCATGAGGCCAAGTTGCTGCAGGGCCGTAACACCGTCGTCCAGACCGATTTCCTCCGCGATTTGGCCGTCTTTGAGCCGAAGGACGGTCGTTCCGGTAAACAGCATGCGCCGGCCGGTAGCCGCTGGCAATGATCCGACAAGAAAGTCCGTGAAGGCCGGGCCTGTGTGCGTGCCGCCGCCCTCCCAACGGCCCACCACATAGTCTCCTTCGGCGATTAGATCGGCCGCGCCCCAAAAATTCAGATCGGGGAATGCTTCTCGAAACCCTCTCATGAAAGCCTTGATATCCTCGCGGCCCCGGCGCGGTGCATGCAACGAATATTGAAGAAGCATGTCAGTTGCGGCAAGCTCGTCGACGATGTCGAGATTGCAGTTTTTGCCCCAGAAGTCGGTAAACCACCGGGCGACGACGGCCTTGTTTTCTTCTGCATTGAACATGATACATATCCCCTTTTGCTGTCACTGATTTGGATCTGAAGGACGGCGGCGTGTCCATGACCCGATCCGACCCTGTTGATCACATGGTCGAATGATGGACTCCGCTTCCGATCTTCAATGTCGAAAGCCAGCGGGCAACCGGTTGCATGATCGAATCCCGCGCTTTCTTGGCATGCGGGCACGTCGCCAACGCGATCTGGGAGAGACGGCTAGCGTTGCCGGCCACAGCAGGCCGTTTTCTGGGTCGATTGGCACCTAATGATAGGCGGTGCGCTTCCGACATCCAGCCAACGTTTTTGCGTTGGGCCACCTCATAGGTCATCGCGTCCATCATTTGGTTCCTTCCTCTTCGTAGGCGTTGATTTCGCATCCCACGAACGTCATCGCACTCCGATCTTTGCTTTCAGTTCAATGATGGGTGCGACGTGTGAATTGGCCGCTGGCAACCGACCGTTAGCCGATCGGGTGTCGCGTAAAGCATCACATGCTCCAGGCGACAAGGAGGATCGCAATTTCACGCGCGCGTCGCTGACCGAGTTCATTAGGCTGGCCGATGCCAAGCTCGATGACTACCTCCAGCGCCTCGATACGAGCGATGCGCCGAGCAGGCGGCCGGCGGCTCGCGGGTCAAGGACCTGGCCGCCAAGATCACGGCGATCCGCGAGCGCCGCGCGCGATGTCAGGGAATGCTGGCGGAACTCGACGCCCCGGCGCGGATCAGATCTCGCTCACCGACCCGGACAGCCGGGCCATGGCGGGCGCACACGCACGTGGCGATCGGCTACAACGTCCAGGTCGCGGTGGACACCAAGCAAAAGCTGATCGTCGAGCAGCAGGTCACGAACCAAGTCGTTGACATGGGCCTGCTGACCGAGACGGCAGAGCCGGCCAAGGAAATTCTCGGCGTGGAGCGGATCGGGGTCGTCGCTGACCGTGGCTATTTTAAGATCGAGGACATCGAGGCCTGCGAGAAGGCTCGGATGGATCGGTCAGAGCAGGCCTGTTCCGCAAGGATGAGTTTGGATACGACCCGGAAAGCAATACTGTTCTTTGCCGGGGGGTCAGCGCCTGCACCCCTATTCGTCATCGGTCCAGCGTGGGCTCAAGAAGATCAACTACGCCAACAAGCAGGCGTGTCGAGGTTGCCCCATCCTTTCGCGATGCACGAACAATAGCTTTCGTTCCGTCTCCAGCATGGAGAACGAGGCCGTGCTCGACCGGATGCACGCCCGGCTGGCGCAGCGTCCCGAGATCCGGATTGAGTGCCCGATTACTGCCGAGCATGGTCGATTCGATGTCGGAATTGGTACCCGAATACCAGGTTGGGATCACGACCACATTGCTGCGATCGGCGTTTAAGCTGCCCAGCGTCTTGTACGCGAGCCGCGCGAGGGGCAGGACGCCACCCTTCTGGAGCGCAAAAATTGGACACTTCCATGATCTGATAATCTTGCGGGCGTTCCTCCCATCATTCGCGGTGATCCGCGGTAAAGCCGCATGGTAACGCGGCGCCCAGTCGTGTCACGACTGCTCGCTTTCGTGAGCGTGCCTCCCCTTGGTTTGATTCTGCCCCATGCTGGGCCCCGCTACCCTGCCCGACACGCGTTCAGCTGTCGAATACGGGCGCTCCCGCCCGCGCACGACCGTTCTGGAACAAATCCATATGAAAGATGTCAACGCCCGACCCGCTTGGGGAGCCCTGCTGCTGGCGCTTGCCGCGGTCGCCGGAACCGCCCTGTCGATCTACAACTATCTCGGCAACGAGGGCATCAACCACACCCAGGGCGCCGCCTCCATGATCGGTTCGACCGCCATCATGGTGGTGGCGGCGTTCGCGATCGCGCGCGTGCGGGGTATTCCGGTCTGGCTGCGGACAATCATCCTGATCCTTATTCTGCTCGACATCCTGGCGACCGGAATCGCCGGATGGTTCCTGGAAACCTGGCTGCTGATGGCCTTCATGGCCGTCGCGCTGCTTGGGTGGTTCCTGCACGTCCTATTCGGGCCGGCGCGCCAGTGCCCGCCGTCCCCAGAAATCGTAGGAGTGAGGACCGTGACATGAGGCGGTTCGCGATTGTTGCGGCCGTCGTGCTGGGCTGGCTGGGAACCGCCAGCCTTAGCCACGCCGCAACCGGTGCCGCCCCTGCCGGGCAGCCGCAAACCTGGTACACTTTCAACGGCGACCTCGCGGCGCAGAAATTCGCGACCGACACACAGATCACGCCGGAGAATGTCACGCATCTCAAAATCGCTTGGCAACTGCATACCGGCGACATCTCCGACGGCAGCGGCAAGATTCCGTCGACGGTCTGGTCGGCGACCCCGCTGTTCGTCAACAACACCCTCTATGTCAGCACGCCGTTCTACCGGATCTTCGCGGTCGATCCCGGCACCGGCAAGGTGAAATGGATCTTCAAGCCGCCGCACACGGCGCTGAAGCCGCTCACGCAGCCGGAGCTGAAGACCCGTGGCGTGGCCTACTGGGAATCCAGCGACCCGCAGGCCGGGAAGCCCTGCCAGAAGATCGTCTATGTCGGTACAATGGATGCCAAGCTTTGGGCGGTCGACGCCGATACCGGGAAACTGTGCGTCGGCTTCGGCAAGGGCGGGGTTGTCGATCTGGACCAGTGGAACACGGTGCACGGCAAGTTTCCGCTGTCGCAGCTACAGCCGCCGACCGTGTTCGGAAACATGCTGTTCATCGGCTGGGCCGGAAAGGACTGGGCCTACGAGGTGACGCCGCCGGGCATCGTGTTCGCGCTTGATGCTCAGACCGGCGCTCTCAAGTGGCAGTTCCATCCGCTGGCCCCCGCAATGGACGCGAGGACCGGCAAGGTGAATGTCTGGGCGAGCATGGCGGTCGATACGAAGAACCATCTGCTGTTCGTGCCGACCAGTCCGCCAAGTCCGGACGATTACGGCGGCAACCGGAAGCAGGCCATACCGTTCGGCAATGCCGTCATAGCCCTCAATACGGACACCGGCGCAGTCGTCTGGAGCCGGCAGCTGGTACACCACGGCTTGTGGGATTACGATATCAGCGCGGCGCCAACGCTCGCTGATCTCGACCGGAACGGTCAGCAGATCCCGGCACTGGTCCAAACCACCAAGCAGGGCTTCATCTTCGTGCTGAACAGGCTGACCGGCCAGCCGGTGTTCCCGATCGAGGAGCATACGGTGGCGCGGTCGGACGTGCCCGACGAACAATCTTCGCCAACTCAGCCCTATGGAGAAATGCCCGAGCCGACGATCGGCAAGTGGCCGGGTATCGCCTCGATCGCCAACCTCCTGAGTGGCGGTGGGTGCAGCCGCTGGTACAGTCAGTTGCGCTACAACGGGCTGTTCACCCCGCCGAGCCTTGGGGCGGGCAGCATCATTTATCCGCCGAGCCCCGGCGGCATCGAATGGGGCGGCGGCGCGCTCGACCCAAGGACCAATACCTACGTTGTCAATAGCTCCAACGTCGTGATGGTCTATCGCCTCATCAAGCGCGAGGAGTATGAACGGGAGAAGAAGAAGGCGGGGAACCCCAACGATTACTATCCGATGGCCGGGGCGCCCTATGGCATCGAGATCAGTCTTTTCGCCAACTACCTTGGCATGCCGTGCTGGAAGCCGCCCTATGGGACCATCTCGGGATACGACCTCAATACGGGCAAGCTGCTGTGGCGTCGCCCGTTCGGCGAGGTGCAGAAGTGGGGCTTCTACATGCCCTATTCATGGGGATCGGTAACGATCGGTGGGCCAGTAATCACACAGACCGGGCTGATCTTCATCGGCGCATCGATGGATGCGCGCGTCCGCGCACTCGATCTCAAGACCGGCAAGGAGCTTTGGCGTGCGCAGGTGCAGGCGCCGGCGGTATCGATCCCGGCGGTCTATACCTACAAGGGGCGCGAGTACGTGGTGTTCACCGCCGGCGGCAACTCGATCCTGACGCCGCGCGTGGGGGATCAGCTTGTGGCGTTCGCGCTACCAGCGAACGGCTCTTGAACCGGCCGACCGTGCTGCTCGCGACGACCGAGTGAACCCTCACGGAAGGCCGCGCGCCTACGAAGCGAAGCGCGATCCCGTTGTTCGCGGATTCGGTTCTCACAGCAGCACGGTCCCGCCATCCACCGCGATCGTCTGGCCGGTTACGAAGCGGCTTTCGTCGGAGACCAGCCACGCCACAGTGCCCGTAAGGTCGGCCGGGACCAGGGTGCGCGGGATCGACTGGCTGGCGCGGATCGTCTCCAGCGCGCGGTCGAGCTTGTCGGCGAAGAACTCGCTCGTGCCCTCGGTCAGCACGGCGCTTGGTGCTAGCGCGTTGACCCGGATGTTCTCGCGCCCAAGCTCCCGGGCCAGCCCGCGCGTGAGCCCGATCACCGCCGCCTTCGAGGTGGTGTAGTGCAGCGCGTACGGCATCCCGTAGGTCGCGGCCAGGGAGGCGACGTTGACGATGCTGCCCCCGCCCGCCTGCCGCATCCCCGCTACCGCTGCCTTGCAGCAGTTCCATATACCCTTGACGTTCACCGCCATGGCCGCATCCCAATCGGCCTCCGCGATCGCCGTGAATCGTCCGCCGCGCAGCGAGCCGTACAGGGCGGCGTTGTTGATCAGCGCATCGATCCGCCCGAAGGTTTCCAGCCCGGCCCGGCGAATGCCTCGGCCGACCCCATGTCGGTCACGTCAAGCCGGGTGCCGATCGCGTTGCCGCCGGCATCCGTCACCGTGCTGACGGTATCTGCGCAATCGGCCACGTCGCCGGCCACCACGCGCGCGCCCTTCGCCGCCAGGCTGACCGCGTATTCCCGCCCAAGCCCCCGCGCCGCGCCGGTAATCAGCACGACCTTGCCAGCGACGCTCATCTCTCTTCCCTCCCCAACTCCGCTTTCGCCTTGCTAATGCTGTGCCGTGCCGAACTTCAAGCTGGAGCGTCTGACGGGCGGCCGGGTGGCCGGGGTGGACGAAGCGGGACGAGGCCCGCTCGCCGGCCCGGTGATGGCGGCCGCCGTGGTGTTCCCCGCCGGCCTGCCGCGCCAACTCGCCGCGATGATCGACAATTCGAAGAAGCTCACGCCCGCGCAGCGGCTCGCCGCCTTCGAGGCCCTGCGCGCCTCGGGCCGGGCTGAATTTGGCGTGGGCGCGGCCTCGGTCGCCGAGATCGAGCGGCTGAACATCCTGCGTGCCGCCCTGCTCGCGATGTGCCGGGCGGTGGCGCGGCTGCCGAGCGCGCCCGACTGCGCGCTGGTGGACGGGAACCAACCGCCTGGCCTGCCCTGCCCGGTCCGATGCGTCGTCGGCGGCGACGGCTTGTCGCTCTCGATCGCGGCCGCCTCGATCATCGCCAAGGTGCTGCGCGACCGCGCCATGACCCGGCTGGCGACCCGCTTTCCGGGCTACGGCTGGGAGGACAACATGGGCTACTCCACCCCGGCCCATCGGGCGGCTCTGCGCCGGCTGGGGCCGACCCGGCACCACCGGCCCGAGTTCGGCACGGTTCGGCTGCTGGCGCTCGACCTCCCGCTCGCAGCCGTGGATTGACGCGGCTTCGGCCGGCCGGCCACGATAGCGCCTCTGCCGTTTCGATCCGCTGGAGAGACGTGGAAGTCATCCGTGAGCTGCCGCTCGACCAGGTTCTGCGGGGCGACTGCATCACCATGATGCAGACGCTGCCCCCGGCCTCGGTCCACTGCGTCTTCGCCGACCCTCCGTACAACCTCCAACTCCGGGGCGAGCTGCGCCGTCCGGACGACAGTCTGGTGGACGGCGTGGACGAGGAGTGGGACCGCTTCACCGATTTCGCCGCTTATGACGAGTTCACCCGCGCCTGGCTCTCGGAGTGCCGCCGGCTGCTGCGCAAGGACGGCACGCTCTGGGTGATCGGTGCCTATCACAACATCTTCCGGATCGGGGCGATCCTTCAGGATCTCGGGTTCTGGCTGCTGAACGACGTGATCTGGCGCAAGACCAATCCGATGCCCAACTTCCGCGGCCGGCGTTTCACCAACGCCCACGAAACCCTGATCTGGGCGGCGCGGCAGCGGGACTCGCGGCACCGCTTCAATTATCAGGCGATGAAGGCGCTTAACGACGACATCCAAATGCGCAGCGACTGGCTGATTCCGCTCTGCACTGGCCCGGAACGGCTGCGCAACCAGCACGGGCTCAAGCTGCACCCGACCCAGAAGCCGGAGGCGCTGCTGCACCGCATCATGCTGGCCAGCACTGCGCCGGGCGATATCGTGCTCGACCCGTTCCTCGGCACCGGCACGACGGCGGTGGTGGCCAAGCGGCTGCACCGGCACTTCATCGGCGTCGAGCGGCACCCGGCCTATGTCGAGGCGGCGTTGGGCCGCCTGCGCGCCACCCGGGCGGCCCCGGAGCACGGGATCGCCACCGTGCCCTCCAAGCGCGACGCTCCGCGCGTCCCGTTCGGCAGCCTGGTGGAGCGCGGCATCGTGGCGCCGGGGACGCCGCTCTACGATCGCCAGCGCCGGGTGCGGGCCACGGTGGCCGCCGACGGCTCGATCGTCTCCGGCCCGTCGCGCGGCTCGATCCATCAGGTGGGCGCGGCGGTCCAGAACGCGCCATCGTGCAACGGCTGGACCTTCTGGCACGTCGAGCGCGACGGTGCGCTGGTGCCGCTGGATCGGCTGCGAACGCAAGCGGAAATATAACTGTGAGTTGACGGCTCGGCACCGGCGATCACAGCCGCATAGCGTGACCGCTTGAGCGCCGACCTTGGCGCCAGCCTCAGGGCGGCAGCAGCGCGTCCACCAACGCCTCGATCTCGATGGCCACGCCGTCTTCGGCGAGTGCGGCGCGGATGGCGCGGCGCTTGGCGACGAAATGCTGCCCGTCGGTTAGTTCGACGGACGCCGCCATCGTCTCCGCGCGCGCCGCGGCTGCGGCGAGATCGCGGTGCAGCGGCTCCGCGTCGTCGTATTCGGGGATCGGCAGCGTCCAGACGAGATTGTCGAAGTGCGCGCTTTGTGCCAGCTTCTCCGATGCCCTGAAGATCAGAAATTTTCGCTACCACCGCCGCGCTGTTGAGGGTCGCTGTCAGGTACGCGGCCTCTCCCGGTGAACGCGCGGTTGCCCAATAGGCTTTGTGATCAACAACGGCATCGTCGGCGAGCAACGTAGCTGCGCTCAGCCGCGTACCCGCCTTGGTATAAAGGACGCGAGGGTTGGCGGCCTGCCCCGACTGGCACGACAGCTTCCGCATGTGGTCGATCTGAGCCGACAGGGTCATGCGCGGCTGCCCGTCGGCCTTCTTGTTCGCGTGCTCCGCCCACTTTGCCTCTACATCGGCCAGCCAACGCGGCGAGATGTCGATGACCGGCGGCGCGCGCGGCGCTGGAATCGAGCACCTTCGCCCCGCTCAGCGGGATCACGGCCGTCACGCTCTCCAGCATACGGAACGGCGCAACGGTTTCGCCAAGAACCAATCGGCGCAGGAACTCCACTTCGACCGGCCCGTGCGGCGGCTCAACGGTTGTCCAAGGATGCTTGTCCAGCCGTCCGGCCCGTCCCTGCATGATCGGCGCGTGGGCTGACCGCCCGAGCCGGCTTGTCGGCGCTGGGTCCACAATGAAGAATCGGCGCGGCACGATGGTAGCGCCCTGCCGAAATCGCGCGCGATAGGGGGAGGCACCGACCAACGTCCGAGGACGCGGCCATGCGATCCGGCTGCGCGTCAGCGCCCGCGCTGCCTCTTCCTCGTCGGCGTCGCGGTGGATCAGGCGGCCCTCCCATCGATCGATCTCGGCTGGGTGCGGGCCGGCCATCTCCCGGCGGCCGAACAACACGCAGGTGCTTGTCGTGCTGCTGCCGGACTGCGCGCCGAAGATCGGCCACACCCGCTCCAACGCCCAGGCGCCGGTCAGGCGCACGCGCGCCTCCCCCATGCGCCCAGCGCGAAGCCCGCGAACACCGGCGCGTTCAGCAAGGCGTAGGGCAGCACGAACGCGATCCGTCCGCGCTGTTTGAGGTAGCGTTCTGCCCCGCGCGCCCAGAACAACGCGCACATGTCCTGCTGCGTCGCGAGACTGCCGCCGACCCAAAGCTCGTAGCCGCGCAAAGCTTCCCGCAGCCGGTCCTTCATGCCAGCGGTCAGGTGGCGATAGACGATCCACGGCGGGTTGCCCACCAGCACGTCGGCCCGCTGCTCCGGGCGCGACAGCCACACGGGCCGGGCGAGGTTGCGGAACACGAAGATCCAGATGCCGTTGCGCCCGGCGCGATACAGCGCCTGAAGATGTGCGTACGTCTCCGCCAACGCGTCCGCATCGGCGGCCGAGGCGCCCTCGATCCGCCGCAACGCCCGTCCCACTGCCTCCTGTGTCGCGCCGTCGGCCAGACCCCGGTTGAGCTCGTCCAGGCCGGATTCGAAGGCGGCCTGCTTCTCGACGAAGCCAAGCGGGATACGCAGCGGCCGGGCCTCGCCGGGAACCTCGATCGCCACGTCCGTCCGATCGACGAAGCGGCGCAGGTTCCATTGCATGGCGTCGCCCAGGAATACCGGCACGGTCAGCCTTGGCGGCCGTCCGGAGAGCAGCTCGCCCAACGCCAGCAGCCACGTGACCCGCGCGAGGGTGACGGCCACGGGATGCACATCCATGCCGCGCACCTGCTCCGCGCAGGCTTCCACGATGCGCCGCTCGGCCCAACCCGCTTTCCGCCCTGCGGCGATCAGCCGGCGCATTGCATGGAACAAAAACGTCCCCGATCCGCAGGCCGGGTCCAGCACACGCTGCGTGAGCGGCTTGTCCACCGCCTCCGCGACCACGCGCCCGGCAAGCCAGTCGGGCGTGTAGTATTCCCCGAGGTCATGCCGTTGGTCCGGATCGACCAGACTTTCGTACAGCACCTTCAGGACGTCGGTCTCGACGTCGGTCAGTCTGAAGCGGGCGGTCAGCGTCGCCACCTGCCGCACCAGATCGCCGCCCGCCGGTCGTTTCAGCAGCCAATCGAAGAAGTCCGCCTCGACCGCGCCCAGGAAGCCCTCGTCGGCCAGGGCGCGGCCGGACAGCAGACGCTCCGGATCGTTCACCGGCAAATCGAGCACGCGGGCCGCGATCGTCTTGACGACGATCGTCAGATAGGTGTGCTGGAGGAACAGCGAATCCTCTCCGACCTCCTCGCCATAAGCTTCGCGCAGTAGGCCGTCCCATAGCTCTCGCTTCAGCCGCACCTCCGGGTCGTCCTTTAGCGCAGACCACAGCGTGTCCAAGGTCAGCCGGGCGCGGCTGAACGTCAGGCTTCCCCGGCCAAACGCCTGCGCGACCGCGCGCGCCTCCGGCAGCAAGTCGGTCCGATCGGAGAGCAGCAGCTCCAGCCAAGCCATCACCTCGCCGGGACGCTCGGGGTCGGTCGCGTAGCGCCGCAGCTCCTTCAGCGCCCCGTCCACCAGTTGGTAGCCGATGAACGTGGCCCCATCGGTCGCGATGCCGGTCACTGGCCGCGGGCTGCGCGATCGGCGCGCGGCATCGGCCAGGTAATCCGGCATCCGGGCTTCCACGTCGGCCAACTCGCGCCGAAGGTCGGTCTTCAACTCGATGACCGTGGCGCCCCACATCGTGTCGATGCGTCCGCTGTTGTCGAGGAGATAGACCTCGTGCGCGATCTCATCGTACGGGGCGCCGAAGCCCTCGCGCAGCAGCTCCGTTATGTGGCCGCGTAGGGCCTCGTGCCGGGGGCGGGCGGCCATGGCGCGGATGAGTTCGGGAAGCTTGTCACGGCGCCAGGTCACAGCCGTAAGTTGCCCGCTGCGGCAATTCGCGCCAAGGCTGTTCCGAACTCGATGCCCGCTGCTATCGAAAGGCTATGAGCGTTCCCTCCGCCCAGCCTGGCCTGTTCGATTCCGATAGGGTCGCTGACCACGCCCACACAGCCTCCGCCCGGGCGCGGATGCGGGAGATGATCGACCGGCTCAACGCCGCCACCACGCCGCCCTGGAAGGATGAGATGACGGTCATCCTGGAGGATGGCGCATTCCAGCGCGCGATGCGGCTCGTGCCCGAGGAGGAGGCGCGGTCGCTGTGGGCCGAGTTTGACGCGCACATGCAGCGGCTGTACGCGCTCTGGCTTGAAGCCAACCCGCCGCCAGAAGGCTAGCCGCAGCGAGCGCGTTGCACGGTCATCACCGCGGCGTCAATAACGGTCGCAGGATCTCGTCGGAGCGCGCCGGAAGCAGGCTCTGCTCTCCGGGATGACGGATCAGGACCGTCAGGTCTCCCGGCCCGATCACCTGCCCGTCGTGCCAGCAGCCGAATGCCGCGGCGAGTTCATACAGGCCTGGCCGAAGCTCGAACTCGACGGGATCGTAGCTGCGGGAAACAGGCCCGACCAGATTGACGTTAAGGACCGAGATCAGGCGATGACCGGCAAGGCCAAGCCGTGTGAGGCAGTTGGCGGGTTCCAGGGAGGAACGTTGGAGGCGGATCGACAGGCCATAAGCCCCCGCCGTCCTGACTGCCAGCAACGCCGTTTGAACGCCAACATACAGGCCCACGGGCGGGCCGGCGGCCGCGATTTGCGCCATATCGACGCCCGCCTGATCGAGTGTGAACTTCGCCACGGACCTTCGAAGGACATCGACGTCCAGGGCCGGGCTGATCTGGATCGGCTGGATCAGTCCCTGCCATCCGGTCGCGAGCCCGCTGAGCTTGCCGTCGGCCCCCAGGGAAGGCAGAGCCGAAATCGGCTTTTCCACGAGTGGCTGGCCGGAGCTCGCCGCTGTTCCCCGCCCGTTCGGATGTGCCCAGGGCGGCACTCGACTCGCATTGGCGGGCGGAAGCCCGAGCGCATGGAGACCTGTCCAAAGCGCGGCGGCCACCATGCAGCCGAGCAGCGGCGGCGGACCGAGCAACACCGCGGCACGGTAGGTCCCGTCCCGCTGCCACAGGCGACTATGGACGAAGGCGAGTTTAGCGATAGCCCGCTTCATGTGGCCGCCGCGATCGCCCGTCCGATATCGGCCTGGGTCACCGCCGTGAGGTCGACGACGCCATCAAGGAGATTGGGGCCGATTCGCAGGGCTTGAGCCTCTCTGGCGCGCTCAAGGAGCGTGCGTGCCGTGCGCGCATTGCCGAAGTCGGCCCGCTCGCGTGCGGCTACGAAGTATCGCCGCAGGTCGGCATCGCTCGCAGGGTCGAGGCGCAGGCCCTCCGCCTGTGCCATCCGGTGGATGATCCGGACCAGATCATCAGGGTCGTAGGACGGAAACAGGATCGTCTTGGTGAAACGCGACGGCAATCCCGGATTGCTCCGGAGGAAGGTCTGCATGGGTTCGGGGTAGCCGGCGACGATCACCAGCAGCCGGTCACGTCGGTCTTCCATCTCCTTGAGCAGTGTGTCGATCGCCTCTTGCCCGAAATTGTCCATCTGCCCGCCCGCCCGGGGCGCGAGGGCGTAGGCCTCGTCGATAAACAGGATGCCGTCGAGCGCCTCGGCAACCCGTTCCCGCGTCTTGAGCGCCGTCTGGCCGACATAGCCGGCGACGAGGCCCGACCGGTCGGTCTCGATCAGATGTCCTTTCTCCAGGACCCCGAGATCGCGCAGGATCGCCCCATACAGGCGGGCCACGACGGTCTTGCCGACGCCGGGCGGCCCCGCGAACACCATGTGCAATGAGATGGGCGCGACCGGCAAGCCTGCTTCCCGGCGAGCCGATTCGACCTTCAGGCGCTCAATCAACGTGCCGATCTCGGCCTTCACGCCATCGAGCCCGATCATGCGATGCAGCTCCGCGATCGGATCGGCAGCCGGCTCTCGATAAGTCGAGATTACTCGGAAAGCCTCGGGCCGGGTGCCGACAACCTGTGTCCATAGCCGAACTACCCGGACCGCGATGTAGAAATTCGCGACCAGCACCAATCCGATCAGCGCGGCGTAGCCGGACCAGGATGGCAGCGCGGGCGTGATCCTGAACGTGGACAGGACAGCCAACCCGGTCATCAGGGTCATGCACAACCCAATGACGGGCGCCGGGCCGAGTTGCTGTCGCAGCCACAATGATGCCCGCGCCATTATCGCGTGCAGCGTTCGGCCGGGCGCCAGGTAACCACCCGTGTCATCCCGCCGGACCTGGCCGAGACATGCCATGCGGGGTTCAGTGCGACCGTCGCGTCGGCCCCCGCATCAAGCACCGATAAGGTACCGCGTCCGGCCTCGTATGGCGCCGGATAAGGGATCGCCACCCGCATCGGGGTGCTCGACAGGGTGAAGACCGGGGAGAAATAGCCACCGGACCTCAGCCGGACTGTTCCGGGTGGCTCTCCCGGAGCGCCTGCTATCGTCACCCAGGCGAGCTTTGAGCTGCAGCTCCGGTCTTGCTGGCGCCATTGCGCCAGCAAGGAATTGGCGCCGTCCATCGTGGCGAGGGCGCCCGGGATATCGCCTGGCGCCACCTCGGCCAGTTCGCTGACGCCGGGGGCCAGGGAGGGCCGACTGCCGGTCGCCAACTGCGGCAAAGCCCAAAACCAGCAAGCAATTCCAGACAGCAGCGCCATCGCGGCTGCCGGCCACAACCCCGGCCAGGCGCTGACCTGCCTGGCCGGTCCGACGGATGACGTCTCGCCTGGCTTCGTTTCCAACGCCTCAGGCACTGCAATCACCTTCGACGCTTGGGGCTCATCCCTTTGCCTATCCGGACGGGATGACAGGCGACACCAGGCCAGACGGGCACCGGGCCAGAGGATAGATCACAGCGACCGCGTGCCGGCTTTCATTTTGGGGGTTAGCCAAAACTTGCATCGCTGCGATTACCGGCTGACTGACCATGAGCGGGTATCGTCGTGCTGGCCACTTCGTCCTGTGGCGCGGCTTGCCCGGTCAGTTCTTGCGGCACGCGTGGCTTCCTCTAGGGCGGCAGTCAACGTAGTTGCTAACTGTAAACTGTTTTGGCGTCATTAGGAAGGCAATTCTGATAGCCACTCAGATGCCGGCATCGAGAGCCCGTCGGAACGGGTTCCTCCCCCTCATCCCCCATGTTGGCGTGGCTGGTGTCAGCACGCCGACCGCCGATACGTCTTGTCGCAAGGCGATGGGTTCCACGATGGCGGCCAGGCGGTACCTCGATCAACGGCTGGGACTGAACTTGCTCCGGGCCGTGGACGCCATCGACACGCACCGGAGTCTACTCAAAGCGTCGGCCGCTCTTGGGCTCAGCCAGCCCTGACCAAAAACTTGCAGGAGCTGGAGGAGATACTTCAGCTCCGGCTGTTAGCCGGCATCCTCGCGGTGTGCGCCCGACCGAGGCCGGCACCATGTTTGTGCGTTCGGCGAGGTGGATCCTCGCCGAGCTGCGCAGGCTCGATGAGGAACTCGATCTGCTCTCGGCTCCTGGAGGCCGCACGGTCGCGATTGGCGCGTTGCCCGTCACCGCGGCCGGGGTGCTGCCCGGAACTTTGACCCGGCTGAAAGCGACGCATCCGAATATTAGGGTTCGGCTCCAGCAAGGGCGGACCGAAGAACTGCTTCCGCTGCTCGCTTCGGGCGAAATCGACCTGATCGTCGGACGGCTTTATCAGCCAGTTCGCCCGGATGGGTTCGGCCGAGGCAATTATGGACCGAGCCGATCTCGATCCTCGTCGGCAACCTGACCGACAGGATAGGCCGCCGCCCGCCGGTCATAATGGGGACGCTCGGTGCGGGGCTTCTGTCATTCGCCTATCTCTACGCGATCAACATCCATAACGTGGCGCTGGCGATCATACTTTCATTGCTGATGTGGGGCATCGTGTATCAGGGATTCAACGCGGTCTTCCCGAGCCTCTTCCCCGAGCTGTTCCAGACGCGCGTGCGCGTTTCCGGCATGGCAATCGGCCAGAACGTCGGCACGAACTCTGAGCGCCCTATTGCCCGCGCTGTTCGCCGCCGTCGCCCCGCCCGGATCGGCGCATGTGTCGCTGACCATCGGGGCCATCACGTTCGGCATCTGCGCCATCGCGGCGATCGCCGCATTCACGGCACGGGAGACGTATCGGGTTCACCTGAACGATCTCGGAAACCGCGACGCGGTGCCCGTCCCTAAGGACGAATATGATCAAACGCGGGCGCGGATCCTGGTCGCCTGAATGAAGGAGGAGATGCGATGCAAGACGAACCGATCATGGACCTGGCCCATCTTGGCCATCTCGAGCTGCTGACCCCGAAACCGGAAGAGTCCCTGCGCTTCTTCGTGGACGTGATGGGCATGACCGAAAGCGGGCGGCAGGGCGGGTCCGTCTATCTGCGCGGTTGGGACGATTACGAGCGCTACTCGCTGAAGCTCACCGGCAGCGGCGGGTCGCGGCTTTGGAGGCGTGCGGCCAGGCGGTCGGCTGGCACGAGGGGGAACTGGGACACGGGCCGGCCTTCCAATTCCGCGATCCGGACGGGCACTTGCTCGAGATCTACTACGAGACGGAGTGGTACCAGGCGCCGGAATCACTCCGGCCATCGCTGAAGAACCAGGCGCAGCGCTTCCCGGCCCGCGGCGCGAATGTGCGGCGGCTCGATCACTTCAACTGCCTTGCCGTCGACATCAAGGCAAACCGGGAGTTCTTCGAACGCACGCTCGGCTTCCGGCTCACCGAGCAGATTGTGCTCGATGATGGCACCGAGGTCGGCATGTGGCTGACCGCGACCAACAAGAGCTACGATTTCGCGTACACGCGCGAAGCACACGGGGTGAAGGGCCGTTTCCACCACGTGACCTTCGCGCTCGACAGCCGCGAGGCCATCCTGCAGGCGGCAGACGTTTTCCTCGAGAACGGCGTGTTCATTGAAACCGGGCCGCACAAGCACGCGGTCCAGCAGACCTTCTTTCTTTACGTTTATGAACCCGGCGGTAACCGGGTCGAGGTCGCCAACGCCGGCGCCAGGCTGGTGCTCGCGCCGGACTGGAAGCCGATCACCTGGACCGAGGCGGAGCGCAAGAAGGGTCAGGCTTGGGGCCTCAAGACCATCGAGAGTTTTCATACCCACGGCACGCCGCCGCTGCCACCTGAGTTCGGCGGCGAGATGGCGGGACAGGACGATTTAGCAGAAAAGGGGATCGCATCGTGAGCGGGACGGGTAAAGCGGCGCTCGTGGTGAGCGCGCATTCGGCGGACTTCGTCTGGCGCGCGGGCGGCGCGATCGCGCTGCACACAGAGCAGGGTTTCGCGGTTTCCGTGATCTGCCTCTCCTTCGGCGAGCGCGGCGAATCCGCAAGACTTCTGGCGGCAGAAGGACATGACGCTCGAGCGGGTCAAGGCGGAACGGCGGAAGGAGGCGGAAGCCGCGGCCAAGCATCTCGGCGTGTCGGACATCCAGTTCTGGGATTTGGGCGACTACCCGATCACACTCTCCCGGGAGTCGCTGTATCGGCTCGTGGACGTCTACCGGAGGATCCATCCTGCCTTCGTCCTCTCGCACTCGACGAAGGACATTTATAATCACGACCATCCCGCGGTGACCGACTTCGCCCAGCACGCCCGCATCATCGCGCAGGCACACGGGCACGAACCGGGGCAGAAGGTGCTCGGCGCCCCGCCGGTGTTCCTGTTCGAGCCGCACCAGCCGGAGCAGTGCGACTGGAAGCCGAACGTGCTGCTCGACATCACCCCGGTGTGGGAGAAGAAGCGCGCGGCGATCGAGTGCATGGCCGGGCAGGAGCATCTGTGGGAGGTACTACACGCGTGTCGCGCAGCAGCGCGGCGCGCAGGCCGCCCGCAACTCCGACAAGAAGATCACCTACGGAGAGGGTTACGAGGCCGTGTTCCCGCTGGTGCTGGAGAGCCTGGCATGAGCACGGTCTATACGGACCCGCCGCGCACGGCGCCGGAGATCGTCGCCGGCTTCGCCGAGCTGGGCGTCGCCACGGTCCACGAGGCGCAGGGCCGCACAGGACTCATGCGCCCCTACATGCGACCGATCTATGCCGGTGGCCCGCGCGGTCGGCACGGCGGTGACGGTCAGCCTCGGCGGATAATTGGATGCTGCACGTCGCCGTCGAGCAGTGTCGGGCGGGCGACGTCGTCGTCGCCGCCCCGACCGCGTTTAGCGACGCCGGGTATTTCGGTGAGCTGCTGGGCAGATCGCTGAAGGCACATGGCGCCCGCGGCCTCGTCCTGGAGGGCGGGTGTCGAGACGTCGCCGAGCTGACGCGGATGGGCTTTCCGGTCTGGTCGCGAGCGATCAGCGCTCAAGGAACGGTCAAGGAGACGCTGGGGTCGGTGAACGTTCCGCTGGTGTGCGCCGGGCAGCTCGTAAATCCTGGCGACCTGATCGTGGCCGATGACGACGGGATCGTCGTGGTCGAGCGGGAGCGGGCCGAGGCCGTCTTAGCAGCCAGCCGCGCCCGAGAGGAGAAGGAGGCCGCCAACCGGACCCGGCTCGAGGCGGGCGAATTGGGGGTCGACCTCTACGGAATGCGGGAGGCCCTTGCGCGCAAGGGGCTGACCTACAGACGCTACGGCACATGACCCCGCTCAGCGCGGCGATCGGCCGCTACAAACACTCGGAAGCCTTGTTCGATGATCCGCTGCTGCTGATCGAGCCCTTTTCGGTCATCAGCCGGGCATTTGCTCCGATGGTGCGGTCGCAGCGCTTCGAGGTGAGCGAGATCGCGATCGCGACCTTCCTGATGGCGCGTGCGGCCGGAGACCTGGTGCTGCTGCCCGTCGTGCTGGCAGCGCGGTTCCAGAACGGGGCGCTTCTGCGCCGTAGGGCGGACGATTTCGGACCTAGTGGCCTGGCCGGGCGCCGAAATCGGCGTGCGCGCCTACGGCCAAACGACCGCCCTATGGCTGCGCGGCATTCTGCAAGAGGAGTACGGGCTTGCCCCGGACCAAGCCCGCTGGGTGACGTTCGAGGATGCCCACGTCGCGTCCTACCGCGATCCTCCCTGGGCCGAGCGTGCGCCAGCCGCGTCCGACATGCTGGCGATGCTGTGCGATGGGCGGCTGGATGCCGCCATCTTCGGCAACGACATTCCGTCCGCCCGGACCTCGCGACCGTGTTTCCGGACCTGGAGGCAGCGGGACGCGCCTTCCTCCAACGCCACGCCCTCATGCCGGTCAACCACATGGTCGTCGTCCGCGCCGAGGTCGCGCGGCAAGAAGGCCTGGTCCGGTCGTTGCTCGACCGGCTCCGCACGGCTGGGAACCCGTTCCCGTTCGGCCGCGCCGCGCTGGACCCGGCCGTCGCGCTGGCACTGCGCTATGCGGGCGAGCAAGGGCTCCTGGAGCGGACGTTGACCCTGGACGAAGTGTGGGCCGGGCTGCCGCCCGGCTGCGAGGAATAGGACGACTCCATGGACAGGGTTTGGGTCCATCGGCTTCGGCGAGGTTGGCGGCATCTTGGCTCGGCGCGGCGCCCTTAGGCGAGCACCTCCACCGCGCCGTCCAAGGACATCAGCAGACCCTCGACGCGCAAGTCCGGATGCCGCTGCTTGACCTCGGCCTTGAAGGCGGTCAGCACCCGCCGATGCGTGGCGGTCTCGGCCTCCGGCGTCGCGATGCTGTTCGCCCCGTATGCGATCTTGGCCGCGCCACAATCGCGGTGATCGATGGCAATGACGCGCGAGACCTTGTGGAGCTGGATCGAAGTAGCAAGGTTGTCCCAGAACGTCTCGCGCCAGGATGCGAAGGCGGGTGCCTCCACACCCACCGCCGCCCCGGCGAACACGAACTGGCTGTAATTCCCGTCCAGCCCACGGTGCCGCATATAGTCGTACACCGGATCGACGATGCGCGGATCGATGCAGGACAGCAGCATTGAATCATAGCCCGGCTTGCCCAGACTGGGCGCGGGGGCGGCCCTGGCGACGATGGCCAGGCCCGATCCCGCAAGGCCCAGCAGCATCGGTCTGCGGCTCAGGCCGCACTGGCAGATATTCCCGTCCATGGCCGCTTTCCCGTCCTGTCAGCCAGGTTTGTCTTGTTCTGGCCCCATGGTGCAGGGGCGAGAACAATCGATCAAGCGTCCGCGGAATGGCCGCGCGGGGCGGTGATCGCCGACGGCCTGCGCTCAGGCGCTGCGCACCGACACCAGCCGCCAGGTCGGGTCGCGGGCGGTCAGGTCGCGCTCGAAGGTCCAAATATCGGTGATCTCGGTCACCGCGTCGGTGCCCGCCACCGGCTGGCCGCGCTGGTCCTTGGTCAGGCTGACCTGATCGGAGACGAAGCGAACCGTGAGCTGGGCGACGCTGCCGCGCAGTTCCGCCTCCTCGATCGTGGCGGCGGCGATGCCGCGGATTTCGCTGACTTGCGTGTGGCCCGCCTGCTCGCGGGCGGTGATCGCCTGATCGAAGGCGCGATAGACCTCATCGGAGACCAGGGCGCGCAGCCCGTTCCGGTCAGCCGCCGCGAAGGCGGCAACGATCATCCGGAAGGCCTTTTCCGCCCCATCCAGGAACCCCGCCGGATCGAAACCGCGATCGATGCCGCGCATCCGGGCGAGCGTTTGACCCAGCACGGTGTCCGGGGCCGGCACGCCGCGCGAGGGCGCCGGGGCGACCGGCTCGGCTCGGCCCTCGATCACCGGGCCGGCAGCGCCGGAGGGCGGAGCCTGAAACGGCTGGACTGGCGCGTCCTGCGGCGGGCGCTCGTAGCCGGTGCGCCGCCCCAAGATGCTGCGCAGGCGCAGCACCAAAAAGGCTGCCACCAATCCGAACAGCACCAGGTCGATCGGGAAACCGCCGTCCATCTGCACTCTCCTCCGGTTTCACAGATAAGAGCGCACTGGCCGTTAGACAAACTTTTCCAGTTATGGCGGCGCCTTGCCGCGTGGCCGGGCGACCTGTATGCCGCCGCCATGATCCTGCTGCGCCACGGGCAGAGTGAATTCAACCTGCATTTCACCGCGACGCGCCGGGACCCCGGGATCATCGATGCCCGGCTCACCCCTCTCGGCCGAGCCCAGGCCGCCGAAGCCGTCCGCCGGCTCGGCGCCGAACGGGTCAGCCGCATTATCGTCTCGCCTTATACACGGGCCTTGCAGACTGCCGCCGTGCTAACCGAGGCGCTTGAGGTGCCCGTGATCGTCAATCCCGTGGTCCGTGAACGCTGCGCTTTCGCCTGCGACATCGGCACCCCCCGGACCGAACTGGCGCGGGCCTGGCCCAGCCTCGACTTCTCCACCATCGAGGAGGTCTGGTGGCCCGCGATGCCCGAGCCAGCCGCCGACGTGGTGCGCCGCGCCCTGTTCCGTGCCGAGATGGCGGCGCTGCCCGACTGGTCCGACACGCTGGTGGTGACGCATTGGGGCTTCATCATGTCGCTGACCGGCCAGAGCGTGCAGAACGGCCGCACCCTCCGCCTCGATCCGACTGCTCCCGCGCCCGCAGAGATTTCCTGGCGGCCCTGAGCTGAGGTTTGCGGCGATAATCCCGTGCGGGATCAGGGCGGTCCCATCCGGGCCGAGGCGGGATGGCCCGGCACTTTGAACCGCTTGCCGGTATCGGTGACGTCCGTGCCGTTCACCCGTAAGATGGAAAAATCGGCGTCGAGGTAATTACCGACATAGATGTATTGTCCGTCCGGGGTGAACGCCACCGCCTCCGGCGTGCTCCCGACCTCGATCTCCTTGAGCTTCCTGACCTGCTTGCCCTCGATTCCGAGGATCGTGACGAGCCCGTTGGGATGATAGAACCACGATCCCTTCTTGTTGGAGCCGCGGACGCTGGCGACCACCGCGAGATCGCCCTTCGGGCTGACGGCCAGCCCCTCCGGGGCGTCGGCGACCGCGATCCGGTCGATGGCGCGGGGCGGCTTGGCTTCGGCATCTATGACGCTGACCACGTCCACGTTGCCGTCCGAGTTCCCACCGTCGCCGTTGTCGGCCGTCAGCGCGAGCTGGCCGTTCGGCGTCACAACGACATTGTAAGGAAACAAATAAGTCGGGATGTCGTCGTGCGCCGTGGTGACGCTGTCGCCGGAAATATCCAAAAAAGCCAGCATGTTGGCCGTCGATCTTACCGAAACAGCCCGCTTGCCGTCCGGCGTGAACTCGACCGTCGAAACGCTGCTCTTCATCGAGACCGTGTCGGTCTTCTTGACCTGGGTGCCCGCGATCTTGAGTACGCTGATCGAGTTGTCGCCTCGATTGGCGACCAGCGCGAGGTCGCCCTTCGTGTTGATGCTCAGGCCCGACGGCTGCTTGCCGAGCTGCAACGTCTGGGCGAGCTTCGGCGGGTTCGCCTTCAAGTCGATGACGAACAGCTTGTCGGTCGGGACGGATTTGAGGTTATCGCCCGCCTGGATGACGGTCACCGAATTGGCCACCAGGGCGATGGCGCCGCTCGGGTCGATGTCGACGTTCACCGGCGGCCCGACGACTGAGTTCTCGATCGGGAGTTTGGCGACGATCCGCGGCGCCTCCGGATCGGCGACATCCACGATCAGGACGTTGTCCTTACCAGTGGGCGTCAGCACCGTGTTGCCCTGAGCGTCCCAGCTCACCTTTTCATCGTCGCCGACGATCATCAGCGGCGCGGCATGGACGCCCAACGCGCCGCTCGCCGCGAGCCAAATAGCTGCCCGGGACACGATACACAAACGCCCCCCACATCGTCGCCCACGATCGCGCATCGCATCCTCCCCAAGGGGTGCCGAGCGCGATAGTGCGGAGCCAGCCCCGACGGCGCAAGCTCCGCCAGTGCTCGTGCCGGGCGGCTTACGTCAGGCAAACCTTGACGTAAGAGCCGGGCGCGTCCTCGATCGGCTTGAGCTTGCCGTCGCCGGGGTTCCTGGCCGGGACCGTCTTTTTGGCCTGTGCCGAAACCCAGCGATGCCAGTCGGGCCACCAGGAGCCGGCGATCTCGGTCGCGCTGGCCAGCCACTGCTCGGGCTCGGCCGGCAGGTCGGTGTTGATCCAGTGGCTATACTTGCCACCGTCGGGCGGGTTGACTACGCCGGCGATATGCCCCGAGGCCGCCAGCACGAACCGTTTTGGGCCCGATAGAAGCTGGGTGCCCTTGTAGGTGCTCTTCCAGGGCGCGATGTGGTCCTCGCGCGTGGACAGGAAATAGGCCGGCGTCTTGATCCGGCGCAGGTCGATCGGCACGCCCGCCAGGCTGATCCCGCCCGGCTCGCATAGCAGGTTCTCCTGGTACATCTTGCGCAAGTAGAAGCTGTGCATGTTCGCCGGCATCCGCGTCGAGTTCGCGTTCCAGTAAAGCAAGTCGAACGGGAACGGCTCATTGCCCAGCAAGTAGTTATTCACCACGAACGACCAAATCAGGTCGTTGGCACGCAGCATGTTGAATGTAGTCGCCATCTCGCTGCCTTCGAGATAGCCGCGCCGGTGCATCTTCTCCTCAAGCGACTTCAACTGCTCCTCGTCGATGAACACGCCGAGTTCGCCCGCCTCGGCGAAGTCCATCATGGTCACGAAGAACGTGGCCGACTTGATCCGGTCGTCGCCCTTGGCGGCCATGTAGGCCAAGGTGGAAGCGAGCAAGGTGCCGCCAAGGCAGTAGCCGATGGCGTTGACCTCGCGCTCGCCGGTCGCCGCCTCGATCGCGTCCAGCGCGGCGAGGTAGCCCTCGGTCATGTAGTCGTCGAACCCCTTCTCGGCCAATCGCGCGTCGGGGTTGACCCAGGAGATGACGAACACCGTGTGGCCCTGGCCCACGGCCCAGCGCACCAGGCTGTTCTTCGGGCGCAGGTCGAGGACATAGAACTTGTTGATCCAGGGCGGCCCGATCAGCAGCGGGCGCTTCAGCACCTGCTCGGTAGTCGGACTATACTGAATGAGCTGCATCAGGTCGTTTTGATAGACCACCTTGCCGGCCGAGACGCCGATGTTCTCGCCGACCCGGAACGCCTCCATGTCGGTCATCTTGATGCGCAACTGGCCCTTGCCGCGCTCCAGGTCGCCCAGCAGATTACTGAGCCCTTTCAGCAGGTTCTCCCCGCCGGTCTCTGCGGTCTTGCGCAGCACCTCGGGATTGGTGAGCACGAAGTTGGAGGGGCTCATCGCGTCGATGAACTGGCGCGCGTAGAAATCGACCTTGGCCGCGGTCTTCGGGTCGAGCCCGTCCACCTGGGCGACCACGTCTTGGACGAAGCGGGCCGAGAGCAGGTAGGACTGCTTGATGAAGTCGAATACCTCGTTCTCGCGCCAGGCCTCGTCGCGGAAGCGGCGGTCGCCGGCCGGGGCGTCGATCACCGCCTTGGCGTCCAAGCCCATCATCCGCTTGGCGGTATTTTGCCAAAGCGTCAGGTAATCCTGCCAGAAGCCGAGCTGGGCCTGCATCACCCTGCCGGGGTTCGCCATCATCCGCGCAGTCATTTCCAGGAACGCGCTGCCGATATTGAGCGGGTCCGGCTGTCGCTTCTCCTCCCGCCTCTGGCGCTTGAGCCACTCCGTGACCAGGCGCTGCGACCGTTCCGCGATGTCGGCCATGGAGCGGCCGACCTCCTTCGGGTCGGGCAGCTTGAACCCGCCCACGTCGGGGTTTTGGGTGTCGGCCATTCGCGCGTGTCCTTTCCGTGCCGGTCGCCAGAGGCTACATCTGCTGCCCGATTGCGGCGGCAGCGTGGAGCGAATCCGGCCGATGTCTGGGTTTGAGATGGGGGCGCAACCTACTTTCCGGCAAGTCCGGGTTCAAGCCGGCCCAAGCGGCCGGTTTGTGGAACGCCTGGCGGGACGCTTGGGCCGCGCCGCGCATCGCTGGGGCGCGGTCCCGGCATTGGTCGTGGCGCTTTCGGGCTGCGCCTCACCGCTCACCTGGCTGCACCGGAGCGAAGGCGGGCAGATCGCGCAGCCGCGCCCGCCGCCGCCGGGCGAGAACGGGCCATATCCGAACCTCGCCTCGGTGCCCGCGCGGCCGGCGCCGCCCGACCAGGCGGCGCTGCAACAAATCTCCAATGCGCTGATCGCGGACCGGATCAACGCCGAGCACCTCACGACGTCGGTGCCGCCAACCGATCCCTCGCAGCCCGCCGCATCGCCGGGCCTGTTCGGGATCGGCACCACGCCGCCACCGCCGCCAGCCCCCGGAGCCTCGGCCGCATCGGCGACGCTCGCCGCCGCATCGGCCACGCCGACCCGAACCGCCGCGCCCGCCGCGCCCACTTCGGCCCCATCCGCTCCGCTGGTGTCGAATGCCCCGACCGTAACCCAAGTGCAGCCGCCGCCGGCACTGCCCATCGCGCCTCCGCCGCCGCCGACCCTGGCCAACGGTCCGCCATTGCCGAACTCCGATTACGGTGGCGGTCCGACCGGCGCGGCGACGGCGGGACACTCCCCCGCCACCCCGCCGGTTGGTGCCGTGGCGGCGCTCGCCTCTCCCACCGGCCTTTCCTCGCTGCCACCCGCCTCCGCCCCCGGCGCCGCGCCCCCGCCGTCGGCCCCGAGCCTGCCCGCCAATCCGGCCACCACGGTCGATGTGCTGTTCGCCCCCCTCTCGGCCCAGGTGCCGCCGGTCTCGGCCGGGGCGCTGCAGGCGTTGGCCGCCAAGCGGGGCGATCACATCATCGCCGTGGTGGGCCACGGCGATGCCGCCTCGCCGGACCCGGACGCGCAGGCGCATGCAATGGCGCTGGCGCTGCGCCGCGCCCAGGCGATCGCCACCACGCTGACCGCGGACGCCGTACCGCAAAGCGCGGTTCGGATCGCCGCCGAAGCGTCTGGCCGCGGCGGCTCGGCGCGGATTATAGAGTAGCCGCTCCTCTGAAGTAGCGTCTGGCCCGAAAGACCCGGTGCAATGCCCGAAGAGTTCCACCGCATCCGCCGCCTGCCGCCCTACGTCTTCGCCGAGGTCAACCACGCCAAGGCGCGCGCGCGCGGCGCCGGGGCCGACATCATCGACCTCGGCATGGGCAACCCCGACAGCCCGACGCCCGCGCATATCGTGGCCAAGCTGGTCGAGGCGGCGCAAGACCCGCGCGCCCACCGCTATTCGGTGAGCAAGGGCATCCCCGGCCTGCGTCGCGCGCTCGCCGCCTATTACCGCCGCCGGTTCGACGTGGCCCTCGATCCCGAGACCGAGGTGATCGCCACCCTCGGCTCCAAGGAGGGGCTGGCCAATTTCGCCGCCGCCATCACCAGCCCGGGCGATACCATCCTGGTGCCCAACCCGTCCTATCCGATCCACCAGTTCGGCTTCATCATCGCCGGCGCCTCGGTGCGCAGCGTGCCCGCCCGACCGGACGAGGAGATGCTGCGGGCGCTGGATCGCGCGGTCCGCCACTCGGTGCCGAAGCCCATCGCGCTGATCGTGAATTTTCCTTCCAACCCAACTGCTTACCTGGCGGACCTC
>CAWKGV010000012.1:0-203396 GCA_963849305.1 uncultured Pseudomonadota bacterium
CCACAGCCGCCGCAACAACAGCAGGCAGCTTGAGATTCACGATGGTCAGGACGGCGCCGCTTCCACCTAAGGACACTCTGATCAAGGAGTAACCGGGCCGGCTCGGTCGAGAAAAGGAACGACAGCAACCAAATTGCGCTTGGAGTTGGGTTTTTACGACGATTTGGCCTCCCTCGCCGGCGGCAGGGCGCCATTTTGGGCGCAGATCTCCCGTCAGGCGCGCACCAGCACCTTGCGAGCGAGATGAAGGTTAGCCAGTCCACAAGTCACGAACAGCCGGTGGGCGTTCTTGTCCAGCCCACGATAGCGCACTTTCACAAAGCCAAACACACGCTTGATCACGCCGATGCTGTGCTCGACCTTGGCTCGCACCGTCGATTTGGTGCGGTTGCGTGCCTTCTCCGCCTCATCGACCACGCCACGATGCCGATAGCGCCGGTTGGTGAAGTCTTGCGCGTGCGGCGCATGCTCGCGGATCACCTCGCGTTGGCCGCGATAGGCCTGGTCACCCCACACCCGCGTTTCCTCGCCGTGCAGCAGATCACCAAGCACCGCCGCATCATGCACATTCGCCGCGGTGGCGACCACGGAATGGATCAGCTTGGTTTTGCTATCCACCCCGAGATGCGCCTTCATGCCAAAATACCACTGCTGGCCCTTTCTGGTCTGATGCATCTCGGGATCGCGCTGCTTGGACGCATTCTTGGTCGAACTCGGGGCGCTGATAATGGTCGCGTCGACGATTGTGCCAGTGCCCACCTTCAATCCTCGGTTCTCGAGATGTTCATTGACAGTCTCGAGTATCCGCTTGCCGAGTTCGTGCTTCTCCAGCAGGTGGCGGAATTTGCACACCGTGGTCTCGTCCGGTGCCGGCTCCCGACCGAGATCGATGCCGGCGAACTGCCGCATCGAGGCTGAATCATACAGCGCCTCCTCCACCGCCGGATCCGAGAGGTTGAACCAGAGCTGCAGGAAGTAAATGCGCACCATGCGCTCAAGGCCGATCGGCGGACGGCCGTGGCCTGGCTTCGGATAGACCGGCTCGATCAGCCGGCAGAGGTCCTGCCACGGCACAACGCGGTCCATCTCGGCAAGGAACGCGGCGCGACGCGTGGTTTTGCTGTAGCGCTCGAAGTTGACGCTCGCCAGAGTTGCTTGCCGCATATCGGCCCCGCACGAAATCCGCAGAACCCGCCCTACAGGCTGTTCCGTGACCGTGTCGAGAGCGGCTTTTTCAGAGTGTCCTTAAGTCCCGGCCCCAGTGGTCCACTCAGCGGGGTCCACTTCAAACTCGCCGCGTCAAGCTCAGTGCGCGTGATCGCGATCGTCATATCCGCCTCCCTGCCGACAATGGCAGCGAATCCAACAGGGTCGAGCCGGACCAACTCACATTCGAGTCAACTCAAGAGGCGGCTGGTATCACACCTCACACCCGCGCCGGAAGCCCAGGATTCCAGTCACCCCAAGACCGCTCTAAAGATACCCTGTCCCCATCTCGGCGGCGAAGCGGGCGGGATCGCCTTCCCACACGATGCGGGCGTGCTCCAGCACGTAAACGCGGTCGGCGTGCGGCAGTGCGAAAGTCACGTTCTGCTCGCCCAGCAACACCGTGATCGGCGTCGTCTCACGCAACGTCGTCATGGCCTTGGAGAGTTGCTCCAGGATCACCGGCGCCAAGCCCAACGTCGGCTCGTCCAGGATCAGCAGCTTCGGGCGCATCATCAGCGCCCGCGCGATCGCCAGCATCTGCTGCTCGCCGCCGGAGAGCGTGCGCGCCATCTGCCGTTGCCGCTCCTTCAGGATCGGGAACAGCGCCGACAACCAGGCGAGCTGTTCGGCCCGCGCATCCACCGCGAGATGCTGGCCGCCGAGGTCCAAATTCTCGCGCACGCTAAGATCGGCGAACAGCTCGCGCGTCTCCGGACACTGCACCACGCCCGAGCGCGCGATCGCGGCCGGCGTGCGTCCGCGCAGCGATGCGCCGGACCAGCGTATC
The DNA here is from genome assembly GCA_963849305.1 of uncultured Pseudomonadota bacterium. Lineage (GTDB taxonomy): Bacteria > Pseudomonadota > Alphaproteobacteria > Acetobacterales > Acetobacteraceae > CAWKGV01. Next base: position 1,997 of record CAWKGV010000012.1, read on the forward strand.
TCGCCGGCATAGGGCACCAGGCCAGATATGGCATTGAACAGCGTCGTCTTGCCCGCGCCATTGAGCCCGACGACGGAAACGAACTCACCCTCATGGACATGCAGCGACACACGTTGCAGCGCCTGCGCCTTGCCATACAGCACATCGACGACGCGCACATCCAGCAGCGGCTCGCCCCCGCGCCGCACGATCTCCGGGCGCGCGTGGGTCTCGATCCGACCGCCGAGATAGACGCGGCGCACGGTTTCGTCGCGCATCACTTGCTCGGCGGTGCCCTCCGCGATGCCCTCGCCCAGATACATGGCGAGCACTCGGTCCACCAGCGCGGCGACGCTCTTGACGTTGTGGTCCACCAACAACACGGCCCGGCCGTCCTGGCGGAACCCGTCGATCAGCTCGGAGAAATCGCCGACCTCGCCGGCGGTTAGGCCAGCAAACGGTTCATCCACCAGCACCACCCTGGGATCGCGCGCCAGCGCCTTCGACATCTCCAGCCGGCGCAGATCGGCGAACGGCAGGGTCGCGGGCCGGCGGTCGAGCACGGCACCCAACCCGACCCGCTCTGCGATCTCGTGGGCGCGGGCATCGACATGCGGCTCGGCTGCGAGGCGGAACAGTGAGTTGGGCAGCAGCGCGAGCTTGATGTTTTCGAGCACGGTTTGCCGGTGCAGCGGGCGCGAGTGCTGGAACACGATGCCGATGCCCTGCCGCGCGATCCGGTGCGTGGGCCAGCCGGCCAGGTTCATGCCCCCCAACGACACCGTTCCAGCATTCGGCCGCTCGATGCCCATGACCAGCTTCATCACCGTGGATTTACCGGACCCGTTCGGACCGATCAGGCCCAGGATCTCGCCCGGCCGGATCGCGAACCCGATATCCTTCACCGCGACCAGCCCGCCAAACCGCTTGGTCAGACCTCGGACTTCCAGCAGCGGCTCGGCGTTTCGCGTCACCGCCGCTCTCCGGCGCGGAACGCCCAGCCAAGCACGCCGTCCGGGAAGAAGAGGATCACCACCAGCGCGATCGCGGAAACGACGAAAGTGTTGAGCTGGCCTATCGGGCGAAGCAATTCGTCAAACAGCAGCAGGAAGATGGCGCCGAGAATACCGCCAACGATGGTGCGCCGGCCGCCGAACACCACCGCAATGATGATTTGCACCGCGATAGCGAGGTCCACGACCGTATCGACCGAGGCGGTGCCCTGATAGAAGGTGAGCATTCCGCCGGCCAGGCCCGAGAACAACGAGCTGACGCAGAACGCCGCGACCTTGTGCTTGGTGACGTTGAAACCGAGCGCGGCCGCCTCCACCGCGTCCTGTCCCGTCGCCTGGAGGATCAGTCCAAGCGAGGAGCGCGACAGGCCAAACAGGATCGCTGCCGAGATCACCATGAAGCCGAAGGCGTACCAGTAATTTGTCGGCGCGTTGATCGACAGCACCGAGGGAACCATCATGCCGATCTCGCCGCCGGTAACACCGGCGAAGATCACGATGGCATCCAGCAGCAGCAGCACCGCGACCAGGGTAATCAGGCCGAAATACGGACCGCGCAACCGGAGCGCAGGCAGCGTGAGCAACACGCCGCCAACGATGGCGAACGCGGTGCCGCCGGCGAGCGACAGCGGAATGCCCATTCCGTGATTGTCTAGGATGCCCGCGCCATAGGCGCCGAGCCCTATCAGGAAGGTGGGGCCGAAATTGACCTCGCCCGCGAAGCCGAACAGCAAGTCCCAGGCCATCGCGAACACGCCGAAGTAATAGGCGGTGGTGAACACGCCGAGCATATAGCCGCCCATCCACAAGGGCGCGGTCGCCCCGGCGATCACCAGGATCAGGGCGGCCCATGGTCCAGGTCGGGCCAAGCCGGAGCGTCGCGCGGGCGCGGGGGACGGTCGAGGATTCGGGCAGTGGCTGCCGCTTCATGCCCCTCGCCTCAGCGCCGCCCGAGCAGGCCCTGCGGACGCACGTAAAGCACCGCGACCAGGATCAGCAGGGCCGGAATTGGCCGCAAAGTGGGTGACACAAGATACGCGGTGAGGGTCTCGGCGTAGCCCACCACATACGCGGCGAGCAGCGAGCCGGGCACGCTGCCCAGCCCGCCGAGGATCACCACCGTGAAGGCGCTCGCCGTCAGATTGCCGGCATTGGCCGAGCTGATGCCGAAGAACGAGGCCAGCAGCACGCCCGCGAGCCCCGCCAGCACGCCGTAGATGGTCCAGACGATGAGATAGATGCGCGACAGCTCGAAACCGAGCAGCGTGAGCCCGCGCGGGTTGATCGAGGCGGCCAGGAGCTGTCTGCCGAGCCGCGTGTGATTGACCAGCAACCACAATAGCCCGATCGAGACCCAGCAGACCGCCGCTATCAGTACCTCGTTGGCGGGCGTGCGCACACCGCCCAGGCTGATCACGCCCGGCACCAGCGGTTGCAGGGTCACGGGGTTGTCACTGAACAGATAATCCATGCCGACCTGGATCATGATGCCCCAGAGCAGCGTCGCGGTCAGGATGAAGATTTCCTCCTCGGATTTCGGAATGGCGCGCGAACGCTGGATGGGCCGTACCACCGCGAAATAGGTGATGTAGGAGGCAATAAGTCCGCAGATCAGCCCGAACGCCGCGCCGCCATACGGCCCCGCCCCATGATTCACCGCGAGCCACCACCCGAGCAAAGCGGCGACCAGCATGATGCCGCCATGCGCGAGGTTGAGCACCCCGCACACGCCGAACATCAAGGTAAACCCCACCGCGCCGAGCCCGTAGAGCGCACTGATCGCGAATCCGTCGATCAGGATTTGCAGCGCGCGCATGTTCCGAAGTGAGAACACGAGTGCAAGCTTCCCACGTCATGCTTCCCCCGACTGGATCGGAGGTTGGCGCGAGCACCCAAAACGTCGGGCACGCACACCTACTTCGCCGCCGCCTGCTGCGGGAGTTTCACAAATGATGGGAACACCAGCTTGTTCGGACACTTCTCGGTCGGCCAGACGCAGACCTGCTTGCCGTTCTGCCACTGGATGAAGATGCCGGTCGTCCAATCCTTGCCGTATCTCAGCGCATGGGTGAATTCATCGTCGCGACCGTAGAAACCCACCCGGCCCACGGTGCCCACCATATCGGTTTTCTCCATCTCGGCCACGATCTTGTCGGGGTCGGTCGAGTGCGCCCGCCGGATCGCTTCGGCGAACGCCATCACGCCGTCATAGGAGGTGAAGCCGGTGAACGCCGGGAAATTGCCGTATTTTTTGACGTATGCCTCCTGCACCGGGACCGATTTCGGCGTCAGCGCCACTCCCGGCGCCGAGCCGGTTTGGGTGATCACTCCCTCGGTCGCTCCGTTGGTGCTTTTCCAGAATGTATTATTGCTCGCCTGCGCGCTGATCCCCGCCATCGGGATCGGCACCTGCTGGGCGTGCCACTGCACGGTGGGCTGGACGCCGACATGGGCGATCCCCATAATCATTACGTCCGGGTGCTTCGCTTCGACCTGGTTGAAGATCGGCGTGAAATCGGTCGTGTCCGGATTGAATCTGGTCTCGTCCAGCACCTTCAGCCCGGCCTTTGGCAAGCACTTCGCATAGGTCGTGTCGAGCGGCTTGGTCCAGTCCGCGTCCTCGCTTACGATCGCCCCGGTCTTCATGTGCAGGCCCTCCACCAGCGTGTCGTGGGAGGAATTGCAGACCGAGGCGGCCAGGATCGGCGAGGGGAACCAGCCCTCGAACATGTATCTGAACTGGGCGTATTTGTCGTGGACCTGCTTGCTGATCAGGTCGCTGGCCGCTGCCGGCGTCAGCGTTGGCATGTGCAGCCGCGCCGCCCAGGGCTCGATCGCCAGCGCCACCTCGCTGATGAAGGTCGTCACCACCGCGACCACATGGTCCTGCTCCACGGCGCGCTGAAAAGCGCGCACCGCGTCGGCCGCCGAGGAATGGTCGTCATAGGGGACGATCTGCACCTGCCGCCCGTCGATCCCACCTTTGGCATTGATGTCATCGGCGGCGAGCTGCGCGCCGCGCGCGATCGGCTCACCGACCACAGCGGATTGCTCGCTGACCACCCCGATCTTGATCGGCTCCGCAGCCGCGGCGATAGGCGCCAACCATGGCGCGAGCGCGAGTGAGGTGGCGGCGGTCGCGCATAGCGCGGCCTGGCGCCCGAGGCGTTGCTTCATGGGCGTGTCTCCCGGAAGAGGGTTTCCCTGTCGGCCAGGTTGTCCTAGCTCGTCAAATGCTGTTGATACGAAACGAAAGTCTCGCGCGTCCATACGAGATCAACGGGGGCCGCGTCAAATCGCCGTCAGCGCCCGCCCTCGGAGGAGGCAGGGCGGGTCAGTATCGGAGCGATCGCCGGCACGCTCGCGGCGAAATCGACGACGGGTGACCTCAGAGTGTGTCGTCCATTCGGCAAGTAATGCTGCCCCCGAAGTGGAACAGCGGCAAGGAAGTCACGTCCGGTCTTGTCGTATCGGCCGGCAATACCGCGGAACCGCGCGAGCTTTTGCTAACAAATCTTCGATCAGATGGCACTCTTTATAGATATGCCGATTGGCAACCGGCCGACTGACCTTCGATGGGACCACGGGATAACTCGCCTCCTCTTGCGGAATGCAAAGCTGGAGTGGATCTTCTCCGCGCCTCTCCGCGCCTCGACATTCATTGATCGCTTGGGAGGCAGTCCCCATGGGCGCACCATTCGCCAGCAACGACGGGACCGGCCGCATTGCCGCCCGGATCGACCGACTGCCCCTGACCTGGGCGCAATGGCGGCTGGCGTTGATCACCCAGATGTTCTGGGGCGTCGTCATCGCCGCCGATGGCGTCCCGGGCAAGCTCTACCCGTTCATCTGGGGGCCTGAACACGCGTTCGGCCTGGGAGCCCTTTCCGTCCTGCTGGCCGTGGGGAACGGCGTGGGCATCCTGGCCGGCGAGTACCTGATTGGCGTCGTCGCCGATCGCTGGGGCCGCCGTACCGCATTGCTCCTCTCGTCGCTCACCTACGCGTTGCTGCTATGGCCGACGGCCCTGACCAACGACTTCGGCCTGCTGCTGCTGTTCTTCGGCCTCTCCTCCATCGGCATGGGCGGCGTGCTGTCCGTCAACGTGGTCTACATGGGCGAGATCGTGCCGCCTCGGGAGCGCGGCAGAGTCATGCTCGCATCGCAGATCGTGGCCGTCGTGATTTATGGCTTGCTGGGCAATCTCCCCCCCGTCTTCTGGGTGCCCGCGCACTACCACTGGTTCATCTATCTGTTCAGTGTGGTCACGTTCATAGTGTTGGTGCCGCTGGCGCTTTGGGCGATGCCGGAATCCCCACGCTGGCTGGAGGCGCACGGGCGGCACGAAGAAGCCGAGAGCGTGGCGGCGAAGCTGGAGGGGGAGTGCCGGCGGCGAAGGGGTTTGAGCAGCCTGCTAGAGCCGGACTACGCCAAGTACGCGGTGCCGCCGGTTACCACGCACGTGCCGGTGCGAGAGCTACTGCGCGGGCAGTACGGCCGCCGCACTATCCTCCTGCTGATCGTCTGGGTTCTAGCCTACAGCGGCATGTTCTATGGCTTTGGCGGTTATGAGCCGTCAGTTCTCAGCGCCTTCGGCCTGAGCTCAGGCCAGACCTTCGGTGTGATCCTGATATCCACAGTGATCGGCGGCGGGCTAGGGCTTGCCATCTGCTCGCTGCTTGGCGAGATCGTGGAGCGTCGCAAGACCATACTGATGGCCGCGCTGATCAACGCGGCGGCCCTGGTCGCCTTCTACTTCGTCCACTCTGTCGTCTCCGCGTATGTGCTGCTCACGTTCTCCTGGGGCGCGGCGATGGTGTTGCTCTTCAACCTCTACAACTATACGGCCGCGAGCTACCCCACGCGGTTGCGGGCAACCGGTACCGGCCTCACGGACGGCGTCGGGCACCTCGGCGCCGTCTTCGGCCCCATCGTGGCCGGAGCGCTCTTCGCGGCGACAACAAGTGTCGGGTTCGTGGGCTGGTTCGCCTACATCATCGTCCTCGGCGCCCTGATCCCGGGGATTCTCATCGCCTGGTTCGGGATCGACCAATGTGCGGCGATCCTGGAACAGATCTCAGGCTGATCCACACTGGCGTCACAGCCAGCTGTTTACTGGGTCGCGTGTTCCGCGACAGGGGCAGCGCCAGCCAGCGTGCCCGGCTTCGCCGTCTTCATCATCGCCCCCGTCATCGGGATGAAGAACACTCCCACGTCGCGGCGCGAGTGGATCTTTTCCTCGGCATCCTTCCTGTAAACGTAGAGCACTTGGCCACGCTTGAATGGCTGGCCAATCGGGATGATCAGCCGCCCGCCCGGCTTCATCTGCTTGAACAGGTCGGGCGGCGCGTATTGCGCCGCGCAGGTCACGATGATGATGTCGAACCCGCCCGCCACATCCGGCCAACCGTAATATCCGTCGCCCACCCGCGTACGTACGTTGTCGTAGCCGAGCGGTGCGAAGATGCGCCCGACCGGCTTACCAAGCGGTTCGATGATCTCGATCGAGTATGCCCGCTTGACAATGCGCGACAGGAGCGCGCTTTGAAATCCGCTGCCGGTGCCGATCTCCAAGGTCACGTCCCCGGGACCAGGCTTCGCGATCTGGGTCATATACGCCTGGCCCAGATAGTCCGACAGCGCCGAACCATACCCTATCGCCCAGGGCTTCGGCTCTGCCTCGTAGGCCTCCCCGCCGGTGGTGTGGTGCTCCTGGTAATTGTAATGAAAGTACTCGCGCGGCACCGCCTCGAACGCCGCCATCACGCGCGGGTCAGCCGCGCCCTGATGCGCCTTCAGATAGGCCGCGATGCGCTGCATGGCCGCCGGCTTGCGCTCCTGGATGGCTTCAAACTGATCATCGGTGAGGCTGACCGGTCGGCCAGACGCCCGCATCGCCTTTTCATACGCGGCGCGCGTCCAGGCGGAGGCGGGCTTGGCCGGATCGATCGACGACGGCAGGGCGTATGCCGCACGAGCAAACGGAAGAGACGTGGCCGCGGCGATCAATCCACGACGGGTGAGCGGGCCGGCAAGTCGTTCCACTGAGTACGTCTCCGGGCAATCGGGAAGCTGGCGAGCGCCGCACCATACAACACGGCGGCGCACAGCAGAACCGTGCCGAGCCCCGCCTGACGCGCGAGCAAGCTCGCCAGCGGCGTGGCGAGCACGGAGAAGGCGCCGTTCAACGCCCAGGCCCAGGGCAGCGCCGCGCCGGAGCCCGTCTGCGCGAGTCCCAGTGGGAACGGCAGGCCGAGCGCCAGGGAGACAGGCGCCGCGACCAGCAGCACCAGGACCGCGCGGACCGCCCAGGGCCAGCCGAGCGTCGCCAGCATCGTCGGCTGCAGCCCGACGAAGGCGGCGGCGCACCAGCCCGCCACCACCAGGACCGCGAGCGTCATTGTGCGCCGCTGGTCTGCGAGGCCGCCGGCCATGCTGCCGATGCCCGAGAAGACCAGCATCCCAGTTAGCACCAGCGCGAAGCCGCTCGTCCGATCGTCGAGCCACAGGCTCGCCTGCTCGATCAGGTAGATCTCGATGAACAGGAAGCCCAGTCCGAGCGCCGGGAAATAGACCGCCATGCGCGCCAGCATCGCGCCCATCGCGCCTATGCGGCGGGGGGCGGCGAGTGGCACCAACAGCACCACCACCGCGATCACCGCGGCTTGGGCGAGCACCGCCAGGTCCACCAGCCCGCCGATCTCGGCTTGCGGCAGGATTTCCAGCCGGTCGAGCAAGGTACGCAGTTGCGACAGCCGCAGCGCCGCGTAGAACGCCGGCCGGTCTAGGGTGATCGGGGCCAGGCTGAAATTGGCCTCGGAAGCGGTGTGCCGACCGGCAAGCACCGCGCCGGCCTCATCGGCGATGGAATCGTCCGGGCCGCCCGATGCCACCTCCCCGGTTGCGAAGGAGACCGCGGGCAGGTCGTTGTAGATGCCCGCCCGCGCGGCGGCGACGTCCATGCCGGGGTAATAGGACACATCGAACGAGCGCGCGTCGCAGAACCGGCGCAGCGCGGCGATCCGGGCGGCGTCCCAGGGGCGTCTGGAGAGCAGGATGCGCGCGCCCCAGGCCGAGCGATACACCGCCGCGTAGCGCGGCGCGTCCTCCAACCCGGCCGCGCGCAGCGCCGCGCGCGCGGTGGCGAGAATGCGCAACGCGTAGACCGGGAAATCGCGAATCGAGACCGGGATGGACAAGATGCCGCCCGGCGCGAGCGCGCCCAGGTCGGCCGCGATCGCCTCCACGCTGAACGATGCGGCATTGCCCGGCTCCACGTCGAGGAAGTCCGACGAAATGTCGATAATGTCGTATCTTCCGCCCGCACGTGCGGCGGCCAGCGGCGCTTGCCGCATCAGCCGCACGCGCTGATCGCCGGCCAGCGGAGGTGAGGGGCCGAGCCCTCGCCGCAGCCCGCCCCGCATCACCGGGTCCGGCTCCAGCGCCTCCACCCGCGCCGCCCCGAGCGACAGCGCCTCGGCAATACGGAACCCGCCCGAGGCCCCGGCCAGTAGCACGTGGGCGTTGGGGATCAGCTCGTACGGCAGAGCGTCGAGCGCGGCGCGGCCGTAGCGCACGTCCAGGCTCCCCGGCCGCGCCAGCGCGGCCACCCGCACCCCGTCGCGATAGAGGCCGAGCGCGCGCGGCGGGCCGGGCACGCCAAGCATTCCGGCATTGTTGGAGATGTCGGTGTCAGGCCGTTCGGTGAAGTCGTCCAGCAATTGGTATTCGCCGCGCGGCGACAAAAGCTCGGCCACCACCCGCGCCCCCGGCGTGTGCAGCGGGGCGTAGATCGGCTTGAACTCGTTGCTGTGCGGCTGGCTGCCCAGGAGCAGCAGCGCCTCCACAGCGAGCAGCGCCGCGCCTGCCGAAGCCGCGGCCAGCCGTCGGTGGCCGGCAATGAGGCCCGCGCTGGCGGCGAGCGGGACGAGCAGCACCGGCACTAACCCGAACGGCCGGACCAGGAACATCAGTCCCAGCACCACTGCCGCGCCGACACCTGCGCCGGTCAAGTCATAGCCGTACACCACGCCGATACGATCGGTGTTCAGTACAAAGCTCAAGCCGACGAACAGGCCGGCCAAGAAAAAGAAGGGCAGCAGCGCGGCGTAGTAGCCCGCGATGTTCCAAAGCTGCGGCGCCCAGGTGGCCGGGTTTTGCAGTTGTAGCGGGTTGAACGGGTTCGCGGCGGTGAAGTGAAAGCCAAGGCCCGCCGCCAGAACCAGCGCCGCCGGCAGCGCCGCCATTAGGCGCGCGCCATGGCGCACCGCCCAGTCGCGCGCTAGTGCCAGCGCCACGCCGCTCAGCGCGAACCCGGCCATCACGATCGAGATGACCCAGTAGCCGTATTCCGACCACTCGGCCACGGCGAAGAACCGGGTCAACGCGATCTCGTAGGCCACCGCCGACAGTGAGACCAGGAAGAGCGGCGCCAGCCTCGAAGCGCGTGATTGAACCCGCCCGCTCACGGCCATACGAGCCGGCGGATGAAACGCGCCATCAGCGCGTCGAACCGCGCGGCGTCATCGACGAACAGGGCATGGCCGGCATCGGCGAACACCGCGGTCTCCGTATTGGGGCGGCCGCGCTCCAGATTGGCGGCCTGAAGCGCGAAGCGAGGGCGGACCACATAGAGCACCGGCTTGCCGGTTGCATAGACCGCCTCGCGCCAGTAGCTGCGCGGCTCCGGATAGGCGAGCAGGGCACGACAGGCCGGCTCCGGCGTGCGCAGCGAGACCGAGATCAGGCGCGCCAGATAAGATTCAGGCTGCGGCCGACGAAACATGCCACGCACGAACCGCTGCATGAACAGCGTATGGGTCAGCGGCCGACGTGGACGCGCGGGCGAAGGTGCGGGCGCGGGTTCCTCGCCTACCGAGTTGTCCACCAGCACCAGCCCTGCCACGGCACGATCCCCGTGCTCGTGGAGGTAGGCGAGCGAATCCAGCACGCCGAGCGACCAACCGACGAGCAGAACCGGCGCAGGCCCGAGTCGGGCAAGAAGTTCGGCGATGTCCTGGCCGCGCCGACGGGGCGTGTAGCCGGCTGGCGCGATCTCCGAGGCGCCTTGCCCCCGCGGGTCAAACGCCACGACGTGATAGGCGCGCGCGAACGCCGCGACCTGCGGCGCCCAGATCCAGGCCGGCATGGTCCAGCCCGGGACAAAGACGATGGTATTAGCGCCAGGCCGCCCCGCTTCGAGGTAATGCAGCCGCACCCCGTCGCTGGTTCGGAAGTATCGGTCCTGCGTGCCGGGGAAGCGCTGTGCGCCGGCCGAGCCGCACAGCATCCAGGCGATCAGCAAGAGACTCGGCAACAATCTCAGACGAGAGAAAGACATGCCACGCACACAACTTGGTGCGTGGCTGCCGTGTCAAACGATTGTTTCGCCATCCGCCCGTGCGGGGGCGGGGGCGGGGGCGGGGGCGGGATTCTACCTGAAATCGTCGCGGGGCGTAAGGGGCGGGGTCGATCGTCGGCGGTTTGCCGCCCGCGAGATCGGCCACCAACCGACCGGTCGCTGCTCCTGCGGCGAGGCCAATATGGCCGTGGCCGTAGGCATGGATCACGTCGGGCGAGGCCGAGGCGGGGCCGATGCAGGGAAGCCCGTCCGGGGTCGAGGGCCGGTGGCCCATCCAGAACGTGACCCGCGCGCCCGGCAACTCGCGCGGCAGGCCGGGGAACACGCGCAGCGCGAAGTCGCGCAGGATCTCGGCCCGCCGCCAGTTCGGCGCCGCCTCCAGCCCGGCCAGCTCCACCTGGCCCGCGATGCGCAGCCCGCCGGCCATCATGGTGATCGACATCTTGCCGTCGCTCGGCATTACCGGGTAGCGCGGCGCGCTTTCCGGGCTCTCGATCACCGCGTGATAGCCGCGCTCGCTCTCCAGCGGCACCCGATCGCCCGCCGCCGCCGCCAGCGGTTTAGAGCGTGCGCCGGCCGCGATCACCGCCTTCTCGCACTCGATCTGGCCGGTCTCGGTCCGCACCGCGCGCAGCCGACGTGCCTCGATGTGAAAACCGGTGGCGCGTTCACTCCGCCGTTCGGCGCCAAGCTGCTCGGCATGGCGCACCAGCGCGGCGACATATGCGCTCGGATCGAGGCAGTGGCCGCCTTCTTCCACCAGCACGCCAAACCGATAGCGCCGGTCGAGGCCCGGCTCGCGCTGGCGTAGCTCGTTCTGGTCCAATTCCACCCAGCTCACGCCATTCTCGCGCCGGAGCCGCCAAGCCAGCGCCTCGGCCTCGAATTCGGCGCGGGAGGGGAAGATGTAGAGCAGCCCCTGGCGCCGGATCAGGGCGCCCACGCCCGCCGCCTCCGCCAGCCGCCGGTGCCGCTCCGGCGCTTCCACCACCAGCGGGCGGAGCGCGCGCGCGGTCGCGGCCACCTTGGCCTCGGTCGCGCCCGCCGCGAGGAAGTGCCGCAGCCACGACAACATCCGCGGCAGGTATCGCCAACGGATGGTCAGCGGGCCGAGCGGGTCGGCGACCCAGCCCGGCACCTTGCGCCAGATACCCGGCGCGGACATCGGCACCACCGAGCCCGGGCTGAGCCAGCAGCCATTGCCGTAGCTGGCGGCCTGCTCGCCGCCGGGCGGACCGGGATCCAGGATCGTGACCCGGTGACCGTCACGCAGCAACTCGACCGCACTCGCCGCGCCGATGATGCCGGCGCCGATAACGACGACCTGTGCGCTCACCTCACCCCGCGCCTGTGTCCGCCTGGTCCGATCTTAAAACCGCCAGATATCACCGATGCACCGCCTCGTTCGCCGCCAGCTCCGCGAGCCGGCCACGCCAGCCCGGAAGCGCCTGGACAACGATATAAAAGTCACGGCGCCGGAGGCACTGACGTGGCGCTATCCAACATGGCGCAGTCTCCGCACCTCGGCATCCGATGGCATCACGGCGACGCCGTCGATGTAACGCCAGTCCACCATAACACCCATGCCGTCCTGCACCGCGAGCTTGCCGATGAACGTGCCCATCGTGCTCTGGTGATCGAGCGCCCGATAACGCACGCGCCCGAGCGGGGTGTCGAACTGAGCGCCGGCGAAGCCCTTGGTCATCTGCGCCGTCGCCGTGCCGCCGGCCCGCTCGATGCCGGCGACGATGGAGTTGATCAACGAATAGCCGACCACCGAGCCCATCTGCGGCGCCGCGCCAAACATCGCCTCGTAGTCGTTGACGAAGGCCGCGTTGGCCGGCGCGAGATCCCGTGCTCCCGGGTATCCGGTCACGATCCAGCCCACCGGCGTGTCCGCCCCGAGCGGCTCCAAGTATTCCGGCTCACCGGTAAGCAAGGAGACCGCCGGCCGGCCCTGGAACAGCCCGTGCGTCGTACCCTGGCGGACAAAGTTCGTGAGGTCCGGGCCGAATGTGGCGTTAAAGATCGCATCCGGTTTGGCCGCGGCCAGCGCCACCACCGTCGCGCCAGCGTCAATATGGCCGAGCGCCGGCCACTGCTCGGCCACAAATTGCACGTCCGGGCGTTTCGCCGCGAGCAGTTGCTTGAACCACTTCACCGCGGACTGACCGAACTCATAGTTGGGCGCGACTGTTGCCCAGCGCTTCGCGGGCAGCGCGGCGGCTTCGGGCACCAGCATCGCCACCTGCATGTAGGTCGAGGGGCGCAGGCGGAAGCACACGCGGTTGCCGTCTTGCCAGACCAGTGCGTCGCTCAGCGGCTCCCCTGCGACATAGAGCTTGTTCGCGTGCAGAGCGTAATCGGAGATCGCGAGGCCGACATTGGAGAGATAGCCGCCCGCGAGCAGATCGACCTTCTGGTCGTTTACCAATTCCCTGGCCGCGCGCACCGAATCCGCCGGCTTGCCGGCGCCGTCGCGCGAGATGACCTCCAGCTTGCGGCCGAGCACGCCGCCCCTGGCGTTGGTTTCCTCTACCGCGAGCCGCCACGCCTTGCGATACGGGATAGTGAATGCGGGAAAGGTGCTATAGGCGCTGATCTCACCGACACGGATCGGCCGCCCACCCTGCGCGCGCACGATCGCCGGCGCCGCGAGCAGCGAGGCGGTGCCGCCCAGCACGGCGCGCCGCGGGATGCCGTTCATCTCTCATCCTTTCCCGGAAGTAACAGCGCAACCTGCCGCCTCCTAGCGCAGCTTTCGGAGCAGCGCCAGCCGGCCTACCTGATCTTGCCAACGCTCCGCAGCTTGCCCTCCAGATCGCCCATGATCGTGGCCAACGGGTGCGCGCTCGAGAGGTCGGTGACTTTACCTACAGCTTCAGCAAACATCTCGACCGTCACCGGCTGGTCAGGGTCGAACTGCACGCCCTCGGTCTCGAAATACTGCAGGCGGGTAAAGCCGCCCGCCTGGGCGAAGATGATCTCCCCAGAGATGTCGCATTGGTCGCTGCACAGCCAAGCGACCGCGGGCGAGACCAGCTCGGGCCTCATGTAAGGCGCGACCGCGGGGTTCATCAGACCCTCGGTCATGCGCGTGAGCGCGGCAGGCGAGATGGCGTTGATCAGGATGTTGTACTTGGCGCCCTCGAAGCGGAGGCAGTTGACCAGCCCGAGCACGCCGGCCTTCGCTGCGCCATAGTTGCTCTGGCCGAAATTGCCGAAGCTGCCGGAGGTCGAGCTGGTCACGACCACGCGGCCGTATTTCCGCTCGCGCATGATTGGCCAAGCGGCCTTGGTGCAATACACGGTGCCCATCAGATGCACGTTGACGACCACCTCAAAATCATCCGGCTCCATATTGTGCAGCGCCTTGTCGCGCAGGATGCCGGCATTGTTCACCAGGATATCGAGCCGACCCCACGAGTAGGTCGCGGTCTTGACGATGGCTTGCGCGCTCCCCCATTCGGCGACGGAGTTGTAATCGGCCACCGCCTCGCCGCCTTTCGCTTTGATCTCGGCGACCACACGGTCGGCGACCGAGTGCGCGCCGCCGCGTCCATCCACCGCCCCACCAGGGTCGTTGACCACCACCTTCGCCCCACGCTCGGCGAGCAACAGCGCGTGGGCGCGGCCGAGCCCAGCGCCGGCTCCGGTCACGATTGCGACGCGGTCGTCGAAACGGATGGTCATGCGTGCGGTTCCCTTACCGTGTTCTCTCACGCGCGAGCGTACCCTGGCCCGCCGCCGCGCGGAAGACGCTTGCCGCGCCGGCGGGCCTGGTGGATCGTGCCAGGCGGGGGTGGAGATGGCGCGACGGATCTTCGACGGGCTGAAAGTGATCGACTGCTCCAGCTACATCGCTGGCCCGTGCGCGGCCACGGTGCTGGCCGATTTCGGCGCCGAGGTGGTCAAGGTCGAGCCGCCGGCCGGCGATCCGTATCGCACCCGCTCAGTGCCGCCGGCGGTCGGCCCGGTCCATCCGCGCAACCCGAGTTTCATGCTCGACGGGCGCAACCGCCGAAGCGTGATACTCGACCTAACGCGCGCGGCGGGGCAGGCGGTGCTGCATCGGCTGGTGACGGCGAGCGACGTGTTCATCACCAACGCACCGCCCGACGTGCGCCGCAAGTTGGGTGTGACCTACGAGGATTTGGGTCCGCTCAACCCGCGCCTGATCTACGCCTCGTTCACCGGCTACGGCGAGACGGGCGAGGAGGCGAGCAAACCGGGGTTCGACGCGACCGCCTGGTGGGCGCGCTCTGGACTGATGCATCTGGTGCGCTCGGGCGCGGAGACGCCGCCGGCGCGCTCGCTGCCTGGCATGGGCGACCATCCTTCGGGGATCGCGCTCTTCGCGGCGATCGCGACCGCGCTCTACCAGCGCGAGCGCACCGGCCGCGGCCTCAGCGTCGGCTCATCGCTGCTGATGAACGGGCTCTGGGCCAATGGCTGTTTGGTGCAGGCGCGTCTATGCGGGGAAATGGTGGAACCGCAGCCGCCGCGCGCCGAATCAGCATATCCGCTGCGCAACCACTATCGCTGCCGTGACAGCAAATGGCTGATCCTGTCGATCGTGCCGGACCAGCGGCGCTGGGAGGCTCTGCGCCGGGCTCTCGGCGGCGGTCCGCTCGATGACCCGCGCTTCGCGACGGTGCAAGGCCGGGCGAGCCACGCGCACGCGCTGACCGTGGCGCTCGACGCGGTGTTCGCCAAGCGCGACCGCGCCGAGTGGCGCGCGGTGCTGGAACCGACTGGGCTGGTGTTCGGCATCGTTGCCGAGATGGACGACATTCCGGATACTCAAATGCTTGCCAGCGGGGCATTGGCTCCGTTCGAGGACGACGCAATGCTGACGGTGAGCAGCCCGTTCTGGCTGGACGGACAAGAAAAGGCCCCGCCGTGTCACGCGCCGGAGGCGGGCGAGCACGCTGCGGCGGTGTTGCGCGAAGCGGGCTATTCCGATGCGGAGATCGAGGGGCTGCGGGCGGATGGGGCCATGGGGTGAGTCCACAAAACATAAGACCAATTGAAACGTTACCCGATGGAGGACGGAATGCCCGATTACCAATATTGCCAGGTCGAGGACGAAGGGCGGGTACGGGTGGTCACCCTCAATCGGCCGGAGGTGATGAACGCGCTGCACAGCGACGCCCACCACGAACTCGAGCAGGTCTGGGACGAGTTCGCGGCGCGCGAGGATTTGTGGGTCGGCATCGTCACCGGCGCCGGGGAGCGGGCGTTCTCGGCCGGCAATGATCTTAAGGTGCAAGCGGCCGGCAAGCGCGGCCCGCTCGCGCGCTCCGGCTTCGCCGGGCTGACCCTCCGCTTCGACCTCGATAAGCCGCTGATCGCGGCGGTGAACGGCGTGGCGATGGGCGGCGGGTTCGAGATCGCGCTCGCCTGCGACATCATCATCGCCGCCGAGAACGCCCTGTTCGCGCTACCGGAGCCGCGCGTAGGGCTGATCGCGGGCGCGGGCGGGGTGCATCGGCTGCCGCGCATGATCCCGCAGAAGCAGGCGCTGGGGATGATCCTCACCGGCCGGCGCGTCCCCGCACGCGAGGGTAAGGAACTGGGCTTCGTCAACGAGGTGGTGCCCCAGGGTGCGGCATTGGCCGGGGCGAAACGTTGGGCGGCGCTGATCCTGGAGTGCTCGCCCAAGGCGGTGCGGGCCTCCAAGCAAGCCGTGTATCGCGGCCTGGCCGAACCCACGCTGGAGCAGGCGATACGCACGCTCTATCCGGCGCAGAAGGAGAATGCCGAAAGCGAGGACTACATTGAGGGGCCGCGCGCCTTCGCCGCGAAGCGCAAGCCGGACTGGCGAAACCGCTAGCCCAGCCATGGAGGTTTCGCTTAACCTGCTCGGTAACGCCATCGTCTCCGGCTTGCTGCTCGGCGGCTTCTACGCCGCGGTGACGATCGGGGTGTCGATCTCCTTCGGAATGCTCGATATCGTCAACATCGCGCATCCGGCCTTTATCGTGCTCGGCTCATATGGCGCCTGGGTGGCGAACGCCCGGCTAGGGGTGGACCCGATCCTGGCGAGCGTGGTGCTGCTGCCGGCTTTCTATCTGCTCGGAACCGGCATTTATCAGGTCTATCACGTCTCCTTCGAGCGGCGCGGCGATCAAAGCCTGCGGGGGCTGGCCTTCTTTTTCGGCCTGCTGTTCATCACCGAGGTGGTGCTGGTGCTGGTGTTCGGCGTCGATTACCGGCTGGTGCAGGCGCCCTATATCGGGCCGAGCGTGCATCTGGGCGTGATCGAGTTGCCGCTTCGGTTGCTGGTGCCGTGCGCGGTAGCGTTGCTGCTGGTGGGCTTGTTGCAACTGTTCCTGTCGCGGAGCTTCACCGGGCGGGCGATCCTGGCGGTAGCGCAGGACGAGGTGGCGTTGCGGCTGATGGCGGCCGATCCGGTGCGGATCAAGCGCATTGCCTTCGGCTTGTCGATCGCCACTTGCTCGGTCGCGGGGGCGGTGCTGATCGTGATCCAGCCCGTGGAGCCCTCGGTCGCGAGCGATTATATCGGCCGGGTGTTCGCGATCTGCGTGCTAGGCGGGCTGGGGAGCTTCCCGGGCACCGTGGTCGCCGCGATGGCGCTCGGCGTGATGGAGAACCTGACCGCGACCTTCTATGGCCCGTCCTGGTCGCCGGCGGTTGCGTTCGGGTTTCTGTTGCTCGCATTGGCGGTACGTCCGGCTGGGCTGTTCGGCAGGCGCTGAGACATGCGCAACCTCGTCTTCCTGGTCGCGATCGCCGCTGCGGCCGCCCTATGTTTCGGCGCCGCGCTGCTGGTCGGCAACGCCTATGTGTTCTTCGCCGGCTACGTGGTGCTGCAATACGTCGTGCTGGCGACGGCGTGGAATCTGCTGGGCGGCTACACCGGGTACGTCAATTTCGGTGTGGCGGGATTCTTCGCGCTTGGCGCCTACTGCACGGTGACGCTGGTGAACCTCACGCCGCTCCCCCTGCCGGTGCTGATGCTGGCCGGGGGCGTGGTGTCGGGCGTGATCGGCCTCGGCATGGGGTATCTCACGCTGCGGCTGCGGGGCGCGTTCTTCTCCATCGCCACCCTGGCGATGGCGGTGGTGATGCAGACCTTGATGGTCAACTGGGATTTCGTCGGCGGCTCCGGCGGCGCCTATATCGTCCGGCCTAGTAAGGCGCCGCTGCTCGGGATCGACTACATCGAGTATCTGTTCCTGCTGATGCTGGCGCTCGCGGTTGGTGCGATCGCGCTGGCACGCGGCATCGAGCGGTCGCGGCTCGGGCACGGGTTCGCCTCCATCCGCGATGACGAGCTGGCGGCCGAGGCATCCGGCGTACCGACTTTGCGCCTCAAGCTGCTTGCCACCACGCTTTCCGGCGGGTTGATGGGCATGGCCGGGGCGCCGCTGCCGTTCTATGTGACCTTCCTCGATCCTAGCTCGGCGTTCAGCCTGGGCTACGCGGTGAACAGCATCGCCATGCCGCTGATCGGCGGCACCGCGAGCTGGCCCGGTCCGGTGATCGGGGCGGTACTGCTGGGTACTTTGCAGCAGGTTACGACAGTGACGATCTCCTCGGCGCTCAACCTGCTGATCGTAGGCGTGGTACTGGTGGGCTTCGTGATCGCGGCGCCGAACGGGATCCTCGGGCTGTTCTCCGGGCTCCGGCGGTCCGCCCCGCGCCCAACCCCCTCCCGCAAGCCGGGCGGGCTTGTTTCTCCCCCTCCCCTTGCGGGAGGGGGCCGGCGAGAGGGGTAAGCCCCGCATGACCGCTTTGCTGGAAGCGTCCGGAATCGCTAAGCGGTTCGGCGGCTTCGTGGCGCTCGACAGCATCGATCTCGCGGTGCGGGCGGGCGAGCGCGTCGGGCTGATCGGACCGAACGGCTCGGGCAAGAGTACGCTGGTGAATTGCCTGTGCGGCACGCTGCGCCACGAAGCTGGCAGCGTGCGTTTCGATGGACAGGTGCTGAACGGGATGCCGGCGCACCGGCGCACGCGGCTCGGCCTGTCGCGCAGCTTCCAGCTCCCGCGTCCGTTCGCTACCCTGACGGTGGCCGAGAACCTGCGCATCCCGATCGCCTACGCGGTGGCGCGGCGCATGACGGAGGAGCAGGTGGAAGCGCGCTGCGCGGCGCTGCTGGCATCGGTCAGGCTGGCGGACAAGGCGGCGCTGCTACCCGGCGGGCTAACGCAGATCGAGATGCGCAAGCTGGAGCTGGCGCGCGCGATGGCCGCTGAGCCCAAGCTGCTGATCGCCGACGAGGCGATGGCGGGCCTGTCGCACGGCGAGGTGGACGATATATTGGCGCTGCTGATGCGGCTGAACGCCGAGGGCGTGACGGTGATCATGATCGAGCACATCATGCGCGCGGTAATGCAATTCTCCGAAAGGCTGGTGGTGCTGGTCGCAGGCCGCAAGATCGCCGATGGGGCGCCGGCTGATGTGATCCGCAATCCCGAGGTGGAGCGGGCTTATCTTGGGGAGTGATACCCACGTCTCTTAGTTCCGACCTCTCCGCGTCATGGTCGGCGAAGGCCGACCATCCATGACTTGCACGCCGTGATGCCGAAGCAAGTCGTAGATCCTCGGCCCTCGCCGAGGATAACGGCAGGGGGCGGTGATACGAGGCGAGCGCCCGCTTACGCCGCGCGCGCGCCGGTCGAGGGCGGGGCGGCGGCCTGCAATTCCGCGGACTCGGCGTCGGTGAAGACGCGCGAGCGCGTCAAGAACCTTAGACCCTCGGGCGCTTCCAGCGAGAACCCGCCGCCACGGCCCTTCACCACGTCGATGATGAGCTGCGTGTGCCGCCAGGTACTCGAATTGCGCCGCCCCGATGTAGAACGGACAGCCGGCGATCTCACCGATCAGGATGTCCTGTGCGCCCACTCGGAACTCGCCGAGCGGGTAGCACATAGGCGAACTGCCGTCGCAACAGCCGCCGGACTGGTGGAACAGCAGCGCGCCGTTCGTGGCGATCAATCGCTCGATCACGGCGGTCGCTTCCGGCGTGACCAGGACTCGCTCGACCATGTGACCCCCGTGCCTCGCTCGCGTGCGCAGGGCGCGGCAGTGGCCGCACCCTGCTGTTGCTCAGAAGAAGCCCAGCGCGTTCGGGCTGTAGCTGACCAGCATGTTCTTGGTCTGCTGGTAGTGATCCAGCATCATCTTGTGATTCTCGCGTCCGATGCCGGAAGCTTTGTAGCCGCCGAACGCGGCGTGGGCGGGATAGAGATGATAGCAATTGGTCCAGACGCGTCCGGCCTTGATGCCGCGACCGAAGCGGTAGCCGCGGTTGGCGTCGCGGGTCCACACGCCGGAGCCCAGGCCGTACAGCGTGTCGTTGGCGATCGCCAGCGCGTCGGCGTCGTCCTTGAAGCGGGTCACGGACAGAACCGGGCCAAAGATCTCCTCCTGGAAGACGCGCATCTTGTTATGCCCCTCCAGCACCGTGGGCTGCACGTAGAAGCCTTCCGCCAGCTCGCCGTCGAGATCGGCGCGATGGCCGCCGATCAGCGCCTTGGCGCCTTCCTTCCGACCGATATCCAGGTAGGACAAGATCTTCTCCAATTGGTCGTTGGACGCCTGGGCCCCGATCATGGTGTCGGCATCGAGCGGATTGCCCTGCTTGATCTTGCCGACGCGGGCAATGGCCCGCTCCATGAAGCGGTCGTAGATCTTCTCGTGGACCAGCGCGCGGCTCGGACAGGTGCAGACCTCGCCCTGGTTGAGCGCGAACATGGCGAAGCCTTCGAGCGCCTTGTCGAGGAACGCATCGTCCTCCGCCATCACGTCCTCGAAAAAGATGTTCGGCGACTTGCCGCCCAGCTCCAAGGTGACCGGGATGATGTTCTCCGACGCGTATTGCATGATCAGCCGGCCGGTCGTGGTCTCGCCGGTGAACGCTACTTTTGCGATGCGCTTGTTCTGCGCCAGCGGTTTGCCAGCCTCGACGCCAAAGCCGTTGACCACGTTCAGCACGCCGGGCGGGAGCAGATCCTGGATCATGTCAACCAGGACCATGATGCTCATGGGCGTCTGCTCGGCCGGCTTCAGCACGACGCAGTTTCCCGCCGCGAGCGCCGGCGCGAGTTTCCACACGGCCATCAGGATCGGGAAATTCCACGGGATGATCTGCGCCACGACGCCGAGCGGCTCATGGAAGTGATAGGCAACCGTGTCTTCGTCGATTTGGCTCAGACTGCCTTCCTGGGCACGGAGACAGCCGGCAAAGTAGCGGAAATGATCGACCGCGAGCGGCAGGTCCGCCAGCTTCGACTCACGGATCGGCTTGCCGTTGTCGATGGTCTCTACCATCGCCAGCAGTTCGAGCTTCTCCTCGATCCGGTCGGCGATCTTGTTAAGGATGTTGGCGCGTTGGGCGGGTGCGGTGCGGCCCCAGGCGTCCTTGGCCGCGTGCGCGGCGTCGAGCGCCAGTTCGATGTCCTCGGCGGTGGAGCGTGCGACGGTGCAGGCCACCTTGCCGTTGATCGGCGATATGTTGTCGAAAGTCTGGCCCTTCACGGCCGGGACCCATTTGCCGCCGATGAAGTTGTCGTAGTGAGGACGGATCGCGATCTGTTTGGCCACTTCACTTAGGATTTTGTCAACCATGAATCAAATTCTCCCTAAAGGCCGCGTTTGCCCGTGCGGGCCGACGCGGTGCTGGTTGTTATCGGTTGTTAAGCCGCGTCGTGTGCGTACGCGGGGGTCGTTACATCCCGTTGAGATGCGACGATACAACATGCCGGTGCGGCTATAAGTTCAGTGCGCAGGGCTGAAGTGGTGCAGGTGCGTAATGCGCCAAATTGATATGGTGGGTCTTTGACCCGAGAGGAAGAGGCGGGGACGTATTATTGTCCGCTGGGCAGGAAAAGCCCCCGGCCACGACGAACATCATGCCTCGCCGTTCGGCCGGGACGCTGACAGCATTTTGCCTATTGTGCCATGACGACAGGGAAGGGCCTCGCGCAAATGCCCGCCAGCCTCACCATCGACAACGTCAGCGCCGGCTACGGCGCGGTGCGGGTGCTCGATGGGGTGACGGTCGCGGTGCGGGCGGGCGAGACGGTCGCCTTGCTCGGCACCAACGGCAACGGCAAATCGACCTTGATGAAATGCGTGATGGGCATGGTGCGCCCGACCGCCGGACGCATCGTCGCCGAGATTGACGGAGCCGCACGCGACCTGGCGCGGCTCGCGACCGAAGAGATCGTCGATCTCGGCATCGGCTTCGTCCCCGAAGGTCGGCGGCTGTTCCCCAGGCTGACGGTGGCCGAGAACCTGCTGATGGGCGCCTTCCGGCACGCGGCGCGGGCGTCGATCGCGCGCAACCTGGAATTCTGTTTCGAGACCTTCCCGCGCCTGAAGGAGCGGCGGCGGCAGCTCGCCGGATCGATGAGCGGCGGCGAGCAGCAAATGCTGGCGCTGGCCCGCGCGCTGATGTCCTCGCCGCGCATCCTGCTGATCGACGAACCCTCGGTGGGCTTGGCGCCGGTATTGGTGCGGCGGACCATCGACAAGATCGCCGAGTTGAAGGCGGGCTACCATCTGACAGTGCTTATGGCCGAGCAGAACTTCACCCAGGCGATCCGGATCGCGGACCGGGGCTATGTGATCGTGCATGGTCGGATCGAATTCGCCGGAGAATCGACCGAGGAGCTGAACAACAACGAGCTGATCAGGCGATTTTACTTGGGGTTATGACAATTTGGCGCGGATGTGTATCGTGTCACAACGGCGTTACATCGAAGACATTTATCTGGATGTCCGCACCCCAGCCGGCAGAACGCGGTAACGGAGCGGAGCGACTGTCTTGAAGGTCAAGGGTCGAAATGAGCGTCGAAGGGTCGTCCGCGTCGCCCGGGGGTTCAAGGCTGGCGCTGTCGCGCCCCCGCCTTCGGCGGCTTGCGGCCTTGAGCCGCCGGACGCCGCGGACGCAGGTGCGGGGATGCTGTCGACGGTCAGGACTGGGCGTGCGCCCATGTCGCATTGTCGCGCAGGATGGCGTTGAGGGTGGTGAGCAGCTTGCGCATGACGGCGACCAGGGCGAGCCGCGCGGGTTTGCCGGCTTGGCGCAGCCGTTGGTAGAAGCGGCGCAGCGGCGGATTGCGCCGGATCGCGACCAGACAGGCCATATAGAGCGGCGCGCGCACCGCGACCCGACCGCCTTGGATGCGTCGCTTGCCGCGATAACGGCCGCTATCGCGGTTCATCGGCGCGACGCCCGCCAGAGCCGCGATCTGGTGGCGATCGACGGTGCCGAGTTCCGGCAGTTCGACGATCAGCGTGCGGGCGATGACGTCGCCGATGCCCGGGACGCTCTTGAGCAGGTCCTGCTTGGCGCAGAACACCGGGCTGTCCTCGATCAGCTTGTCGATGGCGCGGTCGATGCGCTCACGCTCGGCCTGCAAGCTGCGCAGGATGGTCTTGAACGAACGCTGGGCGAGCTTGTCGGCGGCTTTGCCGAGGCGCTGCTTCTCGGCGTTGATCATGACCACGAGCTGGCGGCGTCGCGCGAGCAGCTCGCGCAGGCGCAGCGAGAGCGCATCGGGCATCGGCTTCGGCTCGGGCCGGATGGCATCGGCGAAATGGGCGATGACGCCGGCATCGATGGCGTCGGTCTTGGCGAGCCGGCCGATCGCGCCGGCGAATTTGCGCACCTGACGTGGGTTGACGATGGCGACCGGCAGGCCGGCCTCGGCCAGCGCCGCGGCGACGACGCCCTCATAGCCGCCGCTCGCCTCCATGGTGACGAGCTTCGGCCGCAACGGCTGCAAGCGGCTCGCCAGGTCGGCCAGGCCGTCGGGGTCGGTCGTGCAGACGAACCCGGTGCCGTCCGGGCGAACATGCACGTCGACCCGGCCCTTGGAGACGTCGATGCCGACGAAACGGTCGGCGGTGGTCGGCTCATCCATCACCCATCCTCCTCGATGCGGGCTCGGGCCCAGACGACTGTTCGGGCTTACGGACGACCGGCCGGCGCCACACGCTCCCTCGCGGCCTCAAGGACCAGGAACCATTCGGGCTACCGGCCGGGCTCGGCGGGCCAGCGTAGCAACGCCAACCAAGCAATGCCGAGATAGGAGGAACCATCATGACTGAACAGACCCCGATCTACACCTTCCTGACGGCTAATGTCCCTAATGATACGTTTTCGCAACGGCTTGGTGTCAACGACTTCAACCAAATCGCCGGGTATCATAACCAGGCAGGCTTCACGCTCACGCTGCCGAACAACTTCACTACCGAGAATTTCCCGGGCTCGGCGATGACCCAGGTTGTGGGGATCAATAATTTCGGCATCACCGATGGGTTCTATGTCGACCAGGGCGGCACGACCCACGGCTTCAACGATAACGACGGCACTTTCACGACGGCGGACGCGCCGAACACCGCTTTCAACCAATTGCTCAGGATCAACGATCTCGGGCAGGAGGCAGGATACAGCTCGCTCGACCCGGCCGGCCAGGTCAACCAGCTCGCCTATGTGCGCCAGGCCAACGGCACGATCACGTACCTAGATAACGCCACCCACACGCTGAACTTGCCAGCCAACGTGAACAGCCAGGCAACCGGCATCACCGATCGGGGCGAAGTCGTCGGCTTCTTCCTGCCCACGCCACCACGTCGGACGGTTTCATCCTGGATCACGGCAAGCTGACCACGCTGGAAGTCCCCGGCTCGACCTTCACCCAGGCGCTGGTCGGGTTCTACAACGACGCGAACGGCAACGCGAACGGGTTCATCTACGACGACGGCAAGTTCACGACGGTGGACGCGCCGGGCGCGACCCAGACGACTATCAACGGCATTAACGACTTCGGCAACATCGTCGGTTTTTTCCAGGACGCGGCGGGGAACACCAACGGCCTGGCCGGCAGCCCGCTGCATGGCCTGAGTGATTTCGCGCTTGCGCCGGAGTTGGTGAAGGATCTCACATCCGGACATGGCGCAGGAGGGAGCGCGTACAGCGCGCTCGACGCGTCAGCACAGGCGCTCATCTCGGTCGCGCTTCCAAGCTAGCAGCCTGTCGGATTGAGATACCCGATCACGCGATCCGTGGCTAGAATCGGCGGATGTCGAATTTTGTGCCGTTCAACCGCGACCAGGCCTTTCTGCTGCCGCCCGACCTAAAGACTTGGCTGCCGGAGGATGATCTTGCGCACTTCGTGGTGGCCGCGGTGGAGCGGGTACCGCTCGGGGCGTTCCGAGTGGCGGAGCGAGCGTGCGGCAAGCCGCAGTATCACCCGCGGCTGATGCTGGCGCTGCTGATCTACAGCTACGCCAACGGCATCTTCTCGTCGCGGCGGATCGAGCGGGCAACCTACCGTGACATCGCGGTTCGCTTCGTGGCGGCCAACCTGCACCCCGACCACGACACGATCGCGGTGTTCCGACGCTCGAACAAAGCGGCCTTCGAGGCGGCCTTCCTGCAAGTGCTGCTGCTGGCGCGCGAGAGTGGGCTGCTGCGGCTCGGCACGGTGTCGATCGATGGGACCAAGATCGACGCCAATGCCTCGAAGATCCGCTCCGTGCGCTACGACCGGGCGCAGGAATTGCGGGCCAAGCTGGCGGCTGACATCGCCGCGCTGACCGCGCAGGCCGAAGCGGCCGACGCCGGGGACCACGACCCGCAAGCGTTGCCGGCAGAACTGGCCCGGCGCAACGCGCTCCAGGCGAAGCTCGATGCTGCCTGCGAGCGGCTGGAAGCCGAGGCACGCGCCGAAGCTGAGGCCGCCCGCCCAGCTTATGAGGCCAAGAAGGCCGCCTATGACGCCAAGAACGGGCGTCGCGGCCGGCCGCCGAAACCGCCCGATGATACGCCGCCACCAGAGCGACAAAGCAACCTGACGGACCCGGACAGCGCCCTGATGCGACGCTCGGATGCGCATGAATACCGCCAAGCCTACAACGCACAGGCGGTGGTGTGCGCCGACGGTGCGCAACTGATCCTGGCGACCAACCTGGTCGCGACCCCAGCCGATGCGCCGAGCTTTGCCGCGACTACCCTGGCAATGGAAACAACCATTGGCCTACCCAAGATCGTTCTGGCCGATACCGGTTTTGCCAGCGGCCCAGCGGTGGCGGACCTGCACGCACATGGCATCGAGCCATTGGTGGCGATCGGGCGGACCCAGCCGCACCGGCCCTACGACTTCCGTCCGCCGCCGCCGCAAACCACGCCGCGCCGGATCACCGAGCCTTGGCGCCTGGCGATGAAAGCCAAGCTGGAGACCGAAGATGCCAAGAACCTCTACAAAAGACGCAAGCAGACCATCGAACCGGTGTTTGGCATCATCAAGAGCGCCATGGGCTTCGTCCGCTTCCACCTGCGCGGCATCCAAAAGGTTGCCGCCGAGTGGACCCTGACCGCGCTCGCCTACAACTGCAGGCGAATCGCCCGCCTGCAGGCGGCGTGAACACCCCAGCCGGCTTGCTCATTGGCTCAGCCGGCAGGCTGAATCCGACAGGCTGCTAGAGCGCTCTCGCACCCACTGTCTGCCGCTTCGCCCCTCACCAAGCCCGGCCGGGTGAGGGCTGGAGCGGCAGACGGCCTTCAAAAAAAGCGGTCGAGGCCGGCCCGATCGGTCAGGCGGCCAGCCGCTTCAGCCAGCCCAGGCCTGCGTCCGTTTCGCCGGCCGGGCGGTATTCGCAGCCAACCCAGCCGCGATAGCCAAGCTCGTCCATGCGCCGGAACACGTACTCCCATCCGATCTCCCCGGAACCTGGCTCGTTGCGCCCCGGTACGTCAGCGATTTGCATATGCGCGATCACGGGCATGAAGCGCTCCATGCGCTTGGTGATGTCGCCCTCCGTGACTTGCACGTGGTACACGTCGAACTGGAGCCCGAGCCGGTCGCGGCCGATCGCCTCGACCACCGCGGCGCCCTGAGCCTGGGTGTTAAGGAAATAGCCCGGTATGTCGCGGTGGTTGATGGGCTCGATCACGACCTTGACCCCGGCGGGCTGGGCTTGTTCGGCCGCCCAGGCGAGGTTGGCGGCATAGACCGCGCCGGCGGTCACGGGAGAAACCTCGGGCGGCACGACGCCCGCCATGTTATGCACCAGCGGACACCCCAGAGCCGCCGCGTAGTCCAGCGCCTGTTTCACGCCCTCGCGGAATTCCGCTTGCCGTCCGGGCAGGCTGGCGAGGCCCCGCTCGCCCTTGGACCAGTCGCCCGGCGGCATGTTGAACAGCGCCTGGACAAGCCCGTTCGCGTCCAGCCGACGCCGCAGTTCGGCCGCCGGATGCTCGTAGGGGAACAGGAACTCGACCGCCTCGAATCCGGCCTTGCGCGCGGCATCGAAACGGTCAAGGAAGGATAGTTCGTTGAACATCATGGACAGGTTGGCGGCGAAGCGCGGCATGGTGGCCCTCCCCGGCTGCACGGGCGAAGGCTACAAGCGGGCCGAGGCCATGACCAGAGAGGCCGTGACCGGAGGAGCCGTGACCGGACCGGACCTCGATCGGGGGGGAATGATCGCCGAACGCGTGCTGCTGTGGGTGCTGCTCGGCGCGATCGCGGCAGGCTGCGTGCTGGTGCTGCTGCCGTTCTTCTCGGCGCTACTCTGGGCCGCCATCCTAGTGTTCACCACCTGGCCGGTGTTCGAGTGGCTGCATGCCCGGGCGCGGCTGGGCCGGGGCGGCGCGGCTGGCGTCATGGTGGGCCTGACGGCAGTGGTGGTGGTGCTGCCGCTCGCGCTGGCCGCCCCTGGCAGCCACGGGGAAGTCGCGCATCTGCGCGCCGCGCTCGAGCAGGCGACGCATGAGGGGCTGCCGCCGGCGCCGGACTGGGTGCACACGATCCCTGTCGCCGGCGACAGCCTCGCCTACCTCTGGAATAGCTGGGCGGCCGATCTCAGCGAGGCGGTCGGCGCACTGCGCCCCTATCTCGGCATCCTGCTCGAAAGCCTGCTCGGCCTGCTGCTCGGCATCGCGCATGGGGTGCTGATGTTCGTGCTCGCTTTGTTCATCGCATTCTTCTTCTATTTCTACGGCGAGCCGATAGCGGCGCGGACGCGGGCCATACTGGTGCGGCTCGCCGGCGCTAAGGCCGAGCGGATGCTGTTGATGACCGGTGCCACGGTGCGCGGGGTGGTGTACGGCATCCTGGGGACAGTGGTGTTGCAGGGGATACTGACCGCGCTCGGCCTGTGGCTTGTCGGCGTGCAGCGCCCGCTGCTGCTGGGCGCCGCCGCCGGGTTCCTGTCCGTGTTCCCGGCCGGCGTCTGGCTGGTCTGGCTGCCGAGCGCGATCTGGCTCGCCACCGGGGGCCATATCGGCCGGGCCGTGTTCGTGGGCATCTACGGTGCCCTGGCGGTCTCGGGCGTGGACAGCGTGCTCCGCCCCTGGTTCATCGCCCGCGGTAGCGAGCTACCGTTCCTGCTCACGGTGCTCGGCGTGCTCGGCGGCGCCTTGGCCTTCGGCCTGCTCGGGGTTTTCCTGGGCCCGGTCTTGCTCGGGGTAGGCTACACGCTGGTCAATGAATGGGCCGGCGAGCCACTGCCGGCCCTGACCACGGGGGACCAGCCGCCCCGAGGAGCGACTACCCGCAAATGATCACCGTCGTCGTTTCCCGGGCCGAGCAAGCCGTGCCGGTGCTGCTGATCATCGGCCTGATTTCGTTCGCGGCCTCGTTGTGACCGCCGAGCCGGGGCACGAGGAAAACGGGCAGGATTCCAGTTCGCCGCTGCGCGCCCTGGCAGGACTGGCAGTGATCGCGGCCTTGATTCTCGCCGCGCTGTTGTTGATGCAGCGATTGCATCATGACGCGGCAATCCAGGACTGCGTCGCCTCCGGGCGGACGAACTGCGCACCCATCACAACTGGGCCGCAATAGCGCAGGTCGGTTCGATGATCGCTACGCCGCGGCCCCAATTGCCTCGGTCAGCCCTTGATCGCCTAGGCGCGCAACCAGCGCCTCGGTCAGCTCCCGCCGCCGCTCCCAGAGCGAGCGGTACCAGGCGACCCGCTCCGCTACCTGGTAAGCGAGCATCCGCTCGCGCGCCACGTAGTCGCGCGCCGCGTCGGCCAATGCGCGTGCCAGTTCGGGCATGATGACGAGACGAAGCAGCCGCTCGCGTAGCTCCTCCGCGTCGCGGAACAACAGCCCGGTCCGGCCATCCGCGATGCTGGCCGCATAGACCACGTTGCTCGCCAGCGCGGCCACCCGGCAGGCGCCCGCCTCGATGAACTTCAGGTCCGACTTGGCGCGGTTGAACGGTGTGTCGGCAAGCGGCATCAGCGCGATCTCTGCCTCCCCGAGCAGTCGCAGGTATGTCTCGTGGTCGCAGGTCGGCGTGAACCGCTTGTGCGGCGTGTCCAGGGCATCGAAGAACAGCCGGTCGTGGACCACCGAGAAGCGTAGCCGCTCCCCGACGCTGGCCGCCACGGCGTTGAGCGTGGGCATCAACGGTTCCCAATCGCGCTCGCGGTTGAGCGCACCGAAGAACAGCGTCAGCCCCTTCGGATCGGCGAAGTTGCACCGCTCCGGCAACGCCCGAATGGCGTTGGGGAACACCTTTACTTCGGGATTGCGCCCGCGCAGCACCTGGGCTAGCGCCGGCGTGCTGGTCTGCACCGCGTGAACCCCACGAAACGAGAGCTGCTCCTCGCCGGCCATGCCGCGGAAAAAGTCGGGGTGATCGTCGAATTCGGTGACGACCAGCCACCCCTCTGAAAGCAGCCGCCGCAGATACCCACGCCCCTGCTCGCCCGCCAAAGCGGGGCGGTGCAGGATCAACACCCGCGGCAGGCCGGCCATCGGTGCCGGCAGCTCGGCGCCAGTAGCGAACTGGGTCCGCACCGAGGGATCGCTTGCGAGTGCCCGCAGCGGATAGACGATCCGGGTATGGGACACGCCACCGATCGGAGCCAACATGGTCGCGGCGACCGTCAGCAGCGGGCGCGGCCGCTTGCGCACCCGCCAGACGTACTGCAACGGCGCCGCGCGATTCGCATAGTCCTCCGGATCGACGCCGAGCGACCGGAGCGCCGGGGTCAGCGCGGTGACGAAGGCGCCGGCGCGCTCGGGGTCGAACACGCGGGGATGCACGTCGCAGAGAGAAAGCCCGAGCGCCTCCAGGCCATGGCGCATGCTGGCGAGGCTGAACCAGCGCAGATGCGTCCGATCGAGCAAACCGGCGGACTCATAGTCCCAAGTCCCGCTCAGCAGGCGCGCGACGAAGCTCCAGTGCTCCACGTTCGGCACGCAGATCAGCATGGTGCCGGTCTCGCTCAATGCCTCGGCGTGGCGACGCAGGACCGCCCACGGATCCTTCAGATGCTCGATCACATCGCCATAGACGATGCAATCGATCTTCTCGCCGAGCGCGAACGGCAGCGGCGCCTGCTCGACATCGACGCTCGCCACGGCGTCCAGCCGGCGGGCCGCGGCGATGGCGGTCTCCCGGTCCTGCTCGATCCCGAGCAGGCGGGCGCTCGGGTTAAGCCGGCGGTAGGCGGCACCAAGCGCGCCGGCACCGCACCCCACATCTAGCACGATCCTGGCATCGAGCGGGATGCGGTCCAAGAGATCGGCGTTCGGTGTATCGGGATAGGACGGCACGTGGGGCTCCTGCGAATCGCGGCCCGCAAGCTGTCAGCGCCGCGCCGCCAAAGCAAGCAATTGCGGCCAGAAAACGGAACGCTGAACTGCCCTCCCTCACGTGCCCACCGGTCTCAAGAACACGCCCGGGTTAGCTTGCGCCCGGCGCGTACTTGCCGCCGGTCTGTGCCGTCGGCGTGTCGAACCCCTGGTTCAGCCGGTCGAGCCGGGTCTCACGCGACCAGGTGCGCTTGAGATCGTCGTAAACGTGGACCGTGAGCCGCCCCAGCCCCTCGGTCTCCAGCTCGATGGTGTCGCCGTCCTGGAAGGCGCTGAGTCCCCGATGGTTGGTGCCCGTGGCCAGGATGTCGCCGGGCTCCAGTGCATGAATGGCGCTGACCCACTCGATGCAGCGGGCGACACCATGCGCCATGTCGCTGGTGTTGAAGTCCTGCTTGACCTCGCCATTGATCGACAGCCGCACTTGCAGCCTCTGCGGG
Organism: uncultured Pseudomonadota bacterium; assembly: GCA_963849305.1. GTDB lineage: Bacteria > Pseudomonadota > Alphaproteobacteria > Acetobacterales > Acetobacteraceae > CAWKGV01. The sequence continues at coordinate 32,385 of CAWKGV010000012.1, forward strand.
TCGACGACCTCGTCGCTGGTGACGAGGTACGGGCCGATCGGCGCGAACGTGTCGCGCGACTTCATCTGGAAGAAAATGTTGCCGGGCGGCGGCAGGCCGCGCGCCGAGCCATCGATGAAGTTGATGTAGCCGAACACGTGCTCCATCGCCCGCGCGCGCGGCACATGGCTCGCGCGCTTGCCGATCACCACCGCAAGCTCCGCCTCGCCCTCAAAGATCGTTGCCGGCACATCGGGCAGCACCATCGTATCGCCCGGACCGATTACCGCAGTCGGCGCCTTGTGGAAGGCATTGAGCGGCGCGGGTTCCGTGCGCGTGCCATCCTCCATGTAGTTCACCGCCATGCACACGATGTTGCCCGGCCGGGGCAGCGGCGGTCGGAGCCGGACGCGGCTCAATGGCACGACTTGGGAGCGCGCGGCGGCCGCCTCGATCCGCGCGCGATATTCGTCGAAACGCGCGATCAACCCGTTGATGAGGTCGTGCGGGCCCGTGTGCGGGATGTCGCGCAGCGCCGCCGAGACATCGGCCACGGCGTTGCCCTTCAGCACGCCGAGCTTGTAATCGTCGAAATAGAGCAGCTTCATCGTCATCCTCCCCAGCCCAGCGGCCATCGCAGTCGGTCCAAGGCGGGGTGTCAACCGCAGGCGAGCTAAGGCGCAACCGCTTTGGTGGACTCATCGGGAGCCGGAGGTTCCCGGCTCGCGCGCACCTTTTCCACTCGTCGACCATCCATCGCCAGCACCTCGAAACGCCAGCCGCCGAACACGATCCGGTCGCCGACCCGAGGCACCCGTCGCAGCAGCGCGAGCAACAGGCCGGCGAGCGTGTGATAGCTACCTTCGGCCGGCAGGTCCGGCAGCGCGAGCCGCGCCTGCGCCTCATCGACCGGCATCAAGCCGTCCATCACCAGCGCCGACCTCCCCTCGGTCGTGAGGCCGCCGGGCTGTGGCGCTGAGTCCGTGGGATCGCCGATGATCGCCTCCAGCACGTCAGCGGCTGTGACCACGCCCTCGAAGCTGCCGTACTCGTCCATTACCAGTGCCATCCCCAGCGGGTCGGACTTCAGCCGCTCCAGCGCGTCCAACGCTGTGACCGTGTCGGGCACGACGATGGGCTGACGCAGCGCGGCGGCAACCGACAGCTCGCCGCCACTTAGGATACGGTCGAGGATGTCCTTGGCCTGCACCACGCCCACGACATTGTCCACCGATCCGTCGCTCACCACGAAGCGCGAGTGCGGTGCCGATTTGAGCGTGGCGGCGATGTCGTGCGCGGGGTCGGTGCGGTCGATCCAGGCAAGCTCGGTGCGCGGCGTCATGATAGCGCGCACCGGCTTGTCCGCAAGGCGCAGCACCCGCTCGATCATGTCGCGCTCCTCGGTCTCCAGGACGCCCGCTTGCGCGCCCTCGGCGAGCAACGCCTTCAGTTCCTCCTCGGTCACGGTCTCGCGGGCGCCCCGCGAGAGGCCGAGCATGCGCAAAACTAGGGCGGTGGAGCGGCCGAGCAGCCAGACCGCCGGGGCGGTGAGCTTGGCGGTGATCGAAATCGGCCGGGCTACCCGCGCGGCCACCTGCTCGGGCCTGCGCAGCGCGAGCTGCTTCGGCACCAGCTCGCCAAGCACGAGGGTCAGATAGGTCGTCCCCACCACGACGATGACGATAGACAACGTTTTCGCGACCGGCGCAACCAATGGAATGCCGAACAGCACGTCGTCGAGGCGCTCGGCGATGCTGGCCCCGCCGAAGACGCCGGTGAAGACGCTGACAAGAGTGATGCCCACTTGGACCGTCGGCAGGAATCGCTGAGGGTCGTCGGCCAACTCGCGGGCGGCGGCGGCACCCGCCACGCCCTTGCGCTCCAATACCGCCAGCCGCGCGCGCCGCGCGGAGATCAAGGCCATCTCGCTCATCGAGAACAGGCCGTTGATCCCGATCAGGATCAGCAGGACGAGAACTTCGAGAGCAATGCCCATGTCGCGGGCCGGTCTAGCCCGTTACCCAATCCCCGCCCAGAGAAGGAGGGCTAAGTCTCCCGCTGGGCTTCCGTGAAGAACTTCTGGCCCTCGGCGAAGTGGTTGGGCTTCATGAACACGCCCAGAATGAGCGCACCGTTCGGAGCCCGCGCTACGTGCGTATTGCCCGCCGGGCGCCAGACAAAGTTCCCGGCGGTGCAAGCGCCCTCGTCGTCCTCCAGGCTGCCATCCAGTACATAGGTCATTTCCACGTCCGTATGCTCGTGCAGCGGCACGACGGCGCCGGGGGCGAGCCGAAACAGCAAGGTGGAAAACCCGCTTGCCGGGTCGGTGTAGAGTACCTTGTGCTCGATGCCGGGGAACTTCGAGGTCTCCCAGGGCATGTTCACGACGTCCAGATAGTGCGAGGGCGGCGACGGCCCCGGGCCGAGTAGGCGCTGGTGCGCGGGGGCGATCGTGTCGGGCATTGGGGTTCTCCGTGCCGGGTCTGGGGCCTATCGCGGACCCGGCCGGCCGGCCTGTCAAGCTGATGGGCAGCCCCGCGCCAGAACGGCGCGGCCCAGTCGAGGGAATGGACCGTGAGAGGTTCGTGACCGGAAGCGTGTTCATCAACGCACCTCCCCCGCGCTCGCCGCCCTGCGCGCCCAGCCGACTCTCGCGGCTTCAAGCGCGATGCATCTTGGGCTCGCCGATTTGATACCGCCGCAGCACCGCCATATCCGGATCGCGGCCCAGGCCGGGGTCGTCCGGCACCTTGATTTTGCCCTGCTCGGGCCGGAGCGCGTCCTGCAGCGGACTTGCCTCTAGATCCACGAAGATGTGCTCAAACGGCGCCTCCGGGGCCACAGTCGCATTGACATGCAGCGAGGCGAGATATCCCGGCCCGAAATAAGCGTTGTGCGGCACCAGTCGCACCCCGAAGGCGCGCGCCAGGGCCGCGATCTCTAGCATCGCCGAGGGACCGCCGATCTTGGTCACGCTGGGCTGCGCCACGTCCAGGGCACCGGCCTGGAACAGATTGCGGAACTCGAACAGCCCCCCGGCGTTCTCCCCGGCCGCGATCTGCACGCCGCCCTCGGCGCGTACACGGGCGAGCCCGACCTGGTCCTCGGGCGGCCAGACCGGCTCTTCCAGCCAGGTCAGGTCGAGTTCGCGCAGTTGCCGGGCCTTGGCGATGGCCTGGGCTACCGTCCAGGGGCAGTTGGTATCCACCATCAGCCTGACGTCAGGACCGATCGCCTGGCGGGCAGCGCGCACCTGCGGCACCTCGATCTCGTGCAGCTTGATGTCGCGGTGGCCGCGCGCAGTGGCACGCTCGCAGGCAGCGGCGACGAGATCCGGCGCGCCGTAGCGCAGCAGGCTGGCGTAGGCCGTGAGACTGCCCACCGGCGCGCCGCCCCAGAGCCGCCAGAGCGGCAGTCCGGCCGCCTTGCCGGCGATGTCCCAGAGCGCGATGTCGAGCCCCGAAAGAGCATAGGCGTGCGGCCCGTTGCGGCCGAACAGGTGGAAACTCTGCGCGACCCGCCGGTGCAGCCCCGCGATATCGCGCGCGTCCTGGCCGAGCACAGCGGGCGCGAGCTGAGTGTCGATCACCGCTCGGGTTGCCGGCACACAGGCATGGCCGAAGCCCTCGCCCCAGCCTTCCGGCCCCTGATCGGTGACGACACGCAGCCACAACGTCTGCATCGCCTGCCACCCCATGCCCCCGAACGCCACTGGCTTGGCACCCATGTCGAACGGGGTGCGGGTGATGTAGGTCTCGATTGCAATGATCTTGAGCATTCGCCCTTGAGCCTCCGAAATCTCACCCCGCCGCGCCGATCACGTCCGCCGGCCGCTCCTCTCTGTCGGTCATTCTGAGGTTAAATCTTTCCTTACTTGGCGGTAGTCATATCATAGTGCTTACTTAAGAGCGAGGAAGACGTGCCAAAGGTGAAAGCCATTGTTCGGACGGACGACCCGAGCCGAGCTGACTGGGAACCCTTGGGGACGAAGCGAGGCTATCAGCTTGTCAGTCGTGCGATCCCCTATCCTGACCGGAATTGGACCTCGAACGCGACCTTTGTGGCCGCGCTGGATGAGGCGTGGCACCTGATTGAAAATCATGGTCACGGTATTCGCATGGCACCTCCAGGAGCTACGCAGGGCGATTACATCTACCCGAAGAGCCTCAAAGCAATTTGGCTCTAAATTCAAACTGAGACACTACCGGCCCGGCGACCCCCGTTGACGACCCGGCTGCTTCCTGCAACGAAGCGGCGTGTCATATCGGCATAAGCACCTGTTGGCGATCGAGGGCCTGGTACCGCCCGAGATCGGGCAACTGCTCGACCTGGCCGAGAGTTACGTGCTGCTCAACCGCTCGGGCAAGACTCAGCGCGATGTCCTGCGAGGGCGGACGCTGATCAATCTGTTCTTCGAAGATTCCACCCGTACCCGCACTAGTTTCGAATTAGCCGGCAAGCGGCTGGGGGCCGATGTGCTCAACATGTCGGTCTCCACCTCCTCGGTGAACAAGGGCGAGACCCTGCTCGACACCGCGGCGACGCTGAACGCCATGAATTGCGACCTGCTGGTGGTGCGTCACGATCAGTCGGGCGCGCCCAACCTACTTGCGCAGAAGGTGGACGCGGCAGTGATCAACGCCGGCGACGGCACCCACGAGCATCCCACCCAGGCGCTGCTCGACGCGCTCACCATCCGCCGCCGCAAGGGACGGCTGGAGGGCTTGGCCGTAGCCATCTGCGGCGATGTGGCGCATTCGCGGGTGGCGCGGTCGAACATCCACCTCCTCACCACGATGGGCAGCCGCGTGCGGGTGATCGGGCCGCCGACGCTGATCCCGGCCGAGGTCGGGCGGATGGGCGTGGAGGTGTTCAACGACATGGCGGCGGGGCTCGCGGGGGCCGATATCGTAATGATGCTCCGCCTCCAGCGGGAGCGCATGGCGCCCGGCACCGGTGGCGGACTCGTGCCGAGCGCGCGCGAGTATTTCCGCTTCTTCGGCCTGGACACCGAGAAGCTGGCCCACGCGAAACCCGACGCGCTGGTGATGCATCCGGGGCCGATGAACCGGGGAGTGGAGATCGACAGCGCGGTGGCCGACGACCCGGCACGCAGCGTGATCCGCGAGCAGGTCGAGATGGGCGTCGCGGTGCGTATGGCAGTGCTGGACACGCTCTCCCGTGGCCCGGGGAATGAGCGGTAATTGCGGACCATGATGCGAGACGTCGTGTTCACGGGAGTCCGCCTGCTCGATGCCGCCTCCGGGCTCGACCAGCAGGGCGAGCTGCTGGTGCGCGACGGGCGGATCGCCGATTTCGGCGCGGATCTTGGCCAGCCGGACGGGGCGACCGTGGTCGAGGGGGACGGCGCGGTTCTCTGCCCGGGCCTCGTCGACATGCGCGCTGCGGTGGGCGAGCCCGGCTACGAGTACCGCGAGACGATAGCCTCGGCCGCGCAGGCCGCGGCCGCCGGCGGAATCACTACGCTGGCCGCCCTGCCGGACGCGCAGCCCGCGATCGACGACCCCGCGCTGGTTCGCTTGCTGCGCGCGCGGGGCGAGGAGACCCTTAGCCTGACCATCCTGCCCTACGCCGCGGTCACGCGCGGCTGCCGGGGCGAGGAATTGGCTGAGTTGGGCCTGCTTCGGGAAGCGGGCGCCGTCGCTTTCACCGACGGCACCCGGGCGATTGGATCGGCGCGGCTGATGCGGATCGCACTGGCTTACGCGAGCGGCTTCGGCGCCCGAATCGTGCAGCACCCGGAGGAGCCCTCGCTGGCCGCCGGAGGCGCGGCCACCGAGGGGGAGCTTGCCACGCGGCTTGGCTTGCCCGGCATCCCCGTCGCCGCCGAGCCGATCCTGGTGGCCCGCGACATTAGGCTTGCGCAACTCACCGGGGGCGCGGTGCATTTCGCTCATGTCTCCACCGCCGAGGCGCTGGTGCTGATCCGGCGCGCGAAGGAGGAGGGCCTTGCCGTGACCTGCGACACGGCCCCGCCCTATTTCGACCTCAACGAAACGGCGATCGGCGATTTCCGGACTTACGCCAAGCTCTCCCCGCCACTGCGTGCCGAAGAGGACCGGCACGCGGTGCTCGCCGCACTCGCGGACGGCACGATCGACGCGATCGCCTCCGACCACCAGCCCCGCGATGCTGACGACAAGCGGCTGCCGTTCGCGCAGGCCGCGCCTGGCGGCTCGGGGCTCGCGACCCTGCTCGGCGTGACGCTGGCCCAGGTGCATGGGGGGGCGTTGACCCTAACGCACGCCATCGAGTTGCTGACCGCTCGCCCGGCCCGGTTACTGGGCGCCGATGCCGGCCGGCTGACCCAAGGGGCGCCGGCCGATCTCTGCCTGTTCCACCCCGAGCGCATCTGGCGCGTGGAAGCCGGCGGACTGCCCGGCAAGGCGCAGAACACGCCGTTCGACGGCCGCGCGCTGGAAGGCAAGGTGATCGGGACGTGGAAGGCCGGGCGGCGGGTGTTCGGCTAGCGTGTCCAGGCGTCCGCGACTCTTGTCGGTGCCTCGGGCGCCTTCTATGACGGCAGACGCACGCCATTGCGGAGCACACCGCATGACCTATCTCGTGGCCGCCGATTTGCCCGCCGCGTCCGCCGGGGAGCGGTTGCGTGCCCTGCTCGCCCGGCCCGGCATCCTGCAAATGCCCGGCGCCCATAACGGCCAGGCGGCGCTCCAGGCCAAGGCCGCCGGGTTCGAGGCAGTGTACCTCTCGGGCGCCGCAATGACCGCCTCGATGGGACTGCCCGACCTTGGCGTGATCACGGTGGACGAGGTTTGCTTCTTCATCCGTCAAATCGCCCGCGCCGCCGCGCTGCCGGTGCTGGTGGACGGCGACACCGGCTACGGCGAGGCGCTGAATGTGATGCACATGGTCCGCAGCTTCGAGGATGCGGGGGCGGGCGCGGTGCATATCGAGGACCAGCTCCTGCCCAAGAAGTGTGGCCACCTGAACGACAAGCGGCTCGCCGATGCGCAGGACATGGCGACCAAGGTCGCGGCGGCGAAGCGGGCCCGCCGGCATCTCTATCTGATCGCGCGCACCGATGCGGCCGCGAGCGAGGGTATGGATGGCGCGGTCGCGCGCGCCAGGCTCTACTTGGATGCCGGGGCGGACGCGATCTTCCCCGAGGCCCTGACCACCGCGGAGATGTTCCGCGAATTCGCCGAGCGCGTCCGCGCGCCACTGCTCGCCAACATGACCGAGTTCGGCCGCACGCCGTTCTTCACCGCGGCCGAGTTCGAGGCAATGGGGTACAAGATGGTGATCTGGCCGCTCAGCGCGCTGCGAGTCGCCAACAAAGCGCAGGAGGAATTATATGCCGCGATCCGTCGCGATGGCGGCGCCCACAAGATGATCGACCGGATGCAGACCCGCGCCGAGCTGTACGCGACGATCGGCTATCATGATTACGAGGCGCTCGATGCCTCGATCGTGCAGACCGTGGTTCCGCGCGGTATGCCGCAGCGCGAGGCATAAGCGGCCCGTCGTGCGAGGCCGTCCGCTCTACATCGGCAGCGAGATCTACCGGAACTCGAGCTACGGGCCGAAGCACCCGTTGGCGGTGCCACGCGTCTCCACTTGCACCGATCTCTGCCGGGCGCTCGGCTGGTTGCCGGACGAGGTCTATCTCGAGGCGCCGATGGCGACCGACGAGCAGCTCGCCCGGTTCCATGATCCGGAGTACGTCGCGACCCTGAAGCGAGCCGAGGCGATGCAGGCGGTCTCGGAGCAAGATCGGGCGCGGTTTGGCATCGGCGCCGAAGGCAACCCGGTGTACCGCGAGGTGTTCCGCCGTCCGGCGATCTCGGCGGGCGGCGTGATGCTGGCGGCTCGGCTGACCGTCGACGGCGGGATCGCTCACTGCCCAGGCGGGGGCACGCATCACGGCAGGCCCGCGCGCGCCTCGGGGTTCTGCTTCCTCAACGACCCGGTGCTGGGATTGCTGACCTGGCTCGATCTCGGCCTGACCAACATCGTTTATCTCGATATCGATGCCCATCACTGCGACGGGGTGCAGGACGCTTTTCACGGCGACGATCGGGTATTCACGATCAGCGTGCACGAGGCCGGACGGTGGCCCTGCACCGGCGCGGCGGATGACCGCGCGGGCGGCGCAGCGCGCAACTTCCCAGTGCCCAAGGGCTGCAACGACAGCGAATTCGCGCATTTGATGGCACGGGCCATCGTGCCCCTTATCCGGACGCGCCGACCCCAGGCGATCATGTTGCAAGCCGGCGCCGACGGGCTGGAAGAAGACCCGCTCGCGCGCCTGTCGCTCTCCAACAACACCCATTTCGCCGTGGCGGAGGCGGTCGCGGGGCTCGCGCCGCGTCTGGTCGTGCTCGGCGGCGGCGGGTACAACCCGTGGACCGTCGGCCGGTGCTGGGCCGGCATTTGGGCCACGCTGAACCGGCTGCCAATCCCCGGGCAGCTGCCGCCGGCCGCGCAGGGGGTGCTTCGCGCGCTCAGCTTCGATCGGGCGGTCGGGCGCAACCCGCCCGACCGCTGGTTCGACACGCTGCGCGACCCGCCCAGTGACGGGCTGGTGCGCGACGAGGTCCGCCGGCTCGCCGAAACCGCCATTAAGGAGACCTTGGCCGCATGAACCGCCGCACGCTGCTCGCCGCCCTATTGCTCGCGCCGGTCGTGGCCTCGGCCCAGCGTCCGGAGCCGACCGGCCCGCAGCCCGAATTGCCGAAGGAGAAGCTCACCATCGTCTCCAAGAACGGTCAGCGCCATAGCTTTAATGTCGAGTTGGCGAAGACGGAGGCCCAGCAAGAGACCGGAGAGATGTTCCGCAACTCAGTGCCGCCTGACGGGGGCATGCTATTCATCTGGCCGGCGACGCAACGTTCCCTGATGTGGATGAGAAACACGCTGGTCCCGCTCGACATGGTGTTCATCAACCCCGACGGCACCATCCGCCGGATCGTCGAGAACACGGTACCTCGGAGCGAGCGCGTCATCGACAGCGGCGGTCCGGTCGCCGCGACACTGGAACTGGCGGGCGGGACCACGGCGCGGCTCGGGATCACGGTGGGCGACAAAGTGATTGCGCCGACGTTCCACGATGCGGGGTGAGGCGGGGCGCCGGGCAAGAAGTCTTGCGGATGGCGCGCGGCGCCCATAGGTTCCCGGCCCGAACGGGGCGTGGCGCAGCCTGGTTAGCGCGCGTGTTTTGGGTACACGAGGCCGCCGGTTCGAATCCGGCCGCCCCGACCAGAGTTGAGGGGAGAGTGATCGCGGATGCGCGCCCGCATCTACCAGCCGCCCAAGACGGCGATGCAGTCGGGCCGGGCCGGCACCGACACCTGGATCCTGGAGTTCGAGCCGTCCTCGCCACGCCGGCCGGACCCGCTGATGGGCTGGATCGGCAGCATGGACACACTGGCGCAAGTCCGCCTGCACTTCGCCTCGCGCGAGGAGGCGGTGGGCTATGCCGATCGGCACGGGATCGCCTATGACCTGGAACTGCCGCGCGAGCGTCGGGTGAGGCCGAAAGCGTACGCCGACAACTTCCGGTTCGGCCGGCGCGAGATGTGGACGCATTAGATTTGACTTCGCATGGCCGTCCGCAGCGTGCGTGACGGGCGCCCTTAGCTCAGCTGGATAGAGCAACAGCCTTCTAAGCTGTGGGTCGCTGGTTCGAGTCCAGCAGGGCGCGCCAATGCTCAACAAGGGGAGAGAGATGCGACTTGCGCGCTTAGCTCGGGGGTCGGTCGTGAGCCCCCTCCGCGCAGTCGCGAGCGATCGGCCGCACCAGGAAGGTGGAGCGAGGCTTTGGAGCATCACGGGCTTTCGCGCACGCCCCGGCATGTTCGCAGACCCTCGGATCGCCGCCGCCTTCCGGCTTCCCTGTAATCGGGTCTTGTGGTCCAGGCAGAATGCGGCGTCAGTGCAAGACCAGTGGTCTGCGATGCGGTTTTGCATCGACCTGCTGCGGTCCAGAGCCGATGTCCGACGCCGGTTTCCCCGGGCCCTGGCCGAGGGGCCGTCGGGAGCATTCGCGCAATGGCTGATTGGGGGCGAGCCGGGCAAGAGACGGGGTTCCGCTCGGTTCCGGGCCGCGGTCGAACAAGCCTTTGTGGAATCGCCCTCGGAGTCCATCCGGCGGATCTTCGCCGCGAGGACCGATCTGCGGGGCCACTTTCCGCTGGGACTTACCCCCGCCGGCCTGCCCGAGTTCATCCTCTGGTTGCTCCATCATGGGACTAGGGAGCATTCGCTGCGAGTCGAGACGATCTGGTGGTTTGCCCTAGAGTGCGCTGAAAACCCGGCAGGCGAGCTGCTCCGCACCTATCTTTACACGCCAGAGTGGCAGCGAGCGCATCCGGATGGCCTGACGGTATTTGGCAGGACTGAACTGGGTCAGTGGCTCACTGAGCGCTTCGACCTGAAGGAGCCTTGGGCCAGCCCCGCGAACTGGCCGATCGATCTCGCTCCAGCGCATCAAATCCGCTTGGCCTATGCTTCGCGCGAGGCATGGCGGCGCCAGCATCCCGACGCCTTCGCGACTATGGAACGCGCGCAGGGGCTGCTGCGCTGGCTTGCGGGCCCGCACGTCGGGCTGGCGGAAGACGTCCGATCCTGGTGCGCCTCGATATTCTCCGAGAGCACCGCGCGTGAGTTGGTGCGCGGCGGGGTGAATATTCTGGGGCATTTCTGTTACCCCTCGGGCTTGCGGACATCCGTGGAGACAATCGCCGAAGCGTTCGCGCGCGCCCGAACGGGCCTCGCGTTGCGCGACGTTTTGGTCGATCTTAACGACGACGAGCCGCATCATGCTCGCTTCCTCAGCCTGGAACCCTACGAAGCCACGATCGTGCATGTTCAGCCGCAACCCTTCTTTGCTGAGGCCTTCGAGCGCAGCGGTTTGCATGAGCGGACGCCGCGCAGCTACCGGATTGCTTATTGGTATTGGGAGCTTGACTCCATCCCCGAAGAATGGCGCCGGTCCGCTGCCTTGGTGGACGAAATCTGGGTCGCGACGCGTTTCATCGAGGAGGCGTTCCAAGGTTTGGATGCCCCGGTGTACAGGCTGCCTCCGGGCGTCGAGCTGCCGCCGTTCCAGCCGCTCCCGCGCAGCTATTTCGGCATCCCCGATGGGACGTTCATGTTCCTGTTTGTCTTCCACATGGCGAGCAACATGGAACGCAAGAACCCGCTTGGCTTGATCGCCGCCTATCGTCGGGCGTTCGGTGATGATCCCACGGTGTCGCTAATCCTGAAAACCTCGTTCGGCGAGCGACATCCGGGCCTGCTCAAGAAGATGCACGCCGCTGCTGTCGGAACCGGGATAACGATCATCGATCGCGTGCTGACGGATGCCGAAACGCTGGCATTGATGCAGGCCTGCGATAGCTACATATCCCTCCATAGGAGCGAAGGCCTCGGGCTGACCATGGCCGAGGCCATGTTGTTGGGCAAACCGGTCATCGCCACGGGATATTCCGGCAACACCGATTTCATGGATTCCACGAACAGCCTGCTGGCCGACTACAGGCTGGTAGTGTTGGATCGCGACGTGCCGCCGTATCGCGCCGGGGCGCGCTGGGCTGAGCCGTCCCTCGACCATGCCGCATATCTGATGCGTCGCGTGCGCGACAACCCGGAATGGGCCGCAGCGCTGGGCGCCAAGGCGAAGGCTGACTTGACTACGCACCTGTCGATTGATGCCGCCGGGCGGAGAATGGCGAAGCGGCTGTCCCAGATCGCTGCATTGAGGCGCGCGGCGCCGAATACGGCGCTCCAGCCGCTCTAGCGACGCTACGGCGTCTGGCCGAACAGGGATTTCGCGGCGGACAGCACCCGTTCCTGGTAGCCTCGGTTCAACTCGGGCGTGTGCGAATGGTAGTCGCCGACCGCGCGCATCAGATCACCTTTCTCCTCGGTCAGCCAAGTCCGCACGATCGCGCCGGCGGCGGCGATGTTAAAGCACGGATCGGCGATTAGGCGCGCGCGGATCTCGGCCTCTGGCAAGCCGGCATAGCGGGCCAGGGCGACCAGCCAACGCGTGTTGACCTGCATCACCCCAAGGTCGTCCGAGCCGTCGGAATTCCGGTTTACCATGCCGGGCGAACCGCCCTCCACCGCCTGGATCGACGGCAGCACGCGTGGCGGCAGTTGATAGAACGACGCGACCGCCGCCATGCACGCCAGAAAGGGAATTGCCATGACCTGTCCGGAGCACAAACCGGACCGGCACTCTAACGGTCGGACCTCCATCCTAGCAATCGCCGTCCGGCGCATCGGCCGTTGCATTGTGTTTGTGCCCCGCAGGGGCGTGCTGTATAAACCACTCGACGGATAGATCACCATGCGCAAGCACGCCACGGCGCGAGCCACCCAGTTCACAACCCCTGAACGCACAGCACGAGACGCCGGGTTCACGCTCTTGGAACTCCTTGTCGTCGTCGTCATCCTCGGGCTGCTGATCGGCCTGGTCGCGCCGGCGGCGCTGCGCCAGCTCGGCAGCGCCCGCGCCTCGATCGCGCGGCAGTCGATCGAGCGCATCTCCTCCGTGCTCGACCTCTATAAGCTGGATGTCGGGACCTACCCCAACACAAGCGAGGGGCTGGAGGCGTTGCTCGTCCAGCCAACTGGGGTGGACAATTGGAACGGCCCGTACCTGCAAGGCAACAAGCTCCCGCTCGACCCCTGGAACCACCCTTACGACTACCGCAGCCCGTCGGAGCGATCCGGGTTCGCCTACGACCTATGTTCGAACGGACCGAATGCAACGGCCGGAGACAGTGGGCTCATTTGCAACAAATAGAGCAACCCCAACGGGTGACATCGTCATCGGGCAATCCTTAGCGATATATCGCTTGCGTTGTTCGGGGGGTTATGCTGCTTCCTGGTTTTCCGGGGCAGAGGGGATGCCGCCGACCTCTTGGCGGTAAGCTAAGCCCTTGATCCATTTTATATGAGACAATGTCAAATTTGACGACACATCCGACCCCATTGGTGTTCGGTAAACTATCCGAGAGTTCCGATCATCGCTCGAATTCTTTCGCTATAGTGCGCCTCGGTCCGGAGTTCACGCCAGCCTCTTCAATAGGGCTCAACATAGCTTCGGGGTAAAGCTCCACAATTGGTTGGTTTCAGCAAGCGGGCGACCGTCCCTGGGCTCGTCTCAGTAGCGCCGGACGTTTCTGCGGAAACCTGACTGCGCGGCCTCAACGCGCGCATCCCGCGCGCATTTTACGGAATAGGAGAGAGAGCAAGTGAGCACAACAATCGAGTCGCGGTCTCGTGCGGACACTCGCACCGTCCCCGCACAGAACGTTACAACGTTCTCCCTTCAGGGCATGACCGGCGCTCAGGCGGAGCCGGCAGTTGCTGTGCCCGGACTGGGAAATGTCACCACCACCTTCGTTCTTGCGGGACCTTCTTCTACGCAGGAGCTTAATTTAACGGTCACGGGTCTCCATCTTACTACCAGTTCGCCATCGACCGTCTTGCTGCAACCACGCCAGAGCGCAAACCAAGACTTTGGATATCCGGACGAGTTCGCAGCGCAACTGATTACCACAGCCGCCGGCCAGTTCCTGATCAGGATTCGCCGGCTCGATTCGAACAGTGGCTGGGGCCAGGATTTGCGGCTTGACATGGCGATCTTTGACAGTGTGAACAATCCGTAAAGGACCGATCCTGCCGTAATACCCAATTCGTCATGCCCGCCCGGGCATCCATGACCATCGAGCAATTCCTTAGCTCGGCGAGGTCATGGATGGCTAGGACCGACCGCCCTAGCCATGACGGGGGGGTCGCGTTCCGATCTGCAAAAAACTTTCCTAACTTGGGAGAGCTCTCGTGGCCAGTCATTCTTACGTCGCGTTCCATGACAGTCACCGTGCACCCCCGCCGCAAAACGCCACGCGCATAGGTGACGTGCCGGCGGACGAGCGGATCGAGGTGAGCATCTACCTCAAGCCGCGGGATGATACGGGCGCGGCTGGTGCATCGGCCGATCCGGCCCAGCGCCGCGCCGCCCTGCACGCGCATCGCGCGGAGAAGCATCGCGGCGACATAGCTAGGATCAAGGAGTTCGCCTCCGAGCACGGGTTGACCGTGGTGTCCATCGAACCCGGCAAGCGGCTGGTGAGACTGGCCGGCCCGGCCGCTAGGATGGAGGCTGCGTTCCGCACCAAACTATCGCATTACCACGACGGCAAGCGACACTTCCGCGCCCGCACCGGGACGCTGTCGCTGCCCGACGACATGACGCAGATCGTCCAGTCCGTCCTCGGCATGGACACGCGGCCCGTCGCGCAACCGCGCTTCGTGCATCTGCGCAACGCCGCTGTAATGCCTGGCTTCCTACCGAATGCGGTCGGTCAGCTCTACGAGTTCCCGACCAATGTGAACGGCACCGGCCAGAGCATCGGCATCATCGAGCTGGGTGGCGGCTTCCTGGCGGCGGACACCGCCGCGGCCTTCAGCGCGATGGGACTGTCCCCGCCGAACGTCGTGGCGATCTCGGTTGATGGCGGCCAGAACAAGCCCAACCCTGACGACGGCGCCGATGGGGAAGTGGCACTTGACATCCAGGTGGCCGGCGGCGTCGCACCGGGTGCCTCGATCGCTGTGTATTTCGCCCCGAACACGGACGCCGGCTTCGCGGATGCCATTGCCGCCGCGGCGCACGACGCGACCAACGCGCCTAGCGTGATCTCAATCAGTTGGGGCTCGGCGGAGAAGTTCTGGACCACGCAGGCGGTGCAGACCATGAACTCCGTCCTGCAAGACGCGGCAACGCTCAATCTCTCGGTGTTCGTCGCCTCGGGGGACAATCTCGCGACCGATATTCCCCCCAGCGATACCTCGGATCTCGACGGCAAGGCACATGTCGATTTCCCGGCCTCCAGCCCTTCGGTGATCGGCTGCGGTGGCACGAGTATCACTGTTAGCGGCGGGACGATCACAGCCGAGGTTGTGTGGAACGACGGCACCGACGGCACAGGAGGGGGAATAAGCGACCTGTTCCCGGTGCCGAGTTTCCAGGAGAACGCGAACCTCCCGCCGAGCGTGAACGACGGCCATCGGGGTCGTGGTGTCCCGGATGTGGCCGGGGATGCCGCGCCTGGCTCGGGCTATCAGATCGTGGTCAACGGCCAGGTGGGAATGGTTGGAGGCACCAGTGCGGTCGCCCCGCTCTGGGCCGGGCTCACCGCGTTGCTCAATCAAAGCGCAGGCCGCCATGTCGGCTTCCTGCTGCCGTTCCTTTATGCGAACCCGAACCTGCTGCGGGAAGTCGCCAGCGGCGACAACAAAGTGAATGGGATCGGCTATTCGGCCGGTCCGGGCTGGAACGCCTGCACCGGCCTCGGCGTGCCAAACGGTACCGCCTTGGCGCAGGCGCTGGCGGCGGCGCCGCCGACGGCGTAGCCGGGTGCCGCTGCGCGCCGGAACTCTCTCCTCGCGGGACGGTTTCCCTTTCACGCGATGGCGGCCCGCTCGGCCGGCGGGAAACGGCGCAGGATGCGCAGCATCAGTGCCATCGCGGGGAGCGCCGCGAGCATCGCGATCGCATAGAACAGCGTCCAACCCGTCGCCTGGGCGAGGAAGCCCGAGAGCCCGCCCACAGTGCGCAGCGCGATCGCCGCGAGCGAGGAGAGCAGCGCGTACTGCGTAGCGGTGAACGCGGGCGAGCAGAGGCCGGAAAGGTAAGTGATGAAGGCGGCGTCAGCCATCCCTTCGGCGAAGGCCTCGGTGATCACGGTCGCGAACAGCACATGTCGGTCCCCCGCCGAGATGGCGAGCAGCAGATACATCGCCATGGCGAGCGTCTGGATCGAGCCCGTGGCGAGCAGCGCCCGACCCACCCCGAGCCGGGCCACCAGCCAGGCGCCGACGGCGGTGCCGGCGAAGGTCGCCGTAAGTGAGAACGGGCCGTTGGCCACCGCGATCGAGGCACGGTTGAAGCCGAGATGGGTATAAAAGGGCGCCGTCATCACCCCGGCCATCGCCTCGCCCAACTTGAACAGCGCGACAAAGCCTAGCACCGTGAGCGCACCGGGCCGGGCCAGGATCTCGCGCAACGGCTCGATCACCGCGCGCGACAGCCGGGCGAAAAATCCGGCACTGCTCGGGCGCGGAGCGGTGTCGGGTTCAGGCGCCAGCAGCGTGATCGCGGGGCCAAGGGCGATCAGAGCCGCGACCACGAGCAGCGCGCCGTGCCAGCCCAGTACATCGGCGGCCTTGATGGCGCCCGCGCCGGAGAGCAGCAGCGCGATCCGATAGCCCCAGACATAGGCCGCCATCGCCGTGCCCTGGCGGCGTGGCGGGAAGGTCTCGATCCGCCAGGCATCCACCACGATGTCCTGACTGGCCGAAAGGAACGCCACCAGCGCGGCGACGCCAATCGCCGCAACCGGCGCGGTGGTTGGGTGGGAAAGCGCCAGCAGCGCGGCAGCGGCCGCGAGCGCCGGCTGGATCGCCAGCAACCAGCCGCGCCGCCGTCCCAACCGGCGCAGCAGCAAGGGCGGACGCATCTGGTCGAGCAGCGGTGCCCAAAGGAATTTGAGCGAATACGCCAGGCCGACATTGGCCGTCAGCCCGATCAGTGCGAGCGAGAGGCCGCCTTCGGACAGCCACAGCCGCAGGGTGAAGCCGGACAGCGGCAGCGGCAGGCCCGAGACCAGCCCGTAGGCCGCCATCAGCCAAAGGCGACGGTCGGCGAGCAGGCGTGACCGGCCGTGATCGGGATCGCGCGACATCCGCCCGGTGTCGCGCGATCCGGGCGGAGTCGGCAACGCCTTCCGTGACCCCTCAGCCCGCGATCTGCACCGGCAACGACGTGATCCCGTGGATGAAGTTCGAGTAGATGCGCTTGGGCTCGTCCCTCAGCTCGATGACCATGCCGCGCTTCAGCACTTCTTCCCACAGGATGGCGAGCTGCAACTCGGCGAGGCGGTTGCCGACGCAGCGGTGGATGCCGAAGCCGAACGAGAGGTGCTGGCGCGGGCGGGAGCGGTCGATGATGAACTCGTCGGCCTGCTCGATCGCGTCCTCGTCGCGGTTGCCCGAGATGTACCACATGGCCACCTTGTCGCCAGCCCGGATCTGCTTGCCGCCGATCTCGTCGTCGGCGATGGCGGTGCGGCGCATATGCACGATCGGCGACTGCCAGCGAATGATCTCGGACACCGCGCTTGGGATCAACGCCGGGTTCTCACGCAGCTTGCGGTACTGATCGGGGTGCTTGTTCAGTGCCCATACGCCGCCCGACATGGAGTTGCGCGTGGTGTCGTTGCCGCCGACGATTAGCAGCGTCAGGTTGCCCAGGAACTCGCTCGGTCGGGTCGGCAGGTCGCGCGTCGCCTCGCCATGCGCCAGCATCGATAGCAGATCGGGCCGGGGTTCGAGGTTCTGGCGCTCATAGAACAGCCCCGCCATCGTCTCCAAGCACTCGGTCAAGATCTCGAGCCGCTTCTCCTCGGAATGAACGATGCCGCCCGCGCGCACGTCCATAGTCGCGACGTCCGACCAGAACGTCATCTTGCGCCGCTCGTCGAACGGGAAGTCGAATAGCGTCGCCAGCATCTGCGTGGTCAGTTCGATCGAGACCTGCTCCACCCAGTCGAAGGTCTCGTTGCGCGGCAGCGAATCAAGCACACGCCCCGTGCGCTCGCGGATCGTGCCGGCGAGGCGTTGCAGGTTCATCGGCGCCACCACCGGGCTCACGACCTTGCGCTGCTCGTCATGATAGGGAGGGTCCGACGCGATGAAGCTGCGCCGCCGGAACTCCGCCGCCCGGTCGGTGATCGAGATGCCGCCGAGATGCGCCTCAGAGGAATAAACCTGATGACGTGTCTCGACATGCATGATGTCCTTGTACTTGGTCACAGACCAGTACGATCCATACATGCCGCGCTCGCACCAATGCACCGGGTCTTCGCGGCGCAGGCGCTCAAAATAAGGGTGCCAGATATCGTCCTGGTAGAGCTTCGGGTTGCTGACGTCGATTTGTTCGAGCGGGATGGCGTAAGCGTCCGCGACCGGGTCGATATCGATGGGTGCGTTCATCTTGGCCTCTCCCTGACCTTCGTGCTCAGCCCGGAATTCGGGCCGGCAGCGATGAAATCCCATGAATGAAGCTGGAGTAGATCCGCTTCGGTTCGTCCATCACCTCGATCACCGGGAACCGCTTCAGGATCTCTTCCCACATAATCCGAAGTTGCAGCTCGGCCAGGCGATTGCCGACACAGCGGTGGATGCCGAAGCCGAACGAGAGGTGCTGACGCGGCCGCGCCCGGTCGATGATGAACTCGTCCGGACGCTCGATCGCCTCCTCGTCGCGGTTGCCCGAGATGTACCACATCACGACCTTCTCGCCCGCCTTGATCTGCTGGCCGCCGATCTCGGCGTCGGCAAGCGCGGTGCGGCGCATATGAATGACCGGGGTCTGATATCGGATAATCTCGGGCACCATGCTCGGGATCAAGCCCGGATTGTCGCGCAGCTTGCGGTACTCGTCGGGGAATTGGTTGAGCGCCCACAGTCCGCCCGAGATCGAGTTGCGGGTGGTGTCGTTGCCGCCCACGATCAGCAGCATGAGGTTGCCGAGGAATTCCATCGGCCGCTCGAGCAGGTCGCGGGTCGCGGCACCGTGCGCGAGCATGGAGATCAGGTCTGGCCGCGGCTCGGCCTTCGCCCGCTCGTGCCACAACTGCGCGAACCGCTCGAAGCAGCCGCGCAGCACCTCGGCACGCTTCTGCTCCGAATCGATCTCGCCGCCGGCATTGATGTTGGCGGTGGACACGTCGGACCAATAGGTGAGCTTGCGCCGCTCCTCCTGCGGGAAGTCGAATAGGGTCGCGAGCATCTGGGTGGTGAGTTCAATCGAAACACGATCGACCCAGTCGAACGTCTCGTTGCGCGGCAGACTGTCCAGGATGCGTCCCGCGCGCTCGCGGATGGTGTGCTCCAGTTTCGCCAAGTTGGCGGGCGCCACGATCGGGGCCACCACCTTGCGTTGCTCATCATGCTGCGGCGGGTCCATGGCGATGAACATCGGCCGGCGGAATTCGGGCAACTGGTCGAGGACGGTGATCGCCCCCTCCGAGGAGAAGACACCGTGCTGCGTCTCCACCCGCACGATGTCCTTGTACTTGGTCACCGACCAAAACGGGCCATAGAGCCCACCCTCCTGGCGATGCACTGGCGCCTCGCGCCGCAGGCGCTCGAAATAGGGCTGCCAAGTATCGGTCTGGTAAAGCTTCGCATCACTTACGTCGATCGCCTCGATCGGCAGTGAATACGCGTGCTCTCTGCCGAATTGTTGCGCCGCAACGTTCATCGCCGCATCCATCAGTGTTGGCCTTCCGGCATCCGCACGACCAATCCATCCAGGTCGTCGCGCATCTTGATCTGGCACGAAAGCCGCGAGTTGGGCTGCGCCACCGCGGCGAAGCTCAACATGCTCGCCTCCTGCGAGCCCGGCTCCGGCAGGCCGGTTTTATCGAGCCATGCAGGATCGACGTACACATGGCAGGTCGCGCAGGCGCATTCGCCGCCGCAATCGGCGTCGATGCCTGGCACATTGTTGTCCACCGCGCCCCGCATGACCGACAGCCCGACCGGCACCTCAACCTCGTGCGCCGCGCCGTTGTACTCGATGTAAGTGACTTTCGGCATTCCGCTCCCTCAACGCGCGGCCCTCATGCCGCGACATCCTTCATCGACACGGATACATCCGCCAGCCGCTCGCGCAAGAGCCGGGCGCGCCGAGCTATCAGCATTCGCCCGGCCATGAACTCCGGCGCGGCGTTGACCGCCTCCACGGCGAGCACGTGCCCGTCTTCGCCAAGGTGGAAGGCGGCGAACCGCGCCGTCGCGGGATCGCCGCGCAGCACCACCTCGGCCGCGCCGATCGGCAGGCCGGCGATTTGCAACCGAAGGTCGTATTGGTCCGACCAGAACCACGGCACCTCCGGCGCGGGCGCCGGGCGTCCGGCAATGTCGGCCGCCGCCTGCTTGGCCTGTTCCAAGGCGTTGGGCACGCTCTCGAGCCGCACCGAACTACCGTAGAGCGGCACTGGCCGGCGCGTGCAGTCGCCAATGGCATAAATGGCGGGGTCGCTGGTCCGTGCCGCGAGATCGACCACGATCCCGCTCTCGCAATCCAGTCCCGCCGCGCGCGCAAGAGCCTCGTCGGGTGCGACGCCGATGCCGACCAGGATGGCATCGCAGGGGATCAGCCTTCCGTCGGACAGCCGCACCCCGGTCACGCGCCCCGCGGCGCCCTCGATCGCCTCGATCCGCGCATCCAGCACCAGATGCACGCCATGAGCGCGGTGATACTCCTGGAAGAAGGCCAGGACCGGCTCGCAGGCAACCCGCGCCAAAACCCGCTCCTCGCGCTCGATCACCGTAACATCGGTGCCTACCTCGCGGGCCGAGGCCGCCACCTCCAGCCCGATATACCCGCCGCCAATCACGATCAGCCGCCGCCCCGGCCCGAGTTTGGCTTTCAGCGCATCGGCATCGGCGACCGTTCGCAGCTCCAGCACGCCGGGCAAGTTCGATCCCCGGCAAACCGAGCTTGCGCGGCCGGGCGCCGAGCGCCAGCACCAGCCGGCCATAGGCCAACGCCTCCCCGGTCGAGAGCATGACGGAGCGCGCGGTCCGGTCGATTTCGACGGCGCGGGTGGCGAGGCGCAGCTCGATGCCATTCTCCGGGTAGAAGTTCGCTGGCCGCAGCCCGAGACTCGCGCCGTCCGCCTCGCCCTTTAGCCACGCCTTGGACAGCGGCGGGCGCTGATAGGGGGCAACCGGCTCGTCGCCGACCAGGGTGATCGGCCCAGCGAAACCGTACTGGCGCAGCAGCGCCGCCGCCGACCCGCCCGCGTGGCCGGCGCCGACGATCACGATGCGTGAAGGCGCCTGGCCCATGCGGTTAGCTTATGTCACCTGGCTGCCACGCGGCAAGCAAAGCGGATCGCGGTCAGGCTAAAGTTAGTCGCTAAAACCCAGCGCCTAGCGGTTGTGATTGTTCGATGGACGCCAGAACCAGAGATCAAGATGGGCGGGACACGTATCAAGCTGACGCGCCACATGGCGGGCGGCACACTGGTACGCTTGATGCTCAGCTGGCTTCAATCCGAGAATACTCTTCCACCTAGGCAGATTATGAGCTTTGGCCCGTTTGCAAAGCTCGAATGCGATCTGCCTATCCACGGGCGTTTCGAGAGTTGGCTCTATGGCCGCTAGATTATATTCACTTCGGAGGAAGTGATTGTAGGCTGCATCTCGCAAAAACACGTTCAGGGCCTTGCGTGCTGGTCCCCATGGCTGCCACTCAGAAGGGAGAGCAGATTGCAGCTCCTCAGTTTTCGTGTCTAGGAACGCGGCCAACGGGGTTGAATGTATCGTTTGTAAATCCAAACTCGAAACAAACTCAATAGCCTTCTTCATCGCTCCACCTGAGCCTTTGGCCCGAAAAACCGAAGTAGTAATGGCCAGGTTTGCGACGTATCGCTGAACTTTTCTAAGGGGAGGAGTTATTCCGTTTCCTTCGAGGACGGAGTAGTTTTGGGACGGGAATGTCGCACTCGCGATCTGCTTCAGCTTCCCTTCGAGCCGCTCCCTGTCCTCGATGGGGTGGCGGCAAGTCGAGTTGAACTAGCCTGTCGCGAGGCAGCTCCAAATCAGGAGAATATCAGCCCCGAGGTGGTCGTCGCCCGCCGGCACTGACATGATGACCCGGTCAGCGAAAGGGAGGACGGCAATGGCGGACCAATCCCGGTGGCAGCGTCGGCCAGAAGGCTCGACCTGGGGAGATTTCGGCGCAGACGACGAGCGCGGCCGGCTCAACCTGCTCACCGCCCAGAAAGTGCTTCAGGGTATCGCCGAAGTGACGGTCGGCAAAACGTTCTGTCTCTCCCTGCCGCTCGATTTTCCGGGCGGCTCAGTGCTCAACCCGCGCCGGAGCCCGCCCGTGCTGAGGCCCACGCTGCGCGACGGCAAGCCCAATATGAACTACCCGCTGCGCTGCGACGACCCGACCGCGACCGACGTGGTGTGCGACGATCAGGTGATCCTGACCCTGCAATACTCGACGCAATGGGACAGCCTCGCCCATGTCGGGCAGATGTTCGATGCCGACGGCGACGGACGCGCCGAGGACGTGTTCTACAACGGCTTCCGCGCCGGGCGCGACATCATCGGGCCGGTCTATTACGACGAGCAAGGTAACCAGACGCCGTGCGACCGGCCGCAGGGCGCGCGCCATCTCGGCGTGCAGAACATGGCCGAGAGCTGCATGCAGGGCCGCGGCGTGATGGTCGATTTGGAGGCCCATTTCGGCCGCTCGGGCAAGATGGTCGGCTACGACGACCTGATGGGCGTCTTCGAGCAAGACAAGATCGTGGTGGAGCCAGGCGATTTCGTGCTGTTCCGCACCGGTTTCGCGCAGATGCTGCTGGAGATGAACCGCCAGCCGGACCGCAAGGCGCTGTTCGACAGCGCTTGCGCGCTCGATGGCCGCGATCTCGGATTGCAGCAATGGGTTACCGATAGCGGAGCGGTGGCGCTGATCTCGGACAACTACGCCGTCGAAGCCTCGCCCGCGCGCCCCTGCATGGACGATATTTGCGCCACTCTGCCGCTGCACGCGCACTGCCTGTTCAAGCTCGGCTGCTATCTGGGTGAGATGTGGTACCTGACCGAGCTCGCGGACTGGCTGCGCGCCAACCACCGCAGCCGGTTCTTGCTCACCGCCCCGCCGCTCCGTTTGCCGGGCGCTGTCGGCTCGCCGGCGACGCCGGTGGCGACCGTTTAACCGGAAGCCGCGTTTAGCCGCCCGCCACCGCGCGCCGATAGAGCACATACCGAGAGGCGACGCTGATTAGCAACACGAAGAACGTCACCAGGAATGCCGCCGCATAGGCGAGCGCATTGGCCGAAGCGAACGGCTCGTTGATGAAGGCCCAGATCGCGTAAGTCAGATATCCGACCGGCTGATGCGTGACCCGGCCGTTCCAGAGGAAGTCCGACCAGCCGGCGGTATAGAGCAACGGCGCGGTCTCGCCGATGGAGATGGCGAAGGCGAGCAGGACGCCCGTCAGGATGCCCGGCATGGCGACCGGAAAGGAGATGCGCAGCGCCACCCGACCATCGCCTGCGCCGAGGGCGTACGCCGCCTCTTTCAGCGATTGCGGCACTTGCGACAGCGCAAGCTCGGTCGTGCGGCAGATGTAGGGCAGGCAGAGGATCGCGATGGTGATGCAGGCGGCAGCGAGCGAAAAATTCCAGCCCAGCCCCTCCACCATTGTTATGTATCCAAAATACCCGAGCACGATCGAGGGCACGCCCACGAGCACGTCGGAGAGGAACCGGATGATCTTCGCCCAGGCGGTATGGGCGAATTGCGCGACATAGAGCCCGGCGGAGACGCCGAACGGCACGGCGAGAAGCATCGAGCCGATGCCGATGACGACGGTGCCCTCGATGGCGTTGAGCAGCCCGCCGCCGGTGCCTTGCGAGACTTTCGTGAACACCGTGGGCGACAAGGCCGAGATGCCGCGGACGAACACCATGAGCAGGATCCACGCCATGGCGATGCTGAGCACCAGCAGGGCCAGCGCGCAGAGCCCCCAACCGATGAACCCGCGGAGCCGCCGCCGGCGCAGCAAATGCAACCGCGCGGGGTCGTTGAAGGACAGAGCAATGCCGGTCGCGGGATTGAGCGCTCGCACGCTCACGTCCTCCGGTCAGCACGGCCGGATCGGTAAAGGATCAGGCGAGCCGCGGAGTTCACCCCGATTGACATGACCGAGAGCACCAGGGCCACCTCGGCCAGCGAGCGCACCGCGAGCCCGGTCGGGTCTTGCAGCGCGCTATCGAGCTGCGAGACGATGAACGCCGCCATCGTCGAAATCGGCGAGTAGATGTTCGGAGGCAGGTAATTCAGCGCGTTGCCGCTGACCATGAGCACCGCCATCGTCTCGCCCAGCGCGCGGCCGGTCGCCAGGATAGTGGCGCCGATCAGGACCGAGCGTACGCCCGGCAGCACGACCCTCCAGATGGTCTCAAACCGGGTCGCGCCCATCGCGGCCGCAGCCTCGCGCACCACCATCGGCTCGGCCACGATCGCGTCGCGCAGGGTCGCCGCGATCAGCGGGACGATCATCAGCGACAAGACCAGGCCGGCAGTCAGCAGCCCGTAGCCGCTGCCGTAGGGCTGGCCGAAGAACGGAAGGAACCACAGGATGGATGCCATCCAGGGGAAGACGTGATGGCCAAGAACCGGGATGAGCACGGCGAATCCCCAGAGCCCGAACACCACGCTTGGGACCGCCGCCAGCAACTCGACGAGAAAGGACAGCCACAGCCGCGCCGCGCCCGGCACGGCTTCGGCCAGGAAGATCGCCGCCCCAACGCCGGTCGGCACGGCGATGATCAGCGCGATCACGGTCGAGAGCAGCGTGCCGACGATCAGGAAGAGAATGCCGTAATGGGCGCCGGGGAGCATCTGCACCCCGTCGCGGGTGATCGGCTCACCGTACTGGCTACCGACATTCCACACATCGCTAATGATAAAGCCGATGCCGTTGAAGCGGATGGCGGGCCAGGAATAGAGCACAAGAAATAGGATCACGGCGATAAGGCTGGCAGGCAGAGCCCCCGCGCCGATCGCAACCACCCGTTGGAACAGCATTGGCTGATAGTCCAACTTACTTTATCTTGGCGATCTGAGCCGAGCTGAGCTTGGCCACGCTGGGAGGCAAAGGCACGAAGTTCACCGCCTGCATGAATTGCGGCGCGCTGCCGCCGTCCGGCGAGAGGCACCAGTCGAGAAAGGACCGGAGCTGTTCCGCGACCTGGGCGCTGGCCTGCTGCGACTTAACGATCGCATACTCGTAATTCACAATTGGGTAGGAGTTATCTCCCGGCGCGAAAACCAGGCTAGTCCGTTCGTCGGCCGGGGTTGTCGTCGCCTTGGCGGCGGCGGCGGCTTGCACCGTCTCGGTGTTCGGCAGCACGTATTTCCCGGCGCGGTTCTCAAGCGCCGCCTCGCCCAGCTTGTCGCCGGTAATCACCTTCTCGAAGCTGATGCCGACATAGGCGATTGAATATTCGTTGCCTGTCAACGCGATGACCATGCCCTGATTGCCGGTGGCCCCGATCGCGCCGGGCGCGGCGGGCCAACTGACGGTAGTGCCGTAGGCGACCGAATTCTGCCACTCCGGCGTGGAGAAGGACAGGTACTGCGTGAAGATGAAGGTATCGCCGCTGCCATCCGTGCGGTGGATGGTAATGATCGGATGGCTCGGCAGCTTCACGCCCGGATTGAGGTTGGCGATCTCAGGATCGTTCCAATCCTTGATCTTGCCCTGATAGATCCCCGCCAGGACCGGGCCGCTGAGCTTCAGGTGCTCGCCGTTCAGCCCAGGCAGGTTGTAATTCACCATTTGGCTCGAGATCGCGAGCGGGATGTTAAGCATCTCGGAGTGTTGCTTCGCCAGGGCGTTGCTCATGTAGGCGTCCGACGCGCCAATTTGGGCGATCCCGGAAACCGCCTCGGAGATGCCTGTGCCGCTGCCGGTGCTCTGGGTTGTGATCCTCAACCCGGGGTGCAGCTTGCTGTAGGCCGGCACCCAGATGTTGAACAGCGGGTATAGCAGGCTAGAGCCGGTCTCCAGCAGGCTTGTTGGCTGCGCCCCTGCCAGGGGGGCGGCGAAAGCCAGGCTCAGTCCCGTCGCGGCTGCGAGCAAGGCAGTTCCGAAGCGCGAGCGCAATTCCGCGATGCGACGAGCCATCAGGCAGTTCTCCCCTCGTGTTGGCTGGCGCGCTGGAGCACGAGCGCGCTGGCTGCGCGGCGTGGCGCGCGGACGGCAGATAGGCCGAGCAGCGCCGCCTAAGTTTGATGTTTCCATGAAATCCTGCGAGCCGTCTGCCCATACCGAACCTCCCCCGCATGTAACTTGCGGATCAGCCGAACCGTGCCAAATGGCGCCTCGCAGCGGCCCGGGGGTGTCCCGCTACCTGAACATTCCCCCCGGCCCGCCGACGCGGGGGACGGTATGGACAGCACGACGATCGCAGCGGCGGATCATGCCGCACGCAACTGGCGCTATGGTCAGGGCCAGCCCCTCCCGCCCGGCCGGGACGTGCGGAAGGCGATGTTCAGCCGGATGCTGCTGGACACCTTCAACCCGTACAAACCGGCCGTGATCGAGTGGCCGAAGCTCGACCCGGAGGCTCGACAGCGGCTGACCAGCTTACCGATCTGGGACATCGCGGTGCAAACCGAAGGCCGCGCGAAGCTGCGCATCCTAAGTTTCGCGCGGACGATCCACGATCCGCTCTTGCGCGAGGCGTTCGAGCGGATGGCCTTCGAGGAAGGGCGACACAAGGAGGTGCTGTCGCATCTGGTGCGGGCGTACGGCATCAAACTTGAGGCCGAGCCGGCGTATGTCGAGCCGAATGATCCCGAATGGGGATTTCTGGTCACTGGCTATTCCGAGTGCATCGATAGTTTTTTCGCATTCGGATTGTTCGAGCTGGCGCGGCGCTCGGGCTTCTTTCCCGAGGCGCTGGTGGAAACCTTCGAGCCTGTCGTCCAGGAAGAGAGCCGCCACATACTATTCTTCGTGAACTGGCTCGCCTGGTATCGGCGGACCATGCCGTTCTGGCGGCGCCCGTGGTTCTTCCTCAAAACGCTCGCCGTCTGGGCGTTCCTGATCCGTGAGCGGATCGGCCTCGCCCGCGACGTGGGAGCCGGCGAGCGGGAGGACGCAAACTTCGCCGTCCAGGGCGCCAGTTCGGTTAGCGGCGAGATCGATTCTGCGGAACTGATGGATATCTGTCTTGCCGAGAACGATCGACGCCTGGCGGGCTACGATCCGCGCCTATCGCGACCCGCGACCGTGCCGCGCATGGTGCGCCTCGCGCGGCGCCTCATGTGGCGCAGGAAGATCTAACCCCCCGCTTGTCGCTCCTGGTCGGGCTGACAACAATCGCCGGCCGGTATTCCGGGATTTGCACAATGACAACCCGCCAGAGCGCCTGCCGCTGACCGGGATCACCGTGATCGATCTCGGCCAGATCTTCCAGGGGCCGTACTGCACGCTGCTGCTGGCCAAGGCAGGTGCGGACGTGATCAAGGTGGAGCCGCCGCACGGCGAGCCACTGCGCCGGCGCGCCGAGCCAGGGAAATCGGCGATCTTCTCGTTCGCCATGCTCAATGCCAACAAGCGCGGCGTGACACTCAACCTCAAGAGCGAGCGCGGACGGATGCTGCTCATGGAAATGGTCAATAAGGCCGATGTACTGCTCGAGAACTTCGCGCCCGGAACGCTGGATCAACTCGGCGTGGGCCATCCGGTCCTCGCGGCGGCCAACCCGCGACTAATCTACGCGACCGGCTCGGGCTACGGGATCAGCGGCCCGGACCGCGCCAATCTGGCGATGGACTTCACTATTCAGGCGCAATCCGGGATCATGAGCATTACCGGCGCGCCGGACGGGCCGCCTATGAAGGCCGGACCGACGCTGGTGGACATGATGGGCGGCATTCACCTCTACGCCGGCATCTTAACGGCTCTGTTCGAGCGCATCGTCACCGGGCGCGGTCGACTCGTCGAAGTGGCGATGCAGGAGACCGTCTACCCGACACTCGCCTCGGCGATGGAGTACTACGTCCGCACGGGAGATGTGCCGTCGCGCGCCGGCAACCGGCAGACCGCGCTGAGTACCGCGCCCTACAATGCCTACCCGACCACGGACGGTTGGGTGGCGATCCATGTTGTCACCGAAGCGCATTGGCTGAACGTGCTGACCGCGATGGGCCGCGAGGATTTGCTCAGCCATCCGGATTTCGCGACCAACGCCGCGCGGGTCGCGCACATGGAACAAACCGACGCGCTCGTGGCCGGCTGGACCCGCACGCTCGGCAAGTACGAGGTTTTTGCCGCAGCAAAGCGATACCGAATACCTTGCGCCCCAATCCGCGACGTGGCCGAGGTCATGCACGACGCGCACATGCATGCTCGTGGATTCCTGGAGCGATTTCATCATCCCGAGTTCGGCGACGTCGTGTTGCCCACGACGCCGCTGCGCCTGCACGGGACCGCCCGGGTCGCGACGACGCCCAGCCCGACGGTTGGGCAGCACAATGCCGACGTGTTCTGCGGCTGGCTAGGCTTGTCCGAGGCCGAACTTGCGGCCTTGCAACGGGAGGGAGTGATCTAGCCCGGCCGGCGCGCGCGTGCGCAATTATGGTCGGGGCAGGACCGCCTCGGGCGTCAAGCCCGGCCGCGCCACCACGCGGAACAAGCGGTATCGCTCGATCTTTACGCCGTCGCGCGCTCGCTGAGCCACGCCGATCGGGCGTACCGACGCCCAGGGCGCAAGGTCGATATCCGCGCCGCGCCGCTCGCTGCGCACCAAGATACCCACCTCGCCCCCATTCTGTGGCGCCGGCAACCGGAACCGCGCCCAGCGCGGCTCGACACCGATCACCGGGATCGGCCTCGGCACCACGCGCGCTAGCGCCAGCTCCGCTGCGGTGCCGTACTCGTCGCAGGCGATGAAGCTCGCGCCCGCTTGCATGCGCGCCGCCTCCACTTGCACTGCCAGGCCCCGCCAGTCGGCCAGCCGGAGCGCGGTGGGATCGAGCCGCATCGGCAGCGCGATCGGCGCCGCCGTGGCCTGCACATAAACCACCGCCGTGATCGCGAGGCCGAGCGCGACGGCGGGGCTACGCAGCCGGATCCAAGTCCGGCGCTCCAGCCCGGCCGCGGCGATCACGGCCGACGGATAAATGATCGCCGGCCAGTTCGCCTGCACCCGGTCGCCGAACGCGTGCTCCACGAACACCGCCGCCGGAATCAGGGTAAGCAATGCCAATAGCACCCAGGCCGGATCGCGCTGGCGCCAGGCGAGCCGTACCGCCAGCGCCGCGCCGGCAACGCACAGGATGAACACCAGGGGCGTTGCCAGACCGAATTGCCCGGCGACCAGCTCGCCCAGGAAGCGCGCGGCATCGCTCGGGCGGAAGTCACCGACCCGGCCGCCCTGTTTGGCAAAGCTCGCCCACGCATGAGCGGCGTTCCAAAGCCCCACAGGCAAAAAGACGAGCGCCGCGGCGAGCACCCCCAGCCAAAACGCGGGCCGCAGCAGCCAGCGCCGCAGCCGTAGGTCGCTCAGGAGCCACAGGCCGATCGCGGGGGCCAACAACGCCGCCGTGTATTTGCTCGCCAGGGCGAGACCGGCGAACAGCAACGCGAGCGTCAGCCACGCGCCCCGCTGGCTGCGCGCGAAACACGCAAGCGCCCAGATGCAGCAGACCCAAAAGAACAGCAGCGGCGTGTCCGGCGTCATGATCACCGCGCCGACCCCGAACAGCAGGGTCGCATTCAGGAGCGCCACCGCGATCAACCCGGCACGGCGGCCTGGCAACAGCACCTCGCCCGCGTGCCACAGCAGCACGGAGCCCAAGGCGGCCGAAACCGGGCCAAGCAGCCGGATGCCGAGCGCGGTGTCTCCGGCAATCCCGGTTCCCGCGCGGACCCAAAGCGCCACCATCGGTGGGGCGTCCAGGTAGCCGGGTGCGAGCGCCCGCGACCAGACCCAATAATACGCTTCATCGGGAGCGAGCGGTGCCCAGGCGGCGACCGCCAACCGCGCCAGCGTGAGCGCGGCCAGCGCCATCGCGGCGAGCCTCACCTCGCGCGCCAGACCAGCGTGGCCGACACCGCGTAGTTCCACACCACTCCGATCACCGCGCCGGTCGCTCCTGAAAGCGTCCAGCCGGTATGCGACTGATACAGAACCCGCGCGATGCCGATATTGGCCGCCGCGCCAATCCCGCACACCACCATGAACAGCGCGAGCCCCCGCCAGAACCGCGCCCCGCGCAGGAGCTGGTCGCGATAGGTGATCTGGTTGTTGAGCTGGAAGTTGAAGATCATGGCGGCAACGGTCGCCAGGGTCTGAGCGATGCCAAATCGTACGCCGCCCACATCGCCCGCGAGCGTGAGTACCGCTAGATGCACCAGCACGCCGAGCCCGCCCACGGCAGCGAAGGCGATGAACCGCAGCGGCACCAGCCCGCGCGTTAGTTTATCGACCAGCAAACCCCCGAATTGCGCGAGCACGAGTGCGTCGAGTTTGCTCTCCCCGGCAGCTCGCGCCCGGAAGCGCGCCGGAAGCTCGGTCACGCGCAACGGTGCCGGCGCACTCAAGACTAGGTCTAGCAGGATCTTGAAGCCTTTCCCGGTCAGGCGTGGCGCCAGCGCCTCGAACAGCGGGCGCGGCAACATAAAGAACCCACTCATCGGATCGCTCAGCCGCACCGGCAGGATTTGGCGGGCGAGCCTGATGCCGCTCTCGGACAACGTGTGCCGCCAGTGCGAGCCGAGCCCCGCGTCGTCCCCGCCATCGACGTGGCGGCTGGCAACGACCAGGTCGCAGGCTCCGGAGCGCAGTACCGCCAACATCGCCGGCAGCCGCGCCTCGTCGTGCTGGAGGTCGCCGTCCATCACCGCGACGAACAGCGCCGAGGAGGCGAGGACTCCTTCGATCACCGCCGAGGCAAGCCCGCGCCGGCCGATGCGGCGGATGCAGCGCACGCGCGGATCGTGCCGGGCGATGCGCCGGGCTTCGGCACCGGTCCCATCGGGGCTGTCGTCGTCCACGAACAGCACCTCCCATGCGACCCCGCCGAGAGCCGCGTCCAGCTTGTCCACCAGCGGGGCGACATTGGCCCGCTCATTGTAACAGGGAACCACCACCGTAAGCTCCGGTGGGGCAACAGTTGCGGCATCCGAGCGTTGGCGGTCGATCAGCGTGGTCATGCGATCTGCTCGATACAGCAGGCCCGGATCGGGTCAAGCCCGACGGCTACACGCCGGGGCGGTTTGTCGCCGGGCCGCCCGACGGCTAGGCTCGCGCTGCGATCTTGGGGACACACCGGGCGAGGAGGTCCGCTATGCAAACCACGTTCACCGTCGGCGACATCACCGTCCAGCGCATCGTCGAGATGCAGATCCCGTTTGCCGATCCGTTCGAGTTCATCCCTGGCCTGACCCCCGAGCTTCTGGCCGAGAATCGGGCTTGGCTGGAGCCGACCGCGCTCGACCCGGTGACCGGGTTGCTGGTGCTGTGCTTCCAATCGTATATCGTCCGCACCCCCCGGCACACGGTGCTGGTCGATAGTTGCGTGGGCAATGACAAGGACCGGCCGGCGCGCCCGCCCTGGCACATGAAGACCGACGACACCTACATGCGCGCCCTGGCGGCAGCCGGCATATCGGTCAATGACATCGACTACGTGATGTGTACGCACCTGCACGTCGATCATGTCGGCTGGAATACCCGCCTGGAGAACGGGCGATGGGTGCCGACCTTCCCGAAGGCGCGCTATCTGTTCTCGAAGCGGGAATACGACTACTGGACCGGAGAGCACGCCAAGTCTCCGATCGGTTGCATCGCCGACAGCGTGCTGCCCGTTGTAGAGGCGAAGCGAGCCGAATTCGTTACCAGCGATCATACGCTTGGCGATCACATCCGCTTGCAGCCGACACCCGGGCACACGCCGGATCACTTCGCGGTCTGTCTGGGACGCGAGGGCACCAAGGCCGTGCTGACCGGGGATCTGATCCACTCGCCGTTGCAGGCCCGCTATCCGGAGCTGTCGATGCGGGCGGACTACGATCCGGCGCAGGCGGCGGTGACGCGACGCCACTTCTTGGAACAGGTACCTGCGATTCCGGGACTCTGTGCTGCACGGCGCATTTCCCGGCTCCCTCGGCGGGGCGCGTGTCCGGTTGGGGCGAGGGCTTCCGCTGCGAGCCGGCCGATGGCTAGGATCCCCCAGTCCGCATCGCCTCCTTGGTGAGCTGCGACCCGCGCTCGAACACGACGAGGCTGTCGTAGAAATGCATCGATAGCGTCGACCGCGTGAACGGTGTGGCCTGAACGGCGCCGTGGCTGAGGTCGGCGTTTAGCTCGTCGAGCAGCGATTTGCAGGCCTCGATGAACGTGCCCTCGCGCTTCAGTCCGCCTCCAAACTCCGGCCAATAGGCCGTGTGCAGATCCTCGACGACATACACTCCCGTGCGGTCCAACAGAGGGTAGAGAAAACGGAACGATGCAAGGATGTCCTGCATTATGTGAGTGCCATCATCGACCACGATATCCGGCCGCCCAAACTCCTCGACAACGCGCGCCAGAAACTTCTGGTCCGCCTGGCTCCCGATCCGCACGGCGATCTGCGACTCCTGATAGGCGGTGCAATCTTGCCGGATATCCAGCCCGACAATACGGGCGAGCGGCCCGAAATAGCGCTTCCACATCTGCAAGGATCCACCCTCGCCGCAACCGATCTCGACCAGCAGCAGCGGTCTGTTCACGTAGCGCGCGAAGTGCCGCTCGTACGCCGGGAAGTAGTGGGTCCATTTGTGAATCAGGCGCTGGTCGTTGGTCAGAAAGTCGGACCACAGACTCATAGATTTTAGCCGGCTTCAACTGCGGCCAGCACGCTGTCGCAGACATGTGCCAGCGCCGCTTCGGTGAGGTCGGGATGGATTGGCAGCGCGAGGATGCGATGGGCCAGGGTCTCGGAGACCGGCAGCGACGAACCATCATGGTGCTCGCGATAAGCGGGCTGAAAATGCAGCGGTCGCGGGTAGTAGATCGCGGTCGGAATCCCGCGCGCCCGCAACGAGATCTGCACGCGTTCGCGACCGGTCGCGTCGGCCAGCAGGACGGAGTAGATCGCCCAGGCGCTCGTGCTGTCCGGCACGCGGGCGGGTATCTCCACAGAGTTGCCGAGCCGGCGGTCGTAATAGCTGGCAACGCGTTCGCGCGCGGCCAGCTCCTCGCGAAACACCGTCAGCTTGGCCAGCAGCACCGCCGCCTGCATTGAGTTCGAGCCGGCCGTTCATGCCGGTGTGCAACACCTCGTACCGTGTCGTGCCCTCGCCATGCGTGCGCAGACTGCGATAGAGCGCCGCGCGCTCGGCGCTCTCGGTGAAAAGCGCGCCGCCGTCCCCGTAGGCGCCGAGCGGCTTGGAGGGGAAAAAGCTGGTCGCGGTCGCGTCCGCCGCCGCACCAAGCGGTCGGCCATGCAGCGTGCAACCGAAGCTCTGCGCCAAGTCGTCCAACGTGAACAGATCCTCGCGCGCGGCGATGGCGCTCAGCCCCGGCCAGTCCGCGGGCTGGCCGAACAGATCGACGCCGATCAGCGCGCGCGGGCGCAGGCGCCCAGCGCGACGGACCTCGCCAATGCGATCTTGGAGATGTGCCGGATCTATCAGGAACGTGCGCGGGTCAACATCGACGAACACCGGCGTGGCGCCCAGGACCATCGGCACCTCGGCGGTCGCGGTATAGGTGAACGCGGGCAGGAACACCGCATCGCCGGGGCCGACGCCTTCGGCCATCAGCGCGATCTGGATCGCGTCCGTGCCGGAGCTGACCGCGACACAGTGGCGCGCGCCACAGAACTCGGCCAGCGCGGCTTCCAGCTCGGCCACCTCGGGGCCAAGGATGAACTGGCAATGCGCGAGCACCCCATCGAGCCGCCGGCGCAGTTCGCCCGCGATCCGGGCCTGTTGCGCCCCAAGGTCGAGAAATTTGATTTGCGGCGCGACCCGCCTGGAGTCGTTCATGTGCGGCTGACCATCGAGATCGCTCCGTTCGCGTTGTGCTCGAATTCGGGAATGAGCCGGCCGAGCAGGGTCAGTGCCAGCCGCGCCTGCCCATTCCGGCACGCGGCACCCAGCTCCTCCATCGCGCGGCCGACGATCGCGGGGTCGGCCGTGCGGGGTGCGGCCATCAGCAGGCCAGGGTAGCCGGTCGGGGTCGGCGGCTCCTTGCCGTGGAACAGCTCCTCATTGAGCTTCTCCCCCGGCCTCAGCCCCGTGAAGCGGATCTCCACGTCCTCATCGGGGCGCAACCCGGCAAGACGGATCACCTGGCGCGCGAGATCGACAATCTTCACCGGCTGGCCCATGTCCAGCACGAAGATGCCGCCGTCCCGGGCGGTGGGCAGAACCGCATCCCCGGTGCCGATGACGCTCGCCTGGAGCACGAGCCCGACCGCTTCGCGCACGGTCATGAAATAGCGCCGCATGTCCGGGTGCGTGACAGTCAGCGGCCCGCCGCGCGCTAATTGGCGCTGGAACAGCGGCACCACCGACCCGGTGCTGCCGAGCACGTTACCGAAGCGGACGGTGACGCAGCGCATCCCCGCCCCAGTGGCACGGGCGGCGATGTCGAGCGCCTGGCAATACATCTCGGCCAGCCGCTTGGAGGCGCCCATGACGCTGGTGGGGTTCACCGCCTTGTCGGTGGAGATCAGCACCATCGCGCGGGCATGGACCGCGCGCGCGGCATCGGCGACGTGGCGGGTTCCAGCGGCGTTGGTCAACAGCCCTTCCAGCGGATTGGCTTCGACCATCGGCACATGCTTGAGCGCCGCCGCATGGAACACGAGTTCCGGCCGCAATTGCTCGAACACGGCGCGCAGTCGGGCTTCGTCGCGGATATCCACCAGCAGCGCCTCGCGCGGCACGTGCGGGCTGGATTCGGCCAGCTCCAGATCGATCTGCCAGAGCGCGTACTCGCCGTTGTCAAGCAGGATCAGCAGATCCGGGCCGAGCGTGGCGAGCTGGCGGGCCAGTTCGCTGCCGATCGTGCCGCCCGCGCCGGTCACGATCACGCGGCGGCCCTGGATCAGCCGGGCCATCCCCTCGCGATCGAGCGGCACTTGCGGGCGGTTCAGCAAATCCTCGATCGCCACCGGCCGAAGTTCGATCGGGCGGGCGCGCGTGGGCGGGCGGGCGAGCGTCGGAATCAAGAGCGGTCGGACGCGGTGCCCGGCGGACGATCATGCCATAACGCTCCGCCTGCTCGACCAATCCCGCGAGGCGCGGGCCGGCGAGATCCGGCGTGGCGACCACCAGCACGCGCGGCAGCCGCCCTTCCGCCTGCATCCGGGCCAGAACAGCGCCGGCGGCGTCGATCGAGCCGAGGATTGGATGGCCCTGGATGCGCCGTCCGGTCTGGCGGGCGCCGAGGGTGAGCAATCCCGCGACGCCGAACGCCTGCGCCCGGTCCTGGGCGAGCGCGCGCAGGAACAGATCGGCATCCTCGGCCGCGCCCACCAGCAGCACTGATCCCGCCTCGTCCTCCCCCCCGAGCCGTCCGGGTGGTCGGACCTGCAAGCGGCGATACGTGACCCGAGGTGCGCCGAGCAGAACCAGCAGGGTCAACGCATAGACCGCCGGAAAAGCCGGATTGGCCAACGTCAGGCCGGACGCTGCCATGACAGCGGCGAGCATGGCGGCGCCGAGCACGCTGCAACCGGCCACCTCCAGCAAGTCGCCGATGCCGGCGAACCGCCAGTATTGCAGCGAGAGCCGGAACGGGACGCCGGCCAGCAGCAAGGTGGCCGCTCCCGCTGCCAGCAGCCACGGCGGGTAGAGCGCCGGACCCGATGGGTCGGCGATCCAGCGGGCCAACGGGACGGCGAGTGCGGCGAGCCCGCCGTCCAGCGCGACGTTGACGGCGATGCGGGTCAGAGAGCGCGCGGCCATGCGCCCCTATAGCGGCGCCCCCGCGACCAAGGCCAGAGGGGGCCAGGAGTGCCAGCCGCTGCGAACTCAGGGCCGCATGAAGCCCTGCACTTGGTCGTCGGCCCACGCGACGACATCCTTGACCGAGCTGCCGCCCTTGAGCTTGGCAATCATGGTCGGCATCACCCCGTTATTGTAAATCTGCACGGCGATGTCGGTCGGCGCGGGAGCGCAGGCGATGCTGGCCTCCGCCTGATGCCAAGGTCGGATCGGGTAGTTGTAAACCGTGCCCTTCGGCGGCTCTACCTCCGACCAGACGTTGAAGTTGTCCATGCTGGGCTGCGGCGGAAGGTCGTAGCCCTCGGTGTGCGGTTCGCGCGCTTCGACCGTCGGCCGTTGCATCAGGTGCTCGATCAGCTCCTTGGCTGCGCTTTTGTTGCCGCTCGACTTCCAGACGCCCCAGAAGAAACCGAGGAATGGGATGTAGCGGCCCTTCGGACCAGAGGGGTTGGGGAAGGTCCAGCAATCGGCCGCAACCTGCGGTGCGTCCTTCTTGGCCACCGCCCAAGCCGAGGGCGGGTTGAAGATTAGCGCACTCTTGCCCGAAATCAGCGCGCGGTTGTTGGAAGCATCGTCATAGCTGACCGCGTCGGGCGGCAAGAGGGGCGCCAGCTTCTGCGCGTATTCCAAAACCTGACGTACCGCGTCCGATTTCACTTGTGGGTTGCCATCCTTGTCCACCAGCTCCGCCCCGTAGGACGTGAACAGGGCGCCGGACCAATCGACGCTGTCGGAGGTCGTGCCCAGCCCGATCCCGAAGGTCTTGCCGGCTTTCTGGGCGGCCCGGGCGGCCTTGAAGAACGTGCCCTCCCAAGTCCAGTCGGCACCTTCCGGCGGCTTCACCTCGTGAGCGGGATAGAGCTGCGTTACATCAACGCCGATATACTGCTTGATCAGACTGATCCGGGCACAGGAGGGCTTGGTTTGCGTGCCCCAAGTCGTAGGCACCGCGGACCACGACCCTTTGATGTTCGCGAGGTAGTACCGAAACCTTGTTGAACGGCCCGTTCTTTGCTTCGAGCGCCTTGATGACGTCGGTCACCGGCTCAAGCTTCGCCGCATAGTTGTGCGCGTCCCAGGTGAAAAAGGTCATCAGGTCGTGGCCCGTACCGGCCTGTGCCTCGGCCGCCGCCGTTACCTGCAGCTTGTTGCCGCTGCTGGTAATGAAATCGAGTTCCACGGTGACGTTATTCTTCTTCGCCCAGTCATCGGTCTGCTGTCGAAGGATCTCGTTCGCGCCCGGCACCCAGTGGTCCCAGAAGGCGACCCTGAGAGTTCCGGCCGCGTGGCCGGTGCGGACGTGGATCAGCGGTAACGCGGCGGCTGCGGCACCGGCTCTGAGCGCGGCGCGGCGGGTCATGCGCCAGGATGTGGTCATGCGTGCGGGCTCCCTTCCTTTGCCGGCACCGCGCCGGCCAACGTTAGAATGTCGTTCGTCGCGGCGATCCCCCGCTGCCGCTCGTTGGCGGCAGCCTTTAGGGACCGGAGGATGCACGGGCCGGCCTGACCTGGCAATGTTGCGCGCCGGTCGGTCCGGTCGCAGGCTCCTAATCTCGAACGAGAACCGCCGGGGAGCACCGCCATGCCGTCGATGTTCGGAAAGACCGCGTTGCTCGAACTTCTGAAGCAGGAAGGCGTGCGCGTGATGTTCGGCAATCCGGGCACCACCGAGCTACCGCTGATGGATGCGCTCGCGGTCGAGACCGAGCTGCGGTACGTGTTGGCGTTGCAAGAGGCGCCGGCGATGGCGATGGCCGACGGCTACGCGCAGGCGTCCGGGCAGCTCGCGGTGGTGAACCTGCATGTCGCGCCCGGCCTCGGCAACGCGATGGGGATGCTGTACGACGCGCAGAAGGCCGGCTCGCCGATCCTGGTCACGGCGGGGCAGCACGATCAGGGCTTCAACTTCACCGAACCGCTGCTGTGGGCCGACTTGCCGCGCGTCGCCCAGCCGTTCGTGAAATGGGCGCATGAGGTGCGCCGGCTGGAAGACCTGCCGCGCGCGGTGCATCGGGCGGCCAAAACGGCCCTGGCCCCGCCGATGGGCCCGGTGTTCCTGTCGTTGCCGGCCGACGTGCTGAACGCCAGCCGCGACATCGACCTCGGGTCGCCGACGCGCGTCGCTTCCCGCCTGCGCGGGGACGCCGAGGCGATCGCCGCCGCCGCGATGCTGCTGGCGCGCGCGGAGCGGCCGGTGATCATCGCGGGCGACGCGGTGCCGCAGAGCGGGTCACATGCGGAGCTGGCCGCGCTGGCCGAATTCCTTGGCGCCCCGGTGTACGACGAGGGGCTGGCGAGCCGGGCGATGTTCCCCACCTCGCATCCGCTCTATCGCGGCTCGATCGCGCGCCTGCCGGCGCTGATCCACGGCCTGCTGCAACAGCATGACCTGCTGCTGTCGGTGGGCGGCGACCTGTTCACGCTGTCGCTCCCCGGCGAGGTCGACTCGCTGCCCGAGGGGATGGCGATCATCCATCTCGACACCGATCCCTGGGAGCTGGGCAAAAATTATCCGGCGAAGGCGGCGATCCTTGGCGATCCCAAGGCGACGCTGCCCGAACTCTCGGCCGCGCTTCAGCGGGAGATGTCGGGCGAGGCGCGCCGCAGGGCGGCGCAACGGCTCGATGCCGCCAAGGCCGAGGGCGCGGAAAGCCTGGCGAAGTTGCGCGCCACGGCGGAGGCGGCGAGCGGCCGGACGCCGATCCAGCCGCTCGCGCTGATGGCCGCCGTGGCGGGGGTGCTGCCTGCGGACGCGGTGGTGATCGACGAGTCCGTCTCGTCCGGCGCCGGACTGCGGCGGCTGCTCCGTAGCGATGATTCTCAGAGCTTCTTCGGCTTGCGCGGCGGGGGCATTGGCTGGGGCCTGCCGGCGGCGGTGGGCGCCAAGCTCGCGTTGCCGGAGCGGCCGGTCGTGGCGTTGATCGGCGACGGCAGCGCGATGTACACCATCCAGGGACTGTGGACCGCGGCGCACGAGAAGCTCGCAGTGGTGTTCGTGATCATCAACAACAGCTCGTACCGCATCCTGAAGCAGCGGGTGAACGCGATGCAGTCCTTCGCCGCGCAAACCGACCGCTATGTGGGCATGGAACTGAACGAGCCGCGCATAGATTTCGTTAGCGTCGCGCGCGGGCTCGGGGTAGCTGCCCATCGGGCGACGATGGTGGCGGAGGTGAAGGACTTGCTGGCCGCGGCGTTGCGGGCGGACGGCCCCACCCTGATCGACGTCGAAGTGGACCGGAACTGGAAGCCGGTCGGCTGACCACATTGGGCGGCATCGAGGAGGCGAGAATGGCCGAGTTCCGGGCGCTGGTCCTGCGCGAAGCGGGCGCGGGCAAGGTCGAATCAGGCATCGAGGCACTGGCCGACGATGCGCTGCCCGAGGGCGATGTGACCGTCGCGGTGGAATACTCCACCTTGAACTACAAGGACGGGATGATCGTCCAAGGGATCGGCCGCCTGGTCCGGCGCTACCCGCATGTCCCGGGCGTGGATTTCGCGGGCACCGTCGAGCGATCGGACTCGCCCCGGTTCAAGCCGGGTGACAAGGTGATCTCGACCGGCTGGCGGGTGGGCGAGCTGCATTGGGGCGGCTACGCGCAAAAGGCGCGGGTCAAGTCCGACTGGCTGGTGCGGCTGCCCGACGGGCTGACCACGGAACGCGCGATGGCGGTCGGCACCGCCGGCTTCACGGCGATGCTCGCGGTCATGGCGCTGGAGCGGCATGGGCTGGCACCTGGCGGGGACGCGGAGGTGCTGGTCACTGGCGCAGCCGGCGGGGTCGGCAGCATCGCGGTCGCGGTCCTGCATCGGCTCGGATACCGCGTCGCGGCTTCCAGCGGCCGGCCCGAACAGCACAATTATCTGAAGCGCCTCGGGGCAGCGGCGATCCTCGATCGGGCGAGCTTCGCGACGCCACCCGCGCGCCCGCTCGACAGCGAACGCTGGGCCGGGGCGATCGACGCCGTGGGCGGGACCACGCTCGCGACCTTGCTGACCCAGATGCGCAATCGCGCGTCGGTCGCGGCGATCGGTAATACCGGGGGCAACGAGCTGCGGACGACCGTGCTGCCGTTCCTGTTGCGCGGGATCAACCTGCTGGGGATCGATTCGGTGATGTCGCCGCGCGAGGAGCGCGAGGAGGCGTGGCGCCGGATCGCGGCGGAGCTGCCGATGGAGCTGTTGGACGCGATGACCGAGCGCGCCCGCCTGGCCGATGTCCCCGACCTGGCACAGCGCATACTCGCGGGAGGGGTGCGGGGGCGGACGGTGATCGACGTCAACGGGTGACGGGTAGGCAGACGCCGCGATCCGACGTTTTCCTAGTGCTATAATAGCAATCACATGACTGAGGATTTCACACCACGCCTTGATATCTTGCCGGCGCCGCAACGGCGACTTTGGGACGAGCTAGCCGCCGTGCCTGCGGAGTTCGTGCTCTACGGCGGCACTGCGATCGCGCTGCATCTCGGCCATCGCCAGTCCATGGACTTCGACTTTTTCGGCAGCCAGCTTTTCGACCCGGCAAAACTCGGAGCGGACATTCCTTTCATGGCGGCGGCGACGATCACGCAGCGCGAGCCGAACACGCTAGGCGGCATCGTTGATCGCGGCGGCCCGGTGCGGCTGTCGTTTTTCGGTCTGCCGGGCATTCCCCACCTTGCGCCGCCGCGCGTCGCACCTGACAACCGATTGCAGGTGGCCTCCTTGCTCGACCTCGCCGGGACAAAAGCATCCGTAGTGCAGCAGCGCGCCGAAGCCAAAGACTATCGCGACCTCGACGCCATTCTGCGCGACGGGGGCATCGACCTTCCCACCGCATTGGCGGCGGCGAAGGCCATTTATGGAACGCAGTTCAATCCGCAAATCACCCTAAAGGCGCTGTCTTACTTTGCGGACGGCGACTTGCCCCGCCTTGCGAAGACCACGAAAGATCGCCTCGCTCAAGCGGCGCGCGAAGTCGATCTGGATCGGCTACCCACGATCGACCGGCCCGCGCCGCGCGGCGGCAGCAGAGGGCCTTCTCAATGAAGCCGATTCCGCTCAACCCCGAGACGGAAGCGGTAGCCCGCCGCGTTGTCTGGTTCGAGGAACCCGGCGAGGCGCTTTCCGACCCCATCCGCTTCATGGCCTACGCGATGGCTTTGGCCACCCATGAGGACATGAAGGTGCTACGCCGCTATGTGTCGGATGCGGATTTTCGCGAAGCACTCGACGAGGCCCCGCCCGGCATTATCGACCCGCGCTCATGGGCCTACTGGAATTCCAAGATGGGTCGCTATCCGGCCCCGCCCCCGCCCAAGCGCACGTTCGGGTAAACTGCGTGCCTTGTCGACTGGCACGCGGGCTGACCCGAGGCCGTGTTTGCAATACGATCGGCATGCCATGAGGCAAAACCCGCAAGACGATCCCGTGTTGACGCGCTTCCGCGCCGCCCTGGCGGACTTCTACGGCGAACGGTTGGAGCGCGCGGTGCGTTCCGCTCCCGCGCGCGGGGCAATGCGCGCGAGGATTCCGTTTACGATGTCGCGGTGTTCCTGCGCGACATGGCCGACCGCTTCGCGGAGATGAACCGACTTGCCGACCTCGCGCCGGATTGCATGCGGCCCAAGCGACACGACAGCAGCATGGAAAACTGGCCGAGATTGGGCGCAGCTAGACCGTGAGCACGGCGATGGTTTCGAGGTCGGTGGCATGAGGGCGCGGCCATTGAAGCAAGCCCTCTGACAAATCGGCCGGAGGTTGAAGACCTGGAGCGACGTATTGCCTCGGCGGATTCCAAACGCTGCTATCCGGATAGGGTGGCATTCGCCGCTGGCGATGACCTACGCAGCTACAGTAACATACGAAGGAATATCAGAAGGATCGTCCGTTGGAAGCTTGAGACCTTCGTAAAGCGCAAAATTCGGCGGTTCACCGAATTTCCAATCGGTATTTCAGATGGCCGAGAAGCGGCGGTTGCCACAGCCCTGAACGCCGCCGCCACCAACCAGGGACGATCCTTGCGGCACTTCGGACGCTGGTTGATCTTCCGTGCATCGGTATACCCGTCGCCGCCGCTGTCCTTACGGCACTTGACCGATCTCGGTTTACCGTAATCGACAGACAAGCTGCAAGGCCCTCTCTGTGCCGTCGGTTACCGTTCCCGAAGGAGTATCTGCATGCGTTGCTTTTGCAAACAGCAAGCACGCCTTCTGGGCGTCTCACTTCGGAGCTATGATAGGGCATTGTGGCAACGAGGCAGCGAACTCGGTCGAAGCCGGAAACACTTGAAGCCTTGTATTTCTGAGCGGGCAAGTGACACCGTAGTCCCCATCTCCGGCAGAGCCACCAGCAGTGCCGGCGGCATTGAGTTGCGTCGGCTCTGGGCGATCGGGAACCGGCAAACAAGTTTAAAGACATCACAGCGGAAGCCGGTGGTTTGGCATTCTGCCACCCCGGCGGCTACCATCCTCCTCTGGCGGACGGGTAGCGGCGGAGAGGGTGATGGCGTTCGAGACGTTCCGGTTTCATCCGGTCGAGCTGCCGCCCGAAGCGGAGGCGATGCGCGCGGAGGTGCGCGCTTTCCTCAATCAGCGCCGGGGGCTAATGAAAGACGCGCATGACGGGCGCAGCCAGGCTTTCAGCCGGGAGATG
This sequence comes from uncultured Pseudomonadota bacterium, assembly GCA_963849305.1. Classification (GTDB taxonomy): domain Bacteria; phylum Pseudomonadota; class Alphaproteobacteria; order Acetobacterales; family Acetobacteraceae; genus CAWKGV01. Next base: position 74,612 of record CAWKGV010000012.1, read on the forward strand.
GCCGAGCATGGCTGGATCGGCATGACCTGGCCGAGAAAATACGGCGGCCACGAACGCAGCGCCTTCGAGCGGTACGTGGTGATCGAGGAGATGCTGGCCGCTGGAGCTCCCTTGGGCTTCCATTACACCGCCGACCGGCAGAGCGGGCCGAGCATCCTGCGCTGGGGCACCGAGGAGCAGAAGCAGTTCTTCTGCCCACAAATAGCGCGGGCAGAGATTTCCTTCTGCATCGGCATGAGCGAGCCCGATTCCGGCTCCGATCTCGCGGCCACGCGCACGCGGGCGGTCAAGGTGGACGGCGGCTACCGGATCAACGGCACCAAGCTGTGGACCTCCAACGCGCACCAGTCCGATTACATGATCCTGTTCTGCAAGATGGTGCAGGAGGGCCAGCAGGAAGTCGATCGGCACGCCGGCGCGACCCAGTTCCTGGTCGATCTCAAATCGCCCGGCATCGAGATCCGGCCGGTGATCAACCTGCTCGGCGAGCATCACTTCAACGAGGTGTTCCTGACCGACCTGTTCGTTCCGGACAACCGGCTGCTCGGCGAGGAAGGCAATGGCTGGCGGCAAGTGACCGGAGAGCTTGCCTTCGAGCGCAGCGCCCCCGACCGGTTCCTGGTGCTGTTCAAGCTGCTCAAGGAACTGGTGCGCGTCGCCGGCCCCACGCCCGACCGCCATACCGCCGCGGCGATCGGCAAGCTCGTCGCCCAGCTTGCCACCTTGCGCCGGATGTCGGTCTCAATCGCCGGAATGCTCCAGAGCGGCGAGCAGCCGCTGAACGAGGCGGCGATCGTGAAAGATCTCGGCACGCGCTACGAGCAGGACTTGCCCAATGTGGCGCGCACGCTGTTTCCCGCCGAGCCGGAGCTGGGGGCGGTCGATGCCTACGTGTCGATCCTGGCGCGCGGCATCATGAACGCGCCGCGCCTCTCTATCCAGGGCGGGACGCGCGAGATCCTGCGCGGCATCATCGCCCGCGGGCTCGGGCTGCGCTGAGCGGAGGAGAGCGGCCATGCCGATGCGCGACGAGACCCGCATGTTGCTCGACAGCATGAGCCGGCTGTTCGAGGACCGCTGCACCAAGGAGGTGATCGACCGCGCCGAGCGCGGCAGCTTCCCCGCCGAACTGTGGCGCGCGGTCGCCGAGACCGGCGTGCCGCTCGCGGCGATCCCCGAGACCGCCGGGGGATCGGATGCCGAGTGGTCGGACGTGTTTGCCGTGCTGCGCCTGGCCGGACGCTCGGCCGCGCCGATCCCACTGGCCGAGACGATGCTGGCGGCCTGGGTCGCGACCGCTTCCGGGTTGCCGGCCAGCGAAGGGCCGATGACCATAGCGCCGGTTCGCCCGGATGAGCGGCTGACCTTGGAGCGCGACGGGTCCGACTGGCGCCTGTCCGGACGCGCGACGCGCGTGCCCTGGGGCGCGCAGGCGAGCCGGATCGTGCTGCTGGCCGAAGCGCCGGGCGGGCAGATGATCGCCACCCTGGACGGCACCAACAACGTGCAAGTGGCGGCCGGGCGCAACATCGCCGGCGAGCCGCGCGACACGCTGAGCTTCCCCTCGGTGCGCCTCCCGGGGGGGGCCGTCGCGCCGGTGCATCAGGATGCCGACCGGGCGGCCGTTTACCGTCGCGGCGCGCTAGCCCGTGCCGTTGCGATGTCGGGCGCGCTGGAGCGCGCGCTCGAAACCGCCGTGAGCTACGCCCGGGAGCGCAAGCAGTTCGGCCGCCCGATCGCGAAGTTCCAGGCGATCCAGCAGCAGCTCGCGGTCATGGCCGGACAGGTGGCGGCCGCTGTGGCAGCCGCCAACGCGGGGATAGAGGCGCTCGGATCGGACGACCCGGAGATGGAGGAGTTCCTGATCGCGGTTGCCAAGACCCGCGTGGGCGAGGCTGCCACCCTTGCGGCAGAGATCGCGCATCAGGTGCATGGCGCGATCGGCTTCACCCAGGAATACGCGCTGCAACTCAGCACCCGCCGGCTGTGGTCGTGGCGTGACGAGTTCGGGCCGGAGGGCGAGTGGGCGGCACGCATAGGGGCGATCGTCTGTGCTCGCGGCGCCGAGGCGCTGTGGCCGACGCTAACCGCAGCCTAAACCAAATCGCGGCTAGGCTGGTTGGCACCATCGGTGTCCCCGTGTACTCGGGCTCGTGATGCGGATATCCAGGCGATCGCTCATCGGGGTTGTTGCCGGACGGGCGATCTGCGCCCCGGCTTCGGCCGACCCATCACTCAGCGGGGCCTCCCTGCTGACCCGACCGAGAGCTGGGAGCAGCCGGGCTTTGGTCGACACCGACGTACCTCGCCAAGCTCCTGGTCCACATCGTCGTGGCCTATCAGGGGGTAGATAACCACCTGCTCGATAGCAAGACTGCAAAGGCCATGCTTACGCCGCAGAACAATGGTCCCTACGGGCTGGGCGGGGCCGTCAGCGGATCGGGCCGCGGCCTCGTCCTGATGAAGCGGGGGCAGAACGTCGGCTACCAGGGCTACATGCTGACCTTTCCCGAGACCGGCCAGGGAATGGTGGTGATGACCGGTTCCAACAACGGCAGCACGCTGGCTGCTGCCCTCCTTCATCGAGCCGCCGCCGTCTGTCGCTGGCCGCCGCTCCGCAGGTTGATGGACTAACGAGCAACGTTGCGTTGCGCCGGCAAGCGTGGATGCCCTGACAGGACGGGCATGACAGTGCATGATCCGGGGAAGACAAAACGTGACAGAGAGGAAACGTCCATGCCGCCCATCATTACCCGCCGCGGCGCCCTTGGAACTGGGCTCGCCGCCATTTCCGCCGCTGCCCTGCCCGGCCGGGCGCGCGCCCAGCAGAAGCCGATCCGCATCGGCGTGCTGACCGACATGAGCGGCCCCTATGCCGCCAACACTGGACCGGGATCAGTGATGGCCTCGAAGATGGCGGTCGAGGATTTCACCAAGACGAACCCCGATATAAAAGTCGAACTGCTGTCCGCCGACATGCAGGACAAGCCGAATGTCGCGGTTTCGATCGCGACGAGTTGGCTGGACAACCAGGGCGTCGATCTGATCACGGACCTGCCGCTGTCCTCCGCCGCGCTCGCGGTGGGGCACATGGTGGATCAGCGCGACAAGATGGCGATCTTCACCGGCGCCGCCTCGGCCGAGATCACCGGCAAGGCGTGCGGCCCGAACCATCTGCATTGGGTGCTTGATACCTGGTCAATGCCGCACGCAGTCGTGGACGCGACCGTGAAGGAAGGCGGCAAGACCTGGTTCTTCATCACCGCCGACTACACGTTCGGCCACTCCCTGGAGAGCGATTCGGCGAGCTTCGTCACCGCGGCCCGGGGCAAGGTGCTGGGTCAGGCGCTCACGCCGTTTCCCGGCACCACGGATTTCTCGGCCGCACTGGTGCAGGCGCGCGCGAGCGGGGCGAACGTGATCGGGCTCGCCAACGGCGGCGCCGATACGGTGAACTGCATCAAGCAGGCGGCCGAGTTCGGCATCATGCGCGGCGGCCAAAAAGTCGCGGCGCTGATTTTCCTGCTGCCCGATATCCACGGGGTCGGGTTGCAGGCAGCCCAGGGCGTGCTGCTGACCGACGCGTTCTATTGGAACATGAACGATAGCACGCGCGCATTCGGCCACCGCTTCGCCCAGCGCATGGGCGGCGCGATGCCAAGCTCGGACCAGGCCGGACAGTACTCGGCGATCTCCAACTATCTGCAGGCGGTGGCGGCGATCGGCGTGGACCGCGCCAAGGCCAGCGGGCGGGCGGTGATCGCACAGATGCGGGCCAAGCCGATCGAGGATCCGCTGTTCGGGGAGATCCGCATCCGGATTGACGGCCAGGTGCTCCACAACATGTATCTGTTCCAGGTCAAATCGCCGGAGGAGTCGAAGGGGCCTTGGGATTACCTGATATTGAAGCGCGTCATCCCGGCCGACCAGGCATTCCGGCCGCTTGACGCGGGCGGCTGCCCGCTGGTGCATAGCTAGACCGACACGAGCGGGACGAGGCTTGATGGCACATCGAACGGAAAGCGGTCCCAGGGAGGCGAAGGCGCTCGCGTTGATCTGCGCCGCCCATTTGGTCAGCCACTTCCACTATTTGGTGCTGATCCCGCTGTTTCCCTTGCTTAAGCACCGGATGGGCATCGGCTTCGTCGAGCTTGGCCTCGCGATCACCGTGTTCAACGTGGTGTCCGCCTTGACCCAGGCCCCAATGGGGTGGGTGGTGGACCGCTATGGCCCGCGACGAATGCTGATCGCGGGGCTGATGCTGTCCGGAGTGGCGTATGGCTCGCTGGCGCTGTTCCCGAGCTACCATTGGCTGCTCGGCGCCGCCGTGCTCGCAGGCACGGCCAACGCGGTCTATCACCCCTCCGACTACGCGATCCTGTCGGCGGCGATCGAGCCGAGCCGGGTTGGGCGCGCGTTCTCGTTGCACACCTTCTCGGGCTTCTTCGGCAGCGCCATCGCCCCGCCTGTGATGCTCGCGGTGAGCAGCGCGGCGGGGCTCCGCCCGGCGCTCGGCCTCGCGGGCCTGATCGGTCCGTTGGTCGCGCTGCCGCTATTGGCCGCCACCGGGCTCGACCGGGCCGTGGTCGCCGAGCGGGAAACGGTGCGCCAGGAATCGCGCGACGCCCCCGCGCCGGCATCCCTGCTCTCGCCCGCCATTCTCGGACTCACGCTGTTCTTCGCGCTGCTGAGCCTGTCCACAGGAGGCATCCAGAACTTCTCGGTGGTGGCGCTGGTCGCGCTGTACGGGGTGCAGCTATCGCTCGCCAACGCTGCGCTGAGCGGCTTCCTGTTCGCGACCGCGGTGGGCGTGCTCGCCGGCGGCTTCGTCGCCGACCTGACGCGCCGGCATGCCGAGGTTGCCGCGGCGGGATATGCCGGCGCGGCGGCGCTCACGTTCCTCGTAGGCTCCGTGTATCCGGGTGCCGCGCCGCTGGTCGCGGTGTTGGCGGCCGTTGGATTCCTGTCCGGCCTGATCATGCCCTCGCGGGATATGATGGTGCGCGCCGCGGCCCCGCCAGGCGCGTCGGGACGGGTCTTTGGGATTGTCACCACCGGGTTCAATATCGGCGGTGCGGTCGGCCCGATCATAGCTGGATGGCTGATGGATCGCGGTGCGCCGCGCTGGGTGTTCTACAGCTCGGTGCTGTTCATGGGTTTGACAGTGGTGCTGGCGCTGGCGAGCGACTGGCGCGCACGCCGCCGCGGGCAGAGGGCGGGTATCGGCCTCACGCCGGCATAGCCCGCTGACTAGGGCCGGTGGGGCACTTCAGGCCAGCTCGGCCAGGCACGCGTCCGCCGCGACCAGCTCCTCGTCCGCGAACCCTTCGGTGAAGCTGCTTCGGGCCGCGCGCAGAGCCGAGGCGGCCGTGGCTCGCTGGGCGGAGGTCGCGGCGAGGCGCATGAGTCCCATCGCGGCGCGAAGCTGAAAACAGCGGGCGTGCTGGGTTCTGGCGATCTCGAACCCGCGGGACAGGCAATCCCACGCCTCCGCCGCGCGATCCCGGGGCAGCATCTCCGCCCGCACCCGCAGCAGGTCGGACAAACCGAACACCTCGCCCGTTTCCTCGGCGACCGCGATCGCTTCCGCGATGGTGTCGAGCCCGCGCCGTAGCTTGCCCAACCGCGCCCAGCCCTGCGCGTACCACGCCAGATAGAACGGCAGCCAGTTGCGCGTGCCGATCTTGCGCACGAACTGAAGCGCCGGCTCGAAGCTCGCCATGCCGGCTCCGACCTCGTCGTGGCAAATCGAAGCCCAAGAATGGTACATTTGGGTAATGGCGCCCCAGAACCGGAGATCGTGCCGGGTACAATGCGCCACCAGATCGGCGTAGGCTCGCGGGTCGCCGCAGCGGGCACGGCAGGCGTCTAGGAAGACGCGTGTGTGGCAGCCCGTGTAGGCGACGGTATGGGGATGCGCCAGACCCTCGGCGTGGCGCATCGCCTCCCGGGCGACCGCTTGCGACTGGTCGATCAGCCCTAGATGGTAAAGGACCAGGCTCAAGTGCGAGAGCGCGGTCGCGCCAATGTCCTGGCCGAACCTGTACATCAGCGGGCGGTGCCGCTCCGGATCATACAAATCGCGTGCCTGTTGCAGATGGACCCGCCCGCGCTCCAGCTCGCCCATGATGACGAGCGTGGTGCCGAGGTTGCGGTTGGCGACGCAAAGCCCGGCGCGATCACCGATTCGGGTCGCTTCCTCGAACGCTTCAGTAGCAACCTGTCGCTGCAATTCTACTTCGCCGCGCACGTAGGCGGCGGCCCAGAGCCCGTAGTAGACCGAGAACTTGCGCGACAGGTCCGAGCGCGGGGTCAGCAGTTCGCGCGCGTGCTGCCAAACCGCCCGCGTCTCCGGGTCGGCGTAGCCGCGCATCTCCATGGTCGCCTGCCCAAGAAGGGCCGCGACGTCCAGTTCATGGCGTTCCCGGACGGGGGCGGGGAGTGTTGTTAAGGCTTTGCTGGCGCGCTTCAGATGCGCGATCGCCTCGGCGTTCGCCGACCTGAACACCGCGCGCTCGCCGGCACGAAGCCACCACCGCACCGCCGCCTCCGCATCACCGGCAGCGGCAGCATGGTGGGCGACCAGCTCCGGCTGGTTCTCGGCAATGGCCGGGAAGCGCGTGCAGAGCACTTCCGCGATGCGGGCGTGCAACACCAGGCGGCGGCTGTGCAGCAAAGTACTATAGGCGGCGTCTTGCACCAGCGCGTGCTTGAACGTGTAGATCGCATGAGGCGGCGCGCCGCGTGCCTGCACAAGCTCCGCTGTGGCCAGCCGGGCCAAAGCCTGATCCAGTTCCTTCGGCCCGTGCGGCCAGACGGCAGCCAACAACTCGCGACTGAACTCCCGCCCAATCGCCGCACCTATCTGCGCCGCCTCCTTCACCGCAGCGAGCCGGTCCAGGCGCGCGAGCAGCGAGTCCTGCAGCGTGGTCGGGATAGCCAGCGACGGGAGCGGCTGGTCGAGCACGTACTCGTCTATATTCTCGTGCAGAAACCCTGACTCGATCAGGTTCCGGGTCAGCTCCTCCACGAACAGCGGAATGCCGTCGGCCTTGGCGACGATATGGCCGAGAACCTCCTGTGGCAGCGGCTTCCCGCCAGTGACGTGCGCTACAAGCTGTGTCGCGCTGCTTGCTCCGAGCCGTTGCAGCTCCAATTGGGTTACATGGGAGTACCGGCCCCAGTCATGCGCGAATTCAGGTCGGAACGTTATCACCTGGAGGACCGGCGAGGCGGCGAGACGCTCGATGCAAAGTGTCGCCAACTCGCGGCTGGATGGGTCGATCCAATGCGCGTCCTCAAGGACGAAGAGCACCGGCTTCTGCTGCGCGGACGCGGCCAGCCACTCGATCAGAACGTCCAGCGTGCGCTGCTTCGTCTCCTTGGCGGAGCCGTCAGGCGGGGACCCGCCCTCGTACGGCGGAAGCGAGAGCAGCGCACCCAGCAGAGGCAGCGAATTCTCACTTCCTCCCGTCTTCGTGACCCAATTCCTTAGGCGCTGGTACTGCTCGACGGCTGGCTGCGTTGGGGCAAGGCCGGCCGACCTTTCCAGATAAGCGATCGACGGGTGAAGCGCGCTGCCGGTGTGAAAGGGCGAGCATTGGAGGCGCATGATCTGATGCGGCAGCCCGACGAGCCGCTCCTGAAGCTGTAGACAGAGGCGAGACTTGCCGATTCCCGCCTCACCCGAGACCAGCACCACCCGGCCTCTGCCGTCCTTCGCATCCTCCCAGGCCGCTAACATGACAGCGAGTTCATCTTCGCGGCCCACGAAACTCGGCATCTGGGCGCCATGCGCGGCCTGGAAGCGGCTTTCCGTCGCGCGCTCACCGATTACCGCCCAGGCCGGTGTCTCCCCCTCGATCCCCTTAAGACGGTAGCTGCCCAGGAACTCCAGCTCGAACGCCTCTCCAAGCAGCCGTCTTGTGATAGAACCAATGGCCACCGTGCCGGGTCGGGTCAGAGCTTGCAGCCTGTTGGCCTTCGCCGGGGTATCGCCGACGACCGCCTCCTCGCGCGCCGCCCCCGAACCCATCAACTCCCCCACGACCACGAGACCCGTGGCGATCCCGGTGCGGATGGCGAGCCGCCGCTCGGGCACCAGGTCGAGCGAGCCCACTGCCTTCGCGGCACGTAGCCCGGCCCGGACCGCGCGTTCGGCCGCATCCTCGAGCGCGAACGGGTAGCCGAAATATGCCATCAGCCCGTCGCCCAGCAGGCGGGCGACATGCCCCTGAAAGCGAGCAATGGCTTCGGTGCAGGCGTTCAGGCAGGCATTTAAGACCCGGGACATGTCCTCGGGGTCAAGCCGCGAGGCCAGCGATGTCGAATCGACGATGTCGCACATCAATACCGTGAGCTGCCGGCGTTCCGCCAGTTCCCCACGATCAACGTCCAGTTCCCCGTGACGGAGGTCGGGGCCCGAGCCAGGCATAGGCAGGGCTGTGATGGCGCGCAGCAGCTTCTTGCGGTGTCCGAGCGGTATCCCGACCGAGGCGAGATCCTGATCGGTGAGTTCCGGAAGCACGGCAAGATCGAGCGCCTGCTCGATGAACAGCTCGGTGTATTGCTGAAGCCCTAGATGCGCCAACCACGCGGCGATCTCGGCTCCGCCGGCCGGCTTTTCTGGCACAGCTCCTCCGTTTTGCCAGGGCGCTACGGTGGGACCATAAAACAGCGGGAGCGTGGTTCTAAACCTCTCGCAGCCCAGACACAATCAGCGATTGTGTCCACTTAACGATTGTGTAATGCTGAATTAACGATCCTAGAAACCGCGTGACGCCGCGGATGAGGGCGTGTTTGCTGGCGCGACCCGATAGCTGGGAGCTTGCCATGCCGGACCGACCCAGCCCGCAACCGCCGTTTTCAACCCCTGAGATTTATAGCTTGCTCGGCGTCGGCCTGACCGGCGCCGGAGACGCGGTCAGCCGCGCATGGCAGATCGGCTTTGGTTATCTGAGCCGCGCCGCCGATATGATGGCGCTCGGCGCCCTGGAGCCCTGGAGCCTGGAGGACCAGTTTCGCCTTTGCATCGCGGGCTATGGCCAGTTCCTACGGGAGCTGGCTTGGGTTCCAGGGCTCGCATGGGATGCGGCGGTTCAGGCCCTTGCTAATCCCACTCAGGTCCGGCTGTCGGAATTCCGGGACATCGATCACCTGGTTTCGGGCCAGCCCGATCGCCGGCGGCAAAGCCGGACGGTGCAAGGCAAGCCGCTCCTGCTCCCCGCGCGCGTCGCCGATGCCTCCCAGGGCTGGGGACTTTATGAGGTCGCCGCCGCAGACGCCCAGCGTGTCCTTGCTGAGCGCTTGCAGCGGGACGGGGGCGCCGGCGCACCGACGCCGGACTTCGAGGTGGTCATGACGCGCGGGGGCCGGACGCTGCTCGGGATTTTCGGCGTCGAGTATCGGGACACCGATCTCGGTCAATACAATGAACTCGGGGTGGTTATGTTCGTCCGCCCGCGTGGCGATGTCGCGGCGCCGCCTGGGGAATACTTTCTCGAGTTGGCGGTGAACCAGCGGTTCACTCTCGATGCCGCGCGGGAAATCTGGCATTTCAACAAGTCGCTGATCCCGGCCCTGACCGTGATACACCAGCCCGGGCGCGCCAGCTTCTTGGCTTCATGCGCGCCTGGGTCCAACAGGCCGCACGAACGGACACTCGCCGTGACGTTCCCCCGCGTCGGCGCGGGGCGTTCGACCAATCTCCCGTTCTTCTCGTACTCGGTCGGACCGGGGGCGACGGCGGGGCGAAGGCAGCTCCAGAGCTTGTTCGTCCGCAGCGGCCAGCACGAAGCCGTGCAGGTCGGCGGCAAGGTAGCTTTGCAACTCGGCCACAAGGACAGTAGCGCCTGCCTCTGCTCCACCCCCGATGTGGCCTGCATTTGCGACACGCTCCGGGGATTGGGCCTAACTGATGACTCTCAGGTCGCGGTCAGTTCCTGGACCGGGCAGATGAGCGGCGAACTGCACGCACCGCGCGTTTGCGGCTAGGGACCGCGACTAACTAATCGGTGGGGAATATGGCCCGGTAGCGATCGCGCAGCATTTCGCCCGCCAGCGATAGCGCCTTGGCCGCGTAGGCGTAGGGCGCCGCCAAATCTCGCATCACCGCCAGCGGCAAGACCGGGTAAGTCGACGGCCGGCCAATCGGAATCGGCGATCCCACTCCTGCCCGCCGCCGCACCGCCTCCGCGGCGTTGAGGCCGCTGACGACGGCTGCCTCGATTGTCACCACGTCCACGAAGGTTCGGCAGAAATCGCCTGCGATGAACAGGTTTGGGATGCCGCAGACCGCCTCCGGGCGGGAGTCCCAGCTTCCAACCTGGTTGACGAACAGCTCTTCCCCGACATTGCTTTGCAAGTGGGTTGCGGCCACATCGGTCGTATTGTCGAAGGCGACGAACCGGCGCAGCTCTTCGAGCAGGCGCTCGATGATGAATGTCCGGTTCTTGTCGGCGTAGCCGGCCAGCACGTCGAAGTCCGAGGCAATGACGTTGATATAGCTGCGCCCCGACGCGGCGATCTCCGGCCAGAGCTGGGTGAGGTCGAGGAAGCTGAGGTCGCACAGCGAGTCGAGCAGCAGCGTGATGCCTCGCGGCAGGTCCGGCAATCGCTTGCTGAACAGGATGTCGAGCGAGGCCATCGGTTCGGTGCGCAGCCGGCGCACCTCGCCCAGTGACGGCGCGCTTGTGAACACCTCTCGGCTGACCAGTGACGCAAGCGCGTTAGGCGGAACCGCGAGGATGATGTCACCCGGCACGCCAATCTTAATGGTCGGCCCGTCCTGCGGCTTCGGCCCCGGGCAGTCGATCGAGGGCGAGTGAGACTGCTCGGCCGCGGATAGACGGATCACACGCCCGGCTTCGAGGGTCAGCTGATCCACCCGCAGCCCAAGGCGCAGGTCAAACTTCACGTGGTGCGCGCGGGCGACCTCCAGGAGATGCTTCCGAAGCGGCTCGAACAAGTGCTCGGCCGTGTTGCCTCGGAGCAGCCACATCATCGGCGAGGGTTGGCGCAAGCCGTATTGGATCAAACTTCGGTAGCTGCGCGAGGAGGAGAGATAGCTGGGGCAGGCGAACGCCTCAGCCAGCGTGCGAGAGTGCTGCTCAACCGCGCTCTGGGTATTGTATTTCCGCTCGCTCATGTAAGCGAGCACGCTCAGCCGTTCGAGTTGGCTGCCGCGCCGCATCGGTTCGGCGCACAGGTCTAGCAGCGAGTAGCCGTAAAGGAACATGTCGGCCGGCGAGAGGACGCCGGCGAACATGTTTCCCAATGTCGAGGCCGGAGCGCCGATGTTATGCAGCGTATGCACGCGGCCTGGCCGGTCGGCGTGGATATAATTGAGTGTCGGGAAGGCCTCGAAGCGGTCGATCAGCCCGGCTTCCTGCATGATCGCCCAGAAATTGTGGTACCAGTTCAGGTACATGTGGTAGCAGTGTTCGTGCCAGATTTCCGCCTCGTCGGGCTTCATCCCGGCAGGGGTCGGCTCGTTGTCGTGCTTGCCGTGGCGGTGGGCGCCGAGCTTGCCGCCCACGAATTTGTTCTGCTCGATCAGGGTCACGTCGAAGCCGCGCTCCAGCAGCCGCAGCGCTGCGGTCATTCCGGCGATACCGCCGCCCACGACCGTGACCGAACGCCCCGATCCGGCCTGGTCGGCCGGCGCTTGTTCCGATGGACCGCTCATGCCTTACCTCCCGTCTTGCCGATGGGTCCGGGCCGGCGGAGTATGCCGCAAGGCGGCCGTGCTACCGCTGCACGATTGCGAGGAGGCCTGCTTTGGACCCGGAATACCTTGCCATGATGCACAGCCTGGTCCGAATGCAGACCGCGATAATGACGACCTGGGCCGATATGATCGCACGGCTGGCAGGCGCTTGCCTGAGCGAGACAGAGTCGGTGCTCGATACCGTGACGGCCGATCCTGGCCTCGGGTCTCGGAATCCCGAACAAACGGCTGCCGCTCTGTTGCGCGGCTACCGGGACTGGCTGCGGCAGGCGGGTACCATCCCCCGCATTTCCCTCCTCGTCCTGGTCAGCGAGCTGCACCGCGCCCGGGTGGACGCGGGAAGGGCCGCCCGATAGCATCGGGGCTACCAGGGGCGGCCTCGACCGATGGCGTGCCTTCATCACCTGACGAGCAATCAATGACGGACTTTGGCGCCTCGTTCGGAGCGGGGCACAGGCGCGACGCTGGCGATCCCATCCTGGAGTTCATCCGCGCCATGCAGGACGCGTGGGGATCGGCGTTTGCCGCCATGCGGTCGCAGGCCGGCCAGGCCAGCCCGTCCCCCACGCCACCGGGCGCCGGGTGGTTGCGTGGCGATCCGGCCGGCTCGACGGCGGTTCTGTCTCAAGCCATGGGCCAAGCCTGCTTGATCGCCGCCGGCAGCACGCTCGCCTACTGGCGCGGCCTGGCGGAAGTGTACGCCCGCCATCAGGCGAGCCTGATGCGAGTGGCGTCGAGCGGCGTGCTGGAGCCTGCGACAGGAGCCCCATCCGAAACCTGGCTGCTGGCCGACGAGCTACGTGCCTTCTTCCGCGAGGTCGGCGAGGTCGCGCTGGCCGAGGCGCGCCGGCTGCAAGCCGAGCTGGAGCGGGTGGGCGAGGAGGTCGCGAACGCGCTCGCCGAACCGCAGGACCGGTCGGCCCCCTATTGGCGGCGCTGGAAGGTCAAGGCGTGAGCCAGGCCGAGGTCGCGGACCGCGCCGCCGCGGTCATCGCGGAGCTTGGCTTCGACGCCGAGATGGCCGCGCTGCGCGAGCGGATCGCCGGATGGGTTGCGCGCGCCGACCCGGAGATGCGCCCGCAACTGGAATGGCAATTCCTCAGCGGCTCCAAATACTTCCGGCCGCTGACGATCTTCTCCTGCTGGCGCGCGAGCACGGGCGGGAAGCTGCCGGCTCGGATCGCGACCTCCGCGTTGGTCGTCGAGCTGTTCCATAACGTCTCGCTGGTCATCGACGACATTGTGGATAGGTCGCCGACGCGGCGCGATCGGGCGACCTTGCACGAGGCGTTCGGCGAGTTGGCCGCGCTGATGACCTCCGGCTACATCGTGGCCGACGGCTATTTGGAACTACGCGACGACCTTCAGGCAGTGGCTTTGTTCTCCGAGCTGCTCAAGCGGCTGGGCGTGGCCGAATGCATGCAATGGCGGCTGCGTCGCCAGCCGCTCGGGCTCGAGGATTGGCGGCGCATCGCCGGCGAGGACACGGGCTCGATGTTCGAGGTCTGCGCCTGCCTGGGCGATCGCAGCGGCAGGCTGCGCCGGTTCGGGGCGCTGCTTGGCTTGCTCTACCACGGCTGCGACGACGTGGGCGACGTGCGCGGCGCGGCGGCCTTGGGCGGCGGCGGCGAGGCGGACCTGCGTGATGGCATCCTGACCCTGCCGGCGGCGCTGGCGATCCGTGACCCAGCGGTCGCCCGGGCTTTCCGCGCCGCCGAGCCCTCGCCGGCCGAGCTGGCGGGATTGGCACACGCCTTCGCCGCTCAGCTTCCGGCGGCCGAGGCGTATCTCGATCGGATCGCCGAAGAGGCGCGCGCCGAGGCGAGGCAGTTCGCAGCCGACCCCGCCCCGCTGCTCGCGCTGGTCCGGCAGACGCGCGGGCTCAGCGGTCGGTAGCGGGGCTGGATGTGTACACCGAGGCCCGGAGGGCCTTGGGGGCGGGGGTGGCGCGTGTACACCGACGGGCCGCCGGCGGGCCTGCGTGTACACAGCACGTTTATGGGTCGTTAACCTGGCAAGCTACGCCGCCTTCGCCGCGACCACGCGCACGAGATCCCCAACGGTCTGGAGCCGATCGACCTCGCGCGTGCTCATCTTGATCGCGAACCGCTCCTCGGTGGCCAGGATAATCTCGATCTGCTTGAAGGAATCCCAGCCCGGCACGTCCTTGGCGGACAGATCGGGCGTGAGCGCGAGATCGTCACGCATGAACACGTCGTGGAAAATCGCGGTAAGCGAACTATAGATCTCGGAGTTGGTCGGCACGTCTCAGCCCTCTCTCAGATGAATGAACGTGTTGGCCGGCGCGAAGCCGGCCAGGTCCAGCATGAAGCTGCTGGCGCCGTCCTGTGTCGTTGCCAACGGCTTGAAGCCGAGCTTCGGGTAGTGGTCCTTGACCATTCCGTTCTTGGCGGTCGGGATGTAGTCGCCGCGCAGCCGCCGCGCGCCCATGCGCTTGGCCTCGGCGGCGATCAGGTTCAGCGTCGTGGGCTCGACCTGGCGTCCCAGCACCCGGCAACTCATCAGCCAGGTGTCGATGTCCAGCTCGCCACCCTCCCGCAACCTGCCGATGACAATGGCGATCACCCCGTTGTCGCCGAACCGGTCGGTCAGGCGGAGCTGTAAACCGAGCGCATTCGAGTCGGCCATCACCGCCAGCACTTCCTCCTCGGTATAGCGGCGCGTGGTGAGGTTGAATTGGTTGGACTTGTTGATGAGCTGCACAATGCGTTGCAGGCCCAGCCTATCGAACCGCCGCCAGATCAGCTCCATCTCCAGGCCGCGCAGATAGGAGTCGAGATCGGTCGCCGAAGCTTGCAGCGCCGCGCGCGCCTGGTTGCCGTGATACTGGCCGGTGCGCTCGCGGTCTTCGTCGGTAACGGCCAGCCCTTCGAAATACCCGGCGTCCGCGAGCGTGCGGGCATAGAACGTCGGATCGTCGCCGACCTCCGGGACCGCGACCATCGGCAACTCGCGCCGCACCAGGTCGCGCTCGAACGGGTTGTCGTCGATGAAGACCAGCGAATCGAGCCCGATATTCAGCTCTCCCGCGATTACCCGTATGTTGGCGGCCTTATCCGACCAGTTGGCGACGAAGCAGGCGAGGTCGGCGCGCTGCAGTACCATGTCGGGATGCTTGGCGAACGGCTCCAGCGCGTTGGCCTCGTCGTTCTTGGAACAGACGGCGAGGATCACGCCACGGCGGGCGAGTTCGCGGCAATAATCCTGGAAGCCCGCATAGGCTTCGCCCAGCGCGGAGCCTTGGCCGATGACGATGCCCTCCAGCCCGTCATCGCCGATCACGCCGCCCCAGAGCGTGTTGTCGAGATCGAGCACCAAGCACTTCGCCGAACGCCCCTGCTTGGCGCCGAGCAGGCCGGCCACG
The DNA here is from genome assembly GCA_963849305.1 of uncultured Pseudomonadota bacterium. Taxonomy (GTDB): domain Bacteria; phylum Pseudomonadota; class Alphaproteobacteria; order Acetobacterales; family Acetobacteraceae; genus CAWKGV01. The sequence goes on from CAWKGV010000012.1 coordinate 89,725, forward strand.
AGGTCGCCGTAGAGCGGCGCGGCCGTGGGCGCGACCTCCTGCTTCGCGCGGTGCCAGAGCGCGGGGTCGTGCCACGCCGCCAGGCCGTTCCGCGCGGCACGATCGTCGATCGCGAGCAGGTCCACGCCGTCCCGCTCCGCCATGCCGCGCAGCTGCCCGTTCAGGCGCGCGATGAAGCGGGCACGCGAGCCAGGCAAGCGGTGCTCGTTGCCGCCCAGCACCGGCAGGTGCAGCGGCAGCGCGGTCTGGTGGATGACCGGACAGCGGAACGCCTCGCGCGCCAGGCGCCAGGTCTCGCGGATTCGGGCGGTTGTCGCCTCAAGCGCTGCCTCGGCGGCCGCCTCGTCGTACCCGGCCGTGATGCCGGCGGCGAGGTGATGGGCGTCGAGCGCGAGCAGCACAGCCGTCGGCCGGAACCGGTGCAAGGCCGATTGGGGATCGGACAGCTCCTGCAGGTATTGGCCGTATTCGTTCTCATAGGTGTCGATCCAAAGCTCCCGTCGCAGCCCGCCCACGCGGATCGCCGGCAGCAAATGGGTCAGGGTCGCCGAGCCCAGCACGCCCAGCCGGATCGGCGGGCCGGCCACGCCGGCGGGCCGTTCGGGGATCGCCCGCCTGGCCGCCTGGTCGAGCGCGTTGGTCAGCACGAAGTCGAGCCGACACCGCGCCAGCTTCACCGCCTCGTCCCATGCGCGCTCGGCGAGGGAAGGCAGGGCGCGCAGGCGTGCGCGCCAATCCGGGTCGGCCGGAAGCCAATGCAGATCGCTCATCGGAGGGTTGTCTCGCTAATCGTCCAAGTTCGGCCCAGATACGAAGCTGGCCGGCTCAATGACCAGCCAAACGTTCTTTGTCGCTTCTGTATAAGCGCGAACTGTGGCATCAAGCCACGATCAAAATGAGCCGCGAGGAGCGATTGTGGCAGGATCGGCGCGTGAAACCCTCATTCTCGCAAACAGCACCGCCACGCGTTGGAACGAGTTCGACCCGGAGTGGTACCGCCAAACCTATCGGGCCGCCGGCACCGACGACGACGTGCTCAAGGACTATCTTGAGCGCGGCCAACCGCTCGGTTGCTCGCCGAACATCTTTTTTGACGAAGTTCTTGGTACGTAAAGCGCAACAGCGATGTCGCGGAGTTGATCGCGGCGGGACGATTCTCGTCCGGCTTCGACCACTATTGCAGATCGGGACGCGACAGCCGTTCGCCGCACTGGCTTTTCCACATGCGGTTCTACGAGGCGATGTCGCCCGATCTCAGTGTCGAGCGGCTGACCGGCTCCGGATTCCTGAATTCTTACGATCACTTCCTTCGCGTCGGCAGTAATGAAGGCCGGCTCGGCCATCCGCTGTTCGACAGCCGCTCCTACCGCGCGGCCTTGGAAGCGCGCGACGATGCGGGCGAACTAGGCGGCGCCAGCCCGTTCGCACATTTCCTCCGCTCGATCTGGGCGAAGCGGCCCGAGGCGCCGACCTCGATCTATTTCGACGCCGCCTGGTACCGGGCCGCCTATCCCGAGGTTGATGCGGCGATCAGGAGCGGGCAATTTCTCTGTGCCCTGCACCACTATCTTTGCAACGAGAGCCCCACGCAGTTCGACCCGCTCTGTGACTTCTCGGAGCAGTATTACCTCGCCCGCTACCCCGACGTGGCCGAAGCGGTCAAGGGCGGTTATTACCCGAACGGGTATTTTCATTTCTTGCAGCAGGGCATCTCGGAGTTCCGCGACCCGACCCGGTACATCGACTTGCGCTACTACTGGGACCGGCACGCCCCGGCCCGCCAGGCGGTGACGGGCGGGCGGATGCGCGACGTGTTCGCCCACCTCCTTGTTCACGGTCTGCGCGAGGGCCTGTCGCTCGCGCCGTGGCAGCCGCCGCCCGCCATCCCGGAGCAGCAGACCCGCGCGTTGTTCGCCGCTCGGGCGCAAAGCCTGATGCCGCTGTACGGCCGCCGGCCGATCGATTTCACCCTGGCCGGCCCGCCCGAACTCACCGCCATAATGGTGCTGCACAACAGCTATCAGCTCGGATTGGCCTCCATCGCCTCGCTCCGGCAGAACCATGCCGGACCGATCGAGCTGATCTTGGTCGATTCCGGCTCGACCGACGAAGTGCGGAGCATCGAGCGTTACGTGACCGGGGCGCGGGTGCTCCGCTTCGAGGAGAACATCGGCTTCATCAAAGCCTGCAACGCCGCGCTGCTCCTGGCCACGGCCGACAGCGTGCTACTGGTGAATAGCGACGTGCTGCTCGCACCCGGCGCGATCGCCGCCGCGCTCGATCGGCTCCGCGCCGACCCCGGCATTGGCGCGGTCGGCGGCAAGATAATCCGCACCAACGAGACTTTGCAGGAGGCCGGCTGCATCATCTGGCGCGACGGCTGGACGACTGGCTATTTGCGCGACGAATCGCCGATCTGCCCGGAATCCTGCTTCGTCCGCGACGTGGATTTCTGCTCCGCCGCCTTCCTGTTGGTGCGCGCCGACCTGATGCGCCGGCTCGGCGGTTTCGACGAGGCCTTCGCCCCAGCCTATTTCGAGGACGCCGATTTGGGCGTGCGCATCTGGCAAGCCGGCAAGCGAGTGGTCTACGACCCGGCGATCGTGCTGCACCACTACGAGTATGGCAGCTCCCGCGACAGCCGGGCCGCATGGGCGATGATGCGTGCCAGCCACAAGGCATTCTTCGCCAAGCACCAGACGACTTTGCGCTACCGCGCCGCCGCCTCGCCCGGTGCGGAACCGTTCGCCCGGTGCGCCGACAGCGCCGAGCGCCCGCGGGTGCTGTTCATCGAGGATGTGGTGCCGCTGCGGATGCTGGGGTCCGGCTATGTGCGGGCCAACGACGTGGTCCGCGTCATCGCCGGGCTCGGCTACCATGTCACGGTGTTTCCGATGAGCCGCTGCCCCGCCGAACTAGCCTCCATTCATGCCGAGTTCCCGGACAATGTCGAAGTGATGCACGACCGCACGCACCGCGACCTGCGCGCTTTTTTGGAGACCCGGCCGGGGTATTTCGACTGCGTATGGATTTCTCGCACCCACAACCTCGATTTGGTCAAGCCGGTCCTGGAGGATGCGACCTTGGTGCCCGAGTCGTACCCGGATCGTGCTCGATACCGAGGCGGTGGTCGCGACCAGGGATGCAATGCGGGCTCAGGTGCTTGGCGAATCGATGCCCAAGCCGCTGGCGCAGGCGCTGCGCGACGAGTTCCGCAACGCCTATTTCTGCCAGGAGGTGCTGGCGGTGAACGCGCGGGAGGCGCGTCTGCTCGCCGAGCTGGGCATTCCCGACCCAAAAGTGCTGGGCACGATGCGCGAGCTCGGCGCCCACCCCGCGCGCCTTTGAGGAGCGCGTCGGATTGCTGTTTGTGGGCAGCCTGCACGCGGCGGACACGCCGAACTACGACTTGCTCTGCTGGTTCATCGACCAGGTGCTGCCCCTGATCGAGCCTGGCTCGGCGCCGCCGATTCGGCTGACGGTCGCCGGTTGGATCGCGCCCGATGTGGATGTCGCGCGGTTCCGCGCCCATCCGCGCGTGACGCTGCTCGGGCCGGTCACCGACTTGGCCCCGCTCTACGATGCCCACCGGCTTGCGGTGGCGCCGACCCGGTTCGCGGCCGGGACACCTTACAAGGTGTACGAAGCGGCCGGCTTCGGCGTGCCGGTCGTGACAACCACGCTGCTGTGCGATCAGCTAGGCTGGGCGGAGGGGACGGAGCTTTTGGCCGCCCCGTCCGACGACGCCGCGCAGTTCGCGACCAAGGTGCTGACGCTCTACCGTTCGGAGCCGATCTGGCAGAGCGCGCGGGAAGCCGCGCTCGACCGGCTTCGCGAGGAGAATCATCTTGAGGGCTATCGCCGAGTTGTGCGAGACCTTTTGCCGCCCAAACACTCGTGGGGCGGGGAGCGGCAGGCTGCGGAGTGATGGCTGAAACACTGGAAGACGTCGCGCAGGCGGCACACGCCGGCACCAAAATCGTCCATCTGCATATACCGAAAACCGCGGGAACGGCGCTCAGGGAGGCGTTCGGCCGGGTTTACGGTACCGGCTGGCGGGTATTTCCGCACCGTTATGAGGGAGGGTACGCGGGCATCGACCCGAGCAAGTACGATTTCTTCAGCGGCCACATCGGCTTCAACACTGCCTCGCAGCTTGGCGGAGACATCATCACGGTCTTCCGCGATCCGGTGGAGCGGTTCATCTCGGTTTATTTCTTCTGGCGGCAGCTCCACGCCAGTGGGGTCGAGGTGACCAGGAACACCACCTTGGCCGCCCATTACAGCATCGACGAATTCGCCCAGATCAAGGACGAGCCGTTTCTATTGGAGGAATTCCATAACCGCATGACCTGGCAGATCGCGTACGGCAGCTCGCTTGCGCACCGATTGCATTTGAGAGACCAAGCCAAGACAGAGGACGAAATCTTCCGAACGGCGATCGACAATCTGCGTGAATTCGCCGTAATCGGGATTCAGGAACGGATGCCCGAATTCGCGGAAAAGCTTTATCTCCGATACGATATCCGCTTGCGGATCGAGAAATCCAATGTCACTGACGGCAAGTCGGACCGGCGCGAGCTGAGTATGCGGACGCTGCGGACCATCCACGAGTGGCTCTATATGGATATCGAGCTTTATCAGCAGGTGCTAACAATTATCTAAGGCACTTTCGCAGGCAAACTGACTGTGAATTAAGCTGCCTTCAGCGAGCCTATACTGCGGTAAGAGGCGGACGCTGAGTAATTAGCCTCTGAAGGAAGCGCAAATCCCGCTGCGCATTCCGGGTCGGCCGGTCCCCTATCGCCAAAATCCGCTCGCCATAGTGGCTTCCGACCGCAATCGGCATCCCGTGTGGAACCCCGGTCATCTGGGGCGCCTGGGAAGCCGGCAGGGTGCCGGCCGACCGGCCCTGAGGTGCAGACGCGCCTTGGGATTAGAATCTTCGATAGCCGCCACCGATAGTGTATCAGTTTGAGCCAATTTGGTTCTATGGCAATTCGCATTAAGGTGTGCGGCGACGCAGACGCATGGCCGAGCCGAAATGAATCCGACCGGCGTCAGCCACCTCGATCGGTCCAGCAGCGCCCCTGATGTCCCACCGAATGCGTCTCCGCTCTGACCCTGCAAAGACTTTCCCGTGCACTGGGCTTACCGCGCGCGAAATTGGGTTCTCGTCCATCGATGAGTTCTCCTTTCGTATGCGCAATGGTTGCATACAAAGGAGCGATACACAACCATAGGTTGGATGGCCTGCTCAGATTTGACGGTCCTTGACGCTGTACTGACGCCGCGCCATCCATGCGAGTTTGCGTGGGTAAGCGGTATCACTCCGCCGCGCAGACTGACGCCAACGGACTGAATTCGACCTGCGTGCATCGCGTTTGCAGCACGGGAGGGGAAGGGGCGTCTGACTGGCCACAGTGACATCGAGCGATGCATCGCCAGCGGCGCTCGTGCCGATGACGATTTATTAACGAGTTTATGATCTCATAGGCGCGCTGATTTTCGTGATGTCGCTCGCGCGACACTGAAACGCCAAAAGGGCATAGCTCATGAGGCTATAATATGCCCTCGGATACAGGATGTGCGCCGTTGCCGACTGGGCGCTCGCTGACGCGCGCTTCGCTCCAGCAAGCAGCCGAGATAATTTCTCAGCTCGCGCAGCTCTCCGCAGGGCGATCAATCGGGAGCTTCGATCAAATCCCTCTTTGCGCTGCGGGCGCGCTCCTTGCCTTTGATCTGCTACTCGTAAGCTGCCGCGGGAACGATCGAGAAGAGCTCGCACCTGTATGGGCGAGCCTCGACCTGACGCTACCCTGAACGAACCAGCCATAGGTCACGTTCATTAACCTGAACATCCCGTTTCACAGTAGCTTGACTTCTCTCTCATCGGTCAAATCATGCCCGAGTTTATTGCAGCATTTCCCCTGCGCCTCACCGACTGGGATCTAGCTGCGGTTCTCTCCGGAATTCGTTCCCTTCCAGGTCACTGGCTTGTAGATCTAAAGGCGCACGACGGCAGTCACTCGGCCCCGCAAATCACGTTGTTTACTCGCGACATCTGCGACGGGGCGCTCGTCCAGTTCGGTCTCTGGAGGGCGGGGCGGTCAATTTGGGTTTCGATGCAGGAGGGCAATGAACAAATGGAGGACCTGTCAGCACCGTTCCCTTCTGTTCAGGCCGCGATCAGAGAGATTGGGTTGATCGTTGACACTTTGCACCGTAAATGTTTACCTCCCGATACGTTCGTTGCCTGAAGACTTCATTCAGATGACCAACTCGTGCCCCGGGGGCGTCCATGCGTATCTACGTCTGCTGGCAACTCGCTCACCGATTTACGCGCAGGCTGCACCACAGACTCGGCCGCTATGTCCACCACATCGCGGTGCACGCCAAACCTAATCTCGTGTGCAAGTACGTCGTCATCGGTGGAGTGCTGGCTAGCTCTGCTGGCGTGATTCGCCCGCCATCGCTGGGCCACGCACCGGTCGCGACGCGCGATTTGTCCGACACGACCGCCCCTGAAATCGTGGCTCCTAACGAGTTCGTCCTACCGGAGTACAACTACACGTTCGTCGCTCGATCGAATGAACAACCACCTCCGACAGAGCCCGCGACCGAGCCGCAGCCCCCGTATCTAACCGAGCCGCCGCCCCCGTATCTAAAAGTGCCTGGCGCGCAGCCTGTTCCAGAGCCCAGTTCACTCGCTCTAGCCGTCGTAGGAGTTGTCGCCCTGGCCCTGTGGCGGCGTGGTTAGTTATGGTCAGCGCCGCGTTGACTCGAACATTGCTGAATCTCAGAACGAATGCCCGAATTCCTGGGAAGGCTTCACGCCCGACACGGATATCCGCTTGCGGATCGAAAAGATCCAATGTCACTGAAAGGCAAGTCGGACCGACACGACCTGAGTATGCGGACGCTGCGGACCATCCACGAGTGGATCTATATGGATATCGAGCTTTATCAGCACGTGCTGACCTCGATTTAGGCTCTGTTTTCGACGCCATGCTCGCGCTTGTCGCGAGCACCAAGACTGTCTTGCCGGCGCGAAACTCGTGGATGTCCGTGACAAAGCACGGCCATGACAATGGAAGCGCGGCTCAAATCTGCATCTACCAAGCGGGAATCACACGCCATGTCCAACATAGAAGCGCCTTCGGAGATTCTGGAGGCAAGTGTCGCCGCGCGCCGCTCCGGGCGGCCGGACGAAGCAGAGCAACTTCTGGCCGAGGCGACGGAGCGCTACCCCGCCGACCCGGCGCTAGCGGTCGAGTATGCTACGGCCGCCGAGCGGCGGGCCGACTGGGTTGAGGTTCAGCGCCGGTGCGAACGCGTCGAGGCGCGGTTTCCCTGGCACCCTGTCGGGGTGCTCGGCGTGGGCAAATCCCTGCTCAAGCTCGGGCGGCTGGACGAAGCGGACGCCAAGCTGGCCGCTGCGTTCGAGCGGTTCTCGAACCTGGCGGCGGTCGGGATCGCCCACGCCCAAGTCGCCAACGCGCGCGGCGACTGGTCCGAGGCGCTGCGCCGATGGCAGAGCCTTCGCGAGCGCTTCCCTGACAGTCCCGAAGTGATCACGGGCCATGGTCAGGCTTTGTGGCATTTTCAGATCGAGCAAGCCGAGGCGAACGGCGCCGGCGCGACTGCACGCGGCGCCGTTGTGACCACGAGGCCAGGTCGCCCGGCCGCGATTGGGACCGTCACCGACAAGCAGGCGAGAGACCTGCTGCTCAACTTTCAAAGCATCGGCGGTAACTGCGAGCTGGGGCTGGTGCAGCGGCACTTCGAGGCGGAGCCGCTCGGGCTTCTGCGCTGGGCGACGACATATCCCGATCACTTGCTCGCCTTGCTGGAATCGGGATTCGACGGTCTGGGAGAAGCGGCGCATCTCACCCTGAAGATGACCTCATGGGGCGAGTATTTCGTGCAGGACACGAAATACGGATTAGGCTTTCACACCTTCATCTCCGAGCATGAGGCCGATGCCGCGACGGTGCTGCGCAAGCAAGGCAGCCGGTTGGTGTGGCTCAAGGCGGCGCTGATCGAGGAGCTTCGGGCGGGCGGCAAGATCTTCGTCTATAAGTTCAATCAACCAGCTTCGGATGCGCTGGTGCGGGCGATTCACGCTGCGATGCTGCGCTACGGCCGCAACACCCTGCTGGCGGTGCGCGTCGAGAGCAAAGCTCGCCCGAGCGGCAGCGTCGAACGTGCCGGTGCGGGGCTGCTTCACGGCTATCTCGATCGCGTCGGCCCGATCCGGCACCCGGACGGAACCGATGTCTGGGACATCTCGTTCGATGCGTGGATCGAGGTGTGCAAGCGAGCGCTGAGACTGAGCCCGCCGCTGGAAAGATAGTGTGCGGCGCGAGACCCTCGCCCCGCCCTCTCCCAGAGGGAGAGGGAGCAGAAGAAAGCCCTCTCCCTCTGGGAGAGGGTTGGGTGAGGGCCGGAGCGGCAAGAACCGTCGCTCAGAAGTTCTAGCAGTCCATCATGTCAGGCGGCGCGGCCTACCGCCCGACCACCTGCCCATAAATCATGGGCGTTCCGGCACACCGACAGCCATGCTTCGAACGATAGCCCGCGCGCGTAGCGGAGCGGCCCGAAGCGGTCGAGATATCCCACCATCAACCCGTCGGCGAGCCAGCGCACGCTCCCAATTTCTTCGGGTTCCTCGGTGAGCGTAACCCACAGCAGCGACGGCGACCCATAGCGACGCATGGCACCGAGCAGCCGGTATGCCTCGTCCTCGCCGCCGGCGTCCTCAGGTCGGAAGACGAACAACTTGGACGCGGTCTCCAGATCCTCGGTCAGCATTCGCGACAGCAGCGGAAAACGCTTGCCGACGACCTGCTGCCATACATCCGCTTCCGGCGCTCGGTCGGCGTGCATCCTCGTATGGAACTCGAACCCGTACCTTCGATGCCGAACGAGGTATTCCTGAAGATACCCCAAGCCGATCTCGATTTCCGATGGATCGCTTAACCCGGCGAACCGCGACTCCAGTGCCGCCACCAAGCCTTCGAACGGCGTCAGTCCGAAGCGGAACAGCCCGAGCGGCTCGACGCCACACCATCGCTGCACCAGGCCAAGCTCGCAGTTCACGCCGAGGCTCGCGAACCGTTCCACCGTTGGCCCCATGTCGAGGCGTGGGGACGGGTCTTGATCGTTCGGCATGGCGATCCTGCTGCGGCAATGAATTGCGGCTGTTGATTCTGACCTCTCCTCGTCGTGGTCGAAGGCCGACCATCCACGACTTCCTCGGCATTCGCCGGGGATGACGGCTCGAGGAGTTATTGCCTTTGCACTGTCACCCGCCGGCGAACGAGCACGCGCGCCAGCGGTGCGTTCATCGAATTGAGCTTCACGTAATACAAATAAAGCCGCGGCGAGGCCGAAATGGTGCTGAAATCGGCGGCTGGACTGTCTTGATCGATCAGCGAGACGAACCCGTAGCTGAACCGGCCCGGTCGATCCTTCGCCCCAAGCGCCGCCTCTGAGGCGAGCAGCACCGGCCCCGACCAATGGATGAGATCGGCCGATGTCGCGACATAGGCCCCCGAGGGATGCCCCCGGTTCGCGATCTGTTTTGGCAGCATGGTCACCATGACGAACCGCCCCGATACGCTGTCCTGGCTCACGGAGCCGATGTCGAACAGACTGCCCTTGCCGACCGGCGCGCAGACATGCGCATCCGGATCGGCGAGCTTCCCGGCGTAGGGATTGGCGAACCGCACGGTGAAGCCGCTGCCATCCCACGCCCGCCACGACTTCGGATCGGCCGGATCGGCGGTGCGCGCCACGCAGATGCCATGCTGTTGCGCACGGAACCCCGTCGCCAGGAACAGCATGTAGTAGAAACCGCCGTTCCTGACAATGTTGGTGGGCTGGAAGTATCCGACCGGATGACCGATATCGCCCCGGTACGGGTAGGGCAAGGTCGCGATCACATCGTTCGGCGGTGCTGGCTGACGGAACGAATAGCCGCCGTCATCGGAGTAAGCGAAGGTAAGGGCGTTCTCCCAGCAGGAGAGATAGGTCCGGCTTGCGCATACCGACGGCCGCAGTTGACCATGGAACTCCTCATGCACCACGGACAGCACGCGCCGGCCGTTCGAGGTCACGAAGCTGGTCAGCCATTGTCGATCGTCGAACCGCGCAGGATCGTCGGCGTGGCGGCCCTGGAACGCGCTCGCGCAGCTATGATGCAGATGGGCGAAGTCGGGGCCGATCGCCTCGCGATTATGATCGTTGCTGGCGAACAGATGGATCGCACGGCGGAAATCGCGGATCGCGCGGGCCGACATGTCCGGAAGGTCGTCCTTGTCGCAGCGATCGGTGTACCAGTTGAACACCACGTCCTCGCCGGCCGGTTCCGACAAGACGAACGAGACATCGGCGGCCTTGGCCGGCAGCGGCACGGTGCCGAGTGCCAGCAGGGTCAGTGCTAGAGCAATACCTGAGTGACTGTCCTTGCCGCTTCGGCCCTCACCCAACCCTCTCCCATAGGGAGAGGGCTTTGGTCTGCTCCCTCTCCCTCTGGGAGAGGGAGGGGTGAGGGTCTCGCGCCGCACACGATCAGGTTGAAGCCGCACTAGCAGTGCCGCGCGGCAGGCCCGCCGGACCACGGCGCCCCATCCACCAACGTGCATGTCCGCCCCGATCAACCGAGTTGTTCCGCGAGCAGCCAATCCAGGGCTTGGTCGAGGAGGTGGCGCGGCAGCGTCCAGGCGCGATGGACCATCGGGCGCTGGTCCGCCTCTTCTGTCGGCGCGAACACGAACGCATAGTCGAATTCGCAGGACGCATACAGTTTGGCGTGCTGGCGCACCGTGACGGTAAAGGTTTCAATGTCGGCGACGCGGGCGCGCGGGCGCGCGAACATCGCGTTCAGCATGCCGGACCCGGATGGGCCGATGATGCGCCCGGCCGGGGAAAAGCACCGAATCTGGTCGCGCAAGGTCAGGGTTTCGGGATAGACGATCCGAAAGCCCCGCCCTCGGACAACGTCCTCCACCCCGGCCTCGTTCAGCATTGTCCGATAGAGCGGTCTCCTCGAAGTCGAGAGCGCGCGCGAGACATAGAGGTTTTCGCCCGCCTCGGGCGGGTTGCCGTCGCTCCTGATCTCATCGACCAGCCCGGCGATCCCCGCCCGGGTCTCCGGGCTCAGGAAACCCTCGCAGTCCGGCTCATCGAAGACCTGGATCGAACGGAATGCGTCGCCCGACACTTCCGCGACCGTGAGCACCGGCTTCTCGGGCAGCCGCAGGAGCGAGATCGCTTCCTGGAACCACGGCGTGCGGTCGCCGGTGATGTAGCAGTCGCACGACAGGGCGGCCTCCCGGGCGAACAGCATTTGCGGCAACTGGCGAAACATGAACGAACCGTAGTTGCCCGGCTCGACGTTCTGAAAGAACACGGCATCCATCTCGATCCGCCGCGGGACGGCGCGCGAGACGAAGTGGATCGTCAATTCGCCGCCAACCTCTTCGAGCAGGAAGCCCTGGTGTCCGTGGGCGTTGACCGCGAGCATGTCCGCCGGCGTTTTCAGCCACCGATTCGCTGGCGAGACCAGGACATTGTCCTCTCTGAGAACCGAATCAAATCCGACCACCCGCGCGTTCGCGAAGCGGCGAACGGACCTCGCCGGAGCTTTGAGATCTGTCGGCGCGATTCCCACCAGACATGACGGGTCCACCGGATCGCCGAAGATCCGTTGTGGCGGATAGAAGCTGCCGCGATGCCGCTGCTCGGACATCGGCACATGGCTCGCCGTCGCCGATGCACCATCGAGACACACGCTTTGGAGGCGGTGGCCGTCGAATTGCGAGGGCCGGGGCGCCAAGCCGATCTGTGCTCGCAGGCGGTGGAGTTGCTCGGGATTCAACATGGCCTACTCAATTTCGAATGGTCTCCGCTGCCGGCTCGGCGAAGGAACGCAGTTCGGCGTAGTGGATCAGCTTCAGGCCGAGACCTTGGGCGGCCTCGCGCTGGCGGTCCGGAACCGGTTCGCGAGCGATGACCAGCACAGGATCCCAGTTCATCATAATTCGACAACGGTATATGTCGTTAAGCACAACGTCCGTGACCGGGAAGCCGCCCGAGCGGCAATAGGCGAACAGCCGCTCGCGATTCCTGATGGCAACGAGGCCGACGCCGGCGACGTCGGGATGGACAACGTCCCAGCCGTAATGCTGGAGGTACGAAGCGCAATCCATCACGAATCGATCCGGCGACGTAAAGTCGGGCCATCGCAGCGACAACAGCCGCGCCCGCCGCCGCCCGAGCCACGCTGCCGTGGCCCCGGCGACGACCGCGCAGATTACCAAGACCGACCACATCGGTTGAGCGCCGAATCCTAGTCCGCGGGTTCCAACTGCAACGCATCCGCGGGGCGCGCATAGAGTTCAGCGAACTCCCGCACCATGTCATCGCGCGCGGGCGGCTCCGGCAACGAGGCCACCAGCCGTTCCCACAGCCCCTTCTCGCTCGCGGCCCGGCGCATGGTGTCGGCGAGCGAGCGCGCGTCGCCCATGGCGAATTGCAGGCCGCCGACCTCGTGCTGCACTCGCTCGGCCATCCCGCCCACGTTGGAGACGATCACCGGGCGGCGGAACATCCATGCTTCGGAGATCACCAGACCAAAAATCTCCCACCAGACCGAGGGCACTACGCACCAATCGACGCGCGCCATCAACTGCGGCAGCGCGTCGGTATGATAGGAGCCATTGAACAGCACGTTCTGCTGATCGGGCGGCAAGGCTTCCTCGCTGGCGCGGAACGCCTCCAGTTCGGCGCGCCGCTCCTCGGACGCGTAACGCAAATTGTCGCCGTTGATCTCCACCACGAAATCGGTGAAGCCCTCGGCGCGCAGCAGCGCGACCGCGCGCAGCAGCACCCAGACGCCTTTGGCGTCCACCAACTGGCCGAAGAAGCCGAACCGGTTCCGCCGCGCGCGGGTCTGCTCCGTGACTTGCCCGAGGTTATAGTTACGCTGCCCGTTTGAGACATGCACGATCCGCGCTGGATCGAGCCCCCAATCGGCGTAATGCTTGATCATGAACCGGCTGGGGACGGTGAACACGTCCACCGCCTGCAGATGCGCCTGCATCCAGAGCTTGCGCACGAAGAAGGTTTCGGGCGCGCGATCGGGGAAGCATTGGTGACAGCGCACCGCGGAAGCCTGAGTGCAGAGCGAGCGATCCGTGGAGCGCACCATGTGCCCGTGCGCCTCGCAGATCGCGAGGAACTCGTGGAAGGTGAGCACGATCCGGCAGTGCGGCAGCACCCGCCGCGTCAACGTGAGCAGGTCCACGCCGATGGTCATGAAGTGATGAAAATGCACCACGTCCGGCCGGATCAGGGCCAGGAACTCGGCGAACGCTTCGATCACCTGCGGATTAGAGCTTTTATGCCAAGCATAATCGTAGTCGCGGCTCAGCAACAGGAACTCGTTGTCGCGGCCATCGAATCCGGTGATCCGGGCGCCGCTCTTAAACAGCGCGGGAAGCGAGGAATCGATCGAGGCCAGCAGCACCGGCTCGATGTCGTGGCTCTCCTTCAATCCCTGGAACAGCTCGTAGCAGATCTGCTGCGCCCCGCCGCGGACCAGCTCGGGGTGAAACAGGCTGACCAGCAGCACCTTCTGCTTGGGCGGCGCTTTCGTCGCCAGGCAAGCAGCTGCCGGCGGGCTCTTCCGGGCTGGGTCCGACGCCGGCTGCCTGGCCCGCCTCACTCTGCCGTCTCCGCAACGAGCGTGGGTTGCTCGATAGGCTCCGGATTACGCGGCTTCGCGGCCCCGGCCCGCAACTGCGGCTTGGGGCCAAGCAGATCAGCCGCGATCCGCTCGCTCCAGGTATTCGAGAACAACCAGCGATTGACCATCGATCCGCCCTCATGCAGCGGCCGGCGCACCGATCCCCGCCCTTCGAGGTGGTACAGCTTGAGGTCGTGCAACCACGGCAGCACACCAGCTTCGATGCTCTTGAGGCAGAAATCGGCGTCCTCGTAGTGGCCGAACACATAATCCTCGGAGAAGCCGCCCAGCTTCTCGTACCATTGGCGATCGCACGAGATGAACGCGCCCGAGACCGCCGGCACCGGCCGAGGCCGGATGAACTCCGCCGTGTCCGGTGGCGCGCCCTTGCCGTAGTGCTCCACGCGCACCAGCCGGCGCGGCACGATCCCGCTCGGCGCGACCGAGATGCCGATGTCGATCTCGAAATACATTCCGCCATGCATCAGAGAGCCGTCATCGTAGTAGAGCGGCCCCCCAAACAGCTTGCTCCGGTCGGGATGCAGCGCCACCAGCTCCGTGTGCCTGGCGGCCCAGTCGGCCTCCTTCGGGAACACGTCCGGGTTGACGATCAGAATTCGATCGCTGCTCGCGTAGTTCACCGCGACGTTGTTCGCCGCCCCGAAGCCCGCGTTGCCGGCTAGCGCGACCACGGTTTGGCTGACGCCGTGGATCAGCGCGCCGATTCTCGCCTCCTTCAGCAGCCGCTCCACCAATTCGGGGCTGTTGCAGACGTAGATCCATTCATAATCTTCGATCCCCGGCTTGCCCGAGAACAGGGCGTTTTGCAGGAACATGTATTCGGGCTTGCCGTAGAGGCAGACCACGATGGAACCCTTAAACGACCGCTCCGAAGGACCGAACCGCTCGACATAGGGGGCGGCGACGACGCCGCGCGTGACCGCCCGGTTGAGGCTCAGGATCTGCTCGCCCGCGAATCGGTCGAGCGAGGCCATGGCGGATAGCTGCGGGTTGCTCCCGTGCGCCGCTTCCGCGAAAAAGCCCAGCACGGCGTCGCGCAGCTCGCGCCGATCCATACGCCGGATGACCTCTTGGTGGCTGCCCTCGCGCCCACTCTGCCAAATGAAGACAAACTCGCATTCCGCGGCGGTGGGCAGGTGCTGGCCCGAATAGAGGAGAACCCAGAACCCGAAGTCGCGGCGGCCCTGGACGCCGAGCGCCGCCTGCACGTCATCGCGACCCACGCGCGACAGCGCGTCGGCCTCGATCGTGAGCGTCCAGCCACAGCACTCGACCCGCAGGGAGGTCAGGCGATCGGCGGTATCGTCGAACCAACCGACAATGAAAAGGCCACCGCCCTCGGACATAAAGACCGCATCGATCGAATGCGACGGCACTGCCCTCGCATTGACCCTGGGCGGCCCTTCATCCGGGCCGATCGTGACCCGGGCGAACGGGCCGATGCGGCCAACAAACAATCGACCTTCGGATTTGCCACAATTCTGATAGTGGAGATGTCCCGATGCGACCTCGCCCTTCTGCAGGGCCTCGGCGACATCCGGGTAAAGCCGCTGATAGCCGTCCTCATCGAAATGCAAGGGATTGATGTCGGACAAATCGACAACTCGCTCTATTGGCAAGTGGCAATGCTGAATCCTTGGGGCTGTCGTTACTCGGCGCCGAACCCCGTCAGCGGGCGTCTTAGCCGAATGAGCTGTGCGAACACAAACATTTTACGTGCGTCATGACGATCCTTATCCAGATGATTTTATTCCCAATAAAGAGACGATCAGGCAAGTGGTTCTTGTGCATAAATTGTCTCTGCCGCGCACCGTCCGCGCCCTGCCATAGAGCCTGACCGCCCGCTCTTGATCGTGCTGGCGGGACAAGGCTATACGTCGCGGCCCATCCGGCCGGGGCCATAGCTCAGTTGGGAGAGCGCCTGAATGGCATTCAGGAGGTCAGGGGTTCGACTCCCCTTGGCTCCACCAAGGCGGCGGCCCACCGCCTCCGCCGGACCGCCGTGGCCGCTTGCCTCGCCTGGCTGATCACGGCCGCCCCATCGGGCTGCGCCGCGCCATACCCACATTCAGGCCCAGTTGACGCCGCCGGCGACATCGCCATCTACGTCATCGACCGAGGCTGGCACACCGACATCGGCCTCCAACCTCCGGGGCCGCGCGGCCAACTGGCCGTATTCCGGCGCACCTTCCCCGGCGCGCGGTTCCTAGTGTTCGGGTTCGGCGAGCGCGCGTACTATACTGGGGCGGACAGGAATTTGGGGACCATGCTCCGCGCGCTGCTGCCCAGCCCGTCGGCCATTCTTGTCACCGCCCTACGCGGCACACCGGCCGAGGCGTTCGGTGCCGGCCATGTCGTCGCGCTCCACTTGTCTCGGGCCGGGGTCGAACGGGTGATCCGGTTCATCTGGAACGATTTGCCGCGGGATGCAGCGGGTCGGCCCCTTCTGCTGGCCGAGGGCCCTTATCCCGGCAGCCTGTTCTACGCGTCCTCCGGGACATATGACCTCCTGCACACATGCAACACCTGGACCGCCGAAGCGCTTGATGCGGGCGGAGAGCCGGTCCAAGCCTTCGGAACCGTGTTTGCCGCCCAGGTCATGGATCAGGTACGGCGGATCGCCGCCCACGCCGAAATCTGAACGTTACGTAACCTCAATAGCAGGGCGGAGGGCCGCCGTTGGAGCACACCACGGCCGAGTTCGGCGGCACCACGATCGTCTTCGATTCGGGCGGAGGCGGGTTGCTGCTGCTGAAGCTCAGGCAGCCCGACACCGCGAGCGGGATCAGCAGGGTCAACAGCATACGTAGGGTCATGTCGGGCCGCCTTCTGACGTGTCGTATCGAATGCTCACGGATAACCTGATCGTTCGCAAGCGATTTCCGGTGCCGGCGGGGCGCGGCGGCGTGCTCCCGCGGACTTGCGCCGCCCCCCGCTCCAACCCGATGCAACGCCGCCGCGCACCGGCTGTTGCAGCGAAGGAGGTGCGCGCGATGAGAACATGGGTGACGACGGCAGCCGCCGGCGTGCTGGCCCTGAGCCTCCTGGCGCCCGCGCTCGCGATGGCTCAGTCGCAATCCCAGCAGGGGCCCCAGCCCCAGCAGGGCGGCGGCTGGTTCAACGGGCTTGGGCAGCTATGGAGCGGCACCACCCGCTCGGCCGGGGCGCCGCCCGGGGCGGTGCCGGGCACGGAGCTTGGTCAGCACGCTCACCAGCAGGGGCTCGCGGACCAGCCCCGCGAGTCCCCGAGCGCAACGCCAGGTCGGCAGAGGACGGGGCCGAACGGGTAACACCCCCCGTTGTCATCTCAACCGCGCGTTCAACTGCTCCAGCGCCGTAGGGCCGGGGACCAGCTCGGCCTCGCCCAGCTGGTTGAACGGCGTCTCCACCGTATTCAGGTGTCGGTGCAAGTCCTCCGGATCGGGATCGACGTAGAGCAGGCCGGTCACGATCTCGCCGGCCGCCTGGCGATGGTGCAGCCAGGAGATCGCGGCCACGCGATCATGCACGTCGTAGTCGTTAGCGAGCTTGCGTAACTTGAGCAACGACCCATCGTGCTGGCGCACCACTTCCACCGTTCCCGGCTCGTACTCCACCGTGATCTCGTCCCGCCCGGTGATCACGTCGAGGAAGTTCACCGCCTCGTTGTGCTCGCGGACATAGTCGAAGCTCTTGTGCGAGCCCGGGTGGTTGTTGAACGCGACACAGGGCGAGATGCAGTCGATGAACGCCGCGCCTTCGTGGCTCAGCGCCGCCTCGATCAGCGGCACCAGCTGCGTCTTATCGCCCGAGAAGCTGCGCGCGACGAAGGTGGCGCCAAGCTGCATCGCCATCCCGACCAGGTCGATCGCCGAATCGGTGTTGACCACGCCGCGCTTGGACGTAGCACCCCGGTCCGAGGTGGCCGAGAACTGCCCCTTGGTCAGACCGTATACGCCGTTGTTCTCGACGATATAAACCATGTTGACGCCGCGGCGCATGGCGTGGGCGAACTGGCCGAGGCCGATCGAAGCCGAATCCCCGTCGCCCGAGACGCCGAGATAGATCAGGTCGCGGTTGGCGAGATTGGCCCCGGTGAGCACCGAGGGCATCCGCCCATGCACCGAGTTGAACCCGTGCGAGGCGCCGAGGAAATAGGTGGGCGTCTTCGACGAGCAGCCGATCCCGGACAGCTTGGCGATGCGGTGCGGCGGCAGCGCGAGATTGTAACAGGCGCGCACGATCGCCGCACTGATCGAATCGTGCCCGCAACCGGCACAAAGCGTGGAGATCGCGCCCTCATAGTCGCGCCGCGTGAAGCCGAGCGCGTTGGCCGCCAGTTCCGGATGGTGCAGCTTGGGCTTGGGCAGGAACGTCATGGCACGGCCTCCTTGGCCGTATCGGCGATCGCACCGGCGATCGCGCCCGCGATGAAGCGCGCCGTGATCGGCGAACCGTCGTAGTGCAGGATGCGCACCAGCTTGGCGGGATCGGCGTTCAGCTCGTTGACCAGCAGCGCGCGGAGCTGGGCGTCGCGGTTCTGCTCGACCACGAACACACGCTCATGCGCGTCGATGAAGGCATGTACATCGTCGTGGAACGGGAAGCCGCGCACGCGCAGCATGTCGAGCGCGATGCCTCGCTCGGCCAACAGGTCGTCAGCTTCCTGCATCGCCGGGCTGGTGGAGCCGTAATAGATCACACCGAGCCGCGTCGCCTCCCTCGCCGGCCGCAACACCGGCCGGGGGACCAGGGTCTTTGCGGTCTCGAACTTGCGCAGCAGTCGCTGCATGTTCTCCGCGTAGGCCGGACCTTCCTCGGTATAGCGCGCATAGGCGTTCTTCGAGGTGCCACGGGTGAAGAACGCCCCGCGCGTCGGATGTGCGCCCGGATAGGTGCGGTACGGGATGCCATCGCCATCCACGTCCAGGTAGCGGCCGAAATCCTTGCCGCCTTCCAGCTCGGCGGCGGTCATCACCTTGCCGCGGTCGAGCCGGCGGCTGCCGTCCCAGACGAAAGGCCTGGTCAGCCGCTCGTTCATGCCGATGTCGAGATCGAGCATGACAAAGATCGGCGTTTGCAGCCGGTCAGCCAGATCGAAGGCAAGCGCGCCGAACTCGAAGCATTCATGCGGGTCTTCGGGGAACATCAGCATATGCTTGGTGTCGCCGTGCGAGGCGTAGGCGCAGGCGAGGATGTCGCATTGCTGCGTGCGCGTGGGCATCCCGGTCGATGGGCCGGCGCGTTGCACGTCGAAGATCACCGCCGGGATCTCGGCGAAATAAGCGAGGCCGATGAATTCCTGCATCAAGGAGATGCCCGGCCCAGAGGTCGCGGTGAACGCGCGCGCGCCGTTCCAGGCGGCGCCGATCACCATGCCGATCGAGGCCAGCTCGTCCTCCGCCTGGACGATGGCGAAGCGGTGCTTGCCGGTTGCCTTGTCGATTCGATAGCGATGGCAATAACCGGTGAACGCCTCGGCGAGCGAGGACGAAGGCGTGATCGGGTACCACGCGCAGACCGTCGCGCCGCCATACACCGCGCCGAGCGCGGCGGCGCTGTTGCCGTCGATGCTGATGCGCTCGCCCACCGCGTCCGCTCGGCGCACCGAGAGGCCGATCGGGCAATCCAGGTGCTCCAGCGCGTAGTCGCGGCCGATATGCAGCGCGTGGATGTTGGGCTGGATCAGCTTGTCCTTGCCGCGGAACTGCTCGGCGAGCAGCGTTTCGAGCACGTCCGCCTCGATGCCGAGCAGCGCTGATAACGCGCCGACATAGATGATGTTCTTGAATAGCTGGCGTTGGCGCGGGTCCGTGTATTCCTGATTGCACAGCGCCGTCAGCGGCATCCCGATCACGACGATGTCGGGCCGGAACTTGGATTGCGGCAGCGGTTTGGTCGAATCGTAGAACAGGTAGCCGCCGGGCTCGATCGAGGCGACGTCCTTGTCCCAGGTCTGCGGGTTCATCGCCACCATGAGATCGACGCCGCCGCGCGCCCCCAGATGGCCCGCCTCCGAGACCCGTACTTCGTACCAGGTGGGCAGGCCCTGGATGTTGGAGGGGAAGATGTTGCGCGGCGCGACCGGCACGCCCATGCGCATGATCGACTTGGCGAACAGCGTGTTGGCCGACGCCGAGCCGGAACCGTTGACATTGGCGAACCTGACGACGAAGTCGTTGATCCGCTGAAGGCCGTCAACACGTGTCAGTGCTTGCAGCATACATGCTCCGCTTGGGCCACATCGATCAGGAACCGCTGCATGTCCCAGGCACCGGTCGGGCAGCGTTCGGCGCATAGGCCGCAATGCAGGCAGACGTCCTCGTCCTTGGCCATCACCCGCCCGGTCTTCAACGCGCCGGAGACATACAGCGCCTGCGTCGTGTTGAGCGCAGGGGCGTTGAGCCGGGTGCGCAGCTCCGCCTCCTCGCCGTTGCCGGTGAAGCTGATGCAATCGACCGGGCAGATATCCACGCAAGCGTCGCACTCGATGCAGAGCGCGTCACTGAACACCGTCTGCACGTCGCAATTGAGGCAGCGTTCGGCTTCCTTGAACGCCAGCCGGTCATCGTAGCCGAGTTCCACCTCCGCCTTGATGTCGCTGAGCGCGATCGCCTTGTCCTTGTGCGGCACGGCGTAGCGGAGATCGAGCGAGATATCGTTGTCGTAGCTCCACTCGTGGATGCCCATTTTTTGGCTGACGAGTGTGACCATCGGCGGCGGGCGGTCGCGCACGTCCTCGCACAGGCAGAGCTTGTGGATGGAGATGGCGGCCTGATGGCCGTGCGCCACCGCCCAGATGATGTTCTTGGGGCCGAACGCCGAATCGCCGCCGAAGAACACCTTCGGGTGAGTGGACTGCATCGTGACCTCGTCCACCGCTGGCATCCCCCGGTCATCGAACGCGAGGCCGATGTCGCGCTCGATCCAGGGAAAGGCGTTTTCCTGGCCGACCGCCACCAGCACGTCGTCGCATTCATAGTGCTGGTCGGGCTCACCGGTCGGGACCAGCCTCCGCCGGCCATTGACGTCACGCTCGGCCTTCACCTTTTCGAACAGCACTCCGGTTAGTCGCCCGCCCGCATGGGTGAACTCCTTCGGCACGAGATAGTTCAGGATCGGGATGTCTTCCCGGATCGCGTCCTGCTTTTCCCAGGGCGAGGCCTTCATCTCCTCGAAGCCGGACCGGACGATCACTTTCACGTCCTCCCCGCCCAGGCGGCGGGCGGTGCGGCAGCAATCCATCGCGGTGTTGCCGCCGCCGAGCACGATCACGCGCTTGCCGACGGCGCTGATATGCCCGAACGAGACCGAGGAGAGCCAGTCGATGCCGATATGGATGTTGGCCGCGCCTTCCTGCCGGCCGGGGAGCGGCAGGTCGCGCCCACGCGGGGCGCCGCAGCCGACGAACACCGCGTCATAGCTCTCGACCAGCAGGGATTTGAGGCTGTCCACCCGTTCGCCGAGCCGCATTTCCAGGCCGAGATCGGCGATGTAGCCGACTTCTTCGTCGATCACCTCCTCGGGCAGCCGAAAGCGCGGGATTTGGCTGCGGATCATGCCGCCGCCGCGCCGGTCGGCGTCAAACATGACGCAATGGTAGCCGAGCGGGGCGAGGTCGCGGGCGACGGTAAGCGAGGCGGGGCCGGCGCCGACCAGGGCGATGCGCTTGCCGTTCGGCTGCTCGGCCGGGCGCGGCAGGCGGGCGTGGATGTCGCCTTTGTAATCGGCGGCGACTCGCTTGAGCCTGCAGATCGCCACCGGCTCCTCCTCCACCCGTCCGCGCCGGCAGGCCGGCTCGCAGGGCCGGTCGCAGGTGCGGCCGAGGATGCCGGGAAAAACGTTCGACCACCAGTTAATCATGTAGGCGTCGGCGTACCGCTGCGCCGCAATAAGACGGATGTATTCCGGGACTGGCGTATGTGCCGGGCACGCCCACTGGCAATCAACCACCTTGTGGAAATACTCGGGGTTACGAATGTCGGTCGGCTGCAACCTGAACTCTCCCATCGAAGCGGGGCCGCTCTTCTGCTGCCGCGGCCGCGCGCCGTCAATGCTCTCTATCTGTTACCGCATCTTAAAAAGGAAACACCCTGGCAGCAAATGCGAGCCGGACATGGCGGGGCGGCGCTACGGGGGCCGATTCTGTTTGGGGTCCGCATGGTTGGCGTAGGTCATTGGCGGGTCACATGGGCGGCGACGGAGAGCCGGTCGGCCGCTGCCGACAGGCGTTTGTCATATGTCCAGAGACGGGCGTTTGCCGTCAGGCGGACGGCAGCCAGCAGGTGGGCATCGACGTAGCCGATCCCGAGCCCGAATAGGGTTTCGCGGTCGATAAAATGCATGACCTCGTCATCATGGGCGACGGTTGCCCGAGGCAGGCCGAACAGGGCGCTTAGTATGGCATGGCGCTGGCGCAGGCTGCCCAAGGCCAGCTCCCCGATGACGAAGGGATGCGTCATTGCCAGGCCTTGGTCGAGCAATCCTGCCAGGGTTTCGTCGCCGTTGCGTAGGTGTTCGATCCAGACCGACGTATCGACCAGGATCACGCGGCCCCCGATCGCCGCCGTGGCACCTCCTCGATCGCGGGTTCGCTGCCCCCCAGACGAGCGAGACGCCGCGCGCTTTCACGCTCGATCAGGGCTTTGAGCGCTTCACGCACCAAAGCCGATTTTTCCTCCAGGCCGGTGAAGGTTTGCGCCTTGGCTATCAAGTCATCGTCGAGCGCGATAGTGGTCCGCATGGGCTGACTCCCCCCTTGGTAGAGGCACAATATTTGGCACCGTTTGATGTCACATTCAATGCCGATCGAGCCGAAGGAGATGGCGTCAGCCGCGCCGTTACCAACAGAAGCCGAAATCCCCGGCATCTGCCCCGAACGGACCACCTTAAGACGACGCGAAGGGGCCTAGTAGCGTGGAAAAGCGGAAGTTTGAATATCGCTGGTCCCGCCAGATAGTCACGACCTGAGGGGAGCTAGAGACCCACCGACTTCTACATGATCATACCCGTAACGCTCTAGAAGTAGATGGACCGCCTTCAGATTGAGTTTCGGATAGAGCGATGGCCCTTGAATTATCTCAAGCAGGGGCAATCGAGGCAGTTGCACACCATCTGAGAACGAGAGTTCAGCATACGGGATGAGTAGGCCGGCCGATGGCCGAAACTTCATTGAGGCGAGCAGTTCATCCCTCATAAAGGGAATGATAAGGCGCCATTCTGCTTCTTCTTTGAATGCAGAGTGTTTGAAAGCGAAGCTGTATTCGCTGAGGAAGGAGGAGATAAACGCTGAAAAGGCAGGCAGCGTCCGATCTTCATCTAAATCAGCAATCGATCGACCTGCTGCGATTTTTAGAAATAATGCCGCGACTCGGCTGACAGTGTCCCGTATCAGGGATTTTTGTTCTTCAGGATCGTATATAACCTTACGGAGAAGCCGGTCTTGGCTTGGGAACCGGAACGCATCAAAGCCAATCGAGTAACCCTTTCCGCCGTCACCGTATGCGCGCCATTGGCTTAGCAGATCTCCATCGCCGCAGAAGCAGGCCGCCAAGTACCCGGCCGCCGCATCCGTAGGATGTGTCGGATGTTCGGCTCGGCGGAGAAGTTCCCGGAGCGGCTCCGATGCCTCAAGTGCTGCCCTTGCCAGTTCGTCAGAGATGAGGCTAGTAGCGTAACTCAGCTCAGAAGTGTCATTCATGTAGGCCAAGTCAGAAACCCATATAGATCCTCCTGAAATCATCCCCTGTAGCCCAGATAGGGATGTGTAATGATATAGGACTCGAGGCTGATTGCATTGCGTCCCAGAGAAGCTGGCGACCAGTTCCTCATTCAATTTGCTTAACGCTTTGGCTTCTGGGATATCGCGGTACGTCTGATCGATGCGATAATATCCCTTTGATGGGGACTTGTCCCGAAGTTGGTCGTAATATCGGCACAGTCTCGCGATATCTATATTTCCGGGTAAGGTGGACGTCAACACCACAACCCGGACAAATAATAGCCGCATTGAGAAATGGCAGAGCCCCTTCACATCGCGCCGCAACAACGTAGTTGCAGCGACTGCAAGCGTAATCGATCGGGCCGCCGGGGCCAGTTATCGGGGTCACCACATCGGGGGTAGTTTTGATTCGACCATATGTGTTGCCGATGCTTCGAGATAAGGCAGAAAGGCGGATTGTGGTCACAACAATAACCTAACACGTCATTCGTGCGGAGCAGTTCAGCATTTATTATAGGTACGATCCAAGCCACAAAGGATCATTATGCCGGCACAAAGCCAGGCATAATGATCAGCGTTGCCCCCGCTCCTTATCTCTCCACGCACATAGCCACCCCCATCCCGCCCCCGATGCACAGCGTCGCCAGCCCGCGCTTCGCGTCGCGCTTCTGCATCTCGTGCAGTAGCGTGACCAGTATCCGGCACCCCGAGGCGCCGATCGGGTGGCCGATGGCGATGGCGCCGCCGTTCACGTTCACCTTCGACGTGTCCCAGCCCAAGATCCTTGTTCACCGCCACCGCCTGCGCCGCGAACGCCTCGTTGGCTTCCACCAGGTCAAGGTCGTCGGGCTTCCATCCCGCGCGGCCGAGCGCCTTGCGGGTGGAAGGGATCGGCCCCGTGCCCATCACCGCCGGATCAACCCCCGCCGTCGCGAACGCGGCGATCCGGGCCAGCGGCGTCAGCCCGCGCTTGGCGGCCTCGCTCGCGGTCATCACCACTACCGCCGCACCGCCGTCGTTGATCCCCGAGGCGTTGCCGGCCGTCACCGTGCCGTCCTTCGAGAAGGCCGGGCGCAGCTTGGCCATGCTCTCGATGCTCGAAATCGTGGCGGATATACTCGTCGTCGGAAACCACCGTGTCGCCCTTGCGGCCCTTCACCGTCACCGGCGCGATCTCGTCCTTGAAGCGGCCGGATTTCTGCGCCGCCGAGGCCTTCTGCTGCGAGGCCAGCGCGAACCGGTCCTGCTCCTCGCGCGTGATCTGGTAGGCGCGGGCCACGTTCTCCGCGGTGCTGCCCATGTGATAGCCGTGGAACGCATCCCAGAGCCCGTCCTTGAGCATGGTGTCGATGAACTCGACCCCGCCCATCTTCGTCCCCGCCCGCAAATAGGCCGAGTGCTGCGACTGGCTCATGCTCTCCATGCCGCCGGCCGCCACCACCGCGCTCTCGCCGGTGCGGATCTGCTGGGCGGCGAGCGCGACCGCGCGCAGCCCGGAGCCGCAGACCTGGTTGATGCCGAACGCGGTCTTCGCGTCCGGCAGCCGGCGGCGCGCGCCGCCTGCCGGGCGGGGTTCTGGCCCTCGCCGGCCGCGAGCACCTGGCCCAGGATCACCTCGTCCACCTCGCCCGGATCGACCTTGGCGCGCTCCATCGCCGCCTGCAGCGCGGCGGTGCCGAGGACATGCGCCGGAACGGTGCCGAGCGCGCCGTTGAAGCTGCCCACCGGGGTGCGCGCGGCGGAGACGATCACGATGTCTTCCATTTGAATGGCTCTCCTTGCAAGGACGTGGCTGGCGCCACCTCATACGCCCTGAGCCGGGGACGCGAAAGCGCGCCCCATTTGGCCCCCATTCTCCGCATGTTGGCGCCCGTCCCCTCGTCACCGGATTTCCTTCGGGCTAAGCTCTGGAGAGTTCCAAATCGGGGAGATGCTGGTGCTCGTCGCCACCCAGGGGCGCGCGTTCCCGGTGCCGACCGCGCCGCTGGTCGCGATCGTGCTCCCGCCGCGTGAGGGCTTCGGCCCAGGCCGCACCGGCGCGGTCGGGCTGGTGGTGCGCCGGCTGTGCCGGGTGCTGCCGGCGCTGGTGGTCGGCGGGCCGCAATCCGGGCCGGCGTTCGAGGAAGCCCCATTCCGCGCCGCCCGCCCGCCATTCTGGCTCCCCGGCACCATCAATACGCGCTACGCCGCCGCCGTCGCGCGGCTGCTGCGCCCGCTCGCGCCGGGATTGATCGAGGTCCACAACCGCACCGATGTCGCGCTCGCCTTGGCGCGCCGCTTCCGGGCCACGCCGGTCAGCCTTTATCTGCACAACGACCCCCAGGCGATGCGTCATGCCCGCAGTCCGGGCGAGCGCGCCGCGTTGCTGCGCACACTCGCCCGCGTCGTGACGGTCTCGGGCTTCCTGCGCGACCGGCTGATGGCGGGCGTCGATCCCACGTCCGGTCCGGAACCGGTGGTGCTGCCCAATCCGATCGACCTCGCGGCGCTGCCGCCACCGCACGCGGATCGCGACGAGCTGATCCTATTCGCCGGCCGCGTGGTGGCGGAAAAAGGCGCCGATGCGTTCGTCGCCGCCTGCGCCGCCGCCCTGCCGCGCCTGCCCGGCTGGCGGGCCGAGCTGATCGGTGCCGATCGCTCCCGCGCCGACAGCCCCGATACGCCCTATGTCCGCGCCGTGCGCCGCGCGGCGGCGGCCGCCGGGGTGCGCATGACCGGCTATCGCGACCACCCGGCGGTGCTGGCGACGATGGCGCGCGCCGCCATCGTGGTGGTACCGAGCCGCTGGCAGGAGCCGTTCGGCCTGACCGCGCTGGAGGCCCTTGCCAGCGGCGCCACCCTGATCGCCGCACCGCGCGGCGGCTTGCCCGAGGTGGCCGGCGAGGCCGCGATCTATGCCGACCCGGATGCGCCTCTGGCCCTCGCCGATGCCATTGTCGGGCTCGCCCGCGACCCGGACCGGCGCGCGCGACTCGAAGAGGCGGGTCACGTTCGGGTACTGCGCTTCGGCCTGGTCCCGGTCGCCGCCCGGCTCGCCGCGCTGCGCCGCGATCTGCTGGCGCCGAGCGAGACCGCCGGAGCGGCCGGTAGCTGATCGGGGCGCCCGCCCCTATATCTGGCGCGACCAAGTGCAACAAAATCAGAACGGGGCGCAGCAAAGCCAATGGCGCAAGCAACCACGGACGCAACCAACCTGGTGCCGGTGACGGTGCTCACCGGCTATCTCGGCGCCGGCAAGACCACCTTGCTCAACCGTATCCTAACCGAGCAGCACGGCCGCAAATACGCGGTGGTGATCAACGAATTCGGCGAGCTAGGCGTGGACAACGACCTCGTGGTGGACAGCGACGAGGAAGTGTTCGAGATGAACAACGGCTGTATCTGCTGCACCGTGCGCGGCGACCTGATCCGCATCGTGGGCGGGCTAATGAAGCGGCGCGACCGGTTCGACGGCATCATCATCGAGACCACCGGGCTCGCCAATCCCGCCCCGGTCGCCCAGACCTTCTTCATCGACGAAGGAGTGCGCGCGAAGGCCCGGCTCGATGCGGTCGTGACCGTGGTGGACGCCAAGCATGTCCTCCAACGCCTGGACGACAGCCACGAGGCGGCCGACCAGATCGCCTTCGCCGACGTGATCGTGCTGAACAAGACCGACCTGGTCACGCAAGAGGAGCTGCAGGAAGTCGAGCGGCGCATTCGCAAGATCAACCGCTTCGCGGTGATCCACCGCACCGAACGCGCGCGGTTGCCGATCGCGCAAGTGCTGGATCGCGGCGCCTTCGACCTCAAGCGGGTGCTGGAGATCGCTCCTGACTTCCTGGAAAGCGACGCGCACGAGCACAACGAGGATGTGACCTCGGTAAGCTTCGAGGTGGAACGACCGATCGACCCCGAGAAGTTCAACGCCTGGATCGGCGTGCTGCTCCAGGACAAGGGGCCGGACCTGCTGCGCACCAAGGGCATTCTCAGTTACCAGGGCGACGACCGCCGCTTCGCCTTCCAGGCGGTGCATATGATCGCCGACGGCGATTTCATCGGCCCCTGGAAAGATGGCGAGCCGCGCACCAGCCGCATCGTCTTCATCGGCCGCAATCTCAACCGCCCGCAGCTCCGCCGCGGCTTCGAAGCCTGTCAGGTGGATCAGGCGGGCGCGGATTGAGGTGATGGCGGAGAGCACCACCGCACGGTTCCTAGTCGAGATCCACGGCGTGCGGCGCGACCTCGGCGCGTTCGTGGTCGCCGCGCGCTTCGACCGCGCCGCGCGGATAGCGGCGTTCGCGCTCGGCGACGGCACGCTCCGGCTGGTCGATCTCGCCGAGCCGGAGACCTGGCGCGAGGTCGCGGTGCATGACGGCGCCGCGCTGGCGCTGGCGCCCGATACAGCTCCCGGCGGCTTCGTCTCGGGCGGGGATGACGGCCGTTTCCGCCGCGTCGGCGCCGACGGCGCGCTGGCCGATCTCGCGGGATTCGGCATGAAATGGGTAGAGCAGGCCGCGAGCTTTTCGGGCGAGCGGGGCAAGGGGCTGATCGCCTGCGCCGTGGGCAAGACCGTGCACCTCTTCAACGATGCCGGCGAGAAGCTGAAGGAGTGGGCGCATCCGTCCAGCGTGACCGGGCTCGCTTTCGATGCGAAGGGCAAGCGCGTCGGCGCGTCGCACTACAACGGCGCGACGCTCTGGTTCGTCGCCGCCAAGACCGACAGCCCGCGCCGGCTGGAATGGAAAGGCAGCCATATCGGCATCGCCATCCATCCCGAGGGCGAGGCGGTGGTGACGGCGATGCAGGAGAACGCGCTGCACGGCTGGGGCTTGCCCGAGGGCAAGCACATGCGGATGAGCGGCTATCCCGGCAAGACGCAGTCGATGTCGTTCTCGCGCACCGGCAAGTGGCTGGCGACCAGCGGCGCGGATGCGATGGTGCTGTGGCCGTTCTTCGGCGGCGGCCCGATGGGGAAGGCGCCGATGGAGGTGGCCGGCGGCGACGGCGTGATCTGCACCCAGGTCGCCTTCCATCCGTTCGACGACGCCGGCGTCGCCGGCGGGTTCGCCGACGGTTTGGTGGTGATGGCCGATACCGGTTCGTCGCGCATCCTGCCGATCGCGCCGCCGGTCGGAGGGCCGGTCTCGGCGCTCGCCTGGAGCCCAAACGGTCAACACCTGGCAATCGGAACCGAGACCGGGTTCGCGGCAATCGTGGACTTCGCCAAGAAGTAGAGATTTCGCCTGAAAGGATGCAACGCATGGAGATGATCACCGCCAACGGGCTGCGGATGCCGAAGCTTGGCCTCGGCACGTGGCGCATGGCCGGCGCGCAGTGCCAGGCGGCGGTCGAGAGCGCGCTGGCGCTCGGCTACCGGCATCTCGACACCTCGCAGATGTACGGCAACGAGGACGCGGTGGGCGCCGGCATGGCGGCCTCGGGGGTGCCCCGCGGCGACATCCACCTCACCACCAAGGTCTGGCCGGACCATCTCGCCCCGGCGCGGATGCGCGCGGCGATGGCGGCGAGCCTGGAGGCACTGCGCACCGAGTACGTGGACCTTTATCTGATCCATTGGCCGTCGCCGGAGATGGACCTGCCGGTGGCGCTGGAGACGCTGATAGCGTTGCAGCAGGACGGTAAGGCGCGGCGGATCGGGGTCGCCAACTTCAACGTGGCGCTGCTGCGGCGCGCGATCGAGGAGGTGCGGGCGCCGATCGCCGCGCACCAGTTCGAATATCACGCCCTGCTTCGCCAGCCACCGCTGCTCGCTTACATGCACGCCCACGGCGTGCCGGCGATCGCTTACTCGCCGCTCGCCAAGGGCGAGCTGGTCGCGCATGAGGCGCTGGGACGGATCGCGCGCAAACACGATGCGACGCCGGCACAGGTCGCGATCCGCTGGCTGCTCGATCAGGAGGATGTCGCGGCGATCCCTAAATCCTCGCGCCGCGAGGGGCAGGAGGAGAATCTGCTCGCGCTCGACCTGCGGCTGGACGCGGACGACCGCGCCGTCATCGATGCGCTGCCGAAGAACCACCGCCGGGTCAGCCCCGGCTTCGCCCCGAAATGGGACGCGACGGGCTGACGGACCTGGACTTGCCGGACCACATTGCCGGCCCAAAGCCAGATCCGCCGCATGGCGGCCTGAAACCTGCGCATCGTGCGCGCGCTGCCCTGGGATGCGGAAGCCGCCGACTAGTGTGCCCTATCCGCCATCAACTGGTCGCGACCGGCCAGTCCATCGGCGAACTGGACATGATGATCGCCGCGCACTCGCTGTCGGCGGCGGCAGTGCTCGTGACCAACAACACCGGCCACTACGCGCGGATCGACGTTCCGTGACTGTTAGCAAATTGGATTGAAGTCGCCTGAGATTACGAGGCGCTGCCGAAGACCGATCGCTTTCCGCCCGGCTTTCACGTCCTGTTGGATTGACCCGCCATTCGCGGAGGGCTCGCTTCCCGATGCGACCAGAACGAGGGAAGGAGACGACCATGCGTACGCATCCAAACTTGTCGCGCCGTGCCCTGCTCGGGGGAGCCGCCGCGCTCGCCCCGGCCCTGGCCTGGGGGCAGGAGAAGCCGATGCTCGGCTCCCCGCCCACGGTGATCAGCAACCCGCCCCGCCAGTGGGGCCGCTTCGCCCCGCCCGAGATCTACCCCGATCCCGACGTGCTGGTGATCGACCCGTCCTTCAACCAGCTCCTGGTCGGGCTCGACGCCATTCACCGAGTGGGCACCGGCTTCCAATGGGCCGAAGGTCCGGCCTGGTCCGGCGAGGGCGAGTACGTCGTGTTCAGCGACGTGAAGGGGAACACGCAGTATCGCTATATCTGGGAAAGCCGCCGCGTCACGCCATTCCGTAAGCCATCCTACAACAGTAAC
The DNA here is from genome assembly GCA_963849305.1 of uncultured Pseudomonadota bacterium. GTDB lineage: Bacteria > Pseudomonadota > Alphaproteobacteria > Acetobacterales > Acetobacteraceae > CAWKGV01. The sequence continues at coordinate 120,068 of CAWKGV010000012.1, forward strand.
GGGAATTCCTTCGACTTTCAGGGCCGGCAGCTCTCGACCCAGGACTTTTTCCGCCGCGTAGTGCGCTGGGAGCCCGACGGCTCGATGACCGTCATCGCGGATGGCTTCGAGGGCAAGCCGCTCAACTCGCCCAACGACTTGGTGCCGCACCCGGACGGCAGCATCTGGTTCACCGATCCGCCGTATGGTGCCCTGATCAGCGAAGGCCATCCGGACGTGGCGGGGGGACGGGCGAACCCGAACGGGCTCTACAACCCCTACGTGGGCGACCTTGGCGTTGGGTTGATCGGTGGGATCAAGCAACTTCTGCCGACCAACACATACCGTTGGGACCCGAGCGGCCGGCTCGACGTGGTGGTACCTGGTAATCAAGTTCTGAACCCGAATGGCCTCTGCTTCTCGCCGGACTACAAGACGTTCTACCTCATCAGCACGGGGCCTGGCCCGGGTCAGACGGTGGGCGGCAAGGGCGTGATCTACGCCTTCGACGTGGAGGGGCAGAAGCTGGCCAACATGCGCCTGTTCACCGACTGCAAGGTGGACGGCGTGCTGTGCGGGCCGGATGGGATGCGGGCCGATCGGGCGGGAAATCTCTGGGTCGGCTCCAACGCACCGCTCGGTTATGCCGGCGTGACGGTGTGGAACCCGCAAGGCAAGCTGATCGGCCGCATCCGGCTGCCGGAAGTGTGCGCAAATGTCTGCTTCGCCGGGCCCAAGCGCGACTTCCTGTTCATGGCTGGCAGCCAGTCGATCTACCTGTTCCGCGTCAACATACAGGGCGCCGCACCGGGCTGAGGCCAGGCCGGGCCGCGGCTCGGGCGCGTCACGATCAGCGTGGTCCACTTGCCTTCGTGGACCACGCTCCGCAGCACCAGGCCCTGGCGCCGGTGGGCCGCCAGCACGGCGCGCGCCTGATCGGCGAGCAGGCCGGACAGGATGGCGACCCCGTTCGGTGCCAGGTGGGCGGCCAGGTCGCGGGCCATCAGTCCGAGCGGGCGGGCGAGGATGTTGGCCAGCACGAGATCGTATGGCCCGTACGCGCGCACCCCCCGATCACGCCAGCCGTCCGCGCGCCGCACCCGCACCAGCCGTGCCACGCCATTGGCTGCTGCATTCCGCGCGGCCAGCCGCACCGACCACGGCTCGATGTCGGTGGCGAGCACACGCCGGCCAAGCAGCCGCGCCGCCGCCATGGCCAAGATGCCCGACCCCGTGCCCAGGTCGAGGATGCGTTCAGGCCGTCGATGCGCCACAAGCTCCAGGGCACGTAGGCAGCCGCGGGTCGAACCGTGCTCGCCCGAACCGAAGGCGAGGCCGGCGTCCAGCGTCAGCGTGATCCGGCCGGGTGCCGGCGGACCCGCGAGATGGGTGCCCCGGACGGCCAAGCGGCGCCCGATGCGCTGCTCGGGGAAGCTTGCGTAAGTGTGGGCCAGCCAGCCATCGGCCGGCGTGGAAGCGCGGGTTAATTCCGTCCGCACGCCGGTCAGTGCCTCGGCCAAGGCCAGCGCCGCGGCAAGCTCGGCTTCATTCGCGCCCGCCTCCTTCACGCCCTCCACGCGCCAAATACCGTTGGTGTCGTCACGAAAGAAGCCGACCGTCGCACAGGCGGCGCCGATCGCCGCCTGGTAGGCGTCGAGAGCCCGCTCGGGTACCTCGACCGAAACCGTCTCCAAGGCGGGCGGGGCAGTCCTCATGGTCGCCTTCTGTGGCGAGCGCGCCTTGCTCGTCCGCGGATGTGGCCATAGCGTAGGCCGAAGCCCTCGGGAGGATCGTCAATGACCATCTTTGCCAGCCGTCGGAGACTGATCGGGAGTACGGGCGCGGCGGTGCTCACGGCGGCGCTGCCGCTGCCGGCCATCGCTCAGAATGCGCCAGGCAAGAAGCTCAAGATCGCGCTCTCCAACTCCTATATCGGCAACAAATGGCGGATCGAGATGGAGAACGTCTTCAAGGCGGCGCTCCAGATGGACCCTTACAAGTCTCAGGTCGAGGGCTCCTGGTTCAATTCCAGCAACGACGTGAGCAAGCAGTCCCAGCAGCTCACGGACCTTATCGCCGAGCGGGTCGATGCCATCGTGATCGATGCCGCTTCTCCAACCGGGCTGAACGGCATTCTCCATCAGGCGATCGCTCGCGGCATCCTCGTGGTCTCGTTCGACAACACGGTGACTGCGCCGGGCGCGCTCAAGGTAGTGACCGACGAATTCCAATTCGGCGTGATGGGCGCCGAATGGCTGGCCAAGAAGCTCAATGGCAAGGGCAACGTCATCATGGTGACCGGCGTGGCCGGCACCCATGACGACACCGACCGCAACAAGGGCGCAGACAGCGTCTGGGCGAAGAACCCGGGCATCAAGGTGGTCAACCGCTACACTGGCATGTGGGATTCTTCGACCGCCGAGCGCAACACCGCCGCCGTGCTGCCCTCGCTTCCGAAGGTGGACGGCATCTGGTGCCAGGGTGGCACGGATGGCGTGCTAAAGGCCTTCGTCGCCGCCAAGCGCACTCCGCTGCCGCCCACGGCCGGAGAGGCGGAGAACGGCTTCCGCAAGTTCATGATCGGCTACAATGGCCAGAAGGTCGAGGGCATCTCGATCGGCGAGCCGCCCTACGGCTCGGTGGTCGCGCTGGAGCTGGCCCGGCGGGTTCTGCAAAAGAGTTATCCGAAAAAGGATGTCGTCCTGTCCTTCCCCTACGTGACCAACGAGACGGTGAAGGTGGGTGAGACGGTGTTCCCGAACCTGCCGGACAGCTTCTTCGACGACTTCACCGACAGCGGTCCGAACGCCGTCCTGAAGCTATGCGTGAAGGCCGCGCTGGACGGCACGCCTTGCGGGGGCACGCTTACGGTCAATCTGCCGGCCGCATGAACCCGTTGGCGCCGCCGGGTGTCTCCGCCGTCGAGGCCGTCCGGTTGTCCCGCTCCTCCGGCGGCGTGCACGCGATCGAGAGGCCAAGCTACGCCGCCGAGAGCGGGCAGGCCTATCATCACCGTCGCTTTCTGTAGCGAGCGCGCCTTGCTCGTCGGCCCACGTGGCCATAGCGTGTGTCAACTCATCGGGAGGATCGTCCATGACCATCTTCGCCAGCCGTCGGAAACTGATCGGGGCCACGGGCGCGGCGGCACTCGCGGCGGCGCTGCCGCTGCGAGCCACCGCCCAGGAGAATACGCCGGGCAAGAAGCTCAAGATCGCGCTCTCGAACTCCTATATCGGCAACAAGTGGCGGATCGAGATGGAGAACGTCTTCAAGGCGGCACTCCAGATGGAGCCGTTCAAATCCGAAGTCGAGGGTTCCTGGTTCAACTCCGGCAACGACGTGAGCAAGCAGTCCCAGCAGGTCACCAACCTCATCGCCGAACGCGTGGATGCTATCGTCATCAATGCCGCCTCGCCCACGGGTCTGAACGGAATCCTCAATCAGGCCGCCGCGCGCGGCGTGCTTGTGGTATCGTTCGATAACATAGTGACCACCCCGCGCGCGCTGAAGGTTGACACCGACCAGGTGAAGTTCGGGGAAACCCTCGCCGAGTGGCTGGTGAAGGCGCTGGGCGGGAAGGGGAACGTCATCATGGTGACCGGGGTGGCTGGCACCTCGGTCGATCAGGACCGCAACAAAGGCGCGGATTCGGTCTGGGCGCGGAACCCGGGCATCAAGGTCGTCAGCCGCTTCACCGGCATGTGGGACTCGTCCACAGCCGAGCGCAACACCTCGGCAGTGCTGCCGTCGTTGCCGGCGATCGACGGGATCTGGTGCCAGGGCGGCACCGACGGCGTGCTGAAGGCGTTCATCGCGGCGAACCGGAAGCTGCCGCCGACCGCCGGTGAGGCGGAAAACGGGTTCCGCAAGTTCATGATCGGCTACATGGGCCATAAGGTCGAAGGCATCTCCGTGGGCCAGCCGCCGTTCCTGTCGGTGGTCTCGCTGGAACTCGCCCGCCGCATCCTGAAGAAGGAATATCCGAAGAAGGACGTTAGCATCCCGTTCCCCTATGTGACGAACGAGACGGTGAAGGTGGGAGAGACGGTGTTCCCGGACCTCCCGGATAGCTTCTTCGACGACTTCACCGATTCCGGCCCGCACGCCGCGGTGACGCTCTGCAAAGAGGCGGCGCTGGACGGCACGCCTTGCGGGGGCACGCTCACGGTCAACCTGCCGTCCGCATGAATCCACCGACGCCGCCGAGCGCCTCGGCCGTCGAGGGCATCCGGCTGTCCCGCTCGTTCGGCGGCGTGCACGCGATCGAGGAGGCCAGCTTCGCCGCCACAAACGGCGAAGTGCACGCGTTGGTCGGCGAGAACGGTGCCGGCAAGAGCACGATGATCAAAGTCCTCGGCGGGCGCATCGCCCCCGATTCGGGGGAGGTGCGGATCAAGGGGCGAACGGTCGCCCTGCGCAGCCCGCATGAGGCGCATGCGCTAGGCATCGGCACCGTGTTCCAGGAATTGATGCTGTTCCCCGCCCTCACGGTCGCCGAGAACCTCATGCTCGGACGCGAGCCGCGCCGGCGCTTCGGCCCGATCAATCGGCGCGGGACCGAGCAGGCGGCGGAGGCGCTGCTCGCGCGCATGGCGATCACGCATATCGACCCGTTGGCACTGATCGAGGATATCTCGCTGGCCCAGCGCCAGATCGTGGAGATCGTCCGCGCATTGTCCTGGGAACCCGACATCCTGTTCCTCGACGAGCCCACCTCCTCGCTGGTCGAGCGAGAGGTGGAATGGCTGTTCGAGCGCGTTCGCGCGCTTCGGGACGCGGGCGCCGCGGTCGTATTTACCTCCCACCGCTGGCACGAGGTCATCGCGATCGCCGACCGGATCACCGTGTTCCGCAACGGGCGTGATGTCGGCACCTTCACCGAACTCGATGAGGATGAGGCGGTCACGCTGATGACTGGCCAGCGTCTCGCCGCGAAGTTCCCGCCGCGCCCGGCGACGATGGCCGAGCCGTTGCTGAGCGTCGAGAGGCTTTCCGGCACGCGACTTCAGGACGTCAGTTTCGTTCTCCGCCGTGGCGAGATCCTCGGAGTGGGGGGGCTGGCCGGCCAGGGGCATCGGGAGCTGTTCTTCCGGTTGTTCGGCGCCGAACGCCAGAGCGGGGGACGCATCTCGATTGCCGGCCGCCCCGTACGCATCAGAAACCCGCGGGAGGCCAAGCGGCGCCGCATCGGTCTCGCGCTGGTGCCCGAGGACCGCAAGACCGAGGGACTGCTGTTGGGGATGAGCGTGCGCGACAACCTCACGCTCTCGATCCTCGATCGAGTCTCTCACGCCGGGGTATTGCGCGCGCTATTGGAGCGACGAATGGCGCAAGAGATGGCGCAGCGGTTGGCCGTGCGCGCCGCCGGCATCGGCAGCCCGGTCGGGGCGCTGTCGGGCGGCAATCAGCAAAAAGTGCTGCTCGGCCGATGGCTGCTCACCGAACCGCGCATTCTTCTGCTCTATGACGTCACACGCGGGGTCGATGTGGCAACCAAGTTCGAGATTTACCAGCTCGTCGCGCGCCTCGCCGCCGAGGGACGCGCCATCCTGTTCTATTCGAGCGACGCCGAGGAATTGGCCCAGCTTTGCCACCGCGTGCTGGTGATGCGCGAGGGTCGCATCGCCTCCGAACTCACCCCGCCCGGCATCAGCGCCGAACAGATCGTCTCCGCGGCAGTCCATGAGCGCGTCCCAGCCTAAGGCATTGTCAGCCCGCCGGCCGCGCTGGGCGCACCGGCTGGCGCAAAACATCGGCCTGGAACTGTCGGCGGCGATCCTCGCCGCCTGCATCATCGCGTACTGCGTCGTTTTCTATGCTCAGCAGCAACGCTTTCCCGGTGGGTTTGAGGTCACTTCGACGATCAACAACACCTTGCCGTTGGTGCTCGCCGGGCTCGCTCAGACGCTGGTGGTGCTGACGCGCGGCATCGATCTCTCGGTCGGCGGCATCATGGATCTCGCCAATTCCACCGGCGCGATCACGCTAGGGCCGAGCGTCGGCAGCATGATCGGCTGGTCGATCGTCATCCTGCTGATCGGCGCCGGGTGCGGGCTGGTCAATGGCCTGCTGGTCGGATACGGCCGATTGCAACCGATCCTGGTGACGCTGGCGACCCTGTCCATCTATCAGGGCCTGGCGATCCGCGTGCTCCCGCAGCCGGGCGGGCAGGTGCCGCAGGGCTACACGGACGTGCTCGCCAATCCGAACGGGCCGTGGTCGCTGATCTATGTCGGTGCCTTCGCACTGGCCTGGATGTGGTTTCGGCGTACCCGCCTGGGTGTCGCGATCTACGCCGTCGGGAACGATCCGCTCGCGGCGACGGCGAACGGCATCGCCACGCGCCGCTCGATCATCCTCGCCTATGTGCTGGCCGGCGTGCTCTCGGCCGCCGCCGGCCTATTTCTCGTCGCCAGCGCGACCGCGGGCGATGCCACGACCGGCAACGGCTTCGTGTTGACCTCGATCGTCGCGGTGGTGCTGGGCGGGATCAGCCTGTTCGGCGGGCGCGGCAGCGGGGTCGGTGCCATCATGGGCGCCTTCATCATCAACATGATCGTCAACATCCTGTTCTTTTCCCATATCGATCCGCTCTATCAGGCGTTCTACGAGGGCTTGCTCCTGGTGATCGCGGTCCTGGCGGCGAACGGCATCGGGCTCCTGGTGCGGAGGCGCGGCTGATGGCGGCTCGCACCCGCACGCTGCTGTCACGCGAGCAATGGCGAGCAGTTTACGCGTTCTGCGCCGCCATCCTGCTGTTCGTGGTGGGTCAGATCGTGCGGCCCGGCTTCGCCAGCAGCAACGGCATCGTCTCTGTCCTCGTAGTCGCGTCCTTCGTGGGCTTCGTCGCGGCCGGACAGTGCTTTGTCATATTGATCGGAGGCATCGACCTCTCCGTTCCCTGGGTGCTGAACGCCGCGGCGATCATGCTCGTCACCACGACTGGCGGCAGCGATGCCCGGCTCTTGCCGGGGCTCGTCGCAACGCTCGCCATGGGAGCCTTCATCGGCGCGCTGAACGGCATCGGGGTGGCGCTGTTCAACGTCCCGGCAGTGGTGATGACGCTGGCGATGAACGGGGTCATGGAGGGGCTGACGCTCGGGCTCACCGGCGGAATGACCTGCGGGGCGTGCGCCTCCTATGCCCCGCCGCTGGTCCAGGACGCAGTGCACGGCCGGCTGCTCGGGGTACCGGCCGTGCTCTATGTCTGGCTCGTTATCATTCTGCTGGTCTCGTTCGCGCTCGCACGCACGACGTTTGGGCGGAGCACCTACGCGGTCGGCAACAGCGTCCGGGTGAGCTACCTGGCCGGGGTTCCCGTCGGCGCCGTGACAGTGAGTCTCTACGCACTGAGCGGGCTGTTCGCGGCGGTTGCTGGGATCATGCTGGCTGGCTTCGGCGGCCAAGCCTCGCTCGGCATGGGCGACCCTACCTGTTCCAGTCGATCGCCGCGGTGGTGATCGGCGGCGTGTACATTTTGGGCGGACGCGGCAGCTACGTGGGCGCGGTGGCCGGCTCGATCGTGCTGGTGACCTTGGTCAGCGTGCTGCTCGCGATGAACATGCCGGACTACGGCCGCAGCATCGTGTATGGCCTGATCATCCTCGTTCTTTTGCTGCTTTATGGTCGGGAAGAGGAGGAACGCTGATCCCGTTCCTTCACAGTCGGTGCAGGGCGCGGGTGAATGGGGGCTTTCTTGGCTCAGAGCGCCTCGCCGACTAGGGCGTGTACCCATTGCGCCGCTCACGGCAGCTCTGATTCAAGCTTCCGGAGGAGGGCTTGGATCATGGCGGAACTCTTCTGGCTCAGCGACGAACAATGGGCGGCGATCAGGCCGCTGCTGCCGCATTGGCGCGGCAAACCGCGGCCTGTCGCCTCGTCGCGGGGAAAAGCCAACGCTGCAAGGCGCGTCATGCACGGGCGAGCTGGCCATAACGATAGTCAAACGGCCGGCACCCCGTCCGAAGCCAATGAAACGGCGACTTGAGGAGCCAGCGATCGGCCCAAGCAATCCAGGGTCGGGTCGATCGAGCGGCGGGCGGTTCTCGACCATTTCCTGGGTGTGACCGTAATTAAGACTATGATCAGGAGGGTTTGCGAATTAGGGAAGGAAAGGACCGTGGATAGTTGTTCGACCTGATCCAGGTGCCGCCGGCCCGGTACGAACTGCATTACGGCTCCCGAAACGTGTGCTGCTTCGTCGATCGGCCGGAGGGTGTGGATGCCAAGCTGGCCGCCGCCGTGGGGCGTCGGCCGAACGGGGTGGCGCTGATCTGCGGCGAGCGGTCGCTCGCCGATCGCGACCTCGACCGGCTGGTCGGGCAAAGGGCGGCCGGGCTGGCGGCGCGCGGCGTGGGCGACCGCATAGGGCTGATGCTCGACAACAGCATCGAGTTCCCCGCGCTGCTGTTCGCAGTGGCCCACACAGTGGGCAACACCGGCAGCGCGCCCGACCGGCGTGTCGCCAGTGTGGGCCATGCCGCCTCGGGCGGGGCTTAAAATGGTGTTGCGAGCACATCAACCCCGTGCCGGAGAGCCACATGACCACGCAGCAGAAGATAGCACGTCGCAAGCTCACCTGCCTCGAACTCACGGCCGACCTCGGGCCTGCAAATCGCGGCTTACAGCCACAGCAGTTCTATGAGAGCCGCCGCAACTTCCAGATCCCCGCCATGATGGCGATGTCAAGCGGCATCGTCTTGAGAAAGCGTACTTGATGGCGGCCTGCAGCACTCGAAACGTCCTCGTTTCGTCGGATTCTATGAATTGACGGCTTGGTCCCAAAATCATGAATGTACTTAGCCAATTAACTTCGGCTGAGGTAACCGGGGCAAAATCCCGGGCGGGCCGGGTCAGGCGGGCTGGCCGCGGCAACGGATGAGGTCTGGGAGGGGGGGCACGGCGGGATTCTCGGCGATGGCAAGCCTGGCACCGAGATAGTCCCAGAAGGCGATGCCGAGCTTGGCGCAGGTGTGCATCAAACCGAGGAAGGCGTCACGGCAGTCTCGTCCGGTGTCGCTGTGGGTGCCACCGCTGATCTTGCGCTTGGTGACGTAGCATCGGATGTCGCGCTCCGAGCCGTTGGTATGCAGCGGGATCTCCGGGCGGTCGAGCACCATCAGGAGCTCGGGCTTGTTGGCGTGCAGCCGTTCGAGCAGGCGATCAAGCGTGGCGAAGCCGGTGCGGCGGCGGAAGATGCGATCGAAACGTGCGCGCAATTCGCTGCGGCGCCGCGCGGTCGGCCCGGCGCGATACGCCTTGAGATCGGCATAGAACCACCAGATCAGCGCGCGGACTCGATCCTGGGCGGCCCGGTGCGGGCCGGTGAAGGTGTCGAGCTTATGCACCAGCCGCTCCGCATGCACCCAGCACAGTGCATGCCGGCCGACGGCGAACTGGCCGGCATCATCGCTGAGGACCACCGTCTGGCGCAGGAACCTGTGCGCCGTGACGGCTCCCCACAGTGCGCCCTCGCTGGCGATCTGCACCGGATCGGGCGTGACCGTGAGCGCGGTTATGCCAAGATGCCGCAGATGCGCCTGCCAGGCTGCGTGGTCGGCGAAGTGCCGCTCGGGCTGCGCCGCCAGCTGGCGAATAACCGGCACGGCGAGAGCGCGTTCGCGCATGTAGGCCAGCGCCGCGTCGTTGATCATGTAATCGGCGTGCCCGGCGCGCAGCAGGTCGAGAAAGTTGAGCCGGCTCTTGCTCGCTCGCGTGCCGAACCAGGTGAAGTCATCGTTGCCGATCTGCGTGCAGAAGCCATTGGCGCCTTGATGACGCGCCCCGGTGTCGTCCACCGACACCCAGCGAGCGGTCTGCAGCCCCGCCCGCAGTACGTCGAGGCTTTCGGCGAGAAAGCTCCCCTGGCGGGCGATCAGCAGACGCATCACCTGCCGTTTGGAGATGCTGATGCCGATCGCTCGCAGTTGTGCGGTCAGCCGCTCCACCGTGACCTGCCCCTGGTGGTGCAGTAGCAGCACGAAGCGCCGCAATTCAGGTCCGAAATGGCCGCTGATGCCGGCGGGCAAGGGTGCAAGCACCGTCCGTCCATCCGGCGTCACCCAGCGCTCGCGGCGGTAGCGGATCACCTGGGCGCGCAGCACCAGGTCCTGCACCACGTAGGTCTCGTGGCCCTTGAACCGCGATCCCGCCGGCACCGCCACCTCGAGGACGCGATCCTCGACGCTGACCCGCGGCACAGACTTGCCGCGACCCCGACGCTTGCCGCGACCCGGAGGCTTCGGCGTGGCCCCCTCCTCCATGCCGCTCGGCCTGATCTGCGGCCGGCCCGTCAGCCCCTTCAGTCGCGCGATCTCTTCGCGCTGTTCCGATACCACCCGCTTCAGCTCGGCCACTTCCCCGAACAGACGCACCACCAGAGCTTCCAGCTCGGCGCGCGGTAGGTCAGACACATCAACCGGGGCCACCACGCCCAGGTTAAATCAGAGCGCTCCGCGTCGGAGGAATCGAAAAATGCGGGGCGCCCGCGATTTTGCCCCGGTTACCGGCTGAGGTCACTCGATATAACCCAAAACAGCAATATAAACTATCGCACAATGCGGTTGATTCCGGAAGGCACGACAGAGAAGATCAGCCGATCATCGGCGACCAATATTGCCGGATTCGTGCTTGATGAATCCAATCATCAGCTCGAATTTGTCCGTCTTTGCCAAACCAGGCCGCTGTTTGGAGTTCTTTTTATTTCAAAAGCAGATCGCGTCCTTATGGTGGTCTCTCAACCCAGCTGTCCAAGGTTACTTTGGTTCGTCGAAGATGACGCACATCTTATCTCAGATGAGCTAGCTTCAGATGCAAAGGCGGCCGAGCTCTCCAACTTAATCACTTTGTCCCTCCATAAGGAATGACGATGCGGATCAGCGCATCGCACAATAAGGTAGTATTAAAAGTAATAGCGCTGCTGCTTGTTGTATGGATTGCACCAGTCCCGGCCGTACATGCGACCCGGCTCTATGCGATCGTTATGGCCAATACTCTTGACCCTGATGCGGGAACCGCAATAACAAAGGGTCGGGATATAGCCGATAGGTGGGTAGGCGCAATTTCCAGAGCACTTCAAAGAAGGCAGATTCCCACCACGTACTGGCGACTGGACGGTCAGAATTTCACGACCGAGGATATCAGAGATGTTGTGAACAACCAATTAAATCAAGTTCAGAGTGACGATATCATTTTCTTCTACTACGTCGGACATGGCGCAAATAATGTCGGGACTCCGTATCCGGAACTGTCAATTCCTAACAGGAACGGTGGAGGGCCTGGTCTGTCCTTCGGGAGAATAGTTGATGTACTGAATGCTAAAGGTGCACAGCTAACTTTCACGATGGCCGAAGCGTGTAACAGCTTCCCACAATTTTCCCTGCCTACCCCGCCACCGCCAGCGCAAGCCTTGGACGTGACGAGAGCGATTGTGGAACTCTTTGCCCAAACAAAGGGCTCTATAACGATAACCACGGCATCGCCTGGACAACATGCTCACGCCAGTGATGTTATGGGGGGGATCTTCTCTACAGAGTTCTTTAGAGCTCTACGGCGCGAGCTTGACGACGCTGTGGCGAACAATCGCCAAGCCCAATGGGCGAATGTGCTGAATTCGGTTAATACGTCACAATGGATAGGCGGAGAAGAGCAAACGCCTCAAATCTGGGTAGATGGCCGACGATGGCCCTGAAGCAGAAGAGTTTGGTCAAGTGCCGGGACAACAAAGAAGCAGAAGAGCAGCAAGGGAGCACGGGAATGGCATTCCGAACGAAAGTTTCCGCCGCTTTGATTGCGGGCGCGCTGGTGGCTAATCATCCAGAATGCGCGATGTCTCAGCAGCTTCCGCAGATTAATACGTGGCAGATTGGGAACTGGCACGGCGGTCTGCTCGATGACAGAGATGGCTTTTTTGACAAATGTATAACCTATGTCAGCTTTCAAGCTGGCCCTACCTTATCGGTCTCGATCAACTCAAGAGCTGATATACAAATTCGCTTTACCGACGATGACTGGACACTTACTCCCGGAGCGGATTACCGAGTGCAGTTGAGTGTGGATGGCAACGTGGTTGTGCCTTGGCGAGGCGCTCAGGCCACCCGTCCAGCTCAGCTCATGATTGTCACTTACCTAGATTACCGCCTAATCTCAGCCTTGAGGCGAGGCCGAGATCTCGAGATCGCATCGAGTTATGTCCCGGCAGACGGGTTACGACTATCGTTGGTTAACTCTTCGGCCGCGTTAAATAGAATGGCTCAATGCATACCGGCGGCGGTTCCTCGGCAGAGTGCCGCCGCCACTCCGCCTCGTGAGTACAAGCAAGTTCCTACACGACCGGACACCGATATCCATGACCTCGAAAAGTTCACTGACACGGCATCTGGAAATGAGTTCCACTCGGTAAGTGGGTCGGAAGGGATGTCCCAGATGGGAAATTTAGGAAGACACGCTACATTCCTTGTAGGTTGTTCAGCTGCGCTTTTTGGGTGTCTGACTTTTTCGCCAGATGACGACGCCAAAGCGGCGGCGATTTGTACCCTGACCGGTCCATCAGGGCGCGAATTTATCGTGGTGAGTGGAGAGCTGAAGAGCGGCGATGAGACGATCTTTTCGAACGTAGCCGAAGGCTTAGACGCAATAAGTGCTGTCATCTTTAATAGCCCGGGGGGGACTTTTTCGGTTGGTCTGGCGATCGGGCGATCCGTTCGAAGTTATCATTTAGCGACAATCGTGACATCCGGGCACACTTGCGCCTCCTCTTGCGCGCTAGCTTGGCTTGGTGGAGGTCGGCTATTTATACAACAAGGCGCCAAGGTGGGATTTCATGCCGCTTACAAAGTGGACGACGCCGGCACCGCCCAGGTAGATGGCCCTAGCCCGGATTATTCATGAGGGGCAGTGCTTGGCGTGGGCACCGGTGGTCAGCACGACCTGAGGTTGCCAAAACGCAGGCGTTCTGCGGCTCCGTTTTGGGCCGGTGGCGGAGGCTTGGCGGGGTCGGCGTTGGAGGTTGAACGGGCGCGGTGCGCGCGAGAGGCGGGCATCCGCCCCGCGTCTGTCAGACGGTGAGCCGCGGCATGCGGGTGAGCGCCAGGGCGAAGATCGCCTGATCCGGCGTCGCCCGCGGCAGATGCAGCCGGACTTGCCGCTTCAGCACCTCTACTCGCGCCGCGATCTTGATCAGTCGCAGACGCAACGTGTCGAACTGCGCGACCCGCCACGAGGAGCGCCGCGGCATCAGCGAGCGCAGGCTCCACATCAGCCGGTAAGCGCCGACATGCAGGAACAGCCGCATCTGGTTGGCACTGGCGCGGCAACACGAGGTGCGGTCTGCCGCCAGATGCGTCTTCCACGCCTTGATGTGGTTCTCGGCCTGACCGCGCGCGCAATAGACATTCTGATAGATGGTGCGGGCCGAGCCGCCCGGCAGGCTGGTGACGATGAAGCGCGTATCCACGCCCTGAGGCCCGGCCTCGACGCGGGCGATGATGCGCTCGACGCGGTCCCAACTCGCGGCGCCGTCATAGAATTCCTTGAACCGGCGCAGCTTTTCCCCGCCTGCGGTGGGCCGGCGCGCCGCCGTGCTCTGCTCCAGCGCCGTGACGTGCTTGCGCAGAGTGGTGGTGGGCGCAACGCCGAGCGTGTAGTCCAGCCGCTCCGCGCGGCAGAAGCGCAATACCTCGGGCGTGCAATAGTGGCTGTCGGCGCGCAGCATGATCTCGACGCGCGGCCAGTTGCCGCGCTGTACCGCGACAATCTGGATGCGAGGGAGCGTCAATCAGGATGACGTCTGCGACAACGCTTGAAGCTAGATTGTCGCGGCAGATTGTCGCTGGCAAGGGTTTTGTTTTGTCGTCAGGGGTTTTTTGATTGTCGCGCGTTGATGGTCGCTGGCGCGACAATCAGGCTGGCGCGGGTTCCTTTGCCTTGTCGGCCGCCTTCGGGGCGGCACTCTGGCCTTGCTTGCGCTGGAGTGCGCCGCGGCGCCGGTAACTCTCGACGTTCATCTCAAAGATGATGGAGTGGTGGACCAGGCGGTCGATGGCGGCAATCAGCATGGCCTGGTCTGGAAAAACCTTGTGCCAGTCGGCAAACGGCTGATTCGCGGTAATCAGCAGCGACCGCCGCTCGTAGCGTGCGCCGATCAGTTCGAACAATACCGAGGTTTCAGCATGGTCCTTGTGGACGTAGGAAAAATCGTCGAGAACCAGCAGGTGGTACCTGTCCAGCTTCGCGATGGCGGCTTCGAGCTGCAAGGCCTGGCGAGCGGCCTGCAGCCGTTGCACCAGATCCGAGGTTCGGCTGAACAGGACGCGGTAACCGTTCTCGACCAGCGCGCGGCCGATCGCAGAGGCGCAGTGGCTTTTGCCGCCTCCAGGCGGGCCAAAAACAAGCAAATTGGTTGCCTTGTCGAGCCAGGTGTCGCCGGCGGCAAGCGCACTGACCCGGGCTTTGCTCAGCATCGGGACGACCGAGAAGTCGAAATTGTCGAACGTCTTGCCCGGGAGCAGACGGGCCTCGAGCAGGTTGCGCTGGATGCGCCGCTGACCGCGTTCCGCGATCTCCAGTTCCGCCAGGGTCGAGAGAAACCGGATGGCGGGCCAGCCCTCCTTGTCCGACCGCTCACTGAATTGCGGCCACAGCCGGGCGATCGCCGGCAGACGCAGCTCGTGCAGCAGCAGCGGCAGGCGGGTGGTGTCGACCTCGATCCTGCTCATGGGCGCACCCATTCGTGGGGCGCTTCGAGCAGGGCATCGTAGGCCATCGCCGCGGGAATAGTGACTATGATCTCCGGCACCGCGGTATTTTGCGGCGCGAACCGGCGCTGCAGGGCAGCGAGATCAGGCCGGTCTCCCGCATCGAGAATGGCCCGCAGTTCACTCGCCAGCTCGGCCTCGCAGGCCCGATCGTGGGCAAGGGCCAGCAGACCAACCATGGTGCGGCAGGCGAGGCGAGCCGGTCCGGCGGCAAGCAGCGCCTCCCAGGCGTCACGGAACGCCTCGCGCGGGAATAGCTGGTCGCGATAGGTGAGGTTGAGCAGTGCCATCGGCTTGCAGCGCAGCGAGTGAATGACGTGGCGGTAGTCGATCATGTGCCCATCGCGGTTGCGCAGCGCGCCGCAGGGCTGTCGGCCGCGTCGCAGGGTCGCCACCAGGCTGCCGCCGAGCAGGCATTCCAGCCGCTCGTCGTAGAGACGCACCCGCAGACGATGCCCGATCAGGCGGGATGGAACGGTGTAGAAGACATGCCGCAAAAAGAACCCGCTGCTGCGTGTGACGGTGACCAGCTCTTCCTCGAAATCGTCGGTTCGCCGCGGCGGCAGCGGCTGCAGCTTGGCCCGCTCGATCTCCAGCAGCTTGCGCCGGCCGGCATTGGCGCGACCAACCACCTCGTCGAGGAACCGGCGGTAGTCATCGAGCTGCACGAAGTCGCTGCTGCCGCGCAGCAGGAGCGCTTGCTGAAGCGCACGTTTGAGGTGGCCGTGCGGTCCTTCGACCGAGCCATTCTCGTGCGCCACGCCACGATTGTTGCGCGTCGGCGTCATGCCGTAATGCGCGCACAGCGCCTCATAGCGGCGGGTCTGATCCTGCGTGGCGTCGTGGTCGAGGTTGCGGAACGCCGCCGAGAGGCTGTCGCTGCGATGCTCCAGCGGTGCGCCGCCCAGGCTCCAGAGCGCATTCTGCAGCCCTTCGGCCAAGGCGACGAAGCTCTCGCCGCCCAGCACGACATGCGCAAACTCCCAGTTCGAGAATGCCAGGCAGAAGTGATACAGCCGATGCTCGAGCGGGACGCCGGCGATGCTGACGCCGAGCTCGCCGGCGTCGGTGAAATCCGATAACGCCTGCTGACCGGGCGGATGCTCCTGGCGGAAGATCACCTCCCGTTCCGGGCCATGCAGCGCCCGCCAGAGTCTGATCCGGCGCTCCAGCGTGCGGCGCAGATTGTCGTGGAACTGGCCGGGATGCCGGCGCTGCATCTCGCCGAGGATGGTGATCGGCCGAAGCCCCGCGCTGGCCTGCAGCAACGGCACCACCTCGCTCTCGAAATAGGGTTCCAGCGGGTCGGGCCGCCGCCGGCCGCGTGGCTGGCGCTGGCAGAAGGGCAATCGGGGATCGGCATCGAGGCGCGCGCCGGTGCTGGTGCTGAAGCCGGCTTTGGCCGAGGCGGTCTGCCGGGTGTGGCTTTGTCGGAGCTTCATGTACAACTTCGCTTGCTGATCGGTGATGTGTCGACCGGGCACGAGGATCTCTTCTTGGCAGTTGAGAGCCTCGCCATCCCGGCACGCTTCACGAAGTCGCAGGCGCCCCCGCGAGGGGACGGCTTCGACGCCGGGGGCAGCCTACGGGCGGGCTAACCCCGCCCTCCGGCCGCCCCCGGCGTCACTCACCCTGATTGACGCGCAAACCACCCTGATTGTCGCCGCGCACCGCGCAGCGCCGCGATCAGGCGGCGCAACCACTTCACGATCTGGCGCCCGTCCGGCCGGCACGCGGGGCGCAGCACGGCGGCGATCATGCGGCCCTCGCCGTCGAACACGACGATCGGCTGGAACCGGTACTAGTCGCGGTAGGCGTTGAACAGGCGAAGCTGCTGGCCCCCATGCACGGCATCGAAGGTGTCGTCGATATCGAGCACGATGCGCCGTGGCACCTGGCGAAAGCTGTGACAGTAGTGATCCACCATGGCGCTTCCCATGCGCAGCAGCGCACGCGCGTCGGGCAGGTTCTCGGTGCGCGAAATGATGGGCTGCGAGCACAGATCGGCACCCTCCGGCAGACGCTCCATCGCCAGCTCGAACAGCGGATCGCGCCGCAGGGCGTCGGCATCGTTGCCGTCCTCATAGCCGGCGGCGATCATCAGCATGCAGGAAGCGGATGATCTCGTCGAGGCCGTGCGTGACCCGCCCCGCCGCGCGCGGGTCGCGCATGCAGGCGGCGAGGCACTGTGCAATACAGAGCCGCTGCTCGACCTCGCGCAAAGCAAGCAAGCCGCCATCGGAAGACAGGTGCGCGCCGTCGAAGCGGGCGACGATCGGCTTGCCGCAAACCGGTGACAGGCCCGGCAGCGTGGGGGTAAGCTCAACCGTGGCGGGCATGGGGCTTCGTGATCCGATGGGATTGGCTTCGACACCCAAATCCTACATCAAATCAGTGGGTTGTTCCATGTCCGCCAGCCGTCGTGCATAATCCGGGCTAGCAATGCATTGATTGGGGGGTATTTAGCAGCGGACCTGGGGTTGAATGAAGGCGCGATCATATACATCACGAAAGGCTTCTTGACGATTTCACCTGGTTAGATATAGAAAAAGCATACGAACTGGGGCTAGCCGTGAACCTGTTACCATCTACGAGCCCAGAAAATCCGAGCTCGGGAACGGTGCGCAGTAATCTGACTACCTAACTTACGAAGCCGGGCGGCTGCATTCGACAAGTACTAATGGAAAAATATCGCAAACGACAATAGACTTGCTATGTTGTACCTGGGCGAAGCTTATTCCTCTACAGTTGATTATGGGCATTGGGAGACACTCCGAAAGAAAAGGTTTTAGACAATAAGGAAAATTACGTAAATAGATGGCCGCAGCGGAGCACGGCGCCTGTACCTGGAACACGCAATATCGCCTGCGATAATAATAGTGGAATTTGTTATATTTCAGAGATCGCCGATTACGATGTTCAGAATGACTTAGTTCAAGACCAGAACCGCCCCGTTAGAGTTTATGGTAGACTAAAATACTCTTTTTAAAATCCGCCTTAGTAGCGGGTATGTTGAGATCATTGGCGAGACTAGCGACACCGTTACTAGGACGCCCGTTTACTACCAACAATAGGCGTCAGAGAGAATCATCATGGCGTCGTGCCCGACCCGTCATGTGGCTCTCCGGGAAGGGATGGATCTGCTCGCAACACCATCCTACCCCTCGCCCGAGGCGGCATGGCCACACCGGCGACGCTCCGCCAAGACTCTTGACGGTCGGACGCGCCGCCGGTGGCCACTGTCGAGGTGATTACCCGCTCAGCACATGCAGGCAAACCGTAGCGTTCGCGCAAACGCTTCACGCGCATGCGTCACGACTGCACAGTTTTCGGGATGTCGCTCACCCGCGCGGCGAGGCTTGTCTCGGGTCGTGCGACCGCCGCACCACCAACGTCGTCCACGCCCCCTCGCTCACCCCCACCCGCAGCACCAACCCCCGACGCCAGTGGCCACCACAACCGCCCGCGCCTGGCCGGCCAGCAGGCCCGAGAGGATCGCCACGCCGCCGGGGGCCAACTGCGCGGCCAAGTCCTTCGCCATCAGACACAATGGCCGGGCCAGGATGTTGGCCGAGCACCAAATCATACGGCCCGCCCCGCCGCACCGCCGGCTGCGCCAGCCGTCGCGCGCCGCACCCGCACCAGCCTCCCGACCCCGTTCGCCGCCGCGTTCGGGCCGCGAGGCGCACCGCCACGGCTCGATATCCATCGCCAGCACCGGCCGGCGGAGCAGCCGGGCCGCGGCGATCGCCAGAATCCCCGAGCCGGTCCCCAGGTCGAGAATCCGGCGCGGCCGCCGATGCGCCACCCGCTCCAGCGCCCGCAGGCACCCCGCGTCGAGCCGTGCTCGCCGGAGCCGAAGGCAAGGCCCGCGTCCAGCCGCAGCGTGATCCGGCCGGGGGGCGGCGGACCCGCGACGTGCGTCCCGCGCACCGCGAAGCGGCGGCCGATGCGCTGCTCCGGGAAGGCGGCCTGGGTGCGGGCGAGCCAGCCCTCGGCCGGCGTGGCGGTGCGCGCGAGCGGCGCGGGCCAGCCGCTCAGCGCCGCCGCCAAGGCCAGGGCCGCCGCGAGGTCCGCCTCCTGCCGGCCGGCTTCCTTCACCCCTTCCACCGCCAGCCGCCCGTCGCCTCGTCGCGGAAGAAGCCGACGCTGGCGCACACGCTGCCGAGCGCCGCCTCGTAGGCCTCCAGCGCCGCCTCGGGCACCTCGACCGAGACCGTCTCCAGGGCGGGCGGGGCGTTCCTCATCGCGCCATTCTAGGGCATGTCGTCAATTCGGCCGGCGAAAAGACCGCTCGCAACGGCGCAAGGAGCGTCAGGCAAGGGCGCGCGGCCATGACGACGGTCAAAGGTCGGCGCCCCTCCAGGGCCGGTGGGAGGTGGCGCGACCCCTCCCCCGGCCCCCTCCCGCAAGGGGAGGGGGAGAATCGTGCCACACGATCCAGAACCGGGTGATAGACATGATAACCATTGACAAGCAGCAATCCTAACTCCACCTGGCCCGCCATGCCAGACACCGCCGCGCCAAACCAGACCGACTTCGCCAGCCAGCTCCCTGCCGACGCCTATTACCAGCTCATCCGCACGCTGCAGCAGGCACTGCCCCCACCGCTTAGCGACAGCCCGGACGATCTGGCCCGGCGCGACCACGCCGCCATCGCCCGCGTTGCCGCGCTCCATCCGGCCAATGCGGCCGAGGCCGATCTCGCCGCGCTCTTCGTTGCCGCCTCCGAGCAGTGCAAGGATTGCTTGCGCTTGGTTCAGCAGCCGGAGATCACCGCAAGCTGGGCGATGAAATGTCGCGCTCAGGCCAACAGCATGATGCGCCAGGCGCAGAGCGCGCTGCGGCTCCTTCTGCGCATGCAGGCAGCGCGACAGAAGACCGAGGCGAACAGTGCCGCCAACGAGCGCGCTGCCTGGACCGAGCATTGCGCCATCGCCCTGATGGCGCAGGCGCTGTCACCGCGGCCGGAGCCGGCGGCGATGACCGGGCCGCCGACGCCCGAGCCGCTGGCGGAACCCGAGAAGGTGGCGCAACCCGAGCCCGACCCGGTCGCCGCCGAGGCAGGCGCCTCCGCCGATCCGCGAAAGGCCGCGCTGCGGCGCCGCTTCCCTTGGTTGCCCGACACCATCGTCGGCGGTCCGCCCGACGACGCGCCGGTGCCGGCGCGCATGGCTTCCCCTCCGCCCGATGGCACGAGGCTGGACCACCCCCGAGCTGTCTCGCGTACAGCGAAACGAGACAGCGATGAGACGAGGGCCTATCGTCAATTTCAACAGACCCCCGATCCGGAAGTGTTCGGGCTTGACGACAACCCCGGCGGCGCTTCCCTTGGCGCGGCCCGGCCCGCCGGCTAGGCTGCCAGCTTGCGACCGGAAGCGAAACGGCGGGCATGATCGACAAGTTCGTGCAATCGACGGCGGAGGCGATGAGCGGTGTGCGCGACGGCGCGACCGTGCTGCTCGGCGGTTTCGGGGATGTGGGCACGCCGCTCAAGCTGCTGGAAGGGCTGATCGAGCAGGGCGCGCGCGACCTGACGTTGGTTTGCAACGCCGGCGGGCGCGACGGCAGCGCGATCGCTCGGCTGGTCACGCTCGGGCGGGTGCGCAAGCTCGTATGCAGCTTCGTTCGCCCGGCCAGCGAGGCCGGCCGGGCCTTCATGCAAGGCAAGCTGGAGGTGGAGATCGTCCCGCAGGGCACGCTCGCCGAGCGATTGCGCGCCGCCGGGGCCGGGGTCACCGGCTTCTACACGCCGACCGCCGCCGACACCCTGCTGGCCGAGGGCCGCGAAGTGCGCGAGATCGGCGGCAAGCTGTGTCTACTCGAATACCCGCTGCCCGGCGACGTGGCGCTGATCGACGCCTGGGAAGCCGATCGCTGGGGCAACCTGACGTACAAGGACACGCAACGGAACTTCAACCCGGTGATTGCGATGGCGGCCGATCTTACCGTGGCGCAGGCCAGGCACCGGGTCGGGCTGGGCGCGATCCAGCCGGAGAACGTCCACACTCCAGGCATCTTCGTCGATCGCGTGCTGCACGTCCCAGACGCGGACTGAAACGAAAGAGAGTCGGACATGGCGCAGCCTGCATGGACCCCGCTCGATCGCTCCGGGATGGCGGCGCGTGCGGCGCGCGATATCCCCGAGGGCTGGGTGGTCAATCTCGGCATCGGCATCCCGACCGGGGTGGCCGACCACGTGCCGCTCGAGCGCGAGGTGATCTTCCACTCCGAGAACGGCGTCATCGGCGCCGGCCCGGCCCCGCCGCCCGATCAGGTCAATCCATTCCTGATCAACGCCGGCGTGCAGCACATCACGCTGCGGGTCGGCGCCAGCTATGTCCACCAGGCCGACAGCTTCGCGATCGCGCGCGGGGGACATCTCGATCTCTCGGTGCTTGGCGCCTTCGAGGTCTCGGAGACCGGGGATATCGCCAATTGGGCGCACTCGCCCGACGAGCCGGTGAAACAGGTTGGCGGGGCCATGGACCTCGCGATCGGCGCCCGCCGGCTCTGGGTGATGATGGAGCACACCACCAAGGCCGGCGCGCCCCGGCTCAAGCGCCGCTGCTCTTATCCACTGACGGCCAAGGGCACCGTCCAGCGGGTGTACACCAATCTCGCGGTGCTGGACGTGACCTCGCGCGGCTTCGTGGTGCGCGACATGATCCCAGGTCTCACGCTGGAAGAACTCCAGGCGCGCACCGAAGCGCGAGTGCTATCCGACTAGATCTAAAATCCCGTGCGCGTGGCCGCCACCGCGTAGCCCTTGCGCGGAAATTCCTCCCAGTATTGCCGTAGGCCCTTGGCCGGCATGTCCCGATACGGGCGCTTGCGCAGGCGCTCCACGTCAAGCTCGATCCCGAGCCCCGGCTCGGTCGGCAGGTCCACGAAGCCGTCGGCGATCGCGAGCGGCTTGATCGCCACCTCGTCGCAGGCCGGCCGCAAGTTCACGAAGCACTCGGCGATCAAGAAATTCGGGATCATGGCGGCGAACTGCACCGTCGCCGCCAGCCCGACCAGCGTGCTGTTGTAGTTATGCGGCGCGATCGCCACCGCCTGCGGCTGCGCCATCGCCGCGATATCGAGCATCGCCGAAAGGCCGCCGCAGTTGCAGATGTCCGGGTTGAGAATGTCGGCCGCCCGCTTTTCCAGGCACTGGAAGAACGCCTCCTTCGAGTACATCGCCTCGCCGGTCACGATCGGAACCGGCACTGCCCGGCGCACCTCGGCGAGCAACTCGATATTGTCGCAGAGACACGGCTCCTCGTACCAGCCGATATCAAGCTCGGCGAGGCGTCGGCCGATACGGATCGCGTGCATCGGCGCCAGCCGCCGATGCGCCTCGATCAGCAAGGTGAACTCCGGCCCGAGCGCCGCGCGCATCGCCGTGACGTAGCGAACGACGTGCTCCTCGTCCTCGCGGTGGATGAAGCTGCGCCACGGACCGGGGAACGGATCCCATTTCAGCGCCGTGAACCCCGCGGCCTTTACCGCCAGCGCGCGCTCGACATTGGCCTCGATCGGCTCAGTCCCGCTCGACCAGCCATTGGCATAGACCCGCACCCGTTCGCGCGACGCGCCCCCCAGCATGTTATACAGCGGCAAGCCTGCCTTCTTGGCCACGATGTCCCACATCGCGATCTCGATCGCGCTCCAAGCCGAGAGCAGATCGAGCGAGGCGCGGCGGATGGCGAAATCCTCGAACATCACTTGCGCCGTGTGGCGTATGCTATATGCGCTCCGACCGATCACGTGCGGCGCCATCGCTTGCAGGCATTGCGCGATCACCGGCTCCTTGCCGGGCGTGACATAGGCTTCGCCCCAGCCGTGCAGCCCGTCCTCGGTCTCGACACGGCAGAACAGCAGGTTCTTCGCCACGCCTGGGTCAAAGAGGAACGTTTCGATCCGCGCGATCCGCATGGTCCCCACGCCTTCCGCAGTGCTAGGTCAAGTGAGAATGCCCGGCAAATCGAGCTGATGCTCGCGGGCGCAGTCCAGCGCGAGCTTATAGCCGGCATCGGCATGTCGCATGACGCCGCTCGCCGGATCGTTCCACAACACCCGCTCGATGCGCCGCGCGGCCTCCGGAGTGCCGTCGCACACCACCACCATACCGGCATGTTGGGAATAGCCGATCCCGACGCCGCCGCCATGATGGATCGAGACCCAGGTAGCCCCCGAGGCACAGTTCAGCAGCGCGTTCAACATCGGCCAATCCGAGACCGCGTCCGATCCGTCAAGCATCGCCTCGGTTTCGCGGTTGGGCGAGGCCACGGAGCCGGCGTCGAGATGGTCGCGGCCAATGACGATCGGCGCGCTCAGCTCGCCGCATGCCACCATGTCGTTGAAGGCAAGACCCAGACGGTGCCGCTCGCCGAGACCCACCCAACAGATGCGCGCGGGAAGCCCCTGGAACCGGATGCGGTTGCGCGCCATGTCGAGCCAGGTGTGCAAGTGCCGGTGGCCGGGCAGCACCTCCTTCACCTTGGCGTCGATGCGGTAGATGTCCTCCGGATCGCCGGACAGCGCCGCCCAGCGGAACGGCCCGACGCCGCGGCAGAACAGCGGCCGTATATAAGCGGGAACGAAGCCCGGAAAGTCGAAGGCATCGGCGACGCCTTCCTCGCGCGCGACCTGACGGATGTTGTTGCCGTAGTCGAGCGTCGGGATGCCCATGCGGTGGAACTCCAGCATGGCACGCACATGCTCCGCGATCGAGCGGCGGGCTGCCGCCGCGACCTCGCCGGGTGCCGCTTCGCGCCGGCGCTCCCATTCCGCCACCTTCCAGCCTCTCGGCAGGTATCCGTTCGTCGGGTCATGCGCCGAGGTCTGGTCGGTCACGACATCCGGCCGCACGCCGCGCCGCACCAGCTCAGGCAACAGTTCGGCGGCATTGCCCAGCACGGCGACCGAAATGGGCCGGCGCTCGCGACACGCGCGCTCGATAATCGCCAGCCCCTCATCGAGATCCTTTGCCTGCTGGTCGAGATAGCCGCTCCTCAGCCGCATCTCGATCCGGCTCGCCTGGCACTCGATCGCCAGCAGCGAGGCGCCGGCCATCGTGGCGGCAAGTGGTTGCGCGCCTCCCATGCCGCCCAGTCCGGCGGTGAGAACCCAGCGACCGGAAAGGTCGCCGCCATAATGGCGACGTCCGATCTCGGCGAAGGTCTCGTACGTGCCCTGCACAATTCCTTGGCTGCCGATATAGATCCACGATCCCGCCGTCATCTGCCCGAACATCATCAGGCCCTTGCGGTCCAGCTCGTTGAAATGCTCCCAGGTCGCCCAGTGCGGCACCAAATTCGAGTTGGCGATCAGCACCCGTGGCGCGTCCGTGTGCGTGCGGAAGACGCCGACCGGCTTGCCCGATTGCACGAGCAACGATTGGTCGGCCTCCAGCCGGCGTAGCGCCGAGACGATGCGGTCGAAGCTGTCCCAGTCGCGTGCCGCGCGGCCGATGCCGCCATAGACGACCAGCTCGCCCGGCCGCTCGGCGACCTCGGGATCGAGGTTGTTCATCAGCATTCGTAGCGGCGCTTCGGTCAGCCAGGATCTGGCCGAAATCACTGTCCCGCGCGGGGCGCGAACGGTCCGGACGTTGGGAATGAGAGCCATGCTGCTGCGTCCTTGTCAGTCCGCGACGGCGGGAAGCGCGACATCCCGCGCCGCGTCGGCGACGGCCCCCGAGCGAACCAGCTCCGTCGCTCGGTCGATATCGGGCGCCAGGTGTCGGTCCTCCTCCAGATGGGCGACCTGGGCCCGGATCAGCGCGCGCAGCCGTTCGAGCGCCGCGCTGGAGGTCATGGGCGCGTGGAAATCGCACCCCTGCGCGGCGACCAGCAGCTCGATGCCGATGACCGCGGCGACGTTGTCGACCATCGGCAGCAAGCGCCGCGCCGCGTGCGCGGACATCGACACATGATCCTCCTGATTGGCCGAGGTCGGAATGGAATCGACGCTGGCCGGCGTGGCTCGCTGGCGGTTCTCCGCCACCAGCGCAGCGGCTGTGACTTGCGCTATCATGAACCCCGAATTGAGCCCGGGCTTCGGCGTCAGGAAGGCAGGCAGGCGCGAAAGCCCAGGGTCCATCAGCATGGCAATCCGCCTCTCCGAGAGCGAGCCGATTTCGCACAGGGCGAGCGCAATCATATCGGCGGCGAAGGCCACCGGCTGACCGTGGAAGTTGCCTCCCGACAACACTTCAGCGGTGTCGGCAAGGATCAACGGATTGTCGGAAACGCCATTGGCCTCGGTGGCGAGCATGGCGGCCGACTGGCGCAGCACGTCCAGCACGGCGCCCATCACCTGCGGCTGGCAGCGCAGGCAATACGGATCTTGCACGCGATCGTCGCCGACCAGGTGCGAGGCGCGGATCGCGCTTCCGGCCAGCAGCGCGCGCAGTGCGCGGGCAACGTCGATCTGTCCGCGATGGCCGCGCAGTGCCTGGAGACGTGGATCGAACGGCGTGTCGGAGCCGCGCGCGGCATCGGTGGCGAGCGCGCCGGCCAATAGAGCCGCTTGCAGCAACCGCTCGGCCTCGAACAAGCCGGCGAGCGCATAGGCGGTGGAAAACTGAACCCCGTTCAGCAGCGCGAGCCCCTCCTTGGGGCCGAGCGTGACCGGGCTCAGGCCGGCCTGCGCCAGCGCCGCCGCAGCTTGGATGCGCCGCCCATCCAGGATCACCTCGCCGATGCCGATCATGGCGGCAGCCGTGTGCGCCAGCGGCGCCAAGTCGCCCGAAGCACCGACCGAGCCCTGTGATGGCACCACCGGCACCAGCCCGCGCGCGAGCATCGCTTCCAGCAACCGCACCGTCGCCGGCCGCACGCCCGAAGCACCCCGCCCCAGGCTCGCCAGCTTGAGGGCCATCATCAGACGGGCAACGGGCTGGGGCATCGGCTCGCCCACGCCGGCCGCGTGCGACAGCACCAGGTTCCGCTGCAACCTCGCAAGGTCAGCCGCCTCGATGCGGATAGTGGCGAGCCTGCCGAACCCGGTGTTGATGCCATAGACCGGCTCCCCTCGGGCGACGATCGCGTCCACGGCGGCGGCACCCTCGCCGACCGCCGCATAGGCTCCCGGGTCCAGCGTGGCGGCGGCACCGCGATAGATGGCCCGCCAATCCGACAGTGGGGTATTGCCCGGCGTCAGGATGACCGTTGCCATACGATGCTCCGGGAAGCTCTCTGCTCGGCGACAATCAATACACGATCGGCGATGCCCTTGTCGCGCGGCTCGGATGGACGGGCCGCAGCGGCCAATTTACGGTCCTTGCTGGGGTCAGGGGGAAACGCCGATGCCGGAGGCACTGTCCGAAGAGCACCGCATGTTGCAGGACTTGGTCGCGAAGTTCGTCGATCGCGAGCTGATGCCGTTGGAGCGCTCGGTGCTGGCGCGGGAGGCGCGCGGGGAGAAATACGGGCTGACCCGCGAGCAAGAGGCGCCGCTGCTCGCCAAGTGCCGTGAACTCGGGCTCTGGGCGCTCGATGTGCCGGAGGAGTTGGGCGGAGCGAACCTGCCGGCCGTCGCGCTGATGGCGATCAACGAGGAGCTGGGCCGCACCATCGTGCCGTTCACCTTCCCGCCCGACAGCCCGAACCTGCACATGCTCCTGGCGGCGGCCGACGAGCGCCAGCGCGAGCTATACCTGAAGCCATACGCCGAGGGGCGCGCGCATTCCGCCATCGCCATCTCCGAGCCCGGCGCCGGCGGCGATCCGGCGGAGATGACCACGCGCGCCGTGAAGGATGGCGATCAATGGGTCATCAACGGCCGCAAGATCTGGGTCAGCCGCGTGCCGCAAGCCGACTTCGTGATCGTCATGGCGCGCACCGGGGAAGGCAAGCGTCACGAAGGCATCTCGGCCTTCATTGTCGAGAAAGACACGCCCGGCTTCATCATCGAGCGCGAGATCGCGATGATCGGCGGTCACCGCACATACGAATTGGTCTTCGAGGACTGCCGGGTTCCCGAGGCGCAGGTGTTGGGCCGCCTCGGTCATGGTTTCGCGCCGATGCAGCTCCGCTTGACCGTGCGCCGGTTGCAGATCGGGGCTTGGTGCATCGGCATCGCGCGCCGCGCGCTGGAGATGCTGTGCGAGCAGGCGAAGAACCGCACCACCTTTGGCACGAAGCTGTCGGAGCGACAAGCGATCCAATGGTGGGTGGCCGATGCCGCGACCCGCATCCATGCCTGCCGTTTGATGGTCGCCGATGCCGCCGCCAAGCAGGATGCCGGCCAGGACGTCCGCACCGAGGCGTCCATGATCAAGGTGTTCGCCACCGAGATGGCGCAGGAGGTCGTGGATAACGCGATGCAGACCTACGGCGCGATGGGCATGACCAAGGAGCTGCCATTGCAGTGCTTCGCCCAGCAGGTCCGGCTGATGCGGATCTATGAAGGCCCCTCCGAGGTCCACCGCATGGCGATCGCGCGCCGGATGCTGAACGATCGCAAGGCGTGACCCGCAATGACCGACCATCCGCTGGAAAGCTTCTTCTGGCCCGGCTCGATCGCCATTCTGGGCGCCTCGCCCGATCCGCACCGCATTCGCGGCCTGTTACTGAGCCATCTTCGGCGCAATGGCTTCGCCGGCCGCATCCTGCCCATCAACCCGAGCTACACCGAGATCGACGGATTACCGTGTTATCCCAACCTCGCCGCTGCCGGCGGCCGGATCGATCTCGCCGTGATGGCCATTCCCGCCACCGCGGTCGCCGACGCCGCTGAGGACTGCGCCCGGAACGGCGTCAAGCATCTCGTGGTCATCAGCTCGGGTTTCGCGGAGGAAGGCGGCGCGGCGGTCGGGATGCAGGCAAAGCTGGTGGACATCGCCCGCCGCACCGGCATGCGCATCGCCGGCCCCAATTGCGAGGGCTACTTCAACGCGCTCGGCAAGGTTAGCACGACCTTCAGCCCGACCGTCGAGGTAAAGGAGGGCGAGGAGCCGCCGCTTGCCATCAGCGATCGAAACGTCGGCGTGATCGCCCAGTCCGGCGGCATCGGTTTTTCGCTATACAACCGCGCTCGCGCCGCCGGCCTCGGCTTCAGCTATGTCATTTCAACCGGCAACGAAGCCGATCTCACCACCACGGATTTCCTCGACTACATGGTGCGAGACGAGCGGACCCATGTGGTGATGCTGTTCTGTGAAACCATCCGTGACGGCGCGCGCTTCATGGCCGTTGCCGAAGCCGCGCGCCGGCTTGGCAAGCCGATCGTCGCCATCAAGATTGGCCGCTCGGAGGTCGGGCGGCGCGCGGCGGCCTCCCACACAGCCGCGCTCAGCGGTCCCCATACCGCTTACCAGGCAGTCTTCGAGCGCACCGGCATCGTCGAAGCCGAAGACCCGGACGAGGCCGTGGCGATCGCTGGCCTCCTCGCTACCTGTCCGCCGCCCAGGAGCCGTCGCGTTGGCGTGATCACGGTCTCCGGCGGCGGCGGGGCCTGGATGGCCGACATGCTGACCGCGCACGGCCTGGAACTGCCAACACTATCGCCCGCGTTGCAGGAGCAGATCCGCGGCTACACGCCAACCTACGCCTCGGCCCAGAACCCGGTGGACGTCACGGCCCAGGGCAGCAACACCGGCCCGATGATGATGCGCACGCTCGAGCTGCTGGAGTTCCTCCGACGAGGTGGACAGCATCGTGCTGGTCAGTTCACTGGCCAGCGAAACCCGGGTGATGCTCGACCCGGCGCGAATACGGCCGTTGATCGCCAGTCGGGGCAAGCCGGTGACGGCCTGGAGCTACACGCTCCCTTCGTCGTTCGGCCGCCGGCAATTGGCTGCGTGCGGGCTGTTCTTGCACGTGGATCTCCGCGCTTGCGCATTGGCGGTGAGCAAGCTGGCGTCCCATGCCGAGACCCTGGCGTGCGCCGAACCCGAACATGCTGCCATCGCACGGCTGGCCACGCTGGCGTCGGACTTGCCGCGCGTACTGGTCGAGCATCGGGCGAAGTCGTTGCTGGCACCTTATGGACTTCCGCCGTCGCGGGAACGGCTGGCGGGTTCGGCGGCCGTTGCGGCCGATGCCGCGGCCGATCTCGGGTTCCCGGTGGCCCTCAAAATCCAGTCACCGGACATCCCGCACAAGACCGAGGCCGGCGGCGTGCGGCTCGGGCTGCGCGACCGGGACGAAGTTGCCAACGCATATGACGAGATCATCCGCTCGGCCGCGCATCACAAGGCGGATGCCCGGATCGAGGGCGTGCTGGTCCAGCCGATGGCGCCGAGGGGGCACGAGCTTGCTATCGGAATGGTCAACGACGCGACCTTCGGCCCGATCATGATGGTGGGCTTCGGCGGCACCACGATCGAACTGTTCGGCGACGTCGCGCACCGGCCGGCGCCGCTCGACACCGATCAGGCCGCCGCGATGATCCGCGGCCTGAGGTCCGCGCGGCTGCTGGAGGGGTTCCGTGGCGCCGCGCCCATCGACATCCGCCCCGCGGCGGAACTGTTGGCGCGTCTGTCCTACGCGGCGATCGCGCATCGCGACCGGATCGCGGAGATGGAGTTCAATCCGGTCATCCTGCACGTAGACGGCTCGGGGCTGACGATTGCCGACGCACTGGTGCTGCTGAAGGAATAGCGCGCCGTCCGGGGACGGTGAGGCCTACCTCTTCGCGGTTCCCGGCTCGGCCATGCGGCGATGCATCTCCGCCAGCACCCCCGCCGGGGTCACCGAGGCGATCGCCGTCTGCAACTTGTTCTGCCACCCGCTCACCACGTCGCCGTCGCCACGCATCATGGCGTCGAAGCCGGTCTTGGCGACATAGGCGGGATCGTCCTTCTTCGCCTGTCCGACCTTGGTGTCCATCATGTCGGCGCGTTCGAAGAAATCGGTCTCGGTCGCACCGGGCATCAGGCATGTCACGGTCACGCCCGTCTCCTTCAGCTCGTGCCGGAGCGCGAAGGAGAAGGAGTCGAGGAACGCCTTGGTGGCGTTATAAACCGCCTGATAAGTGCCGGGAATGAACCCGGCGATCGAGCCCGTGATCAGGACGCGCCCATGCCCCCGCGCGCGCATGTCGCGTCCGACCTTCTGCAACAGATAGATCGTCCCCGTGATGTTGGTATCGACGACCCGCCGCACGTCATTGAAGTCCTGGTCGAGAAAGCTCTTCCCCAATCCCCGCCCGGCGTTGGCGAGCAGCGCCTCTACCGGCCGCTCCCTGGCAGCCGCGAACAGCTTCTCGACCCCCTCGGTCGTGGCGAGGTCGGCCTCGATCGCATCCACGCCGACGCCGATCTGGCGGAACGTGCCGGCAGCCGTGTTGATCGCCGGCTCGTCGGCCGCGACCAGCAGGTCGAAGCCGTTATGGGCGCAGCACTTGGCAAGTTCGTAGCCGATGCCGCTCGAAGCGCCGGTGACGATGGCGAGGGGACGTGTATCACTCATGGCTTCAGTACCACCTTGATGCAGCCGTCTTGCTTGTCGCGGAAAGTCTTGTAGAGGCCAGGACCCTCCTCCAGCGTCGCGCGATGGGTAATCACGAAGGACGGGTCGATCTCGCCCTTCTCGATCCGCTCCAGCAGCGAGGGCAGATAGTGCTGGACTGGTGTCTGGGCCATGCGGAACGTCAGGCCGCGATTAATCGCCGAGCCCATCGGCACCTTATCGAGAAAACCGCCGTAAACGCCGACGATCGAGACCGTGCCAAAGTTCCGGCAGCAATGGATCGCCTGACGCAGCACATGCGGGCGGTCCGTGCCCATGAAGGTCGCGACCTTCACGCGATCCACTACCGAATCGATGCTGGCCGTCGTTTCGGGTTCGGTGCCGACGGCGTCGATGCAGGCATCAGCGCCCCGCCCGTGCGTCAGCTCCTGGATGCGGTCGTAGATATCCTCCTGCTGGAAATCCAGCGTCTCGGCCCCGGCCGCGCGTGCCAGCGCCAGCCGCTCAGGCACGGTGTCGATCGCGATCACCCGCCCGGCGCCCAGCAGGAACGCGCTCCTGATCGCGAACTGCCCGACCGGCCCGCAGCCCCAGATCGCGATCGTGTCGCCCGATTGGATGTTGCAGAAATCTGCAGCCATGTACCCGGTCGGGAAGATGTCGGACAGAAAGAGCACCTGTTCATCGGAAAGCCCGCTCGGCACCTTCATGGGACCGACATCGGCGTAAGGGACGCGCAGATACTCGGCCTGTCCGCCCGCGTAACCGCCCAGCATGTGCGAGTAGCCGAACAAGCCAGCCGGCGAATGGCCCCACAGCTTTTCGGCCGTCGCGTGATTGGGGTTGGTCCGTTCGCAGCCCGAGAAAAATCCTCGCTTGCAGAAGAAGCACTCGCCGCAGGCGATGGTGAACGGCACTACGACACGATCGCCGACCTTCAGTGCCTTGTTCTCGGAACCGATCTCGACCACCTCGCCCATCGTTTCGTGCCCGAGCACGTCGCCGCTCTTCATCGTGGGGATGATGCCGTCGAACAGATGAAGGTCGGAGCCGCAAATCGCGCAGGCGGTCACTTTGATGACCGCATCGCGCGGATGCTCGATCTTCGGATCGGGTACGGTATCGCACCGTATGTCGCCCTTGCCGTGCCACGTCAGCGCCTTCATGCTCCCCGTCCCTCGCTTGCAAGTTCAATGGAACTGGTGAGGGAGCCGGTGCGTTCCGGACGGGGGCGGTCATAAATCCGAGATGGCGTGCGCCCTACGCTCTTATTGCGTGCTACTTTCTAGCTGGGTGCTGTTTGTGGTAGGCGAAGAGGGCTCTATCGATTTGCCGCAAGCACCAATCGGGACAGGAGTGAGTAATTACCTTAATCGCTTGTCGAAATTCTTCATAAGTGCGCAAGGTCGCACGCTTTCGCCGAAATAGGCCCGCTTCGCGTAAAACTGCAGCGGTGCGCCTATCAATGATAGGCATGATTTCGGGGATGAATGAAATGAAGGATTGTTGAACCCGTAGGGGCTCCTATGCCCGGGAGCTTCACATGAGGATCCAAAAGCAGCGCTAGCTTCTGCTCTGGTGGAGCTGAGGCGGCGCGGCAGAATGCCTCCGCATAGCGACCCTCGTATTGGTCCATGCGGAGGTGTCTCCTTACCCGGGTTGCTCCCTTCCATCGCCATATACACAGGAAAGTTTCCTGAGAAATGGTTACGTCTGAGCGCATATCTCGGGACACTCGGCCGACTAATCTCTGATACACCGGTTCATCATTTTCCGTCTCCTCGTATTTCGGGTGCCACTGCGCGACGAATGCATCGTCGATCTGGAAGGTCATATCACGGGCCTGAGTGCTGGCGTGCCAAGGTTGATCTCCCCCTCACTCAGCTCAGTACACCTCCGACTCAACCATCGGCCTCCCGTCCCGCACCCGCTCATAACCCAGGGGCGCCAAATCGAGCGTGCGGTACGCTCCGAACCGGATCAGTTCGGCGACCGCTCGCCCCGTCGCGGGCGCGTGCTGCACACCGTGTCCGGAGAAACCAGCCGCCAAGATCAGGTTGCCGATCTCCGGATGGCGCCCGATCACCGCGTTATGGTCCAGCAGGCACATGTCGTAGTGCCCCGCCCAGGCGCGCGCCGTCCGAAGCTGCTCCAGCGCCGGGATGCGATTGGCCAGTGCCGGCCACAACGCCTCCTCCAACAAATCGAGGTCCGGGTCGAAATCCCCCCTCGCGTCCCCGTCGCGCTCCGCCGGCGGGGCGATCCCAGCGATGAACCCGTCGCCCTCCGGGCGCAGCCATGCCCCGGAGGTGTCGAACACCAGCGGCATTCCGGCGTTGTCCAGCGGCGCCCGCAACACGAACACAGTGCGCTTGCGCGGCTCCACCGGCAGTGCGACCCCGGCCAGCGCCGCGACACGGCCCGAAGCGGGGCCGGCGGCGATCACCACATGCCCGGCCGCGATCCGCTCGCCGGCGGCGGTCCGCACCGCCGCCACCGAGCCGGCGCCCGTCTCGAACCCAACCGCCTCGTCCGCGACATACCGCGCCCCGCGCGCGATCGCGTCTGCCCGCACCGCGCGCAGCAAGCTGTAGGCGTCGAACCAGCCCTCGTGCCTCAGTCCCAGCGTGGCACAGGCGAGATCCTCGGTGTTCAGCCAGGGGAACCGCGCGGCGATCGCCGTCCCCTCGAACAGCGCCACCTCGGCGCCCTCGGCCAGTTGCATCTCCCGGTTTGCTCTCAGCGCCGCCGCCCCCTCCGGCCCCGCCAACACCAGATAGGCCCGGCGGATCAGCCCCACGCGCTCGGCCATCCCGTCTAGGAACGCCGCGCCGAACAGCGACATCCGCACGTTCACGGGCTGGGAGAACTGCACCCGGATCGAAGCGCACGAGAGCGTGGTGGACGCGTACTGGTACGAAGGATCCTTCTCTAGCACCAGCACCTCGGCGTGCCCGGCCAGGAACAGCGCCGCGCAGGAGCCGACGATGCCGCCGCCGACAATGACGACCGGCGCGCTCACGTGTCCGAGCTCAAGTGCTGGGGAAGCCGTAAAGCTCGGCCGGGTTCTCGACCAGCACGCGATTCCGCGTGGCCTCGTCCGGCACCCATTCGGCGAGCAGATCGAACAACACCGCATCGTCGGGCTTATGGCCCGGCTTCTCGGTCGGGTGCGGCCAGTCGCTGCCCCAGACCAGCCGTTGCGGCGCTGCCTGGACGTAGGCTTTGGCTACGGCCGTGCTGTCCGCGTAAGTCGGCGGCCCGACCTTGGTGTCGGCGTAGGCGCCGGAGAGCTTCACCCAGGTGTTCCCCTTGTCCAACAGCCGCCGCATCAGCGCGAAGGTCGGGCTGTTGACTCCGGCCGGCTCGGGGACATGGGCCAGGTGGTCGAACACCAGCTTGCCCGACACGCTCAGGAACACGTCCTGCGCGGCAACGATCTGCTCACCGGGCATGTTGATCTGGCAGTGCCAGCCGAGCGGGTCCACGCGACGCGACAGCGGCTCCAGCATGTCGAGCGTCGTCGCACCAGTCTGGGCAAGGTTGAAGCGGATGCCGCGCACGCCTCCCTCGTGCAGCTTGCGCAACTCATCGTCCGTAACCGAGGTGTTCACCACGGCAACCATCCGAGTGCGATCCGCGCCGAGTTGCGGTATCAGCCCGAGATACGCCCGGTTGTCGGTGCCGTAAGTGGAGGGCTGGATCAGGACACCGCGCGTGAGACCGAGACGGCGCCGCAACGCCTGATAGTCGGCGACCGAGGCATCGGGCGGACGCAAGGTGGCGTAGGGCGCGATCGGGAAGCTCGAGTCATAGATGTGGAAATGGCAGTCGGTGGCGTTGGCCGGGGCACGGGTTCGCGGCGGTTCGGTGCCGGCCGACCAGCGCACCTGCTGCGGCTGCTGGGCCTGCGCGGGCCCGGTCCCGAGGCCGCCGCCGGCTCCCACTACGGCCAGCACTGCGGCTCCGCGGAGCATGTCGCGCCGGCCCCTCGCTGTAGCAGTGGGTAGATAGCGGTCTGCTGCTGCTCCCTCTCTCGCTTGCGGGAGAGGTTCGGGGTGAGGGCCGCGCGCCGAAGACGCTATCGAGGGAACCACTCTAACCATACATACCTCCCGCCATCTCGGCCGCCCAACGCGTCAGCACGGCGCAGGCGGCCGCGAAGTCCTCTATCCGCATCGCCTCGTCCGGGTTGTGGCTGCCGTTCTGGTTGCGCACGAATAGCATCCCCGCCGGCACGCCGGCCCGCGCGAACGCCGCCGCGTCGTGTCCGCCGCCCGACGGCATCTCCCGATAAGCGACCCCAAGCGCCTGCGCCGCATGCCGCAAGCCCGCCCGCACCCCCGCATCCATAGGGCTCGGGGCACTCCCGGTCTCGACACCCAGCTCGAACCGCACCCCACGCCGGGCCTCGATCAGCGGCACCAGCCGGTGCAACTCGGTGAACACCGCGTCCACGCTAGCCGGCTCGACGCTGCGCACGTCGAGCTGGAACCGCGCCTCGCCGGGGATTTTGGTGAATCCCGCAGCCTCCGTGGTGGCGAGCACGCAGAACGTGGAGACCAGCCGGTGCCCCCGCACCTCCAGTGCTGCCCAATGATCGTCGAGCCGCGCCGCCAGCTCCGCCAAGGCGATGGCCGCGTCACGCCGATAACGCCGGGGCGTCGCACCGGAATGATTGTATTCGCCGATCACCCGCCCCGCGCGCAACCGGCGCGAGCCGGGGATGCCGGTCACGATCCCCACCGGCACCTGCTCGGCATCCAGTACCGGCCCCTGCTCGATATGCAGCTCTAGATATGCGGCGGTGTTATCCGGCCCCAGCCGCCCCGCGCGCGCGCACACCGAATCGGGGTCGAAGCCGAGGCTGCGCATGTGCTCGGCCAAGGTCCGCCCGGTGTCCTGCCGGCGGATCGCCAGCGCCTCGGCCGGCAGCCGCCCGAGCGCGGCCTGGCTGCCGGGATAGGAGATCGGAAACCAGGCCCCCGCCTCCTCGGCGCGGATCGCCAGCACGGTGACATCGCGCGCCGGCGCGAACCCGGCCGCCTGCATCCCGGCCACGGCGGCCAGCCCCGCGAGCACCCCTGCCGCGCCGTCGTAGTTGCCGCCGCGCGGCACGGAATCGAGATGGCTGCCAAGCACCACTCGCTTGCCCGCGCGGTCACGCCCCGGCAGGGTCATGTAAAGGTTGCCCGCCGCGTCGATCTCGGTTTCCAGCCGCAAGCCCTCCGCCGTCGCACGCACCAGGTCGTGCGCCGCCTGCTCGCCCGGCCCATAGGCATCCCGTGTGACCCCCACGCCATCGAAGGTCCGCTCCCGCAGCCCCTCGAACAGCCGGGCCGCAAGGTCGATATCGGGAGCGAAATCGGCGCGCATGGCGGTCTCCTGCTGGCGCTCCCGCAGCCTGGCCCGCGCGCCGGTCTTCCGCAACCTTGCCCGGCCGACGCATAACCGGCTCCGTCGCCCGGAGACCGCCGCGCATGACCCCACGCTTGTTGGTTGCCGCCTTGCACACGCGCGACGTGATCGCCCGCGCCCGCGCTGAGTTCGACGCGATGGTGACCGACGGGCCGGACGACATGACCGGCGAGGAGGTGGTGGCCGCGGCAACGTCCCACCGGGCCGACGCGATCTTGTTCGTCAACACGCTGCCGCTGTCGGCGGACGTGATCGCCCGCCTACCCGCGAGCGTGCGGGTGGGGGCGACCAGCAGCGTCGGCCACGACCATATCGACGTACCCGCCGCCAGGGCGCGCGGCCTGATCGTGACCAACACGCCCGGCGTCCTGACCGAGTGCACCGCCGACTTCGCGTTCATGCTGCTGCTCGCCGCCGCACGCCGGGCGCACGAATACGACGCGATCATGCGCGCGGGCTGGCGCCGGCGCATCGGCCAGGGCGACCTGCTCGGCGTCCGGGTCACCGGCAAGACGCTCGGCATCCTGGGCATGGGCCGGATCGGTCAAGCGGTCGCGCAGCGGGCGCGGGGCTTCGACATGCGGGTGCTCTACTGCTCGCGTCGCCGGCTGCCGCCGGAGCAGGAGCGAGGCGCCACCTATTTCTCCGACTTCCGCGCCATGCTGCCGCACTGCCAGTTCCTCTCGCTGCACGCGCCCGCCAGCTCCGCGACCGAGCGCATCGTCAACGCCGAGACCTTGGCGCTGCTGCCGCGCGGGGCGGTGCTGGTAAACGTCGCGCGCGGCGGGCTGGTGGACGAAGACGCGCTGTTCGCCGCGCTGACTTCAGGTCAGCTTTTCGCCGCCGGGTTTGACGTGTTCCGCACGGAGCCCGACTACGACCTGAGATTCGCGCAATTGCCGAACGTGATTCTCGCGCCGCATGTCGCCAGTGCCTCGGTCGAGACGCGCAACGCAATGGGCTTCCGCGCGCTCGACAACATCGCCGCGGTGCTCGCCGGTCGCGGACCCATCGACCCGCTGTGGGCCTGAGACGCGCAAATGCTATCCGCCCGCTCGCTCCGTCTCCCTGCTGTCCTTCTGCAATCGTCGCGCCTCGGCTACCTGCCAGGTGACCAACGCCGGCGCACCGATCACGATATCCCGTGCCCGGCGGAGCAGCGATAGGCCGATCGACAAGTGCGCCGGCATCCCGAACAGCCGACCCAGCACGACATACGAAGCCTCCTGCACACCAAGCCCTCCCGGCACAAGGAAGGCAACGGCCAGGGCGGCGCTCAGAAGCCCCTCGATCGCCATTGCCGAGACGGCGTCGATCTGCCCTCCGAGCAGGTGATAGGTGATCCAGACGCTCACACCGCCTCCGATCCAGCCCGCGAAATGAATCCCGGCGGCAAGGCCTAGCCGACGCGCTTGGCCGAACAGCCGGTCAAACTCGTGCTGCACGTCGTCCGCGCTCCGCTCCGCCCCCTTCGCCCAGCGCGAGGCGATTCGGCGGCCGACCGTGTGGAACAGTTTGGCCGAGTGCTTCTCGGCCCAGATCAGCGCCACGCCCCCCGCCGCCACGAAGGCGATCCCGATGGCGAGCGGCAGCAGCAGCGACGATCGCGGTCCGCGCGCCAGGACCATAATCAGGCCGAACAAGATGAACGGGATCTCGCCGATGAACTCCGCTGCCACATCGGCGAAGCTCGATGCGATTGCCAGTGCGGACGGCACGCCGGCCAAGGTCAGCACGCGCGCCCCGAATGCGAGGCCGCCAACTTCGGAGAAGGGCAGGATGTTGGTCCCGCCCTCGCGCACCAGCCGGCCCCAAACCGTTGTTCGGAACTTCGCCCCGGGGCAGACGACATGCCACGCGGTCGCAAGCAGCACGAACAGGAGGAGCTGCCAGCCGAGAATGATCCCGAACCCGCTCCAGCCGACCGAGGTCACGGCGCCGACCACCTTGCCCACGCCGAGCCACACGACGATCACGATGCCGATCGCTACCCCGGCGATGGCTAGGATGATGGAGGTCTTCTTCAAGGCGGTACGACTTCGGCTAGCTTGTCCGCACCCAAAGCTCAGCGACACCGTTGAACACCGGCGCCCGCTTGTGCTCAATGGCACGCCCCGGATCTAGCAGAAGGGCGGGGAATCGCTCGAACAAGAGCGGAATGGCGATCTGCGCCTCGGCGCGCGCGAGCGGCGCGCCGAGGCAGAAATGAGCCCCGCCGCCGAACGCCAGATGGCTCGTATCGGCGCGCGCGATATCGAACCGATCAGGCGCCGCTTGAACCGCGGGGTCGCGGCCGGCGGCGAGCAGGGACATCGTCACCGACTCGCCGGCCTGCACCTGCACGCCGCCTACATCGAGCGGCGCCAACGCCAGCCGGCTCGTTTGTGCCACCGGTGGGTCGTAGCGCAGCATCTCCTCGACCGCGTTTCGTGCCAGATCGGGCTTGGCACGCAACGCGGCGAGCTGGTCGGGGTGCCGCAGCAGCGCCAGCACGCCATTGCCGATCAGGTCGGTGGTCGTGACGTTGCCCGCGACCAGCAGGAGATTGCAGGTGCTGATAATCTCCCTTTCGGAGAGCTTGTCGCCCGCTTCCTCGACGGCCACCAGCGCGCTAACCAGGTCCGCGCCACGTCGACGGCGACGCGCCTCGATGACCTGGTGGAAAAAGCCGACCAGCCCGGTGCCGGCGTCCACCAACTCAGCCTGCTGCTCGGGGGTGCGCAAGGGATTGAACGTATGCACCAGCGCGTCCGACCATTTTTTGAATTGCGCTTGCTCGGCGGCATCGACGCCCAGCATCTCGGCAATCACGATGGTCGGCAGCGGCGCCGCATAGTCGGCGATCACGTCGAACACCTCGCGGCCCGCGACCGCATCGAGCAGCGCCTCCGAGATCGCGCGGACGCGCGGGCGAAACGCCTCCACGGCCCGCTGATTGAACGCCTGGGACACCAGGCCGCGGATACGCCGATGGTCCGGGTCGTCGAGGTGCAGCATCGACGGCTCGAAATCGTGTCCGTCGCCCATCACCACGCGACGGTGATAGGAGGCCGGCGGCGCCTTGCGCGGATCAACCGACAATGCGCGGTTGCCCACCACTGCTCTTGATGTCCTCGAACCGGGTCAGGAACAGCCGGCTGAAGGACGCATCGCGATGCACCGGATCCTCGGTCCGCAGTCGGTCCAGGTATTCGTGCGGGCGCTCGCGAAAAACGGGATCGAGCGGCGTCAACGCAAGACCGCTCGGAAGCTTGGTTTGCTCGTCCATGCGCCTCATTCCGCTGCCGGGCGATCGGCGGCGAGGCCAAGCTCCGCCCGAATTGAGTCACCAAGGCGCCCCGGCCGCGCCCCTTCCGGCTTGCCCTCGTCCGCGATGCGGCGCCCGAGCGCGGCGAGTGCCGGGATCTCCGTGCCCTCGGTCCAAGGACACGGAAGCTGGTGCTCGTAGAAGACGCCGAATTTCAAAACTCTCTCCTCACGTCTGCGATGGTCCCAGCACCGCCTCGGCGATCGCCTGACGGATCGGCGAGGGCGCCTCCGGATCCCACGCGCTGCGTGGCCCGATGGTCAGCCCTCCATCAACCACCAGATGGGTTCCGGTGACGAACGCGGCCTCCCCGCTCGCGAGAAAGACACAAGCATCGGCGATATGGCGCGCCGACCCGGCCGTCCGCACCGGCTGGACCTCCGGGGCCATCCGCCTCAGCGCCTCGTTAGCCCGCTCGGTCGCGTCGCCCGAGATGCCGAGGCTCGCGGTGAAGATGTTGGTCAAGATGTAGCCGGGGCAGATTGCGTTCACCCGGATGCGGTGCCGCGCCAGCTCGGCCGCGGCCACCTTCGTAAGCTGGATCACCCCCGCTTTCGCTACCGCATAGGCGATCGGCGAGTAGCCGGCCTGCAACCCCGCGATTGAAGCGGTATTGACGATTGACCCGCCGCCGCGCGCGGTGAGGTGCGGCACGGCGTAGCGGATGCCCAGTGCCACCGAGCGGAGCAGCAGCGCTTGCGTGCGGTCCCACGCCTCGCCCGTCATCTCCTCGATCGGCTCTCGCGCCCCGCCGGCCCCGGCGTTGTTGAACACGATGTCGAGGCCGCCGAACGTTTCGGCCGCCGCCTGCATGGTCGCCGCGATCTCGGCTTCCCTCGTCACGTCGCAGTGCAGGTAGCGCAGCTTGCCCGCGAGCCGCTGTTCCGTCTCGGCCCCCTGGTCATCCTGAATGTCGGCGAGCAGGACGCGCGCGCCTTCCTCGACGAAGCGTTCGACGGTCGCAAGCCCAATGCCCGAACAACCACCCGTTACGACCGCGACCTTACCGTCCAGTCGGCCCATCTCATCGCCCCCAATTTCCCCGAACCATAGCAGGCGAGCCTTGTAACAGCCGAGCCTTGGAGCCGCGAGCGGCGGGCTGCTCGAGGCTGTGCGCTTGCGCTGCCCTCGATTTTAGCATAGCTGTTATGCATCAAATAAGAACGACGGGGGGTGTCCGATGACCGTGATGTCTGGACCCGCGCAAGCGACGGT
Organism: uncultured Pseudomonadota bacterium; assembly: GCA_963849305.1. Lineage (GTDB taxonomy): Bacteria > Pseudomonadota > Alphaproteobacteria > Acetobacterales > Acetobacteraceae > CAWKGV01. The sequence goes on from CAWKGV010000012.1 coordinate 160,147, forward strand.
GCCCTGGTGGAAGGAACCGACCAAGGACCAGTGGATGGCGTGGTGGGCGGCGTGGCTTGGTTGGACCCTCGATGCCTTCGATTTCACCGTGTTCCTGCTGCTCATGGTGCCGATCGCGAAGGCGTTTCACGTCAGCCTCACCGAAGTGACCGCGGTCTTCACCATAACGCTGTGGCTGCGGCTCGTCGGCGCGGTGGGCTCCGGCTGGCTGTGCGATCGGATCGGACGCAAGACCCCGCTGATGATCGCGATCGGCTGGTACTCGGTCTGCAACCTGATCGCCGGGCTGGCGCCGACATTTTGGCTGCTGTTCCTGTTCCGCGCCCTGCTCGGCATCGGCATGGGGGCGGAGTGGCCGGCCGGCGCGGCACTATCGATGGAGACATGGCCCGCCCGGTCGCGGGGGCTGATGAGTGGGATCCTGCAAGGTTCCTGGAGCATCGGCTTCCTGCTTTCGAGCGCGCTTTACGCTGGTCTGTACAACCTGATCGGCTGGCGCGGCTTGTTGATGCTCGGAGTGCTCCCGGCGCTGGCCATCCCGTTCGTGCTCTACTACGTCAAGGAACCCGAAGTCTGGGCCGAGAATCGCCGCCTGCAGCGCGAGCGCAAGCAGGAGGTCCATGTCCCGCTGCTTGAGATCTTCCGCTGGGATGTCCTCGGCAACACGATCACCGCCTGCCTGTGGATGGCGAGCGGTTTCGTTGTGTACTACTCGGTGTACGGCATGTTCGCGACCCATCTCGAAAAAGACTTGCACCTAAGCCCGGCACTGGTCGGCACGCCGATCGCGGTCGCGAACGGCGTCGCGTTCCTGGCCAGCGGCTTCTGGGGCTGGATGGCGGACCGGATCGGCCGTCGCTGGTCGATGATCATCCCGGCCGCGATCGGATTCTTCATCACGCCGGCCTACCTTTTCACCACCAGCTACCCGGCCATCTTCGTTGCTTATGTCATCCAAGGAGCGTTCCTCGGCGCGATCTACGGCCAGAACCCGAGTTACCTCTCGGAGCGGTTCCCCACCGAGGTCCGGGCGACCGCGAGCGGCTTCTGCTATCATCAGGGTGCGATCTGGGCCGGCTTCGTCGCCCCCGTGATGGCGGCGCTCGCCATTGGCCTGCCGAACGGCTTCACCATGCCGATGCTGGCCTTCACCAACGGGGCCGCGCTGGTCTTCATCTTCGCCTTGCTCCTCGGCCCCGAAACGAAGGGCAAGATTCTGGTGGCGGAGCTGGGGGTAGCCTGAGGAAGTCACCCGCCGACGGTCTTCGTGATTGCGCTCCTGCTCGGCCCCGAAACCAGGAGCAAGGTCTCCCTGTAAGGAGCGGACATCGCCTTGCCCTGACCCGACAGCGCGGCTTTCGCTTGCCGGCCCGTGGCCTTAGGCTCGCGGGTCGAGGGCGTTCGATGGCGCCTGACGGGTGAACGCGCGTGACCTTGCCTCGAACTCCCTCTTTCCGCCTCGACGGCCGGCGTGCGCTGATCACCGGAGCCGGTCGGGGCATCGGGCTCGCCGCCGCCGCGGCGCTCGCCCAGGCGGGCGCGCACGTCGTGCTAGTGGCGCGAACCGCCCAGGACATCGAAGCGGCCTGCGCCGAGATTCGCGACGCGGGAGGCAGCGCCGAGCCGCTCGCACTCGACGTGACCGACCTCGGCGCGGTCGCCTCGGCGATCGCCGACCTTGCGGCGTTCGATGTGTTAGTGAACAACGCCGGCACCAACCGGCCGCGTCCATTCCTTGAGGTCACACTTCAGGATTTCGACGCGATCATGGACCTGAATGTCCGGGCCGCCTTCTTCGTCGCCCAGGCGGCGGCGAAACGCATGGTCGCGGCCGGCGTGCGCGGCTCGATCATCCACATCTCCTCGCAGATGGGCCATGTCGGCGGCGCGCGGCGGAGCGTCTATTGCGCCTCGAAGCACGCGATCGAGGGACTTGCGAAGGCAATGGCGATCGACCTCGCCCCGCATGGTATCCGGGTGAACACCATTGGGCCGACCTTCATCGACACGCCGCTGACGCGTCCGTTCTGGTCCGACCAGGCGTTCCACGACGATGTGCTGCGCCGGATCAAGCTCGGCCGGCTGGGCAAGGTCGAGGACTTGATGGGTGCGTTGGTGTTCCTCGCCTCCGACGCCTCGGCACTCGTCACCGGCACGTCGCTCGTGGTGGACGGGGGTTGGACCGCCGAATAGGGGAGATCGACACATGATCCGCACGCTCAAGAGCGGCTTGTCCGACACCGAGAAGTTCGAGGCCGACCGCAAGGTGCGGGAGACGGTTGAGCGCATTCTTGAGGACATCGCGGCCCGAGGCGATGCGGCGGTGCGCCAGCTCTCCGCGACGTTGGACAAATGGGAGCCGGCGGATTTCCGCCTGTCAAAGCCGCAGATCGACAGCCTGATCGCCTCGTTGCCGGCGCAGACGATCGAGGATATCAAATTCGCCCAAGCGCAGGTGCGCCACTTCGCCGAAGCCCAGCGGGCGGCGCTGACCGACATCGAGGTCGAGACGCTGCCAGGCGTTCGGCTCGGCCACAAGAACATCCCCGTGGGCAGCGTCGGCTGCTACGTGCCGGGCGGGCGCTACCCGATGGTGGCCTCGGCGCATATGAGCGTGCTGACCGCCAAGGTCGCCGGCGTGCGGCGGATCATGGCCTGCACCCCGCCGCTCAACGGCGAGCCCCCGGCCGCCACCATCGCCGCGATGGCGCTCGGGGGCGCGGACGAGATTTATGTGCTCGGCGGCGTGCAGGCGGTCGCGGCGATGGCGCTCGGCACCGCCAGCGTCGCACCCGTGGACATGCTGGTCGGCCCCGGCAACGCCTACGTCGCCGAAGCCAAGCGGCAATTGTTCGGGCGCGTCGGCATCGACCTGCTCGCCGGCCCGACCGAGACGCTGATCATCGCCGACGATACCGCCGATGCCGAGATGTGCGCCACCGACCTGCTCGGCCAGGCCGAGCACGGCCCCACCTCTCCTGCCATCCTGCTCACCACGTCGGCGCGCATCTGCGACGGCATCGCGGGAGAGATAGAGCGCCAGCTCGCCCGGCTGCCGACCGCCGATGTCGCCTCGGTCGCCTGGCGCGACTACGGCCAGGTGATCCTCTGCGACACGGACGAGGAGATGCTGGCCGAAGCCGACCGCATCGCCTCCGAGCATGTCCAGGTGCTGACGCGTGATCCGCGCTGGTTCCTGGAACGAATGACCAATTACGGCGCGCTGTTTCTCGGCAAGGAGACCAATGTCGCCTATGGCGACAAGGTGATCGGCACCAATCACACGCTGCCCACCAAGCGCGCGGCGCGCTACACGGGCGGGCTCTGGGTCGGCAAGTTCCTCAAGACCGTCACCTATCAGGAGGTCAGCCCCGAAGCGACGGGGATGATCGGCGAGTACTGCGCCAGGCTATGCGCGATCGAGAACTTCGCCGCGCACAAGGAACAGGCGGAGCTGCGGGTACGGCGCTATGGCGGCCGGAACGAGTGAGCTATTGCGGTAACACTCCCGCCCGCGGATAAATGTTTCGGCAGCTATCCCTTGACATTGCCTAAACCCAATTATAACTGGCGGTATGGTTGCGATATTGTAATTTACCTCGAGGCCAAAAGATGATCCGTTACGCGTGGCTTGCCGTTGCCGCCATCTCCGCCGCTATCGCGGGCGCCAGCCCCGCGCGGGCCACCGCCAACCTTATCACCGACGGCTCCTTCGAGGCTCCGTCGGTCGGAGGTGGTTATAACCTCTTCCCAAATGGCTCGGTACCGGGCTGGACGAGCAACAACAACGAACTCGAGATCGACTACACGCCGATCCTGAGCGGTGCCGGAACCCCAGCCTATGATGGATCTCAGAGCGCTGAAGTGGACGGGTCCACCTTCGACACGATCTCTCAGACCGTATCGGGGCTGACGGTCGGCGCGAAATACGCCTTGTCCTGGGCGTATGGCAGCCGACCCGGCTCGGGGCCGCAGCAACTCGACGTGTCCTTCGGCGGAGTGCCTGTCGCGACCAATACGGCCAACGGGAGCGGGAATGCGGTGGTGTGGACGCCGAACCTCTCCACGGTCGTCGCCAACTCCACGAGTGAGACGCTGAGCTTCGCTGCCATGAATGTCGGCGGGGCACCCTCGATTGGCAACGAGCTTGATGCCGTGTCCCTGACCAGGGTCCCGGAGCCTGCCTCGCTCTGCCTGCTGGGTTCCGGCCTGCTGGGCCTTTGGCTGGTCCGCCGCAAGCGTCTGAACCCCTGACGCCTCTGGATCGCGCGACGGTGCCGCGGCACTTGGCTGCGGCATCGTCCTTTCCGGGCCAGCCCGCGGGCGCTCTCTTCGTCACGGTTGGCAAGGCCGACCACCCACGGCTTTCTCGCCGGCACAATGCGTCGCCGACCTACGCCGCCACCGCCAGATCGGCAACCGCGCCTGGTCCACGCAGCCCCAACCCGGTCAGGAATGACTCCCGCAGCGCGGCTTCCGAGAACCGCGCGCGCGCGAACTCGATCTGCGCCGCGCAGCGCTCGCGCCACAGGGCGTCATCCGTCAGCAAAGCGCATACCGCCCCGGCCACGCCGCCGGCATCGACCTCCACCGATGCGACGGCGGCAAGCTCCGGAAGGCCCTGCGCCCCGACCGGGGTCGTGACCAGCGGAACCCCCTCGCGCAGCGCCTCCACCACTTTGAGCTTCATACCAGCGCCGTAACGCAATGGCGCCACCGCAACGCGGGCCTGGCGATAATGCTGCCGCAGCTCCGCCGCGGTGACATCGCCGGACACGATCACGCCCAATTCAGCCAGCTCGCGCACCCGTGCCGTCGGACCGGAGCCGATGATCACCAGCCGCGCATCCGCCACTTGGCGACGGATCAGCGGCAGGATGTCGCGGGCGAGCCATATCGCCGCCTCCTCGTTGGGCGTATGGGCGAAGCCGCCTACGAACAGCAGATCATGGCCGGCCGGCGGCGGGCGCGGGCTCGCGAAATCGGCAAAGCAGAACGGCAACACTGGGCGGGCGACGGCCGAGGGCTCCATCGCCATCACCGCCTCCGTCTCCTCCTCGGACGGGTAGAGCACGAGGTCCGCGTTCCGCCAGATCCAGCGTTCCAAGCGCTCGATCCGCTCTGCTTCCCGGTCGATGGCTTGCGCGCCGGTCACCTGCGCCTGCGCGCGCAACCGGCGGAAATGCAGGTCAACCCCATAATAGCACAATCGGGCCGAGCTGTGCTGCCGCAGCGCCGCGATGAACGCGCTGGCCACGTGAGGACGGATCAGCAGCGCATAATTGATTTCCTCGCCATGTCGGGCGATCCACTGCTCGAACGTGCCAGCGGAGCCATGCACGATCTCCACCCCGATGTCCTGCAACGCCTCGGTGTATCCAGGGCTGAAGCGTCGGTTGTGTGCCCAGAACTTCACCACCGCGCCGTTCTGGAGCAGGGCGCGGATGAAGTTAAGGATGTTGCACGACCCGGCATCGCGATCCGACTCTGGCAGATAGTGATCGATCACCAGTACTACGATGCGCCCGATGGCATGGTCGCGCACGCGCATCGGGTACTCGCATAACGGACCATCACTCGGCGGACTGTGTCGCGCCGCGAGCACTCGCCCCCAGCGATCCAGGAAGCGAGAGCGATTCACCTTCTGATACGCTTTGATCCCCGCTTCCTGATCCGTGCCATGCGACACGCCCTCAATATGCACCACGCATGATCGTGGCTGGTAAAGAACCTTGTAGCCGAGCCCACGTAGGCGGAAGCAGAGGTCGGCATCCTCGTAGTAGGCTGGCGCGAAACGCTGGTCGAATCCACCGAGCCGCTGGAACAGCAAACGCGGGACCAGCAACGAAGCACCGGAGCAATAGTCCACCTCCCGGAGATAGTTATAGACCGGTTTGGCCGGATCATCGTCCCGGCCATAGTTGCACCCGCTACCATCGTTCCAGATGATGCCGCCCGCTTCCTGCAGGCGTCCGTCTGGATACAGCAGCTTCGAGCCGACGGCTCCAACGTCATGGCGATCCCGCACCAGCGCCAGCATGGGATCAAGCCATTCGGACTGGACTTCGGTATCGTTGTTGAGAAACAGCAGGAAGTCTCCGCGGGCCTGGCGCGCGGCCTCGTTGCAAGTGCCGACGAACCCGAGGTTTCGGACATTGACCAGCAACCGGATGCCCCGCACTCGCTCAAGTTGCCTGAGCGCGGGGTCGCCGGAGGAGTCGTCGATCACCAACACCTCGATCGGCGCCGCCGGCCGGTTCGCCGCGATCGCGGCGAGGCAGCGCAGCGTGTAATCGACCTTGCCGTAGCTCGGGATGATCACCGAGGCAACCGGCACCGGGCTCGCGGGCAGGACCAGTGCGGCCGGGTCGATCGGCGGGTTCCGGCGGACCGATTGTCGAGCGGGCAATACGCGCCGGAGGCGTCTGGCACGAACCCAGAAGCCGAAGTGTCGCGCTAACTGAAGGGTCAGCGCCCACCAGAGCAGCGACAGCCCGCGCCGCAGCCAAGGCAGGCGGCAGATTAGCGCCGCGAGGCCGCGGATAGCGCCAGCCTGCGCTGCGTCCCGGGCGTCGGCCAACCGCCACACGGCTCGCTCCCAGGCCGGGGCAGCGTCGAGATAAGCCCGATCCAACTCCGTCACCCTGGACCTCCTGTCCCACCGCGCTGCGCACACCGCAGCGGGCCTGTCGGCAGGCAGGCTAGGGAGCAATCGTCAGGAATTGGTTACCGAACCGTGAGCTTCGTGGGCGCGGCGTCATCCGCTTCACAGAAAGTTGCCGGGCGCGGCGGAGAGGTACCAAATTCCGCCGCAATTGTTCCCGGAAGTAGCCGTCATTGCATCGGATATTCGTATTGTTCGCTGGCTTCCTCCCCCAGCAGCAGCGCGCGGCCAGCATGAACTTTCTGGCGCGCTGCCACCTTCAACCCCGCGCTTCGTGGCGCGGGGTTTCTTTATGCCTCGGTTCGGTACGCCTTCAGGGCGGACAATTCCTTGCGCAGCGTCCGAAGCTCCTGGAAGCGCGCGGTCGCATCGCGCATCACCGCGAAGATTCCGGCCATTCGACCGTCGGCCTCCCGGAATGGCACCACAGTGAATTCGACCGAGATGCGCGTCCCGTCCTTGCGCATGGCCGGCACCGAGAGGATTTCGCCCGCGCCATAACGCGTCTCCCCCGTCCGCATCGTTTGCTGGAAGCCGCTCCAATGTCGCGCCCGTAGATGCTCGGGGATGATGAGGTCGAGCGACTGGCCAAGCGCCTCGGCGGCGGCGAAACCGAACAGGCGCTCGGCGCCACGATTCCAATAGCCGATCGTGCCGTCAGCCTCGGCGTAGATCACCGCATCCGGCATGTCGCGCACCAGATCCGCGGCGAAGCGGTGAGGATCAAGCGTCATCCTGCAAGCCTCCGGCTCGGCGTGTTTTACCGCGCCTGCCGTTTCAAGAGTATCGCGTAGGAACAGGGCGGAACCTGATAGGTGATCACGCCGCTGAACCGGCCATCATCGAATTGCCCGACGATCCTGTTCTGGCCGTAGATCATCTGCAAGCCGCCTTCCGGGCCGATGGTCCCGTTGAATGGCCCGAAGCGGACCCGGCGGCCCTCCACGCGGAAATCCGTGGCGGTGCGGTATCCGCTGCACTGCGCGCCGGCACTGAACAGCGCCTGCGCGTGTCCGGCATAGACGCCGTCATGGCCATAGGGCGACGAGGGCGGCGGCGCGGGCAGCACCCGCACCATGCCGGAGCCGGGCAATGTGACATAGGTCGCGGCAAGATGGACCGGGGTATCCGCCGAGTACCGATAAACCTCGGTGCATCCGGCGAGACTGGCGGAGGCAGCGAACAGGAGCAAGAGCGGCCACACTCTCCGCCTTCCGGACCAACGCTCAGCCATGCCGCCGCCTTCCATCCTGCTCGCCCGGGATGGGATCGCGCCCGGCTCGCGCCTCATATCCGCCGCTGGGTCAGCAGCGCCCCGCTCTCCTTGAGCGCGGCGATCTCCTCCGGGGTGAATCCGTGCTGAGCCAGCACCTCGGCGCCGTGCTCGCCGAAGCGGGGCGGGGTGGAGCGCGTGCCGCCGGGTGTGCGGGAGAGCTTAATCGGCGTGCCGAGGCCCTTGTACCAGCCCAGCTCGGTCACCATCTGCCGATGCGCCGTATGCGGTGCGGAGGTCGCCTCGTCAGCCCATAGCACCGGGCCGGCCGGGACGCCCACGCGGATCAGGCGGTCGGCGATCTCCTTGCCATCCCGATCGGCGAAGGCCGCCTCCAACTCCGCCGTCAGCGCCGCGCGGTTAACGTTGCGATCGCCGTTGGTGGCGAAACGAGGATCATCGGACAGATGCGGGCGCCCGATGATCTCGCACAGCTTGCGGAACTGACCGTTATTGCCAGATGCAATGAAAATCTCGCAGGTCTTGGTGGGGAACTTGTCGTACGGTACCAGGTTCGGGTGCGGATTGCCGGTGCCGGCCGGCCGCTTGCCGTTGAGGAAGTAGTTCGGCGCCTGCGGGTGCAGCAGCGAGAGGCCGCAGTCGTACAGCGCCATGTCGAGAAACTGCCCACGTCCCGAGCGCGCCCGCTCGTGCAACGCCATCAGGATGCCGGCGGCGGCATAGAGCCCGGTCCCCATATCGACGATCGCCGCGCCGAGCCGCATCGGCCCGGTGTTGGCGTCCCCGTTGACGCTCATCAGCCCGGTCATCGCCTGCAGGATGGCGTCGTAGCCCGGCAGGCCGCCCAGCGGCCCATCGGGGCCGAAACCCGAGACGCGGCAGTGGATCAAGCGCGGGAAGCGGGGCGCCAGCTCGGCTTCGTAGCCCAGGCCCCATTTTTCCATGGACCCGGGCTTGAAGTTCTCGATTAGCACATCGGCGCCTTCGATTAGGCGCAGCAACACCACCTTGCCGTCCGGCTTGCCAATGTCGAGCGCGATCGAACGTTTGTTGCGGTTAATGCCGATGAAGTAGCTGGCATCTCCCTCATGGAATGGCGGTCCCCAGTCGCGCACCTCGTCGCCCTGTGGCGGCTCGATCTTGATGACCTCGGCGCCGTGATCCGACAGGATCATGGTGCAATAAGGCCCTCCCAGCACCCGAGTAAGGTCGATCACCTTGAGCCCGGCGAGCGCGCCTGGCGAGGCGGCCAGCCCCTTCCCGGTTAGCGCGGCGTCTGTCAGTGCGTCGTCCATGGGGCTGCTTACTCCTCATCCCATTGGTGTTCTTGCCCTAGTCTTAGCTGAGAGCCCACCAGCCTTGCTCCGCGACTTCACGCCATGGCAAATTCTCATTCTTTGGCATAACTCGCCTTGTGTCACGCGCCGAATATGTCATATACAAGTGTGGACGCGAGAGCTTTGGGGTTATGCACATGAGTGACGAATCAACGCTCGTCCGGGTCGCCGACAACGGCCGCATGAGCATTCCCGCCAAGCAGCGGAAGCTTCTTGGTTTGGAAGACGGAGGCATGGTAGTCGCGCGGGTGGAGAATGGCGAACTCCGGCTGCGCCCCGCGCGACAGGTATTGGCCGAAATCCGGGCGAGGGTGAGCCGCCGTCTTGCTGGCTCCGGCGAAAGCGTTGACCGGTTCCTCGCCGAACGGCGGGAGGAGGCCGAGCGAGAAGAACGCGAAATGAGCAAGCCTTAGCCACGTGCGTTGCCTGGATGCCTCGGCGTTGGTGGCATTTCTATTGGGCGAGGCGGGAAGCGGCATCGTCGAGCACCGGATATCCCTCGGCACGATTATCTCGGCCGCAAATCTGGCTGAGGTAGCTACCGTCCTCGTGCGGGGAGGTTCCACCGTAGCTGAAGCGGCCGAAGACTTGACCGCGCTGCCTCTTGCCGTTTTGGCCGTGGACCGGCAGCTCGCTCTCGACGCTGGCGCGCTTTATCCGGTCACGCGCCCCTTCGGCTTGTCGCTTGGGGATCGCCTATGCCTGGCGCTGGCCCGGCGAGAAGGCGTCCCGGTTGTCACGGCGGACCAGGTATGGCGCAAAGCCGGCCCCCTCATCGGCATCGAGGTCGAGCTGATCCGCTGATCGGCCCGATCCCGCGCCTTCAAAGGTAGTGCTCGGCCAAAGGTGCAAAGCCATTGAACCGCTGGCTCGCGTACGTACTCACGTATGCTCCGGTGGACAGCAGCTCCACCCGGTCCCCTGACGCCAGCGACACCGGCAGGCGGTAGTTCGACCGCTGGTACATCACATCCGCCCCGTCGCAGGTCGGCCCCGCGACCGCCACGGGTCCAGTTGGCGTGCCGTCGTGTGGAGTAACGATCCGGTACTTGATCGCCTCCCCCTCGGTTTCGGCGAGCCCGCCGAAGCGGCCAATATCGAGATAAACCCAACGCACGGGGTCGTTCTTCGACCGATGGCTGACCAGCACCACCTCGGCGCTGACCACCCCGGCGTCGCCCACGATGAAGCGACCCGGCTCGATCACCATTTCCGGCAGCGCATTACCGAAATGCCTCGTCATTGCGCCCATGATCGCTTGCCCGAACTGGTCGATCTCGGGCACGTCGTCGCGATAGCGCGTTGGGAAGCCGCCGCCCAGGTTCATCATGCGCAGCTTTACCCCGGCCTCGGTCAGATCGGTGAACAGCATCGCCACCCGTCCGATCGCCACCTCGTAAGCGCGGGTCGTGGTTTGCTGGCTGCCGACATGAAACGACAGCCCATACGGGTCGAGCCCCAGCTCGCCCGCGCGCAGCATCAGCTCCTTCGCGGCCTCGACCGTGGTGCCGAACTTGCGCGACAGCGGCCAGTCCGCGCCCTCGTTGCCCACCAGGATGCGGCAATAGACCCGCGCGCCCGGCGCGTGGCGGGCGAGCTTGTCCAACTCCTCGGCGCAATCGAAGGCGAACAGCGACACGCCCGTCTCGTGCGCGCGACGGATCGCCGGGGCCTTCTTGATGGTATTGCCAAAGCTGATCGAAGCGGGATGCGCGCCGGCCGCCAGGCACGCCTCGATCTCCTCGAAGCTCGCCGCGTCGAACGAGCTGTCGAGTTTGACCAGCCGCTGCAGTACCGGCGCGGCCGGGTTTGCTTTCACGGCGTAGTAGAGCCTGGCTAGCGGGAGCGCGTGGCGCAGCGCGCGGAAGTTCTCCTCCACGCGGTCCAAGTCCAGCACCAAGCACGGCGTCGCCGGCTGGCGATCAGCAAGGAAACGGGCGATTTTCGGAGTCATCGCACCGAGCCTCCCTCTGCAAGACGCCCGCCTATTAAGGGCGACGGACGTAGTTGACGAAACGGTCGAACGAACCAGCGACCTAAGCGAGTTGCCAGAACGCTTGACGTCGTTGCGTAACCACTGAGGGCCAGAGGCACGTGCGTTGCTGCGTAGGGGCGGCAGATAAGGTTCCCTGCCCCCCGGCGCAAGCGGAAACTGGCCGCGCGCAAGAAAAATCGGCCCTGGCCGGAGGAGCCCCGTCATGATTGAACCGGGCAGGAGTTCCGTTTTCCGTGGCAATGATCAACACCCAGTGGGAGGAGGTGAGCCTCGGTGAACACCCGATCCGGCCGCAGGCGCCCCCGCGCGCGCTTGTCCTGGCGCGATTGGTGGGGGGTCCTGGTCGCGACAGCTCAGGCGCTCGTCTCCGACCGCGTGTCCATGGCCGCGGCCGGCTGCGCCTTCTTCGCCACCTTGGCCTTGTTCCCCGCGATCACGAGCCTGGTGTCGATCTACGGCCTGGTCTTCAACCGCCAGAGCGTCGAGCCGCAGCTAGCCTACCTTCAAGGGCTGCTTCCGCCGCCGGCCTTCGACCTCATCGCCGGCCGGGTTCACGCTCTGATTGCGCAGCCTGCCAACCAGCTCGGCGTCAAGCTGGTGGTGGGTTCGGCGATTACCTTCTGGAGCGCAGTCACCGGCACCAAATCCGTGCTCACCGCGCTCAACGCCGCCTACCACGTCGAGGAGGAGCGAAGCTATCTCCGGTTCCAGGCGCTTGCGCTGGTGATGACACTGTCGGGCATAGTCGGCGCGGTGCTGGCGATCGCGGTCCTGGTAGCCGGCCCGGTTGCGATCGCCTTCGTCGGGCTGGAGGCGCACGCGGCTGCGCTGATCCATGCGGCCGGCATCACCACACTGGTGAGTTTCGTCGGCGCCTCTATCGTTGCGTTGTACCGGTTCGGCCCGTCGAGGCCGCGGGAGCCGGGCCAGCGGATCGCACCGGGCGCCATCACGGCGACCCTGCTGTGGCTCGTCGCCTCCGAATTGTTCACGTTCTACGTCGCGCAGCTTAGCAATTTCGGCGCGACCTACGGGTCGATCGGCGCCGTCGTCGGCCTGATGCTGTGGTTCTACGTCACGGTATATGTTGTCCTGCTCGGCGCCGAGCTAAATTCCAAGCTCGACTCTCGCACCTCCAGCGTCGATCTGCGCGAGCGGTCGCGGTCGTAACTTCTCGCTCTACGGCCAGGCGGTTCCGAATGATTCGGGGCCGGCATCTTTGATCGGGATAGGCTCGCCCTCAGTCAGATGGCGTCCATCCCATCGCAGAACCGAGAGCGTACGATCCCCCATGTTCTGCACCAGGATCGTATGCCCGTCGCGCGAGAACGCCATACCTTCGGCCCACCGCCCGATTGGCGCCTCCGCCACGTTCTGCAAGTGCTGGCCGTTCACAGCGAACAGCGTGACGATCCCGTGGTCGTGGTGGAACGGGTCGCTTGGCGGCTTGGTCGTGCCCATCTGCGACCCGACCGCGAGGTACTTGCCGTCGGGCGAGAACTTGAGCGGTTCCGGCCCGCTCGGCACGCTCAGGGTCTCCACCGTGCGCGGCGGGTGGGCGGTGACGTCGATCAGGCTCACCGTGTCCACGTCGCCGTCGCCTCGGCCCATGTTGGAAACGGCGGCAAGCGTGCCCGCGGCATTGAGGTCCATCGTATAGGGCGCGACACCGGTGGTGATCGGTCGCTTGTCGATGGTGACGTTCGTGCCGTCGATGTGCAGCACGTTCACCTGGTTGTCGCCGCTGCGGGTGAGCAGCGCGGTCTTGCCGTCCTTCAGGAACAGCACGCCGCTCGGCAGGCTGGTCTTACTGCCGGTGTCGAGCGTGCCGGCGAGCGTAAGGCGCTTGTCCTGCACGGTGAAGACGGAGACCGTACCTGCCGCGCGATTGGCGATCAGGGCGATCCGCCCGTCCGGGGAGACGCGGACCGTCGTGGCGCCCGGACCGGATGTCAGCGACTGCATGATCTTTGGCGGCGAGGCGGAGAGGTCGATCACCGATACCCGGTCGTCCGGCCCGAGCCCGAACTTGCCTTTTGGGTCGGGCTTGGTGGCGCAGGTGACGATCGCCCAGCTCTGGTCCTCGGCGACCCAGACGGCCATCGGCGGGCCGACGACGCTGCCGGGTGCCTCGATCGTGCCCGCCACGGTGGGCGGGAAGTGGCTCACATCGATCAGGCTGACCGTGTCCGGGCCGGGATTCTTGGCCGCGACCAAATTGCCCTTATCGTCCAGCACCGTATGAGCATCGTTGGAGCTGACAGCCATGTCAGCCGCATACACGGTACATGGCAGCAGCGCTGTCATAAAGCAGGCGGCCAGCGCGCGGCCGCTTCGGATGTTCGCCATGGTTCCCTCCCCGCGACCGCGTTGGGCCGCGCCTGCGATCATAGGCCTGGATCGCGAGCGGGCGGCAACCCGCCAATTTGCCGGCCCCTCCCACGACGGTACACTCCCCCGACACAAGCGACGGAGGAAGAGCGTGCGCGGGCTCCAGGGAAAGCGGGTCGTCCTCACCGGCGGAGCGAGCGGGATCGGTCGGGCAGCCGCGATTCGGCTCACCGAGGAAGGGTGCCTGGTCGGCATCTTCGATCGCAACGAAGCCGGCGCGCGGGAGACCGCGGCCCATTGCGCCGGCCGCGCCAGCGTATGGCAGGTGGACATCGCCGACCGGGTCCAGATCGAGCAGGCCGTGTCGGGGTTCGAACAGGCTTACGGACCGCCTGATTGCCTCGCCAACATCGCCGGCTGGGATGTCGCGCAGACTTTCCTCCAAACCGACCCGGAGCTTTGGGACCGGCTGATCCGGGTCAACCTCTACGGTCCGCTGCACATGCACCACGTGATCGTGCGCGGCATGGCCGAGCGCGGCTTCGGCCGCGTGGTCAACGTCGCCTCCGATGCCGGCCGAGTGGGCTCGTCGGGCGAAGCGGTGTACGCCGCCTGCAAGGGCGGCATTATCGCCTTCACCAAGACCCTGGCGCGTGAACTGGCACGCATCGGGGTGACGTTGAACGTAGTCTGCCCCGGCCCCACCGACACGCCGCTGTTCCGCGATTTTCAGAGCGCGACGCCCGAGGGACCGCGGATCAGCGAAGCGCTGGCCCGCGCGATCCCGTTGCGGCGGATCGGCCGGCCGCAGGACTACCCAGGTATTGTCGCCTTCCTGCTCTCGGACGACGCAGCCTACATGACCGGCCAGACGATCAGCGTCTCCGGCGGACTCACAATGGTCTGATCCGGGAGGAACCCGAATGCAGCACGACGAAGACTACGAGACGCTGGGACTTGGGCTTTGCCTGGAGGATCTTCCGGTCGGAAGGCGCTTCCGCACCGTTGGCCGCACCATCACCGAGGCCGACCTGGTAGGCTTCATCGGCGTCACCGGAATGACGGAGGTGCTGTTCTCCAATATCGAGTTCCTGAAGGAAGAAAGCGACATCCGCGAGCGCGTCGTGCCTGGGGCGCTAGCATATTGCTTCGCCGAAGGGCTGCTGATCCAGGCGACCATGCAACACACGGGTCTCGCGTTCCTGCATATGGAGCTGACGATCGAGACTCCCTGCTTCGTCGGCGACACCATCCACGTCGCCTGCGAGGTGATCGAGAGCAGGCGCAGCAAGAGCCGGCCAAACCGGGGGCTGGTTCGCACGCGAAATCACGTGCGCAAGCAGGACGGCACGGTGGTCCTCACCTACACCCCGCTCAGGATGGTGAAGGCCCGCGGCGAGGGCTGAAAGAAACACGCGAGAGTCCGCGAGAATGCACGGAATTTATGCGGTGATCGGCCCCGATAAGGGGTTCGTGAACTGGTGGCAGATGTCCATCAGGGCGATCATCATCTTTATCTATGGCGTGGCTCTGGTCCGCATCGCCGGGCGACGTGCCTTCGGCCGGCAATCGTCACTGGACATCGTGCTCACGGTGCTGATTGGCTCGAATCTCAGCCGCGGTCTCACCGGAAGCGCGCCTTTCTTCCCTACTATGGCTGCCACCGCGGCACTGGTCGCGCTTTACTGGATCAGCATCCATCTGGCGCAACGCTGGGATTTCGTGGGCTTCGTCATGAAGGGCGGGCAGACCGTGCTGGTACGCGATGGCCGGCCCGACCCGGCAGCGATGCGCAAGGAAGGCGTCAGTCATTTGGATCTGTACGAAGCCATACGTTCCGCGCGGCTGGACGAACTCGAGTCCGTCGCCCTCGCTACGCTGGAACGGGGCGGCCACATCAGCGTGGTGCCGCGCAAGGGCTGAGCGCCTTGCTGACCCCCGCCGGTTTGCGCCAGTTAGCCGGGGCCGGCTATCCTCGCCCGAAACCGACAGGTGGACGCAATGACCGAGCAGTATCTGCGCAGCGGCATCTTCCTCGCGCCGTTCCATGCGCTCGACGAGAACCCGACCTTGGCGTTGCAACGCGACATGGAGCTCCTCGAATGGCTGGATCGGCTCGGCTATAACGAAGCATGGGTGGGCGAGCACCATTCGGGCGGGTTCGAGATCATCGCCTCGCCCGAAATGTTCATCGCCGCCGCGGCCGAGCGCACACGCCACATTCGGCTTGGCACCGGAGTCGCCTCGCTGCCGTACCATAACCCGTTCATCCTCGCCGATCGCATGGTCCAGCTTGATCACATGACCCGCGGCCGCGCTATGTTCGGCGTCGGCCCCGGCGCGCTGGTCCAAGATGCCTTCAAGATCGGCGTGCGCGCGGCCGATCAGCGGCGGATGATGAACGAGAGCCTGGACGTGATTGTGCGTCTGTTGGCCGGTGAGACGGTCACGCAGAAAACCGACTGGTTCGACCTTACCGACGCCCGACTCCAACTCTCTTGCTACACACGGCCGAGGATGGAACTAGCGGTGGCGTCATCTCGCTCGCCGGCTGGCGCGCTGGCCTCCGGGCGGCACGGGATCGGGATGCTCTCGATCGGCGGCACCTCGCCTGAGGCGATGCGCCACCACACCACGAATTGGGGGCTATACGAGGACCAGGCTCGGCGCAACGGGAAGACGCCGGACCGGCGCGACTGGCGGCTGGTCACGTTGCTTCACGTCGCCGAAACACGCGAGAAGGCGCGGGAGAACGTGCGGTTCGGCCTGGAGAGGTTCGCTCAATATTTCCGCGACGTCGCCACCTTCCCGATCGTTCCGGCGGATATCCCTGATCCCTACGACTACTTGATCGAGACCCAGTCCGCCTGCATCGGCACACCGGACGACGCGATCGCGTACATCGAGACACTGTTGGAGGGCTCGGGCGGGTTCGGAGTGATCACCGAACTGGCGCATAACTGGGCGGACTGGGACGCGACCAAACGCCATTACGAGTTGATGGCGCGCTACGTTCACCCGCATTTCCAGGCCAGCCGGACGCTCCGCCGCGCCAGCTACGACGCCGCCACCGCCAACGGCGAGGCGTTCCGCGCCGCATCGCGGGCTGCGGTGCAGGCGGAGATCGACAAGCAGGAGAAGCCGGAGGCGGCCGAGTAGAATGGACATGGTCGGTTCGACGGCAAGGTGGCCCCGGTGCGCTGCTTCGCGGGCTTCCCCACGAATGCTCTGACCGGGCAATCGCTGGTCGTCAGCCACGGCGGGTTGCTGGAGTGACGCCCGTCTTTCACGCCACGTCCAACGTACGGGCCACGCCGTCGCGCAACAAGGTGTCGGCGACGACACCGAGCGACCGGCACGCCTGGCTGGGGTCGCCGAGCGAGGCATGGATGTCACCCGCGCGAGGCGGGGCGAACTCGATCCGGAGCGGCACGCCCAAGAGGGCGGCGATCTGCGCCGCCACGTCGCGTACGGTCGTGCCCCGGCCGGTGCAGACATTGAGCACCCGCGCGTTGCGCGAGACGGTTCCCATCGCCGCGAGCAATGCCCGCACCACGTCGCCTACAAAGATGAAGTCGCGGCTTTGCCCGCCGTCGCCGAAGACCGTCACCGCCCGACCGGACCGCAATCGATCGCAGAAAATCGAAATCACACCAGAATAGGGCGAGCGCGGGTCTTGGCGCGGACCGTACACGTTGAAGAAACGCAGACCGGTCGTCGGCACGCCATGCACCCCGGAAGCCACCCGCGCGTGCAGCTCGCAACCGAGCTTGTCCGCGCCATAAGCCGAGAGAGGGCGGGTCGCCGAATGCTCCGCCAGCGGAAGATTAAGGTTGTCCCCGTACACGGCGGCGGAGGACGCATAGACAACCGGCACCGGGCGCGACGGATTCGCCGACCGCGCCGTGTCGAACACCGCGATCGTCCCGCTGAGATTGGTACGGTGCGCGCCGAGCCAATCTCGGTGGCCCCGCTCGACGGAGGCGATCGCGGCGAGATGGAAGCAACCGTCCACCCCGTCCATCGCCGTCGCCAGGGCGGCGGGATCGGCGACGTCGCCGCGCACGAGCAACGCTGCCGCCGGCTTGTTGGCGAGGCTGCCGCTGGAGAGGTCGTCCAGAATACGAATCTGATCCCCACGGGCCAGCAATGCATCGGCCAAATGAGAGCCGATGAATCCGCAGCCTCCGGTAACGAGCCAGGTTGCCATTGATGCGCCTCAAATGCGTCCCGCACATACGATTCGCAGCCGCACCCATCGCATACCGCGCGACGATTGGAGATGTCACCGCGTTTTTGGCGACGACGAGGCTCGTGCGGACGACAGCCTCCGGATTAGCCTAGTCCTTCCTCAACCGCCGCTTGTTTGCTCCCACCCGCCTGCCGTAGTAGCCAACGACGCGCTTGGCGCCTTTCTCGGGCTTTCCCTGGAGGCAAGCGTTCAGCATCAGATGCTGAGTCACTGCCAGCGCGGACAGTTTTTCCGTAAGCATGAGCGCCGCCTCGCGTTCGGCCTGCCTCCCGCCCGCGGTGATCTTCGCCACGCGCAAGGCAATAACCTGCTGGGCCTCGATGGCAAGCTCGGCACTCTGCCAGGCCAAGCCGAACCAGGGCCAGCCGGTTCCGCGCCGTCTCATCTGGTTACGACCAAGTGCCGGACGCTCATTGATGCATCTTCTTGCTGCCAGATCGGCAAGTGGTGCTTCGGGGATAATTTCACCAGGCCGCTCACACTCGAGCGGCGGCGGGCTCAGGCGGCCGGGGGCACTTGATAGACGGTTGCGGTCCGCGGGGCCGGGTCCAGCTTGCGCAGGATCGGCACTGGCAACAGGCCGCGCAACCATAGCGCGTGCACCAGCACCGCGCCCAGGGCGGGCCGCTCGGCGAACTGGGCGGCTGGCACCCACTCGGCGGCCGGGCGCTGCACCGGCCAGTCCGGAGGGATGCCGCGGCTCGGGTGGCTATCGAAATAATACAACGCGCCGGGCGGCGGCGGCACGGCGCGCACACGGCCCGCCAGCCCGCGGATTTGCAGCAGCCACGCCGCCCCGCGCAGGGTGGCGGGATCGGTGAACACCGGCCCCGGATGATCCGCCGCATAAGCTACGAGCGCCCTCTCGCCCCACAGCGGCTGCCGGTCGGACAGCGCGATCAGCCCCAAATCGGCGCACAACAGGGCGACGACGATGAGCCCCGGCATCAGCCACCCGCGTCGCGCGCCAAGCCGCGCGAGCCATACCGCCAGCGGTCCCACAAGCGCCGCCGCGGTCACGATCTGATAGCGCGGCACCAGCCAAAGGAAGAAGAAAACGTACGAGAGCACGGCGAACCACACCAGCGCCGCGAACCCGAACAGACGTGCCGCGCGCCTTGCCTGGGACGCCGCGCGGTCGGCCGCGAGTGCGAGCGTGGCCGGCACCGCGATCCAGAACAGCAGGCCGAAGTTCTGGCCGACGAACAGGATCAGCGGCGCTTGCGCCCAGCGGGGTGCGG
Organism: uncultured Pseudomonadota bacterium; assembly: GCA_963849305.1. GTDB lineage: Bacteria > Pseudomonadota > Alphaproteobacteria > Acetobacterales > Acetobacteraceae > CAWKGV01. The sequence goes on from CAWKGV010000012.1 coordinate 179,202, forward strand.
CGAGATCGCCGAAGCGGTCCAGGCCCGTGGGCGTGAGGAAATCGGCCGCCATGGAGGGATTGTCACCGTGAACGCCGCGCAGGCTGACGTGCAGCCGATACAGCGGATCGCCACTGGCGTGCCACAGCAGCCCCGTGTCGATGCCGGCCACCAGCAGGAAGCCAATGCCCATCCACACATAGCCGAGCCGCCTGCCGCCGTAGCCGACTAGGAACAAGATGCCGTAGGCCACCAGCAGCGCGGACGTGGTCTCGCGGGTAATGAAGCCGCATCCCGCCATGACACCCGAGAGCACGAACAGCCCCGTCCGCCGCCCGCTGGTGGCGAAGAAGAACGCCCAAAGCGAGGCCATGACAAAGAACGCTTCCTGCACGTCGTCGAACACGATCGAGGCGCCCGACGCCAGCACCGGAACCGCGCCGAGTAGGACCGCCGCGATCAGCCCCGTACCCCAGCCGCCGATCCGCCCTACGCCGTACCCCGTGAGCAGCAGCAGCGCCGCGTAGTAGAGCAGCATGGGCGTCTCGAGCGTCCATTCATGCTCGCCGAAAAGGCGGAACATCAGCGCCATCGGCAGCACGATGGCATGCCGCAGGCTCCAATGGCTGTCGCCCAGATAGGGGAAATGGAACGCCCAGGCGTGGGCCGCGGCGGCATAGTACGCGTCGTCGGATTCGACGTAGCCGGTCCACGCGAACCGGATGACGAACAGAAGGAACAGGCACGCCAGCGCCGTCGCCACCGCACGCGTCAGCCACGGTGCGGATACGCCCCGGACAGGTCCGTCAGGCGGGGCCATCCATCCTCCGATCGCCCGGCGCGAACGGTTTAGCCGCGGCCAGGATGAATGGCGGAGGGAGTGGGATTCGAACCCACGGTACGCTTGCACGTACACACGCTTTCCAAGCGTGCGCCTTAAGCCGCTCGGCCATCCCTCCAGGCATCGCCACCATAACAGCAGCCCCCGGCCGGCACCAACGCCGGCCCGCAGCCAGCTATTAGGCATCCATCTTCAGCGCGGCCAGGAAGGCCGATTGCGGGATCTCCACCTTGCCGAACTGACGCATCCGCTTCTTGCCTTCCTTCTGCTTCTCCAGCAATTTCCGTTTACGGGTGACGTCGCCGCCGTAACATTTGGCCGTCACGTCTTTGGACAAGGCGCTGATCGTCTCGCGCGCGATCACCCGCCCGCCAATCGCCGCCTGAATGGCGATCTTGAACAACTGCCGCGGGATTAGCTCCTTCAGCTTGGCGCAGATCGCCCGCCCCCGGTTCTCGGCCGCACTCCGATGGGCGATGAACGACAGCGCGTCCACAGCCTCGCCGTTCACCAGAATCGAAATCCGGACCAGATCGCCCTCCGCGTAGCCGTCCATCTGGTAATCGAAGCTCGCGTAGCCGCGCGAGACCGATTTCAGCCGATCGTAGAAATCGAACACCACCTCATTCAGCGGCAGCCGATACACCGCCATCGCGCGGTTGCCGACATAAGTCAGGTCCACTTGCTCGCCGCGCCGGTCGTTGCATAAATGTAGCACCGCGCCGAGATAGTCGTCCGGCATCATGATGGTCGCCCGGATCCAGGGCTCCTCGATGTGGTCGATCACGCTGCCATCCGGCATGTCGGCCGGATTGTGCAGCTCCCGCACCTCCCCGTTGGTACGGTGCACCCGATAGACCACCGAAGGCGCCGTGGCGATCAGGTCAAGCGCGAACTCGCGCGCCAGCCGCTCCTGGATGATCTCCAGATGCAGCAATCCCAGGAACCCGCAGCGGAACCCGAACCCCAGCGCCGCCGAGGTCTCCGGCTCGTAATGGAAGCTCGCGTCATTCAGCCGCAGCTTGCCCAAACTGTCGCGCAACTTCTCGAAATCGTCCGCGTCGGTGGGATAGAGCCCGCACCACACGACCGGAACCGAGGGCTTGAAGCCCGGCAGCGGCTCGGAAGCGGGGTTGCGGTCCTCGGTGATCGTGTCGCCCACCCGGCAGTCGGCGACCGTCTTGATGGCCGCCGTGATATAGCCGATCTCGCCGGAGGCCAGGTCGTCGGTGGGAATCATCTTCGGGCTGAACACGCCCACCTGCTCGACCACATGCACCGCGCCGGTGGACATCATCCGGATCTTCTGTCCGCGCTTGAGCCGCCCATCCTTGACCCGGACCAGGATCACCACCCCAAGATACGGATCGTACCAACTGTCCACCAGCAGCGCCTTCAGCGGCCCGGCGCCATTGCCCTTGGGCGGCGGCAGGCGATGGACCAGCGCCTCCAGCACGCCCTCGATGTTGAGCCCCGTCTTGGCGCTGATCTCGACCGCGTCGGAGGCATCGAGGCCGATCACATCCTCGATCTGCTGCTTCACCCGCTCGGGCTCGGCGGCCGGCAGGTCGATCTTGTTCAGCACCGGCACGATCTCGTGGCCGGCATCGAGCGCCTGATAGACATTGGCCAGAGTCTGCGCCTCCACCCCCTGGCTCGCATCCACCACCAGCAGCGAGCCCTCGCAGGCGGCGAGGCTCCGGCTGACCTCGTAGGCGAAATCCACGTGGCCGGGCGTGTCCATCAAGTTCAGCTCGAAGACTTGCCCGCCCTTCGCCTGATAGGTGAGCCGGACCGTCTGCGCCTTGATGGTGATGCCGCGCTCGCGTTCCAACTCCATGTTGTCGAGCACCTGATTGGTCATCTCGCGGTCCGGCAGCGCGCCGGTGGCCTGGATCAGCCGGTCGGCCAGGGTCGATTTCCCGTGGTCGATATGCGCGATGATGGCGAAGTTGCGGATATGGTCGATCGGGGTGTCGGTCATGAAACTCGCTCGGGGGTCCCGGCACAGATAGGCGAACTCCGCCCCCGTGTCAGCGCGGAACGCTCGACCGCCTCCGTGGCCAGCATCAGCCGCCCGATGCTGGTGGCGGAGTTCGCCCACAGCTCGACAGAGCGTCCTGCATCACGGCGGGCGCACATCGACCACGCGCCTACCGCGCAGCTAGCTCAGCAGGGACACCCGCCCGCTGACCAGTTCATAGTGGGCTGCGACTACCTTCACCTTGCCCTGCGCGATTAAGCCGGCGATCACTGGCGAGGCGGTGCGGAGAAGGCCCGCCTGGATTCGCGAATTGGCCTTGATGGTCGCCTCCAGGTTCGGCCCGGCCCGCTCGACCGCCGGCTGGATCGGGGCGAACAGGGCGCTGATCTGGCCCGGGACAGGCTTGCCGCCGATGGCCGCCTTGACGGCGCCACACCCGTCATGACCGAGCACCATGATGAGCGGGATGCCCAACACAGCGGCACCATATTCCAACGATGCGAACATGTCGGGGGAGCAGACATTCCCGGCGACCCGGCCGACGAACACATGGCCGATGCTCTGGTCGAAGATCAGCTCGACCGGCACACGCGAGTCTGAGCACGAGAGGACCGCCGCGAACGGCTCCTGCTTGACTTCGGTATGCTGGCGCAGAATGGCGAGGTCGTCATCGAACGAGGTCAGATGACCCGCGGTGAAGCGGCTGTTTCCTGCCATAAGCTGGTCCAACGCCGCATCAGGTGTCAGCACACTCTGGGCCCTCACCGGCGCGGCCCACAGACCGCCCATCGTGCCGGCCAGCGCCGCCGCCGATCCGGCCAGGAAGCGCCGGCGGCTTGCCATGCCGCGGGGGGCCGGGCATAGGCCATGCAGGAGCACTGGCGCAATCGCAAGGCTGCGGCGTGACAGATTACTGACATCGCCTTCCCTCCCGGCTCGACGATGTTCTGCACCAACCCCGCGCCTGCAGTCCATCGGACATCAAGCCGTGTGAAAGCGCCTATCGCGTCCACATGCTCCGGCGCGGAGTCGGCGGCAATCCCAGAACGCCGGGAAAGGGGGCTTTTGGACCTATTGTCAGAGGCGGACATCGCGACTTCCGGCTTTCCCTTGCGGGCGGCCTTGGCTGTCTCCCAATGACGGATGTGGGTAGGAACCATCCTTTGCCGGCATCCAACCACAAAGCCGTCGATCGAACGGGGGCCAAGCGTCCGACTTTGCTGCGCCGACCCGAGGCGGACCTTTCGCGGCTGCCGATCGGGCTCGATCTGCGCGCCATTGATATCCTCGAGGGAATCCGGGCCGCGCTGTCGGTTGCGGCACTCGTCGCGCTGAATGAATGGCTGCGATGGCCGCCGATGATGACGGCGGCGCTGGCGGCTTGGCTCGCCTGCCTGTGTGACCAGGGCGGCCCCATCCGCCGGCGGCTTCCGGCCGTTCTGAGCTTCACCGTCGTCGGTGCGCTCATGACTGCGGGTGTCGGCCTGGCCCGCGGCGGCGGACTTGCGGCGGCGGTCCCACTGGCCAGTTTCGGCCTGTTTTGCCTGTGCTTCGTTCGGGTGTACGGGCAGTCGGCCCTGGTGGTCGGCAATTTGCTGGGCGTGGTGCTGGTGCTGGTCCTCGACAAACCACTGCCGGACCTGCGCAGCGCAGCCGTTCAGGCGGGCGCCTTCGCCGGTGGCGGTTTGTGGGCAACGCTGCTGACGATGGTGGTCTGGCGGATGCACCCCTATCTGCCGGTGCGTCGGTCAGTCGCCGAGGTCTATCGGCAGCTGTCGCTGCTCGTGGCGGGAATGCGCGATCTGGCGCGCCTCGGCCGATCGCCCGAAACGGCCTGGGAGGAGCATGCGCGCGCGCATCGCCGCAGTGTGCGCGAAACCATCGAGCAAGCTCGAACAATCGTCCTCGACACGCTGCGGGTACGCGGTGCGGTAAGCCCCCGTGCGTCGCAGAGCCTGATCCGGCTGGAAGCCGCCGACCAGCTCTTTGGTGTCCTGATCGCCCTGAGCGACGTGCTCGAATACACCCGCGATCCGAAGGAGCGGGAAATCGTCGAGCGGCTGTTGCGCCGACTGCGTCCGCTGCTCCTGATCCTGGGCCGTGCCATCGTCTCGGAGAGCACGAAATCAAACCGGGGAATCACCCGTGCGATCGCCGCCTTGGCCCAGGAGGCCGCCGCGTTGCCGGCGGGGCAGCCGTCGCGGCTGATCGTCGAGGCGATCGTCGCGCGGCTGCGTATCGCGGCGACGCTCGCGGTTCCCGCCAACTTCGACCCTGGCGTCACACCGACCGGGGAGCCGTTGCCGCTCTGGCAACGGATCCGGCGCCCGCTGCTCGCCAACCTGAAATGGGAGTCGCTCGCGCTGCGTCATGCCCTGCGTGCCGCGATCGTGGCGGCGCCGGCCATTGCCATCACGGTGATCTGGTACGGGCCGTATGAACACTGGCTGACCATCACCATGGTGCTGACCATGCAGCCCTATTTCGCCGTGACCTTCACCCGCGCGTTGGAGCGGATCGGGGGCACCGTGCTCGGGGGCGGCATCGCGGCGCTGCTCGGAGTGGTCTGCAGCACGCCGGTGGCGACCGCGATCGCGCTGTTCCCACTCGCGGCCATTGCCCTCGCGGTCCGGCAGGTCAGCTTCGGGATGTTCATGATGGCGGTGACGCCGATCGTTGTCCTCCTGTCGGAGATCGGGCGGCCAGGGTCGAGCGAATGGATGCTGGCCGGCATGCGTGCGCTCTACACGGTGATCGGCGGCCTGCTGGCGCTGGCCGGTTGCTTCATTCTTTGGCCGAGCTGGGAACCCGATCGGCTGATGAACGAGATTCGCACCGCGATCGACGCGCATGGACGCTATGCGGAGGCGGAACTCTCCCATGCGCTGGGCGAGGCGATGCCCGGCTCGGTGGATCTAGCTCGCCGGGCAGCCGGCGTCGCCAGCAACAACCTGGAGGCGTCGCTGTCGCGGGCGCTGCTGGAGCCGCAGCATGTATCGCGCGATCGGCTGGAGGCAGCCCTGGTGATCGACGCGGCGTTGAGGCGCATGGCCGGCCGGCTCTCGACTATGCAGCTAAGCCCGACGCTACGAGCGGAACTTCCTGACGCGGTATGGAGGAGCTGGCGCGGCTGGATCGCGCAGGCCATGCGGGCGCTGCCGTCTGGCAGAGCCGAGCTACCGCCTCGGCTGCAGCTCGACGCAGCCGAGGCGGCAACCGACGCTTTGTTGCGCGTTGCCCGACAAATCGAACTTATCGCTGGCGCGATGCAACGGATCGCAAGCTGACCGACCCCGCGAGGGTGCGATGGAGGATGATCCGGACGTGCGCGTCTCGGCTGGCGAGAGGATCACCGCCGACCGATTTTATAGGCAAGGCAGTTGCTCGGCCCTATATAGCCGTTGTTCTTACACAGCGCTGGTTTCATGCCTCCACGACGATTTCGCGCGATGCTTTTCGCAACAACGGTTCTCGGCCTTCTCCACGAGACTTGGTCGCTCGCGTCGACTCTGCCCGGCTGGCGGAGATACGAGGCATTGGCCTACCTGCCGGACGCTCACAACGAGGTGCCCGCAGTTCCCACCTTCCACCCGATAACCATGGAGGATAGCGGAGCGGCCATCCGCGCCGGGGTCGGCGGTACGATCATGACTGGCCGGCAGGAACAGCCATGGCATCCGCGCGGCCGCATCTGGCGTATTCGGCTGAGCCGTTTTATGGAAAATCAGTCCGCCGCGCTGGCTTTGCCTTTTGCTTCGGCTCCTTCGGCTAATCGGTCGAACTGTGCGGCAAGGGTTAACAAATTTGTCGCGCATGAGGGAAGCGTGTTGCTGGTCAGCTATAAATTCAATGTGGTTTAACCAAACCGGCGGTGCCGCTTCTACATCTTGTGTCGAATCTCTCGAAAGAGGGCCGCGAAGTCAAAGCCGGCGAAGGCGTTTTATGGAAACTGGCGCTCCGCTTTAACGGATCACAATCTTGCAGAAGCACTGATCACTAGGACAACAACGGAGCTAGCTTTTCCGAAAGCCTGAAAAGAGCGATCGGACCGCCGAAATCCAGGCGCTTCAAGTGCTTTCCGTTTATCCCGGCAGTGCTGAAGGTCATTATCCCTTCAATGGAAAACTCGCGGTCTTGAAGCGTTTTGTCGTCGATCTTCCATACTGGTTCCAGGATATCGTGAGCGACGGTATTGCGTATAAGCCACACGACAATGCAGGAGTTGCGGATGAACTCATTGTCATGGCGGCAGCGCACCTTCCAGGGACCGAACGTCTTCTCCAGTGCAGCATTTAATTCCATCGCCAGCAGGCGATAGGCCAGCCGTTCAAGAATGGTGCCGCAAAGCTCGAAAGCGTCATCCGGCATTTCGAAATCTTCAGCAGTCAGCGTGAACTTTCCAAAGCTCCAGACAGCCGGCATTGGAGGCAACTGGACCTGCAATCCGAAGCTGATAGGCCCGCCGACCCGATGCGCAAGACGGAAGAAGTCCTGCGCGAACGCGATCCGTTCGGCACTCGTCATAGGGTGGACCTAAGCGAGCCGCGAAATTGTCGCCACGCCCACGTTGTAGCTCTTGGCGAGTTCCTTCAACGTCGCGCCCTCGGCTCGCCGCCGCCGTGCTTCCTTCCGCTGCTGCGGGGTGAGCTTCGGCGGTCGGCCCATATGCTGCCCGCGCGCCTTGGCTCGCTCCCGGCCTTCCGCCGTGCGGGTGCGGATTAGATCGCGCTCCACGTCCGCCAGCCCGCCGAGGACGGAAATCATCAGCCGCCCGGTGCTGGTGGATGTGTCCGCCCACGGCTCCGCCAATGACCTGAATTGTGCCTTGGCGTCCACAATCTGCTTGACGATGGCAAACAGGTCGAACGTCGAACGCGCCAGCCGGTCGATGCGCGTCACCGTCACCACATCGCCGGGGCCAATGGCCCGAAGGAGCCGCAGCAATTCGCGCCGGTCGGCCCGTGCGCCCGTCACCTTCTCGCAGTAAATCTGGGTGCATCCCGCCGCGCGTAGCTGGTCAAGCTGCGCGCCAAGCGTCTGCCCATAGGTGCTGACGCGGGCATAGCCGAGGCGGCGGTTTTGCAGGTTCTTTTCGGGCATATCTTACGGGCTTTGTAACCCATTGACGGCATTGAGTCAACGGAAATGCCCGAAAGTCTCGCAAGCGCAATCGCCCTCATCCGGACATCTTTATATCTTTACTTTTGGACCTTCTACGCAATCGGCACATGTACAACGTGGACGCGGATGTGATTAGCAGTAAAATTTACAGCAAAGTTGTTGTTGTTTCTTAATGTCAATATCAGCATAGTTTGACGAGGCGTCCCGTCAAAGAGGGCAATTTCCCTCTGTTCTTCTATCAAAGGAATCAGGTTAGCAATCTTTGGGTCTGGTGCTATCGAGACGTCAAAATATTCACTCTCCTCCGCACCGGATCCCCACCAGAAAGTAAATTGATGGCTCGGTTGTTGGCTCGTCGTAGCAGGAATTGTATAACCACCCGCTTTATACTCGACGACAACCGTGTCATTAGCCATGACGATTCTCCTCTAACCACGACTACCCACTTTAGCCCGCATTTCTCAAACTGGATAGCTGCCACGCCGGGGACCGTCGCCAGCGCGATGGCGGTCTTCATAGCCGGTCCGCGCCGCTGCGTTAATCTTGCAGACCGTGTGAAAACTGAATGGCAACGGATTCCAACTCGGGGGTGCGGAGGGTAGAATTCTGCATGACGCACCTCGTCGGCCAAGACCGCTCTCAAACTATGCTTCTGCCGGAATCGCTGGACGACTTGCCGCTCTGGCTCGCCATGCTCGCGCCTTAATTAACATCTTGTAAGCTTAGTGGCCTGCACAGAAGGCGGCGCGAGCCGCATAAGGCCATTATGGCAAGTGCCGCCAGCCGAATGCGCGTTCCAGTATTCAGTAAACCTCGGCGTAGCGGGCGCACAGTTCTGCGGCGTCCAGCCCGGCGACGCGCTCCGCCTCCACCCGCTTGTAGCGCAGATAGGCCTCCAGGAACACCGGGCCGAACCAGCGGCGCGCGGCCTCGCTGTTGGCGAGATTGTCGAGCGCGGCGGGCAGCGTTCGCGGCAGCAGCTCGGCCGGTCCCGACCGGGGCCGCAGGGTCAGCCCGCGGCTAATCCCGTCCGCCCCGGCGAAGATAACCGCCCCGAGCGCGAGATAGGGGCTTGCCGCGGCATCGGCCGCACGGAACTCCACGTTGAACTGGCGGGCGGTGTCCGTCGGGCCGGCCGCGGCGAACACCGGGCAGACGCGCAAGGCCGCACCGCGGTCCTGTTGCTGGATGTCGATCACGGTCGGGGCCCAACGGTTCGGCGTCAGGCGCAAATACGACACTGGCGAGGGCGCCGTGACCGCGCAGAGTGCCGGCAAATGCTCCAGCACCCCGGCACAGAACTGCTCCGCGAACGTGCTGAGCCCCATCGGGCCGTCGGACCAATACGTGCCCGGCGTTCCGGAGCGGTCGTGCAGGCTCATGTGGATATGCACGCCGTTGCCCACGCCTTCGGGGGCCGGCATGGGCGAGAAGATCGCCCGATGGCCCAGCCGGTGCGCCGTCGCCTGCGCCATCTCGCGCGCGATCACCGCCCGGTCCGCCGCCGCGAGCGCCGGGGCGGGCGCGACCGTCATTTCGAACTGTCGTGCACCGTATTCGGCGAGGAACGAGTCCGGCACCGCCCCAGCCGCGCGCAAAGCGGCCACCAGCATTTCCCCAAACGCGCCCTGCCGGCGGAACGCGCCGAGGCTATACGCATCGCCCGGCCGGTCCTCGGTGCCGGTATAGGCGAACTCCTGCTCGAAGGCGGCCAGCAACGACGCCCCGGCGGCGGCCTCCAGGGCCGCCACCGCGCGGCGCAGGAACTCGCGCGGGCAGCACTCCCAGGCAACGCCATCGGTGGTCCGCAGGTCGCCCAGGAAGAAATGCTCCGGGGCCGAGCCGTCGGCGAAATCGACCCGCACCTCGGCCGCCGGATCGGGAACGATCATTAGGTCGCCCGAGGTGCCGAACGGCGTGTCCCAGATCGGGCCGAACGGCGACATCATGAGCTGGCTGTGGGTCCAGCCGATGCCCTGGTGCCGGCGGGCATGGAGTTCCTGCGCCGGGAAGCCCTTGCCGCGCACATGGCCGGAAATATCGCAGGTCGCGACGAAGATGAGCCCCTCACGCAGCATGGCGGCGCTCCACGCTCTGTTGCGGCGCGAAGGCTAAGCGCCGGTCCTGGCTTGGCGCAACAATGAAGTGGACCCCGTGTCGGTGACGCGTAAAGATGTCCGCCCTTTGTAGCGGATGATATGTCCGCTTCTGCCGATGTGGCGGGCTGTGGGTTGTAGGCAACGCGCTTGCGTTGTCCAAGCGCAGCGTCATATCCGCAGCAGCGGCAGATACGGGAAGTTCTGACGGCCAGGCGCAGGTTTTGTCGTCCGCGTGTTCCGTTACTACTGGCCATGAGGCGCGATCGCCACTCACCCCAAGCCTGCGTTTGCCCTACTTCAAATGCCCGCTGGGCAGTAAGACCAAGTGTCCCATATCCGTCCGCTCACGCTCCGTCACCGGTAGACGCAGTATCCAGCTCCGGTATATGAGTTGCACACTCATAAGAGGTCTCCACACGCAGCGTGCTGTCGGCTGCGGGTGAGCGATTAAGGAGGGAGCGAATGGCCGAGAGTCGAGCCGTAATGCTGCTTGGAGCAGCAGTCTCAGCCGCAATTTTGGTCGGGTCGCATGGCGTCGGCCGCGCCAATTCCGCGCTCGACCAGGCGGTGCAGAACCCCAATAACTGGGCAATGTACGGCCGCACCTACAGTAACGACCGCTACAGCTCGCTCAAGCAGATTAACGACCAGAACGTTGATCACCTGAAGCTCGCCTGGGCCTCCCAGGTAGGCACCAATCACGGGCAGGAAGCGTCGCCGATCGTCATCGGCGATACGATGTATGTCTCAAGCTCGACCGGGCCGGCGCATGTCTACGCGCTGAACGCACGGACCGGGCAAATCAAGTGGGAATACAGCCCGCAGATCGCGGAGGATGTGCCCCCTGAGGCCTGCTGCGGACTGGTCAGCCGCGGCGTGAGCTTCGCCGACGGCAAAGTACTATTCGGCACGCTCGATGGCCATCTCGCGGCGCTCGATGCCAGCACCGGCAAGGAGCTTTGGAAAACCACGGTTGTCAATTTCAAGGAAGGCGCGGTGATCACCTCGCCGCCGCTGATCGTCAAGAACCTGGCGATCATCGGCTACGGCGGTGGCGAATACGGCGTGCGCGGGTCGCTGCAGGCCTATGACATCTCGACCGGCAAGCAGGTGTGGAAGACCTGGACGGTACCGGGCCCTGGACAGCCTGGCAATGACACCTGGAAGGGCGACAGCTGGGAGCATGGCGGCGGCGACGCTTGGAACGTCGGCACCTATGATCCGAAGACGAATACCGTGTTCTGGGGCACCAGCAATCCCAGTCCATGGGACGCGGCAGTGCGCAGTACCGGCACTTCGGACTACGGCAAGCTCACCAATGCCGGCACCTCGACCACGCTCGCGATCGACCCGGACAATGGCAAGATTAAGTGGCAGATTCAATCCACCCCGGCGGATGCCTGGGACTATGACGGCATCGTCGCGCCCGTGCTGGCCGACATGGATGTGCACGGCCACCAGACTCCGGTCTACCTGAAAGCCGACCGCAACGGCTTCTTCTTCGTGGCCAACCGTGACACCGGGAAGCTGCTGTCGGCGGCGTCATTCGTGCCGCTTAACTGGGCGAAGGGGTTCAACGTCGCCGAGGACCGGCCCATTGAGAACCCCAACAAGCGCCCGCGCATCGACTTCAAGGCCACGGACATTTGCCCGGCCGCGATGGGCGCGACCAACTGGCAGCCGATGGCGTTCAATCCGGGGACCGGTCTCGCCTACATCCCGACCAATAACATGTGCATGGACATGCAGGCGCAGCCGGTCACGTACCACCAAGGTATGTTCTACCTAGGGAACGACTTTTCCATGGCGCCCGGCCATGGCGGTTATCTCGGCGAGCTGATCGCCTTCAACCCGGAAACCGGCAAGCCAGCCTGGTCGATCAAGCAGCCGCTGCCCTGGAACGGCGGCGTGATGACCACCGCGGGGAACCTGGTGTTCCAGGGAGACATCCAGGGCCTATTCCACGCCTATGACGCAAAGACCGGCAAGGAGTTGTGGCACGTCCGGCTCGGTAGCGGCATTGTCGCAGGGCCGGTCACCTTCGCCGTGGACGGCAAGCAATATGTGGCGGTCCTCAGCGGCCGCCCGAGCGTTATGCCGGCCTTCATGGGCGAGACGGGCAAGCAGATCCTCGCCGCGACCGCGTCGGGCGGCACGCTGTTCGTCTTCTCCCTCTAATCGCAAGGCGACGGCGAGCCGTTGAATGATGAACGAAATCCGGGCAGGGCTGTTTGCCCTGCTCGCTCTTCTCGCAGCACTAGCTCAGGCGGCGGCGCAAACGACTCCGTTTCGCCTCTGCTCCGATCCAGACAACCCGCCGCTGAGCAGCGATGCGAGTTCCACGCCGGGGATCTACATCGAGCTCGGGCGGCGGATCGCCGCCACACTTGGTCGTCCATTCGAGCCGGTCTGGACGCAGCATCTTTTCGCCAAGTTGGGCGCGAAGCTGCGGATGGGCGAGTGCGACGGCGTCATCGGCCTGCCCGAAGACGCCCACGTCACCGGCCCGGACGTCATCCTCTCGCACCCGTTCCTCGCCGTTGGCTATGCGCTCGTCACGCCGCCGGCCATCACGGTGGGCAGCCTCGCCGATTTCGACGGCCGGCGGGTCGCCGTCCAGTTCGGCTCCCCGCCCCAGCGCCTACTGGCCGAGCACAACGGCATCGAGACGGTCACGGTAATGCAGCCGCTTCAGGGGCTGCAGGCTCTTGCGGCCGGCAAGGCCGATGCGGCGTTCCTCTGGGGGCCGTCCGCCAGCTGGATCAACCGCACGGACCTGAATGATGCATACAAGGTCGTGCCGGTCGCGGGAAAGCACCTGCGCTGGCGGGTGGTGATCGGCTTTGCGAAGACCCAAGCGGCGTTGCGTGACGCGGTCGATCGCGCGCTTGCCGGGCTGGGGGACTCGACCCGGGCACTGATGGTGAAATATGGCCTAGCCACGGCTGCGCCCGTCGTGCTGACGGAGTCACCCGCCGCGCCCGCGTCGCAAGCGTCGTCGCAGCAGGCGACGGCCAGCACGCCCTCGGCCAGCCCGCAGGAAGTCGCCGCCGGGCATCAGGTGTTCAACGCCAACTGCGAGCATTGCCACGGCCACGACGCCATCGAGGGGCTTGAGCAGCGCAACCTGCGCCATCTACGCAAGCGCCACGGCGACAAAATGGACCAGGTGTTCATGTTCACGGTCACGCACGGACTGCCGGCCAAGGGTATGCCGAACTGGAGTGGCATCCTAACCACCGCGCAGTTCCGCGCCATCCTGGCCTACCTTCACTCCGTGCAGGAGCCCTGACCGATGCGCGTCGGGCGGCTGAATTGTCAGCAACTGTGGAGGTTCAACAGAAACAGGATCAGCGCAGCGTCGCCCCGGTCGCCTTGGCGACCGCGCTCACGATGCGCTTGGCGGCTGCCTCGATCTCGGCGTCGGTCAGCGTCCGTTCGCGGGGCTGCAACACCACCTCGATCGCCAGCGACTTCTTGCCGGGTGGCAGCCGGTCGCCCTGGTAAACGTCGAACAGCGACGCGCCCGCGACCAATGCCCGGTCGGCGCTCCGGGCCGCCTTCAGCACCGCCTCGGCGGTCACGCCGGCATCGACCAGGAAGGCGAAGTCGCGCCGGACCGGCTGGAATGCGGGCAGCTCGGGAGCCGCCCGGCGCCGGCGCTTCGGTTCGGCAAGCGCGTCCAGGAATAGCTCGAAAGCGGCGGCCGGGCCGGGAAGGTCGAGCGCGGAGAGAAGGCGCGGGTGCAACGCACCGAACGTCCCCAGCACCGTCTTCGGTCCTTGGCGCACCACGCCCGAGCGGCCCGGGTGATAAAACCCTGGCGCATCCGCCGTCGCCGTGAGCGCCTCCATCGGCACGCCGAGTGCGGCCAACGCGGCGTAGAGATCGGCCTTGGCGTCCATCGCATCGACGCCACGGGCTGGCTCGACCCAGCTCCTTGGCGTGGAGCCGGCGCGCACCCCGGCGGCGACGAGGCTTTGGCCACTCTCCGCGAAGGCCGGCCCGATCTCGAACAGCGCCACATCCGGCCAGCCGCGCGCGCCGTTGCGCTGCGCCGCAAGCGCCAAGGTGGCGACCGGGGTGGGCCGTAGCTGGTCCAGATCGGCGGCGATCGGGTTGGTCAGCCGCAGCATCTCGGGGGCCGCGCCGAACAGCGCCGCCTGTGGCGCGGCCATGAAACTGAACGTGACGCACTCGGTCAGGCCCTGCGCGGCCAATGTCCGCCGCGCCAGCGCCGCCCGCGCCTGGCCCGGAGTTGAGTGTGGCGAGCGGCACCGGGGCGGCGCGCGGCAGCGAGACCGACGGGATGGCATCCAGACCGCGCAGCCGCAGCACCTCCTCGATCAGATCGCATTCGGGCTCGATCACGGCGCAGCCCTCGGCGGCGCGCGCGGCGGCGGCAGGGTCGATCTCTCCTACCCCCTGATCGAGCGCCACCCCCGCGGCGACGTCGTTGCGCCAGGAGGGAACGCTCACGGTCACGCGGTCCGCGTCGCGGCTCCGCACCGGAAAGCCAAGGCGCTGCAACGAGGCCACCGCCTCATCGGCCGGAATGTCGGCCCCGCCCAGCCCGGCCAGTCGTTCGAAGCGGAGTGTCGCGGTGCGTCGCCAGTCCGGCTGGCGGCCGGCGGCGGTCACGGTGCCGGGTTCGCCCCCGCATAGATCGAGGATCATGCCGGTTGCCGCCTCAACGGCATCCGGCATGATCGCAGGGTCTATGCCGCGTTCGAACCGCTGTCGCGCGTCGGAAACGACCTGATGGCGCCGCCCGGTCAGCGCGACCCGCACCGGATCGAACAGCGCGCATTCGAGGAAAACCGTGCTTGTGCCCTCGTCGCAGCCGGTGGCCTCGCCACCCATGACGCCGGCCATCGACTGCACCCCGGCGCCATCGGCGATGGCGCAGTCCTCTCGCGTGAGCGTGTAGTCCTTGCCGTTGAGGGCACGGAATGTCTCGTCGGCGCCACGGCGCAGCACCAGCATGTCGCCCGCGACCTTGGCGGCGTCGAACACGTGCAGCGGCCGGCCGAGATCGACGGTGAAGAAGTTGGTCACGTCCACCAGCGCGTTGACCGGGCGCAACCCGATCGCGGTGAGCCGGTCGGCCAGCCAGGGCGGGCTGGAGCCGTTGCGGATGCCCCGGATCGTGCGCCCGAGAATCCAGGGGCACGCTTCCGGCCAGTCGATCCGCCACGCAAGGCCGCCGTCGAACGCCGGTGGTACCGGGTCGGGTTCCCAGGGCTTCAGCGAACCGATCCCGGCGGCAGCGAGGTCGCGCGCGATGCCGCGGACCGAGAAACAGTCGCCCCGGTTCGGGGTGACGCTCACCTCGATCACCGGGTCGCCGAGTCCGGCCCATGCGGCGTACGACACGCCGACCGGGGCTTCCGACGGCAGATCGACAATCCCGGAATGGTCGTCGCCCAAGCCCATTTCGCGGGCCGACAGCAGCATTCCCGCGCTGGTCACACCGCGGATTTCGCCGGTCTTCAGGGTAACTCCGGTGCCAGGAATGACGCTGTCGGGCGGGGCGAAGACGGCCTTCATGCCCGTGCGTGCGTTGGGGGCACCGCATACGACGGATACGACGCTCGCACCGGTGTCCACCCTGCAGACGCGCAGGCGGTCGGCGTTCGGGTGTTGCGCCGCTTCGATCACCTGAGCGATCCGAAACGGCGACAGCGCAGCGCCCCGGTCCTCGATGCCCTCCACCTCCAGGCCGATGCGGGTGAGGGTGTCGGCGATCTGCTGGAGCGAAGCCTCGGTGTCGAGATGCGCCTTGAGCCAGGAGAGGGTGAGTTTCACGGCTCAGACGGCCTCGTGCAGCATGGCGGGGGCCAACGGATTGAAGCCGTAATGGCGCAGCCAGCGAATGTCGGACTCGAAGAACGGCCGCAGGTCGGTGATGCCCTGCTTCAGCATGGCGACGCGCTCCACGCCCATGCCGAAGGCGAAGCCCTGCCACTCGCGCGGGTCGATGCCGACATTGGCCAGCACCCGCGGATGGACCATGCCGCTGCCCAATATCTCCAGCCAGTCTCCGCCCTGGCCCAATTCGCCGGATTTCCGGTTCCAGCCGATATCGACCTCCATCGAGGGCTCGGTGAACGGGAAATAGCTGGCCCGAAATCGCACCGGCAGGTCGGCGATGCCGAAGAAGGCGCGCAGGAAGTCGATCAGGCAGCCCTTCAGGTGGCCGAGGGTGATGTCGCGATCGATCGCCAGGCCCTCGCATTGGTGGAACATCGGGCTGTGCGTCGCATCATGGTCGCCCCGATAGGTGCGGCCGGGGACGATCACGCGCAGCGGCACCCCCCGTTCCAGCATCGCCCGGATCTGCACCGGCGAGGTCTGCGTGCGCAGCACCGGCGGCGGCTGGTTGTCGCGCGCCGGCAGGTAGAATGTGTCGTGGTCGGCGCGCGCCGGGTGGTGCTCCGGCATGTTGAGCGCGCTGAAATTGTGCCAGTCGGTCTCGACATCCGGCCCCTCGGCGATCTCGAAGCCCATGGCGCCGAAGATCGCCGCCATTTCCTCCATCGTGCGGCTGATCGGGTGGATCAGGCCGAGCGGACGCGGGCGCGGCGGCAAGGTCGGGTCGAGCCGTTCGGCCGCCAGCCGGGAGTCGAGTTCGGCTTGTTCCAACTCTACGTGGCGGGCCTCGATCGCCTCCGTGAGCCGTTCCTTGAGCCGGTTGAGGGCGGCGCCACGCTCGCGCCGCTGCTCGGGCGGGGTCTTACCCAGCTCCTTGAGCATGGTGGTCAGCCGGCCGTTGCGGCCCAGTAGGCCGACCCGCACCGCGTCCCAGGCGCGCAGGTCGGCGGCGGCTGCGAGCGCCGCCTCGGTCTCGGTTTGGAGGGCGGATAGGTCGTCGGTCATCGGCTCTCGCGTGCGGAAAGGGCCGCCCCTGGTCGGGCGGCCCCTCTGTAACGGCGCTCTCCGGCTCGGGCCAGGACTATGCTTCGGACGGCGCGGCCAGCGCGGCCTGAGCCTTGCGCACGATCTCGGCGAAGCTCGCCGCGTCGTCATAGGCGATGGCGGCCAGAACCTTGCGGTCCATCTCGATCCCGGCCTTCTTCAGCCCGTCGATGAAGCGGCTATAGGTCAGCCCGTGCTCGCGCACGGCGGCGTTGATTCGCTGGATCCACAGGCCCCGAAAGTCGCGCTTTCTGTTACGCCGGTCGCGATAGGCGTACTGAAGCGACTTCTCCAGCCGCTCCAGCGCGGCCCGGTACGTGGTGGACGAGCGCCCGACAAAGCCCTTGGATTGCTTCAGGACTTTCTTGTGCCGGGCGTGGGTGGTGGTGCCGCGCTTGACGCGTGCCATGACGCTCTACTCCTTCCGCAAGCCGTAGGGCGCCCATTGCTTGACGGTGCGCGCGTCCATGGGGGTGAGCACCTGGCTGCCGCGATTGGTGCGCTTGGCCTTCTGGGTGCGAGCCGAGAGGTTGTGCCGCTTCAACCCCGGCCCGGCCAGCACCTTGCCGGTGGCGGTGGTCCTGAACCGCTTCTTGACCGAGGACTTGGTCTTCGCCTTGGGCATTTCGTTCTCCTTCTTGGCTGCCAGCCCGCCGAGGGGGCGCGCGTCGCGGCCGGGCATGCCCATTCGAGGCCCGGGCGCGCGAACAAGGCGCGGGGTTTAGCGGGGCACCCCGGCCGGCGCAAGCGCGTCGGCGTGAGGGGACGGGCCAGGCCGCTCGCCGGTGTACACATGGGCCAATCGCGTGCTGACCCCGTGCGGTCGCGGTGTACACATCGACCCCGGGCGCGCCCGCCGGTGTACACCGACTGTTAGCGTCTCGTTCATCCATCTCACGAAGCCACCAAGAGTGCTGGGAGCTTTCCCGACGCTAGCAGCCTGTCGGATTGAGATACCCGATCACGCGATCGGTGGCTAGAATCGGCGGATGTCGAATTTTGTGCCGTTCAACCGCGACCAGGCCTTTCTGCTGCCGCCCGACCTAAAGACTTGGCTGCCGGAGGATGATCTTGCGCACTTCGTGGTGGCCGCGGTGGAGCGGGTACCGCTGGGGCGTTCCGAGTGGCGGAGCGAGCGTGCGGCAAGCCGCAGTATCACCCGCGGCTGATGCTGGCGCTGCTGATCTACAGCTACGCCAACGGCATCTTCTCGTCGCGGCGGATCGAGCGGGCAACCTACCGTGACATCGCGGTTCGCTTCGTGGCGGCCAACCTGCACCCCGACCACGACACGATCGCGGTGTTCCGACGCTCGAACAAAGCGGCCTTCGAGGCGGCCTTCCTGCAAGTGCTGCTGCTGGCGCGCGAGAGTGGGCTGCTGCGGCTCGGCACGGTGTCGATCGATGGGACCAAGATCGACGCCAATGCCTCGAAGATCCGCTCCGTGCGCTACGACCGGGCGCAGGAATTGCGGGCCAAGCTGGCGGCTGACATCGCCGCGCTGACCGCGCAGGCCGAAGCGGCCGACGCCGGGGACCACGACCCGCAAGCGTTGCCGGCAGAACTGGCCCGGCGCAACGCGCTCCAGGCGAAGCTCGATGCTGCCTGCGAGCGGCTGGAAGCCGAGGCACGCGCCGAAGCTGAGGCCGCCCGCCCAGCTTATGAGGCCAAGAAGGCCGCCTATGACGCCAAGAACGGGCGTCGCGGCCGGCCGCCGAAACCGCCCGATGATACGCCGCCACCAGAGCGACAAAGCAACCTGACGGACCCGGACAGCGCCCTGATGCGACGCTCGGATGCGCATGAATACCGCCAAGCCTACAACGCACAGGCGGTGGTGTGCGCCGACGGTGCGCAACTGATCCTGGCGACCAACCTGGTCGCGACCCCAGCCGATGCGCCGAGCTTTGCCGCGACTACCCTGGCAATGGAAACAACCATTGGCCTACCCAAGATCGTTCTGGCCGATACCGGTTTTGCCAGCGGCCCAGCGGTGGCGGACCTGCACGCACATGGCATCGAGCCATTGGTGGCGATCGGGCGGACCCAGCCGCACCGGCCCTACGACTTCCGTCCGCCGCCGCCGCAAACCACGCCGCGCCGGATCACCGAGCCTTGGCGCCTGGCGATGAAAGCCAAGCTGGAGACCGAAGATGCCAAGAACCTCTACAAAAGACGCAAGCAGACCATCGAACCGGTGTTTGGCATCATCAAGAGCGCCATGGGCTTCGTCCGCTTCCACCTGCGCGGCATCCAAAAGGTTGCCGCCGAGTGGACCCTGACCGCGCTCGCCTACAACTGCAGGCAAATCGCCCGCCTGCAGGCGGCGTGAACACCCCAGCCGGCTTGCTCATTGGCTCAGCCGGCAGGCTGAATCCGACAGGCTGCTAGTGGATAATCAGACGCTTGATACCCTCCGCGCCATTACCGCTCTCGACCCAAGCCGGTCATCAGCGCGTAGCCGGTGATATCCCGATAACGGATGTTGCATCCTAGTCCGCCGCAACGTCCTCCGCCACATCAGCCGCAATAGCCTCGTCAATGGCGACCTCAACCGGGGTGTCTTTTAAGATGTTAGCGTAGCCCTCCTTGAGATGGCGGAGGGCCTCCTCCTTGGTCACCGTGATTTGCAGGCTCTCCTGGAAGAACTTCATCCGGGCGCGGTTCTCGGCGATAACTTGCGCCCAGGTCTTTACCTGAACGACGAGAAGGTCCTGACTTATGATCCCCCCGGGCGGGGAATTCTGGACCTGCCGGAGGCGCATAATGCCATCATCCACCTCGCGCGACAGCGCCCAGAAGTTCCACATCGTCGTCGTTTTGTCGAAGCGGCTGTCCATGGTGATGGCGCCGACATAGCCCTCAAGCTGGCTAATTTCCTTAGCGCTGATCGGCACCTTCGGAGCCTTTAGCTCGACCACCAAGTGCTCAAGTTGGCCGGCGCGGTGGGAGGTCCGCTGTTTCCCGAACATCAGGTCCACAATGCCGCGTTTCTGCGTGGGGTGCCTCACCGCCCCCTTTATCGGCTTTAGGTTTCTGGCCAGCGTGTGCTGGTAGAGGCATTCGTCCAGCGAACGGTCGTCAACCATGAGGTGGTGCTCCTCGCCGAACATCCAGGTGTTGTCGGCGAGCAGACGGTGGAGTTGAGTCCGCTCGCGCATGGTGCCGCCCATCTCCTTGTCGAAGATGAGGGCCTCCAATGCCGTCAAAAACTTTAGGCGGTTCGCGACAACCCGGTTGGCGCTGATGATGGAGGCAAGCGAGGTCTCCTGGATAAGTCCCGCGAGTTCGTCGAGCTGCCGCGTTGGCAGCTTCAATACCTCCTTCATAACGAAATGCAGCTGTTCTGAGCCGCTCTCGATGGCGGTTCGCATCATGCTGAGCTGGAAGGCGCGGGACCGCGAGGCATTGGCCGCGAAGTCGGGTAGATAGCGCACAGCCGTTGTGGCCACGATGTCGAAAACTTCTCGCTCGACCTGCTCCACCGACGTCGTCGGAGTCCCTTGGTAGGGGTAGACCTTCTCTGCCTTCCAGGTCTCGACGATGGCCTGAGCCTCAGCGGCCGATTTGGCGCGGAAATGGTCCTTGATGCGCTGGCGTGCCTCCTCGACGGCGGTGGAAAGGCCGGGGTTCATCTCCGCAACGCCAATCTCGTTCCGGTCGCTCAGCTCCCTGATAACCGGGGAGCGCAGAGGTAGGCCGAGAAAAACCTTTCCCCTACGTGCCAGCGGGTGTCCACGCTGAGCATGGGGAAGCCCCGCTCGTCGCACAGGTAGAGGACGCGCTTTGTCTTGCGCCTCCACTCTACGATTTCCAAGCGGGCATGGTGGCGCGCGTCCCCGTCTTGAATGTCGTCGAGATTCATCACGGCCGGAGTTCCCGCTATGAGGGCGGTCGGGTCGAGCCTTACGCCCTGGACCGAGATCCACACCCCCTCGTAGTTCCGCATGTAAGTCGCAAAGATCTCTGCGAGCTCCTGCGGAGCTTCCTCCGACTGGAGGGACCGGAAGTCGGCGAGGGGCTCCGAGATGACGAGCTCCACGCCGGAGTGGGTCGCCTCCACCGGCATGGCGTCGGTGAAGCGAACCTCGCCAAGATCGTCGCGGATGACCGTGATGGTGAACCGTCGGAAGGTGCCGTCCTTCTCCCTATAGGTGACACGCCAGTCGGCGAGCCGGCCGAGGACCGTCACCTTGTAGCGACCACGTCCCTCGCTGCCGTGCAGCTCCCGGCCGGAGTCGGTGCGACCCCGCCTGCGTTTCCAGCTGTCCCCGAGCTTGGAAAAGAGCTCCGGCGCCCGCTCGCGAGTCATGCCGGTGCCGTTATCGCGGATCACGATGCGGTCCAGCCCGAGTGGGCTGCGCTCGAACTCCACCTCCACCAGCCCGGCGTCGGCGTCGAGCCCGTTCCAAATGCACTCCGAGAGCGCCTGGATTGGGGTCGCGCGGGCCTGCTGCTGCATGATGTCCGACTGGACCGCCACAGGCACGCAGGTCACGTTGGGTTGTGGCATCTGCATGGGGAACCGAGTGATATCGAGCGCTCAACGTAGAGGGCGTAAATTCGGCGTCCATGAGGCGCTTGGCGAAGACCGCGACGGAAGCACGCCAGGGCCGTTGGCGTTCAGTCGCGGCTTTCCTCGTGTGGCAGGAGTGGAAGCCCGGTTTCGTCCGATCTCACACGTGTCCGCACCGGAAGCGACCCTCGCCTTCCGGCCATCTCCGGCCAGAGGCGGATGTCTGCTCGTGCTTTTCTCCGACTGTCCGCTGACGATCGGCTTCCCATCCAACTCCACCTTGCCGGCGCGGACGGGTGCGGGTGACGGCCACCTTCGACCGCGCTGTGAGGAGCGCACCCCCCTGCCGGCCGATCCGGCCGGAAGGAGGACACAATGGGACATTCGGAATTCAACTCGGCAGTCCGAGAGCGGCGCGCCTGGAATTCCGGGCGTGCGGTGGCGCGAAACGTGCGCTGAAGCCGCAGCAGGTATGGGCAATACGGTTCTGGCTGGACCGGGAGGGCCGGCTTCGCGACCGAGCCCTGTTCACCTGGCCATCGACAGCAAGTTGCGACGCTGCGACGCCGTCAAAATCCGGATTGGCGATCTCGTCAGCGGTGGTCGCGTTCGGGCGAGAGTTACTGTTGCGCAGCAGAAGACAGGCCGGCCTGTCCAGTTCGAGCTGCTTGAGGCGGCTAGATCCAGCATCCAGGCCTGGCTGGAACGCCGAGGTGGCGCGCTTAACGGCTACGCCTTTCCGAGCCGAGGCGACCGAGAGAAGCACATCAGCACTCGGCAATATGCCAGGCTGGTTGACGAATGGGTGACTGGCATCGGCCTGCGCCGAGAAGATTACGGCGCACATTCGCTCCGGCGGACGAAGGTCTCTATTATTTAAGGCTACCGGCAACCTGCGGGCGGTCCAGATCTTGTTGGGTCACAGTAAGATCGAGAGCACGGTGCGCTACCTCGGCG
Source organism: uncultured Pseudomonadota bacterium (assembly GCA_963849305.1). Lineage (GTDB taxonomy): Bacteria > Pseudomonadota > Alphaproteobacteria > Acetobacterales > Acetobacteraceae > CAWKGV01. The sequence continues at coordinate 201,617 of CAWKGV010000012.1, forward strand.
TCGATGTCGAAGATGCGCTCACTCTCGCCGAGCACACCGAGGTATGAAGATCGGGTCGGCCCACGTTGGGCACGCAGGGGCCGACCTCGACCCATGTCGGTCACAAGGCACATATCGCGTGATCCCGAACGAGACGCTCAGCGTCACTCGCTGGCGGAATCTTCGCGCCCCATTCCAATCGTGGAGTGACCGCGACCAACCAACCGGGTGCCGGGTGCCCGCTGCCGGTGTTAGCCAGCATCATCTGGCGATCTGGCTTCGCCTGCTTTCCCTGCCACGTATGACTTTAGCGCCGCCATGCGGTTTTCCTGCTCTTTAGCCAACAGCTCCGCGCCAAGACGCGCCTGCTCTTCGCTAATTGGTGCGTTCCAAATCGCTTCCAGCTGCTCTTCGACGGCACTGCCGACCCCATCGAACGATAGGTCATTCTGCCATCCTCGCTGGAACATACGATTGAGCAATCTAGCCCCCTTCGGGCCGATATCCTTGTCAGTGATGGCCCGCTTAAACAGCCACAGCAGCACATCAAGAACCTGCAAACCGGGACTATTATCCTCGGTGTCGAAGCGCAGCTTGCTGCCGAGCGTCTTGCCTAAGGTGATGGGCTCCTTTTCGCCGGGCCAATGCAAGGGCTCTTCGTTCGCCATCTCCGGCCGCGAATACACTTCGTGCCATCGGGTTAGAGTCTTCTCGAACTGTTCCTGCCGATCGTGCACGATTTCGCGCACGGGGCGGTCCCAGGCCTTTGACGTCTTATGCAATCCGTCCATTAGGTTGCTAAAGGCAACGAAGTTCGGAGAGTGGGCGTTGCGGCTCACCTTGTCGCGGATGTGGGTCGAGAAGTTCTCAGGATTGGTAATTGCCCATTGCATAGCCTGGGTCACGATCTCGCGCGAGCGCGCGTCCGGCAAGCGTGCCGCGCGTGCAAGGATCGCATGGGCGCCATCGACAAAAAGCCCCGCGGACTTAGCCTCGGTCTTCGCGGTGATACAATTCCATACGGTCCGGGAAATCTCCTCGTCGACAATGTACGTTGCCAGCTTGAACATCAGCACCAGCCGGAGAGGCCGAATCCAGTAGGCATGCCATGGAACGGCCAGATTCTCCCCGGCATCGAAATAGGTGTCGAAGACCTTGGCAGCAGCCAGATAACTCTTCTCCAGGCGTGACACAAAAAACCGTGCGTTGGCATTCCTGATGACTCTGAGCAGATCGTCGGCGATTTCTTCAATCCGACTGATCCCAAGTTCATTTGCGTGCAACGAGCTCGCTCCGACACGGCCGGCAATGGCTTTCAGATCACCCCTCCGTACGGCGTCGAAATTCGTTTTGGTCATCATGGCGGCCGTGACGAATACCGGCTGCTCGGGGTCAAACAGCTCGTTTCCCGTGTTCCCGGTCTCGTCGACGTACACATACATGGCTGAAGCGTGGAAAAATGGGGCAGTGCTTATGGCGCCCGCCGCCGTCCCGGTCAAGAGACAAGATCGGGCTCGCACTGGATGTAGGCCACAAGCCGAATGGCCGATCTCGATGCATGCTGGCTCGCAAGCGGCCGTTCCGCTCTCCACCCTCAACCGACCTACGGCTTGGGCACCAAGCGTCAGGTTTCATTCATCCACTAAGAATAAAGCGCTAGGTGTCTGGCCCCCGGGCTTTGATGGTGCAGTCTGCTCACCCGGGTGGCCATGGTTCCGCGCGGCAGTGTTATGGGGGAGGCGCTTGCCGTCGCGCCTCTTAAAAACCCCCGGCATAGTGGCACCTTGTCGTAGCCCACTCG
>CAWKGV010000013.1:0-65326 GCA_963849305.1 uncultured Pseudomonadota bacterium
TCAGCAACGCGAACACCGGCAACAGCAGCACCGCCGCGATCGCGCTGAAGCCGAAGAAGCTCGGCATCCGCACCCCCCGGTGCGCGGCGATGGCGCGAACCATCATATTCGGCGCGTTGCCAATGTAGGTGAGCCCCCCGAAGAACACGGCGCCCGCCGACAAAGCCTCCAACACCACGTCGCGCGTGCCGCCAAGCGTCTCCGGCCGGACCTCGGCGAGGCCGAAAAAGACGAGGTAAGTGGGGGCATTGTCGAGGAACGCAGACAGCGAACCTGTTAGCCAGAAAAACGCGGCCGGCAAGCGATGACCTCGATCGTTCACCAGGACCGTCAGCACCGGGGCGAGCGGCCCCGCCGCCCCGGCCTCCAGCATTTGCAACACCGGGGTGATGGTGATGAAGATGGCGAGGAACAACAGCGCCACCTCCGCCATCGGGTGCCAGGCGAAATCGTTGGCCTGATGGACCGCGCGCGGCGTGGTGGCCACCGAAAGGCCGGCTACCCCCAGAAAGACCAGGGTCGCGGCGAGCCGGGCCGTCGGGATCGGCTGGCCGGCCAGGACCAGCGTGCCCGGAACCCGGCCCTGGATCAGCACGGTGGCGAGGACGACCAGGATCAGGGCGACGTTCTGCCAGCCGCGGATGTGCAGCCGCTCGCGCGGTGGGGCGGGTGGCTCCCGACGCGCCAGCGCCCAATCAAGCACGAAGAACGAGACGAGGAGCAGCCCGGCAAGCACGCCCAGCGGTGGACCGAGATACCGTGCGGGCCAGAAGAACGGCACGCCGCGCAAGTAGCCGAGGTAGAGCGGCGGGTCGCCGAGCGGCGACAAGGCCCCGCCGGCATTGGCGACGAGGACGATAAAGAACACAGCGAGATGCATCTTGCGGGCCCGGTGCGCGTTGGCACGGAGAAGCGGATGGATCAGCACCATTGACGCACCCGTGGTGCCCATCAGGCCAGCAAGCAGTGTCCCGAGCGCCAGCAGGCCGGTGTTGCCGGCCGGCGACCCCGAGACGGCGCCACGGATCAGAATGCCACCGCCCGCGGCATAGAGAGCAAGGAGCAGGGTCACGAACGGCAGATATTCGACCAGAATGGCGTGCCAGGCCTCGTCGACGGCCGCCCCGACGCCGGCAGTCTCGGCCTGGGGTACTAGGAGCGCCAGCGTCCAAAAGGCCGCCACCCATCCGACCCGCCGATGCCAGAACCGCGGCGCCAGCATCGGCAGCAGGGCGATTGAGGCGAGCACGCCGAGGAACGGCCCAGCCCAAGGCAGGCCGGGGACGATCCCGGCTTGGGCGGCCAGCGCGGTTGGTTGCATGGCCCAGACCCTGCAAGTAACGTCCGCCGCGCGCAACGGGAGAACCTGAGTTCATGGACATGACCGGCGAGCGGCGCATCCCGGCGCCGCGGCAAATGGTGTGGGACGCCTTGAACGATCCCGAAGTCCTGAAAACCTGCATTCCGGGCTGTGAACGCCTGGAAGCGACCTCCGACCGCGACATGACCGCGACCGCTTCCATGCGGGTCGGCCCGATCGGCGCCCGCTTCAACGGCAAGGTGCATCTCTCTGACGTCGACGAGCCGAACGGTTACACGATCAGCGGCGAAGGACAGGGGGGCGTGGCCGGGTTCGCTAAGGGCGGCGCCAAGGTGCATCTGACCGAGGACGGCGCGACGACCACCGTCCTCACCTACGAGGTCCAGGCGCAGGTCGGCGGCAAAATCGCCCAGCTCGGGGCGCGACTGATCGATTCCACGGCCAAGTCGATGGCCGACACATTCTTCAACAACTTCACTCGGGAGTTGACCGAGCGGATGGGTCCGAGCCCCGAGAGAGTGTTCCCGTCCGCGCCCTCGGAGGCGGTAATCCCGGTCAGCCCCGCGGCGATTCCGCGCTCGGCGGTCAGCATGTGGTCGATGATCCCGGCCGAGCCGATGGGATTCCCCCTGGTCGCCTGGATCGGAGGGGCCATCTATGTCTGCATATTCTTCCTGATCATGGGGCCTCTTCTGTAGTGACCTCCTTGCCCGCTTCCGTCGCCGATACCGCGTCTCTGCTCGCCGATCACGATTACATCGCCGATCGGGAGCTGGCGACCACGATCCATCTCGCGCTCTCGATGCGCCGTTCGCTGTTCCTGGAGGGCGAGCCGGGCACCGGCAAGACGGAGATCGCCAAGGTTCTGGCGGCGGGGCTCGGGCGGCGGCTGGTCCGGTTGCAGTGCTACGATGGTATGGACCTCGCGGCGGCGGCCTACGAATGGGACCATGCCCGGCAACTGATGGCGATCCGGCTCGCCGAGGCCGCCGGGCAGACCGATCGGGACGAGCTGGCGCGCGATATCTACACCCGCGAGTTCCTGCAAGCCCGGCCGCTGCTCTCGGCCATCGACCCCGACCTGCCGCCGGCGGTGCTGCTCATCGACGAGTTGGACCGCGCGGACGAACCATTCGAGGCGTTCCTGCTGGAGTTGCTGGCTGATTTTCAGATCAGCGTGCCGGAGTTGGGCACGGTGCGGGCCAAGACGCTCCCGGTGGTGGTGCTGACCTCGAACCGTACCAGGGAGATTCACGACGCCATCCGCCGGCGCTGCCTTTACCACTGGGTTGATTATCCGGACGCGGCGCGGGAGCGGGCGATCCTGCGGGCCAAGGCGCCGGATGTACCGGCGCACCTGTCCGCCCAGGTGGTCGCCTTCGTCCAGCGGCTGCGGCATGAGGATCTATTCAAGCTCCCCGGCGTGGCCGAGACGATCGACTGGGCAACCGCGCTCAGGCATCTCGACCAGACGGAGCTGAAGCCGCAAGCGGTGGACGAGACTCTAGGCGCGCTCCTGAAATACCAGGACGACATCGCCAAGGTTCGCGGCGCCGAGGCCGCGCGGCTGGTCGGCGAGGCGCGGCAGGCAGCCGAGGCGGCATGACCCCGGACGGCCGGGCCGAGCCGGCGCCGGGCGTGCTGGCCGCCAACGTGATGCACTTCGCCCGCCTGCTGCGCCGCACCGGTCTGCCGGTGGGACCGGCGGACGCGCTCGCCGCGCAACAGGCGCTGACTTTGGTGGACATCGCCAGCAAGACCGAGGCGCGCTCCGCGCTCCGCACCACCATGATCCGCCGGCACGAGCATCGGGAGGTGTTCGACCAGGCGTTCGACCTGTTTTGGCGCGATCCGGCCGCGGCCGAGCAGGCTGCGGCTCTCGCGCTGCTAGAGGGCCAGAAGCAGAAGACGCCGGAGCGCCCGCCGCCCGCCAGCCGGCGCGTCGCCGAGGCGATGGCCCCGCCGCGCGAGGCCAAGCCGCGCGGTCCCGAAGAGCAGCCGAAAATCGACGTGGCGCTCACGGTCAGCGACCGCGAACGGCTACAGAAGATGGATTTCGAGGCGATGGGCGCCGAGGAAATCGCCCAGGCCAAGCGCGCGATCCGGCGGCTGGTCCTGCCCCTCGACCTGCGCCGCACGCGCCGGCTCCGCCCCGACCCGTTTGGCCGGGTGGTCGATTTGCGGCGCACGATCCGGGCCAGCCTGCGGCAAGGCGGCGAACTCTTCGCCATCGCCCGCAGCCGGCGCACAACCCGCCCGCCGCCGCTCGTCGTGCTCTGCGACATTTCCGGCTCGATGGCGCGCTACGCGCAGATCCTGCTGCACTTCCTGCACGCCGTGACCAACGATCGCGACCGCGTCCATGTGTTCCTGTTCGGCACGCGGCTGTCGAACGTCACCCGCCAGCTCCGTCACCGCGACCCGGAAGTGGCGTTCCAGATGGTGGCCCATGTCGTGCCGGATTGGTCCGGCGGCACGCGCATCGGCGAGGCGCTGGAGCGGTTCAACCGCGATTGGGGGCGCCGGGTGCTGGGTCAGGGCGCGGTGGTGCTGCTGATCACCGACGGGCTGGATCGTCCCAAGGGCAAGGACGGACTTAAAGGGCTGGCGGAGAACATGGACCGGCTGCATCGGTCGTGCCGACGACTGATCTGGCTCAACCCGCTGTTGCGCTGGGAAGGCTTCGAGCCAAAATCCCAGGGCATCCGGGCGATGCTGCCGCATGTGGACGAGTTCCGCCCGGTGCATAACCTGGCCAGCCTAGGCGCGCTCGTCGATCTGCTTTCGCGACCCGTGGCGCAACGGCCGGCCGTTGAGAGGATGGTGTCATGAGCAACCTAAGCTTGCTCGGCGAGACCGAGGACGTGCTGGGCCAGGCCGCGCTATGGCGGGCGGCCGGGGAAAACGTGGCGCTCGCCACGGTCACCGAGGCGTGGGGCAGCTCGCCGCGACCGGCCGGCAGCCAGATGGCGGTGACCAAGTCGGGCAAGATGGCGGGCTCCGTCTCGGGCGGCTGCATTGAGGGCGCGGTCGCGGACGCGGCGATGCGCACCATCGAGACCGGCACGCCGCAGCTTCTCGATTTCGGCGTGACCAACGAGCGGGCCTGGGAGGTCGGGCTCGCCTGCGGCGGCAAGGTCAAGGTGTTCGTGGAGAAGCTGACGTGAAAGTCTTGTTTGCTTCGGCCCCTCCCCCAGCCCCTCCCGCAAGGGGAGCGGAGATAGTGGCATGACACCGGATGTGCTCGCGGCGTTGGGCCGCGCGCGGGAGGAGAAGCGCCCGGTTGTGTTGGCTACGCGTCTGCCGGACGGCGCGCAATGTTTGTTGCCGGACCCGGCGCAGCCGCCCGAGCTGAACGAGGCAGCGGCGGCGGCACTCCGCGCGGACCGCAGCGGCACGACCAATGTTGCCGGCGCGGACTGGTTCATGCAGGCGCATAACCCGCCGCTGCGGCTCATCGTGGTCGGCGCGGTGCATATCGCCCAGGGGCTGGTGCCGTTCGCCAGCGGTGTCGGCTTCGCCGTCACGGTGGTCGATCCGCGACGCTCCTTCGCCAGCGACGAGCGGTTCCCGAACGTGACCGTGCGCACCGACTGGCCGGACGAGGCGATGGATGCGCTCAAGCCGGACGCGCGCACCGCCGTCGTGACGCTGACCCATGACCCCAAGCTGGACGATCCCGCGCTTGACCGGGCCCTGCGCTCGGAGGCGTTCTATATCGGCGCGCTCGGCTCGCGCCGCACCCATGCCGCCCGGCTCAAGCGCCTGCGCGAGTTGGGCCACGATGAGGCGGCGCTTTCCCGGATTCGGGGGCCCGTGGGACTCGATATCGAGGCGGTGACGGCGCCGGAGATCGGCCTTGCCATCGTGGCCGATCTGATAGCCGTGCGCCGCGGCGCCAAGCTGGCGCAGCGGGCACAGGCGCAGCAGGCGGCATGAAATTCGGCCCGATCCCGCTGGAGGAGGCCAAGGGCGCGATCATGGCGCACTCCCAGCGGCTCGGCGAACGGATGATCCGCAAGGGCTCGGTGCTGGACGACAGCGCCGTCGCCGCCTTGCGCGAGGCCGGCCGATCCGAGGTCATCGCCGCGCGCCTGGAACCGGGCGACGTGCCGGAGGATATCGCCGCCGACCGGCTGGCCCAGCCACTGGTCGCGCCGCTGCTGTCCCGTTCGCGTGCGGCGACCGGCCGGGTGAACCTGTCGGCCGATGTCCCGGGGCTGCTGCGCGTCGATGCGGCGAGGGTTAATCGGGTAAACGCGATCGACGAGTCGCTGACCTTGGGCACGGTACCGGACTACTCGGTGGTTACCGCGAAGGATTTGGTCGCGACCGTCAAGGTGATCCCGTTCGCCGTGGCCGGCGGCGTGCTCTCGGTGGCCGAAGCCATTGTCCGCCAGGGCGGCCTGTTCACGCTGCATCCGTTCCGGCCGCTGAAGGTGGGCATGGTGGCGACGGAGCTACCGGGGCTGAAGGAAACGGTGACGGAAAAGACCATCGCGGTCACGGAGGGGCGGGTGACGCAGCTTGGCGGCACGCTCTTGCCCACGTTGCGCACCCCGCACGCCGAGGTGCCGATCGCCGCCGCGCTCGAGACGCTGATCGGCCAGGGGGCCGAGCTGCTGCTGGTGGTCGGCGCATCGGCGGTGGTGGACCGCCGCGACGTCGGTCCGGCCGGCATTGGCCGCGCCGGAGGGGAAATCCTGCATTTCGGGATGCCGGTCGATCCCGGCAACCTGATCTGCCTCGGCCGGATCGGCGATCGCCCGGCGCTCGTGATGCCGGGTTGCGCGCGCAGCCCGAAGCAGAACGGCATCGACTTCATCCTGCCGCGCCTGTTCGCCGGCCTGCGCGTGGGACCGGCCGATTTCATGGGGCTGGGCGTGGGCGGGTTGCTCAAGGAAACCGATGCGCGCCCGTTGCCGCGCGAGAAGGCGCCGGCGGTCGCCCGCACCGGCCCGGCGCCGCGCAGCGCGCCGACGATCGCCGCCGTCGGTACTGGCCGCCGGCCGCTCGCGGCGAATGGCACCGCACAACAAGCTGCTGATCGCCGATCGCACCGGCAAGCCGATGATCGCGCGCGTGGTGGACAATGTACTGTCCAGCAAGGCGCGGCCGATCCTGGTGGTGACCGGGCATCAGGCCGATCAGATCGAGCACGCGTTGGGCGGCCGGCCAGTGCGCTACGTTCACGCGGCGGACTACGCCGAGGGCCTCTCCGCCAGTCTCAAGGCCGGGATCGCGGCGGTCCCGCCGGAAGCCGCGGCCGCGCTGGTCTGTTTGGGCGACATGCCGTTGGTGACTGGGCGTATGATCGATCGATTGCTGGAGATCTATGACCCCGACGAGGGGCGATTGATCGTGTTGCCCACCTTTCACGGCAAGCAGGGCAACCCGATGCTGTGGGACCGCCGGTTCTTTCCCGAGATCCTGAATGTCACCGGCGACTCCGGCGCCCGTTTCCTGATCGGCAAGCATCTGGAGCAGGTGGCCGAAGTGGACATGGCCGAGGACGCGGTGCTGCGTGACTTCGACACCGCCGATGCGTTGGCGGCATTGCCGGCGCGGCTGCGCCCGGAAACCCTGCCGATGGCTTAAAGCAAATGCCGATCTGCGAAGTTGATCCTTGGCGCATGCAATATTTCGAGGGTGTCGCTTGCCCCGAGGATGTCCGTATCTCCACCGAGGACGCGGATTCGTGGGAGTGGTACCCAGCCCATCGCTGGATTTACGACAAGCTCGCGGTGGCGCTGTCGCAAGGGCTGGACGCGGCGCCGCACGGGGTGATGCCTCGTGGTTTCCCGGTGTTCTCCAAGCCGATCATGAACCTGCGCGGCATGGGCGCGGGGAGCCAGGTGATCGGTTCAGCGATTGACTACAAGGCGGCGCTGACGCCCGGCCATTTCTGGTCCACGCTGCTGACCGGTCGGCACGTGAGCACGGACGTCGCGTTGGTGAACGGCGAACCCCGATGGTGGCGGCACGCGACCGGCGCCGTGACCGAGGGCGGCACGTTCGATCACTGGCACATCCACGCCGAAGCGATCCCGGAAGTGGAGGACTGGTGCGGCGCCTGGGCGCGCCGGCACCTGGCTGGCTACACCGGGATGGCGAATTTCGAGACCATCGGCGGGCGCATCATCGAAGGCCATTTGCGCTTCGCCGATCAGTGGCCGGACCTCTATGGCGCCGGTTGGGTGGAGGCGTTGGTCAGGCTCTACGCCGAGGGAAAGTGGGACTTCGCCGATGCCGATCGCGCCGACGGCTTCAGCGTCGTGCTGTTCGCCCCGCATGGCCGGCCGTATCGTCACCCGCCGGCCGCGCTCGTGGACGAGGTGCGGCGGATGCCGGGCGTGTCAAGCGTGCAGATCACCTTCCACGAGGATCGCGACCCCGGCTTGCACTCCATGCCGCCAGGAGGGTTTCGGGTCGCGATCGTCAACACCAGGAAACTGGATGCTGGGTTGGCGGCGCGGGAACGCCTGCGGGGCGCGCTGATCGAGACCTGACGAGCCAACGGACACGGAGGAGACGTCATGCTGAAATCCGGCCGCGTCGTGTTCAGCCATATGGAAGAAGTGCTGTTCGGCAAACCCGCCGCCGAAGCGCTCGCCGAGGAGGCCACGAGGTTCGAGTCCCACCGGGTGTTCCTGATGGTCAGCGGTACGCTCAACCGCCAGACCGACGAGATCGAGAAGGTGCGTCTTGGACTTGGCGATCGCTGCGTCGGCATCTTCGACCGGATGCCGCCGCACACGCCGAGAACAGCCGTGATCGCCGCGACCGAGCAGGCGCGAGAGGCGAAGGCCGATCTGATCGCCACGATCGGCGGCGGCTCGATCACCGATGGGGCCAAGGCGGTGCAACTCTGCCTTGCCAACGATATCCTCACGCCTGGGGCGTTGGACGGCTATCGCCCGGTCAAGCAAGCGGACGGCACACTCGGCCCTCCGCCCTGCAAGGCTCCGAGCATTAGGCAGATCACTGTTCCGACCACCCTTTCCGCCGGCGAGTTCAGCGCGATCGCGGGCGTCACCGACGAACGGCGCAAGGTCAAGGAGCTGTTCCGTCATCCTTGGATCATCCCGCGCGCGGTGATGCTCGACCCGGCGATCACGGTCCACACTCCCGAGTGGCTGTGGCTTTCGACCGGCATTCGCGCCGTCGATCATTGCGTGGAGGGCATCTGCTCGGGCGAGGCCAACGCCTTCGCCGACGCCCAGGCCCTGCGCGGGCTTACCTTGCTGTCGTTTGGGTTGCCGCGGGTCAAATCCGACCCAACCGATCTGCAAGCGCGTTTGGACTGTCAGATGGGCGCGTGGTTGTCGATGGGGCCGCTGGCGAGCGGCGTTCCGATGGGCGCCAGCCACGGGATCGGGTACGTGCTGGGCGCGGTGTTCGATATCCCGCACGGACACACCTCGTGCGTCATGCTGCCGGCGGTGATGCGCTGGAACCGGGAAGCGAACGCCAAGCGTCAGGCGCTGGTGGCCGCCGCGATGGGCCATGCGGACGAGGATGCCGCCGACGTGCTGGACGCGTTCATCGCCGGGCTCGGGATGCCGCGCCGCCTCAGCGCGGTCAATGTCGGGGCCGAAAGCTTCGAGCGCATCGCCGAGCAGGCGATGGGCACGCCGTGGGTGCCGCGCAACCCGAGGCCGATCGAAGGTCCGCGGCAGTTACGGGAGATCCTCGACTTAGCGGCATAGCGGCAGAACCCGCCGCTGGACGGCGCGTTGGCCCTGCGAAAAGGAGGGCGACCATGCCGCAGCCGAGCCCCGGATTGATCGTTCACACGGCGCACCCGCTAAACGCCGAGCCGCCGCCCGCTCCGCTGATCGAGCACTTCGTCACCCCGGTGGATCGCTTTTACAGGCGGACCCGACGTTCAGTGCGGTGAAGCTGAATAAGCTAATGTGGCGTGCCGATTTCTCAGCTTTCTTCAGGATATCGTCTCCCAATGACGTGAGCAAAGTATCAGGCTCTCCCCCAAGGGACCGGCTCCTCTATCATTGCTGCCCGTGAAGCGCGAGCTGATCGAAGTGGGCGCAATCTCGGAAGGCGTTGAAATTTTTTCACGGTAAAGAACAGAAGCGAATCGTTGCTCTTCGGGCGCCAGACATGACCTTCTTTCATAAGTCCGAGCTTGATTTGGTGCGTGCGCTAATCAACGAAATTTGGGCCAAGACTGCTGCCCAGATCAGGATGAGTCGCACGGTATAGCTTGGAAGACGACCAAGCATGGGCCTTGTGACGCCGAGATCTGACCGCGTGGCTCGCGGCCGAACCAAAAAGCAGCCTTCTATTCGTGAAGCAGCGTTTTGCCAGTTTGAAGGCACCGCTCCGGCCGGTCCGGGCACCGGTTGATCCAACGGATGCGAGTGAGGAGCGTGAAGCTTCGGCCCGGTGAAGAATTGCTCTGTACGATAGTCGTAAAACCATCGCTCACCGGGCTCGAAGCTCGTGACTATCGGTGATCCGTAGCAGCGTTATGTTTCGATGCATGCTGATTGGATGAACTATCACAGCAGCCGATGTGCCCGCATTCGGCGCATCTGCGGAGATGCAACCACCATCCGCCCAGAGTCAAACATTCGACACAACCTGTTCCGCTTGGCTCGACTGCTGGGTTGATACCATCCCTCTCGGACTTCATAGACCCCTCTCTGACTTCCTCTTGCTTCAGCTCAGGGCTGCCCGATCATTGCAACGGCTTGAGCTTATCCATCATAGTCGGAATAAACTCCGAAACTGTGGGATGAATGTGCATCGCCCGTTGTATCACTGTGTAGGGCGCCTTGGCGTACATGATATCGAGTATGCAATGGATGACCTCGTCACCTTCGAGTCCCAGGAAGGAGGCGCCCAGTATTTGTTTGTTATCTCGATCGATAAGGATTTTCATAAAACCCTCGGTCTCGCCCCTCTCATACGCGCGCATGACGTCCTTCATTGCCATGGTCGAGATCAGCGCAGACTTGCCCGTCTTGCGGACTTCCGCTTCCGTCATCCCGGCGCGGCCAAGTGGCGGATCGGTGTAGAGCGCGTAGGCCGTGATGCGGTCGCTCACTCGCCTCTGATCGTCGTCGAGGAGATTCGCCGCCACGATCTCAAAATCATTCCACGATGTGTGCGTGAACGCGCCTCGACCATTGCAGTCGCCCATCGCCCAGATACCGGAAATGTTGGTACGCAACTGGTCGTCCACCTGAATATACCCTCGCGCGTCTGTGCCGATACCCGCCTTGTCGAGGCCGAGGTCGTCGGTGTTTGGTCGCCGACCAGTCGCAACCAGCAGATGTGTTCCAGCAATCTCTGAGATCCTCCCGCTCGACTGGACTTTCGCCACGATCGAGTTGCCCTGCTTCTCCACACCGATGATCTCGCTGTTGAGGCGCACGTCAATGCCTTCCTCCTTGAGGAAGCCGGCAACAGCTTGTGAGATGTCGTCGTCCTCCCGCGAGATCAAGCGCGGTCCGAATTCGATCACGGTTACCTTGCTTCCGAAACGACGATAGACCTGAGCAAATTCAAGGCCGACGTAACTACCGCCCAGGATCACGAGATGTGAGGGGAGGAAATCGATGTCCATCATCGAGCTGTTGGTCAGGTATGGAACTTGGTCGAGGCCGGGTATCGGCGGAATCGCGGCTCGGGCGCCTACATTGATGAAGATCTGATCGGCCACGAGCTCAGAACCGTTCACTGCTACTTTCTTTTCTGCAACAAAGCGGCCATGGCCTTCGTAAACCGTGCATCCTTGTAAGGTCTTCAGTGATTGCTCAACTCCATTGCGGAACACAGCCACAACAGCGTCCTTTCGCGCCTTGACCGCCCTCATGTCGACATTGACGGCCCCCTCAATCTTGACGCCGTAATCGGCAGCGCGCCGTGATACGCGTGCAACGTAGGCGCTCGCGACTAGCGTCTTGGTGGGAGTACAGCCTGTGTTCACGCATGTACCGCCGAACAGCTTACGTTCGACGATTGCGACCTTCTGGCCTGCAGCCACCAATCGCCGCGCCAAGGCCGGCCCGGACTGTCCGGTGCCAATGATGATCGCGTCGTAGTTCGGCATGACGGACCTCCGATTTCCTTTCGTTCAACCCAATATATCGCCCGGTGTAAAATTGCGCGGTTCCGACTGAAACGTTTGAAATCCCGGGTGCACAACCATCGCGCATGGTCCGCGTCTGGCAGAGCAGAACCCTGCATGCGACCTCCACAAAAGCGCTCGCTGTCCTCTTCAAGGAACCCTAACGCATTTTGGAGGTTGAAAGCAACTCTTGCTGGCCCCTGAAGAACCAACTATAGTTACAGTACCGAGGGTGTCAAGCGGCCGTACCGCCGCAGCCGTGTTTAGGTGCGGTCCGGTGAGCGCCCCCATATCCGAATTGGGAGGTCGTCCATGAGCCAAGTACAAGTCGAGCAGAAAAGCTATCAGATGCCGCCGCAGGAAGACTTTACCGTGGCATACTTTCTCACCGTCGCCGACATCGAACGATCGGCCCGATTTTACGAGACGGTCTTCGGAGGTCGCGTTCTGAGCAGAGGCGACAGCCGCGGCGGGCCGGGGTACATCCAGATCGCGAACACGTGGCTCATTGTCAACGTCGGGGGCGGTCCGACACCCGACAAACCATCGGTAACGGTCAGCGTCCCCGCCGATCCCAATTCAGTCAGCCGCTTCATGATATCCGAGTTGCGGATATTCATGCGTGCTATGAACTATGGCGGAGTCGAGGCGCCGAGTTTATCACAGAGCCAAAGGACAAGTACGAAGAGACACGCTGCTACATTCGCGATCCCGATGGCTATCTTATAGAGGTTGGGCAAAGCAAGCCGGGCATCGCTATGATCCCCCTGCGATGGCCGGCCGTACCGCCGCGGCCGTCCTAGGTGCGGCCCGGTGAGTGCCCCATATCCGAATCGGGAGGTCATCTATGAGCCAAGTACAAGCCGAGCAGAAAAGCTATCAGATGCCGCCGCAGGATGGCTTTACCGTGGCATACTTTCTCACGGTCGCCGACATCGAACGATCGGCTCGCTTTCCGCGGCGGGCCAGGGTACATCCAGATCGCGAACACGTGGCTCATCGTCAACGTCGGGGGCGGTCCGACACCCGACAAACCATCGGTAACGCTCAGCGTCCCCGGGACCCAATTCAGTCAGCAGCTTTATGAATATCCGCGTTGCGGATATTCAAGCGTGCTATGAATTATGGCGAAATCGAGGAGCCGAGTTTATCACAGAGCCAAAGGACAAGGATGAAGAGACATGCTGCTACATTCGCGATCCTGATGGTTATCTTATAGAAGTTGGACAAAGCAAGCTGGGCATCGCTTACGGATAAACGGCGCGACACATGGGCATGTTCGGTTAACGACGGATATGGCGCCTGGTCCTCCCGGGCCAGAAAGGCTCATGCACCACATCAAACAAGCGTTGTTCAGATCGATCATAGGAAATCCCGAGCGATAGTGCGGTCCCAGTCGCGACGACATATTTCGTTCGCGCCCTCCCAGGCGCGCAAACTTCCCTGCAGCAGGAAGGCATTGCCCGTGGATGACAGCCGCATTTGCGTCTCCACTCGGATTTGCCATGCGTCACGAGACATTGTCTGCTTGCGTCGCAGCTCGGCCACGGCGCTGAGTGGATCATCATCCTCTATGTGATACTGCGATTTACCCTCGGTGCCCAATTCCAGACCGATGCGGTCGATACGTTCTATCCGCACGCCATCGCGACGGAAGACGGTTGGCTTCTCGGGTGGCGCCGACTCCGGTTCGGGAAAGGGTGAGAGCTCCGCGTCGATGGCCCGGGGTGGGCGCTGTGGCAGATCGAGGGTGCCAGCAAAAATCAGCAGTGCTGCCTTCTCCGGACTCGGCCAAATCATCGGCCAGTAAGTTGTGGACACAGCCAGCCTCACCTTGTGGCCGGCTGGAAATGCCGAGCCTGCATCATTGAGCTGGACGCGAACTCGGTAGCGCTCACCTATCGCCAGCAGCGCGGGCTGTTCGTGGCCCTCGCGATGAGTGAGGTTCAGTACGCCATAGCTGACCCGCAGCAATTCACCGGACGGGTGCACATCGCATAACCGAACTACAAGATTCGCAATCGGCCGGTCGGACGCGACATCGAGCGTGACGATCGCCGCGCCGAGGATCTCGATCGGTTCATCGAGTGGCGTCGTATCGAAAACCAAGGAGCGCATGTCATCTTCTTGCTGGTCGCCTGCCTGATCGCGCCCACGACCGAATGGAACCCAGTCGCCCCCGCACTTACCAACCGTCTGCGCCGAGCACACTGGGCGAGCCGTCAAAGGCGCCGCGGCGTCTCGCAGCCCCTCATCGGTCAAGAACAGCCGCCGCGGCTTTGTTCCTGGCGGTGGCCACGAAGGTTCTGCAATCCACCGGCCGGGCAAGGTGTCATGGTGCGACGCAGGTTTCACGCTTTCCGTCATCCACGCGCGCAGCATCGGTTCATCCATCACGCTGTTATCGACGCCCTTCAGCCAGTAATCCCACCAACGCAGGATTTCTTGCAGGAACCCAATCTGGGGGCCGGGAAGGGCAAAATGCGGATAGGCATGTGCCCACGGGCCGATAAGACCCTTGCGAGGTACCCTTAGTCCCTCAAGCAGACGCGGAATTGCATTCTTATAGCCATCGGTCCAACCACCGACGGCGTATACTGGGCATTGGATCGCTTCGTAATTCTCGCATACCGATCCATGCTTCCAATATGCATCGCGTCGTTGATGCTGCAGCCAAAGCTCGAAAAACAGAGGTATGTTCTGCAGGCGCTCCAACCACATCGCTCGCCAACTGGCGCCGACAAGCAGCGGATCGGGCGGAAGGCACATTAAGCTGAAAAAGAAAAAGGCCCATTCAAGTCCCGCGGTAGTAAGAAGCGTGCCGCCCATGTAATGCGCGTCGTCGGCATACCGATCGTCCGTTGAACAAATGGTTACGATTGCCTTGAGTGCCGGAGGACGGCGCGCCGCAATTTGAAGTCCATTGAACCCACCCCAGGAAATTCCCATCATCCCAACCGAGCCATTGCACCAGGGCTCAGCTGCTAGCCAAGCGATGACCTCTACGCCATCGTCTTGTTCCTGCTTGGCGTACTCGTCGAACAGCAAACCCGTCGATTCGCCGCTCCCTCGAAGGTCGACGCGAACGCCGGCGTAGCCGTGCCCGGCCAGATACGGATAAGTCAGCGCGTCCCGCTCGTACGTGCCGTCGCGCTTGCGATATGGGAGATACTCCAGGATCGCAGGAACCGGGTTCTGTTCAGCATCGTCCGGCAACCAGATGCGAGCCGCCAGCATCGTACCGTCTTTCAACGGTATCAACGTGTGCTCGATAACACGCACAGAGTTTGGAAAAGTCGAAACAATCATGGCGGACCACTCACGATGGCGGCGGTTTGGCGGCGTGCTGCGGCATCGGAAGAAGATGACCGGTGAGGACGCGGTGTCACGCGACGTGCTTATTCATCAGATCCAGGATCAGGGCATCGAGGCTACAGGGCCCGGCGCCGGGCCGAGACGACTATAATCAACATAAGGTATAAAGTGTCTCCGGTAAATAGAGCCAATCGTGGATGCGATCCGCTTCATCGATCGGCTTGTAGAATTCAATTCGCTGCCGCCCGGATGTGGCGATGGCGACGAGGATGGTGACAAGCAGGCCAAGCGCGGGGAGTGGCGCCAAGAGCCCGATAAGGACGCCGCCGGCGGCGGTGAACTCGACCATCGGCACCCACCATGATTGAAGCCCACTGCTGGAACGCCGAGCGCCTTGAGTTCATCAACGACTGTACGGTGCGCTCTGCGTTGAACAGCTTGTGATATCCCGATAGCATAAAAAATGCCCCAACCGCGATCCGGTTCAGGGTGATCGCGAGGTCGGTCCACCCGAGACCAACGAACAGTAAATCCATCATTGTCCACCCCGGACCGCGTCCTTCCACACGACCGTGCGCACGGCCCTCCCTTCCATTCGATTTCGCGCGGCGCCGTCGATCATTGCGTGGAAGGGATCTGCTCGGGCGAGTCCAATGCGTTCGCGGACTCCCAGGCGTTGCGCGGGCTCACCTTGCTGTCGTTCGGGCTGCCGCGCGTGAAGTCCGACCCCTCGGATCTGCAAGCCCGCCTCGATTGTCAGATGGGCGCGTGGTTGTCGATGGGGCCGCTCGCGAGCGGCGTTCCGATGGGCGCCAGCCACGGGATCGAGTACGTGCTTGGGGCCGTGTTCGATATCCCGCACGGACACACCTCGTGCGTCATGCTGCCGGCGGTGATGCGCTGGAACCGGGAAGCGAACGCCAAGCGTCAGGCGCTGGTGGCCGCCGCGATGGGCCATGCGGACGAGGACGCCGCCGACGTGCTGGACGCTTTCATCGCCAGGCTCGGGATGCCGCGCCGCCTCAGCGCGGTCAATGTCGGGGCCGAAAGCTTCGAGCGCATCGCCGAGCAGGCGATGGGCACGCCGTGGGTGCCTCGCAACCCGAGGCCGATCGAAGGTCCGCGGCAGGTGCGGGAGATCCTTGATTTGGCGGCGTAGCGGCAGAACCCGTCGGTGGCCGGCGCGTTGGCCCTGCGAGCAGGAGGCGAACATGCCGCAGCCAAGCCCCGGACTGATCGTCCACACGGCGCACCCGCTGAACGCCGAGCCACCGCTCGGTTCGCTGATCGAGCATTTCGTCACACCGGTGGATCGCTTTTACATCCGCACGCATGGTTCCCTTCCTCGCCTCGATGCCGAGCGGCATCGGTTGCGGGTGGATGGTCGCGTGACTAACCCGATCGAGATGACGGTGCGCGACCTGCGCGAGCGGTTCCCCCGGCGGAGCGTGACCGCAACTCTGCAATGCGCCGGGAATCGCCGCGAGGAGCTGGATGAGGTGAGGCCGGTGACCGGCACCAAATGGGAGCCGGGCGCGATCGGCACCGCTGAGTGGGCCGGCGCGGCATTGGGCGACGTTCTCAGCGCGGCCGGCTGCCCGGAGGGCGGGGATTTGCATGTGGCATTCGCCTCGGTGGACGAGGTCGCGGAGGAAGGGCAGCGGTTCACTTATGGCGCGTCGATCCCGCTCGCCAAGGCGCTCGGGGCGGAGGTGTTGCTGGCCTACGAGATGAATGGGGCACCGCTCGCGCCCGAGCACGGATTCCCGCTGCGCGTCGTGGTGCCCGGTTATGTCGGCGTCCGCAGCGTCAAATGGGTCGTTGCCGTCCGCGTGCAGGACAAGCCCTCGGAGAATTATTTCCAACGCAAAGACTACAAGCTGTTCCCGCCGGGGGTGACCCAGCAGACGATGGACCCCGACGCCGGGATGACGCTTTACGATTTCCCGTTGAACGCGGCGATCTGCGAGCCGGCGGACGACGCGCGATTGCCCTCCGGGCCGGTCGCGGTGCGTGGATATGCGCTGGCCGCGGGTCGGGCGATCGAGCGGGTGGAGCTGACGGCCGACGGCGGGCGGAGTTGGGTCGAAGCCGAGTTGGAGCGCCAACAGGGCAATCCGTGGGCCTGGACGTTGTGGCATGGCCGGCTGGATCTGCCGCCCGGCGAGCACGAGATCGCGGTGCGGGCCTGGGACGCGGCTGCCCAGACCCAGCCCGAGCATCCGGCCGAGGTGTGGAACTTCAAGGGCTACGTGAACAGCGCGTGGCACCGGGTGCGGGTTCGAATCGGCTGACGCGCTCGACCCCCTCTCGCAAGGGGAGGGGGAGAAGCAAGCCCTTTTTGGAGCCCCCGTTATCCCAACGCCGTGGCGACCCACTGCGCCCAGGCGAGCGTCGAGCGGTCTTCGCCGTGGCGCCCGACGATTTGGATGCCGAGCGGCAGCCCGTGCGGCCCGGTGCCGGCCGGCACGGTCACGCAGGGCACGTGCAGACTGGTCCAGATGAAGTTGAACGCCGGGTCGCCCGTCCAGCCAATTCCGGCCGGCGCCTCGCCCGGAGCAGAGGGCGTCACCAGCGCCTCGAACCCATCCATGACACCCGGGAACTTCTGCCGCGCGCGGGCGAACGCGGCGTAGGCGGCCTGCCGCACCGAGTCTGTCTGCGCCAGGCCGAACTCCAGCCGTACCAGCAAGTCGCCGCTGATCTGCTCGCGATGATGCGCAAGCTCCCAGCCCAGCGCCCGCGCGCTCTCGCCGTGCATCACCACCGGATGCGCCTGCGTCAGCGCATCGAACTCCGCCGGCAGCTCGCGCTCGCTCACCGCCGCTCCTGCCCGCGCCAGGGTGTCCGCGACCCGACGCAGCAGCGCCTGGGTTTCGGGTCGCGCCTTGTCCCAGGAGGGCGAGCGGCAGAGGCCGATCCGGGGCGTCCGGTCGGGCTTGCGCTCCGGGTCGCCGAGATCGCGACCCGAAACCGCGCCGGCGAGCAGGGCGCAGTCAGCCACACTACGCGCCATCACGCCGACCGTATCGAGGCTGTCGGCCATGATCTTCATGCCGGCCCGGTTGATCAGCCCGAAGCTCGGCTTGTAGCCGACGACGCCGCAAAAGGCGGCCGGGCGGATCACGCTGCCCGCGGTTTGCGTTCCGTAGGCGAATGGAAAGAAGAAATCGGCCACGCCCGCCGCCGAGCCGCTGCTCGAACCGCCCGGGGTGTGCGCCAGCGTATGCGGGTGGGTGGTCGGACCCGGCTTGCGGGTAGCGAACTCGGTAGTGACGGTCTTGCCGATCACCACCGCCCCCGCCGCCCGCGCCCAAGCGACTGCCGCCGCATCGGCGCGCGGCCGCCAGCCCCGCCAAATCGGGGAGCCGTACTCGCTCGGCATGTCCGCCATGTCCAGCACGTCCTTCACGCCGACCGGCAGGCCGCGCAGCGGGCCGGGCCTGGCCGTTTGCGCCGCCCGGCGGGCCGCCTCGGCATCGAACCATGCGAACGCCCGCACCTCCGGTTCGCGCGCGGCGATCCGGTCGAGGCAGGCCGCCATCAGGTCTTCAGGGCGGAGCCGGTCGTCGCGGATCAGCCGCGCGGCCTCGGTGGCGGTCAGGCGGGATAGGTCTGGCATGGCGGGAATCTCCTGCAATCGCCGTGTCAAGACTGGCGCGGGCGTCATCGCGGGTCCATCCTTGCAGCGATGAGTTTGTCCGAACCCTCCCCCGCCGTGCGCGTCGGTCGTGGTCCCGACGGATCGCTGACGTATCTCGTGGATCTATCGCCGGAGGAGCTGCCGGCGGTTCGCTCCCGCGACCTCGAACGCGCCTGGTACGCAGCGCGCGAGGCCGCCATTTCCGCCGCCTGGGGAGCGATGCGCGGATTTCGTTTCTGTCGGGCTGACGGCACGCACACCGACCTGGCCCTCGCGGACCCCGATGCGCGCTGCTGGGCCGGCGCGGTGGACGGCACCGTGGGGCTGGCCAACAGCTACGGGCTTTCGCTCTGTCTGCGGCTGCTGGCGCTCGTGGACCTGCTTGCCCGGGCGCGCTGGACCAGCGCGTTGTTCCGGCTGGCCCGCGACGGGGCGGAACTCGATCCCACGCTCCTGCGCGCCGCCGCCACCGCACCGCTCACCGCCGACGCACGGTTCGACGAGACACTGTTCCGTGCCCGGCTTGGCCCGTTCGCGCTCCCGCCGCCGGCCAGTTCGGCGCGCCTGTGTGGGGCCTCCGCATGACCGCTCGATCCGCGTTGCCCGCGCTCCTGGCCGGGCTGCTCGCGCTCGGCGGATGCGCGCGCCCGCAGCCACCTCTGTCGTTGACCGAACGTGACGCGATCGCCGCGTGTCGGGAACGGGCGAACGCTGTGTATGACCGGCTCAATCGTGGCCAATTCTACACCACGCAAAGCAATCTGGCGCCGAACTCCTCGACCGGGTTGGTAGGCGATCCGACTCAGGTGTTGTCGCAGCGCTACGCCCACGACCAGATGGTGCGGAGCTGCGTGCGCAACACGGGCGGGGGCAGCAACGCGCCGGCCGTCCCTCCGGCTTTCTCAGTTCCGACATCCACCGGTCGCGCCCCGGCGCTCTGAGAGCCAGTTTCCCTGCCATGCTCGCGCTTGTCGCGAGCATCTACGACTGTCTAGCCGGCACGAAAGTCGTGGATGGCCGTGACGAGCACGGCCATGACGATGTAAGGTTTTGCCTTAGTCCGATTGACATAGAATAGATCTGACTGTTGAAGGCTCTTCGGGGGAGGAAATTCTTTTTAGCTCCCGCATATTGCGCCTCACAGAAAAAGTCCTTCTCTTTACCGGACACTGACATGCGGCGTCCGGTCTCTTGCCCCACAGCCTTTCCCTTCCTCACCACCCTTCTCGCTGCGGGGTCGCATGATCCCGGTGGCACTCGACCCCGGCCGACTGGCCGTGGCAGTCGCCGGCCGGGGCGAGGCCGCGCTACGCCGTGTCCAGCGGATTGCCGCCGGCGCTCCTGCCGCGGTGCTGCTGTTTTGCGATGAGCCGCGGTCGCTGCCGGCCGGCGGTGCCCTCCCGGGGATCGAGGTCCGGCCAAACCTGCCGGACGACGCCGCGTTGCGTTCGCTGGACGTGCTCTGGATCGCCGGGCTGCCGTTCGAATCGGCGGCGTATTTGGTCGCGGTCGCCCGCGCCACGCGGGTGCTGGTGAATGTCGAGGACCGGCCCGAACTCTGCGACTTCCACAGCGTCGCCGAGCTCCGGCGCGGCGACTTGCTGCTCACGGTTTCCACCGGCGGCGAGAGCCCCGGACTCGCGGCGCGCATCCGCGCCCGTCTCGCCGCCGAGTTCGGGCCGGAATGGGCTGAGCGCACCAAGCGGATCGGCGCATTGCGACGGCGCTGGCGCGCGGAAGGGAAGCCGCTGGCGGAGCTCGCGCGGCTAACGGATGCGGCAATCGATGAAGCCGGGTGGCTGGCATGAGCGGGCCGGATCTTGCCCATGCCGCCACCCGGCTTGCCGCGCCGGAGTTCGCGCCCGGCTCGGTCTGGCTAGTGGGCGCCGGCCCCGGCGATCCGGGTCTGCTCACGCTCCATGCGGCGCACGCGCTCGCAATGGCCGACGTAGTGCTGCACGACGCGCTTGTTTCCCCCGAGGTGCTGGCCCTCGCCGTCACGCCGCGGCTGGAGTGCGTCGGCAAGCGGGCCGGAGGCCAGCGTACGCATCAGATGCGCATCAACCAGCGGCTGATCGCGCTCGCCCGGCAGGGGCTGCGCGTGCTGAGGCTCAAGGGCGGCGATCCGATGATTTTCGGCCGGGGCGGCGAGGAGGCGCTGGCGCTGGCCGCCGCCGCCGTGTCGTTCCGTATCGTGCCCGGCATCAGCGCGGGGGTCGGCGGCACGGCTGGCGCCGGCATTCCGCTCACCCATCGCACGCTCGCACGCAGCGTCGCCTTCGCGACCGGACATGATTTCAACGGCACTCTGCCCTCCAGGCTGGATCTCGCGGCGTTGGCGCGCGGCGCCGACGTGCTGGTGTTCTACATGGCGCTTGGCCAGGCAGGGGCCGTCACCGCCGGCCTGATTGCCGGGGGCCGCGGCCCCGACGAGGCAGTGGCGTTCATCGCCGATGCAACGACCGCCCGCCAACGGGTGACGATCGCCTCGCTCGGCACCGCCGGCGAGGTCGCCGCGGGCCTATCGCGGCAGGCGCCGACCCTGATCGTCGTCGGCCCGGTGCTCGCGCTGCGCGACCTGTTCGCGCCCTTCCAGCAGCTCGCGCCCATGACGGCCTTGCCCAATTCCAATTTCGCAACGGCCTAGGAGACGACAGAGATGGCAAGCCTTCCCGCCGCGCTCGAGACCGCGCCGTTCCCCGAGGACCAGCTCAGCGTGATCCGCCGCTTGATCGGCGGCGCCAGCGCCGAGCAATTGCAATGGCTGAGCGGCTACCTCGCCGGCTACCAGGCCGCTGGCCGCGGCATTGCGGCGGCACCCGCCGCCCCGCCCGCGGCCAAGACGCCGCTGACCATCCTGTACGGCACCGAATCAGGCAACGCCGAAGCGCTCGCCGGCGCGGCCCGCAAGACCGCGGCGCGGCTCGGCTTCAGCGCCAAGACGCTGGACATGGCCGATACCACGCCCGAGCAGGTCGCGCGCGCCGGCAATCTGCTGGTGGTCGCGAGCACCTGGGGCGAGGGCGACCCGCCGCAGCGCGCCGAACCCTTCTACGCCGCGCTGATGTCGGACGCCGCGCCGGGCTTCGCCGACACGCGCTATGCCGTACTCGCGCTGGGCGATCGCGCCTACGCGAATTTTTGCGAGACTGGCCGGGTTATCGACGAGCGACTGGCCATGCTCGGCGCCAAGCGCATCGCGCCGCGAGTCGATTGCGACCTGGACTACGAGGCGCCGGCCAAGGCGTGGATCGACGCCGGACTGCGCGCGCTGGAGCCGTCAGCGAGTAGCACGGCGGCGGGTGCGGCGGTCATCCATGTCGATTTCGCGCGGGCCGAACCGGCCGAGGAGGCATTCAACCGCGCGCGGCCGTTCGAGGCGGAGATCACCGGGCTGATCAACCTCAACAGCAGCCGCTCGACCACGGAGACCTATCATGTCGAGCTGTCGCTGGAAGGCTCCAGCATCGGCTATGAGCCGGGCGATTCGCTCGGCTTCGTTGCGGAGAACGACCCGGCGTTGGTCGAGCAGGTGCTAAGCACGGCAGGGGTCGAGGCGGACGCGGCGCTCCGCGCCGGGCTCAGCGAGCGGTACGATATCACCACGCTGACGCGCGAGCAGATCGACCTCTATGCCCGGCTCTCCGTCGACGCGGAGCTTGCCGCGCTTGCCGCCGATCCGGCACGCGCCAGCGCGTTCATGCGCGACCGGCAATTCATCGACCTACTGACCGCTGCGCCCGCGCGCATCTCGGCCGGCCAGCTCACATCGCTGCTGCGCCCGCTGCCGCCGCGCTATTATTCGGTGGCCTCCAGCCGGGCCGCGCTGGGCGAGGAGGCGCATCTGCTGGTCGCCGCCGTGCGCTGGGACAGCCACGACCTGGTGCGCAAGGGCGTTGCCTCGATCGCGGTCGCGGAGCGCCGCGCGACCGGCGGGCGAATGAAGGTCTTCCTCAAGCCCAACCCGCATTTCCGCCTGCCAGCCGACGCCGACCAGCCGATCGTCATGATCGGACCGGGCACGGGAGTGGCGCCGTTCCGCGCCTTCTTGCAGCAGCGCGAGGCCGAGGGCGCGCGCGGGCGGAGCTGGCTATTCTTCGGCGCGCGCAACTTCACCCACGATTTCCTTTACCAGCTCGATTGGCAGGACTGGCTGAAGTCGGGGGTGCTGACGCGGATGGACGTCGCCTTCTCGCGCGACCAGCGGGAGAAGATCTATGTCCAGCACCGGATGTGGGAGGCGCGGCGCGAGCTTTACACCTGGCTCGCCGAGGGTGCCGCGCTCTATGTCTGCGGCGACGCGACGGCGATGGCGAAGGATGTCCATGCCACGCTGCTGCGGATCATCGCCGACCAGTCCGGCCAGGATGCCGACGGCGCCGCCACCTACCTGCGCGAGTTGCAGCGCGCCGGCCGCTATCTCCGGGACGTCTACTGATGCGGGCGGAGCAGCTGTTGCGGACGGCGCTGCTCGAACGCTTCCCCGGGCGGATCGCGCTGGTTTCCTCGTTCGGCGCCGAAAGCGCGGTGCTGCTGCACATGGTCGCCGCGATCGACCACGCCACGCCGGTGATTTTCCTTGATACCGGCAAGCTGTTCGCGGAGACGCTGCAATACCGGGAGACGCTCGCGGCCCGGCTCGGGCTGATCGACCTGCGCATCGCCCGGCCCGAGCCGACGCGGCTGGCGCGGCTCGATCCGAGGGGCGAGCTGTGGCGGAGCGATCCGGACCTGTGCTGCTGGCAACGCAAGGTCGAACCGCTGGATGCCGCGCTGGAAGGCTTCGCCGCCTGGATCACCGGGCGCAAGCGGTTCCAGGGCGGCGCTCGTCGCACACTGGAGCCGATCGAGAACGGCCCGGATGGGCGGAGCAAGATCAACCCGCTCGCCGCGTGGGATGAGGGCGACATCGCCGACTATTTCAGGCGCTACGATCTACCGCCGCATCCGCTCGCGGCTGCTGGCTATCGCTCCATCGGCTGCGCCCCTTGCACGCGCGCGGTGCGGCCGGGCGAGGATGCGCGCGCCGGACGCTGGGCGGGACGAGGCAAGGCCGAATGCGGCATCCACCTGCGCCGCCCCGTCCCTGAAAGGGTCTCGGTATGAGCGGATTATCGCGCAATGAGACGATTAAGAGCGACAGCAATTTCCTGCGCGGCACTATCGCCGAGGGACTGACCGACCGGATCAGCGGCGCGCTCGCCGAGGACGACACGCAACTCACGAAATTCCACGGCATCTATCAGCAAGACGACCGCGACCTGCGTGCCGAACGCACCAAGAAGATGATGGAGAAAGCCTTCATCTTCATGGCCCGGCTGCGCGTGCCTGGCGGCGTGCTGACGCCGCGCCAGTGGATCGCGATGCAAGACATGGCCGAGGAGCGCGGCAACGGCACGCTGCGGCTGACCACGCGGCAGACCATCCAGTTCCACGGCATCATCAAGAGCAACCTAAAGCCGGCCATTCAGGCGATCCACGCGGCCATGCTCGACACCATCGCGGCCTGCGGCGATGTCAACCGCAACGTGATCTGCACCCCGAATCCGTACCGCTCTGCGGTTCATGCCCAGGCATTGGCGCATGCGCGCGCGATCAGCGAGCACCTGCGGCCACGCACGCGCGCCTGGCATGACATCTTCATCGACGGCGAGCGTGCGGCCGGCGGCGAGGAGGAAGACGAACCGATCCTCGGCCGCACTTATCTGCCGCGGAAATTCAAGATCGCCATCGCCGTGCCACCGCACAACGACGTCGATGTCTTCGCCCATGAGATCGGTCTCATCGCCATCGTCGAGGACGGCGCGATCGCCGGCTACAACGTCGCGGTGGGCGGCGGCATGGGCATGACGCATGGCGAGCCCGACACCTTCCCGCGCCTGGGCGACGTGATCGGCTTCTGCCGGCCCGAGCAGGTGCTGGCGGTGGCCGAGCAGGTGGTCACGGTGCAGCGCGACTGGGGAGACCGGTCGGACCGCAAGCACGCCCGGCTCAAATACACGATCGAACGCTTCGGTCTGGGCAAGTTTCAGGACGAACTGGAGCGGCGACTTGGATTCCGGCTAGCGCCGGCGCGGCCATTCGTTTTCGAGCGGTCGGGCGATCCGGTCGGCTGGACCGAGGGCGACGACGGGGACTGGCACTATTGCCTGTTCATCGAGAACGGCCGGGTTCGCGACCGGCCGAACATGGCGCTTGCGACCGGCCTGCGCGCGATGGCCGAGGCGCACGAGGGCAACTTTATCATCACGCCCAACCAGAACCTGATCATCGCCGGCGTGCGGCGTGACCGGAAGCCGGCGATCGAGGCGCTGCTCGCGACGCACGGCCTGTCCGCGCCGGTATCCGCGCTCCGGCGCAACGCGATGGCCTGCGTGGCGCTGCCGACCTGCGGGCTCGCGCTCGCCGAGAGCGAACGCTACCTGCCCGACTTGGTGAGCGCGCTCGAAGGCGAGGTGGAACGCTGCGGATTGCGCGATCACGAGATCATTATCCGGATGACCGGCTGCCCAAATGGTTGCGCGAGGCCCTATCTCGCGGAGATCGGTCTCGTCGGCACCGGGCCGGGAGCATACAACCTCTATCTCGGCGGGGCCTTCGACGGCACACGGCTGTCCAAGCTGTACCGAAGGGGCCTGGGCCATCATGAAATCGTGGAAGCATTAGCGCCCCTGTTCGCCTACTATGCCGAGCAGCGACAGACAGGCGAGCATTTTTCCGACTTCCTGGTCCGCACCGGGGTCGTGCGCCCCACAATCGCGGGCAACCGCTTCCACGCGGACCTCGCGCCTGGCCTGACGCCCTGACGAACCATGCTGGGGAGCGCACGGGATGGGCGGGATAATGCATTTCGGTGCCGCGGGCGGGATGTATCCGCTCGCGGGTCTCCTGGTGGGCCTGCTTGTGGGGCTGACCGGCGTTGGCGGCGGCTCGCTGATGACCCCGCTGCTGATCCTGCTGTTCGGCATCCACCCGGTCACGGCTGTCGGCACCGATTTGTTGCAGGCGGCGGCGACCAAGACGGCGGGCACGGCGGTGCTTGGGATGCGCCGCACCGTGGAGTGGCGGGTGGTCGCGCGGCTTGCCTGCGGCAGCGTGCCGGCCTCCGCGCTGACAATCCTGGCGCTGGCCTACGGGCTCAAGACCGGCGCCGCCGCCCATCTGGTGACGATTCTGCTCGGAGTGGCGGTTATCGTCACGGCTATCGCGGTGCTGTTCCGCGGCACGTTGATGCGGCTGTCGGCGGACATGACGAACCGGCTGCCTCCACGGCGGGCCGTGCAGTTCACTGTCGCCGCGGGGGTTGTGCTCGGTGTGCTCGTCACGATCACATCGGTCGGGGCCGGCGCGCTTGGAGTGGTGTTCCTCGCCTTTCTCTATCCGAAGCTGCCGACATCGCAGATCGTCGCCGCCGACATCGCCCATGCGGTTCCGCTGACCCTGTTGGCCGGGCTGGGGCATTGGTGGCTCGGAACCATCGATTGGCCGTTGCTGGGCGCCTTGCTGGTCGGTTCGATCCCGGGAGTGGTCGCAGGAAGCCTGCTGGTCACGCGCGTGCCCGAGATGGTGCTGCGGCCGCTGCTCGCGCTGGTCCTAGTCCTGGTCGGCGGCCGGCTGATCCTCTGAAGATCCCAGCAACGGAGAGCGTCACGATGGGAATTGGCGTCGCGGTGGTCTATAGTTTCGCACGCCAGGCATGGCACGCGCTGCGAGGCCGTTCTCTTCTGGGCCAATTTGGCGCTTCGAGTTTCTCCCGGCCGCATTAGCGGCGCTTGTCGTCATGGCCGTGCTTGTCACGGCCATCGCCTTCGCGAGCATGACGGTGGAAACAGCCTACGGCCAAAACCGCCGAAGCCGATTCAGACCGTCTTCAGGAATTCCGACAGCTTGGTTGCCGCGGTCGTCTTGTCGGTCTTGTCGAGGGCGGCCAGCTCGGCCGCGAGACGGTCCATCGCCAATTCATAGATCTGGCGCTCGCTGAAGCTCTGGTCCGGCTGGCCGGCGTTGCGGTGCAGGTCGCGCACCACCTCGGCGATCGCCAGCGGGTCGCCGGAATTGATCTTTGCCTCGTATTCCTGCGCTCGACGCGACCACATGGTCCGCTTAACCCGCGCGCGGCCCTTGAGCACCGACATCGCGTCGTCGAACAGCTTGCGGGTGGCGAGCTTGCGTAGCCCGGCGCTCCGCGCCTTGGCGACCGGCACCCGCAGGGTCATCCGGTTCTCTTCGAAGGTAATGTGGATCAATTCGAGCTTGTGGCCGGCGATCTCCTCGATCGCGATGCGCTCCACCTTGCCCACGCCGTGGGTTGGATAAACCACATGATCGCCCTCCTGGAATACCTCCGGCTTGGCGGGCGGGCGGGTCACGGGGCGGTCGGTCTGGGGCAACTGGGCGGGCGGCGCGGGCGGGGGCTCCTGGGCCGGCGGCGCGCGTCCCGGAACCGGCCCGCGCTCGGCCGTAGCGCCCGGCGCGACGGTTGGGCGCACGGCTGACGCGGATGACGCCGTTGCTGGCTTCGCGTCATCGGGCTGGCGCTGCTCTGGCCGTGGCGCTTCCCGCGGTGCCTCCGCCTCGGTCGGCTCAGGTCTGGTGACGGCCAATTTCGCGGCCGGCTTCGCCTTGACTTCCGGGTCAACCGGATCGGGCGACGAGGGCGGCTTATTCGTGGTGGTTTCTTCAGCGGGCGGCTTGGGCCTCGGCTTAGCCTCCTCACGACGCCCCGGAGCGGGGGTCGCCGCCGCCTTGGCGCGCGGGGGCCGCCCCGAAACGGAAGCCGCGGCTGGTGCCTGCTTCTTCAGCGGAGCGGCTACGGCGGGCTTGGCAGCCTCCTTTGAGCGCCCTGAGGCCGACGAGGCCGGAGGAGTATGGCCTCCCCTCGCCGAGCCGACGATTGCCTTCATGCTAGACACGTCTCGAACACCCCTATCGGATGGAGGCGCGATGGCGCGCCTCCCGTTTGGCGCCGGCCAACCCGCACCTGTTCAGATCAATATAACACGCGAACACGCTATCGTCATGGGGGTGACAACGTTGCCGACAGCGATTCCGCTCGGACCCCCGGCTTAGGTCAGGGCTTCCCCGGCTCGGGGTCGAACTGGTCGGCCTTGTCAGGCTTATCCTTCCACTCGTCGGCATCCGCCGGCGGTTCGCCCTTGCGCGTGATGTTGGGCCAAATCGAAGCATAAGTGCGGTTCTGCTCGGCCCAGGCGGCGGCCTTTTCGTCGCTGTCCGGCACGATCGCCTCAACCGGGCACTCCGGCTCGCAAACCCCGCAATCGATGCATTCGTCCGGGTGGATCACCAGCATGTTTGCGCCGACATAAAAGCAATCGACCGGACACACTTCGACGCAGTCCATATACTTGCAACGGATGCAGCTTTCTAGGACCACATAGGTCATTCGAATTCCCCGGCACGCCAGCGGGAGGGGCGCCGCCCCAATCCAGTGGGGCCGATATGACGGCCTTTCCTCGGCTGTTCAAGGCCAGGGTACTCCGCTTGCTACTCCGCGATCTCCTCGTAGAGAAGCCGCGCCTCAGATGCCGGCCCGCGCCTGCGGGCGAGCGCCAGAACGCGCACCACGCGGACCGTGCCGTGAACGGGGAGCGTCAATACGTCGCCCACCCGAAGCCGCGCATGGGCCTTTTCGGTGGCCTGGCGGTTGATCCGAACCAAGCCCTCGCCCGCAAGCCGCGCGCAATCGCTGCGCGCACGGGCGAAGCGGGCGCACCAGAGCCATGTGTCGAGGCGCTGCCAGTCGCGATGCTCCTGCCCGCTCATCCCACCTAGCGCTTGAGCGCCGCGAGCACGGCGAATGGGCCGTGCGGGCGCGCAGCCGGCAACGGGGCGGCCGGCGCCATCCGCCGTCGGCGGAGTGGCACTAGCATCGCCGGCGCGGGCGGCCCGAACTGGTCCGGCGACGGGCTGCTCGCCGGCGCGATGCGGAAGCCGAGGCGGCGCAGCACGACCGGGAGGAGGTCGGCCGGGACCGACAGGCGCGAGGCGAGATCGGCCGGCAGCGCCGCCACCCCGCGCCGCGCGGCCCATGCCAGCTCGGCAGCGACCCGCTCGGCGATATCGAGCCGCAGCAGCACGGGGCCGGCCTGCAACCATCCCATCGCCTCGGCAAAGCCGGCAGGCCACGACGCCGGGGGCGCCAGCGAGACGAGCCCCGGCGCGGCCAGTGGCTCGGGCATTGGCAAGCCTTGCCCGAGGGACCAGAGGCGTGCGCGCATCCGCGCGGCGCGCGGCTTGAGTAGGGCCGGGAGAAACAGCGCGAACCGTCCGGCCTTCACGCCATGCGCCTTGAGTTGGCGGCGCAGCTCGGGAAGCTGGGCTTCCGCCTCGGCACCGGGGATGAGGCCAAGGGCTTCGGTCAGCCGGTGCAGCGGCCCACGGAGGTCGCGTTCGTCGGCTACACGGCCCGCAGCCAGGAACAACGGCGCGAGATCGGTCCTCACCGCGTCGTCGACGAACCGCTGCACCCGGGTACGCAGACGCTCGCGCTGCGCTCCGTCCAGAAACTCGCTGTCCAGCACCTCCACACGTGGCCGAAGCGCACTCAGGCCGGGCCGCAGGAGGGCGAGCGGCTGGCCGTCCCAGACCACGCGATGGTCGGACGTGAACTGAAACGCCCCGTCCGCCGCGCCCTCCGCGGCGGCGACGCGGCGCGGCATCTCCTCGCGCAACGCCCGCCGGGCCGCGCGCCAGACGAGTTTTCTCTCCTCGCCGACGGCGCCGGGGTCGGGAAAGAAGCTGAACCCGCCGACATGCCCGACGGCGTGCCCCTCCACCACCACCTCGCCACGGCGCGTGACGGCAGACAGCAACTCCTGGCCTTCCCCCGCCTCCAATCGCCGCATCAGTTGCGCGGCGCGACGATCGACGAAGCGGGCGGTGAGTGCCGCGTGCAGCGCATCCGAGAGCAGGTCTTCCACCTCGCGCGCGCGACCTTGCCAATGGGCCGCGTCCCTCACCCAGTCCGGGCGAGCGGCGATGTAGGACCACACCCTGATGCCGGCCAGGCGCTGCATCAGCGTGTCGATGTCGCCTTCGGCCCGCGCCAGGCCGGCGATCTGGCCGGCCAGCCAGTCGGTCGGCAGGGTGCCCTCGGTCGCCAGATGCGTGAACACGCGGCCGCACAGCCTGGTGTGGGTCTCGTCGGTAAGCTTGCGAAAATCCGGGATCTGGCAGGCATCCCAAAGCGCGCGAACCATCGGGCGGCCTTGGGCCATGCGGCGGATATCGGGGTCGCGGGCCAGGGCGGCCAGAGTTTGCAGGTCGGTGGCGTCATTGCCCCTGACCAGTCCGGGACCGGGCGGCGGGGACAGCAGACTGTCGAGCAGGTTGTCGATCCGGCGGAAATCAAGCTCGCTGTTGCGCCAGCAAAGCTGGTCGAGCGCCTCGAAGCTGTGCGCTTCCACTTGCGCCACCAGTTCGTCCGGCAGTGGCGGGCAGGCGGTGGTGGTGCCGAAGGTGCCGTCGCGCATCCCGCGCCCGGCGCGGCCAGCGATCTGCGCGATCTCGGCGGCGGTGAGGCGGCGGAGCCGGTGTCCGTCATGCTTGGAGATGCCGGCGAAGGCGACGTGATCGACGTCCATGTTGAGGCCCATCCCGATCGCATCGGTGGCGACCAGGAAATCGACCTCCTTTTCCTGATAAAGCGCCACCTGCGCGTTGCGGGTGCGCGGGCTGAGGCGCCCCATCACCACCGCGCAGCCGCCCCGCCGGCGGCGGATCAGCTCGGCGATCGCATAGACCTCGGCGGCGCTGAACGCGACCACGGCGGTCCGGGGCGGGAGCTTGCTGAGCTTGGCGGGGCCGGAAAAGGCGAGTTGCGACAGGCGCGGGCGCGTCTCGACCTCCGCCCGCGGGACCAGCCGTTGCAAGGGCGGGCGAATGGTTTCCGCGCCTAGAAACATGGTCTCCACCATGCCGCGCGCGTGCAGCAGCCGGTCGGTGAAGACATGACCGCGGTCCGCGTCGGCGCAGAGTTGGATCTCGTCCACCGCGACGAACTCGGCGTCGCGTGCCAGCGGCATCGCCTCGACGGTGCAGGAGAACCAGCGTGCCGTGGACGGCACGATCTTCTCCTCCCCGGTGATCAGGGCGACGTTGCGCTCGCCCTTGCGGGCCACCATCCGGTCGTAGTTCTCGCGCGCCAGCAGGCGGAGCGGAAAGCCGATGATGCCCGAGGAATGCGCCAGCATCCGTTCGATCGCCAGATGCGTCTTCCCGGTGTTGGTTGGGCCGAGAACGGCCTTCACCCGCGCGTCGAAGGCGAACATGGGTGGGATGTTTGGAGTTCGCGAGGCCGAATGCAAGCGGGGCGCGGGCGTTCGGAGCGGCTCCTGTGAAGCAGCCCGGGACAGCTCGCGTGGAGCCAGCGCCAGCTACCTAGCTCTTATGTTCCCGGTCACTGTGGCTGAGCTTGAGGCGCGGCGGATTGCGGTGATCTGGACATGGCGGGAGGACGACACGATCAGGATAATTTCAGCGAGGAGTGCAAGAAATGGCGAGAAAAGAAGGTATCGTGAGCTATACAGCTGAGGCGAAGCTGGCCGCTATGCGCGCGCGCGGCGAGGACCAGACAGGACTGGCACAAGGATGCCGTCGCCAGAACCGGCCCGCTGTTTCGGCCCAGGGAGAACAAGAAGGCGGTTCACATCCGCTTTGACGCCGACGTGGTGGAGTTCTTCCGTCGCGGCGGTCGCGGCTGGCAGGGGCGCATGAATGCCGTTCTGCGCAGCTTCATGGAACAACGGCCTGGGCGCGATCAGATCTGACCATAACACTTATGCAATAAAATGCTCCACACATCCCCGATGGACATCCGCCCCGCACGCGGGCATCTCTTGCGCGACGGAATGGACCGAGAGGCCCTGATGAAGCATTCGATCGTTGCCACCGCCCTGGCCGGGGCGGTTGCCCTCCTGGCTGGCTGCGCTCAACCTCAGTCCACCGCGATGAGCGCACCCGCCGGTGCCGCCGCCGCGCATGGAGGCCTATTCCCAAGCCTCCGGTCACCGCCACGGCGCTGATCTGGCAGCCAGGCCATTGGGATTGGAACGGCTCCGGCTATGTCTGGCAATCGGGCGAATACATCCCCCGGGCCGGCCACGGCGACCTGTATCAGCCAGGCTATTGGGCACAAACACCGTCCGGCGGCTGGGCCTGGCAGCCCGCGCACTGGATGTAGCGGGGGATCGCCCCGCCCGATAATCTCGGGGCGCTCAGTCCGACGACTGGTGCCGGGCGCGCACGCCGCGTTCGATCGCGGCGGCCACCAGCGGGTCGAGATGCAGTTCCACTTTCACGAACTCCAGCATCTCGAGCGCCTGCTGACCGGCGACCTCGTCGGCCGCTACCACCTCGCAGGCGAGTGCATAGGCGGTCTCGCGCAGCTTGGGGATCAGCGCCGCGCGGATCAGACGCCCGGCATGGTGCAGCCCCTCATCCTCGTTCAGCAGTTTCACCGCCGTATCGGTGGCGACCGCCAGCTGCTCCCTGGAGAAGTCGCGGAACGCGGGCAGGGTCTGGACCTGGCCCGACATGACGCCGATCTCCCGGTCGCTCATGCCGCCATCGGCGGCCGCGACCAGGACCATGGTGCAGACCAGCGCCTCGGCCGCGTCGAGTTGCGTGAGCACGGGCATCATCGGCCTCCGTTCCTTCGCCGCACAGGGTATCGGACCAGGCAGGCCGATCAAGCCGGCAAAGCGGGTTGTGCCAGGAAGTTGCGCGTGGCCGCGACCGCCTGGGAAAGTCCGAGGCGGCGCACCGCGACGCCAGCGGGGAAAGCTGAAAAGAGCCGGGTCGGGGTTTGGCGGTCGAGCAGGACGAACACGCCGCGATCGGTGGCACGCCGGATCAGCCGGCCGAACGCCTGGCGCAAGCGAAGGCGGGCGATCCGGTCGTCGTAGGCTTTCGGATCGCCGCCGGAGAGGTGGATGCGGCGCTCGCGGTGGAGGATGTCGGGGCGCGCCCAAGGCACCTTCTCGAACACCACCAGGCGCAGCGCCCGGCCGGGCACATCCACCCCGTCGCGCATGGCGTCGGTGCCGAGCAGGCAGCTCGCCTCCTCGGTGCGGAAGATGTCCACCAAGGTTGCGTTGTCCATCGCATCGACGTGCTGGGCGTAGAGCGGGATGCCCTGCGCCTCCAGCTCGGGCGCGATCCGGGCATGGACCGCGACCAGCCGGCGAATCGCGGTGAACAGGCCGAGCCCGCCGCCGCCAGCGGCCAGGAACAGCGCCCGGTAGGCGGCCGCCATGGCCGCGAGGTCGCCCGGGGCCACGTCGGTCACTATGAAGGCGCGGGTCTGGGCGGCGTAGTCGAACGGGCTGGCGACGGTCGCGCGGATGGCCGGCGAGGGCAGATGCGGGGCGCCGACCCGCGCCTCGGCCGCCACCCACGAAGCCTCGGCGTCCGCCTCGCCCGCGTCCCGAAGGGTGGCCGAGGTGACCAGCAGGCCCTGCGCCGGGGCGGCCAAGGTGAGCGCGAACGGCACGCTGGGGTCGAGCCAGTGCCGATGCAGCCCGGCGTCGCGATCGCCCGCCTCGCGCCGGTCGAGCCGTAGGAACAGCACATGGGCGGGCCTGATCCCCGGCTCGGCTTGCGGCGCGGCGACCGCGCGCAGCATCGCTTGCCAGGCGGTGAGTGGCGTGATGGCGCGGCGCTGGATCGAGCGGCAGGCGGCCTCGATCCGGTTCCGGGTCGCCCCGTCCATCTCCTCCGCCTCCTCGTCCAGCCGCGCGGCAAGGCGTTCGCGCAATGCGCCAAGTGGCTCGGCGATGCGCCCCAGCGCGCGGGCCAGACGCTCGGCGGCTAGGGGAAGCTCCGGGAGAACGGGAAACAGGTCGCATTCCAGCGCGGCCCGTGCCGGCGTCTCGGCGCCTGGCGCGCGGGCCAACACCTGGCGGCGGATCAGGCGCAGCAACCCCTCGGTCGGGTTGGGGCGGCCGGGCTCGAGCCCGGCCAGTTCCGGCCCGTCTTCGGCCAGGCGCAACGACCAGCCGGGGGCCGGCAATGCGCGCGCGGCTTGCAGCGCCGCATCCAGCGCGGGCTCCAGGGTCGGGCGGCCGGCGACCAGCTCCTCGATTCGCCGCTTGAGCCCGCGTGCGCGAGACCGTCCGCCTTCGGCGCCGAGCAGCCAGCGGCGCAACTCGGCCGCTTCGGCGCCCGAGAGCACGGCGGCGAAGGCGCCGTCGGCGGCATCGAACAGGTGGTGGCCCTCGTCGAACACGTAGCGCGTGGGCACGGTCGGATCGTCCAGCCCGCCCCAGGCGGCTTGGGCCATGACCAGCGCATGGTTCGCGACTACCAGCTCGGCGGCCCTCGCCCGGCGAATCGTGTGCTCGACGAAGCAGCGCCGCCAGTGCGGGCAGGCGGCGTGGACGCACTCGCCGCGCCGGTCGGCCAGGGCCAGGATCGTGCCGGGACCGAACAGCTCGGCCATCCAGCCGGGCAGGTCGCCGCCCTGGATGTCGCCGTCCGCGGTCGCCATGGCCCAGCGCGCGATCAGGCCTAGCGGCAAGACCGAGGCGGGCATGAGCCCGGTGAGCGCGGGGGCGAGCGCGTCTTCCAGGTTGAGCAGGCACAGGTAGTTCTCCCGGCCTTTGCGCACCACCACGCGGCGGCGGCGTTCGGCGGGATCGGGGAACAGCCGGGCCAGCTCGGTGTCGATCTGGCGTTGCAGGTGGCGGGTGAAGGTGCTGATCCAGACCGCGCCCCGGTTCTGCTCGGCCCAAAGGCTGGCGGGCGCGACATAACCCAGCGTCTTGCCGGTGCCGGTGCCGGCCTCGGCCAGCACCAGATGCGGATCGCCGCGCGTCTCGCGGGGGGCGAAGGCGGCGGCAGCGGCCCCGGCGTAGTCCGCCTGGCCTGGCCGCTGCTCGGCATCCCGGCCGAGCATCGCGGCGAGCCGCGCCCGCGCGTCGGCCTCGGCGACCGGGTGGGACGAGGGGGGCGGGAGCGGCGCGGTCTCCTCCCACTCGGGCAGGCGTTTCCAGACCTTGAGGGCTTCGGCCGAGGAGGCCGCGTCCGGCTCGCCCAAGACGGCGGTGACGAACGGCGCCCAGCTCCAGCCGGCCTGGGCCATGCGCGCGGCGAGCCCGGCGGCGTCGCGGTTGAGGCCGAGATGGCGGCCGATGGCGAGCCGGTGCAGGAGCAGGGCGACGAGGTCGGGCAGCAGTGCGGCCTCCGCCTCCAGTCCGGGGCCGGGCGGGTCGAGGTCGAGCGCCAGCGCTAGGCCACGCGGCGTCGGAGCCGCGCCGCGGGCGGGTAGGGTGAAAGCGAACAGCTCCAGCAGGTCGTAGCAGGTGAGTCGCCCGAGTCCGAGCCGGCGCAGGGTGGCGGGAGCATGGACCAGCAACGGCGGCGGCAGCTCGCGCAGCCGCGCGGCGACCTGCTCGGGCGGGAGCAGCAGCATCTCGCCGTCGGGGGTGAGCAAGGCGGCGCGGCCGTTGCCGGCCGCCAGGGCGGGCGCGTCGGGCAGCGCGAGCGGTTGGGTCACGAAGGTTCCCTAGCCACAATCCCGGACCGGCGCCACACGGAACAGCGGGTCCATCTGGCGTCTTGTTCCTTTGCGCTTCGGGGTCGAACCGTACGGTTCGGCAATCCGTGGGGCGCAGCCGTACGGCTCGCGCTAACCGGTTGTTAGGATAACCCTGAGCCGCAACGATCTGCGCGTGCCCCCCTGGAGATCGGCAATCCGCAATGAGCGCTGCGAGGGGGCACGATGCAAACGAGCTTGGTAGATGGGCACCCCTGCCACCGCCGCGCTGCACCGCTCCCATGCCCGTTCCGGTGCATCTGGCACTCCCCCTGAGTTGGACGATGCGCTAAAGCCAAAAATCTGCGAGAGCCAAAACTCGCCTTCGAAACACTGCTGTCTTGAGGAGCTGCACGGATGATCTTTTCCTGGCTGCATCTTTCGGACTGGCACCAGGGCGGACCCGATTTCGATCGACAGGTGGTCCGCGACAAACTGCTCGACGACATAGCAGAACGCGCTGCGATCGCGCCGGAATTGGGATCAATCCAGTTGGTGATCTTCAGCGGTGATCTCGCATTCGGCGGCCAAGAAAAGGAGTATAGCGCAGCGAAAGCCAACCTGCTTGAGCCCATTCGCGAGCGCCTTCTCTCAAGAGCCACGATTTCTTCTTCGTTCCCGGTAATCATGACATAGATCGAGACGTCGCCGGGGTTTTCTGCCCACCCACACTGCAAAAGCCGCTCGATGAAAAGGAGGTGAAGCAGTGGTTTACCGACGAGAAGAAGCGCGCAAGCCTCATCAATCCCTTCGAAGCATTCAGGCTTTTCACGGCGGGATATTCGGGCCAGGAAGACGCATCTTTCGCGAGCTTTAGGGAGATCAAGACCGAGAACCGTAGCATTGCGCTGCTCGGCCTGAACTCCGCCCTAATGTGCAGCCGGCGCCGCGATGACAATGGTGAGGTCAACGACTATGGTGTACTAAACGTCGGTGAACCCCAGATCCACGACCGGCTTCGGTCAATCGAGAACGCGGATCTCGGCATCTGCATCGTGCACCACCCATTCGAATGGCTGCATGAATACGACCGGGCGCGCGTCGAGCCGGCTCTTCGCGAAAAATCCGACCTAATCCTGTCTGGCCATATTCATCGTCCCAGTATCGCGGTAGAACAGCGGCCCCGCAGTAACACGGTCGTTGTTCCAGCGGGAGCAAGCTACGATCGGCGCGACCCGCAGGGCGGTCCGGCCTACGCAAACGCCTATAATTTCGTTTCGCTTGATTTGGCGACAGGCAAGGGCACCATCCATCTTCGCCGTTGGGATGGCCAGAATAGTCGTTGGGCACCTGACCACAGCACGAGCAAAGATGGTCGCTTCAAGCTCAAGATCTCACGCGCGAAAGCACGCCGGGGCACCCCAACAAGGGTATCTCCGGCGGAGCGCCAGAGTGCCGCCGCTGCCGCTTATCGCCGACGCCTTTTGGAAAGTTGCGACATGTTGGAGGTGGCGAACCTCCCATCCGACCACCTTGTGTCCCAACGCGAACTCAAGCTTCGCCAGCTGTTCATCCCGACCAAAGTTGTGGTCGAGCCTTTCCTTGCGGACACAAAGGAGGGCAGAGGGGACCAGGAAGACTATCTAGCGGCCTGGGAAATTGCGCGAAGCGCGCCGGCCCTGCTAGGTCGAACACAACCGGCTCGTGTGTTCAAGCCTTCCGATCGGCGCATGACGCCGGGGCTGGAACTGGTCGCACAGCGTGTATCGCCGGGAGAATGCCTCCAGCGCGGCCCGAGACTTATCATTTTGGGCGATCCCGGATCAGGCAAGACGACCTTCACGCGTTGGCTGGCGATGGTATGCGCGCTTCGGATCGAACAAAACCCGATCGCGGGCGAATTGACCGAAGCCCAGTCTTTACCCGATAATTTAGGGGAACCGGTGCTGATCCGGTGCCGCGACCTGGAGCCCGGAGATGAGAAGCGGGGCATTCTTGACCTGCTCGATCGCTGCTATCGGGCAAACTCGCTATCCGAATCCGAGATAAAGTCGTTGGCTAAGCATTTTAGGGAAGCCCTCACTCAGAGACGTGCGTTTCTGATCCTTGATGGTCTGGACGAAATTGCTGACGCGACGAGACGAAACGCGTTTTGCGACAGGGTCCTCGAGTTATCGCAGGACCATCCGGCATTGCGCATCTTTGCAACGAGTCGGATTGTTGGATACCGTGAGACAGGCGGCCGGCTGCGACACAAGTTTCTCCACGCGAAAGTGGACGATCTGTCCTTGAAGGAGAAGGACAACTTCGTGAACAGGTGGTGCTCCTTAACCGAACCACCAGAGCGGCAAACGCAGGCGGCAGCCGAGCTAATTCGCGATATCCATGAGAACGAGCGAATTCGAGCGCCTGACCAATACCCCGATCATGCTGACGACAATGGCGCTGGTCCGCCGCAGCATCGGCCAGTTGCCACAGCGGCGCGTGGAACTCTACCCGGAGGCTATAGACGTGCTGTTGAAGTGGCGAAGTGAGGTTGACCTGCCGCTCGACCAGCATGAGGCGAGGCCGCAGCTTGCTTATCTCGCGTATGAGATGTGCTTCCGCGGCGTTCCCCGCCTCGATCAAACTGCCGTGCTCCGCACATTGGAAAGAATGCGAACTGAGTTCCCGAATTTGGAGGATATAAGACGTCAGACACCGGCTTCGTTCATCAGGCAGGTAGAGGCGCGGACGGCGCTGCTGATCCAAGCAGGGCACGAGCGCGTTGCCGGCGTCCTCATTCCGATTTATGAATTTCGTCATCTGAGTTTCCAGGAGGACTCTTGCTGCCTGGGCAATGGTGGAAGGATACGAACCGAAATTCCGAGCAGCCGCGAATTGGTGACGTTGGTCGGCGAACTCGCGGACCGCTTCCTAGCGCGCGACACGTCAGGAGCTCAGGAGTTGGCGAATATATGGACGGAGGTCATACGTCTCTGCATCGCGGACTGCCGGCATGAAGACGTGGACCCGTGTCTTCTGGCCGTGCTCGGACAGGAGGGCGATCGGCCGAGAGCCGTTATAGCCGGCTTGTGCCTTGCTGACGAGCCAAAGAATGTTAGCCCGAACGTTGCGACGAAGATCCTTCGTGCGGTCGCCAATATAGCCGATATATCGATTCCCGATATAGCCGATATATCGGAGGAAGATGTTTCAGAGGTGTTGGAGAGACTTGGAGTCTCACGCTGGCGTCAAAAGCTGCTCGAGGTCCTTCTGGAAAGATATACCGAGACACCAACCCGCCGCCTCAGATCGGCGGCAGCGTTCGCATTTTGCCACGGATGCAGCGAAGACAGGATCAGAAGGAGTTCTTGAGGCTGTTGCGCATGCTGACGAAGCCACGGCTTTTGCAGCCATCCTGTGTCTCTCGACCAGCACGCTCTTTTTTGCCAGGACCACGAGAGAGTTCGAAATCACCGCGCACCTCGCACATCGTACCTCGCCGCAGAATGCAGCTCTGACGCCGCATCTTCGCGAGCGCCTTCGTCACGACGATGCCTCATACGTCCGCCGAGCCGCCGCCGACGCGCTCGGCAGCATTGGTGCCGCCGAGGCGGTGCCGGACCTGCGCGAGCGCCTTCGTCACGACGATGCCTCAGGTGTCCGCTACGCCGCCGCCGACGCGCTCGGCAGCATTGGTGCCGCCGAGGCGGTGCCGGACCTGCGCGAGCGCCTTCGTCACGACGATGCCTCAGGTTCCGCTACGCCGCCGCCGACGCGCTCGGCCGCATTGGTGCCGCCGAGGCGGTGCCGGACCTGCGCGAGCGCCTTCGTCACGACGATGCCTCAGGTGTCCGCTACGCCGCCGCCGACGCGCTCGGCAGCATTGGTGCCGCCGAGGCGGTGCCGGACCTGCGCGAGCGCCTTCGTCACGACGATGCCTCAGGTTCCGCTACGCCGCCGCCGACGCGCTCGGCCGCATTGGTGCCGCCGAGGCGGTGCCGGACCTGCGCGAGCGCCTGCGTCAGGACGATGACTCAGGCGTCCGCGGAGCCACCACCGGAGCTTTGGTTCGCCTAGGTGATCGTGCTGTTTTAAACTGAACTTTGCCGGGCTTTTGTCCCAAGCCACTGAAAGGTCGCGGGAGATGCCTGGTCAGTGGTCATGTAATGTCGTAGATTTTCCTTGACGTGACACGACTCGGCCTGATTCCGTCCGCTCATGTATGTCGCAGTCATCCCCAACCGGGGCTCACCGCCAGCCATCCTGTTGCGCGAGAGTTATCGCGAGGATGGCAAGACCAAGAACCGAACCCTCAAGAACCTCTCCGACTGGCCGGCCGAGCGGATCGAGCAGTTGCGCGCCGTGCTGCGCGGCGAGGAACTGCTTCCCGCCACCGACGCCATTGAGATCGTCCGCGCTCTTCCCCATGGTCACGTATTCGCCGCGCTCGGCACGGCACGGCGGATCGAACTCGATGCCCTGCTGCCCCGCCGCGCACCGCAACGCCGACGTGATCTGGCACTTGCCCTGATCATCGCCCGCCTGCTCGATCCGGCCGCAAAGCTCGCGACCGCACGCATGCTCGACACCGCCACCGCCAGTGATTCGCTGGGCGAGATGCTGGGGCTCGGCGCCGTCACCGCCAGGGAGGTCTACGCCACGCTGGATTGGCTGGGCAGCGAGCAAAGCTTCATCGAAACCACCCTGGCCCGCCGCCACCTGCGGAACGGCGCGCTACTGCTGTACGACGTCACCTCCACCTTCCTGGAAGGACGCTGCTGCGAACTGGCACGCCATGGCTACAGCCGAGACCACCGGCGCGATCGCCCGCAACTGGTCATCGGCCTGCTCTGCGCCGCGGACGGCTGCCCGGTGGCGGTCGAGGTGTTCGAAGGCAACACCGCCGATCCGATGACGCTGTCGGCGCAGATCGACAAGCTGAAGCAGCGGTTCAAGCTGCAGCGCGTGGTGATGGTGGGAGACCGCGGACTGCTGACCAGCGCGCGGATCGAGGAGACGCTGCGCCCGGCCGGTCTCGATTGGATCACCGCGCTGCGCGCCCCGGCGATCCAGGCACTGGCGGCCGAGGGCGGGCCGTTGCAGCCCTCGCTGTTCGACCACCGCGATATGGCCGAGATCGACAGCCCCGATTATCCGGGCGAACGTCTGGTGGTCTGCAAGAACCCGCTGCTGGGGCAGGAGCGGGCACGCAAGCGGGGCGAGCTGTTAGCGGCCACCGAGAAGGAACTGATCCGCATCCAGGCCCGCGTGCACCGGGCGCGCCAGCCACTGCGTGGCGCAGCGGCGATCGGCCAAGCCGTCGGCGCGGTGCTGGGCCGGCGCAAGATGGCAAAGCATTTCCAGATCAGCATCACCGATGCGGCGTTCAACTTCACCACAGACCCGGCCGCCATCGCCGCCGAGGCCGCGCTGGACGGCATCTACGTGGTGCGCACCAACCTGCCGGCCACGCAGTCCGACGCCGCTGCCGCTGTGCGCGCTTACAAAAGTCTCAGCGGCGTGGAACACGCCTTCCGTTCGATGAAGACCGTGGATCTGGAACTGCGTCCGGTCTTCCACTGGACCGCGCCACGGGTGCGCGCGCACGTACTGCTGTGCATGCTGGCCTACTATCTGGAATGGCACATGCGCCGGAGCCTAGCCCCGATGCTGTTCGACGAGCACGATCCGGCTGGACGTGACGCGCAACGCACTTCACCCGTGGCGACGGCCAAGCCCTCGCCGGCGACGCAGCGCAAGACTGCCCGCAAACGCACCGATCCCGCAGATGGCGAACCGCTCCCGGTGCACAGCTTTCACACCCTGCTCGCTGATCTCGCCACCCTAACGCGCAATGTCGTGCGCCTCGGGCACAATCGGCTCACCGCCATCCTCGCCACCCCCACCAGAACACAACGCCGGAGCTTCGACTTACTCGGCGTCGCGCCGACAGCGTAGACAGACAGCCCCATTCAACAGGAACAATGTCAGTGGCTTGCACTCAAAAATGGGCAAAGTTCGGTTTAAACGATCTTCGTCGGGATCTTCGTGAAGCCGCAGATCTCGACTGTCGGTTGTTCGCGGCGGCGGTACTCGCCCGCTTCAATGATGCGGAAGGAAGTGCTGCTTTGGACTTCATTCTGGCTGAGGTCGGGGACGCACCTGGCGAGGTCTTCGCCCGCGCGCTTGGCTGGCCGGAGAGGCACCTGCTGTCGCGTGACGGTGATGGACTGGGACCGTACTTGCCCCGCAATGCGGAACTCTCGCCCTCCACCATTCGTGGCCTTGCTCGAAGAGTTGGTGTTCCGGAAACAGAGGCGACGGCGTTCTATCGCCGCGTAGCGCCGCGATTGGGATTTCGACTAATGGATTAATGCTGCATCCCAGCCGCCGGCACCTTGGCGCCTGCCGAACTGCGCACAACTGTCTTTGGACAATCCTGGCCTGCTCCACACGAGATACCAAGGACTGTCGGAATGCAGTGCCGTCACGGCAATGTGACTCACGGGACGGATTGATTTAGCGCAACCTTTGCGTGCACGAGTTCACCAGACCGAGGGGAGCTCGTTGAGCGTCATTGCCGGGCTTGACCCGGCAATCCAACGCCGGTCCGTCCGGCACGGCCCTGCGTTGGATGCCGGGTCGAGCCCGGGCATGACGAGGTACAAGCGGCAACGCGTCCGCTGACAGAAGGCGCTCTAGAACAACAATCCACGGGGGAGACCGAAAATGAAACGATCCGCGAGACAGAGATGGCTGGGCTGTGGGATGGCGATGGTGTGCCTCGTCGGGGGCGCGGCGATCGCCGGTGCGGCGGAACTGGACGCCAACGCCCTGCTGAATGCCGATCAGAACCCAAACGACTGGGTGATGTATCACCAGTCCTACAGATCGTGGCATTACAG
This sequence comes from uncultured Pseudomonadota bacterium, assembly GCA_963849305.1. Taxonomy (GTDB): domain Bacteria; phylum Pseudomonadota; class Alphaproteobacteria; order Acetobacterales; family Acetobacteraceae; genus CAWKGV01. The sequence continues at coordinate 41,761 of CAWKGV010000013.1, forward strand.
CCCGCTCGACCAGATCAACACCAGCAATGTGAAGGATCTCAAGGTCGCCTGGATGCACAATCCCGGCGGCTCGCCGCGCGGCATCCAATCCTTCCCGTTGGCGATCGACGGCAAGATCTATTACACGAGTCGCGAACAATCAGATCTGGGCACTGGACGGCGCGACCGGCTCCTTCCTGTGGACCTTCAAGCCCTCGATCAACGAGGAGAGAGCCGAAGCAACTCCTTACAATCCATACAATCGCGGCTTGGCGGCGGGCTATGGCAATCTCTACATCGGCACCGTCGATGGCCGCCTGATCGCGGTGGACATGAAGACCGGCAAGCCGGTCTGGGACATAAAGCTGGTCGATGTCTCGAAAGGCAACAAGGGCTTCACCGGCGCGCCGCTGGTGGTGAAGGACAAGGTGATCATCGGGGCCAACGGCGGCGAACTCGCGGGGTGCTGCGGGCCGATTTTCGGCGTTGACGCCCATAGCGGACAGAAGGCTTGGGAGTTCGACACCATCGGCGGCGACGAACGCTCGCGCGCCACCTGGGGCGGGGATAGTTGGAAGACCGGCGGCGGCGGCGGCTGGATGACCGGCACCTACGACCCGAGCACCGATACCGTGTTCTGGGGCACGGCGAACCCGGCACCGGATTACGACCTGGCCAAGCGGCCGGGCGACAATCTCTACACGTCCGGCGTGGTCGCGCTCGATCCAAACTCCGGCAAACTGAAATCATACTTCCAGGAAGTTCCGCACGACTAACTGGGACTTCGACGGCGCGGTTGGCGAAATGGCGATGATCGACCGCGACGGGCAACACTACATGGTTCACCCGAACAAGGGCGGCTATGTGTACGTCTATAATCGCGACCCGAGCAACGTGCCGCTCAAGATCGAGAATGTCTGGCATCTCGGGGAGACGTCGAACTTCGTCGAGGACGTCGATCCGCATACTGGCCAGCTCATCGGCCGGCATAACATGACGATCGGCGTCAACAAGAACGTCTGTCCAGCGATGGATGGCGCGATCAGTTGGAACTCGGGCAGCTACAATCCGGATACCGGCCTGTACTACAAGGTCGGGCAGGAATGGTGCCAGGACATGGAGGCGTTGCAGCTCAAGCCCGGAGGATTATGCCGGGCACGATATACATGAGCGCGACCTACAACTCCATCCCGCCGCCCGGGCATGATGCGGCCTACGGGCATGTCTCCGCGCGCGATCCGATCACCGGCAAGCAGGCTTGGGAGGTGATCTACAAGTACCCGCCGATGGCAAGCCTGCTTTCGACCAAGGGCGGTCTTGTGTTCGTGCCGGGTGCTGACGGGATGCTCGACGTCCTGGATGCCAAGACCGGGAAGAAGCTGTGGTCGCACAATGATGGGCTGGGCCATGAAGGCGGCATCATCTCCTACATGGTCAACGGCAAGCAGTACATCGCGGTGACCGTCGGCTGGGGCAGCTACGTATCGGCGAACCTCGAGATGCTGTTCGGCGAGCCGTTCAAGAGCATGCCGACCTCCGGTGGCATGCTGGTCGTTTACGGTCTCTGACGCCGTCGAGACTGCCGTTGAAGGGCTCACGACCGAATGGGCCGTCGAGCCCTTCAGCGGACTTTCCCGAGGACTATAGGGAACGCGATGATGTCAGGCGTTTTCATCCGGTTCGTCGCGGCTGGCGGGCTCGTGCTCGCGGCGGCCTCCACGGCCGGCGCCGTGGAGCCGCCCGATGAGGTGAAGCAGATCTTCGCGACTCGTGCAGTTGGTGCCATGGCGACTGGGGCATGAAGGCCGACAAGGGGCCTCGGCTGGCGGGGACAAAAATGACTGAGCAGCAGGTGGAGGAGCGGATCCGCAACGGCAAGCCAGGCTACATGCCGTCCTTCCGCAAGGCGCTTACGACCAGGAGATCGCCACCATGGCGCAATATATCAAGTCGTTGAAGCCGGAGAGCTAACTCTCAATGCTAAGCAAACCACAATCATCTTCGTGCAAACAGTGGGAGGGCCGCGTGGTTTGCCTTTTGCTCGCTGGCTTCAGCGATACGGCTCAAGCTCCTCTGCCACGGATAGATAGAATTCGAATGATAGATAGAATTCTTTGAATCCAACCCCTCCGGGAACTCGCATCCAAATCCTGGGCTGGCTCGCATGTTAGGCGGTCATTCGGTGCATCGGCACGGCGATACCCAATCTGTTCAATGGCGTGTGGCGGCTGCGGAACGCTGGTCGCCTCTCTTTCGGCGTGGGCGGGGATGTGCTCGACACCGACTCTCCGAGTGAATTCCAAGATCCGGGTGAAGCTCTTTCAAAGCGCCGGCCGTCGGTACTCAGGATCATTCTCCCGCCGTGGGTCGCTAAGCTCGACCGGCGTCTCGGTCTCGAGTACACTTGCCGAACATTCGACGCGCAGATGGCCGAAACCTTCGTTGCTGCTTGGGCATCACGCAAGCCAGCGTGTCAACGCCAGGCTGAAGGTTGGCGTGGAACTCGAGTTGGTCGAACACGGATTCAATGCTGACAAAGAACATCCATGGACGCAGCTTTTCCCCACGCTGGTGGGCTGTCTTGGATTGCTCGACAGTCTTTCTCAATCGAGTGCGGACGTCGCGCCGATCGTCTGGCAGCCAATCCGCGGTGTGAACAACAACCTTCCGCTCCTCACCCCAGACCGTGCTTATCAAGGGGACGAGCAATGGCTCGGCGTCGTAGTTGATCCGCTTCATGAACCGGATTTCGCCGTAAAAAATCCTCCGGTGTCCGACTATCTCGTTGCCGCCGGTGCCCAAGCGGACAAAGCATTCTCCATAGGTGGCGCCCGAGCAACCGTAGACCAACAGAGATCACCCATGATTCTCGGCGGAGGCACTGTAGAACTCACAGGCCGGCCGGATGCTATAAACGTATCTTCCGTGCCTTTCGCTGAGCTTTTTGCCAGGCATTTCGAGCGGGCTACATCGGTTGAGTCGCTGCGAAACGCCATCTTGTGACGGCGCAGCATCCAGAATCACATGGGTTGGATGGCCCACAGGGTGTGAAGGAGCGTTGTCAGGGTGGTGCGCTCGTGCGGTGCGCGGTCTGAGTGCCATGCCTCGCAGTCGAGCGTATGTTTTCCCTTAACCCGGAAATGCTCGGCCTTCTCGAACGGCGAGCCGTCTTGCTTAGCCTGCTTGCAGCAGCATGGGATCATCGGAGCTTGGCAACGACGATCAACGCAAACCCATTCGGCATCGATGGGGAGATTCCGTCGTTTGAGTTCGTGGGCCTCTAGGATATCGTCCGTACCTTTGAGGCGCGCCCGATGGGATTTGGCGTGCCTAGCATCTCGGGGTCGCTGTGGCACCGATCCAGGTCTCCATGAGGTCGAGAAAGGCCTGTATCTGTGTTCCCCCAGCCTGTGTTCCACCTCTGTTCTCGAAACAATTGACGACTTTCTTTAAGCACACCTTCGGGCTCGACCATAACCGCCATAAGGATATAAGGATTCGAGGACGGATAGGTGGATGAGGGTTGTTGGCCGCCCTAAGTCCCTGGCGGCGTCGGCCGACAGTTTAGGGCTGGAGAGGCCTGGCGCGGTTCTGTTCGAGCGGCGAGCCGGGAAATTCGCTTGACCCGGGTCGGCAGCGTCTGCTCGCACCTGTCGGCTTTGACACGCCCTGGCCCACGCAATTCGCCTACTACGTCGTGACCGCGCCCGGGGCGGCGGCGCGCAGGCCCCAAATCGCCGTGTTCAGGGATTGGATCGTTGCCTCGGCCGGTTGAATGCCACGTGACACGTCCCTGCCCCTCGACACCACTGGGCGCCCACGCCATAGAAGGGCACGACCGCGCGACGACCAACGGAAGGAAACGCTGGATGGCTCGATGGCTAGGAGTGCTGGCGACCCTCGTTTTGGCGACGTTCTCGGCCGGAGCGGCATTTGCCCAGGGCGGCGAGGGGCCGGTGAAGATCGGCGTGCTCACCGACATGTCGGGGCTCTACGCCGATATCGGTGGCGCCGGATCGGTGCAGGCAGCCAAAATGGCGATCGAGGATTTCGGCGGCAAGCTGCTCGGCAAGCCGATCGAGCTGGTCTCGGCCGACCACCAGAACAAGCCCAATATCGGCGCCGGCATCGCGCGCAAATGGTACCAGGCGGACGGGGTGGACGCGATCGTCGATGTGCCGACCTCCTCGGTGGCGCTCGCGGTCGAGGGTGTGTCGAAGGACAGCAAGAAGCTCGTCCTCTTCACCGGCGCCGGCAGCTCCGACATCACCGGCAAGAACTGCTCGCCCTACGCCGCGCACTGGGTGTACGACACCTACGCGCTGGCCCACGGCACCGGGGGCGCGATCGTCAAGGAGGGCGGCAAGACCTGGTTCTTCCTGACCGCCGATTACGCCTTCGGCCACGCCCTGGAGCGCGACACGGCAGCGGTGGTGCAGGCGAGCGGCGGCAAGGTGGTCGGCCAGGCGCTGGTGCCGCTCAGCACCGCCGATTTCTCCAACTACCTGCTGGCCGCCCAGAGTTCCGGCGCCCAGATCGTCGGGCTCGCCAATGCCGGGCAGGACACGGTCAACGCGATCAAGCAGGCGTCCGAATTCGGCCTCACGCAAGGCGGCAAGCAGAAGCTCGCCGGGCTGCTGGTGTTCATCACCGATGTTCATAGCCTCGGTCTGCCGGTGGCCAAGGGATTGCAGCTCACCTCGGCCTTCTACTGGAACCAGGACGATGCCACCCGCGCCTGGTCGAAGCGGTTCTTCGCGGCGATCCATCACATGCCCACCATGAGCCAGGCTGGCGTGTGGAGCGCGCTGCACCACTATTTCCAGGCGGTGCAGGCGCTCGGCACCAAGGACCCGGACAAGGTGATGGCGAAGATGCGCGAGACGCCGATCAACGACTTCATGACCCATGACGGCAAGCTGCGCATCGACGGGCGCGTGCTGCGCGACCTCTATCTGTTCCAGGTGAAGACGCCGGCTGAGTCGAAGGAGCCTTGGGATGACTACACCCAGCTCCGCGTGATCCCGCCCGACCAGGCGTTCCGGCCGTTGAACGAGGGCGGGTGCCCGCTGGCGAAGTAGGAACCCCGCGACTTCGGGCACGCCCCCTCGACAGCGGGGCTCCATCGGGAAAAAGTGCGGCGCGAAACGCCGCACTTTCCGAAGGAGACCTCGATGCGTAGCGCCGTGATCGTCTCGACCGCCCGCACCCCGATCGGCAAGGCTTATCGGGGCGTGTTCAACGACACCCAGGCCCAGGCGCTGGGCGGGCACGTGATCGCCGAGGCGGTCAAGCGCGCCGGGATCGCGCCGGCAGAGGTCGATGACGTGGTCATGGGCGCCGCGCTGCAGCAGGGCAGCACCGGCTTCAACATCGCCCGCCAGAGCGCGCTGCGCGCCGGGCTGCCGGACAGCGTGGCGGGGATGTCGGTCGATCGGCAATGCGCCTCCGGCCTCATGGGCATCGCCACGGCGGCCAAGCAGATCATCGACGACGGCATGACCATCACCGTGGGCGGCGGGCTGGAATCCGTCTCCTTGGTGCAGAACCAGCACCGCAACGGCTATCGCGCCCAAGACCCGGAGCTGATGGCGCATGTGCCGCAGCTCTACATGACCATGATCGAGACCGCCGAGATCGTGGCCGAGCGCTACGGCGTCTCGCGCGAGGCGCAGGACGAGTACTCGTTGCGCTCGCAACAGCGTACCGCCGCCGCGCAGCAGGCCGGGCGGTTCGACGATGAGATCGTGACCTTGCCCACCACGATGCTGGTCGCCGACAAGGCCACCGGGGAGACGGCGCCCAAGAACGTTTCGCTCGGCAAGGATGAGGGCAACCGGCCCGACACCACCTTGGAGGGGCTGGCCGGGCTCAAGCCGGTGTTCAAGGACGGCCAGCGGGTCAAGCAGGGCAAGTTCATCACCGCCGGCAATGCCTCGCAGCTTTCCGACGGGGCCTCGGCGGCGGTGCTGATGGAGGAGAAGGAGGCGGAGCGGCGCGGGCTGAAGCCGCTCGGCATCTATCGCGGCATTGCGGTGGCCGGCTGCAACCCCGATGAGATGGGCATCGGCCCGGTGTTCGCGGTGCCCAAGCTATTGGAGCGGCACGGGCTCACGGTGGACGACATCGATCTGTGGGAGCTGAACGAGGCGTTCGCCTGTCAGGTGATCTATTGCCGCGATCGGCTGGGCATTCCGGGGGATAAGCTAAACGTCGACGGCGGCGCGATCTCGATCGGCCATCCGTATGGGATGTCTGGCGCGCGCATGGTCGGGCACGCGTTGATCGAGGGCAAGCGGCGCGGGGCCAAGCGGGTGGTGGTCACGATGTGCGTGGGCGGCGGGATGGGGGCGGCGGGGCTGTTCGAGGTGGCGTGAGGGCGCGGGTGGTATTTCTCGCCGGGCTGACGGGCCAAGCTCGGGCATGACGGTGGGAGATGGCGTCGTGCTCTCCACGGCCGACCGGACGAAGGCGTCGATCCGCAACTGTAAGCTGGCCTACGCCACCTACGACCTTCGGCAGTACGCGCCGCAGGTTGATCGCCATTTGAAGGAGCTGCTGGCGACTAGCGTTTGACGCCAACGGCCCAAATCGCCGAGCGGTCCGTGCGCTGAACGGAGGGAATCGTGGCAAAGACGAGTGTGTTGATCGTTGGCCTCGAGCCGTCGCTGATCGACTTCGCCGATCCGGCCTATGGTGCGGTTCCGGGGCTGGATGCAGCCGCCGTGCGCGCCTGGCTCGAGGCGGACGAGGCGCATCTGAATGCGCTTGGCTATGATGCCGAACTCTGTCTCACCGACTTCGGCGAGACAGCGGAGACGGTGCTGCGCGAGCGGCTGGGCCAAAAGGCGTTCGACTGCATCATGATCGGCGCGGGCGTGCGACTGATCGCCCAGAACACGGTCCTGTTCGAAAAGTTGGTCAACGTCGCGCATGTCGATGCGCCGCGGGCGAAGCTCTGCTTCAACACCAAACCGACGGATACCGCCGCGGCGGTCCAACGATGCTTGCCTGCCACGAAGCAAACCTGACCCCGTGCCCTGTGATCGCCGCGTCCCTCGCCTGTTCGGTCTGGCCCTGGCCGGCGGCGCGGCGCGGCGGATGGGCGGCGGGGACAAGCCGCTGCTCGATGTGGGCGGGCAACGGATGCTGGAGCATGTGCTCGCGAGACTGAGCGCGGAGGCGGAGGCGGTCGCGATCAGCGCCAATGGCGATCCCGCGCGGTTCGCGGCGTTCGGCCTGCCGGTCCTCGACGATGGCGCGTTCGCCGGGCAAGGCCCGCTGGCGGGCGTGCTGGCCGGGCTCGACTGGGCCGCGCGGCTGGGCGGCGAGATGCTGCTGACGGTGCCTGGCGACTCTCCCTTCGTGCCGGCCGGGCTTGCGGCCGCGCTCGCCCCGGCGCCTGCCTGCGCCGCGAGCGGCGGGCGGGCGCATTTCCTGGTGGCGCTCTGGCCGGTTTCGCGGCGCGATCAGCTGCGCGGCCTGCTTTCAGCGGGCGGCCCGCGCAGTGTCGGCGGGTTCGCCGCGAGCATCGGGATGCGCCGGGTGGATTTTCCCAATTCGACCGGCGACCCGTTCTTGAACGTCAATACCCAACAGGACTTAGCGGCGGCGCGTGCGATCGCGAAGGGCTGGGGGTAGTTTATGACGCCCGTGCTTACGGGCCTCGCTCTATAGCGGCTTGTGCGCCCGCTCGATCAGGCGGGCGAACAGGCCGGGCTTCTTCGGCGGCTTGGCCTGCTCGGCCTGCTTCTGCCGGGCGCGCGTGCCCTCCGCCTCGCGGCGGTCCTTCTCGGTGAGCCACCGCTCCAAGCTCATGCCCGCCTTGGCGGCGCGCTTCGCCTCATAGGCGCGCTGGCCTTCGGTCAACACTCTTTGCGTCTTCGCCATCGCACTCGATCCTGCCGGCGGGATTTCTGGCAGGCGGGCGGGCCAGGTTCAAGGGCGGAAGGCGGGGGCGACTTGTTCGGCGAACCGGGCCATCTCCTCCTTCACCTGCGGATGCGGCTTCAGGCCGACGTTGAAATAAAGGATCACCTCGTCGAAGCCGGCGGCCTGGACTTTCTTCAAGACCTCGGTGACGCGGCCCGCGTTGCCGAGCAGCACGGCGTTCTCCGTCAGGTCTTCGGCGCGCGCTCGCTTCAGCCGGTCCACCATGTCGATGAAATACCGGTAGCTCGGCGGCGCCGTGGCCGGATCGGCGGGGAAGGCCGGGATCACGCATTCCTGGTAATAGCGGAGCTGCCGCGCGCGCGCCGCCTGCTCCTGCTCCGGCGTGTCGTGGAAATGGATGAAGTAGCTGCACATCAGCCGGCCTGGCCGCGTGCCGTGGGCAGCGCAAGTCTCCTGGTACAGCCGGGCCACCTCGGCCAATCCGCCATAGCTCATCGCCGCGGCGAACGGGGCCACGATCAGCCCGCAGCCGAGCCGGGCGGCCAGCTCGATCGAGGGGCGGGAGAACGAGGCGACATAGGCCGGGATCGGCCGCTGCACCGGGCGCGGGGTGATGCTCACGTCCTCGAACGAATAATGCCGGCCGTGATGGGTGAACGGCGCCTCGCTGGCCCAGAGCCGCTGGACCACTTCCATCCCCTCCTCGAAGATCGACTGGTTCTGCTCGAAGGAGACGCCGAGCGGGGCGTATTCGCGCCGGTCGTAGCCGCGCCCGGCGGCGAAATCGACCCGCCCGCCGGAAAGCAGGTCGAGGCTCGCCCATTGCTCGGCGACCCGGATCGGATGGTGCAGCGGCAGCACCGCCACCGCCGGGGCGAGGCGGATGCGTTCCGTGCGGGCGGCGATGTAGGCGAGCGCCAATTCGGGGCAGGAGAGCACGCCGAGGGTGCTGAAATGGTGCTCGCCGATCCAGGCCGAGTGATAGCCGAGCTGGTCGGCGTAGAGCGCCTGCTCGACGATATCGGCGACCAATTGGTTGGGCGGGCGAGGGTTGTCCCGGTAATGGTTGTCGCTCAGCGTGAAGTAGCCGAACTGCATGGCACCCTTGTTGCGCTGGACTGCGGTCGGTTCCGTCCTAGACTGCGCGGCAACGCCAGTCCAGGAGCCTGTCATGAGCCCGCCGCCATTCGGAGCCAACTCCGCCGCCGCCCGCGACATCGCCAACGTGCTGCATCCCTACACCGATCTGGTCTTGCATCAGGAGGTGGGGCCGGTGGTGATCACGCGCGGCAAGGGCGTGCGCGTATGGGACGATTCCGGCAAGGACTATATCGAGGCGATGTCGGGGCTATGGTGCGCGGCGCTCGGCTTCGACAACGAGCGGCTGGTGCAGGCGGCGACGGCGCAAATGCGAAAGCTGCCATTCTATCACGGGTTCAACGCCAAGTCGCACGAGCCGCTGATCGAGTTGGCGGAGATGCTGGTCGCGCGCGCGCCGGTGACGATGAGCCGGGTGTTCTTCGCCAATTCCGGCTCGGAGGCAAACGACAGCGCGATCAAGATGATCTGGTACATGAACAACGCGCGGGGCCGGCCGCAGAAGAAGAAGATCATCGGGCGGGTGAAGGGCTATCACGGGATCACGATCGCCTCGGCATCGCTGACCGGTATCCAATGGAACCATACCGGCTTCGACCTGCCGTTGCCCGGTTTCCTGCATACGATGACGCCGCATCACTATCATGGCGCGATGGCCGGCGAGAGCGAGGAGGCGTTCGCCTCGCGCTGCGCCGAGGAGCTGGAGCGGCTGATCGTGGCGGAAGGGCCGGAGACGGTGGCGGCGATGTTCGCCGAGCCGGTGATGGGCGCGGGCGGGGTGATCGTGCCGCCGCGCGGCTACTTCCCGAAGATCCAGGCGGTGCTGCGCAAATACGACGTGCTGCTGGTGGCCGACGAGGTGATCTGCGGCTTCTGGCGCACCGGCAATTACTGGGGCAGCCAGACCTTCGGGCTTGAGCCGGACATGCTCACCTGCGCCAAGGCGCTGTCGGCATCCTATTTGCCGATCAGCGCGGTGATGGTGAACGAGCCGGTGTTCCAGGCGGTGGCCAAGGCGAGCCACGAGATCGGCACGTTCGGCCACGGGTTCACCTATTCCGGCCATCCGGTGCCGGCCGCGGTCGCGATCGAGACGCTAAAATTATATGACGAGCTGGACATCGGCGCCCATGCGCGGGAGGCGGGCACGCATATGCAGGCCGAACTGCGCCGCCGCTTCGCGGGCCACGAGCTGGTGGGCGAGGTGCGCGGCGTCGGGCTGATCGCGGCGATCGAACTGGTGGCCGACAAAGCCACGCGAGCGAAGTTCGATCCGGCGGCGAAGGTGGGCGCGCGGTGGACCAAGCTGGTGGAGCAGCAGGGCGTGATCGCGCGCGCGGTGGCGGGCGAAATCCTGTGCTTCTGCCCCCCGCTGGTGATCACGGCGGGCGAGATCGACGAGATGCTGGACCGGGTGGGGCGGGGGCTCGACGAGTTGACCGTGCAGCTTCGGCGCGAGCGGATCGGGGTCGTCGCTTGATGGGTCGCGTATTGGCGGCCGGCGCGTTCGCGCTTGCCGCTGGGACTTTGGCTTCGCCCGGGGAGGCGGCGGGGTTGCTGACCACGCACCGGCTGTCCGCCGAACTGGCGAACGAGGTCGTGGCGGAAGTGGTCGCGGCTTGTGCCAAGCAGGGTTATGCCGAGACCGCCGTGGTCGTGGACGCCGACGGGGTGCGCCAGGCGGTGCTGCGCGGCGACCGCACTGGCAGCCACACGCTCGATAGCGCCAACGACAAAGCCTATACCAGTGCGTCGTTCAAGGCCGACACCAGCGCGCTGGTTGAACGCGCGAAGACGGTTCCGGGGTTCGCCAACTTATTCGCGCGACTGCCGCATCTGCTGCTGTTTGGCGGCGGCGTGGTGATCAAGGTGGGCGATGAGGTCGTCGGAGCGGTCGGGGCCGCCGGCGCGCCGGGGGGCAATCTGGACGAGGGCTGCGCTCGCGCCGGGCTCGACAAGGTCCACGATCAGCTTAGGTAGGACGCGGCGCGGACCAAGCCTGGTCCCAGCCCTCCGTTGGCGGCGCGATCGAGGGTTGCTCCTCTTGCCGCCGCCAACGGTTGGTCGGGGAAGTTGATTTGCGAGACTATGTCAGGCGGAGACTCGACTTCGGAGCGCCATGTCCGACGGGTACCGGGAAATCCTTACCTTCCACGGATACTTTTCCTTGCCCGGACAAGGAGCTGTAGAAACGGTATTCGCCACGGGCATCGGTGAACGTGGTCAGTTTGTGCGGGCCTATAGCGAGCGTTACGGGTTGGTGAGCGGCAGGCTTGCCAAGATGGTCGGTGAGGGTGCCCGAGGCGGCCGGCGGCTCCGTCGGGAACGCGAACATGAATGAGTTGTAGACTGTATCACAATAGACCAGTACATCATCGGAAGGGCCGGTGTAGCCGAACGCCGGACCGCCGACGGTGACACTCGCCGACTGGGATGACACGTTGGTGGCGCTCGACGACGCGGTGTTCGTCCATTCAAGGCTCCCGGCGACCTTGAGGCTGAAGACATCCTTGATGCCGTAGGAGACACTGACGCTAACCCCGGTACTGGACTTGGGTCTGGTGGGTGGCCGTGTTCGTGACCGAATTCTGTACGGTGTAGGTCTGCGTGGGGATCGGATCGGAAGCGCTCAGGGGTGGGTTGTAGGGAAAGCTTTGAGTGGTGGGCAAGAAACGGTTGGGGTCGATCGTCGTTGCGCCGGAAGCAAACGGGTTGGTGGAGAGGATCTTGGCATAGTCGGACGGCTTAAGCCCGGCGGCGTCCAACTGCTGCTTCAGACCAGGCGGCATCAGGGCCGGATTCTTCAGCCATTGCGCATAAACGTACTGAATGATCATGGTGGGGCCGTCCACCCCAAGTTCCCAGTCCAGATTGTTTTCCGGATCAATCGTGACGTTCAGCTGCGGGTTCAACCAGAGATAAAAAATGTCGTGGTCATGATTGATGCCGTCGGCGGCGGGTCCGTTGACCTTGATGTCGAAGCTCTGACTCTTTTTTATCTCGACCGAGGAGCTGTCGGTCGTCGTCTTGGAGGTGTCGAAGTCAGCGCTGGCGCCGAAGCCGACCGGGCCACCGACCGAGGCGGTCACCTGAACGCCGGCTTTGAACGAGCTGCTCGTTGAGGTCGTTGTGCCCGTGCTGCTGCCGCTGCCATAGTCGACTACCGATGCGCTTTTTCCGCCGTTCGTCCCAGGTGGCGCATAGACGACCGTGAGCACCTGGTAAAGTGGACGCATGGTCCCGGTCTGCGGCTGGTTCGTAGGTTGGACGACGAAAGGCGTTGAAGCGGTATTGAACCCTCCCAGATGAGTGCCGCCGCTGCCGTCCAGGTTCAGCCGCCAGAGCGCGTTGTCGGTGCCTTGGAAGAAGATGAAGTTGTCAGCTACGACGGGTGCCGACTTGGTCTTGTATCCGCCAAGGTTCTTGCCGTTCGTGCCATCCAGGTTGATCCGCCAGAGCTTGTCGTCCGTGCCCTGGAAATAGACATACTGTCCGGCCACGAAGGGCGTGGAATGGGTGTCATATCCGCCAAGATGGACGCCACCTGAGCCGTTGAGATTGATGCGCCAGAGCTTGTTGTCGGTGCCCTGGAAGTACACGTGATCGCTGGTAACGAACGGCGGGGAGTTCGTCTTGTAGTCTCCCAGGTTGATCCCTTGGGAGCCGTCCAGAAGTATCCTCCAGAGCTTGTCGTCAGTACCCTGGAAATAGACGTATTCGCCTGCGACGTAGGGAGTCGATTTTGTTTTGTAGCCACCAAGGTTCTTGCCGCCTGAGCCGTCCAGCTTCACTTGCCAGAGCTTGTCGTCCGTGCCTCGGAAGTAGATGTAGTCTCCGGTCAGAAAGGGACTGGAGTTGCTGGCATATCCGCCGAGATCAACGCCGCCTGTGCCATCAAGCTTGATTTTCCAGAGCTTATTATCGGTGCCTTGGAAGTATATGTAGGCGCCGAACGCCACGGGTGTGGATTTGGTCTTATATCCTCCCAGATTGACCCCGCCCGAGCCATCGAGATTCAGGCGCCAGAGCTTGTCGTCTGTTCCTTGGAAGTAGATCATCATCTTGTGTGTTCCTTTCCATCGATAAAGTCGTCCCCAGCCGGGAATTTCATACTCCCAGAACCAGCCATATATTCTTGATCGCACCTAGCCGGATCTTTCCGAGCTTAGATCGCTATGAAAACTTGGAATGTGATGAAGATCACATCCAATGAGCGTTTGTGGAGCAACTTGCCCAGGAGGATCACGTCGGTGCAGCGGCGGCCGGGTCCGGAGTAAAGGGCGAGGATCAGTGCTACTGACGCTCTAATTGCAAATGAAATGTGCAGCGGGACTGGTGCACCGTGGCCGCCAGCGTGTCGCCCGCGATCCGGCCGGTGATGTGGACCACCTGCATGTATTTGGTCTGGCTGTAGATGTTGCGCGAACCATAGGCGTCGAAGCTGCCATCGGCGGAGATCGTGACCGTCATCGGCGCGCCGTCGAGGTCGGCATGGAAGCTGTTACCCACGACCGTGATGGGGGCGGCCTGCCAGTCGCAGCGCCAGTCGGGCGTGCTGAAGCCGGTGAGCGTCGTGGTGCCGACATAGGTGCCGGCGTAGCGTCCGGGTGGCGCCGGGCGCGGCGGGGCGGTGGCGCAGCCGGCGAGCATCGCCCCCAGCGCGATCGGCGCGAGAGGCGCGCGGCGGATCACGCCACCCGAGCCAGGGTCATCGCTTGGCCCGGTCCAGGGCCTTGCGGATCTGATCGGCGCTCTTCCGGAGGCCCTGCTTCTCGTCGTCCGACATGTCCGGGCGCAGGATGCGCGAGACGCCGGCGCGGCCGAGCACGCTCGGCAGCGACAGGGTCACGCCATAATCAGAGTTGAACACGCCGATCGGCACGACCGCGTGTTCGTCGCGGCCGACGATCTCGGCCAGCCGCGCGCAGACCATGCCGATGCCGAGCTGGCTGGCGCCGGTGCCCTCGATGATGGTGATGTTGGCCTCGCGCACCTCTTTCTCGGTCGATTGCCGGAAATCGTCCGGGGTCTGCCCGACCTGGTCGAGCGCGCGCGCGACCGGCATCCCGGCGACGGTGGCGTGCGACCAAAGGAAGACGGCGGAAGTGCCGTGCTCGCCCAACACCTGCGCCTGGACGGCGCGCGGGTTCACTTTCAGCTTGCGCGCCAGGTGGACGCGGAAGCGGAGGCTGTCGAGGAAGGTGCCGGTCGACAGCACCCGGTCGTGGCCCGCGATCTCGCGGGCGAGCTGCGCTAGTGGGTCGGGCGGGTCGGTGACCACGAGGATCAGGGCGTCGGGCGCGGCCTTCGTCACCTGGGGGACAATGTCGCGATAAATCTCGGCGTTTTTGTCGAACAGCTTGAGGCGGCCTTCCTTGTCGCCGCGGTCGATGGCGCCGCCCGATTTCTCGTTGACGCCGGAAGTGACCATGACTAGTGAGGCGCCGGCCAGCTCGCGATAGTCGCCGGCGCGCAGGGTGACGGACGGCGAGAGCACTGCCCCATAGCGGATATCCGTGACCATGCCCTCGGCGCGCTCGCGGGTCCGATCGACTACAACGATTTCCTCGGCCGGGCCGCGCAGGACGGTGGCGAGAAGGCAGGCTTGCCCTACGGCGCCTGCGCCGACGATGCCGAGTTTCATGCGTGCTCCCTTCGTGACGGCGTGAGCGGGAGATGGCGAGGCGCGCGCGGGCGCGGGAGGGGGGCGGCTGGCGGGTGGGAACACTGTTGGTTGAGGCTGGCCCGCGCCGAAAGGCTCCGTGTTCGCCTGCCATTCAATACGAGGCGCGATTATGATTTACCCCCTGTGCGCTGCGATCTATGATCCTCATTAAATAACGGAGGGAACGACATGGCGCGCGCGATCAACGATCGTGGCCTCACGCTGATCAAGAGTTTCGAGGGCCTGAAGCTCGACGCCTACCGGGACGTCCGCGGGATCTGGACCATCGGCTACGGCCACATCAGGGGCGTGTTCCCCGGAATGCACATCACCGAGCAGCAAGCCGAACAGGCGCTCAGGGACGACCTGATGGGTGCCGAGGGCGCGATGGAAAGCGCCCTGGCGGGCGCGCAGACCACGGACAATCAGTTCGCCGCGATGGTGTCGCTGTGCTTTAACATCGGGTCGGCGAATTTCCGCGAATCCACGGTGCTGCGCAAGCATCAGGAGCGGGACTACGAGGGCGCGGCGGACGCCTTCCTCATGTGGAACAAGACCCATGTCGGCGGGGTGCTGCAGGAGGTGGCTGGCCTGACCGCGCGCAGGAAAGCGGAGCGGCAGCTCTACCTGACCTCCTGACGATGAGATTCGTGAGTAGAACCGTGCCGTTGGCCTGCGCCCTCGCTTTGGCAGCACCGGCCATCGGCGCGACTTCGTGCCGGCTAACCGCGGGCGCGCAGCGGGCCAGTGCCTACGTGCGCCAGTGCCTGCAGGTGTCGCCCGCGACGCATCCGCCGTGCAATGCTGACAATCCATGCGGCCTCATAGTGGACGAGATAAGACGCGGGTGCGGGCTGCTGACGGCGGGCGAGCAACCGGCGTTCTGTCGTCGTTATCATCGGTAGCAGCTCATCGTTCAACACTGGTTATGGAGATTGGCGGTGCGGAGCCTGGTGCGATGGTTGCTGGTACCGACGTTCCTGGTGTTCCTGGGGGGCTGCGCCGTGCCCGCCTACGACGAAACCGCGGATACGGCGGTTACTGCCTTGCAGGAGAAGATAGATACGGAATTCCTGACGCTGGCATCGCTTGCGCGCCAGTCCAAGAGACCCGGCCTGAGCCCGAGCGAAGCGAAGCAACTCGCGGGCGAACTGGCCTATTCCGAGGTCGCCCCGTTTTACGCGGAGACCTATGCGGATCTCGCCACCCTGGAGACGCGGCTGGTGAGCGCCGAACCTGACCCGAAATCGCAGCAACAGCTCCAGGAGCTGTTCACGGCCATCCAGCAGGTGGTTAGCGACACCGAGCAGGAGCAGGAAGAAGGCAAGCTGTCCGCGATCGCGCTGCAGGAACGGGTGCAGGACATCAACGGCACCTTCCGGACCATCGCGACCTACATTTTCGTGACGAAGCCGGCGGAAGGCAGGATATAAGCGCCAATCTGGGACGTTGGAGATGGCAGTGGATTGGCAGGTCGTAGGTCAGGACGCGCTCAATGCCATGAGGGGGACGTTCGCCGACAAGTGGGGCAATGTGGCGGCACTCGCCACGTTTCACGCCAACGAGATCGTGGAATTCGGCAAGTTCCTGGAGGTCAACCGCTCGACGCTCGATCCGGAGGTGTATCAGCATTTGGTCGAGGAAAAGGTGGAGTATATCAAGGCGAATCTCGGGGGGCTGGAGGCGATTTCCAGCGTGATGGCGCGACAGGCCGCCAGGGCGGCGCTGATGGTGCTGGTGACGGCGCTGAATGCGGGGCTGGGGTTGCCGTTGCTGGCGCTATAGCCTCGCCTCTGGACGGGGGAAGAGGCCCTCCATCTGGGCAGTGCATAAGCCGAAACGGCGTCCGGGCTTAAACGGTACTCTTTTGCCAAGGAGCTTTGCCGTCATGATGCGTCCCTCTCTCCGTACTCTGTTGCTCGCAGCCGCCGTGGCGACCGGGTCGGCTCCCTGCCTCGTGCTGGCGCAGGACGAACATGCAGGGCACGTCGTCCAGGGCAAGGTTGGCGAGGTCAACTTCCCGGTCTCCTGCAGCGCGCCGGCGCAGCAACAGTTCAACCGCGCGGTCGCGATCCTGCATTCGTTTTGGTACGAGGAAGCATTCAAGTCATTCCAGGCAGTCGCGGAAACCGATCCTGGTTGCGCGATGGCATATTGGGGCGAGGCGATGAGCCTCTGGTACGAACTTTGGTATCCGCCCAGCGAAGCCTTCCTGAAGGCAGGAACGGCGGCGGTGAACAAGGCCAAGGAAATCGGCGTCAAGACCGAGCGCGAGCGCGCCTATATCGATGCGATCAGCGCCTTCTATCAGGATTGGGACAAGCGCGATCACCGTACGCGCAGCCTTGCCTACGAGCGCGCGATGGAGCAGGTCTATCAGCGCTATCCCGGCGATCGCGAGGCGGCCGTCTTCTACGCCCTGGCGCTGAACGCCACGGCCCTGCCCAGCGACAAATCGTATGCGAACCAGAAGAAGGCTGGCGCGATCCTGGAACGCGTTTTCGCGGTCGAGCCGAACCATCCGGGTGTGGCGCATTACCTGATCCACAGCTACGACGATCCGGCTCTGGCGGAATTGGGGCTGCCCGCCGCGAGGCACTACGCGCAGATCGCTCCGGCCGTGCCGCATGCGCTGCACATGCCCTCGCATATCTTCACCCGGCTCGGGCTCTGGCAGGAATCGGTCGCCTCGAACCGCGCGCGCGGCCGAAGCCGGACCGGTCTATGCCGCCAAGGAATTCGGCCCCGGTGTCGTCTGGGACCAGTCCCTGCACGCGATGGACTATCTTGAGTACGCGTACCTCCAGACGGGGCAGGATCGCCAGGCCAAGCGCGTCCTGGACCAGGTTCTCGCGTATCAGAAGGCAACGCCCGCAAGCCTCGCGGCCGGCTACGCCATTGCCGCGATTCCGGCGCGCTACGCGGTCGAGCGGCGGGACTGGGAGATGGCAGCCTCATTATCGCTGCCGTCCCTAGCGTTCACCTGGGATCGATTCCCCTGGACCGCGGCGATGGTTACGTATGCACGGGCCCTGGGTGCGGCACACAGCGGAAGGATCGACGAAGCCAAGGCCGAACTCGCGAAGCTGCAATCCGTGCCGAACGCGCTGAGCCTGACGAAGAGCAGCTATTGGACGGACCAAGTCGAGGTGCAGCGCCGGTCAGTCTCGGCGGCGCTGGCTGAGGCCGAGGGCAGGAATGGCGACGCGTTGTCGCTGATGCGCTCGGCCGCCGATCTCGAAGCTGTCAGCGACAAGAACAACGTTACCCCTGGGTCGATCGCGCCCGCGCGCGAGCTGCTGGGCGATATGCTGCTGGACATGGGCCAGCCGGCGTTGGCCTTGACGGAATACGAGCGCTCGCTTGGCACGGATCCCAACCGCTATCGTGCGATCGCTGGCGCCGCCCGCGCAGCCGCGCAGGCCGGCGACACCGCGAAGGCGAAGAACTACTATCGGAGCCTTCAGCAGCTGTGCGCGTCCGCCGACACCGTTCGCCCCGAAATTGCCTCCGCGAAGCAATATCTGACGACCGACTGACACCAGCGGCCCTTTTGCCTGACGCCGTTTTTTGGTCTGCTCGACCCCTTCCCCAACCGCTCCCCGCAAGCGGCAGGGAGGCTGTCGGGCGCGGCCTTCGTCACCTGGGGGACGAGGTCGCGATAAATGGACAACTGATGCGTGTCAGGGTCCGTATCTCCTCAAAACGTGTTTACCGGCAGTCTGTTAGAGAACTTATGGGCTATTGCGATGTCGCCTACGTCCCTCTCTATTGTTAAAACTTACAATGAGGAGGAAACCTATGCGCATACGGGCACTATCCATGATAGCCGTGTTCTCCGCGGTAGCCGCAACCGCTTTCGCGGGACAGGACAGCAATCCGCCGTGGTTCCCGTCGCTGATGGCCTTCGAGCACTACGACTCGGCCCGCACCCATCTGTTCGAGCAGGCCCGCTTTGGCGGCTCGTATGACGGCAACAACCAGGTGGCCGTCCGGACCGCACCCGTCACCTATCCGACGGGGTACAACATGGTTTATCTCAGCCCGGACAACATCTTCTTGTACGGGGGTGGCTATGGAAATATTCCGAACGCCACGGGAGCGTTTGTGGCCAAGGTGGACCCGAACACGCTCGAACCGATCTGGTACAACCAGTTGATCAATACCGCGGAGACCGGCGAGTGGGATTATCCGGGCGTGGTCAGCCTTCTCAATAACGGCTTCCTCTACGTGATCTACGGCTATCGGCTGGCCCAGCTTAATCCCCAGGACGGGACCGTGATCAACCAGGTGGATTTGCCCACCGGAGAGGCACTACCGGAGGACACCTCGTTCAACGGTTTCGATGCCTTGCCGGACGGGACGCTCATTGCGAAGACGGTTTACCGGGAGCAGGGTTGCCAACTGCAGGGCCCGGATGGCCTCTTCAAATGCCCCGATCCGGGAAACGTGCCCCCCTCGATCCTGGTATCGATTGACCCGCAGACGCTGAACGTCCTCGATCAGGTCACATTGCCCGCACTCGTCGCCGGCCGGCCCACGACAGCCCGCTTCCGGGGCCACGACTATGTCTACCTGACCACCCCGACGACCGCCATCCGCTACCTGGTCGAGAATGGGAAGTTTACCCTCGACCAATCGTGGAACCCCGGTGACATCTACCAGCCCGGCCAGGCCATCGCCTCGGCCGTTGTGGTGATGAATGACTGGTTCGTGGTCCAAACCAACGGCAGCCCCGGCACGGCGCCGTTGAGCGTGATCGTGATCAACCAGGCCGACGCGACCCAGCAGTTCTCGGCGCAGCCCTTCGCGAACTTTCCGGTGCCCAATGGTTTTCCCACGAGCTGGGCCCCCATGTCCGTGTCGGTGGACCCGGACCACAACTTGATCTACACTGCTGATTCCTCGCCTGGCGTGATTGGCGCCCTGGAGTTGACTGCCGATGGCTTGAGGACCGTATGGACCGCGCAGCAGCGCACCACCGAGTTCTTGGCGCTGATCGGGCCGCCTGACCGTCGCGTGCTCGTCAGCACCTCAATTCCGCCCGGCCAAGTTCCCAACCAGAACACGACGGACTTCGTCGTGTGGCGGGACGCCCAGACCGGCCGTGAACTCGCCCAGACGCAGCAGCTGCCGGCGATGACCTCCGGTACCATGATCCAGCCCTACTACTTCGGGAAGATGTTCTACCTGGGCTTAGACGGCGATCTTATCGAGCTCACGGCACAGCCCGCTCCGGGATGAGGGCAAAGCGTCGGTTGTCAGCTGAACAAAGCTAAGTAACGGCAAGAAGCGGCACGTCCTCGTCGATACACAAGGCCTGCTGATGCAGGCCTTGGTCCATGCGGCCGACATCCAGGACCGCGATGGCGGCGTGCTGCTGATGGGAGCCCTGTTCGGACTGTACCCATTCCTGCTGAATCTCTATGCCGACAGTGGCCATCAGGGGCCGAAGTTTCAGGACGAACTGAAGGCGGCCTGTCGGCCAGATTAGCCGGGAGATCGTCAAACGCTGCGATCTCCACAAATTCGTCGTCTTGCCCAAACGCTGGGTCGTGGAGAGGACGATCGCATACATCAAGGCGGCCGAGATCGGCGAGGACGGGAAGGCCATGCTGTTCGCTCCGCCCACGGCCGCACCGGTACCCTGATGCTGCGCGGCATGAACCGGGTTGATGCGTACCGCATGATTCAGCGCCACGCCGCAGCTCTCGGCATGAAGTCCGGATCGGCTGCCACACCTTTCGGGCTACTGGGTTCACCGCCTACCTGGAAGGCGGTTCGCTGGAAACGGACAAGCCATGGCAGCGCACGAAAGCCCGCGCACGACGAAACTCTACGACCGGACCGGCGACGAGATCGCGCTCGATGAGGTCGACCGGATCAAGATGACAATTTCTGTCCGATGACGACTGCATAGCCGACCGGCTTGCACCGCATCCACATCTGTCCCGAAAGCAAACTCCTCGACATTCGTCCTTGGTTACCGGCCAAGGAACTCTCTGACAGCCTCGACAATACGCTCTCGCCGCGTGGTAACGAAGGCCTCGAACTTATCTTCTGAAAGAAGTGAGTGGTCTACCAAGAAGTCCCGGTCCAGCTCAACAGCCGACACGTCTCTGAAGTAAACCCAGGGCTCTTGGGCCCCCTTACGAATGTTTCGAAGCTTGCCTAAGTATGCCATGTTGCCGATGTCGTCGATCAGGTCCGGAAACTTCTCCCTGTAAAGCGCTTGGGGAAAAATGTGATCGACTTCGGCTCGTACCTGCCAGGAAAGCGAGTTACGGCAGACCGTCGGTTGTACGATGTTCAGCGTCAGGTTCTTATTCCAGTTCAGCATATCGGCCGATGTTTGAACGGAATGCACAGTCTGCCTGTTCCTTATCACGGCCAAGATCTCGTCTATAGGCACGACCCCGCTCCCCGACGTCGCAAGTGACTTCGCGAAGCCAGCGGACTCGGGCTTGCGGGCTTTGTCCCCGCACAAAACCGTTGAACAGCAAAAAGTAAAGAACCGTCCGGAGTGGACGCCGCTCTTCATCCGGTACGGATCCACCCCGTTGCCGGCTCAGGTAGTATATAAGTGGATAGAGCGTGGCGACCGGTTGGAGCAGGGATGCGGATAGAATACCGACGAAAGGCTCGCGGCAAAAATCAATTGCAGACTTGAGAGCAGCGGCAAACTCAACGAATTTAGTTCGCATTCCGTCCCAATGCCGTTCGATGGTATCCACATCGAAAGCCACCGGAGCATCCGAGACGACTAGCAATCCACGAATGAGGAAGTCTTTATCGATACCCAACAGGCGACCTGGGTCAACTTGCTCTGTCAATTCGTCGAAAGCTTCTCTCGCGCCCTTCCATTTCGTCTTTATCAGACTGAACATCAAGTCGGAACGGGTCAACCGAGTGCCGCCCGAATTGACACGCACAAAGATTTCGAGGATCTCGTTGATTTTCCGGGCGTGGTCCTGACGGCTCGCTTCCTCATCAATTGTCTCGACGGGCACCAAATCGGACCAATTCACCACTTGCCAGAGTAACCGCATATTACGGGCGGCATGAGCGCCTTCGGCTCCATTAAGTGGTATCGACTCGACCACTCGCTGAATTTCGTCTTCCTGGAATCGCTCGCTCCAGCTAATTATATCCGACACCGGAACTAGTAGACGTTTCGACCGATTGGCCTGATCCAAGTCACGCCAGAATTCAAAGCGATAGCTTCCGGCCAGTGGGTCGGACTTCGTCTTCGCTGAACCGTGGTCCAGCAACCACATTGAAGTACAGGCGCCTCCCTTCATGCGATCCGTGAACGCCAATGTACAGGGATTGCAAGCGCTGCTGCCCATCGAGAACCATGCGCATTGGCTTACCAACTGGCTTGGTTTTTGGGATGAAGATGTCCGTGTGCTTAAAGTCTCGCACAAAGTAACGGAACGGTACCTCCACGAAGCGGGTCTGCCAAAGAAGCAACGATCCAAATGGATATCCCCGCATGATGCTATCGAAGAGCAGTCGTATTTGATCTGGCTCCCAGACAAACTCACGCTGAAGATCGGGCAAAACGATAGCTTCGTCTTTGATTTCATTGAGCAGGTGCATGATGGAAGTCGCTCGAGTGCTCATTGAGATTATCCCTGGAGTGATGCCGCGCGGCTTCGCTCGCAATTTCCGTCATTGCCGCCCGCAGTACATCTGGCGATAGGATAGTGACGGCTGTTCCCCACGTGAAAAGGTGCCAACACATTTCCTGCAGGCCGCCAGCGCGAAAGCGCATAGTAGTGTGCCGTCCGCCTCGCGTCGTGCTCTGCGATAGATGAAACAACCATCGCTCTGCGTCCTCTGCTGCCTCCGGCGAGAACCGCAGCACCACGTCGGTCGGTTCTTCCTAAACACGCCGAACGACTGCGCCGCGTAGTCCGACAGCCTAAAATCCTCCCGCCGCTGAAAGCCCCGATCAAGCACGTCGGCGGAAACGATCCTGTTGAATCCGCCATAGCCGCATCTCCGGCAGACCACCGACGTGCGCGACCAGCCAGTCGCGACCACCGTATCGGATGCCCTAGGGGCACACAATGCGTGCCGCTGGCTCTTCCGTGCTCGGCCCGGCGTTGCGCACGACAACAAGCTGCATCCCGAGAATCGCACGCCGCAACGTTGGCAGCACGCCGACGGCAATCACCGGCCTTGGTCCCGGCCGCATCGCGATGGCCTCCGCTTCCATTAGCGCAGCGATGTCCGTCTGGCCCGACGCAGGGCATTCGGCCGCATCACCGCGCATAACGTGGTCAGTGCTTCCCGCGGCAACGCGGCGCGGTCGGTCTCGCCGCCGACCTCACACTCGCGCGCAACGGTCTCGAGTGCGGCGACCGCCTCGGCGCGCGGTTCGACGACACCAACAAGCGCTGCTGGCAAGCGCCAGCGTCGACGCGCTGCTCGTCATCCTAGTAGTCCATCTCCGGAAACAGCCGCTAACGGCAGCGCGGTCTACGGGGCATTTCAGAGTCCCTTGAACACGGGCTGTCGCTTCTCGGCGAATGCCCTCACTGCCTCCCGGTGGTCCTCCGACATGCCGACGCGCGCCTGATGCACCGCGTCCAGGTCGCAGACGCCTCCAGCGTCTCGGTCTCGGCGGCGTTGGGATTGCGTTTGATGTAGCGGTAGGCCAAGCGCGCGGGTGGCGAAGCGAGCGCCATGTCCATCGCGCTCTTGTTGAGGGCGTCGTCGTCCACGACGCGGTTCACCAGCCCGATCGCGGCGGCCTGCTTGGCGCCGATCGGCTCGCCGGTCAGATACATCTCCCGCGCGCGCGCCGGACCCACGAACCGCGTCAGCAGCCACGATCCACCGAAATCGCCCGAGTAGCCGATATTGGCGAAGGCCGTCCCGAAGCGGGCCAAGGGTTGTCCATTCGAGAGCAGCCAAGTGCTG
>CAWKGV010000014.1:0-48659 GCA_963849305.1 uncultured Pseudomonadota bacterium
CTGAAGTAGCCGACCGTACGCTCAAGGCCGACATCAAATGGCACCCGGGGCTCCCATCCGAGCAGCCGTTGAGCCCGGGTGATGTCAGGGCAGCGCTGGATCGGGTCGTCCTGGGGCAGCGGGCAATGGACGATACGCGAGCGCGAGCCAGTCAGGCGTAGCACTTCCCGCGCCAACGCCAGGACCGAGATCTCGTGCGGGTTGCCGAGGTTGACCGGGCCTGCGATGGTGTCGTCGGTGCCCATCAAGCGGATCAAGCCGTCGATCAGATCGTCAACGAAGCAGAAAGCCCGGGTCTGGTTGCCGTCGCCATAGAGCGTGATGTCCTGGCGGCGCAGCGCCTGCACGATGAAATTGGACACCACTCGCCCGTCCTCGGGGCGCATCCGTGGGCCATAGGTGTTGAAGATGCGCGCCACCTTGATCCGCACGCGATGCTGCCGTTGGTAGTCGAAGAACAGCGTCTCGGCGCAGCGCTTACCCTCGTCGTAGCAGGCGCGCGGACCGAGCGCGTTGACGTTGCCGCGGTAATCTTCGGTCTGCGGATGTATCGTTGGGTCGCCGTACACCTCGCTGGTTGAGGCCTGCAGCACCTTCGCCCTGGTGCGCTTCGCCAGCCCGAGCATATTGACGGCGCCGAGCACGCTGGTCTTTGCGGTCTGCACCGGATCGAACTGGTAGTGCACTGGGGAGGCGGGACAAGCCAGATTATAGATCTCGTCCACCTCGACATACAACGGGAACGTCACGTCGTGGCGCATGAACTCGAAGCGGGGATGGCCGAGCAGGGGAATGATGTTGCCCTTGCGTCCGGTGAAGAAGTTGTCCACGCAGAGCACGTCGCAACCGCGTGCGAGTAGCTGCTCGCACAAGTGGGAGCCAAGAAACCCCGCGCCACCGGTCACGAGCACGCGCTTGTCCGTTGAAACCATATCTCCCCCGCTTGTTCGTTCAGGCTGCACTTGAATGCCGGCCGTGGCCTCCCGCGCCGCTGCAGGTATTGTCTAAAGCACGTTTTAACTACGCATACATATAAGGTTCGACAGCGATCCGGAACAAGGTCACGGCGCGCTCAGCCGACATCTTAGGCCGAGTGATCGCATTCTGCCGCTATGGGCCGCGTTCAAGCGCATTCTTATCCAGGCTTGTCCCCGATTTACCGCCTCGGAGCGGCTTCTCTCGGTGTCCGCAACTTCTGGCTGAGATCGCCTTCCGGCCACGGATTGGCCATCCGAGCCGTCAGCGAGGAAGATCGAAGGCGAACACGCGATTGTCGCCGGCGACGTAGAAGCGTCCGGCGGCGGCCAGGATGGTCGCGAAATGGCGCAGTCCGGACATTCCGTCCTGATCCCCGCCGCCTTGGTATATCTCCTGGCCGGTATCGCCGCGGAACCCGTGCAGCCGGTCATCGCCCTGTGTGCCAACCGCCCAGACGATCGGGTCGCCGCCGGCGTCGGTCGTCGTGACGATCGGGGCGCCGCGGCCGTCCAATCGGGCACACCACCCGGAATGAAGCCCATTGCCGTTCGCCGCCTTGACCGCAAGCGCGCCGATCCCCGAGACATAATCCCCGTCCGGGCAGGCGGCGCGGGCCGCCTGGTAGGCGATCATCACGTGCGCACCGACGGCGTAGTCTGCCGCGGCGGTGATGATCTGGCTGCGCGCCGCCCGATACATCGCGCGCGGATGGCCTATGCCGCCCAGATCCGCGCGATCGAGCAGATAGGCGTCGCCGTCCTTGCCGAGCGCGATGAGCAACGGGACCGGGCTGTCAGGCAGCGTGAGCGGCAACGGCGTGAAACCGCTGAGATCGAGATCGTCCTCGTCGAGCTGCCGCCAATTCGCGGGGGCGAAGAAGTCGCGCGGGTCGGTGGAATGGGCCAGATCGGGCCCGACGCGAAAGACGCCCTCGCCGTCGCCCCATTGCCGGGCGCCCTCGGTGTTGCCGGTCGTGAAATAGAGCGATCCATCGGCCTCGCTGAGCCCGGCCGGCGCCCAGATGCCGCCCTTGTCGGCGCGCGTGCGCCAGACCGCGACAACACCGGGCCGACCGACATCGAGACCGACGACGACGCCGTG
Source organism: uncultured Pseudomonadota bacterium (assembly GCA_963849305.1). Classification (GTDB taxonomy): domain Bacteria; phylum Pseudomonadota; class Alphaproteobacteria; order Acetobacterales; family Acetobacteraceae; genus CAWKGV01. The sequence continues at coordinate 2,080 of CAWKGV010000014.1, forward strand.
ATACCGGCCGCAATCGCCGAAATTGCCGCCGAACGGCACGAAGATACGCCCATTCAGGAGCGCGAGCGCGCCGCGCTGGCCCTGCGTTGCCGGATCGAAGCGGATGCGCCGTTCGGCGAGCGCCGAGGCGACATCGACCGGCCAGCCGGGCAGCACCGCGCCATCGGTGAGCCGCAGGCCATAGACGCGGTGGTGCGGCGCGCCTGCTTCATCGACCATCGCATCGAGATAGACTGCGCCATGCGCCGCATCGATGACGGGCGTGGCGGTGATGCCGACCGGATCGATGTTCCCGCAGGGCAGCGTGGACAGGGGAACCGGACGGCCGAGCGCGGTGCGCCAGACCACTCGCCCGGTGGTGGCATCCAGCGCATAGACGAAATCGCTCTCCGTCGCGACGATGATGAGCGCGTGGCGCGCGTCCGGCGGCTGCCAATAGAGCGGTTGCGTGTAGATATGCCCATCGACGCGCCCATCGAATGCCTGATCGCGACGCACCGTGCCCGCGGATCGCCAGGTCAGGCCGGGGACGATGTAGTGACCTGCACGATCGGCTGACCCGTGATAGGATGCGATCGTGTTGTCGGTGCGCGTCGCGGCCAGGGAAGCCGACGTCATCATCATCAGTGCGAACAGCAGGTGCTTCATCGGACCATCCCAAGCGCTCGGGGTTCCGCGATCCAGGGTGGTCAATGCGGCGCCGCCGCGCAACCCGCCGGCACAGCCCCTGGCGGGCGGAGGACGTGCGCTTCAGGCGTGCCGGCGGCGGCGCGATCCAGCGCGGCGGATCACCAGCGGCGTCGCGATCGCCAGGATCAGAAGCAGGCCGATCAGCACGGTCTGCTCAATGCCGGGAATGTTGCGCAGTCCCATGCCGTATTTGATCAGCCCCATGACGAAGGCGGCGATGAACACGCCGAGGATGGTGCCGGAGCCGCCGTTGATGTCCACGCCGCCGAGCACGACCATGGTGATGATCTCGAGTTCCCAGGCGGTGGCGATGTTCGGCCGCGTGCTGCCGAGACGCGAGGTGAGGAGCACGGAGGCGACCCCGCACATCAGCCCGACCAGGGTGAACACGATCAGCCTGTGGCGCGCGACGTCGATGCCGGAGAACAGCGCCGCGGTCGGGTTGTGGCCGATAGCGAAGATGCGCCGGCCGAAACTGGTCCGGTGCAGGAACACCCAGAAGATCAGGCTGAGCGCCAGGAACAGGACGAACTCGAAAGACAGCACCCACGCCACATAGCCCTGGCCGAAATAGGCGAAGGAGTCGGGATAATTCTTGTACGCCTGCTCACCGAGCACGATGTAGGCGATGCCGCGATAGAGGCTCATCGTGCCGATCGTGACGATCAGCGCCGGCACGCCGAAGAAGGTCACCAGCCAGCCGTTGCAGGCGCCACACAGCGCGCCAACGACCAGGCCGATGACCACGAGCATGGGGGTGGGCGCACCGGCGGCCGCGGCGGCGCCCATCGCCGTCGAGGCGAGGGCGATGATCGCGGCGACCGAAAGGTCGATGTCGCCGGAGACGATCAGCAGGGTCATCGGCAGCGCGACGACCGCTTCCTCGGTGAAGTTGAACGTTGCGTCGGAGAGATTGTCGGCGTTGAGGAAAACCGGCGAGAGCTGGGTGTTCATGAACACGATCAGGCCAAGGAAGATCAGCAGCAGGACTTCCCAGCGCAGAAAGAAATCGCCGCGGGTCGGCCGAAGCAGGTCCGGTGTCGTCCTCGGCTGGGCGGTGGCGGTATCGGCGTCCATGCCCGTCTTCCCTCAAGCTACGGCTGTGGGGCGAAGGATCTGGCGCCCGCGCCGACGTTCACCGCGTGCGTTCAGCACCACGGCCACGACAATGATCGCGCCGGAAATACCCATCTGCCACACTGGGGCAACGCCGATCACCGGCAGGGCGTTCTTGATTACTCCGAGGAATACGCATCCGAGAACGCAGCCGAGCACCGAGCCGATCCCTCCCGCGATGCTGACCCCGCCGATCACGCAAGCTGCGATCACTTGCAGCTCAAACCCGGTCGCCGTGTCGACATAGGCAACGGCGAAGCGCGACACCCAGAGATAGCCGGTCATCCCCGCAAGCGCGCCGGAGAGGCAGAACGCGACGAACTGCTCATAGCCGGGATCGATCCCCGTATAGACGGCGGCGCGCGGATTGCCGCCGGCAGCGTAAAGGTCGCGGCCGTGGCGCGTGTGCGCGAGCAGGAACCAGACCCCGAGGGCGGCGATGAGGGCGACCCAGGAAATCAGGTCCATCCCGAGGGTAAGTCGGGGGAATCCGAGGAAGTGCGGGCTCATCTGGTTGCTGTTCACCCAGGCGCCGCTGTTGATCGGAAAGATCACGCCGCGATAGATGGCCAGCGTCCCGAGGGTGACGACGATCGATGGGATGCCGACACGCCAGACCAGCAGTCCGTTCACCGCCCCGAGCATCAGGCCGCTGAGCAGACCGAGGATCAGGAACGCGATTCCGGGAAGGCCTGGCGCCGCTGTCGAGAGCATGGCCATCAGCATGCCTGTCAGTGCCGCGTTCGCCGCGACCGACAGGTCGATCGCGCGCGTCAGGATCACCGCCATCTCGCCAACGGCGAGCATGATCAGAAGCGCCGTGTCGCTGAACACGCCGAGCAGACTGGACGGCTTGAGGAAGATCGGCCTGCGCAGGCCGATCAAGATCACGAGCGCTATGATGATCGCGGCGAGCGCCGCTTCGCGCCGGCGCGGGAGGGCGGGCATCGGCATCCCCTAATGCAACGCGCCGGTGGCAGCGGTGATGATCGCTTCCGCCGTCGCCTCCTCGCGCGCGAACACGCGGCGGATTCGTCCCTCGTGCATGACGGCGATCCGGTCGGCCATGCCCATGACCTCGGGCAATTCGGAGGAGACCATGATCACCGCTAGGCCCTGCTCGGCCAGTTCGACGGTGAAATCATGCACGGCGGCCTTGGAGCCAACATCGATTCCCTTGGTCGGTTCATCGAGGATGATGACCTTCGGCCGCGTCGCCAGCCATTTGCCGATCACCACCTTCTGCTGGTTACCGCCGGATAGCTGATCCACGGGCTGCGACCAGCTAGTGGCCCTCACTTGCAGCCGCGTGCCGTACTGGCGCGCGACGGCGAACTCGGAGGCGGCGTCGATGAAGCCCCGGCGGCTCACTCTGTCGAGCTGCGGCAGCGTGATGTTCTGCACGATCGACATCGGCAGCACAACTCCCTGCTTGCCGCGATCCTCCGGCACATAGACAATGCCCGCGCGCACCGCGTCATGGGGCCGGCGTATTCGTACCGCGCGCCCGTCCAGCCGCACGCGCCCGCGGCTCGGCGCGGTGATCCCGAATAGCGCCTGCATCACCTCGCTCCTGCCGGCGCCGACGAGTCCGTAGAAGCCGAGGATCTCGCCTCGCCGGAGCGAGAAGGAGATGCCGTCGAATTCGGTCGGATGCGACAAGTCCTGGACCTCAAGCACCACGTCGCCGAGCGGGACCGGGCGCTTGGGATAGATCTGCGTGATTGTCCGGCCGACCATCATCGTTACGAGCCGGTCCTGCGTCACGTCCCGGATCAGTCCGTCGCCGATGAAGCGGCTGTCGCGGAACACCACGTAGCGATCGGCAATGGCAAAGATCTCGTCGAACTTGTGCGTGATGAACAGGATCGCCTTGCCCTGGGCCTTCAGGCCGCGGATGATGCCGTAAAGGTCTTCGATCTCGTGACGTGACAACGACGCTGTCGGCTCGTCCATGATGACGATGCGCGCATCGACAGAGAGCGCGCGGGCGATGGCGACGATGTGCCGCTGGGCGATGCTGAGCCGTTTGAGCGGGACCGACGGATCGAGCCGCACGTCGAGCCGCGCGAGAAGATCATGGGTGCGCGCATACATGGTCGGCCAATCGATCAGCCCGCCGGCGCGGCGCGGCTGGTGGCCGAGAAAGATATTCTCGGCCACGCTGAGTTCCTCGAACAGCACCGTCTCTTGGTGGATCGCGGTGATCCCCGCCATGAATGCCGAGTCCGGCGAGGGCACGGCCAGGGGCGCGCCCTCCAACGTGATCTCTCCCGCATCCGGCTGGTAGATTCCGGTGATGATCTTGACCAGGGTGGACTTGCCGGCGCCGTTCTCGCCGACCAGCGCCGTCACCTCGCCAGGATAGAGCGCGAGGCGCGCATCCTCCAGCGCCTTCACACCGGGGAAGGACTTGCTGATCCCGCTCAGCTCCAGGATCGGTCGAACCACGCGCCCTCCTTGCGCTGCAGGGGGCCGCGCGCGACCCCCCGCCGCTTCGCTTAAAACAGCTTCGCCGCCTGCTGCACGTTCGCCTTGTCGTACACGGTGAGCGCGCCGAGTACCGCGTCGTCATGCGCCCCGAGCTTGATGTGCCCGAGCCGCCCAACGGAGATCGAGTCACCTTCCTTCGGCTTCGGCTTCGCGGTCACGAAGTCGAACGCCATGTAGGTGACGCCGTAGCCGAGGTCGACCGGGTTCCAGATCGCGAAGCTCTGTACCGAGCCCTTCATCACGTGGCCGGCGAGTTCCGAGGGCAGGCCGAGGCCGGTGACCCAGACCTGGCCGACCTTATGCTGGTCCTCGACCGCCTGCGCGGCGGCGACGATGCCGATCGAGGTCGGCGCGACGATCACCTTCACCTCCGGATGCGCCTGTAGCAGCGTGACCGTCTCGCGATAGCTCTTGTCGGCGAGGTCCTCGCCATAGACGGTAGCGACGAGCGTGAGCCCGGGATAGCGAGGCAGCGCCTGCTTCATCGCGGCGATCCAGGCATTCTGGTTCGTTGCCGTCGGGGTGGATGATAGGATCGCGATGTCGCCCTTGTCGCCGATCGGCGCGCCGCCGAGCTTGGCCAGCATGTCGCCGACCTGCTGCGTGCTTGCAGGCGCAAGGAACGCTTCGCGCCCCGCCGGCGCGACGCCGCTGTCGAACGAGACCACGGTGATGCCGCGGCGCATCGCTTTCTTCAGGATCGGAACCAGCGCGTCGGGGTCGTTGGCGCTGATGGCGATCGCGTTCACGTCCTGCGCGATGAGGGAATTCACCGTCTCGATCTGCGCCTCCGCCGTGGTCGTGGTGGGGCCGGTATAGATCAGCTTGACGTTCCCGATCTGGCTTGCCGCCTCCTCGCCGCCCTTGTGCGCGGCGTCGAAGAAGCCGATGCCGAGCGCCTTCACCACCATGGCGATGCGTATCTCGCCGGCGGCGGAGGCGCGCCCGCCTGCCGCAACTCCGAGCGCCAGACCACCGAAAAGAACTTCCCTTCGACGCATGCTAAGCCTCCCTTGCCTTCCTGCGCCCGGCTCCGTGTGTCGTCCGCTTTCTCTTGCGGCGCATGCGCGACCAGGCGGTGCGAGCGGTCAATGCGTGTACGGGCGGTGCAACGCACAATCCGGGTTCAGCCGCACGCCGAACCCGGGCGCGTCGGGCACTTTCAGTCGCCCGTTCTTGGGCACCGGCTCATCGAGCAGGAGCGGCGTGAACATCGGCACCACCTTGTCCGCCTCGGGTGCCATCATGATGAACTCGGCGAATGGGCTATTATGTCGCGTCACCACGAAGTGATAGCTATAAACGCTCGAGCCGTGTGGCACGACGAGGACGTTGTGCGCGTCGGCGAGAGCGGAGATCTTCACCAGTTCGGTGACGCCGCCGCACCAGCCGACATCGGGCTGGATGATGTCGCAGCAGCCCATCTCGATCAGCATGCGGAAGCCCCAGCGAGTCGCCTCGTGCTCGCCTGTGGTCACCAGCATGCCGCGCGGCACGTTGCGGCGAAGCTCGGCATAACCCCAGTAGTCGTCCGGCGGCAGCGCCTCCTCGATCCATTTCAGCCCACAACGCTCCCAAGCCTTGTGCGCGAAGCGCGTGGCATAGTTCAGGTCGAGGCTCATCCAGCAGTCGGACATCAGCCAGAAACCACCGCCGACGCGCTCGCGCATCGTCTGCAGCTGTTCGAGATTCTGGTTCAGTCCATCCTCGCGCTCGGCCGGGCCGTGATGCAGCGGCATCTTGCCGCCGATGAAGCCCATCTTCTGCGCCAGGTCGGGGCGGGCTCCGGTGGCATAGAACACCAGCTCGTCGCGCACCGCGCCACCAAGAAGCTCGTACACCGGCTCCTGCCTGATCCTGCCGAGAAGATCCCACAGGGCGAGATCCACGCCAGAGATCGCGTTCAGCACGATTCCTTTCCGGCCGTAGAAAAGGGTGCCGTGGAACATTTGGTCCCAGATCTTCTCGATGTCGGTCACGCGCTGGCCCTCGACGAACCGCGCTAAGTGCTTCTCGACGATCCAGGCGCCGATCTCGCCGCCGGTCGTCGGGGCGAATCCAATCGTGCCGTCGCTCGCTTCCACTTCCACAACGAGCGTGCCGAGTACGTTCAGACCGAAGCTCTGCCTGCTCTGCCGATATTCGGGATAGCGCGCCATTGGGGTCGAGATGTGGTCATCGATCCAGTGACCCTTGCCGACGTCGTGATAGTCAGCCCCGCCGCCCTGGTTGCCGCCGCGAACGATCGAGGCGCGGAGCTGTCTGATCGTCGGGACGGCCATCCTGTTTCTCTCCCATTTTTGTTCGCAGTCCGCCGGACATCACGCGTTCTTGGCGTCGTCGCTGCTGCACAAGCTAGCGTCCAGGCTGAAATGCAGTCAACACAGGCATAAAGGAGAAGGGACATGCTGCTTGAAGGCAGGGTGGTGGCGGTGACGGGCGGCTCGCGAGGCATCGGCCGGGCGGTCGCGATCGGCTGCGCCGAGGCCGGGGCCGATGTCGTGGTGCATTTCCTCGACAGCCCGGAGGCGGGAGCCGAGGTGCTCGAGGCGATATGCGGGATGACGAAGTCGGCCTGGCACGGAGCGCGGCGACAGCCGTTTCCGATCCCGACGTCGCGAAGCTGAACGAGATGGTGTCATGCAGGTTTCGATCTCGTCGGCGACGCGGTTGGGTTCCGGATGCTCGACCAGGCGTTCCACCGCACCATCAACCAGCTTGGCGGGAATCCGTTCCTCGAAGTCGTGGCGCAGGGTTTCTACGAGCTCGGGATGGAATACCGCCGGATGGCGACGGCGAGTGCCAGGCGCGCTGGCTCGCAGCGCGGAGGAGCAACCAGGCGATCGTCGCGGCGCTGCGCACCCGCGATGCCGAAGGCGCGGCCGAGGCGATGGGGAAACACCTGAGGAGCATCCACATGACTACTCTCGAGGCCATGGGCCGCGTAGTCCGCGAGCGCAGCGTCCGTGGGACCTCTAAATGTGGGTGCTGTAGGAGGTGTCCGCCTCGGCCGGCTTCCCTAGACCTATGAATTGTTCAAGTGATAGAGAGAAGGGAGATGCTGCTTGAAGGCAGGGTGGTGGCGGTGACGGGCGGCTCGCGAGGCATCGGCCGGGCGGTCGCGATCGGCTGCGCCGAGGCCGGGGCCGATGTCGTGGTTAATTTCCTCGACAGCCCGGAGGCGGGAGCCGAGGTGATCGAGGCGATATGCGGGAAGGGAAGGCGGGCCGTCCCGGCGGCCGGCGACATCGCCGATCCGGAGACCTCGCGACGCATCATTGAGGTGGCGATGCGGGAGTTCGGCAAGCTTGACGTTCTGGTCAGCAATGCCGGGATCTGCCCGTTCCACACCTTCCTCGATATGCCGCTCGAGACGATGCGGCACACCATGGAAGTAAACCTGTTCGGCACGTTCTATGTCGTGCAGGCGGCGGCGAAACAAATGGTCAAGCAGGGCCATGGCGGCGCGATCGTTGCGATGAGCTCGATCAGCGCCCTGGTCGGCGGCGCCGAGCAAACCCACTACACGCCCACCAAGGCCGGCATACACTCGCTGATGCAATCCTGCGCCATCGCGCTCGGACCGCACGGAATCCGCTGCAATTCGATCCTGCCCGGCACGATCGCGACCGACATCAACAAGGACGATCTGACGGCGGAGAAGGTCGCCTATTTCAACCAGCGCGTTCCGCTTGGCCGGCTCGGCGAGCCGGCGGACCTTGTCGGCGCCGTCGTGTTCCTCGCCTCCGACATGGCGCGCTATGTCACCGGCGCCGCGCTCCTCGTCGATGGCGGCTTGTTCGTCAATCTCCAGTAGCCTCGCTCGCAGGCACCCTCGCGATCATCACGATCCAGGCTTTTTGAACCCGCCGCGCGACGACCCCCTTGCCTAGCTGGACGCCTCAAGGGCCAAATGGCACGTGGGGACGACAGGAAACAGTCCATGAAAAGAAGAACCGCTCTACGCATCATGGCGGCAACCGCCGCCGGCGTTGTCGCCGGCGCGACCGGCGCCCGGGCCAAGACCCGCGTCGTCTGGTGGGACTTCCTCACCGGCGGCGACGGCGTCCGCATGAAAGCGATGATCAGCAAATTCAACCAGGAAAACCCGGACATCCAGATCGACGCCACCACCCTGGAATGGGGCACGCCCTTCTACACCAAGGTGCAGACCGCCGCCGCCGTCGGGCAGGGCCCCGATATCATGACCTATCACGTCTCGCGCATCCCGCTCGGCGTCTCGACCGGCGTGCTCCGCCCCTACACCGACGAGGAATTGAAATCCGTAGGGCTCTCCGGCAACGACTTCTTCAAGACCGACTGGGAGGCAGCGCATGACGACGGCAAGCTGTACGGCGTGCCGCTCGATATCCACTCGATCATCCTCTATTACAACAAAGACCTGCTGAAGAAGGCCGGGCTGCTCGGCGAGGACGGGCGACCCAAGGGCCTCGATGGCATCAACAACTTCAACGCCGCGGTCAAGCAACTCACCGGCCACGCCGCCCAGTATGGCGTCTCCTTCGCCAGCGCCGATGGCGCCACCATTTGGCGGATCTTCTACACGCTGCTGAACCAAATGGACGGCAAATTCCTCGACGACGGCAAGATTCTGCCCGGCGGCAATCTCGCCAAGGCCGAGACGGCGACCAAGACCATCGCCGAGTGGGTGGCGAAGGGCTGGGCGCCGAAGCTGACGGACTATCCGGACTCGATCGCGCTGTTCACCTCCGGCAAGGCGGCGATGCACATCAACGGCGTCTGGGAAGTCCCGACCATGGTGGACCTCGCCAAGAGAGGCAAGCTTGGCTTCGACTGGGGCCCGGTCCAGATCCCCGCCCTGTTCGATCACCCCGCCACCTGGGCAGACAGCCACACCTTCGCCATCCCGAACCGCAGGGGCAATCCGGTGTCGGAAGACAAGGTGCAGGCGGTGATGAAGGTGATCGCGTGGATGGAACACCATGCGCTCATGTGGGCGAGCGGCGGCCACATCCCGGCCTACAAGCCAGTCACCGAAAGCGCCGCCTTCAAGGACATGCAGCCCAACGCCAGCTATGCCTCGTTGGTAAAGACGGCCGTGTTCGATCCGCGCACCAAGATCGCGGGCGTGGCCTCGCCGGTGTACGACGCCTGCGCCAATTTCATCGAACCTTCGGTCAACGGACAGATCGCGCCAGGATCGGCGCTGCAACAGTTCCAGGCCGAGCTTCAGTCCGACCTGGGGCAGTAGCGTGCCGCTGTCCGGGCCGGCCTCGGCGGCCACCACGCCGGCCTCGGCGGTCCCGGCTGTCGGCCGGGCACGTCGCGCGCGTCGCGGCCAAGGCCGGGCCGCCGCCGCCTTCGTCGCCCCGTTCGTGATCGCCTACCTCGTTCTCTTCATCTATCCGACGGCGAAAATGGTGCAGCTCAGCTTCACCAACGCCCCGCTGATCGGCCCCGGCACCTATATCGGCTGGGCGAACTACGCGCGCGTGATCCACGACTTCCTGTTCCGCGAATCTGTCGCGCACACCGGCTATTTCGTGCTGCTGACGGTGGTGCCGACGACCGTGCTGGGGCTCGCCCTGGCGCTGATGGTCGCGCGCCTGAAGGGCTGGCTGCAAAGCATCGTGTTGGCCTGCCTGTTCCTGCCCTACATCCTGCCGGTCACGGTGGTGACCCTGATCTGGCAGTGGATGCTGGACCTTCAATTCGGCATCGCCCAGCATGTGATCCGCCTGTTCATCCCGGCCGGCATCTCGGTGTTCAGGAACCCGGTCTGGGCGATGCCGATGGTCGCCATGGTGACGATCTGGTGGACCAATGGCTTCAACGTGCTGCTGTTCATCGCCGGCCTGCGCAACATCTCACCGGACTACTACGAGGCCGCGTCGCTCGACGGCGCCGGGCGCGTCCAGCAGTTCCGCCACATCACCTGGCCGCTGATCTGGCCGGTGACGGCGATGGTGCTGACCATCCAGCTCATCCTGCAGCTCAAGATCTTCGACCAGGTGTATCTGCTCACGCAGGGCGGCCCGTTCAACTCGACCTACGTGCTGGTGCAGTACATCTACAAGGAGGCATTCACTCTCAACCGTGGGGGCTACGGTGCCACGGTCGCCGTCTTCCTGTTCGGCATCATCGTCATCCTCTCGGTCCTGCAATATCAGGTGTTGCGCACGCGGGAGGCACGATGACGCCGGCGGCTCGAAGACGGGCATGGGGGTCCATGCCTTTTCCGCGCCGCCCCGCCGATGCCGCGCTCACCGTCCTCGCGCTGGTCGTCGCCGCGATCTGGATCTTCCCGGTCTATTGGGCCATCGTCACCACCCTCAAGCCCGAATACGAGGTGGTCGAGCCCGGCGTTCGCCTGCTGCCGAAAACCTGGACCCTCAGCTCCTATGCCTATGTCTTCGCCCATACCACGATCAGCCACTGGTATTTGAACTCCTTCATCACCGCCGGTGCCATCACTGTCCTCGTCGTGGCGATGAGCGCCTGCTGCGGCTACGCGATCTCCCAGTTCCGCTTCCCCGGCCGCTCGCTGCTGTTCGGCCTCATCCTCGCCAGCTTCATGGTGCCGCTCCAGGCGCTGATCGTCACACATTTCGTGCTGATGGCCGATTTCGGCCTCATCAATACCTGGGGCGGCGTCATCCTGCCGCAGCTCATCGTCCCGGTCGTCGTCATTGTCTACAAGCAGTTCTTCGACTCGATCCCGCGCGAGTTTCGCGAGGCCGCGGTGGTCGATGGCGCCGGCGAGTTCCGGCTGTTCGTCAATATATTCTTGCCGATGAACTGGGGCATCACCACCGCCCTTGCCATCATCACCTTCATCGGCGCCTGGAATGCCTTCCTCTGGCCGTTCCTGGTCGCCACAACCGACAGCGCGATGACGGTCACGGTTGGCATCGTTCAGGTGCATTCCGCGTTCGGCGTGCAATATGCGCGCAACCTCGCCAGTGCCGTGATCGCCGCGTTGCCGGTCGCGATCGCTTATCTGATCTTCCAGCGCCGGGTCACCGAGGCCGTCATGCTCTCGGCCGGCATCAAGGGGTGAAGGAGAAGCCGCCCCATGCCGAATGCTCGGCTGATCGTCGATCGCGATTTCGTCCTGTCGGACCTCGACCGCCGTGTCTTCGGCGCCTTCGTCGAGCACATGGGGCGCTGTGTCTATACCGGCATCTTCGAGCCGGGTCATCCCACCGCCGACGCGCAGGGTTTCCGCGGCGATGTGATGGCGCTCACGAAGGAGCTTGGTCCCACCATCATCCGTTATCCCGGGGGCAATTTCTTGTCCGGCTACGACTGGGAAGACGGCGTGGGTCCGGTCAACGAGCGTCCGGTTCGCCGCGACCTCGCCTGGTTCTCCACCGAGACGAACAGATTCGGCACCAACGAGTTCATCGCCTGGTGCCGCAAGGCCGGCGTCGAGCCGATGCTCGGTGTCAATCTCGGCACGCGCGGCCCGGACGCGGCGCGCCGCTTGGTCGAATACTGCAACCACGCCGGTGGTTCCGCCCTCTCCGACCTGCGCCGCGCGCACGGTTACGAGCAGCCGCATGGGGTCAAGTTCTGGTGCCTCGGCAACGAGATGGATGGCCCCTGGCAAATCTGCCACAAGACCGCCGAGGAATACGGTCGCGCCGCCCTCGAAACCGCCAAGGTGATGCGCTGGGCGGACCCGAGCCTGCTCCTCGCTGCCTGTGGCTCGTCGAACCGCGAGATGAAGACGTACGGCGCCTGGGAATACGAGGTGCTGGAGCAGTGCTTCGATCAGGTGGACTTCATCTCGCTGCACACCTACTTCCGCAACGATGCCGACGACCTGGCGGAATATTTCGGCGTCATCGAGCTGATGGACGCCTTCATCCGCGAGGTCGTCTCGATTTGCGACGCGGTCGCGGCCAAGCGCCGTTCCTATAAGCGCATCAAGCTCTCCTTCGACGAGTGGAACGTCTGGTACCGCACCCACAATGCCGAGCACATGCGCCGCCCCGGTTGGCCGGAACACCCGCGCCTGATTGAAGAGGTTTACAACGTCGAGGACGCGCTGATCGTCGGCGGCGCCTTGATCGCGCTGATGAACAACGCCGACCGGGTGAAGGCTGCCTGCCTGGCGCAACTCGCCAACGTCATCGGCCCGATCCTGACCGAACCCGGCGGCCCCGCGTGGCGGCAGACGATTTTCCACCCGTTCGCGCAAGCCGCGAAATATGGCCACGGCCAGGTCATGCAGGCGCGCATCACCTCATCTGCCTACGCCGCGAAATCCTTTCCCGAAATCCCCCACCTCTACGCCGCCGTGGTGCATGAGCCGTCCGATGGCACGACCACGATCTTCGCCCTCAACCGTCACCTCACCGAAAAGCTGGACCTGCACGCGGAACTCCGCGGCCTGGGGGCGAACCGCCGGTTGGTTGAGGCGCACGAACTTCACAGCCCCGATCTCAAGGCGACGAACACCAAGGACTCCCCCGACACTGTCGCGCCAACCCGAAACTCCGACATCAGGCTAGACGGCGAACACCTCCACGCCCGCCTGAAACCCGCTTCCTGGAACGTGATCGTAACCAGAGCTTTCTGATTAATGGTCGGCCTCCATGACGAGGGGGCCGGTCGCGAAATGCCGGTGGCACCATCGGCGCCGAGGAAAAATATCGCTCGTGGGATATGGGGGGCAGTTATAGCTATCGCAGTTTTGAACAACTCGTCCCCATGATTAGGTGTAGACGCGCGGGAAGCGAGGATGCCGGTCGGCACGAGCTAATTAAGGGGGGAAAATGTCGTACAGTTTCCAGACACTGAACAACGCCAACGATCCGACATTCAACCAGTTGCTGGCGATCAATGACCCAGGAACGATCGCAGGCTACTTCGGTAGCGGCCTGGCAGGCCATCCCAATAAGGGCTACACGCTGACGCAGCCTTACGGACAGGGCAACTATACGAACGAGAACTTTCCAAACTCGGCGCAGACCCAGGTGACGGGGATCAACAATTTTGGTCTGACCGTCGGCTTCTGGGTTGACGGGGCGGGCGACAACCTGGGATTTGTCGACAGGAACAACAGCTTCAGCACCGCGCTCGATCCGAACGCGCCACCTCTCGGCGGAACGGCGCCGACCATCGAGCAGTTCCTCGGCGTGAATGATTTCGGGCGCGTGGCCGGCTTCTACAACGACGCCAACGGGAACGCGCACGGCTTCATCTACAATATCGCCACAGGGAACTTCAACCCGGTGAACGTCGCCGGAGCAACCTCCGTCACGGCCACCGATATCAACGACCGGGGCCAAGTCTCCGGCTTCTTCGTGAATGGCGCGGGCGCGACGGACGGTTTCGTCGAGGATAAGAGCGGGAATGTCACGGTCTTAACAGGCCCCTCGGGCGCGACCGACGTCATGGCGTTGGGCCTCAACAACTTCAATCAAGTCGTCGGATCGTACGTCGATTCGGCTGGTAACACGGATGGGTTCGTCTATGACACCAAGGCGAAGACCTACACCACGGTCGTTGACCCGAATTCAAACGGCAGCACAACCGTAAATGGCATCAATGACCTCGGCCAGCTGGTCGGATTTTATCTCGATGCAGCCGGCAACACCGATGGCATGCTTGCCACTCCGTCAACGCTCACCGGGCAAATTCAAATGAGCCTGCAGGACTTGATCTCGACAATTCCAGGCTTGTCGGACGCTGCTTCGAAATTGGGCTATTTGCCCGATAATGCCGCCGGCGCGGCGTTCAACTATCTTGCCTCGAACGTTGCCATACTGCTCGCAGCGCATCAGGGAACATCTTCGTAGCATCGGCGGAAATTCGAAGACTTCGTTAGGGCGGCGCCCGCAGCTCTTGGAGCCGGGAAGCGGGCTGGTCAGCAATCCGAGCACGATTAGCTGATCGGCTCGCCCGCACCGGCGCCGGACACCCATCGGCGCACGCCGTCCGCGCTGGCGACGAAGGCGAGCGTGGCCATGCCGACGAACAGACCGGTCTCGACCACCCCGACCACCTGGGCGAGCGCCCGATCGAGCGCCGCCGGGTCGGCGATCGGTGCGAACGCGCAATCCAGGATCAGATTGCCGCCATCGGTGCGGAACGGCTCGCCCTGGTCCTCGGCTTGCCCCCTGGCGCGCAGGACCGGTCGCGCGCCAAGCCCGGCGAGTCGGGCCGCCGTGCTCTCCCATCCGAACGCCACCACCTCCACCGGCACCGGCGCACCCGCGCCCAACCGGTCGACCAGCTTGCCGTCATCGGCCACGATCACCAGCCGCTCGGAGGCGGCGGCGACGATCTTCTCGCGCGTTAGCGCCCCGCCCAGACCCTTGATCAGATCCAGCGAGCCGCGCGCGATCTCGTCGGCGCCGTCGATGGTGAGATCAAGCCTGGGATGCGCGGCGAAGCCGGTGAGCGCGATACCCTCGGCGCGGGCTTGGGCGGCGGTGCGCTCGGAGGTGGGGATCGCCGACACCCGCAGGCCGGCGCGCACCCGCCGGCCCAGAGCTGCCACCGCGAACGCGGCGGTGGAGCCGGTGCCGAGGCCGACCGCCATGCCGTCCTCGACCAGCGCGACCGCCGCCTCGGCCGCTTGTCGCTTTTGCTCGGCACGTGGGTCAGCCATGCGCTAATACTATCCGGCGTACGCCGGCTTGGCCATTACGAGGGCCCGGGCGCCGCCGCCCTTGCACCTCGCTGGGGCGTTGCGCATCTTGGCGGGATTGCACGGGCAGAAGGCGGGCGGAGCACACGGATGGATGGAGAGGCCGGGGTAAGACGCATCACCCTCCATGCGCCCGAAGACTTCGAGGGAATGCGCGTCGCCGGCCGGCTCGCCGCCGAGACGCTCGACATGATCACGCCGCATGTCCGCCCGGGCGTTCCTACCGGCGAGCTGGACCGCCTCTGCCACCGCTTCATCGCCGCGCGCGGCGCGGTGCCGGCGCCGCTCAATTACCGGGGATTCCCGAAATCGATCTGCACCTCGATCAACCACGTGGTCTGCCACGGCATCCCGAGCGAGCGGCGGCTGGAGAGCGGGGACATCCTCAATATCGACATCACCGTGATCCTGGACGGCTGGCATGGCGATAGCTCGCGCATGTTCGTGGCCGGCAAGCCCTCCACCAAGGCGCGCAACCTGATGGACATCACCTACGAGGCGCTGATGCGCGGGGTGCGCGCGGTGCGCCCTGGCGTCACGCTGGGCGATGTCGGGCACGCCATCCAGAGCTTCGTGGAGGGCAATAGATTCAGCGTGGTGCGCGACTTCTGCGGCCACGGCATCGGGCGGCAGTTCCACGAGCCCCCGAACGTGCTGCATTTCGGCAATCCCGGGGAAGGCCCGGTGCTGCGGCCGGGGATGTTCTTCACCATCGAGCCGATGGTGAACGCGGGCCGTCCCGAGGTGAAGATCCTCGACGACGGCTGGACCGCGGTGACGCGCGACCGCAGCCTGTCCGCCCAATTCGAGCACATGGTCGGCGTGACCGAGCACGGGGTGGAAATCTTTACCCTCTCCCCGGCAGGCTACGACAAGCCGCCCTATTTGGTCGGCTGAGCGTTCCGGCCCGCCGCGGCCGGGCGATCCGGGAGGCGGCGGGGCGAGATGGGCGGGCGGAACGGACGCGCGGGGCTGGCCGAGCAGGCCACGCTGCTGGACGACGGGCTGGGTCCGGAACAGCCGGCCGGCGCCGAGGGCCATCGCGCGCGGATGCGGGCGCGGTTGCTGACCGCCGGCCCCGACGCGCTCGCCGATCACGAGATGCTGGAGATGGTTCTGTTCCTCGCGCTGCCGCGGCGCGACACCAAGCCGATCGCTCGTGCCCTGCTCGACCGTTTCGGCAGCTTCGCAGGAGCGATCGCGGCACCGCTGAATGACTTGCGCGGGACCGAAGGGCTGGCGGAGGCGGGCGTGGCGGCGCTCAAGCTGGTGCAGGCTGCGGCGTTGAGGCTCGCCAAGGCCGAGGTGATTGGCCGGCCGGTGCTCGCCAATTGGGACCGGCTGATGGAGTATCTGAACGCGGCGCTGGCGCGCGAGCGGATCGAGCAGTTCCGGGTGCTGTTCCTCGATACCCGCAACCGCCTGTTGGCCGACGAGGCGCAGGGGCGCGGGACGGTGAACCACACGCCCGTCTATCCGCGCGAGGTGGTCAAGCGCGCGCTCGAACTGCACGCCACGGCGTTGATCCTGGTGCATAACCACCCGAGCGGCGACCCCACGCCCTCGCAGGCCGACATGGCGATGACCCTGGAGGTGAAGAACGCCGCGACGGTGCTGGGGATCGCGCTGCACGACCACATCATTGTCGGCAACGGCAAGTGGCTGAGCTTCCGGCGGGAGGGGTTGCTGTAACGAAACACGCTGCCCACTGAGCTTCCGCGGGTTCGCGATCACCTACTGCGGCTCGGGGCCGATGACCGAGAGGTTTCGTGGCGGTCCTTGGGTCGGCGACGATCGAGACGGTCGCCGTCCGCCCTGCGACGAGCTCAACCTCGGGCGGCACCCTATCGAGGGCGATGCGTACCGGCACGCGCTGGGCCAGCCGGACCCAGGTAAAGGTGGGATTGACGTTCGGCAGGAGATTCGGACTCGCGCTGGCCTGGGAACTGGCGATCCCGCCCGCCAAACCCTCGACATGCCCTTGGAGCGTACCCGACTGGCCCATCAACTGCACGGTCGCCGGGTCGCCGATGTGAATCCGTGGCAGCTTGGTCTCTTGGAAGTAGCCCACGACGTAAAACGAGTCCGTGTCCACCAGCGCGGCCACTGATTGTCCGGTGGACACATAATCGCCGGGCCGGAGATGGAAGTTGGTCAGGATGCCGTTCACCGTCGCGCGCACCACCGAGCGCTCCAGGTTCAGCCTCGCCGCGTCCCGGTTCGCTAGCGCTTGCGCATGGCTACTGTGCGCTTCCTGCGCCGCCGCCACCGCCTTTTGTTGCTGCTGTATGGAGGTGGAGAGATTGCTCTGGGCAAGCTGGCGCTGCTCGTCGCGGTCGGCATCCTCGGCCGCGGCCTGGCTGCTCATCACCGACGCTTGGGCCCCGGCAAGCGCGAAGGCGAAGCGTTGCGGGTCGATGCGGAATAGCACGGTCCCCCTGCCGACGCGCTGCGTGTCGTGGACATAGACCTCGGAGACCAGCCCGGACACATCCGGCGCGATGGTTACCACATCCGCGGCCAGCGCGGCGTCGCCCGTCCATGGCTCCTCGATGTAGTACACCCAAATGCGCCAGCCAATCACCCCCGCCACGGCGATACAGGCGAGCGTCACCGCGACGCGCCCCAGGGTCGGAAGCATCCGTCCGATGTTCATGCGCCCGCGCCGCCGAACGCGCTCCTCATTGCGGCGAACGCCAGCAGCGTGCCGCCGAGGACGATGGTGTACATCGCCACATCGAACAACGGACGGTGCCACACGAACCGATAGAAGCCCACGCGGATCAGCAGGCGGCTCAACAGTGCCCCCAGCAGCCAGGCCGCGACCGCGCAGACCAGCAGGGGCGGAATGTAGACGCCGAACAGGTCGAGTTCACGCTGCATCGTCCCGGTCCCATTTGGCCGCTGCTTCCGCCGCCGCGTGCTGATCGATGCGGGTCGCCCGCGGGAATAATGCCCGCCGCACGCCGGCGAGCGCCATCACGGCGTCGCGCGCGGGAACCGAGGACGGGGCCGCGGCGAGCACGTCAAGCGCTGCCTCGATGCACCGCAGTAGGTCCGGCTCCGGCGACACGCTCGGGCGGCTGAAGTGCGCGGACAGTGCATTCAGCGCACGGCCGATCGCGGCCCGGGCCCGATGCGGCAACGCCGGACGGTTCTGCCAAAGACGGAGCATGGCGACGCCGACCCGCGTTTCCGCGAGCGGGTCGTTGGCCCGGATGCTTTCGGGTATCATGTCGCCTTGCAACCGCGGCGCCAGTTGCAGCGTGCGGTCCACTGAGAGCAGGACATAGACCTCCGCCTCCGGCCGCCAACGCCCTGCGGCGATGGCGGCCAAGTCCGCTCGCCGCGCACGGAGAAGGCGGCGGGTTGTGAATAGGACACCCGGGCCGCCGATGACGTCCGCGATCACCAGGGCGCACAGGAGGCCGCCCACCATTCCCAATGCGGTATTCACCGAACTGGTGAAATTGGCGCTGTAAGTGCTCTGCAAGGCGAGCAGGGAGGCCGTCAGCGCCGCCAGGAGCATCGCTGGCAGCCCGATTGTCGGAACCGGGATGAATGCGCCGATCGGCAGGAACACCAGGCCCAGCGCCAGGACCAGCAGCGGGAAGCCATGCACGGCCGGGAGCACGCCGAACAAGTAGACGAGTTCGATCAATGACGCGCCGATGACCGCGAAGAGATACACGCGGATGCCGAGGATCGGGTTTTCCTGGAGCGACATCACGCCGTAGCCGATCATCGTGAACTCCGCGGCAACCAGGCCCGCGTTCCAGGCCGTTGCGGTCCACACTGCGCCGACCACCACAAAGGCGAGAGCGACCGGCAACAGGGCGAACAATGCCCTGAGCTTGTCGCTGTACGGGACCAGCAATACCTCGTGCGCGGCAGCCCGCGCCAGACGTGCCGGCGGCCGGTCACCGGTGGCAACGAGACGCTGCAGCTCCCGGCAATCCTCCCACGCATCCATCAGCAGGGTGAGCACGCGCCTGAGACTGATCAGCAGGACCGCGCGCCACTCGCCGCGCTTCTCGGCCGATGGCGCGAGGCCGGCCACCCCTCCCCTGACCCGTTCGGACTCCTCCTGCGGGGCATCCGGCGCCATCGCGACCCAGCCGCGCACCGCGTCCAGCACGCGCCGTACCTCCGGCGGTTCGCTACCGCCCTCCCGCAAGGCCGACAGGATATCCCGCACGCCGGACAGCACCGCCAGCAGGGTTAGCATGCGCTTGTACAACAGCCGCACCGTGCGCGAGCTGGGCGGGCGCGCGACCGTGTCGTAGGCGACCTGGGTGGAGAGCGTGATCATCTGCGTCGCGGCGGCGGCGAACTCGACAAGGCCCTGCCCGTCGCCCGCGCGATCCCCGCCCAGTACATCGGCGATCCGCCGCTCCGCCTGCTCCAGCCAGGACTTGGTTTGGGCGTCGAGTGCCGGGCCGACCGGATGAGGGAAGACGATGCTGTCCACCACCGTCGCGCAGACTATGCCAAGCGCGATCTCCTCCATGCGCACCACCGCCGTGGTGAATGCCGAGAGCGGAGCTACGGCGCTCGGGAACCCTATGATAGCTACGGCGATTGCTCCGGTCTGGAACGCGTATCGGCGCGGCGTACGGTCGAGTGCGGCGAGATAGATCAGACCGATCCCGGTGAAGCCGACGCCCAGGAACAGCGCCAGGAGGCTATTCGCCAGCAGCCCGGCAAGCGCCAGCACCACGACCGCGCCGCTGACTGTACCGGCGAGGTAGTAGAGCGATCTGGAACGCATGGCGCCCGAGATGGGCTGCATGACGATAAAGACCACGAAAAGCGCCCAGTACGGACGATCCAGGTTCAGGCTGAAGCCGATCCAGAGAGCGAGCATCCCGGCGGTAAAGGCCTTGGCCGAGAAGCCGATCTCGGAAGGGCCGGGCAGTGTCATGCCTTGCTCCGTTTGCACTGAGGTCGGCGACGTGGAACATCCTTCGTAAACCGCCGCGACGCCGGCCTCAGCCGATTCACGAGGCCGTCCGGGTGGCGAGACTGGTTTCGGCCAGGTCGAACTCCTGAACAAGCCGATACAGCAAATGATCGTCGATGGCCCGTGACCGTCGGAGCCGGAACACCTCGTCGCGCTCGGCTTGAATGGCAGCCAGCCGATGGCGGCGTTCCATGGCCATAAGTTTCTTGGCCTGTTCGGCTTCGTCGCCCGTCGTGCGACCGACCTCAAGCCGGCGACGATAGATCTCGGCGACGTGCTCCGCCGCCTGCGCCCGCAAATCCGGATCACCGTCGCTGGCCGACAGACTATCGCGGAGTTCTTCGATCTTGCGAATGGCCGCCTCGGCAGCGGCTGACCGGGCATGTTCCTCCTCGTCAACGGGAAGGACGTTCTCCACCGGCGGAATTCCCTGAGCGAGCAGGGGCAGAGCGAAACTCGCGGCCACGAGCGAGAGCAGAATCACACCGGCCGACAGAAAAATCGCGAGTCCGCGCGCCGGAAACGATGTTCCATCGGGCAAGGTCAGCGGCAGGGTGAGAATACCCGCCAGGGTAACCGCTCCGCGTACGCCGGCCAGCGCGGTAAGCAAGAGAAGGCGAACCGACGGGGCCGTGGCCTGCTTGCCACGACGCCTTGCTCGCCAAGAGGCAAAGGTGATGGAGGCCCCTGCCCACATAAAGCGCAACAAGGCGAGTGCCACGGTGATCGAGACGATGTAGGCAATCAGCCACAAACCGCTCGAGACACCGATGCTCTTGGCGACCGTCGGCATGCCGGCGAAGATGTTGGGCAGTTGCTGACCCAGGAGCACAAAGATCATGCCATTTAGGGTCACCTGTGCCGTTGTCGCGGTGGCTTTCCGCTGCATGCGGGTGAGCGCCAGGGCCCGTCCCGACAAGTCGATATAATTCGTTACGAAACCGGCAGCGACGGCCGCGAGAATCCCTGAGACGCCGACACGCTCCGCCGCGAGATAGGCAGCAAAGGGAATGAGAAGACCCACGAGGACCTGGATCCCGGGCTCTTCGCCGGTACGTCGCGTGAGCCACCCAAGTACCAGGCTGACGACCATCGCAATCGCGATCCCGGCCAGCAGACCGCCGACGGCGACCACGATGAAGGACAGCGTCGCGGAAACGAATGAAAACGTGCCGGTGACAGCGGCGGCGACCGCAACGCGGAAGCAGACGAGGCCAGATGCGTCATTGAATAATGCCTCGCCCGCGAGAATGTTCATCAGCCGCGGTGGGATCGGGGTTCGTGCGGCCACCGCGGAGACCGCGACCGCATCGGTGGGCGAAAGGATAGCGGCGAGCGCGAAGGCCACGGTGAGAGGGACCAAGGGGATCATCGCGTGGACGAGGAGTCCGATGCCCAACACCGTGACGATCACCAGGCCGACGGCAAGCGTCAGGATGGCTGCCCGATCGCGGAAGAAGGCACGCTTCGGAATGCGCCAACCGTCGAAGAACAGGAGCGGCGGAATAAACAGAAGGAAGAAGACGTCGGGCTCGAGTCGCACGTCGAACCCGAAAGCGGCCGACAGGATAACTCCAACGCCAATTTGGATTAGGGGCGTGGGGGCAGCGATTGGTGATAGTCGGGCCACGATGCCACTGACGGCCACGGCGAGCAGCAGCACAAGCGCGATATCAATCAAGTGCATCTCGGCTCAGGCGCTTCTTTCCGCCCCCCTCATGACCCGTGAATTGTGAGCACTCTTCGACCGAGCCGTTCGAAGCCAAGCCGTTAATCCGTCGGCCGGCTGGCATCAACCGAGCGTCGCCGTCACGCTGCGCGAGCCGTCCCAGAACATGTGCAGCGCCACATGGAGCACGATTAGCAGCGCCACCCGCGCGATCCAGCGATGCCGGTGCAGAACGCGTGAGCAGGTCGGCGGCGATCCCCATCAGCACCACCGACAGCAGCAGTCCCGCTCGCCCATTAGGCAGATTTCAAGTTAAGCGACCCGGCGTCATAAGGCACGCAGCCGCTCATCGGTGTCGAAGAAACCCGCCTGACCCGCCATCGCCACCTCCCGCGTTCATTGGACGTCAGCGAATCAAATCAGGTCGCGCGTCGCCAGGGTTTTTCGAGGTGTCCGATTGACTCACACATATCTCAGTGGTTATAGGTCAATCAATAGCCAGTAGGTTATCGATCCCGAATGCCGAACGCTCACGATGTGCTCTTCAGAACGCTCGCCGATCCGACTCGGCGGGCTCTCTTCGAACGACTATGCCGCGAAGGAGAGAAGACGGTCGGGGCTCTGACGGCTCGGGCCGGGGTCTCGCAACCGGCCGTCTCGAAGCATCTTGGGATCCTGAAGCAGACCGGGTTGGTGCGCGACCGCCACGAAGGTCGCCAGACGCACTATAGCGCGCAGCTCGGCGCCTTGGCCCCGCTGATCGACTGGACAAGCCAAATGGCTGGGTTCTGGCAAACCCGATTCGACCACCTCGAAGATCTGCTCAAAAGGATGGACCAATGACCAATACCGCGACCGAAGCGCTCTCCGTCGTTGTCGAACGGGAGATACCTTTTCCGCCAGAAAAGATCTGGCGTGCGCTCACGCAACCACACCTGATCGAGGAGTGGCTCATGAAGAACGACTTCAAGCCTGTCGTGGGCCACCGTTTCAATCTTCGCGCAGACTGGGGCGCTGTTGACTGTCAGGTCCGGGCAGTCGAGCCGAACAAGACGCTGTCTTACACGTGGGGCGCCTATGGTCTCGAGAGTGTCGTCACCTGGAATCTCACCCCTACGAGCACGGGGACCCACCTGCGCATGGAGCAGTCGGGCTTCCGGCCGGATCAGCCGCAGTACTACCAGGGCGCCAAGGACGGGTGGCAGCGGTTCTTTGCGGCCCTGGAGCAGGTATTGGCGCGAATGGATTGAAGTCTGCCGGCACAATTCAGAGCTAAAGCAGAATGCTTCGTCGATTGAGCCTGGACGCGGCTCGCGTCGGCCGGCTGGCATCAACCGAGCGTCGCCGCCACCCGGTGCGAGCCGTCCCAGATCATGTGCAGCGCCACATAGAGGACAATCAGCAGCCCGACCCACGCGATCCAGCGATGCCGGTCCAGGACGCGCGCGAGCAGGTCGGCGGCGATCCCCATCAGCACCACCGAGAGCAGCAGTCCCGCTCGCCCATTAGGCAGATTTCGAGTTAAACGACGCGGCGACTTCTCGGCCGAGAACTCAGCACCAGAGTCCGTCCAGTCCGCACGCGCTGGTTCGCGAAAGGCACCTCGTTGAGAACCGGTCGAGGAACACCAGCGCCGCTGGCGGGATGCGGCCGAGGTTCGCGCGCGAGCAGGATGCATCCCGCTGCGCGCCGACTCCAACTCGCACATTCATCCGAATGGGTTCATCGGTGCGGCATAGGTCGGGGTCTTCGCGAGGTCCGCCGGGACGTTCCACAGCGTCGCGAAATACCAGGCAGCCCACGCGATGATCACCAGGCTCAACACCCATACCCATATCGGGATCGGCGAGCGCGACTCCGCCCGGTGCGGCTCGAACGGCTCTTCCGCCCCGAACGCGTTGACCATGAACTGCACCACGCCATGCACGGTTGCCCCTTCCCGCAGCCCTGCAACGGTGATTCCCGGGCCATTGCGTACAAGAAATGGAATGTGCCGGACGCCGGTTCCGCCTGTGGTGTCCTGCGCCTCGATGCGCAGCCGGTGCTCACCATCGGTCAGATCCTTGGTGTCCAGCGTCACCTCGGCCGGCGGCCGGTAATCGCTGATCGGCTCCGGCTGATCGTCGATGAAGATGCGAATTCGCGGATCGGGCACGCGAGTTGTCCCCCATTAGCGATCGGCGCTCAGGATGCGGTACTTCGGGTGGTTCGGGTCGTGCTCGCCCGGCCTGATGATCATGCGGAGCGCGGCGACGAAGCAGACGAGCGTCACGACCCCGGCGGCGCTTGCGACGAGGATGTTGCCAAGTACCGGTCCGGCAAGGCCGTGTCCGCTCGCCACAAGACCCTCGTGAGAGCCGCAAACCTGCGCCCAGAGCAGAAGAAACCAAGTGGTCAGCTGGCTCAACATGTTCGCCTCCGTCCTATTTCTTGGAGCGTTGCGTGGCCACGTCCTGCGCGGTGACGGTCGGTGCGTGATCGCCCCAGGACGTCCGCTCGTGGTCGATGGTATCGGCTATCTGCTGGTCGGACAGTTGGCCGCCGAAGGCTGGCATCTCCGCCGCATAGGCAGCGCCCTTTATGGTCTTGCCCTTGAGGCCGTGCAGGACGGTGCGGATATGCTCGGCCGGGTCGGACGCCGTGACCACTGGGTCGCCGGCCAACGGCGGAAAGGCGCCCGGCACGCCTTTGCCCTCCGCCCCGTGGCAGACCGCGCAGGTGGACGCGAACAGCTTGTCTCCCTCGGCCGCGTTGAAGGCCGGCGTCGCTGTCGCGGCCGCCACGGTAGCCGCCGGCCGGTTGGCGGCGGGCGGGGGCGGCGCGGCGGAGGGCCCCGCCGCCAGGGTGGTCGGGAGATTGGTGGCCGGCCGGTTCGTCCGCACAACGTTGACCATGGCGGCTGTGACCAGGCTGCCGTGATTGTTCCACGACGTTCGCTCATGGTCGATGATGTCGGCGATCTGCTGGTCCGAGAACTGCGCGGCGAACGGCGGCATCTCGGCACTGTAGGCCTGACCGCCAATGGCCTTGCCCTTGAGGCCGTGCAGGACGGTGCGGATATGCTCAACCGGACTGGCGGCATTGACGACGGGATCGCCCGCAAGGGAGGGGAAGGCCCCCGGCACGCCCGTGCCCTCGGCGCCATGACATGCCGCGCAGGTGGAGGCGAACAGCTTCGCCCCCTCGGATGTGTTGAATCCGGGTGCTCCCCCGGCAACGGGCGGCGAGCCCGGTGCCGGCGAGGTGCCGGGCAGCGGCGGCTGCTTGAGCGAAAGCAGATACGCAACCAGCGCCTCGCCGTCCTTGCTGGGGATCACGACCCCATGCGGCGGCGCGATGGCCTGCGGCAGAGGCACGGCCGGTTCTCCCGCGGGCGCCTTGTCCACCACTCGGAACAGCCACGGGAATGCCGGCATGATGGACTGCGGCACCACCGCCCGCGGCTCATAGAGGTGAATGTATTGCCAAACGCTGCTGCTCTGGCGCGCGCCGACGTTCGTCAGATCGGGGCCGTTCCGTTCGGAGCCCAGGAGTTCCGGCGTTTGGTAGGCAAAGTCGCCCGGCGCCGAGGGGCGCCCAAAAATGCTGTCCCCGGGCAGCGGGCGTACCTGCTGGGTGTGGCAGTAGAAGCAGCCCTCCGCCACATAGATCGTGCGACCGCGTGCCTCCGTCGGGGTCAGCGGTTCCACCCCTGGTGCCGGCGGAGTCCGCGAGAGCCAGATCCCGGGCAGCACGCCCATCACCGTCGCCAGCGCCGCGTAGACCAGCGTGGAGCCGCCGAAGATCGCCAGCGACTTGTTCATGCCGCCGCCACGGCCGCCGAGGCTGCCGGAGCGACCGCGCGCGACCGCCCATAGGTCATCGTCCAAACGTTCCACGCGAAGACGATATGGCCGAGGAACATCAGCGAGCCGCCGATGGAACGCCAGAGCCAGTAGGGCGCCGCGTCGGCGACCGACTGGATGAACGCGACGCCGCGGATCCAGTCGAGACCCTGAACCGTGCCGCCCGCCGAGAGCGCCAGGACGTAGATGGCGACCCCGACCCCCGACAGCCAGAAATGGATTCCGACCGCGAGGTTGTAGGGCTGCTTGCCGGTCGCGCGGGGCAGAAGCGCGTAGATCCCACCCCAAATGGCGAAGGTCACGAAGGCGTACATCGTGAGGTGCGAGTGTCCCACGGTGTAATTGGTGAGGTGCCAGACCCGCTGCAGCGAGCGGAGCGCCTCGAACGTGCCTTGCACCGATCCCAGCAGGTAACCGAACACCCCGCCAACGATGAACACCGCCGGAGAGCGGTGTATCCAGTCATGCGCTCCCCGCATGGTGAGAAGGAAATTGGCGCTGCCGCCCAGGACGGGAACCAGCATCGCCACGCTGAAGACGATGGCGGTGGTCTGGAACCACCAGGGAAGCGGGCTGTACTCGAAGTGGTGCGCGCCAATGATCGGATAGAAGATGAGATTGGTCCAGAACGCGAGGACGCCGAGCGAATAGGAGTAGATCGGCCGGTTCAGGAGCTTCGGCAACGAATAATAGATCACGCCAAGGCAAAGCGGCGTGAACCACAGGCCGACGGCGTTGTGCATGAAGAACGCCTGCACCGCCACCTGGCCAAGCCCGAGCTGGTACCAGGGCAACAGCGCCACGAGGACGATGATGATCGTCCAGAGCGTGCCCCCGATGGTGTACCAGTTCGAAAGGTAGATGGCCTCTCCTTCCCGATGCGCGACCGTCGCGATCATGTTCCAGGCCGCCGTGACCAGCCCGGCTCCCAGGACGACGCGGGCCCACCAGACCCATTCGCGGTATTCCTGGCCGTAATTGAGGCCGAGATCGAGCGTGATGGTGCCGAGGATCGCCGCCAGGTTGATCAGCGCCAGGCTGATCCAGGCAAGCCGCGCGCTGTAGAGCCGCGTCCCCGAGCTGCGCGCCGCGATGAACAAGGCCAGCCCGACCAGGGCCGGGCTGGCCCAGGCATAGAATGTCCCGTTGGTGTGGATCGCGCGTAGCCGTCCGAACGAGAGAGCCGGTGCCGTGGCGAAGTCTGGATAGTAGAACTTGAAACTGACCAGGAGACCGACGGCGGTGGTGAACAGAAGCCAGATCGTGGCGGACACTATGTAGGCGCTGAACACATCCGACAACACCCGAGCGTCTCGTTCCTGGTCCGCCCCAGAGGAAACGGCGGCATCAGCGCGGCTGGGCATGATCCTCTCCTTCCGCCGGAACACGGTCTTCTATGGCGCGGCCGGTCCTCACGCCTGCTTGGTTAGCTCACGCAAGGTTACTACCAGCACTTCACACTCTGGTCGGCCTAGTTTGGGGAGACCAAGCGACCATTTGGAGCAATCAGGCAAAATGGCGCGCGTCGCTGCCCAAGATAGGAGCCAGCGCGTAGGTTGGGCTTCACTATAGGGCGGTTCGTTTGAACGGTGAATGGGCTACCCACAGGAAGAACGACGCGACAGTGCGTCGCCGAGCCGAGCAATCGGTTACGCACTGAGACGAGAAGCCCAAAACATTAGGGCGGCTGGCATCAACCGAGCGTCGCCGCCACCCGGTGCGAGCCGTCCCAGATCATGTGCAGCGCCACATAGAGGACAATCAGCAGCCCGACCCACGCGATCCAGCGATGCCGGTCCAGGACGCGCGCGAGCAGGTCGGCGGCGATCCCCATCAGCACCACCGACAGCAGCAGCCCAACCGCCAGTACCCACCCGCTGTCCCGCGCCGCCCCGGCCACGGCCAGCACGTTGTCCAAGCTCATCGACACATCGGCCAGCACGATGCGCAGCATCGCCTGGCCAAGCGTCGCTTGCCTGGCGCCATGCGCGGCGCCCGGCGGCGTTGCGCGGCTCAAGTCGCGCAGCATCTTCCACGCGACCCAGAGCAGCAGCAGGCCGCCGGCCAGCGTCAGGCCGAGCAATTCTAGCAGATCGAGTGCCACCAGCCCGAAGCCGATCCGGATCACGGTCGCCGCGCCAATCCCGAGCACGATCGCGGTGCGCCGTAGCCGCTCCGGCAGGCCCGCCACCGCCAGCCCCACCACCACCGCGTTGTCGCCGGCCAGCGCGATGTCGATCAGCACCACCTGAACCAGCGCCGCGAGATCTTGGCTCCAGGCGTGGGTCATGCGGCGTCGTCTCGTCCGGTCTGGCTGGGTCGGGCTTGTCAAGCGGCGGCGGACGCGGTCTAGCTGCCCCGCGTCCCAGCGAGAAGTGGTCTGCCGCCGCATGGTTCCCCGCTACACCCGCCCCGAAATGGCCGCCATCTGGGCGCCCGAGAACCGCTACCGCATCTGGTTCGAGATCGAGGCCCTGGCCGCCGAGGGCATGGCCCGGATCGACGCCATCCCCGAACTAGCGGCGCGCGCCATCCGCGAGAAGGGCGGGGCCAAGGTCGCCCAAATCTCGCCGGAAGACATCGACCGGATCGACGCGATCGAGCGCGAGACCCGCCACGACGTGATCGCCTTCCTCACCTGGCTCGCCGAGGCGATCGGGCCGGACAGCCGCTTCGTCCACCAGGGCATGACCTCGAGCGACGTGCTCGACACCTGCCTGTCGGTCCAACTCAGCCAGGCGACCGACCTGTTGCTGCGCGACCTCGACGCGGTGCTCGCGGCGCTAAAGGCGCGGGCGTTCGAGCACAAGCACACGCCGATGATCGGGCGCAGCCACGGCATCCATGCCGAGCCCACCACCTTCGGCCTCAAGCTCGCCGGCCACTACGCCGAGTTTGCCCGCGACCGTGCCCGGCTGGAGGCGGCGCGGCGCGAGGTGGCGGTGGCCGCGATCAGCGGCGCCGTGGGCACCTTCGCCCATGTCGATCCACGCGTCGAAGCGTTCGTGGCCGAGCGGCTGGGCCTCGCGGTCGAGCCGGTCTCGACCCAGGTGATCCCGCGCGACCGGCACGCCGCCTATTTCTGCGCCCTCGCGGTAGTGGCGAGCGGCATCGAGCGGCTGGCGACCGAGGTGCGGCACCTGCAACGAAGCGAGGTGCGCGAGGCCGAGGAGTTCTTCCATCCTGGCCAGAAGGGTTCCTCGGCGATGCCGCACAAGCGCAACCCGGTGCTGTCGGAGAACCTGACCGGCCTGGCTCGGATCGTGCGCGCCGCCGCGATTCCGGCCCTAGAGAACGTGGCGCTCTGGCACGAGCGCGACATCAGCCATTCCTCGGCCGAGCGGGTGATCGCGCCCGATGCGACGATCGCGCTCGACTTCGCGCTGGTCCGGCTCGCCGGGATGATCGAGCGGTTGACGGTTTATCCGGAACGCATGGCGGCGAACCTCGCCGCGCTGGGCGGCATTATCCATAGCGGCGAGGTGCTGCTGGCGCTGACCCGCGCCGGTATCTCGCGCGAGGACGCGTATAGCATCGTGCAGCGCAACGCGATGGCGACCTGGGAAGGCTTGGGCCGCCCTGGCGCGCGCGGCTTCCGCGAGCATCTGGAGAGCGACCCGGACATCGCGGGCCGCGTTTCGGCGGTCGACCTGGACCGCGCGCTGGACCCGGCCACGCACACGCGCGCGATCGACGTGGTCTTCGCCCGCGTGTTCGGCGAGGTTGGGCCGACACTGTCTCAGGCGTGCGATGCGCCCAAGGCGAACTGGGGCGATGCCATTGACTCGCTGTTCAGGCCGCTGGGCGGCTTGGAGGCGGCCGAGAACTCCGCGCGATCCTCCCGACTTCTCGGCATCCGAGCACAGTCAGGATACGGCGAGCGATGGTTCCTGATCGGTCGTGTGTACCGTCGTCCTGCTGATCCGCCCCGGCCATGCATGGCCGCTGATGCTGGCGGCGAACCGTGACGAGCGGCTGGACCGTCCCTGGGATCCGCCCGGCGCATGGTGGCCGGACCGCCCCGGCATCGTCGCCGGGCGCGACCGCTCGGGCGGCGGCACCTGGATGGGACTCAACCGCACCGGCCTGGTCGCCGCAGTGCTGAACCGCCCCGGCAGCCTGGGACCGGCCGCAGGAAAGCGCAGTCGTGGCGAGCTGCCGCTGCTCGCTCTCGCCCACGGCTCGGCCGACGCGGGCACGGCCGCTATCGCCGACCTCGATGCGGGCGCGTGGCGCAGCTTCAACCTTGTTCTCGCGGACTGCACCGGCGCGTTCTTCCTGCGCGGCCTCGGCAGGGGCAAGCCGGTGGCCGAAACCCTGCCGCCCGGCCTGGCGATGGTCACGGCGCACGACCCGAACGACCTGGAGAGCCCGCGCGTCGCCCGCCATTTGCCGCGCTTCCGCGCCGCTACCCCGCCCGATTGCGACCACTGGGCGGACTGGCGCGCCATCCTGGCCGACCGCGCCGGATCGGCGGCCGAACAGATCAACGTCGCTCCCCGTGCCGGTTTCGGCACCGTCTGCACGTCGCTGCTCGCCCTGCCGCGCCACGGGCCTCCCGTATGGCAGTTCGCCCCCGGCCCGCCGGACGAGGCCGACTTCTACTCGGTCGTTCTGTGACCATTTCCCGCATCGGGACGGGGTGAGGGGCGAAGATGCGCCTGACCACCCCGATCACCACCGACATCGTCCTGCTTGGCGCCGGGCACGCGCATGTGGAGGTGCTGCGCCGTTTCGCGCTCCGCCCCGAGCCCGGCGTCCGGCTGACCCTGATCGGGCGCGAGCCGCATACGCCTTATTCCGGCATGTTGCCGGGCCTGATCCGGGGCGACTACCGGTTCGACGAGGCGCATATCGACCTCGCGCCGCTGGCCGTCGCCGCCGGCGCGCGGCTGATCCTGGCCGAAGCCGAGGCGATCGACCTCGCCGGGCGAACCGTGGCCCTGGCCGGGCGTCCGGCGATTCCGTTCGACCTGCTCTCGATCGATGTGGGCGGGCTGCCGGAGATGCCGGACGGCGCGGGCGTCCCGGTCAAGCCGATCGGCCGCTTCCTGGATCGGCTGGCCGGGCTCGAAGCCTCGCTCATGCCGGGCGCGCGGATCGCGGTGGTGGGCGGCGGGCCGGCCGGCACCGAGCTGGCGCTGGCACTGGCGCGGCGCCTAGGGCGCCGTAACCCTGACGGTGTGCCTCGCGAGGCCCTCACCCAGCCCTCTCCCTTTGGGAGAGGGCTGGGTGAGGGTCGAAGCGGCAAGGAAGGTCGGGCAGGAGCGCGGGCGCAGATCGCGCTCGTCGCCGCCGGGTCGGAGCCCTTGGCCGAGGCCCCCGCCCGCGCCCGCACCGTCGCGCGCGGCGCGCTGGCCGATGCTGGCGTCGAGCTGGCCTGCGGCGTGCTGGCGTGCGGGCACCACGACGGCAGGCTCGCTTTGTCGGACGGCACCTTCCTCGATGCGGTGGCTGCGCTCTGGGCGACCAATGTGATCGGGCCGCCGTTCCTCGCCGCCTCCGGGTTGGCCTGCGACGCGGCGGGTTGCGTTCGGGTCGAGGCGAGCTTGCGCAGCGTGAGCCACAGGTTCGTGTTCGCCGCCGGGGATTGCGCTTCGGTCGAGGGCGCCGCGCGGCCCAAGGCGGGCGTGTGGGCGGTGCGCGCCGGCCGTCCGCTCGCGGCCAACCTGCGCCGCGCCGCGCGCGGCCAGGCGCTCCGGCCGTGGCGCCCGCAATCGCAGGCGCTGGTGATCCTGGGCCTGGGCGACGGCCGGGCGGTGACCTGGCGCAACGGCCTGGCGGTGTCCGGCCGGCTGGTGTGGCGCTGGAAGGATTGGATCGACCGGCGCTGGATGCGCATGTACGCCATGCGCATGGACCCCGCGCCCGGCGATCCGATGCGCTGCGGCGGCTGCGGCGCCAAGGTGGGCGCGGAGGCGCTGGCCGGCGCGTTGGCGGGGCTGGCGCCGGCCGCGCGCGCCGACGTGCTGGTGGGTCTGGCGGCGCCGGACGACGCCGCCGTGGTGCAGCCGCCGCCCGGACAGGCGGTGGTGCAAAGCGTCGATCACTTCCGCGCCTTCATCGATGATCCGTTCGTGTTCGGCCAGATCGCCGCCGCCCATGCGCTCTCTGACATCCACGCGATGGGCGCGCGGCCTTGGACCGCGCTCGCCGTCGCCGCCGTGCCCTATGCGCCGCGCGGGCGCATGGGGGCCGACCTCGCCGCCATGATGCGCGGTGCGGCCGGCGTGCTGGAGGCGGACGGCTGCGCGCTGGTGGGCGGACATAGCGGCGAGGGCGCGGAGCCGGCACTCGGGTTCGCCGTGACCGGCCTGGTCGAGCCGCGCCGCATTTGGCGCAAGGCGGGGCTGCGGGATGGCGACGCGCTGGTGCTGACCAAGCCGCTCGGCACCGGCATCGTGCTCGCCGGCTACATGCGCGGGCTCGCCAAGACGCGATGGCTGCAGGCGGCGGTCGCTTCCATGCGGCGGACCAACGCCGAGGCCGCCCGCATCCTGCACGCCCATGGCGTGCTGGCCTGCACCGATGTCACCGGCTTCGGGCTCGCGGGCCATCTGGGCGAGATGCTGCGCGCCTCCGGGTGCGGCGCCGTGCTGTTCACCGACGACATCCCGCTGCTGCCGGGGGCGCTGGTGCTGGCGCGCCTCGGCGTGGAAAGCACGCTCGCCCCCGAGAATCGCCAGCTGCTGCCCGCGCATGACCCCGGCCCGCTGATCGACCTGCTGGCCGATCCGCAGACCTCGGGCGGACTGCTCGCCGGCGTGCCGGCCGCGCGCGCCGCCTCCTGTCTGGCCGCGCTGCGCGGGGCCGGGATCGAGGCCGCGATCGTCGGCGCGGTCGAGCCCGCCGATGGCCGGTCCGCGCAGCTTCGACTGCGGGCGGCAGCGGCGAGCGAGCCCTGATCCGCGATGGTTGTGCTCGGGCATGATTCGGATGGTAGAATTGCGGCGATGACGTCACATTCTCCGATCGCGTCGGTCTGCGAAAAAAGCAGCGGTCCGGGCGCCGCCGCACGGCACATCCCGCAAGTCCTGAGCCTCAGATACGGTCCCGCCGAACGTCTCGGCTGGTCGCCTCGGCTGCGCCGACGCTTCGGATACTGCAACCCGGACGAATGGTACGAGGCGACGCTGTTCGACCTCGTGGATGCGCGGACTGACTGGCTCGATGTGGGATGCGGGCGTGATCTTTTTCCATCGAACCCTCGTGGCGCCAAGGTCTTGGCCGGGCGCTGCCGCCTGCTCGTCGGTCTCGATCCGTCCGACAATATCGACGATAATCCGCTGATTCACGAGCGGGCCAAATGCAGGTTGGAGGAGTATCAGCCGGATCGGTGGTTCGACCTGATCACGCTGCGCATGGTCGCCGAACACATCGCCGAGCCGGCCGCTTCGGTCGCGGCGCTGGCGCGGCTTGCCAAGCCGGGCGGGCTGGTAGTGGTTTACACCGTCGCCAAGTTCTCGCCGGTCACGCTGGTCTCGGCCATGACCCCGCTACGGGTTCACCACTTGCTCAAGCGGCTGCTCTGGCGGACTGAGGAGCGCGATACGTTCCCGACCGTCTACCGGATGAACACGCGGCGCGCGTTGGGCCGGCTGTTCGGCGCCGCCGGGTTTCGCGAGGAGAGCTTCCGGTTGCTGGACGACTGCCGCACGTTCGGCCGGTGGAAGGCGCTGACCATCCTGGAGCTGGTCGCTTGGAAGGGGCTGCGCGGCGTCGGGCTGCGATACCCCGATGCTTGCATCTTGGCCCTGTTCCGCAAATCGGGGTGACGCGCATCTGTCTGATCGACCCCTCCCGCAAGAGGAGGGGAGGCTATTGGTCACGACGAGCCTGAGAGCCAGTTCCGGATATCGGCGGGCAACTGGGACAAATTAGCCCGCCAGGAGTCGTTCACAGTTGCTGGGATGTCGGCGGGACTATCTCGTGAGCCGATGTGGAAGTACACGGTGCAATCAGCGTCGGCCAGGAACAGCAGTTCGGTGGTTTGCACGAATGTTTCCGAACTGAGGATCAGCACCGATTTGAGGCGCTTCTGGAACGCCAGATTGAACATAGCCGATCCACCCGGGCCGGCCACGTACTGGGCCGCCGATACCGCAGCGACCTGTTCCTCAATGGACAGGCCTTCCGGTTTGATAATCGAGAAACCAAAGCTTCTGAAAATCTCTTCGGCGTCGGCTTCGTTGGTCATTCGCCGCGCAGACAGGCTCGATCGGGAAAGGTATATCTTGTCGGCGTGAGAGGACCGGGGCTCAGGGAATGCGTCGCGAATTTGTCGCCAAAGCCGGGCCGAGGTCGGTGACGCGTAGCGCGACACCGCCAGCGACGGGGAGGCCAGCAGCAACTTTTGGCAGTGGAATAGTCCTTGCGAGAAAATCACCTCGTCCGCATCCGCGCCCGCGGTGTGCAGCAGCGCATCCCGAAACCTCGTATTCTCCTGCGTGTGCTCGATGATGAGTTTGACATCGCCAAACATCTCGCGGCAGAGCTTCCACGCATACATCCGGCTGAGGCAGTCCGCGACGAAATGCCCGAAATGACCCGACACGAGATGACCCATGAAAAATCCTGTGTCCACCTTCCGGGCACTGGACAAATTCATCTCAATCGGAAGCCGATATAAATTGACGCCTTCATGGCGAAACCACCCCACGGCCCCCGCGTCCCAGGGAATGTTGAAGTCACTTGCCAGCCTTCGGCTTGCTGGTAGAAACGGGGGCGCATAGGGCAGGCAATACGCGTCGTCCAATCTCGCGATGGCCATCTCAGGATAGGCGACCTCCCGCGGGAAAATGTTTCTAGGCGGCGCATCCCAGGACAGCGAAGGATCGTTGGCGAAACCCCAGCCTCCCGGAATGCTGTGCCGAACCGATGGCGGGTTCAGCACGAATGAGTCTGGCAAGCTCATGCGGCCCGCCGGTGCCAGAAGCGTCCTTGAGAACGGTAGGTCAGTCAATTCCGAAAGGTCGCCTGTCACCGTCATCGACGACGACGGGAAAGCAAGGAATCGCAAGTTCTCGGGTATCAAGTGTCCGGTATGAGTGCCTGAGTTCGCTTCCATCGTTCGCTATCTGCTCAATTCATTGCTGAATGAACTTGCGTCGGATCACCGGGTCAAGCCTCACGGTCACGCCGGCAATGGCGGTGCGTCTCGGCAAGCTGTTCGGCAATGGCCCGTGGCTGTGGCTGCGGATGCAGCAGGCCCACGATCTCTGGCAAGCCGAGCGCGAGTTGGCCGAGGCAGTGAGCCGAATTCCCACCTTGCGCGCGGCCTAGCCTGAGGGGAGGATAGTGCCGAGGGCGAACGGTGCCCGCGCAGATCCTTACCTGGAGGCAAACATGGGGAAATGGTCGAGGCTGATCGGCTTACTTGGGTTGGTGCTGGCCTTGGCTGCCGGGCCGGTCGCGAAGGCGCAGACTGCCTCGCGGGACGTGATGGCGCACGCCATTCAGACGGTGAACGATCTCAGGCGCGATCCGGCCTTCGGCAACGCGCGGCGGTTGATCGCGCAGCATGGGCGGGCCGTGATGATCGTGCCTCGGCTTTACAAAGCGGGCTTCTTCTTCGGCGGGTCGGGCGGCGAGGGCGTGCTGATGATCCGCCGGGGGCCCCGCGCCTGGAGCGACCCGGCGTTCTTCTACATCGCCTCGGCGTCGTTCGGCTTGCAGATCGGCCTACAACAATCGGAGATGATCCTGATCGCCCTGAGCGAGCGCGGCGTGAATGCCTTGCTCACCAACGGGTTCAAATTCGGTGCCGGCGCGGATATCGCGGTCGCGATGCTCGGCTCGAGCGCCCAGGGTGCCGCGACGACCGGCGGGGCGGATATCGTGGTCTGGGCCTCGACCTCCGGCGCCTATGCCGGGCTGACCATCGACGGCTCGGTCATCAAGCCCTCGCCCGATCACGACCGCGGCTATTACGGAGTTCCTGTGACCACCGGGGAAATCCTGAGCGAGCGGGTGCGGGCGCCGGCCTCGGCGGTGCGCCTGCGGGAAGATCTGGGCTCGATTAGCTGACCCTCATCCGCTGCTCAAATGCGGCTACGTCTCCCGCGAAGCGCGGGAGAGGTCTTAGTTGTTCGCGAGAGGTAACGCACCAATGTCGCAGGGTTCCAATGGCCGCCGGCAGCATTGCCATGGCGCGGAGGTGGATTTGCGCGGGCGCTCGGCCCATGCCGCCAAGCCGTTCACCGCCATTACGCCGCGCGCGGCGTGCCGGTCGCGCTGTACGGCGCCGGACCGGGCGACATCGAGGAAGCGAATGCCCATCGCGCCGACGAACGTTTGCCGCTCATCGATCTGAGCAAGGCAACCGAGGTCGTTGCCCTAACGCTGGCGAGCCTGCTCGGAGGCGAATGACGGTGGCCGGCGAGAACCGAGCAAGGGACAGGAGGGAACCATGGCGTCCCATACCAGCAGTATCATCACGCGGCCGAGCCCGGGAGCCGACCCGAAGCTCTACAATCAGGACTTGGCGCCGACCGCCGAACATGGGCGGAGCTGGGGCGTGTTCGACATCTTTTCGATGTGGATGTCCGATGTGCATTCGGTCGGCGGCTACACATTCGCGGCCAGCCTGTTCTTCCTGGGGCTGACCGGATGGCAGGTGCTGATCTCGATGGTGGTGGGCATCCTGGTCGTTTATGCCCTGATCAACCTGATCGGCCGGCCGTCGCAACGATACGGCATCCCGTACCCGGTGATGGCGCGTCTCGTTCGGCGTGATAGGGGCCAATCTCGCCGCGATCACCGGGCGTGGTCCGGCATCGTCTGGTACGGCGTGCAGACCTATTTCGCCTCCAAGGCGGTGCAGGTGTTGGTGATCACCTTCGCGCCAGGGGCCGTGGCGCTGACGCACAACAGCATCGCCGGGCTCTCGACGCTGGGCTGGTTCAGCTTCCTGTTCATGTGGGTGTTCCAGTTGCTGATCTTCCGCAGCGGCATGGAGACGATCCGCCGGTTCATCGATTTCTGTGGCCCCGCCGTCTATGTCGTGATGTTCCTGCTCGCGATCTGGATCTTGTCGCAGGCGGGCCTGTCCAGCTTGTCGCTGCATCTCGGCGGGACGCAGTACGCGGGCTTCGCGTCGGTTGGCGTGATGGCCAATGCCGCCATCCTGATCGTGGCCTATTTCGCGGCGCTGCTGCTGAACTTCGGCGACTTCGCCCGGTTCGCGAAAACCGAGCGCGCCATGAGGGCGGGGAACTTCCTCGGCAATTCGCTCCGCCGCTCGGTTGTCAGAGCAGACACCCGCTCGCGCTTGGCCAGCGGCTAGGCAGTAGCGGTCACCAAGTGACAATCCCCGTCCAGCGTGATCAGACGCAACATTCATTCTAAAGCTTGCCGTCTATACGCCGGTGGACAGTGGCTTGCCTTCGGAAGCGGCTGAATGGCGACATCGCGAGTAGCGTGTGTCTCGCACGCCACTCACTAATGCCCGACTGCCAGTGCTGGGCTACATCGTCAAGGGGCCTTGCTCGGGTCATCCGCCGAGTTGACGTAGACGATCGCGAAGGGGCCGTCGCCGTGCACTTGCACGACCGTCTCCGTGGTTGCCCAAGCATAATGGTTCGTGCCTGCAGGCAACGAGACGAAACCGCCGGGCGCGAACGTCTGCCCCTTGTCCGCATCGAGCTTGTCCCCCATTCCCGCGTGGAAGCTTCCGGACAGGACGGTCACATTCTCCGTTGTCGGGTGATGATGAGCGGGAATCTTGTAGTTCGTGGGCATTTTGAGCCGGAGAACGTAGGGACCATCCTTAGACGGATCTCCCGAAAGCACGGCAATCATGGCGCCCTTCGGCAGACTAGAAGGCACGGGGCCCCACTTCACAGCATCAGGCCCGCTGACGAGATCCATCGTGGAACTTTCTGCCCACGCGGATAGCGGGGCAGCGAGCATGGCGGCAAGTACAATAGTGGCGGCACGCATTGTGTCCTCCTGGGCTTTCTTTTCGGCGCTGAGAAAGAGCGCCCGAACCACCGCCGATAGTCCGGCAAGACACGACGTAAGGTGTCTCGCCGTCAGGCAGCTTTTCCGCGAGCAAGGGCGTGCACGTCGGCGGTGGTCAGGACGTTGCCGCCGATTCCCTAGTCGCCGCTTTCCACCTCCTCAACCACGCACCAAGTGACGCCACGCATGCTCTCGCCCTCGATCGAGACCATGGCGTCGGTCAGCTTGCTGATGATCTGGCCCTTCTGCTCCTTGCTGAACACGTCCTTGATGACACGAACCTGAATGAGCGGCATTGGATTTCTACCTCCGGGTCTTATGGTTGCTGGTCGGGTGCCGCGGCGGGCTGCTACCCTTCCCTCCTTGACACGCACACCACAGTGCCGAACACTTGCCCGCACAGTAATAGACAGTTTGAACGTCAGTCGGGGTTACTGTACTGGTCCAGCGACCGGGCCAATCCGACGCGAAGCAGGAACCGGCATGCTCTCCCTCACTGTCAGCCAGAAAAGCGACCAGCCGCTCGCCGACCAGATCGTGGTTGGCGTCAAGCGGCAAATCGACGATCGGCACCTGCGGCCGGGCAGCAAGCTGCCATCGATCCGCGGCTTTGCCGAAAGCCTTAATGTCAGCCGCTTCACGGTGGTCGAGGCGTACGACCGGCTCGTGGCGATGGGTTATCTGCAATCACGCCGCGGCGCCGGCTTCTACACCTCGGCCGCGCCGGCCGCCGCGGCGCGTACCGCACCGTCCGACACCCACAAGCGCAACGAGCAACTCGTCTGGCTGGTCCGCCGCCTGCTTGAGGCGGACGACAACACCCTGCTCGCCGGCGGCCCGTGGCTGCCGAATTCGTGGCTCGACGAAGGCGGCATTCGCCAGAGCCTCAACGTGCTCGCCCGAAAAAATGGTGCGTATCTGCTCGAATACGGACATCCTTTCGGGTATCTGCCGTTGCGCGAGCATCTCGCGCTGACGCTTGCCGGGCTTGGCATCACCGCGCATGCAGGCCAGATCCTGCTGACGCAGGGGACCAGCCAGGCGCTTGAACTCGTCATCCGCTATCTGTTGAAGTCTGGCGACGCGGCGCTGGTAGATGACCCAGGCTACTACAACATGTTCGGCAACCTGCGCCTGCAAGGCGTGGTCATGCTGGCGGTACCGCGAAACCCCGACGGGCCGGACCTCGCCACCCTCGAAAAGCTGGCGGCGGCACACCGGCCAAAAGTGTATTTCACCCAGTCAGTGATGCAGAACCCGACCGGATCCGACATGAGCCCGCATATTGGGTTCAAGGTGTTGCAGGCCGCGGAGCGCCACAACTTCACGGTCGTCGAGGACGACGTCTTTTGCGATCTGCAGGTGAAACCGACGCCGCGGCTGGCCATGTTCGACCAGCTCAATCGCGTGATCTACGTGCGCAGCTTTTCCAAGACGCTGTCCGGCAGTTTGCGCGTCGGCTTCGCCGCCTGCTCACAGGACACCGCCAACCAGCTCGCCGACATCAAAATGCTGACCAGCATCACCACGTCGCAGTTCACGGAGCGGCTAATCTATCTGATGCTGGCGGATGGGCACTACCGCAAGTTCCTGTCGCGCCTGCACGAGCGGCTCGGCGCGGCTCGCCTGAATGTCGTACGCGCCTTCGAACGCATCGGATTGGAATTGTTCGTTGAGCCCGCGGACGGCATGTTCGTCTGGGCACGCTTCCCGCATATCGAGGACTTGCTGGCGCTGGCGGAAACCGCGCAGCACGGGGGCCTGATGCTCGCACCCGGCACGGTGTTTCGCCCGCATTTGGAGCGGTCGCCGTGGATGCGGTTCAACGTTGCCGTCTGCGAAGATCCGCGTGTGCAGAATCTGCTGGAGCGACTGGCGTCTAGCATGGCGACGTGAGGCTGGCCAGCGGACAGAGCTTGCGGCGTGCTATCTTCTGCTGCGTGGTCATGTGGCTCTCCGGCAAGGGGATTGATGTTGCTCGCAATGCACCCGCCGCAAACATCTCGGCCTCCAACACCGTGTCTGCCCGGCACCACCATGCAGCTTTTGCCGCAGTGCGCTTGCTGCATAAAGACCGCGGTGGCGCGAGAAGTCGTGGATGCCCGCATTCGCGGGCATGACAATGAGAGAGGAGCGGCTTTGCCGATCTTAGTCTAACCAGCTACGCTTCCGAAAAGGAGGAGCGCCCATGCCGGCAACCCGCTGGGGCACGCTTGGACCGAACCGCCTGCTGGAACATTACCCGCTGCCCGCCGCGCGCCGGCGTCATCTGGCGCTCGTCGTTGTCATCACCATCGCGCTCTATTACGCGCTCTATGTCGGCGGCGGCGTCGCGCCGCTGGTGATGGCGGAGCTGCGGATCAGCTTCGGCTACCTGGTCGTCACGCTGGCGGTGGGCAGCGCGGCCGGCGCCTTTGCCTCGCTGCTGGCGGGGCTCACGGACCGTTTCGGCCGTGCGCGGCTCGTGGTTTGGGGCCTGCTGATCGTGGCGATTTTAACGCTGTTGGTGCCGCTGGTGCATGACCGGCTGAGCTGGGCGGTGATCGGCGTCGTGGTGGGCTTCGTCGAGGGGGTCATCCTGGTCGCGACGCCGGCGCTGATCCGCGACTTCTCGCCGCAGGTGGGGCGCGCGGCGGCGATGGGGTTCTGGACCATCGGCCCGGTGCTCGGCAGCCTGCTGGTCAGCGTGGTGACAAGCGCCACGCTGCCGGTCTTCGCATCCTGGCGCAGCCAGTACGTGATCTGCGGCGCACTCACGTTTGTGGTGTTCGTGCTGGCCTTCCTGTTCCTGCGCGAGCTGAAGCCGGAACTCCGCGATCAGCTCATGGTGAACGAGCGCGACCGGGTGCTGAACGAGCTGCGCGCGCGCGGCCTGGATATCGCGGCCAGCCTGCGCCACCCGTGGCGGCAGATGCTGCGCCCGGACATCCTGTTCTCGGCGTTCGGCGTGTCGGTGCTGCTCCTGGCCTATTACACGGCGGTCGCGTTCGGGGTGATCTACATCGTGACCGTGTACGGCTTCACCCCTGCGCGGGCGAACGCGCTGCTGAACTGGAGTTGGGGCACCAACGCGGCGTCGCTGATCCTGGTGGGCCTGTGCTCGGACCGCCTGCGGGTGCGCAAGCCGTTCATGCTGGTGGGCGGCGTGGGCAGCGCCGTCACCATCTGGGTGTTCCTGGCGCATGGCGCGACCCACCCGACCTTCCCCGCCATGGCCGGCGTGGCCTGCCTGATCTCCGTGCTGATGGGGGCCGCCTACGTGTGCTGGATGGCGAGCTTCACCGAGACGATCGAGGCGCACAACCCGGCGCTGACCGCGACGGGGCTCGCCATCTGGGGCTGGCTGCTGCGCCTGGTCGTCACCGCCTCGTTCCTGTCGCTGCCGCATGTGGTCACCACGGTGACGCCGCTGGTGGAGGCGCCGCCCGTGCTGGCTGCGTTCGCGCACGCGCGGGCGGCGGGCGCGGTGCCGCCGGCGCTCGCGGCGCGGGTGGCGGAGATCGGCGCCGCCGCGAAGGCAACGCCGGGACAATGGCAGTTCTGGTTCGCGATCTGCGCGGCGGGGGCGGCGGCGTTCGTGGTCCTGATCTTCCTGATGAAAGGCCGTTGGAGCAGCGCCGCCGCCCGCGCCGACGAGGCCGCGCATGACGCGGCGGTCGCCGCCGCCCTGGCGGCGCGGGGCGGTAGCGAAGCCACCGCTTCGTAACCGCCTTGGGCACGGCAGCGCATGTGTCAGGCGCGCGCGTGTGGAATGAAGCGGCGGGGCGCCTGCTTAGCTTGTGCTCGGGCCGGCTTGCGACCGGACCCGTGGGATGGCGGGAGCGGGCGCATTGGGCGACGATACGTGGCGGTGCTCAAGTGGATGGTGGGCA
Source organism: uncultured Pseudomonadota bacterium (assembly GCA_963849305.1). Classification (GTDB taxonomy): domain Bacteria; phylum Pseudomonadota; class Alphaproteobacteria; order Acetobacterales; family Acetobacteraceae; genus CAWKGV01. The sequence goes on from CAWKGV010000014.1 coordinate 43,334, forward strand.
CCCTCTACCCGCTCGTGCTCGCGATCCCCCTCAAGCTGTTCTGGAACTGAGCGCGCGTCGTGTCGCGGCTATGAAGCGCGGCGTACGTTTCGGGCGACCCGCCAAGCTCACCTCGGAACAGGTAGCACTCGGTCAGCGTCTGATCGACGAAGACAGATCAGCCCCGAGGTAGCGAAGGTGTGCAAGGTGCACGCCGCGACCCTCTATCGAGCCCTCGCGCCAGCAGGGGTGCCGCATAACCCTTTGCTGGAGCCCACTTCGAAATACCGCGGACGTCGACATCAAAAGCGTGGAGAGATACCCACATGCCTCACCTTCCCCAGCGGGTGACCACCCTCACCTTCGATTGCTACGGAACTCTGATCGATTACGAATCTGGTACGATTAATGCCTTGCGACCGTTGCTGGCCAGACACGGCGTCACCCTGTCGGACGACGAGATCATCATGGCGGCCCAAGATATTGAGGAGCCGCTCTGCAACCCGCCCTTCAAACCATACAGGGCGGTGCTCGCCGGCGTCGTGGAGGGTTTCGGCCAACGCTTCGGTTTTCCGGTTGAAGATGCGGATCGCGATCTGCTCGCATCATCGATACCATTGTGGCGGCCGTTTCCCGACACGGTGGAAGCGCTTCGCACCCTTGGCCAACGTCACAGGCTCGCCATTATCTCGAACATCGACGACGACTTGTTCGCCGCCTCAGCTCAGCAGCTCGGGGTTAAGTTCGAAGCTGTAATCACCGCCGGGCAGGCTCGGTGCTATAAGCCTCGTCCGGCCATCTTTGAGGAGGCCATCCGGCGTCTAGCGGCGGAGGCGAGATCGATCGCACACGTCGCCGAGGGTGTGACGGAGATCGCACCCGCGAGGCAGCTCGGCTGCGCGACGGTCTGGGTACGTCGGAACGGACGCTCCGCAAGGCTGCTTACTGAAGCCCCCGATCTTGAGGTGCCAGACCTACGATCCCTGGTGGCTCGTATTGGTGTTGATCCGGATTACTGAGTCCCTCGCCAGGGTTATTCCGATGGCGTTGTCGCAGCCGACTGCATTTTATAAGCCACTGAAATCGACTTTGACACTTCATTGCAGCTAACTCTGGAAACTGACAGCGTGGGTGCAGCGACTCGAGATGTGTTGCAAGATCAAGACCTACACAACGGCGCGTCCGCTCTCGACCCATGGCGAACATTCACCTCCCGCCTCTATGATTGCCCTCATGCTCATCAGAAAGGCCGTAGCTGGCGACACCATGGCCATCGCCTCGCGATAGTCCTGCGTCACATAGATCGTTGCCGCGCCGGCCCCGCGCAGCAGCCGTGGCAACTCGAGGCGCATCTCGTAGCGCAGCTTGGCGTCCACGTTGCGCAGCGGGTCGTCGAGCAGCAGCACGCCGGGCTCCCCCACCGGCGCGCGCGAGCGCGGTGCGCTGCTTCTGGCCGTTGGACAGCGCGCGTGGCGCATGGCCGAGCACACCGCCGATACGCAGCAGTTCGGCGATGCTCCCGACCCGCAAATGAGCTGATAGAGCCAGATCAACCCGATATAGGTGCTGCTCAGCCCGATGTTCTGGAAATAGAGCGTCAGCGGCAGCAGCACCAAGAGCGGCGGGGCGAAGCGGAACGACAGCAAGGTGAAGGCGATGTCCTCGCCGCCGCGGAAGCGGGCGAACGCATAGGCCGCTGGCACCCCGAGCACGAGCGCCAACGCCACCGAGCAGCCGAAAGCAAGAACGAGTTCCACAGATTGTGCAGGAACGTCTCGTCCAGCGTGCCGGCGGAGGTTTGCAGCTTGCCCGACAGCAGCGCGCCATAGTTCTGCAACGTCGAAAGCGAGACTATGGGCGGCGTGTGCAGAATCTGCTCGTTGGTCTCGAACGACATGACCACGATCCAGAAGATCGGGAACAGGAAGAACGCCACCACCAGCGCGAGCGCCAGCCAGCGCAGGAGCCGCATCAATAGGTCACGCGCCGCCATGCGCCCGCTCCCTAGCTTGAGCCATTGCTTCACGAACACCTGCGACAAGACAAAGGTGATCGCCCACAGCACGACCATGATCGCCGCCGAGCGGCCGACATTGGTGTACTGGAAGAATTCGAGGTAGGACCGGACTTGGAACACCAGCAGGCTGTCGCCCGGCCCGCCCTGGGTCATCGCGTAGATGATGTCGAACTGCTGGATCGAATTGAGCAGCCAGAATAGCACGGCGGTGAAGATGTAGGGCATCACCATCGGCAAAGGTGATGCGGAAGAACATGAACGCCGCCGGCACCCCATCGAGCCGCGCCGCCTCGAACGGCTGCTGCGGTAGGCTGCGCAGGCCGGCCAGCAGCAGGATCATGATGAACGGCGTATAGACCCAGGTATCGACGATCACGACCGTAAACATCGCGCTCGACGGGTCGGAGGCCCATTTGAAGCCGGTGACGCCGAACAGCGCGATAAGCCAGCTCAGCACGCCGAAGCTCGGGTTGGTCATCAGCTTCCACATCAGCGCGGTGATGGCCGGTGCGGTCATCAGCGGCATCAGCAGGGCTATCGAGATGAAGTTGTTGAGCCGCGTGCGCTCGCGCAGCAGCAGCGCGATCCCAAGCCCAAGCAGCAGCTCCACGATTACGGTGGCGAAGGTGTACACCATCGACACCCGCACCGTGTTCCAGAAGCTCGGGTCGGTGAACAAGTCGATGAAGTTGCCGAGCCCGGTGAAGCCGCGCAGGTACGGCATGGCCCAGTTGTAGCGTTGCAGGCTGTACGCAGATCGAGGTGACGAACGGGATCAGGATGCCGATGCACACCAGCAGCGCGGGCAAGCTGAGCAAATAAGGCAGCAGCCGCGGCAGGAGCGGGCGACGTCGGACGATCGGGGCGATCGCGGTTTCGGACATGGCGAGAAGCCGATGCTGGAGTTTCACGAGCGGCCGGCCCGCCACCTTTCCCGCCGGCGTGACGGGAGAGGCGGGCAGGCCGGCGCGGCCTCAGCCGATGCCGGCCTGCCGCATCTGCCGGTCGACGCCCTGGGCGAGCTGGTCCAGCCCCTCGTCCACCGGGATCTGCTTGGCCACCATCCGCTGCAACGCCGCCGCCCAATCGGTGGTGACGTTGAAGAACAGCGGCTGCGGGGTGAAGTAGATCTTCGCGTCGGGCGACGTGGCCTCGTACTGCTCCATGTAGCCCGGATAGTTCTTGGCGATGCGCTGGCGGAACTCCGCGTCCTTCCAGATGCTGCCGCGCACCGGGTGCACCAGATCCTTCTTGCGGGCGCCGAACAGCGTATGATCGGTACCGGTGGCCCATTGCAGGAACGTCCAGGTCGCGTCTTTCTTGCGCGAGAAGTTCGACATCGCGAGCGACCAGATCCACACGTCGGTGACGCGAACAAAATCCCGATCACTATAAACCCGCGCAGGCATGCCCGCGCGGTCGGTGATTGCATCGGCCAGATCTGCAAGAAGCCTAGACCATCCGCGCATTTCTTGGCGTGTACCGCCAGGAAACCTGACGTCTCATAGTACTTCACTTGGCTGCTCATCGTTTGCAGCAGGATGGCGCCGATCGTGAACGTCGTGAGCTGTGTGTTATGCGATCGAGGATGATCCTCGCGCGACCATCCTGGCCCCTCGATGCCATAGGCCTGATGATGGAATTTCACCGGCACTCCGTTGCTCCGCCCAAGAAAACCAGTCATCCGGGCATCGGAGCGCGGGTGAGCCTGAAGGGTTCGTCCTGGGAAGTAGCGATTGTGTCTGGATCGGCTTGTTCCACGGCCATTGTAAACGTGGTAGCCCAGGCGGCGATTGCTTCTAACCGTTTTCGTCCAAAGGCTCTGACCAATCGTCTTTAAGTCGCGGCGCTAAGAACGGCTTTGCCCGCACTTGCAGCCGGGCTCATCCAGCCGCTATTACAGTCTTTACAAACAATCTCAGCCTCTGGTCTGCCATCTCGCCAGGCCGTGCCAGCTTGCCGGGGTTCAGGCTGGATTTACGCTTGCCGCTTTCGTCGATCCACAACAGGCCGGTGGTGTGCAAAGACCGGTTTGGCGCGGTGGGATCGCGCGGGATATACTGGCGCAACCAATCCGGCCAGACATGTTCCTTCGACAAGCTCGCAGGCTGGTCGCAGAAAATGCACTTGCGCTTGGAAGGACTCATTCAATTTCCTCTGGCATGCAAATCAGCGCCCACACGCTCTCGAAGGCGCGGAATCATCTCATGTCGGGCAGGAATCCCGGCAGACATGATAGGGCGCGCGCCCCCCTTGTCCAGCGTGACCGGTAGCCGGACGGTGCCCACAATCATCGCGCTGAGAATTGCCTGCCGAGATAGGTGAGGGCGGTAACGCGGTGTCCATTGGCAGGTCCGGCGGAATAGGGTGTAGATGATGCCGCGCCAGTTTCTTGGTGACGTGGCGCGACCGAACGTCGCCGAGTTCCACGAGCAGTTCGACAGCGTAGGGCGCACCTACAATGCCTTATGAAGCGTCGATGCGTTGCGGACCGCCGCTCAGTGGTCCCGTCCGATAGCCCTCTGGCCTGCCTCCATGCCGGCGGGAGTGACTTGATACCAGGCGTTCTCGCCGCGGCCCTGGCGGATGTGGAACCCATCGATCGTGAACCTGCGTAGGACATGGGCGACATAGTTGTGGAACGCTGGGGTGCCGTTCGCGAGGGGCAGAGCAAGATGCCCACGGGGAATCTCAAAGACCTCCACGAAATTGCCGCGCATTTCGGCCGGGGTGTAGCGAGCGCCATCAGAGATGAAGCCAAGTCCAGCATCGTAGAGTAGGGCGAACTCGGGCAATTCCGGATGCTGGCGTTGGTGACCGGTGGGCATTGCAACCGTCTCCTTCGGTTTGGTGGGGAACGAGGCGGTTGAAGTATGAGGGTTACGGCAACGACAGCGAAACCGATCGGGGGTTGCAGCCCCGCTCAACCGCAGGGCGACGTCAGAATCCGCCATTATGAAAAGCGGTTGCAAGTGACACGCAAAAGCGGCGCAGTCACGCCGCCTCCACCCGGCGCCTCGCGCGCGAGGACTGCGGGCCGCCCGTATTTGCGCCCTGATCGGGCCGGCGATACTATCCGCTCGCCTCTCGGTTGCGGCGGTCTGTGCCGCGTCGGAGTTCCCGAAGGGTGGTGAGGGTCCGTACCGGCGATTGTGAAGCAGACAGCCGCCGGCAGTCGTGCGCCAGCATTAAAAAAGCGACGGGATTCGTTTCGGTGTTCCGGCTGAATTCGTTGCGTCTTAATCGACCCACGAGCCGTCCGGAAAACGGTGCGGGATATAGACGGACCATTGCGGACAACGCTGGCAAGCGGGTTGCTGGCGGAGGGGA
>CAWKGV010000015.1:0-14891 GCA_963849305.1 uncultured Pseudomonadota bacterium
TTCGGCCGATCGCGCCGGTGCCTCAGCACCACCTCTATCGTCATGGCCGTGCTGGTCACGGCCATCCACGACTTCACGCGGCGAAGGCAAGTCGTGGATGGTCCGCCTTCGCGGACCATGACGAAGAACTGACGACGGCCGCGACGAGCCTGCGCTAATGCTCGAAGTCCGCGACCTCGAACTCCACTACGGCGCGGCCATCGCGCTCCGGGCCGTTTCGATTTCGGCCCAGGCAGGCGCGATCACCTGTCTGCTCGGGCGCAACGGCGTCGGCAAGACCAGCCTGCTACGCGCCGTGATGGGCACGCATCCGATCAGCGCCGGGGCGATCCGGTGGGACGGTGCCGACATCACCCGACTTCCCACCTACGAGCGCGCGCGACGCGGCATCGCCTGGGTGCCGCAAGGACGCGACATTTTTCCCCTGCTGACCGTGCGCGAGAACCTGGAGACCGGCTTCGCGGTGCTGCCGCGTGGGCAGCGCCGCATCGCGCCCGACGTGTTCGAGCTGTTTCCGGTATTGCGCACCATGCTGGCCCGACGCGGCGGCGATCTCTCAGGCGGCCAGCAACAGCAGCTCGCCATCGCCCGCGCCTTGGTGACGCGCCCGCGCCTGCTGCTGCTCGACGAGCCCACCGAGGGCATCCAGCCCAGCATCATCAAGGACATCGGCCGGGTGATCGCACTGTTGCGCGCCCGCGGCGACATCGCCATCCTGCTGGTCGAGCAGTATTTCGACTTCGCCCGCGATCTCGCCCAGACGATCGCGGTGATGGACCGAGGACTTATCGTGTTGTCCGGGCGCCGCGAGGAGCTGGACGAGCGGGATGTACGACGCCGCCTGTCTGTCTGATCGCCCGCGCTCCAGCGCGCGACCGGGGAGTTGCGGGTCAGCCTGCGTGCGCGTGACGGTGCTTCAGTGCTGGGCGAACTGCGCCAGGCGGGCTGCCTGAAGGCGCGGTTCCCGCGCAGACAGGAACCGGGCTGGGCCGACGTGGTGACGTTGAACACCTCCGGCGGCGTTGCCGGGGGCGACCGGCTGGAAAGCCGGTTCCATTTGGAACCGGGCGCGCGCGCCAGCATCGCCGCGCAGGCGGCGGAACGGTTTTACCGCGCGCTGCCCGGCAGCGCGCCGGCGCTGGTCCGCACCCGCATCGAGGTGGAAGAAGGCGGCCGCGATGGAGTGGCTGCCACAGGAAACGATCCTGTTTGACCGCTGCGCGCTCGACCGTCTGCTGACGGTGGAACTGGCGGCGGGGGCGAGCTTTCTCGGCATCGAATGGCTGGTGTTCGGGCGCGCCGCGATGGGCGAGACGGTCGAGCGTGCTTGGCTGCGCGACGTGATCCGCATCCGCCGCGCCGGGCGGCTCGTGCTGCACGATGCCGTGCGCTGCAAGGCGAGGTCTCCGCGCTGCTGGCCGGCAGTCGCGACCGCCGGCGGCGCGCGCGCGGTGGCGACAATGGTCTATGTCGCGCCCGATGCCGAGCGACATCTCGACGCGCTCCGGCGACGCCTTGCCGGAGGAGGCCGGCGCCAGCGCCTGGAACGACATCCTCCTCGCGCGCATTCTCGCGCCCGACGGGGCCGCGCTCCGGTCGGCGGTGCTGCCCGCCTTGCGCATCCTCCGCCATTCGCGTCCACTGCCCCGCGTCTGGCGGTGCTGAGGGAAAGTGTCGCATGAACCTGACCCCGCGCGAGAAGGACAAGCTGCTGATCGCAATGGCGGCGATGGTCGCGCGCCGGCGGCTGGAACGCGGCGTCAAGACTGAACCATCCCGAGGCGGTCGCGCTGATCACGGATTTCGTGGTCGAGGGCGCGCGCGATGGCACAGAGCGTCGCCGACCTGATGGAGCAGGGCGGGCACGTCATCACCCGCGAGCAGGTGATGGAGGGTGTCGCCGAGATGATCCACGACGTGCAGGTGGAGGCGACCTTTCCGGACGGCACCAAGCTCGTCACCGTCCACGAGCCGATCCGATGATCCCGGGCGAAATCATGCCTGCCGAGGGCGACATCGAGCTGAACGCTGGCCTTGACGCGCACCACGCTGACCGTCGCCAACACCGGCGACCGGCCGATCCAGGTCGGCAGCCACTACCATTTCGCCGAAACCAACCCGGCGCTTCGCTTCGACCGCGCCGCCGCGCGCGGTCAGCGGCTCGACATCGCGGCCGGCACCGCTGTCCGATTCGAGCCGGGGCAGACGCGCGAGGTCACACTGGTGCCCTATCGCGGCCTGCGCGTCGTGCTAGGGTTTCCGCGGCGACGGTGATGGGGGCCCTCGACTGATGGCCCGTCTGCGCGCGCGCGGCCTACGCCGACATGTTCGGCCCCACCACGGGCGACCGCGTGCGGCTGGCCGACACCGAGCTGATCAGTCGAGGTCGAACGCGACCTGACCACGTATGGCGAGGAGGTGAAGTTCGGCGGCGGCAAGGTGATCCGCGACGGCATGGGCCAGTCGCAGGCCGCGCAGACCGAGGGCGCGGTCGATACGGTCATTACCAACGCATTGATCATCGACCACTGGGGCATCGTCAAGGCCGATATCGGCCATCGCCGGCGGGCGCATCGCCAAGATCGGCAAGGCCGGCAACCCCGATATCCAGCCGGACGTGGATATCGTCATCGGCCGGGGACCGAGATCATCGCCGGCGAGGGCAAGATCGTCACCGCCGGCGGCATTGACACCCATATCCACTTCATCTGCCCGCAACAGGTGGAGGAGGCGCTGGCTTCCGGCATCACGACTATGATCGGAGGCGGAACCGGACCCGCGACCGGCAGCGCCGCCACCACCTGCACGCCGGGACCGTGGCATCTCGCGCGCATGCTGCAGGCCGCCGAGGGCTTGCCGGTGAACCTCGCCTTCGCCGGCAAGGGCAACGCCTCGCGCCCGCCGCGCTGGAGGAGATGGTCCGCGCCGGTGCCGCCTGCCTCAAGCTGCACGAGGATTGGGGCACCACGCCCGCAGCGATCGACTGCTGCCTAGCGGTCGCGGACCGGTTCGACGTGCAGGTGATGATCCACACCGACACGCTCGAACGAGTTGGGCTTCGTCGAGGATACGATCGCCGCCTTCAAGGGCCGCACCATCCATGCGTTCCACACCGAAGGCGCGGGCGGAGGTCACGCGCCGGACATCATCAAGGTCGCGGGCCTGGCGAACGTGCTGCCGAGTTCCACCAATCCCACGCGGCCCTACACGGCGAACACGCTGGACGAGCATCTCGACATGCTCATGGTCTGCCATCATCTCGACCCGGCGATCCCGGAGGATCGTCGCGTTCGCCGAGAGCCGCATCCGTAAGGAGACGATCGCGGCCGAGGACATCCTGCACGACCTCGGCGCGCTCTCGATGATGTCGTCCGACAGCCAGGCAATGGGGCGGGTGGGCGAGGTGATCCTCCGCACCTGGCAAACCGCGCACAAGATGAAGACACAGCGCGGCAGCCTGCCGGGAGACCCGGCGCGGCACGACAACGCGCGGGTAAAGCGGTACGTCGCGAAGTACACGATTAATCCCGCGATCGCGCAGGGCATCGCGCATGAGGTGGGCTCGGTGGAAGCCGGCAAGCTCGCCGATCTGGTGCTGTGGTCGCCGGCGTTTTTCGGCGTAAAGCCGGACCTGGTGATCAAAGGGGGCGCGATCGCGATGGCGCCGATGGGCGATCCGAACGCCTCGATCCCGACGCCGCAGCCGGTGCATTACCGGCCGATGTTCGGCGCATTCGGCGGCGCGCTTGGCGAGACCTGCCTCACCTTCGTCTCCGGCGCGGCACTCGATGCAGGGATCGGCCATGCGCTGAAGCTCAATCGCCGCCTGGTCGCGGTTGCCGACACGCGCGGCGGCATCGGCAAGCATTCGATGATCCATAACGACGCGATGCCGGTGATCGAGGTGGATGCCGAGACCTATGAGGTCCGGGCCGACGGCACTCTGCTCACTTGCGAGCCCGCGACCGTCCTGCCGATGGCACAGCGGTATTTCCTGTTCTGATGCAGGCGCGACGGGTCCTGCCGGCCGGCACCTGGGACGCGGCGCGCGAGACCGACCGCGTGCGGCTCGATTTCGACGGCCGCCATCGCCGGCGTCTGATGATGTCCGCCGAGAACGGCACGAACTTCACCCTCAACCTAGCCAGTGCCGCGCATCTACGGGACGGCGACGGGCTGGAACTGGAGGATGGCCGGGTCGTGCGCGTGCGCGCGGAGCCCGAGCCACTGCTCGACATCCACGCGCACGCGCCGGGCGAACTGGCACGGATCGCTTGGCATCTGGGCAACCGGCACCTGCCCATTCAGGTGCAGGGCGAGCGGCTGCGCATCCGAAGCGATCATGTGATTGCCGAAATGGTTCAGCGGTTCGGAGGTCATGTTGGCTACGTCACCGCGACCTTCGACCCGGAGGCCGGCGCCTATGCCGGCGGGCTCCATCAGCATGATCACGACCGACATTGAGGCCGTACTCCGCTTGCTGGCCTGGCTGTCCCCGGCGTTTCCGACCGGCGGCTTCGCCTACAGCCACGGGCTGGAATGGGCCGTCCAGGCTGGCGACGTGCGCGATGAACGGACGCTGGGGGGCTGGCTATCCGACGTGCTGGCCCACGGCTCTGGCCGAAGCGACGCGATCCTGCTCCGCCACGCTTACCGCGCCCCGGATGCGAACGCCCTGGCAGCGGTCGCCGAACTTGCCACAGCCGTCGCACCGTGCCTGGAACGGCAGACCGAGACGCTGGGCCAAGGGGCCGCCTTCGCCAGCGCGGCCCAGGTCTGGGATAGCGCCCGGCTGGCGGCACTCGCCTGCGCTCCTCTGCCTTATCCCGTCGCGGTGGGCGCGTTGGCGGCCGACCACGCGATCGACGAGGATGTCACGACTGCGGCATACCTTCAGGCGATGATGGCCAACCTGATCTCCGCGGCCGTGCGCCTCGTGCCGCTCGGCCAGACCGCCGGATTGCGCAGCCTCGCCGCGCTCGAACCCATGTTGCTGGCGGTGGCCGAGGCGACCCGGGCGGCGACGCTCGACGATCTCGGGGGCGCCTGCTGGCGCGCCGACATCGCCGCCATGCGGCACGAAACCCAATACACGAGGCTGTTTCGCTCATGACCAGCATCAACGGACCGCTGCGGGTCGGCATCGGCGGCCCGGTCGGCACCGGCAAGACGGCGCTGATGGACGTGCTTTGCAAGCAGTTCCGCGAACGATGCGAGGTCGCGGCGATCACCAACGACATCTACACCAAGGAAGACGCACAATTCCTGACCCGCGCCGGTTCCCTCTCGCCCGAGCGCATCCTGGGGATCGAGACCGGCGGTTGTCCGCACACCGCGATCCGGGAAGACGCCAGCATCAACCTCGCCGGCGTGACGGAGATGTGCCGGCGCTTCCCGGCGCTCGACCTCATCCTGATCGAGAGCGGCGGCGACAACCTCGCGGCCACGTTCAGCCCAGAACTCGCGGACCTGACCATCTACGTGATCGACGTTTCGGCCGGCGACAAGATCCCGCGCAAGGGCGGCCCCGGGATCACGCGCAGCGATCTGCTGGTCATCAACAAAATCGACCTGGCGCCTTTCGTCGGCGCCAGCCTGGAGGTGATGGACCGCGACGCCCGGCGGATGCGCGGCGACCGCCCCCTTGTCTTCGCCAACCTGAAGACTGGAACCGGCGTGCCCGAGATAGCGGCCTTCATCGAACAAGCGGGCGGGTTGACTTGACCCTCCCCGGGGGTCAGCGCCGCACCCGCCGCAGCAGGAGCCGCACCGAGCCCGGGTTCGCCGGGTGCGGATGCGCGGCAGCCAGCACCAGTGGGCGCACCTCCGGCAGATCGAGCCACAACGGAACCTCTCGGCGGAGCACCCCGCCGCCCTCCGGGGAGCCGCGACCGGTGATGATCTCGACGCAGCGGACATGCTCGGCCTGAGCGGAGCGGAGAAAACTGATCAGCGCATGGAAGGCGCGCTGCGCTGTGTGCCCGTGCAGGTCGAGCCGGCGTGTAGCCGGCATCTTGCCGGTCCGGAACCGGTGCCATGTGGCGGAATCGACACCGGGCGGCTGCATCCCTACCGCCAATCCCGCGGTCCGGCCTCGCGCTGTCAGCGAGGCGGCACGCTGACGTGGCTCTGACTTTAGCGCGGGGGCGGGCAGGGCCGGGCTGCCTTGTATCGCAGCCTGCGCGCGACCAGGCAGCGGAACGACACCCCGCGCATAGCTGGCCCATGCCGCGCGATCGAGGTCCGTCAGGGGTTTGCGGAAGGCGCTCACGATGCCGCGCGGCGCCTCGGAGCGGCGAAGAGCAGCAAGGCGGATAACGCCGCGAACAGCGCCAGCGCCCCGTAAGGCAGTCCGTAGCCGCCCAATCCCGTCACCGCCACGCCGAAGCCGGAGGGGATCAGCATCACGCCCATGAACATGGCCGCGGTCCCTAGGCCCGTCGCCTCGGTGCGACGGCCGCCGCCCAAATGGGCATATTCGGCGTAGGCAACGCCGGTGTAGCCGCTGGCCGTGGCCCCGCCCAGGATCGCGACCAGCACAACGCCCGTCGAGGGCCAGCCCGCCCCGAACGCGCCCGCCCCGACGCAGGCGATGGCCATCCCGAAGCCATGAACCGAAAGCGTCCGGGTAGGTGTCAGGAACCGGTCGGCGATCCAGCCCCAAACCGGCCGGCTGACCGCGCCCGAAACTTGGTACAGCGCCAATGCGAAGCCCGCATCCACCAGGCTGAACCCGGCGACCGTTGTCAACTGCACGGTCATGAAGGCGATGAAGGAGAGCTGCACGCCGGAGTAGAAGAAGCTCGCAACCGACAACCGACGCAGGCGCCGGTCCGCCCGTAGTAGCCGAAATGGCTCGAGCAGTACGCCGCTCCAGAGCGGGCGGCTTGGATTGAGGCCCGTGTCCCATTTTCGCCGCGGCACCTCCAGCAACAACACCAGGAGCAGCACCGGGGCAATTTCGGCCGACAATGCCAAGCGCCACCCGATGGCCAGCACCACAGGCGGCACGATCAGCGCGCCCAGCACGCCTCCCAGCGGCACGCCGATCTGGCGGATCGACATGACCATGTTGAATACCGGTTGCGGCGTTTGCGGCACCAGCAGGTGGGTGCTGGCCGGCGCCGTCGCGCCGTAACCGAGCCCCAGCACGACGCCAGCAAGGCCCAGTAGCGCCGGTGTCCCGGCGCTAGCGGCGAATGCAAGCATCCCAATCACCGTCACCAGCACCGCCTGACTCACCCGCACCGCGCCGTAACGATGGACGAATCCGGGCGCGAGCACGGCGGAAATTATGCCGACGGAATAGACCACAGAGACGAATACCCCGACCAGCGGGCCGGGGATGCCGAAGTCGCGGGCGATTTCCGGCGCCGCGGTGGGGACGGAGAACAGGGCCATCGTGGCCAAGGTCTGCACCGCGATTGTGGCAGCCAGGGGCCAAACCGGCATCCCGCGCAGCGAATGGCCGACCGAGGTGCCGCTATGCCCCACAGCGGTTGGCCGGGGCGCGCCGGTCATCTCCGGTCAGTCGTCGTCGGTTACGCCGGGGAACCGCACGCCTTCGGAAAGCTCGGACAGAGGTAGCTCGATCCCGATCTCCGGCATGACAAGCACCGCCTCGCCGTCGAGCACATGATCCACCCAATCCTCACCGCTGCGATCGAACACTGTCGCGGCTTGCCGGAGCTGTTCCAGCATCACGTAGCGGACCACAGAAGGGGTCTCGCGATATTCCTGGTTCTTCACCACCCGATCCGTCACCGAGGTCGAGTGGCTCAGCACCTCGAACACCACCACCGGCGTTTCGATCACGCGTGTGCCTGGTTCCACTGGCGAGCAGATCACGAACGCGTCCGGATAACGGATGCGTCCGCTGACAGCGACCTTCACATCGCTGCCGAGGGGCTGGCACGGCTTGCCGCGCAACCGGTTGGTCAGAGTCGTTATGAGGTTTCGCTGAATGACGGCGTGCTCGAACGTGCCGCCGGTCATCGCGATCGGCTGGAACCCGTCGAACTCGTAGCGCAGCTCCTGGCGGCCTTCCCAGGCCAGGAACTCCTCGCGGGTCATCGGCTTGCGCAAGGGGACGTTCATGCCTCGCTCCTAGCCTGCGTCAGGCGCGTCGTCCACCAGCACCACATGCACCCGCCGCGGTCCATGTGCGCCCAGCTCCAGTGCCTGCTCGATATCGGCGGAGCGCGACGGCCCCGTGACGAGCATGACGTTGCGCGGCATGGCCCCTATCTCCGCGCGCAGCATGTCCCACGCTTCCTCATAGGCGCCGACGACCCGGCTCGCGCGCAACAAAACGATCTCGGTCTCGGCGAGCAGGTTCAACGTGGTCGGGCGCTCCGGTGCCGAGGGCAGCATCAGGGTGCCGGTCTCAGCGATGCCGGCATAAGCGTGTTGCAGGCTGACCGTGTCCGCCGCCTCGGCCGAGCCCTCGCGCAACTGCAGCATCGGCCGGGTGGACCAGGGGATAGCTTGCAGCTCGGGATGCGGCGCCATTACCAGCGCGCTCGGCAGGTTCTGCGCCGCGAGATAGTCGGCGATAGCGTCGGGGACCGAAGCCAGGATCGGGACACGAATGATCGTGCCGTACTCCTGCTCTACGTTGGCGATAAACAGCGCTATCTGCTTCGGGTGCGGCAGGCGGCTGCGCGCTGGAATTAAGTGTCGCGGGTGGGCTTTGAGTTGCCCGCGCAGCACCTCCGCCATGTCCGGCGGCAGCGGACCCCGTCGCAGGCCGCGTCGGATCGCCTGAAGCATCGCGTCCTTGCTCAAGAGACGCGACCCTGGCGCTGTGCCTGGGCGAACCGCGCGAAGAAAGTATTGCCCTCGGGCGCCGGCATCTCGCGCCCGCTGGTCCAGCCGCCGGCCATCGGCAAGCGGGTGAACCGGCCGCGCCGCCGCCCCATGAGCCCGAGGCCGACGGCCGCCGCCCGTGTCATCGCCCGATAGAGGGCCGGCTGCTTCGCGATCCATGCCCAAAGCGCCAGGTTGCGCCGCTGCGCCGGCGGGGTTAGGTGGCGCTCGAATTCCCGCTCCCGCCAATGGCGCATCAGCCCGGGCAGCGGGATCTTCACCGGGCAGACGCTCTCGCACTTGCCGCAGAAGGTGGAGGCGTTCGGCAGCAGCCCCGACTTGTCCACGCCGATCAGGGCAGGAGTCAGCACGCTACCCATCGGTCCCGGATAGACCCAGCCATAGGCGTGCCCGCCCACGGCGCCATAGACCGGGCAATGGTTCATGCAAGCGGCGCAGCGGATGCAGCGCAGCATCTCCTGGAACTCAGTGCCGATCATGGCCGAGCGGCCGTTGTCCAGCAGCACCACGTGATACTCGTCCGGCCCGTCGAGGTCGCCCGGCCGGCGCGCGCCAGTGGAGAACGTGGTGTAAACTGAGAAGTCCTGTCCGGTTGCCGAGCGTGCAAGGACGCGCAGCAAACTGGTGCAGTCCTCAATGGTGGGCACCAGCTTCTCGATGCTGGCTAGCACGATATGCACGCGCGGCAGCGTTTGCGTGAGGTCGCCGTTCCCCTCGTTGGTGACGATGACGCTGCTGCCCGTCTCGGCGATCAGGAAGTTGGCGCCGGTGAGACCGACATCGGCAGTGAGGAACCGTTCGCGCAGGCGCGAGCGCGCCTCGGTTAGGATATCGCGCCGCTCGCGGAACGTGCGGTCCGCCGGCAGGTCGGTGTGGGAGGCGCGGAACTGCGCCTCCCAGTCCTCGCGGTTGAGGTGGAAGGCGGGGGCGATGATGTGGCTTGGCGTCTCGTGGCGGAGTTGCAGGATATACTCGCCGAGGTCGGTCTCGACTGGCTGGATGCCGTTGCGCTCAAGGTGATCGTTGAGGTCGAGTTCCTCGCTGATCATGGACTTGCCCTTCGTGACCGTACGGGCATCGGAATGGCGGCAAATCTCCAGCACGGCGGCGCGGGCCTCGTCGGCCGTGGCGCACCAATGGACCGTGCCGCCCGAGGCGATGACCTTAGCCTCGTACTCCTCCAGGTAGAAGTCGAGATGGGCAAGGGCGTGGTTCTTGATCTCGCGCGCGATGTCGCGGAGCTGTTCGAACTCGGGGAGTGCGGCGACCGCGAAGGCTCGCCGCGCGACGAACTGCGATCCGCTACGGGCGAGCGCCTTTTGCAGCGCCGGATCAGCGATGGCCCGGCGGGCGTTCTCCTTGAAGGCAGGACTGGTGGGGACGTGCATGGCGGCTCCTCGACCGGCACTCTAGCCGGCAAAGCCGATTTAGCCAGGGCAGCATCCGTCGGAGCGGCTATGCGAGTGCCCGAACCCGGCGTTCCGGCCTGCGGAAGAGTCGCCGCATGAGCCCGTGCATTGGCAGGATAACCAAGGCGGGGATCGCAAGCATCTCCAGCCCAAGATAAACCAACGGCGGTAGTGCGTGCTGCGGTTTTTCGCCCGGGCCGAACACCCAGTTTATGTTGCGTTTGGGTTCCGTAAATCGATATGTGAGCGGCAGGACAGCCCAGGTGAGCGTAACCTGGATCGGCAGGGCGCGACCGTCGTAACCGAGCCGCTGCAACAGCCAGAGTATCGTTGGCGGAAGCGCGAGATGGAACAGCGACAGCAGGCGCAGCCCGAGCGGTAGCTGCTTCTGGAACATGTAGCCGGCCAACCCGAACAACCTGCCCCCGGCGATGAAGTCGAGTGTCCAGGCCAGCTCCATTGGAAGAACCCCGATCGCCGGCAGACTGGCGAGCAGCGAATTTTCAAGGATCACGGCGCAAGCCGTCGAACCGAGCGCGATGTCCGACAGCCAGAGGAAATTTTGTGCCCCGTAACGACGCTGGTAAACGACGGCGATCGCCGGCACGGCAAGACTATAACCCAGCTTGAGCCATACCGGGATCGCCGGCGACGGCACTTCGGTCACGATTGCAACCGGCTTGCGCGCGCTAGTCCTGCCGAGCGTCCGCAGACGTAGGAATAGGCTCATTTCGTTGGTGCTCCGCTAACGCCTCGGCAGGAAACTGCCGTTGGTTTGGGTCGGTTGCCGCCGGTCACGGCAGCTTGCGGCCTGCGATCCCGAAAGCAGGCAACCTGCTATGACCGCCTCTCGTTCGCGTCCGCTAGACTGGACGGAGGGGTCATGACCACATGCAAGGCGGTCCGCATTCATCGTTTCGGCGGACCCGAGATGTTGCAGACATCCCAGCAGCGGCCAGCTTGGCGAGATCGCCAGCCCGATCAAAGCCGGTAAGCCCGCCCCACCGTATCCGCCGTGTTTCCACTCGAACAGGTCCGAGAAGCACACAAGGCTGAAGCACAAGGCTGTGGAGCAGCAGCACCCGTGCGGCAAGGTGGCCCTGCTGATCGCCGAATAGTAGTCGCTTCGAGGGAGGGGGTCGCGCCCGCCCCTACGCCTGATTCAGCTCGATCAGGTTGCGGCGGATCTTGCGGCCGCGCTCCACCTTGTCCTCGATATAGGCGGCATCGCCCCAACGTACGGCCCGCGCCATCGCCTGCGCGTCCTCCAGGAAGCGCGCCAGCATTTCCAACAGCGCCTCCCGGTTGTTGAGGAAGATGTCGCGCCACATCGTCGGGTCGGAGGCGGCGATGCGGGTGAAGTCGCGAAAGCCGGAAGCGGCGAAGCGCAGTACCTCCTGGCGGCTCTCGTCGGCCAAATCGTCCGCGGTGCCGCAGATCGTGAACGCGATCAGGTGCGGCAGATGGCTTACGATCCCGAGCACCCGGTCATGATGACCCGGCTCCATCACCTGGACCGTGCTGCCGCAGCGCCGCCAAAGCTCCGCGATCCGTTCCACCGCATCCTCGTCGGTGCCCGGCGTCGGTGTCAGCAGCGTGTAGCGGCCCTGGAACAAGGTGGTGAAGCCGGCGTCCGGGCCAGAATATTCGGTGCCCGCTACCGGGTGCGCCGGCACGAAATGCACCCCGGCCGGCACCAACGGACCGACGTCCCGGATCACCGATTGCTTGGTCGATCCGACATCGGTGAGGATCGCGCTTGGCGCGAGGTGCGGGGCGATTGCCGCGGCCAGATCGGCGAAGGCGCCGACAGGGGCGCAGAGCATTACGCAATCCGCGCCCTCGGCCGCCCGGCCGGGATCCCGCTCCACCCGGTCGGCGATCCCGAGTTCCACCACCCGGTCCAGCGTCGCCTGCGTGCGCGCGTTCGCCACCACCTCGGCGGCGAGGTCGCCCCGCTCCTTGGCGATGCGCGCGACCGAGCTGCCGATTAGGCCGATGCCAATGAGCGCGAGGCGCTTGAACAAAGGGTCAGTCATGCACTCTTGCGAACATAGCCATAGCGCAGATTGCTGCGCTCCGCCCCGGCGCGCTCATATACCGTCTTGATCTCGGCGAACCGGTCGGGGGCGGCGAGTTCGGCATGGCGGTCGTAGCCAAAAATGCGGAAGCCGTTTTCCGCGAAGATCGCCCGCTTCACGGGACCGTCGGCCGGTCCCAGCGGCGTGAACCCGAACTGCTTCTGCATGGGTTCCGGGATTTCCAGCCGCCGCAAGCCCTCGATCTGCCATTGCGGAGAGCCGGTCCACACCGCGTCGGTGCCCCAGATGACGTGGTCGGCCCCGAGGCCCTTGATGAGCGTGCCCATCAGCGCCGCCGCCAGGCGCGGCTCGGCGATGGCGCTATAGGCAAAGAGCTGCCCGAGATCGCCGTAGACGTTGCTGACGCCGTATTTCGCCGGGATATCGGCCAGGTCGCTGACCCAGGAGCTGCGCCCTGTGCGGTCCCATTCGGCCATTCCCTCCGCCGGCATTTTCGACGCCGGCGAGCCGCCGACATGGCGGTAGGCGGAATGATAAATCACGAAATTAAGCTGCGGCCAATCCTTCGCCGCGCGACCGACATCGCTCACATCGACATACGGTCGCAGATTGGGCACCACCGCCTCGACCGAAGGCGGGAACAGCCCCTTGTGGATGCAGACGTTTTTGATACCCGACCTGGCGAACCGCTCGTAAGCCGGGTACATCAGCTTCTCGTCGTCGAGCCGCCACGGGTAGTGGCTGGTTTTCTTGTGGGTGTTGTCGCCGATCGTGTAACCCTTCCAGCCATCGGGCCGCAGAACGTCGATCGCGTGGTCGATGCCGTCGAGCCAGCCGGGCTGGCCGGGAACGATGGTGTAGTGCGCCAGCATCCGCCGCGCGCCCGCTTCCCTGTTCACCCTTTCCCGCGCCTGGAACACCATCTCGTTGGTGAGGAACCAGTCCTCCGGAACGTCGGACGGCGAGTTGGTCAGCAGCGCGACCTTGGTGTCGCTGTCGAGAAAGACTTCTTTGAAGTAGTTCGCGAATTTCAGGTCTTCGAGGGTCTGCGGCTTGCCAGACAGCTCTTTGTTCCAGCCAAGCTGGCCGACGGCCTGGCGCATCGCTACGAAGTTCGTCAGTCGGGTATCATCGCGCAGGAAATGCGTATGCGCGTCAAAAACATACTGGTCTTGCAGCGACGCGGCGCGTTCGTTGGCCATGTCCGGGGTCGCGGCCTCGGCCTCGCTCACGGCGAACAGGTCGCCATAGACCTTGTTCATCGCCAGGAACGCGGCGGCCATGCCGGAGGCGGTCTGGAAGAAGCGGCGGCGGCTCATGCCCTGGCGCGCGGCGAGCCGATCGCCCATCTCCTTGAGGCGGGCCTCGACCTCTTGCTGTTGCGGGGTTTGCGGCTCGGGGAAGTATTCATCGCTGGAGACGATTTGCGTCGGAATGGGCGCGGCGAACGCCGCCTCTTCCGCCGGCAGCAACTGGTTTAGCTCTTCGTCGCTCAAGAAACCCACGGCACTTGCTCCTGTCAGACCGACACGGTCTTCGGCATGGTGAGGAACGCGTTCATGCAGTGCCAAAGCTCGGCGCGGTTGCGGCTCAGGGTGACGGAATGCGCCGCCCCCGCCATGATCGCGTACCAGCGGTCCGGATTGGGCAGACGGCTGAAGAAATCGAGCAAATCGGCATCGGTCGAGATGCCGTCGTACTGGCCGCGGACCATCAGCACGGGCGAGAATACCCGCGTCGGATCGACCAGCGGCAACTTGGTGGTCATATCGAGATAGGTTCCGGTCGGCACGCTGTCGCCGAACGGCAGCTCGGCGGCGGCGATGGCATCGGCGACGCGCGGATCGGAGGTGCCGGGCTTGTCGCGGGTAAAGATGCTGCGGATCATACCGATCCCGCGCGGGCGCCGATTGTGGGCGCGATAAAATTCGGCTTGTTCGGCGCGCTTGCCGAGCGTGGGCGAGCCCTTTCCGGTATAAGTGAACGCCTCCAGCACCAGCCTGTCCACCCGATCCGGCTCCGCCCTCGCGAACGCGCCGGCACGGATCGCGCCGCTGCTCTCGCCCATGAAGTGGGCCTTGCGCAACCCGGTTTCGCGCGCCACCACTTCGGTTCCGGCGCGCAAATCCTCCACCCCGGATCGGATATCGGAATTACCGGAGGTGACGGTGGAGCGGCCATAGCCCTCGAAATCCATCGTCCAGACATCGAAACCGTAGCGGGCGAAGACGCTCATCAGCGAGTACTCGCCGGCACCCGGAACGGTCAGATCGAAGCTCGGGCGGGAGGAAATCGACGACCCGTGCACGAGGAACAGGACGGGCAGTGGCGCCTGGCCCGATAGCGGCGCCGTCAGCCGCTTGCGATACATATAGAGCGACACGTCGCCTTTCTTGGCCCAGTATTCGCCGGTCCAGAATCCCGGCTCGCTCGGGGGTTCGGTAGCACCGGCGCGCGCGGCAGCCGCCGTCGCACCCGTCAGGCCGAGGCCGAGCAGGAGATTGCGCCGCGATGCCCCGTTGATGTGCGCGTCCTCGTGCATCTCTCACCTCCGGTCGTCGGCCATCGAGCATGGCAGCTTCAACGCGGCGTTCAATGGCAATATCAGCCG
>CAWKGV010000016.1:0-100362 GCA_963849305.1 uncultured Pseudomonadota bacterium
TCTGGTCAACGTGCCGATTGGTCTGCTCGCGTTTGTGGTGGGCTGGATCAAACTCCCCAGGGTTTCCGGCCACGACGTTCCGGCGCCGAATTTTTGGGCGGCCGCGATGATCACCATCGGCATCGCCGCGCTGACATTCGGGATCGTGAAGCTGAACGATTGGGGTTGGAGCTCGTATGGCGTCTCGCTGAGTTTTGCTGCCGCAGCGACAATGTCGGCGCTGTTCGTGGTGCACTGCCTGCGGTCCGGCAACCCGTTTATCGATCCTGCCCTGTTTCGGATCCGGGAATTTGCCGGCGCGTGTTTGACGATGGCACCGTTTTCCATCGCGTTCGGCGGCTTTCTGCTCTCGCTCGTGCTGTGGGAGCAAGGCGTGTGGAACTGGACCGCCATGAAGATCGGTCTGGCCATCGCACCGGGTCCCTTCATGGTTCCCGTCACGTCGTTGTTGTTGGCGGGACGGTTGATCGCCCGTTTCGGCGCCGCGACGGTCGTGGCGGCCGGACTGGTCGTCTTCGCCGCAGGCGTGGTCGTTTGGGCAGTGCTGGCCGGATCGCATCCCGACCTGGGGTTCGCTGTCGTCAGCGTGATTCCGTCGGGCATCGGTGTCGGGCTGACGTCGCCGACGCTGATGGGGGTCGGCACGTCGGTGCTTCCGGCGTCGTCGTTCGCAACCGGGTCCGGCGTGATCAACATGGTTCGCCAACTCGGTTTCGCCGTCGGCGTCGCCATCTTCGTCGCCATCGTCGGATCACCTGGCTCGGTGGAGGCACAGATGGCGGCATTTCGCATCGCCTGGTGGGTGATGGCGGCGATCACCGCGCTTGGCCTGATGCCGCTACTTCTGCTGATGCGGCGGAGGAGCGCCGTTACGGCCGTGGAACCCGCGTAGATCGGGCGCCCAGCCACCGGCCTGCCAGTAAGTGTAGCGGCCCGCACTCATCCGGGGCTGTGCTCGCAAACATCGGCAATTCTTGCTCACGCTTTCTGCCACTGTGCTCGCCATCATCGGCTCGTGCTCGCAATCCGACGGATGTGCTCACACTCTCTGCCACCGACGCCAGAAGCCCGCGGATCAGGCGTTCTGTTTTTTTGAGAGCTGCTCCGCGAATCCGAAAGTCTTGATGGGGTGGACGGCCCCCGCTCCCGGCATCGATGTGCCACAATGTGGTCGTCTGTGAGCGCCACAACGAGAGGAGCCGTCCGCCATGCACGTTACCACCATTGGTCTCGATCTTGCCAAGCACTGGTTCCAAGCGCACGGAGTTGACGCGAACGGCCAGACTGCCGTGCGTCGCAAGCTGCGCCGCAGCGAGGTGCTTGCGTTTTTAGGTCGTTGCCACCATGCCTGGTCGGCATGGAGGCATGCGCGACCGCGCATCATTGGGCGCGCGAGCTGACTGGCGTTGGGCATACGGCGAAGCTGATGCCACCGGCGTACGTGAAGGCCTACGTCAGCGCAACAAGAACGACGCTGCCGACGCCGAGGCCATCTGCGAGGCGGTTGCGCGACCGTCGATGCGTTTTGTGCCGGTGAAGGGCGCAGAACAGCAATCCGTGCTGATGCTGCATCGCGCCCGCAGCCTGCTGGTGCGGCAACGCACCATGCTGGTCAACGCGCTTCGCGCCCACATGGCGGAATGCGGCATTGTCGCGCCGCAGGGTCTCAGGAATGTCGAGTTGCTCACAAAGACAGTTGCTGATGAGCGGGTTCGGCTTCCGGAGCTTGCGCGGTCGATTCTGCAGGTGATCGTGGATCAGCTGTCCGACACAGCGGCCAGGATCCGGGGGATCGAGGCGTGGCTGGCCAATGGCATCGCCAATGCAGGGTGAGCCAGATGCTCGCGACGGTGCCGGGCGTCGGCATCATGGGTGCCAGTGCAATTGCCGCCACGGTCGCTGATCCATCGCTATTCCGATCTGGCCGCGAGTTCGCCGCCTGGTTGGGAATGACGCCACGGCAGAACTCCAGTGGCGGCAAGGAACGCCTCGGCCGCACCAGCAAGCGCGGCGACAAATATATCCGCAGCCTGCTCATCGCCGGCGCTGTCGCCGTTCTGCGCCATGCTCGCAATCGGCCGACACGAGACGGCGAATGGGTTCGCGCAATGTTGGCGCGCAAGCCGACCAAGGTCGCCGCGGTCGCGCTGGCCAACAAGACCATGTCGCCAGAGCAGCCTCGAAACTCCTTGCACGCGGGGGCCGTCCACATATGAATTCGCACCGTCGAACCGCGTCTCAGGGCCGGGATGATGTGCGACCTCCGCCGAAGTGGTAATGATCGCCGTGCGCACCAAGGTCCACTGCTCGCAATTGCCACGCCGTCCGTTCGGCGCGCAACGCGCCCGCAGCCTTTGCTGGTGGCGCGCTGATCGGTGCACTCGGCGACCTCTCGGTTTGCGGCTGCTCGCGATGTCGCCGTAGGTTAATGAGGCATGGATGCCCCGTGTACACGAGCCGCCGCCCGCTGCTCCCCTGTATACACCCGCAGCCTCCCCTGGTTTACACCTGCCGCCTTCCCCGCGGGCCGGTGACGCTCCTTGCCGGCGAAAATAATGCCGGCCCCTCGGGGTCGCTATCGCCGATGTGACCGCAGGTTAATGAGGCATGAATGCTCCGTGTACACGAGCCGCAGCCCGCTGCCCTCTCGTGTACACCCGCCGCCTCCGCCGCGAGCCCCGGTGTACACCTGCCGCCTCCCCCGCAAGCCCAGGTGTACACCACACTCAGCCCAGCCAGCGCCCTATCGTTGCAGTTGGTGAACCTGCCGCGCTATCGCCACCCCGTCAGCCGCTCCGCCGCCTCGATCATGTCCGCCTCGGGACCGCAATAGCTGAAGCGCACGAAGCGGTTGCCGCGCGCGCGGTCGAAATCGACGCCCGGCGCGGCGGCGATCTTGGCCTCGGCGAGCATCCGCGCGCAAGGGCGGCGCTGTCGTTCGAGCGCTGGGTGACGTCGGCGAACAGGTAGAACGCGCCCTCGGCCGGGCTCGACAGGGCGAAACCGGCGCCCGGCAAAGCGCGCACCAGATGGTCGCGCGAGCGGCGATAGCGCGCGACGTTGGCTTGCAACTCCGTCATGGCAATCGAGCGCCGCCTCCGCCGCGACCTGGGCGATATGCGGGGCGCTGATGAACAGGTTCTGCGCCAGGCATTCCACCGGCCGGAGCAGATCGTCGGGCAAGACCAGCCAGCCGACCCGCCAGCCGGTCATGCTGAAATATTTCGAGAAACTGTTCACCACGACCGCGTGCGGGCTCAGCGCCGCCGCAGTGGCGAGCGCGCTCTCGTAATTCAGGCCGTGATAGATCTCGTCGCTGACCAGCCGCACGCCGGCACGGTCGCACCAGGCGGCGATCGCGGCCAGCTCGTCCGGGTGCAGCATGGTGCCGGCGGGGTTGCAGGGGCTCGCCACGATCAGCCCGTCCGGCGGCGGGTCGAGCCGCTCCAGCATGGCGACCGTCGGCTGGAACCGGGTCTCCGGCCCCGTGTCCAGGATCAGCGGCTGAAAGCCGAGCGCGGTCAGGATATTGACGTAGGGCGGGTAGAACGGCGCGGCCAGCGCCACCCGGTCGCCGGGGTCGAAGGCGGCCAGGAAGGCGAGCGGGAACGCGCCCGAGGCGCCGACCGTCACCGCGACCCGCTCGGGCGGCAGCGCCAGCCCGTACCACGCGCGGTAATGCGCCGCGATCCGTTCACGCAGCGAGCGGCGGCCGAACGCCTCGGTGTAGCCAAGCGGATCGCCCGAACGTAGCGCGGCGGCGGCGGCGGCCAGCGCGCCCCGCGGCGCCGCAGTGCCAGGCTGTCCCACCTCCATGCGGATCACGCCCGGCGCCCCGGGCGGCAGCGAGGCCTGGCGCGCGTTGGCGGCGGCGATCACGTCCATGACCATGAACGGCGGCGCCGCCGCGCCGCGTCCGACCTTCAGCGCCATCCGCTCAACCCCCGCCGCCGAGCGCCAGGCCGGCGCCGCGCGGGTCGGTTGCCCAGCCGCAGCTCTGCTGCGCATCCGGCAGGTAATCGCTGCACCCGATGACATTGGCCCGACCGGGCTCCGGCACGGGCACCGGCATCGGCTGGCCGCTGCGCAGCGTGTTCACCATCGCCACGGCGGTCGCGAGCGCCGCGGCGTTCTGGCCGGAGCCGCCCACCTCGGCGCGGAAGGCCCGGCGTCCGCGGCTCCAGGCGATCGCGGCGGCGAGCAGCGGCGGCGGCACATCGCGCGGCGAGGCGGCGAGCAGAAAGCCAAGGCCCGGCACGATCCGCCCGGTGCCGAACAAATTGTCCATGCTGAGCGCGCAGGCGACCGCGCCGCCATCCTTGTCGAGTGCCAGAGCGTGGTGGTGGCGGCAGTGGCGGCAGCCCGGCAGCCGGGGACTCGGCCGACAGCAGTGCCGTCGGGCTGCCGCCTGTGGCCCGCCACGCTGCCGCCACCTCCTGGGCACGCGCGCTTGCGTCCGCCAGCGCGGCGGGATTGGCCTCGAGCACCTGGAACGCGGCGGCCGCGGCGAGCCCGCCATCGGCCGGCGGCGGCAGGAACGCCACCGTGTTCCGGCCGGCGCCCAGCAGGATCGCCGCGCCGGTACGCGGCAGGCCGTCGCGCAATTGCGTCAGCGTCAGCGGCGCCCCGACGAGACGCGAGCCCTCGACGATCTGGCGCGCCAGCGTGCCTTGGTAAAAGTCGCCCACCCCCGCGGTGCGGAGCTGCGCCAAGGTTCCGGCCAAGCCCGGCTGTATGAACTTGTCGCCCACCGCGAGCGGGACGCCGCCTCGGCTGAATACTGTTCGCGCCTGTGGGTCGGCGAACAGCGGGCCAGCCACTAGGCGGAGGTCGTCCACGAAGGCGCGGGATGCGGTAGCCCCGTCGCGGGCCAGGTTCTCCGCGGGGCGGATCAGCAGCTCGAACGGCAGGTGGCCGTAGCGCGCGTGCAGCAGGAACAGGCCGCGCGCGAACATCGGCACGGCCGCCGGGCGATCGGCCCCAACGGGGGGCTGGGCTGGCGCGAGTGGCACGAACAGGATCGCCTCGGGCACGCCGTGGTTGGGCGAGTCTCGCTTGGGCTGGTAGGCGAGGCAGGCGCCGCCGCCGCCGAGCCCCGCGCGCGAGGGCAGCGTGACCGAGAGCGCCATCGCCATCGCCACCGCCGCATCCGCCGCATCGCCGCCGGCCGAGAGCGCCTGGCGGCCGATCAAGGCGGCCTGCGGCTCGTCGGCGACCACCGCGCCGAGGAAGCCGCTCACATGGCCTGGCTGCCCCTCCGGAATGCTGTTGCCGCCCGTGACCGTGTTGGTCGCGAACTGGATGCTGGAGCACCCCGCCAGCGCGAGCGCGGCCCCGAGCAAAGCGCACGCGCGCCAGCGCGGCGCGCGCGTGATTCGATCGGCCCTCGGCCTGATCCTGCTTGGCACCTCGCTCCCCCGCTACGGCGGCCGGGCGCCGTTTCAGGGCCGGGCCATGTCCTCTCGATCGGGGGGTGCCTTAAACGGCTTGTCCCGAGCCGGCAACCGAACGCGCTTGCACCGCGGGCGCGGGCCAGGGAAGCTGAGGGACCGCACGAGAGGCAGCCCGCATGTCCGCACTGTTCCGGCCGGCAGTCCTATCCCTCGCCTTGGTGCTGGGTTGCGCTGGGCTTCGCCCGGCCGCGGCCGAGCAGTTCACCCCGGCGCAGCGGGCCGAGATCGTGCGCATCCTGCGCGATGCGCTGACCCAGGATCCCTCGATTTTGCGCGATGCTGTGGCCGCATTGCAGGCCGAGGAAAGCAAGCGCCAGGCGGCATCGGTGCTGGCGCACGCGGCCTCGTTGATCGATCCCGCCGACCCGGTGGCCGGCAACCCCAAGGGCGACGTGACGATCGTTGAGTTCTTCGACACCAGGTGCCCGTTCTGCCGCCGGCTGGAGCCGGCGATGGCCGGCCTGCTCGTCCAGGATCACGGGGTGCGGCTGGTGTACAAGGATCTGCCGATTCTCGGACCGGCCAGCGTCCTGGGCTCGCGCGCCCTGCTCGCGGCCCAGCGGCAGGGGGGCTATGAGGCGCTGCGCACCGCGATCATGCGCGCCCCGCCCGATACCACCCAGGCAACGGTGCGCGAGGCAGCCGAGCAGGCGGGACTCGACTGGTCGCGGTTGCAGCGCGACATGGCCGACCCCGCGATCGACCGGCGCCTGACCGCCAATTTGCATTTGGCCCGCGAGCTTGGGATCGACGGCACCCCGGCCCTGGTGATCGGCCGGCAGTTCATACCTGGCGCGGTGGACTTGGCGGCGTTGCAGAAAGCGGTGGGCGCGGCGCGGGACCGCGCCGAAGCCCCGGGCCACTGACCCTCCCCGCCCTTTCGCTGGGGCGGGCGAGGGAGTCTCACGCTCCGATCGGTATCCGATCTCGAGACCGCCGGTCCCGTCTGCGAATCGAACGCCTCACCGTAGCATTCGAAAGTCGGTGCATCGGACACCTGACGTCCCGACTGCGGCAGCCATTTGTTCCAAATGGTATTGATCGTCCGCCGGATCGTCGAGATATGGTCGCGGTGGGAGAACACCGCGTATCGCCGCGCGGCAATCCGAACGCGAACTCAATTCCGCGGGCGCGGTTGAGCGTCACCACGGGCGAGGGTTGCAGGCGCTCGAGCACCGCATACAGCACGTCGATCTGCCCCCAATCGGTGTCCCGCGCGTATGCGGCGCGGGCGTGCAGGCGGCGATGGCCGCCTGGATCTGGTACGGCCCGGCCGGCGATGGCGCATCGCCTTTTCGATCAGCGCCAGGCCTTCAGCGATCACCTTGCCGTCCCAAAGAAGGCGGTCCTGATCCTCAAGGAGTACCGATCTCGCCCGCGGCATCGAACCGGGCCGGGGCGCGCGCATGTTGCAGCAACATGAGCGCCGTGAGCCCCATGATCTCCGGCTCGGTCTGGAATAAGCGCAGCAGCAGGCGTGCCAGCCGGATCGCCTCGCCGCAAAGATCGGCGCGGGCCGATCGGTCGCCCACGGAATAGCCCTCGTTGAAAACGAGATAGATCATGGCCGCGACGGCGGCGAGGCGCT
This sequence comes from uncultured Pseudomonadota bacterium, assembly GCA_963849305.1. GTDB lineage: Bacteria > Pseudomonadota > Alphaproteobacteria > Acetobacterales > Acetobacteraceae > CAWKGV01. Next base: position 7,042 of record CAWKGV010000016.1, read on the forward strand.
CGGCGCGCTCGACCGCGCTCGGCGTGTCGAAGGGGACATCGACCCGGGCGATGCGCGCCTTGGCACGGGTGATGCGCTGCTCCATCGCCGCCTCGCCGACCAAGAAGGCGCGGGCGATCTGCCGGACCGAGAGGCCGGAGACGATGCGCAGCGCCAGTGCGATCTGCTGGGTGGCCGGCGAATTGGGGGTGGCAGCACATGAACAGCAGGCGCAGCACGTCGTCGCGGTAGTGCGAGTTGTCGAGCCGTTCCGCGAGCGGAGCCTCGGCGTCGTCGGGATCGAGAGCGCCTCCCCGGCGGCAATGGGGCGTGCCGGCCCCGCCGACGCACGCCGTCCAGCGCGGCGTTGCGCCCATCAGGATCAGCTAGGCCTTGGGATCACGCGGCACACCATAGGGGATCGGCTCCGGGCGTTCCCGAAGGACGCGAGACTATGCCCGCAGCCGACAGGGCGGCGCAAAAAAACCTGCGAGGTCCAGCGAAGGGGAGACGGGACTGCCGCCCTTCATACGTCATCCTCGGCGAATGCCGAGGATCGATGCCTTGCTTCCGTGCCGGCGAGAAAGTCGTGGACGCTCGCATTCGCGAGCATGACGAGAAGAGGCCAGAATTTGCTGTCGCGCTTGGAATGCGGTCAGGCTTGCGTCTGCAGCTTGCCCGCATCATCCTCCGTATTTGGTGCGGCAATTAGCAGCGTGGCATGACCGACATTTACGACTCCGATATCCTGACCTGGAGCGAGGAGCAGGCGGCGCTGCTGCGCCGGCTCGCGGCCGGCGAACGGCTAAACGATGCCGCCCTGGACTGGCCGAACATCGTCGAGGAGATCGAGAGCGTGGGGCGCGAGCAACTGCACGCGGTCGAGTCGTATCTGCTGCAAGCCCTCGTCCATATGCTGAAGGCGCAGGCGTGGCCTTCGTCGCCATCAGTCCCCGGCTGGCTGGCCGAAGCGCGGTTGTACAGATCGCAGGCGGCGCTCCGGTATGTGCCGTCCATGCGGCAACGACTGGGCCTCGCGCGCATCTACGCCCGCGCACGACACGCGATGCCGGACACGATCGAGGGCCAACCGCCGCTGCCGATCCCGACCGATTGCCCGGTGACACTTGATGAGCTGCTAGGAGAGAATTGAGGGCGAGGTCGGAGGCGGGCGCGAGTCCGCAGCCTGCTGTCGCCGTGTGGGATGCGGTCTGGCTTGCGTCATTAATTTGCGCGCACCATTGTGGGCATTCGGTACGGCAACTCAGCGGCACCCGGCATGAGCGAGATTTACGACTCCGACATCCTGACCTGGAGTGAGGAGCAGGCGGCGCTGCTGCGGCGGCTCGCGGCCGGCGAACGAATAAATGACGCCGATCTGGACTGGGCCAACATCGCCGAGGAGATCGAGTCCGTGGGGCGGAGCGAGCTTCGGGCGTGCGAATCTCTGTTGGTCCAGGCGCTTGCCCACATGATGAAGGCCGACGCTTGGCCGGACGCGAAACAGCCGGTTGCCCGCTGGCGGCTTGATGCCGAGATGTTCCGCTCGGAAGCGCGCCGCGCCTTCTCGCCCTCCATGCGGCAGCGGATCGACATCGACGCGCTGTATCGTCGGGCCTTGCGCTGGCTGCCTCCAGCGATCGACGGCCAAGCGCCCTTGCCGCTTCCGGCGAACTGCCCGGTGACGCTGGACGATCTGCTCCGGGACGATTGAGCGCAGCGCATCACGGTAGCCGCCCGGAACAGTTATGGATGGGCTCCAACGCAGCAGGCCGGCGTGTCAGCCGCGACCCGGCACAACTCCGCGCACGAAATACAGGGCGGTATAGCTGCAGGTATCGGGGCGGTCCTGGTAACGTAGGAACGCCTCGACGAACATGTTGGCTTCACGCTCGCCGCCAAGAATGCGCGAGATGTAAGGCTGGGCGGCAGCGAGCTGCTCCACCCAGTTGAGCCGCCGCTGGGGATCAATCTGGCCGATCGCGGTGTAGAGCCTGTCAGGCTCGAACTGTACCGTAACGTCCATGAGCCCGGCTTGCGCGAACAAGGACGCCATCTTGCGTCCGATGAACGGATCAACCAGGCCTGAGAACACGCGCCCTGCATCAGCCTGAACCGCGGGATCCTCAGGCCAGTGCGTGACTGCGAACCCATCGAAGTTGCAGCAGAGGACTGTACCACCAGGCGCCGTGACTTCGCGGAACTCGGCAATCGCAGCAGCCGGCTCTTTGACCCATTGCAGGACATATTTCGACCAGACAAGGTCGAACGAGGCGTCCGGGAAGGGCAGGTGGAAGATGTCGCCCTGCTCAAAATAAACGTTACCAAGCCCTTCCGACCGAGCACGCTCCCGAGCATAGGTAATGTAGTCTGGGCGAAGATCGACACCGACCACCCGAGCATCGGGCTGCCTGTTAGCCAACGTGCGCGCCATCGATCCGGAGCCGCAGCCCGCGTCCAGGATACGGGCCCGTGGAGGAAGCACCGGCAGCATCGTGAGGTGTCCCTCGAGTCCCGCCAGCGAAGCTTGGCGCTCCAAGCGGTCACATTCGTTCTCACTATGGATTGCGTACGGCCTGGATTGGCCACTCATGTAATTCTCCCCAGCCTTGGCGCTCGCGGTCCGAAAACTAGACATCAAGCCCCCACCGCCAACAGCACCCGGTTCACCCCCTCCATCGCCCGGAACGTCTCCCCCCACGCCACGGCGAACCCCTCCCGGCTCGCTCCGCGCGTGGCCAGCGCCTCCCCGATCTCCCCCACGCTCCGCCGGCCGTCGATCAGCCGCAGGATCGCCGGCGCCAGCGCCGGCAAGGCGAGGGGCATCCGCAGCCCGTCCATCACCATCACCAGCCGTCCGTCCGGCCCGATCCCGCGCGCCAGCTCCTCGCCGGACATCTCGCGCGCTACCGGCACCGCCTCCGCCGCCATCGGGTCGGCCCGCGCGATCGGCTCCGCCACCCGCCGGCAGTAGACCGTGTGCGCGCTCATGTTGCCGGCCAGCGCCTCGGCTACCGCTGCCCGCGCGATCGGGTCCAACGCCCCCACTCGCGCCCGCAGCCGCGGGTCGGGCAGCAAGGCGGCGGGGTCGTAGCGCAGCGGCTCGATCCAGCAGCACGCCTCCAGTCCGGCCTCGGCCAGCAGCCCCGCGAGTTCCCCCACCGTGAACGCCCGGTCGCGGGGATTGAGCAACAGATCGACCGTCCCGGCATCGCCGCCCGCCACATGATCGGCGATGCCACGGTTGGCCCGCAGCCACGCCGTCTCCGGCAAATGCTTGAGCACCCGCCTCGCGGCATCCAACCTCATCGCAAGCGGCAAGTCGGCCGGGGCCAGCGCGCGCAGTGCCTCCTGGACCATGTAGACCCCGGTCCGCCCGTGCGGTGCATAGACCATCAGCCCGAGCCCGCCGCCCGGCGCCAGCACCGAGACGAGCGCCCGCAGCCCAGCCGCTGGATCGGGCAGATGATGCAGCACGCCGCAGCAATCGATGTAGTCGAACGGTCCCAGCCCGGAGCCCGGCAGATCGAGCAGCGACCGCCGCTCCCATACGATATTATCGAGCCCCCGGGCGGCGGCCCGCGCCTGCGCCACCCGCATCGCCGCCCCCGATCGATCGAGCCACGTCACCGTCCCCGGACGCCCGGCCCAGGCGAGCTGCTGGGCCAGCATGATCGTCGCATCCCCGGTGCCGCCCCCGGCCACCAGCGTGTTGAGCGGCAGCGAGGCGGGACGCGTGGCGCCGAAGACCCAATGGTCGATCTCGCGCAGATGGCCAGGGCTGCCCACCACCAGCCGGCGCCGCTCCTCGTGCGGGTCGCGCCGCGGATAGGGATATGCCTCGTACTGCGCCGCCAGCAGTGCGTCGGTTGCGTCGGTCATGCGAGACGGCATAGACCGCGCCGCATGGCAGAGGCCAGAACACGCGGCTATTTCGGCATCGGGGCGGAGGGCGCGTCCAAATCCGCCAATCTCGGCGCGCTGGCGCGCACCGCGCACGCCTTCGGCGCGGCGTTCTGCTTCACCGTGGGCGCGGGCTGGGATTCGCGGGCCGCGCGCCAGGCGGATACCGCGCAAACCGCGGCGCATGTGCCGTTCTGGCGTTTCGCCGATGTCGGATCGCTCGCCCTGCCGCAAGGCTGCGTGCTGGTCGGCGTGGAGCTGCTGGAGGGCGCGACCGACCTGCCCTCGTTCCGCCATCCGCTGAATGCCGCCTATGTGCTTGGGCCGGAGCGGTCCGGACTGTCGCCCGCGATGCTGGCGCGGTGCCGCCACGTGGTGCGCATCCCGACCCGGTTCGCCCTCAACCTCGCCGTGGCCGGCGCCTTGGTGCTTTACGACCGGCTCCTGCAACACGGGCGCTTCGCCGAGCGGCCGGTGGGCAGTCTCGGTCCCACCGTGCCGCTCCCGCCGCTGACGCAAGCCCGGCACGGCGCCCCGCGCTTCCGCCGCATTGCGCCGGACTGGCTGGAACGGGAGCGGCAATCGAGCGCCGAGGACACATGAACACACTCGCCTTGCCCGACTCCCAACGGAGCCATATCTCTCGCGCCATGCGCGCCCCGCCGTCCCTTACTGTGACTCTCGCCCTGGCCCTCGCCTTGACCGTCTTGCCGGCGCTTGCCGCCCCGCGTCACTCGGCGGCCGAGCACGAGGCTGCAACCACGGCCGCCCCTAAGCAGCTCGGCCAGTATGGTGACTGGACGGCGGCAACCTATCAGCAGAACGGCCAGACCGTGTGCTACGCGTTCACCCGCGCCAAGGCCACGCTGCCCGCGCAATCGGGCAGCGTGGCGCCGATCCTGACCGTGACCGACCGCGCCGGCAGCCATGACGAGGTGGCGATCACCACGGACTTCACCTATCCGAAGAACGCCACCGTCACGGTGCAGGTCGATCAGACCGGGCTCGACTTCTACACCGCCGCCAAGGACGCCTTCGCCCACGACAATCGGGCTGCGACGGCCGCGCTCAAGCACGGGTCGGAAGCGATCGCGCGAGGCCCCGGCCCGAAAGGCGCGAAGCTGACCGATACATACAGCCTCAAGGGTTTCTCCGCCGCCTACGAGGCGATCGGCAAAGCCTGTCCGGGCCGTTGATGGCCGCGATGGCCTTCACGCCACAAGACCTCACCGAGACCGAGCGCGCCCGAATCCTGGCCAAGTCCGCGCTGTTTGATCCGCCACCGGCCCGATTGCCGGACGGTCGGCGCGACCTGGTCGGCCTGTCGCGTGCCGAGCTGGCCGCCGAGATGGCGGCGATCAACGAGGCGCCGTTCCGCGCCCGCCAGCTCTGGCACTGGATCTACCATCGCGGCGCGACCGACTTTTCGCGCATGTCCTCGATCGCGCGCCCGTTGCAGCAGAAGCTCGCGGAGCATTTCGTGATCGGCCGGCCCGAAACGGCGTCGGTGCAAACCAGCACCGACACCACGCGGAAATTTCTGTTCCGCTTCCGCGACGGCCAGACCGCCGAGACGGTCTATATCCCCGACCGCGAGGAGGATCGCGGAGCGGTCTGTCTCTCCTCGCAAGTCGGCTGCACGCTCTCCTGCCGGTTCTGCCACACCGGCACGCAGCGCCTGGCGCGCAACCTGGGGGCCGCCGAGATCGTCGGCCAGTTCATGGCGGCGCGCGACGCCTATGGCGAGTGGCCGATCGCCGGCCCGGAAGCGAAAGCGGAGATGCCCCGGCTGCTGTCCAACATCGTGCTGATGGGCATGGGCGAGCCGCTGTACAATTATTCCAATGTGGCCAAGGCGATGGCGATCGTCATGGACAACGAGGGCGTCGCGCTTTCGCGCCGGCGCATCACGCTTTCCACCTCGGGCGTGGTGCCGATGATGGACCGCGCGGGGGCGGAGCTTGGGGTTAACCTGGCGGTCTCGCTCCATGCCGTGCGCGACGAATTGCGCGACGAGCTGGTGCCGCTCAACCGGAAATACCCGATCACCGAGCTGATCGCGGCCTGTCGACGCTATCCGGGCGCCTCCAACGCACGGCGGATCACCTTCGAATACGTCATGTTGCGGGGCATCAACGACAGCGCGGCGGATGCGCGCGAGCTGGTGCGCCTGATCCGCGGCGTCCCGGCGAAGGTCAACCTAATCCCGTTCAACGCGTGGCCGGGCAGTCCCTACGCGACCAGCACCGCATCCGCGATCGAGGCGTTCGCGCGCATCGTGATGGCGGCGGGGTTCGCCGCCCCGGTGCGCGCGCCGCGTGGGCGCGACATCCTGGCCGCGTGCGGGCAGTTGCGCACCGAAAGCACACCGCGCGGAAAAGCGGGCGCGGAGCGCAGTCCGGTGTTGCCCACCCGGGCGTGACCGTGCTGGGCTCGGCACGGAGGTAACGCCGAAATGAATCAGCGCGACAAGGAACCGCCAGCGCCCCGCCGGCCCGAGCCACCGTGGTTTCAGGCCGCCCAGATCGGGCTCACTATCACCGGCCTGGCAGCCGGCGTGATGATGTTCGGCGCCGGGATGGCACTCGGGAAGTCGATCGTGCGCGGCTGCTGACGCTTCTCTCGATCAGGGACGGTGCGCGTCGGCCGGCGGTCCCCTGAGCAGGTCGCCCGGCTCGCCGTGAAGCGGATCGACGGGCTTACGCGCGGCTTTGGCGGGGCAGTCAAGGCGGCCGTTGGGGCTCGCCGGCACTTCGACGTCCGCCTGTCCCGAGACTCCACGCGGAACCCCGGGCAGCCCCTGAAGCTCGATCGCGAGCGGGATTGCGCCGGCCTGGTCGGGCGCGCTCGGGCAATCCGCCGGGGCGGCCGTCGCCTGGAGCGGGCAGAGCAAGCACAAGATGGCGAACACTGCCTTCATGGAAGGCGCCTTCTAAATGACTGGCGTTCGGCGACATTGTGAGACATGGCCTTGAGACGGTCGCGCGAGCGCCGCAGACTACGGGCTCGATCGCAAACATTTGGTCAATCATGCGCCCCGCCTATCTCGACCCCCGCACCGGCCAGACTTTTTCGCTGGAGGAGCCTCGCTGGTGCGGGCCGGGCCATGCCCCGCTGCTGCTGACCCGGCTCGCCGGCATCACCCGCGCGCAAATCGCGGCCGCCACGCGCAGCCTCTGGCGCTATCGCGCTGCGCTGCCGATCGCCACGCCCGACCCGATCACCCTCGGCGAAGGCTGCACGCCGCTGATCCCCCGCACCCTACATCACGCGCCCGCCTTGCTGAAATGCGAGTGGATGATGCCGACCGGCAGCTTCAAGGACCGGGGCGCCAGCGTGATGCTGTCGCTGCTGCGTGCCCAGGGCGTCGGGGCGGTGCTGGAAGACAGTTCCGGCAACGGCGGCGCCGCCGTCGCGGCCTATGCCGCTGCGGGCGGGATGCGCGCCACCATTCTTGCCCCCGCAAGCACGAGCCCGGCCAAGACGGTGCAAATGCGCGCCCACGGCGCGAGCGTGGAATTGGTGCCGGGCACGCGGCAGGATGCGGCGGATGCGGCGGCGCGGCGCTCGGAGAGCATCTTCTATGCCAGCCACAACTGGCATCCGTTCTTCCTTCACGGCACCAAGACGCTGGCCTACGAGCTGTGGGAGGATCTCGGCTTCCGTGCCCCCGACAACGTCATCGTGCCCTGCGGCGCAGGGTCCAACGTATTGGGTTGCGAGATCGGCTTCGCCGAACTGCTGCGCGCCGGCGAGATCACCGCCATGCCGCGCCTGTTCGCCGTCCAGCCCGCCAATTGCGCGCCGGTCGCGGCTGCGTTCCTGGCGGGCGGCCCGGTCGCGCCGGCGATCCGTCCGACCATCGCCGAAGGCACGGCGATTGCCCGGCCCGTTCGGCTTCCCGAGGTGCTGGGCGCGCTGCGCGAGACCCAGGGCGGGGCGGTGATGCTGACCGAGACGGAGATCGCCGAGGCGACGCTGGAACTGGCGCGCCTCGGTCTCTACATCGAGCCGACCGCCGCCCAGGCGGTGGGCGCGTTCGGCAAGCTGCTCGCCGCCGGCGCGATCACGCCGGAGCAAACGACCGTGCTGGTGCTCACCGGAAGCGGGCTCAAGGCCACCCCGCGCATCGCCGAGCTGTTGGGAGTTGCGTCGTGAGCGGGCCGCGCATCGGGCTGTTGGGTTTCTCAATCGAATGCAACCGTTTCGCCACGCCCGCAACCGAGGCCGATTTCGTCGCCCGCACTCTGCTCGCGGGCGAGCCCATGCTGGCCGAGGCGCGCGCTCCGGCGCCGCGAATGCTGGGCGAGCTGCCCGGCTTCGTGGCCGATATGGACCAGGCGGACACGTGGGAGCCGGTGCCGATCCTGCTCGCGATGGCGGAACCAAATGGCCCGGTGGAGCACGAGTTCTTTGTCCGCCTGATGCGGTTCTGGGAGCGCGGCCTGCGCGAGGCGGGGCAGCTCGAGGGGCTTTATTGCGTGCTGCACGGCGCGGGCCTGACGACCGAGGACCACGACCCGGAGGGCACCATCCTCACCATGATCCGCGGGGTGCTCGGGCCGGACCTCCCGCTGGTCGCCACCTACGACCTGCACGCCAACGTGTCGGTGGCGAATGTCGAGACGCTGAACGGCTTCATCGGGTATCGCACCAACCCGCATCTCGACATGCGCGAGCGTGGCGCGGAGGCGGCCCTCACGCTGCGGATGCTGATCGCCGGGATCAAGACGCATCTGGCCCGTGTACGCCTGCCGATCGTGCCGCCTACGGTCACGCAGCTCACCGGCAAGAACGCGCCCGAGCGCCCGTTCGGCGAGATCATCGATTTTGGCCAGCTTCGGATGCGCGCGCCGCCGTATCATGGGCGCGTGCTGAATGTCTCGGTGATGGGCGGTTTCGCCTATGCCGACACGCCGTTCAACGGGCTCACCGTGGTCGTCACCGCGACCGAGCAGGACGCGGCACGCCACCTCGCGCGCGAAGTCGCCGAGGCCGGCTGGGCGCGGCGTGATCGGTTCCGGGCCAAACTTACCCCGCTCGAGGAGGCGGTGCGGCTCGCCAAGATCACCCAAGATCCGGCCAAGCCGGCGCTGATCTTCGCCGACGTGGCGGACAATCCCGGCGGCGGCGGGCGGGGCAACACGATGTGGCTGATCGAAGCGTTCTGGAAGGCCGGGCTGAAACAGGCGATCGCCGGTGTGATCTTCGATCCCGCGCTAGCCGAGGAGGCGCACGCGCTTGGGGTTGGCGAGCGGTTTCAGGCGCGATTCAATCGCGGCGGCGGCGATGCGTTCTCCAAGCCGTTCACCGCCCCGGCCACGGTGCGCGGCCTGCGTCGCGCGCCGGTGCGCGGGCGGCGCGGCTTCTTCGCCGGCAACACCATCGCGCTCGGGCGCTCCGCCGCGCTGGATCTGGGCGGGATGATCGTGGTGGTGGTTTCCAATCGAGTACAATGCGCCGACCCGATCTTCCTGGAAACATTCGGGCTCGATATCGGCGCGGCGCGCGTTGTGGTGGTGAAGTCGCGCGGACATTTTCGCGGTGGGTTCGACGAGTTCTTCCGCCACGATCAGGTGGTGGAGGTCGATGCGCCGGGGCTTACCAGTCCGATCCTGTCACGTTTCGAATGGAAGCACCTGCCCCGTCCGGTGCTGCCAATCGACGATCATGTCGAGTGGGAGGCGTCATGCGTCGATTAACCGAGTGCCTTTGCGCCCTCGCATTGATGGCGGGAATTGTCAGCGCGAACATGGATCGCCTATCCCGGCCGGACCTCCTGCGCCAGGAGCTTGCGGCCAAGATGCCGGCGAACTGACAGCTCCATGTATCGCGACGGTGGGCGGCCGGCGTCCTGAAGATCAGTCCCCGTCCTGCCGCATCGTCGCCAGAGCCTGATCGAGATCGGCGATAAGGTCGGCGGGGTCTTCCAGGCCGATATGCAGCCGCACTAGCGGGCCGGCGAACCGGCCTGAGCCGGCGGTGCGGCTGATGAAGCCGGTGGTGGGCAGGGCCAGGCTCTCGTAGCCGCCCCAGGAGGCGCCGATGCCGAACAGCTCCAAAGCCTCGGCGAAGGCATGCGTGGCCTCGACGCTAATCTCCGGGCGGAACACCACGCCGAACAACGAACAGGCGCCAGTGAAGTCGCGCTTCCAGAGGTCGTGCCCGGGCGCGCCGGGCAGTGCCGGGTGCAACACCTGCGCCACTTCCGGCCGCTCGGCCAGCCAGCGCGCGACCTTGAGCCCGGACTGCATTTGGGCCTCGAGCCGCACCGCGAGCGTCCGCACGCCGCGCAGTGTCAGCCAGCAATCGTCCGGGCTCGCGTATTGGCCCAGCATGGTCGCGGACTCGCGCACCCGGGCCCAGTCCTGTTCGGCCGCGACGGTAATGCTCCCGATCAGGACATCGGAATGGCCGGCCGGATATTTGGTTAGCGCCTGGATTGACACATCGACGCCGTGACGGAACGGCTGGAAGAAATGGATGCCCCAGGTGTTGTCCATCAGCACCTTGGCCCCGCGCGCATGGGCGGCGCGGGCAATGTCGGGGATGTCCTGGACCTCGAACGTGTGGCTCCCCGGACTCTCGGTATAAACAACCGTGGTACTCGGCCGGATCAATTCGGTCATGCCGGCCTCGTCCACGCATGGCTCGTAGAACGTCGTCTCGATCCCGAAGCGTGGCAGCATCCGCTCGGCGAAAGTGCGCGCCGGGCCATAGACGCTGTCCGGCATCAGGCAGTGTTCGCCGGCCTTGAGGTAGGCGAGCAGCGGCACGGTGACGGCGGCAAGCCCGGAACCGACAATCTGGCAGCGTGTGCCCCCCTCGATCGCGGCGATGGCGTCCTCGAGGGCCCAATGGGTCTCGCTGCCGCCAAGCCCGTAAGTGAGCACTTGCTCGCCGCGGCGCCCGGCCCTGGCCCGCCGCTCGGCGACCGTCGGATAGAGCACGGTGGAGCCGCGCAGCAGCGGCGGATTGACAAAGCCGCCCGCGCGCTTGCCCGGCCGGCCGACATGCGACATCCGCGTGCGGAATCCTTCTTCCTCAGTGGTTCTGCTCATCCTCGCCGCGTTTCCGCTCCTGTCGCTACGGATCGGTCGAGCCCTCGACCTAGCTTTTGAACTGCGGCCGGACCAGGAAACCACTGTCCACAGCTAGCCGTTGAGCCCGTGTCGGGTCTGTGCCGACACCCGTTGTTGTAGGAGGACATGAACATGTCGATCGTGCGCAGCATAGAGGTAATCGCTCAGTCGCCGAACGGCTTTGACGAAGCCGCCCGCGAGGCGATCAAGGAAGCATCCAAGACGCTACGTGGAATCCGATCTTTCTGGATCAAAAATGCCGAATGCATCGTCGAAAACGACCAGATCACGAATTATCGGGTGAACGGGAAGATTACCTTCCTGCTCGAAGAAAGCAGGTAGCTTCAGCGGGGCTCGGCGGACTGATGCGGCCCGGCGCATCCTCGGGGACGGTCGGATAAGAAACTGAAAGCCGCCGCTGCGGCGTCATTCGTGACGCGCCTTGGTTTCAACGGGCGTATCGGCTCGGCCACCCCACTCAGTCCACGAACCATCGTACACCGCGCCCTCGGGCAGTCCGGCGACCCGCCGGCCGAGCGTGAGGATGCAGGCGGTCACGCCGCTGCCGCAGCTCGTCACCACGGGCCGCCCCCCGTCGCCAGCCGCGGCGAAGCGGGCGCGCAGGGCCTCGGGCGGGCGGAACGTGCCGTCCGGGTTGAGCAAGTCGGTGTAGGGCAGGCTGCTGGCGCCGGGGATGTGGCCGCTGCGCATCCCCGGGCGCGGCTCCGATACCTCACCCGTGAACCGGCCGGCGGCGCGGGCGTCCAGCACCAGTTCGGCGCGGCTCTTCAAATTGGCCAGCAGGTCGCCGATGCCGCGCAGCCGTGTCGGGCGGAAATCGGGGCGGAATTCGGCGGGGCTGGCTGGCGGCGGGTCACTCTGCTCGACGGGGCGGCCTTCACGCAACCATTTCGGCAATCCGCCGTCGAGCACCGCCGCCCGGTCGTGGCCATAGAGCCCCATCAGCCACCATCCTCGCGCGGCCGAGGCAAGCGCCTTCTGGTCGTAGAACACGACCCGCGCGAGGTTCGACACCCCGAGCACGCCGATCAGCTTCGCGAACCGGCCGGGGGTGGGGACCATATGCGGCAGGTCGGTGTCTTGATCGGCCATCTCGTCGATGTCGAAGAACCGCGCGCCGGGGATGTGCGCCGCGCGGAACTCGGCCCGGCCGTCCTTTGCCTCGTTCGGCAAGTACATCGTGGCATCGAACACCACGAGGTCCGGCTTGCCCAGCTCGGCGGCGAGCCAACCGGTGCTGACCAGGGGTTGCATCGCGGCCGGCCCCTAAGAAAGCAACTCCGGTTCGCCCGGTACGGCCGTGCCCCCGAAGCTGCCGATTAGCACCGTCACCTCCGTGATCGCGCTGTCCACGGCGCGGACATCGGTGCCGCGCGCCACGATCGCCACCCCGTTGCCGGAGGCGCGATAGAACGGATAACTGCCGATCTCGACCTCGCGATGGCGCGCCTGCACCTGGGCCAGCCCCTCGGCCAGCAAGCCCTCGCCCAGCCCGCTCACATGCACGGCGTGCGACCTGATCGGCGCCCCGTGGGGCAACCTCGCCTCAAGGCGTTCGAACATCGCCTGCATGATCCGCGGCACGCCGGCGAGCACGTGGACATTGCCGATGGTAAAGCCCGGCGCGGTGGAGATCGGGTTGTCGATCAGCTCCGCCCCGCGCGGCATGATGGCCATGCGCTGGCGGGCCGGATTGAACTCGCCCGGCTGGTACGCCGCCTCCATCCGCCGCCACGCCTCCGGATGCGGCTCCCACGGCACGCCGAAGGCGGCGGCGACGCATTCGCTCGTGATGTCGTCGTGCGTCGGCCCGATCCCGCCCGTGGTCAAGACATGATCGAACCGGGCGCGCATCTCGTTGACGGTGGCGACGATCGTGGGTCCCACATCCGGGATGATGCGCACCTCACGCAACGGCATCCCGATATCGCCAAGCCGGGAAGCGATATAGCGGATGTTCTGGTCCTGGGTGCGGCCGGAGAGCACCTCCGTGCCGATCACGATCAGACACGCAGTCGGGTCCGTGGCGGGCATTGATCGCTCCCTCAGATAAAACTGCGCAGCAGCGCGACGAGCGGCTTGTCGGCCGGCGGCATCGGATAGTCGGCAAGCTTCTCGGGACGAACCCAGGCAAGGGTCTGCCCCTCCTGTGCCCTCGGCAGTCCTCGCCAGCGCCGGCAGAGATAGAGCGGCATCAGCAGGTGAAACCGATCATAAGCGTGCGAGGCGAACGCCAGCGGGGCGATACAGGCGGCCGACACGTCGATCCCAAGCTCTTCCTTCAGCTCGCGGATCAGCGCCGTCTCAGGAGCCTCGCCCGGTTGCAGCTTGCCGCCCGGGAACTCCCAAAGCCCCGCCAGGCGCTTGCCTTCGGGGCGGCGCGCCAGCAGCACCCGCCCGTCGGCGTCGATCAGGGCGCAGGCCGCGACCAACAGCAGCGGCTTGGTGTCCGGCGCTGCGTCTGGATGCCGCTCGGGGTCCAGCTCGGCCTGGCCGAACAGGTCTTCGCGCGTGGCCCGGAACCGCCGAACCGGGTGCTCGCCGCCGCGCGCGAGGAACACTTCCGCGCCTGTGCCGGTCTCGCGAAAGCCGATGCGCTTCAGCACGGCGGCGGAGGCCGGGTTGTCGGCGGCAACACTCGCCTCCAGGGCGTCGAGGTCGAGATTGGCGAGCGCCCAGCGGGCGAGCCGGCCGGCGGCTTCGGTGGCGACGCCGTGGCCCCAGAAGCGCCGCCCGACCCAATAGCCGAGCCGGCCGGCGCGGGTCTTGGCATTGATCCGCAGGCCGACCACCCCAACCAGTACCTCCTGCTCACCCTCCTGACCAGTGACCGCCAGGTGATACGCGGTCCCCGCGTCAAACTCGCGCGCGGTCGAGGCGATCCACTCCCCTGCAAGGTCGCGCGGATATGGGAACGGCACGGCGGAGAGCGTGCGCGACACTTCCCAGTCGTTGATCAGCCGATGCAGCCCTTCCGCATCGCCCGGGGCGAGCGGACGGAGCGTCAGCCGCTCCGTCGCCAAGCCGGTAAGGCGTGCCATGCTCGCCCGATCGGGCGCCGGAGGGGCGTGGGCGGCCTGGCTGCGGCGACGGGTCTTGGTTTTCGACTCCTGGGTTGATGTCATACCCGCATCATCGCGCGTCCGCACCCGCTCCGGTAGTTTTCCTGATCCTCTCGCGCCGATTTAGCAGCCCGCCGGCACGGCGTCATTTCCGCCAACTGGACGCCCACGGCACCCGAACGGCAGGGAGCGGCAGGGAGGTGAAACTCTTACGCAACGCCAGGCTGATCGGCTACTCTGGCGCGGTCACAGTCAGGCCGACATGAGCGCGAACCGGATCACCGAGCAAGAACCCGACGAGTACGCCGCTCGCCAGACAGCCAGCCTGGCCGGCATCGCTGTGTCGTTGGTGCTCATCGTCTTCGGCCTGGCGCTCGTGCGCGGGTTGCACGCACGAGCGGTGATGCAGGACTGCCTGCTGGCCGGGCGGCCCGATTGCGCCGTGATCGGGGCGCCGTGAAGCCCGCTGGCGGCGACCGATCAGGCGACCGAGAGCACGGCCGCGAGCGTGGGCGCCGGCGTGGCGATCGTGGCTGGCGCAGTGATCGCGGCCGGCGTCGCAATCGCCGCCGGCTTATGCTCGTAGGCTGGCTCACGGACCATGTAACCGCGTCCCCATACGGTGCCGATCAGGTTCTCGGCCCCTGCCTCCGCGAGCTTCTTGCGCAACTTGCATACGAACACGTCAATAATCTTCATCTCGGGCTCGTCGATCCCGCCATAAAGATGGTTCAGGAAGGCCTCCTTGGTCAGGACCATCCCTTTGCGCAGCACCAGCAGCTCAAGGATGGAGTACTCCTTCCCGGTCAGATGCACGATCTGCCCGGACACGGTCACCTCGCGGCTGTCCAGGTTCAGCTCCAGATGCCCGACCCGCAGCAACGGCTGGCTGAAGCCTTTGCTTCGCCGCACCACCGCCTGCACCCTGGCCAGCAGCTCGGCCTTATCGAACGGTTTGGTCATCACGTCGTCCGCGCCCATGCCGAGCGCTTTGACCTTGGCCTGCGGGCGCGACAGTCCGGTGAGCACCAGGACCGGGGTCTCGTTGCGGCCGGCGCGCATCCGCCGCACCACCTCGTAGCCCTCCATGTCGGGCAGCATCAGGTCCAGCACCACGATGTCGTAGTCGTAGTGGCGCGTCAGTTCGAGCGCCTCCTGGCCGGTTTCGGTCATATCAATGATCGCGCCGGTGGATTTCAGCATTAGCGAGACCCCCCGCGCAGAGGTCAGGTCATCCTCGACAAGCAGGACACGCATCGCTTCCACCTGGGCGGCTGTTGCGCTATCGTTACCACCATAGCGTGTCACTGTCCATCGGTTTTTCATGGTTTGCGTGTATCTAGTACCGGAATGATGCGCGATTCGCAGGGGATTCGACGGCGCTCAAGGAATAGGTGATCAATTTGCATGGCATCGTATCAATAAGGCAGACGAGTTTCGCGGAACGAGCGGGGAGGGCCGCTTGCGCGGTGCGGGAGCTGCTGCCCGTTCGGCTGGAAGGGAAGGTGGCCGGGCTCTCGGGGCTGTTGGTCGAGGTCGCCGGTCTCTCCGGCCTCAGCTCGGTCGGCGATCGGCTGTCCCTGCTGACGCGCGGTGGGTTGGCGGTGCCGGCGGAGATCGTCGGCTTCCGCGCGGGCACCGCCCAGGCAATGGCGTTCGGCCCGCTGGACGGATTGGGGACGGGCAGCATCGTCTTGGCCGATCCGGCCATCGGCCAGCGCAGCGGCACCGCCGCCAGCGGCAGGGTGCTCGCCGTCGCGGATGACTGGCTTGGCCGGGTGATCGACCCGCTCGGCCGGCCGCTTGACGGACGCGCACCGCTCGGGCGCGGCACGGCGCCCCGCCCCGTCCGCGCCGCTCCTCCGGACGCCACCGCGCGCAGCCGGCTTGGGCCGCGGCTGGACCTCGGCATTCGGGCAATTGATTGTTTCGCCACCTGCCGCCAGGGCCAGCGGCTCGGCCTGTTCTCGGGCTCCGGCGTGGGCAAGTCCACGCTGCTCGGGATGCTCGCCCGTCAGGCCGCCTGCGACGTCGCGGTGCTCGCGCTGGTCGGCGAGCGCGGCCGGGAGGTGCGCGAGTTCATCGAGGACGAGCTTGGAGCGGCCGGGCTCGCCCGCTCGGTGGTCGTGGTTGCCACCTCCGACGCGCCGCCGCTGCTGCGCCGCGAGGCCGCGTACGCGGCAATGACGGTCGCCGAGCATTTCCGCGACCGGGGCGCCTCGGGTACTCCTGATGATGGACAGCGTCACCCGGTTTTGCCTGGCGCTGCGCGAGATCGGCTTGTCGGCGGGCGAACCGCCCGCGACGCGCGGCTTCCCACCCAGCGTCTTCGCCGAGCTGCCTCGCCTTTTAGAACGCGCCGGCCCGGGGCCGGAGGCCGGCTCAGGTCGAAGCGAGAGCGCCCGATCGGGCCACATCACCGCGCTGTTCACCGTGCTGGTCGAAGGCGATGACCACAACGAGCCGGTCGCCGATGCGGTGCGGGGAATACTGGATGGCCATGTCATCCTGGACCGCCGCATCGCCGAGGGTGGGCGCTACCCGGCGGTGGACGTACTCCGTTCGCTCTCCCGCGCCGCCGCCGGCTGCACCAGCGCCGAGGAGGCGGCATTGATCCGCCGCGCCCGCGCCATCCTGGCGCTGTATGCCGAACTCGGCGGACCTCGTGCGCCTCGGCGCGTACCGCGCGGGCGCCGACCCGGCGGTGGATGAGGCGGTGGCGTTGACGCCGCGCATCGAGGCGGTGCTGCGCCAGGGGCGCGATGAGCCCTCGACCCTGGCGCTGGCTTTCGAGCAGCTCCGCGCGGCACTGCGATCCCATGCCGCGTGAGCCCCTCGCCGCGATCCTTCGGGTACGCCGCCTGGCGCTCGATCAGGCGACCCGCGAACTGGCCGAATGCCTGCGCGTCGAGACGGCGACCGGTCGCGCCGTTGCCGCCGTGGAACAGGCGATCGCGCAGGAGCAGAAGGCGGCCAGCAGCCTCGCGGGCGACGACTTGGTCGTGGAGATGTTCGGAGCCTGGCTCAAGCGTGCCCGCCAGGATTTGCGTGCCGCCGTCGATGCCCGTGAGCGCGCCGAGGCCGAGACGGCGCGGGCGCGGGCCGTGGTGGCCGCCGCGCGCGCCGCGGTCGCGGCGATCGAGTCGGAGCTGGCCCGCAAGGCGGCGGAGCAGGACGCGGCGGCCGCGCGGCGCGAGCAACAAGTGCTCGACGAAGTCGCTCAGCGCCGGCGTCGCTAAGGTGGAACGCCCGCGCCCGATGTGCTGAATAGCACGCCGGAGCAACAACACGGGGGCGAACGTTGCGAATCGCGATGATCGGCGGCGGCTATGTCGGACTGGTCTCGGGCGCCTGCTTCGCCGAATTCGGCTCCGAAGTGGCGATCGTGGAGACCGATCCGGCTCGGCTCGCGGCGCTGCACGAAGGGCGAATCCCGATTTTCGAGCCCGGACTCGACCGGCTGGTGGCGGAGAACGCGCGCGCCGGCCGGCTCGGCTTCCAGAGCGATCTGGCCGCCGCGCTCGACGGCGTGGAGGCGGTGTTCATCGCCGTGGGCACGCCGACCCGCCGCGGCGACGGCCACGCCGATCTCTCCTATGTGTATGTGGCGGCCGAGCAGGTGGCTCGCGCCCTGACCGGCTACGCCGTGATCGTGACCAAATCGACGGTGCCGGTTGGCACCAGCCGCCGGATCGCCGAGATCGTTCGGCAAACCCGCCCCGACCTCGAATTCGATATCGCCTCCAACCCCGAGTTCCTGCGCGAAGGCAGTGCAATCGGCGACTTCATGCGCCCCGACCGCCTGGTGATCGGCGCGGAGAGCGAGCGCGCGCGCGAGGTGCTGCGCCGGCTCTATCGGCCGCTCTATCTGATCGAAGCTCCGATCGTGTTCACCGGAATCGAGACCGCGGAGCTGACCAAATACGCCGCCAACGCCTTCCTGGCGATGAAGGTCACGTTCATCAACGAGGTCGCCGATCTATGCGAGCGGGTCGGCGCCGATGTTCACGACCTGGCGCGCGGCATCGGGCTCGACGGGCGCATTGGGCGGAAGTTCCTCCACCCCGGGCCGGGCTTCGGCGGTTCCTGCTTCCCCAAGGACACGCTCGCGTTGATGCGCATCGCCCAGGATTTCGGCGCGCCGTCGCGGCTGGTCGAGACCGTGGTGGCGGTCAACGAGGCGCGCAAGGCGGGGATGGCGATGCGCGTCATCGCCGCCTGCGGCGGCGCGGTACGCGGCAAGACCATCGCGGCGCTCGGCCTGACGTTCAAGCCGGAGACCGACGACATGCGTGATGCGCCGTCGGTGCCAATCCTGTGGCGGCTCGCCGAGGACGGGGCCGTGCTGCGCGTCTATGATCCCGAGGGGATGGGACAGGCGCGCGCGATGCTGCCGGCCTCCGTGATCTACTGCGTCGACGCGCTCGATGCCGCCGCGGATGCCGACGCCCTGGTTCTTGTGACCGAATGGAACGAGTTCCGCGCCTTGGCACCCGAGCGGATCGCCTCGGCGATGCGCGGGCGCGTGGTGGTGGATCTGCGCAACGTCTATGACCCGGCGGCGATGCGCGCGGCCGGATTTGATTACCAATGCATCGGTCGTCCGGTCCGGTAAGCCTTCATTAACGCCGGCTGGGCCACGCTGGAGACATGCCGGAGTCTCCCAGCCTCACCGTTTGCGTCTGCACCCATGACCGGCCGGCCTATCTGCGCGACTGCCTCGCCGGGCTGCGCCGACAGGACGTGAAGGCGAGTCGCTTCGAGGTGTTGGTCGTTGACAGCGCCTCCGGTCCTGCTGCCGCGGCGGATGCGGCCCGGCTTGCCGGCGGGCTGGCCAATGGGCGGCTGCTGCGGATCGACCGGCCTGGCGTGAGCCTGGCGCGCAATGTCGGCGCGCGCTGCGCCAGCGCCGAGTACATCGCCTATCTCGATGACGATGCGATCCCGGAGCCGGACTGGGTCCGCTCGATCCTCCAGGCGATCCGGAATGCGGAGCGGAAGCCGGCAGTGATCGGGGGGCGTATCCTGCCGCTTTGGGAGCAGCCCTTGCCGGCCTGGTGGCCGGCGTCATTGCGCGGCGTGCTGTCGATCATCGAGGCGGAGCAGGCGGGGGAGTACCGCACGGCAGCCGTGCCGTGCGGCCTCGAGCCTTACGCCGCGAACATGGTCGTGAACGTGCCGACGCTGCTCGAAGCCGGCGGCTTTCACGACCAGGTCGGCCGCTACGGCGGCGCGCTCTTGTCCGACGAGGAGGTGCAGCTTGCTTGGCGCTTGCAGGATGCCGGCCATTCCGCCGTCTTCGACCCGAGCATCGTGGTCCGCCACCAGATCCAGGCCGCGCGGTTAAGGCCGGAATGGCTGCTGTCGCGCCTCTATTGGCAAGGTGTCTCTACCGTCATAACGCGTCGTCTGCTCGGCTACCGCGCCGCAGTCTGGCGCGAGCTGCCGCGCCGGCTCGCGGTCGCGGTGCTGTTCGCCCCGGTCGCCCTAGTGCCGGCCGAAAGCGCCCGCCTGATCGGCCTGCGTTGGCGGTTGGCCTATGCCGCCGGCTTCCTGCTCGCCGCCTTCGGCTGGCGGGCCGCCGCCACGGCGGCGCGCCGCGCCTCCGCCCCGCTGCGTCCGGCGGCTCAGATCGCCATGTAGCCGCCATCGACGTTGTAGCAGCCGCCGCTGACATAAGACGCACGATCCGAGCACAGCCAGGCCACCATCTCGGCGATCTCCTCCGGCTCGCCCATGCGCCGGAACGGCACCATTGCCATGATCTGCTCGCCTCGCCGGCGCATCGTGTCCTCGGTCATGCGGGTGCGAATGTAGCCGGGGCACACGGCGTTCACCCGGATCTTGTCCTCGGCGTATTCCAGCGCCGCGGTCTTGGTGAGGCCGAGCACCCCATGTTTGGCGGCGACATAGGCCGAGGAGGTCGGCAATCCGATCAGTCCCGCGATCGAGCCGGTGTTGACGATGGCCCCGCCGCCCTGGCGCTGCATCTGCACCAGCTCGTGCTTCATGCAGAGCCACACGCCCTTGAGGTTCACCGCGATCATGCGGTCGAATGAGTTGTCCGACCACTCGGCAGTCTTCTTGCCCGAGGCGTCCACCTGATAACCGGCGATGCCGGCGTTGTTGAACGCGCAATCGAGCCGGCCGAAGGCGGCGACCGCGTCGCGAATCATGGCCTCGACCTGCGCGGCGCTGGTCACGTCGCAGGCGATCGAGGTCGCCTGTCCGCCGGCCGCGTTCACCTGCCCGACGGTCTCCTGTGCCGTGTCGGTCGCGAAGTCGGCCACGGCCACGCGCGCGCCCTCGCGGGCGAAGGCGAGCGCCGTCGCCCGCCCGATCCCGCCGCCGCCGCCGGTCACCAACGCCGATTTTCCCTCCAGCATCCCAGCCATCGCTTCCTCCTCGCTTTCTTCGCAGGTACCTGTTCGGATTGTCCTGTTCGGATTCATGATCGCGGGACGGCGAGCTCCTGTTCACACCATCGGGCTCCATGATCACGCTTGCTGATCGGTGCTTGACATCTAAACCGCGACAGCACGCGAAGCCAACCTATCCCGGAATGTCGCGCCCTCGTGCCTAAGCAGCCATCGTTTACGCTCGATGCCGCCTCCGTAGCCAGTTAGCGAGCCATCGGAGCCGATCACCCGGTGACACGGCACGACCACACTGATCGGATTGGACCCGTTGGCCAGACCGACCGCCCGCGCCGCCTTGGGACATCCGAGGCTAGCAGCCAACGCGCCGTAACCAAGTGTCTGGCCGGGCGCGATCATGGTAAGAGCGGCCCACACCGCGCGTTGGAACCGTGTTCCGGCTGTCCGCCATTCGATCGTCTTGAGACACCCGAATTGCCCTTCGAAGTAATCGTGGAGCGCGCGCCTGACGTTTGCCGGAGCGGCACCAGGTTCCGGGGTAACCGATCCGTAGTGCAGACGGAGCAGATGCATCATTCCGGACTGGCGATCGTCCCAGTCAAGCGCACGGACGTAACCGGCCTCGTCCGTGACAATCAACGCGTCGCCGATTGGTGTTGCCAGGCGGTCCAACCGGAGGTCTTCAGGCGGCTTGCTGATCATGGATCACCCTTCCAACAGTCCCAAACACGCGAGGCTCGGACGCCCACAGATGCAGCGCGGCGTAGGCGCGCCAAGGTCTCCATTGCTCGGCATGTGCGAGCAGTTTGGTGGGGGATGGCCGCACTCCGCTTCCATCGCTCATCGCTCGCATCAGACCGATATCGGCTGCCGGAAAGGCGTCCGGCTCGCGTAGTTGGCGCATGGCGATGTACTGAGCCGTCCACTCGCCGACCCCTGGTAGTGATCGCAACTGAGCGATGGCCTCGTCCAGGCTCCTACGGGGGCCAAAGATCAGAGGATCAGCAACGATAGCCGCCGCCAGCGAGGATAGGGCGGTCCGTCTGGCTTTCGGCATACCAAGGGCTACCAACTCTGCCCCGACCAGTTGCCGAGGTGTCGGAAACATGTGTGTTAGTCCCAGCTCGAGCGCAGCGGAATCGACGATTCTTTCGCCATGTGATGAAACCAATTTGCCAGCGAGCCTCGTCGCCGCCGGCACCGTGATTTGTTGCCCAAGGACGGCGCGCACGGCGAGTTCAAACCCGTCCCATGCACCCGGAACCCTGAGGCCCGGTCGCGCGGCGACAAGGGAAGCCAGCATGGGATCCTGGCTGAGATGAGCGCCGATCGCCACAGGATCAGCGGCAAGATCGAACACGCGGCGAACGCGTGCGATAATCGCAGGCAAACACCTGAGATTTGGAAAGCGAACCGTGGCCCTGAGGCAGTTACCTTCCACGGGCTCGACGACCAATACACCGTGTTCGTCGCCGATCGCGATCGTACGAGCATACCGGCCGCTCGACACCGCCTCGATTCCTGGGATTGCACGCGCTCTCAGGAAGGACAAAATCGCCTGCCAGTCGTAGGGGGGCCGGTAGCCTAGCTTGACCGCGACCGCACCTGTCGTGCCAACAGACTCCTCCGCTACTCCCATTCGCCGGAGTGCCTTCGGCGGCCGTTTGAATAGTTGCTGGAATATCTCGTTGAATCGCCGAACGCTGCCAAAGCCGGCTGCCAAGGCAACCTCGGTCATCGGCAATCGCGTATCGTGGATCAATTGCTTGGCGAGGAGTATCCGCCGTGTTTGCGCGATCGAGATCGGGGAAGCGCCGAGATACTGCCGGAACAAGCGTCGGAGCTGGCGCTCGCCAATTCCCAACCGTTCAGCGAGGTTTTCGGCGTTCGCGTCATCGAGGGCGCCCGCTTCGATCAGCCTCAAGGCTCGGGATACGGTGCTGGAGCTGCCACGCCAGAAGGCGAGTTCGGGCGACGTTTCCGGCCGGCAGCGCAAACATGGCCGAAATCCGGCTTCTTGCGCGGCGGCGGCCGGTACGAAAGAATCGGACGTGGTCTCGCCTGGGTGTGGGCGCCGGGCAGAATGGCCGGCAATAAATTCCAGTCGTCGTGACAGCCACGAACAGGCGCCCGTCGAAACGGTGGTCTCGCGTTTCAATGGCGCGGTAGCAAGCGTTGTCGTCCATGTCCATGAGGCGATAATCCCCCAGGTCGCCGTTTTTGTCTGGCGGTTTTCGGACCTCAACGACCTCCGGCCGGGATTCTTTCAAATCGCCGGCGTGGGCGCTAGCTTGGCCGGGTGCGAGACGGACCCGCAGAATTCATCCCACCCGCCCAGCCGATCGCCGCCGAGCTGATCGCCGTCATCGTGGCTGTCACGGACGGCGAACCACGCGTGCTCACGATCGATCACGCCGGCGCGCTACCGTCTGGACCATTCGAATCCAGCCACCGTTCGTTGCAGGCCGGATTGCGCGAGTGGGTGGAGCGCCAGACCCGCCATCCGCTCGGCTACGTCGAACAGCTTTACACCTTCGCCGATCGCGGCCGGGTCGAGCGGGCTGATAGGCATATCTCGATCAGCTATCTTGGCCTGACCCGCGAGGTGGCCGACACTGGGCAGCCGAACGCGCAATGGCAGAACTGGTATCGCTTCTTCCCGTGGGAGGACCGGCGGAGCGAGGAGGCCAGCCGCGTGCTCGCGGCGATCAACAAGAGCCTTCGCGCATGGGCCGAAGCGGCAGGGGACAGTGCCGGGCGACGGCAGCGATCCCATCGGGCTGACGTCACCTTCGGCCTAAGCGGCCAACGCTGGAACGAGGAGCTGGTGCTGCAACGCTACGAATTGCTGTTCGAAGCGGAGCTCGTGGAGGAGGCGGGCGCGAGCGAGCCAGTGCCGGGCGCAGCAATGACGCACGATCACCGCCGAATCCTGGCCACTGCCGTCGCGCGGCTCCGCGCCAAGATCAAGTATCGCCCGGTCGTCTTCGAGCTGATGCCCGAGACCTTTACGCTCCTGCAACTCCAGCGTGCCGTGGAGGCTCTCGCCGGCCAGTTGCTGCACAAGCAGAATTTCCGCCGTCTCATCGAGCAGCAGGAGCTGGTTGAGGAGACCGGACGGGAAACCCGCGAGACCGGCGGACGGCCGGCGCAGCTGTTCGGGTTTCGCCGCGAGATCCTGGCCGAACGGGCCATCGCCGGCACCAAGCTGCCCCTCGCCCGAATGACTTAAGGCGCTTCAGGCTTGACCTAGCTTATGCTCGTGACTAGCATATCGGAGAAATGCTCAAATGTAGCATAAGAGGTAGGCATGTCCTCATCCCTCGCCCGCACAGCCCCGCTGTATGATCGCGTTCGGGCGGTGATCCCGCCGATGGAGTGGCCGGTTTTCGCCGACGACATCGACGCCATTCTCGCGCTCAAGCGCGAGCGTGACGCCGTGATCCTCGCGCACAATTATCAGACGCCGGAAATCTTTCACTGCGTCGCCGACATCGTGGGCGACAGCCTGGCACTCGCACGTGAGGCGGCCAAGACCGACGCATCCACGATCGTGCTCGCCGGCGTGCATTTCATGGCCGAGACGGCGAAGCTGCTGAACCCGGGCAAGACCGTGCTGATCCCGGACACGCGCGCCGGCTGCTCGCTTGCGGAGTTGATCACCGCCGCCGACGTGCGCCTGATGCGCGAACAGTATCCCGGCGTGCCCGTAGTCACCTATGTCAACACGTCGGCGGCGGTGAAGGCCGAGTCCGACATCTGCTGCACCTCGGGCAACGCACGCAAGGTGATTGAATCGCTCGGCGTGGACCGGGTGATCATGCTGCCTGACGAGTACCTGGCGCAGAACATCGCGGCACAGACCGATGTAAAGGTGATCGCCTGGGCAGGACATTGCATGGTGCATGAGCGGTTCACCGCCGCCGAGATTCGGCAGCTTCGTGAGGATCATCCGGGTGTGATCGTGCTCGCTCACCCCGAATGCCCACCCGAGGTGATCGCGGAAGCCGACTACGCCGGTTCGACCGCGGACATGACCGCCTATGTCGGCCGCCACAAGCCGAAGCGCGTCGTGCTCGTGACCGAGTGCTCAATGAGCGACAACGTCGCCGTGCTGCATCCCGATGTGGAGTTCGTTCGGCCCTGCAATCTCTGCCCCCACATGAAGCGGATCACGCTGCCCAAGATTCGCCGGGCACTCGAGACCATGCGCCACGAGGTCACGATCGACCCAGCCGTCGCGGCTTGCGCCCGCCGCGCGGTCGAACGGATGCTGGCCGTCTGAGGCAGGAGCCGATCCATGCCTATCCCCTCGCTTCCAGCGGTACTGATCGAGCCGATCGTGCGCGCCGCCTTGCTCGAGGATCTCGGCCGGGCCGGAGACATCACGACGGATGCACTCGTGCCCCCTGGCGTGTGCGCCGAGACCGCGCTGGTGGCACGCCAGCCAGGCGTGCTTGCGGGCATGGGGTGGGCGCGCGCCGCGTTTCAGTTGATCGAGCCCGCGCTGCAAATCGTGGTGGAACTTCCCGATGGCAGCCAGCTCGCGCCCGGCGATCTGATCGCGACGGTCAGCGGGCCGGCCCGCGGCATCCTGACCGCCGAGCGCACCGCATTGAACTTCCTCTGCCATTTGAGCGGCGTCGCCTCAGCGACCGCCTCGGTCGTCACGGCGATTCGGGGCCACAAGGCGCGGGTCTGCTGCACCCGCAAGACGATGCCAGCGCTCCGCGCCGCGCAGAAATATGCGGTCCGCGTAGGTGGTGGCAGCAATCATCGCTTCGGTCTCGATGATGCCGTGCTGATCAAGGACAACCATGTGGCGATCGCGGGCGGCATACGGGCGGCGATCCAGCGCGCCCGCGCCGGAGTGGGCCACATGGTCAAGATCGAGCTGGAAGTCGATACGTTGGAACAGCTGGCAGAAGCCCTTGCGCTCGGCGTCGATGCCGTGCTGCTCGACAACATGGGGCCCGAAATGCTTCGCCGTGCCGTGGAGATGGTGGACGGGCGCGCGATCACCGAGGCGTCCGGTCGGATCACCCCGAGAACTGCTCCGGCCGTGGCGGAGACAGGCGTGGACCTGATCTCGATTGGCTGGCTCACTCACGGCGCGGCGGTGCTGGACATCGGCCTCGACCATCGCGGGTAAGGCGGCGCCATAAAAGGATACTGGACGGCTCGACTCCTGCCGTGACTTTCTGCAAGACGTTCCAGCCCGCGCGCGCGGTGCGTTTCCTCGCACGGACCAAAAATGAACCTCAGGCTAATCCTGACCGCGCTGCTTGTGCCGCCGGCGTGTCTTCTTTACCTCGTCGCCTTTGGCCTGGTTCTGCGCCGCAGGCGCCGCGGCATAGGGACCGCCGTTGCCGCCGGCGCGCTGGCCGGGCTGGTCGTGCTCGCCATCCCCGTCGTTGGCGAGGCGCTGCTGGTCTCGTTGGAGCGCGGGGTCGTCACCCGTCCGCAAGCGGGCGATCCGCCGCAGGCCATCGTGATCCTGAGCGCGGACGCGGATCGCATCCGCGAACCGCCGGGATTCTGGGTCGGGTCGCTGACCTTGGCGCGGCTGCTCGCCGGCGCGCGGCTGTGGCAGCGGTCGCATCTGCCGGTCCTGGTGTCCGGCGGCCCACTGCGGCCCGGCGACGTTGCGATAGGCACCATGATGGCGGACACCCTGGAGCGTGACTTCCACGTGCCGGTCCGCTGGGTCGAGCCGCGCTCGCAGACCACCTGGGAGAACGCCGCGGATAGCGCCGCCATCCTTCTCCCGCTGGGCATCCGTTCGGTCTATGTCGTCACCCACGCGTGGCACGAGCCCCGGTCCCTGTTCGCGTTCCGGCATTTCGGCTTCATCCCGACCGCCGCGCCGGTGGCGCTAGATGCGATCGGCGGCGGCGGCGTTTTGCCGGGGGTCGAGGGCTGGGCGCACAGCTACTACGCCCTGCACGAGTGGATCGGATTGGCGGTCTATAGGCTGCGTGCGCTGGTCGCGGGGCCGGCCGATCTGCCCTCGAACAGCGCCGCGTAGCTCAGGAACATCGCTTCCTGGTCGAACTCCCGCTCCGCCTTGGCGCGGTTGGCGGTACCGATGCGCGTGCGCGATCTGGGATCGTGCAGCAGCCGCCGGATCGCGCCTGCCAGCGCGATCTCATCGAGAGGGCCGATAAAAGGCTCGTTCTCGGGCGCCAGCATGGCGCGCACATCGCCGACATCGGTGCTCGCTACTGGCAAACCGGCCGCCATCGCCTCGATCACGGAGAGCGGCATCTGTTCGGTATCGGACGACAAGGCGAACACGTCGAAGGCGGCATAGAGCGGCGCCGGATCGGCGACATGGCCGGTGAACTGCACCCGCTCGGCCACTCCCAATTCTCGAGCGAACCGCTCGAGCCTCGCTCGCTCCGGGCCGTCGCCCGCGATCACCAGCCGAGCTTGGGTGTCCGCCAGCACGCCACGGAACGCAAGCAGCAGCCGCACGAGGGATTTTTCGGGTCGCAGCGCGGCCACGGTGCCGATCACCGGACCCTCGCCTGGCAAGCGAGTCTGTTCCCCCGATGTGCGCGCTCGGGCGAAGTGGCGCACGTCGATGCCGTTCGGGATATACCGCACCCGGCTCGGGTCGAGGCGCCAACGCTCGGTTGCGATCCGAACCAACGCGCGCGACGGCAGGACGACGACGCTGCGCGCGAGCACCACGCGACGGGTCAGTACGCGCCGGCGGAGCTGGGTGTCTCGCTCCTCTGGCCCGAACCCGTCCTCGATGTGGATGTGGCGGGTGATTGAGGGGATGTTCGCCATGCCCCATTCGATCGAGCCCCAGTTGTGCGTCACCAGCACGTTGGGGCGAAGCGCGCGCAAGGCGCGGCGGAACGGCCGCAGATTGCCGAGCAGCCTGCTTTTGCGAGCGGCCAGCGGGGGAAACGTCACATCGAGTTCCGGCGCCAGCCGCTCCCGACAGCCCAGATTTCCGTCCATCGCGAGGATGTGGTGGCGATAGCCGCGCCCGAACCGCGCGGCCACCGAAGCGAAGCGAACCTGCGCGCCGCCCACGGCGAAGCTCGGAAAGACATGCAGGAGGGTGAGGCGGGTCGGCTGCTCCGCGTGGGGCGTCACCTCAGGACTGCCGCGGCAGCGAGCCCAGTGGCGGCGATGCTGGTCACCACCGCCGCCGCGCAGATGGTCGATCGCGAATGCGCCTCGAACGGCGGGGGCAGGGGCGGGGCAGGGCCGGGCGCAGCCGCCTTTTGGTCCTGGCCGGTCCGATCCTCGCGAAACGGCAGCCCGGCCGCCGCAAGCAACAGGATCACCAGCGAGAAGAACAGCCAGCCATACAGCATGTGGTCGGTTTCCGCCGCCTCCGCGTTGCCCAGGAAATGGCCGAGCACGACGATCCCGAGAGCGCGGCAGCCATTGGCGAGGATCGGCACCATGAGCGACGCGGCGACCAGGATCGCCCGCCGCAGCGGCGAATGGTAAAGCAGCAACGCATAGAGACAGCCGAACGCCGCCGAGGCGATCAGGAAACGCAACCCGGCGCACGCTTCGGCGACGTAGAACGTGCCCTCGGCGATTTGAATCGTGTAGCCGTCGGTGTAATTGGCAATGCCGAGCAAATCGAGCCCGTGGCGGACGAACCCGGCGGTGAAGCTTTGCAGCGCCGGCGTGACGAAGGCGCCGAACGGGACCAGGAAGTAGAGGTAAAGCAGCGGACCTGCGAGCAGCCACCAGCACCGCCAGCCGAGCACCGCGAGGAACAGCAGCTCGGCAAGGCTCATGGCGGCGAGCTGGCGGCCTTCCATGATGCCGAGACGTTCGGCAAGCACCCACGCGGCTATAAACGGGATCGCGGCCAACCCGACGGCGGGCCACGGGCGCGGGACCGCTCCGGCGAGCGTTGTCCGACGATCCCACATCAGGTAGGCGGCGATGGGCGCGACGAGAAAGCAGTGATTATAGGCGGTCGATTGGGTCCAGACCCGCACCGCCGCGGCGATCTCCCGGTGGAACATGACGCCAAGCGCCAGCAGCCCGGACGCGAGCGCGGGGATCGCGGCGTTAAGCCGACCGCTTCCCCCAACCCCCTCGCGCAAGGGGAGGGGGAGAAGAAAGCCTCCTCCGCTTGCGCGAGGGGGTTGGGGGAGGGGTCGAACGCAGCGAGTCATCGTGCCAAAACCACCTACCCGAGCCCGCGCACGACATGCGGCCCGATGGCGTTGGCCACCGGCAAGGGCAGGCGCTTCCAGGCGGCGATGAACAGCCGGTATTTCGGGTTGAGCGGATTGTGCTCGGGGATGGCAGCGCCGGGGCGCAGCTTGTAGCGATAATGCAGCGGCTGCGGCTCGAACCCCCAATTATGCTTGAAGGCATGGGCGCCGGTACCGATCTTGCTGCGGCCGAAATCGAACAGCCGGCAGCCGCGCGCGGCGCCACGCCGCATCACCTCCCAATACATGAAGTCATTGCCAGCCCGCCGGCGCGCGGCTTTGGTGCCACCGCCGTAATAAGGCAACACCTCCTCGCGGAAATAGAAGTTCATCACCGCCGCGATCGGCCGGTCCTGATCCATGACGGTCAAGACGTCGCAATCGTCGCGGAATGCTTCGGTCAGACATTCGAAATACCGCCGCGAGAACACAGGCGTTCCGAGACTGCGCACGCTCTCGGCATAGACCCGGTGCAGTTTAGCAACGTCGCGCCCGCTGGTCGAGGTCAGGCCATTCTGAATGCCCTTGCGTACCATCGCCCGCTGCTTGCGCGGGATTGCCTTCATATTGGCCTCGTCGTCGGCCGCGATCGGCTTGCGGAACGTCACGTATAGGTCGGGTCGCGCGGCCCAGCCGCACACCGATGCGCCTTCCTCGACCGGGTCGCGAAAGCGGAATTCCAATGCCTTGGCGCCGGTTTCAGCCATCAACGCGATGGCGTGCGCCGTGAGCGCCGTTTCCGCCTCGGCGTCGGCCGCCAGCGGGCCGCCATAGACGCAGAACGGCAGCGAGCAGAGCGCATTGCCGAACAACGCGGTCTTGACATGAACCAGCGGCAAGACCCCGACCACGGCCCCGTCGCGCTCGGCGAAGACGTAGTGGGATTGATGGCTGAACGCGGTTTCGATCACCTCGCGCCAGGTCGCGCGATGGAAGAAGGTTCCGCTCGGATGCGCCTCGACGAAGCCATCCCACGCGCGCATCGAGCCGGGTGCCAGTGCTCTGACGATTAGACTCATGGGCGGCTATCGGGCTGGGCTTGCGACGGGCGATGGGGCCTGCAACAGGTCCGCGAACACCCGGTCCATCCGGTCCCAGCCGAACTGGCGTAGCAGGCGCCGGACCCGGGCATCCATACGCGCCAGGTTGGTGTAGTGCCGCAGCCGCGACTTCCAGCCGCAACCGGAGATGCGCGGTTGCCCCGGGTCGATCTCCCAGGGGTGGAAGTAAAAGACCGCCGGGCGCCGCTCCGCCCGGTTCACATGCGTCAATCCGAGCCGGAACAGCGTGTAGGGCAATAGCCGAAAGTATCCGCCGCCAGCACAGGGCAGATTACGCCCGAACGCGCGAACGGTGGTCATCGGGATCTCCCACAGGCTGCCGCCACTCGGTTGGAACGGGGCGCGCGGCGCGTCGGGGAAGCCGTACAAGTCGTGACGGATCGGGTTGACGCTGGAGCTATAACGATAACCCGCGCCTTCCAAGGCGGCGAAGGCCCAGGGGTTGCGGGCGCCTATCGAGAACGTGGCGGCGCGATAGCCTGTGACGGCGACACCGCCCAGATCTTCAAGCAGACCCCGCGTGCGCACAACATCGGCGCGGAACTCGGCGGGGCTTTGGGCGTCGGCGCGGGTGTGGTCCCAGCCGTGGCTCGCCAGCTCGTGCCCGCCGGCGACGATCCGGCGCACCAGGCCTGGGTGCCGCTCGGCAATCCAGCCCAGGGTGAAGAAGGTGGCGCGGACCCCGGCATCTGCGAACAGGTGCAGGATGCGCTCGACATTGGACTCGACCCGCCGCTCCAGGCCGTCCCATCGGGCACGAGGA
The DNA here is from genome assembly GCA_963849305.1 of uncultured Pseudomonadota bacterium. Lineage (GTDB taxonomy): Bacteria > Pseudomonadota > Alphaproteobacteria > Acetobacterales > Acetobacteraceae > CAWKGV01. Next base: position 37,494 of record CAWKGV010000016.1, read on the forward strand.
ATGCAATGGGCGAACGCCTGGACCTGAAAATAATCCTCCACGTCCACGGTCATCGCGTTGCGGGCCGCATGGTCCAGGACACTCATCTCGACGGCTCCGAATGCGCACCGATGAAATCGAGCAGGCGACGGAAGATCCGCTGTTGGCTGGCCAAGCCCAGCTCCAGCGCCTGCACGCGCTCGGGAAGCGGCTCGGACCTCGCCCAACCCTCTTCTTTTGGAAGAGGGCGGGGTGAGGGCAAGTCGGGGCGAAGGGGCTCCAATCCCAGATCCTGGGCAAGCTCGCCGGCTGTGGCGTCCACCATCTCGGCGGTGATGTGGTGGGCCTCCTCCAGCGCTCCGTAGAGCAGCACGCGCGAGCAGAGCGTGTTGATCCGGCGCGGGATGCCGCCGGTTTGATGGAATACGCGCAGCGCGGCCTGATCGGTCCAACGCGGGTCGCCGACCCAGCCCACGGTCCTGAGCCGATGCTCGACATAGGCCCGCGTTTCGCGTTCCGAAAGCGGGCCGAGATGGTAGGAGGCGAGGACGCGCTGGCGGAGCTGCTCCAATTCTGGGCTCGCCATGATGGCGCGGAACTGCGGCTGCCCAAGCAGGATGGTTTGCAGGCTGGCGCGCCCGTCCATGGTGAGGTTCGAGAGCATCCGCAGTTCTTCCAGCGCGGCGACCGACAGGTTCTGCCCCTCATCGACCACCAGCAGGCAGCGGCGGCCCGCGTCCCGCTCGGCCCGGACCATCTGCTCGAACCGGCGCAACAGCGTCGCCTTGCGGGCGCCCTCATCGTCTAGCCCGAAGCTGGTCACAACGAGCCGCAGCAGATCGTCTCCTGAAACCAGCGTCGTCACGACCCGACCGAGCACGTAGGTTGCTCGATCGAGCTGGGACCAGAGCTGCTCGACCAGCATTGTCTTACCCGCCCCCACCTCGCCGGTGACGACGACGAATCCCTCCTGCTGCGTGAGCCCATAGACGAGATGCGCGATCGCGCGGCTGTGGCCGGCGCTTTCGAAGAAGAATCGGCTATCCGGCGTCAGCAGGAACGGGCTGCCGGAGAGGCGATAGTACGAACTCATACACGGTCAGAACTTCTTTGCGAGCGCGAGGAGGGCGATGTTCTCGTTGAAGGTTCGACCCTGGATGGTCGAGCGACGATCTAGGAAAGTGTAGCGAGTCGAGACCACGACTGTTTCGCTGAGCAGGTAACTCAGCCCGACGCTGGCGGCAAGAAATCGTTCGTTGCCGGGCGGCGCGGTACCGAGCGAGGTTGCGCTATACGACGTGCCGGCACCCAGGTTGGTCCGCTCGTTGATCTCATGGCGCCATGCGAGCGTGACGCTCTCGCCTTCCTCGGTGATGCCGCTTGCCGGGGCGATGCTGGCAACTGGCGTTTGGCGCTGGTATTGCACGGTGAGCGCCAGCGTGTCGCGGTCCAGTGCGGTCGTCGCGGTGGCGGTGAGCGCGCGGTTGCGATTGAGGCTGCTTTGCAAGCTTAGCAGGCCGCCGCTGCCGAGGAACAGCGGCGCACCGGTCGTCGCATGAACGGGGTTGCCGAGCTGATCGACGTCGGCGAGGCCGAGCTGGTTTTCGATCTGCTGAAGGTCGGTGGCGAGCGTGGTTTGATAGTTGAGGGTCAGGCGGGTGCGAGCCGTCGCCTGCCAATAACCTTGCGCCTCGGCCGCGTCGAAGCCCTCGTGATGGCCGTAGCCAAGCGAAAGCTGGCTGTCTGGCCCGGGCGTCACGATCGCGCCAAGTTCCCAGATCGCGTCATCGACGCGATAGGTAGGCGTGCTGCTATAGGCCAGGCTCTCGCCGCCGAACTCGGCGAACGGCGTGAGCCAGCGGGTGAGCGCATACCCGATCCAATTGACCGCCTGGTCATGATGCGCGTCGCGGAGCACGCCGCTGCCGGTGCTCTGGACCGCGTCGAGCAGCGCGAGATCACGAATCCGGCCAAAATCGCTACCCGACTTGAATTGCGCCGTAGCCTCGCCGGTCAGGGACTGCGAACTGCCGGTGGTCGCCGCACCTGGGATCGGCGCCAGGCCGGCCTGGCTGCTTTGATACGTCTCGGTGACGCTGACCCCGGCCGTCCCGGTCCCGAGCGTGCCGAAGCGGTGGACGAGATAGGGGGCGACCGACACGCTGTAGATCTGCGTCCGGTTCTGCTTGCCCAGGGCGAGGCCACCGGGTGCGGTGGTGGGCGTGTAGGCCAGGGGCTGGTCGAGACCGATGCCGCCAAACCCGCCATAGGTCGGCTCCACGGCCATCAGGGCACGCGTGTTGACGAACAGCTCGTCGGGGATAAGCGTGATGGTGCCGAGGCCGAACAATTGCTGGGCGATCGCGTCTTGGGAGGAGTTGCGGGCGTAAAGCTGAAGGGCCGGGCGGTAGGTGAGGTTCAGGTTGACCCGTGGGGTGTTCCCCTCCACGTGAACACTCGGCTCGATGGTTGTTATAAAGTCGTAGCGGCGATCCGTCTGGCTCTGCAGGATGTTGTCGTTGAACATCTCCCCCGCGCCGATCGAGGGCGTGACGGTGAAGCCGGGTGCGGGCGGCCCCGGCGCGCCGGGGGGAATGCCGGGCTGATAGCGGAAATTCGGTGCGGGCTGGGTCTCGGGCTCAGCAGGTTGCGCGAGCGGGGTGAATAATCCGGCCGCAGGGGGCAGGCCGAGCGGAACCTGGTCAGGCGCCGGTTGGGCCAACGCGATCGTTATTGCCGCCGGACTCAAGGCCAGGCCGAGCAGCAGCCTGGCTGCGCCGGTCACCGGTCGCTTCGACCTCTCCTCCAACCCCTCCCGCAAGGGGAGGGGAGACGGTAGCTCGCGGCCTGCATTCCCCCTCCCCTTGCGGGAGGGGGCCGGGGGGAGGGGTCCGCCCGGCCCGGTCATCATGAGACGTAATAGGGGCCGTAAGCGGCAAAGGCATGTCGGCTCGTCTGCCTCATCTTATTCAGCAGCAACGAGATGGCCGGGCAGGTTTGCAGCATGTCGAGCCCTGCCTCGACCTCCTCGCGCTGGGTTCGCTCGGCTTGGACGACAAACAGGATCTGCCCGACCACCGGCGCTAGCGCGGCGGGATCGCTGGTGGCCAAGCAGGGGGAGGCATCGAGCACAAGCAGGCGATCGGAACGGCGGCGAGCGAGCCCGTGCAGCACATGCGCCATGGGCTTGCTGGCGAACAATTCGGCACCGCGCTCGCGCGCCCGGCCGAGCGTCATCACCGACAGGTTCTCGACCGCCGTGCCGTGCAAGACCCGCTCGGGATCGAGCGAAGGGTCAGCCGCCAAATCGAGCAATCCTGGCGCTTCCCGGAGGCCAAGCTTGTCGCCCAGTGAGGACGGCTTGGGATCGGTGTCGATGAGCACGACCCGATGATCGCCTTGCCGCGCGATGTTGGCCGCGAGATTCAGCGCGACGAAGCTCTTGCCTTCGCCCGGGCGGGCGCTAGTGATCATGGCCAGGTTGGCGAATGCGGTCCCCGCATCAGGCAGCGCGGCGAAGGCGGCGCGGATGATCTGCTGCTGGATGATGCGCAGCTCCTCGACCACGCGGCTCCGCCCCTGGCCCGCGACAATCAGGCCGGCACCCTCAAGGCGCGCCAGCTCGATTTCTGGCGTCGCACGCCTGGGCGCCTGCGCGTTTGCCGGCGCGGCTCCTTCATCTTCGGGGCACTCGAGATATCGCGTCGATCCCGCGAGGCCGGCCGGGGCGGTGCCGGACCGCAAGAGATGCGCCGCGGCTCGTTCGATGAGGTGGGAAGTGTTGGACATGACCGATCAGATCGAGGCGGTGGGGCGCATGAGATGGAGCAGCAGGCCGCCATAAACGAGGAGCAGGGCGCCGAGTGCCGCGGAGAACTGCGCGGCACTCAGCAGGCGTCGGCTGAGGCGGGAGCCCCCGAGCATGGAGATTCCACCCAGAACGGGCAAGCCAAGCGCGCGCAGGTCATCGATGCCGCTAAAGGCGCTATCGAGTTGGGAGAGCAGGATCGCGACCCCGATGCCGGCACCGATCCCTGCCAGCAACACGCCCGAGACCAGCAATGGCCGGTTCGGGCTGACCGGGAGGCGGGGTATCTCCGGCGGATCGACCACGCGGAGCCGTACCTTGTCGGCTTGGGTGTCGGCCGCCTCGCCAATGGTGGCCGCCTGCAGGCGCGCGAGCAACTCGTCGTAGTTCTTGTGCAGGACGCTGTAATCGCGATCCATGTTCTCGTACTGGGCGATCAGGTTCGGCTGCTCGCGTTGCACCTGCTCGATCTTCGCCAAGTACGCCTTGGCGGCGGCAAGTTGGCGGCGCAGTGAGGCGATATTCGCCTGCTCGTCGATGAGCTTGAGCGCAAGCTCGTCATGCACCGGGTTGGAAGCCGGCCCCTCGGACCCCCCGGTGCCGGCCGTCGGACCGCGGCCATGATCGGGCGAGGCCCTGAGCTGGACAATTAACCGCCTCAGCTCGATCACGCCGGGATATTTCTCGGTATAAATCGTCCGCATCTGGCGCAGTTGGGCTTGGGCGTCGGCGAGCCTGCTCGGCCCACCACGCCCGCCGGCCTCGGCCAAACGGGACGGCGTCCGGGCGAGTTGCTTGGTCAATGCCCCCGCCCTGGCGGTCGCATCTTGCAGCGTGCCTTCGAGATGCTCCACCTGAGCGCGCGCGGCATCGATGTTGGCCGAGGCCGGCGCGCCGTCGGCCGGGAGGATATCGGCGTATCGGGCGTGGAAGGCGGCGCGGCGCGCCTCCATCGCCTTGAGTTGCTGCTCGTACGAGGCCATTTGGTTTTCAAGAAAGCGACGCGCGTTCTGCATCCCGGCCCGATCGCTGCCCGTGGCGCTTTCGATGAAGATCGATAGGAGCGTCTGCACCACGTCCCGCGCGAGCGTGGGATTGCTGTTGCTGTACTGTATAGTGAACAGGTTCGTGGCTTGCGGGGTGATCACGATCCGAGTGGAAAGCGCCCGGATCAGCCGCTCACGATCATCGGGGGTCTGCACCGCGAGGCCAAGATCTGTCTTGGAAATGAGCGTGTCGAGATTGGGACGGCTAAGCAAGGTGCGCTGCAACATATCGAGTTGCGCGGAGGGGCTGACATCGACGGCGATGCCCCGCAGCAGCGGCGTCAGGATGGCATCGGCATCGACATAGAGCCGGGCGGTAGATTGAAATGAGTTCGGCACCATGCGCACGCCGGCCCAGCCGGCCAGGCAAACCAGCCATGCCGCGATGACCGCGATCCAGCGTCGCCGCCATGCCGCGTTCAGGTACTGCCACAGAAGGGGCTTGATCGGGTTCATAGGTCGCCGCCCCTCAGAACCAGGTTTGCGGGATGATCAGCGTATCCCCGGGGCGCATGGCGACGTTCTGGCTGATGTCGCCGTCCTTGAGCAAGTCGTCGAGCCGGACATGGATGGTCCTCTCCTGGCCCCGCGCGTCGCGCCGCACGATCATCGCGCGGTTGCCTGCGGCGAACTTGGTCAGTCCCTTGGTGACAATCATCACGTCCAGCACCGTCATGTGATCCCGGTACGGGATCGCCGCAGGATCGGTCGCTTCTCCGATCACCTTGATCTGCCGATCGAGCGGGCCTACGAAATTGCGGACGATCACGGTGACATTAGGGTCTTGCACATATTGCTTGAGCCGCCGCCCGATCTCTCGCGCGAGCGCGGCGGGCGTCTTGCCAGATGCCTGGATATCCTGGATCAGCGGCACCGAGATGCGCCCGTCGGGACGCACCGGAACGTCGGCATCGCTCAGTTCGGGCGCATGATAGACGAAGACCGACAATTGGTCACCCGAGCCAATGACATAGTCATCACCCACGCGAGCATTGGCAGACCGCTCGCTCGCTACGCCAGGCCCAACGGCAGGTGGGGCCGTCGAGCAGGCGGCCAAGAGCCCACAGGCGAGCGCCAGGGCAATAGACAATGCGACTGGCCGCACCATGTGTGACCTCGTGACAAAGTTCTTGATTAATCGGCAACCGTGACCGATTCGCCACTGGTAGGCGCGGAAGGGATCGAACCTCCGCCTCTGCCGTGTAAGGGCAGCGCTCTGCCGCTGAGCTACACGCCTCGTGCAAGTAACGACGCCGAGAGGCAGGCGGGCCCCTAACGCCGGCATAACAATGCCTTCCTTGTGTTGCCGCCGAGCAATCCGGCTGTCCGGAGCTAGACTCTGAAGCGCGGCAAGGAATCAATGATCGATCACCAAACGCAAATCAAGCTTAAAGAAGCCTTGACGTTTCGAACCCGTTGTTGAAATTTGCGTCTAGCCATTTGTTCTGAAATTGCATTAATGGTGATGCGGGCGGGGCCATTGCGGCGATGGGATGAGGCATGTCCCGGCTTGGTCCTGCCGGAGGAGCGCAGAAATGACCAGAATGGTCGGCCGCCATGTTCCGCCAGAAATGGCCGCGCTCTGGCTGGGGGAGTTGGTGCTCGCGTTTGTCGTTATCTACGCGATGCTGGTCGCGCCTGCCGCGCTGGACCTGCTCGGCGTCTCCTGGACCGCGCTCGATCTGCATCTCGCCAATCGCGCCGCGCTGCTCGCCGTCACCATCGGCGCGGTGGCGGTGGCGATCGGGCTCTACCGGCCCGACATCTGCTTCGATCCGCGCCGAGTGGCGTTGAATGCGGCGATCGTCGCGGTCCTGGCGTTTCCGGCGGCGTTGGCGATCGGCGGCGAGTTCAGCGGCGGCCTCGATCGCGGCTATGCCGCCTGGCTCGCGAAGGCCCTGCTGACCTGGGCGCTGTGCGTGCTGCTCACCCGATGGGCGCTCAGCCTCGCTTTGCACCAGCGTCTCCTGGCCCGGCGCATCCTGGTCCTCGGCTCGGGCGAGCCGGCTGTCCGGTTGCGTCAGGCGCTGCGATCGCGACGCGGGGCCCTGTTCCAGACGGGCACGCTCGACGGCGGCACCGATGTTGCCCAACTATCGGCGGATGAATTGCGCCGCGGCCGCATCTGGGGCGTCGTCATCGCCGACCCTCACCTGTGTCCGATGGCCGAGGCGAGGCTGGTCGAGTGCAAGCTGCGCGGCGTGCGGGTGTTCGATGAGCTGGGATTCTGCGAACAGCATCTCGGCCGGATCAGCCTGGAGCGAATCGACAGCGGCTGGTTCATCGCCGCCGACGGTTTCGCGTGCGGCCCGGTGCGGCACGCGGCCAAGCGCCTGATCGACATCATGATCAGCCTGGTCCTCCTGATGCTCACGCTGCCGCTGGCGCTGGTCGCGATGCTGGCGATCAGGCTCGGCAGCTCCGGGCCGGTGCTCTATCGCCAGGAGCGGGTTGGCTTGCACGGCCGGCCGTTCACGCTACTGAAGTTCCGCAGCATGCGGGTTAACGCGGAGGCCGGCGGCCACCCGCGCTGGGCGGCCCAGCGCGACGCCCGCGTGACCCGCGTCGGAGCGTTCATCCGTTCGACGCGCATCGACGAGCTGCCGCAATTGCTCAATGTGCTGCGCGGCGACATGAGCCTGGTCGGGCCGCGGCCCGAGCGGCCTCACTTCGTCGAGCAGCTTGCCGAGGTCATCCCGTTCTATCATCAGCGCAGCTTCGTCAAGCCGGGCATCACGGGCTGGGCGCAGGTGAACTATCCCTATGGCGCCTCGGTCGAGGACGCGCGCGAGAAGCTGGTCTATGACCTGTTCTACGTAAAGAATCGAAGTCTGGTTCTAGACCTTCTGATCCTGGTCGCAACCGTGCGCGTGATCCTGTTCCGCGAGGGCGCGCGCTAGGCCGGCCGCCCTCCCGCGTCATGGCAGGGCTTTACGAGGCTTGACGAGGGCAGCCAACGAAGAGTCCATGCTGCGGATCTTGCGTTGGATATGGCCGCCGCCGATCCTTGAACCGAACTCAGACCAAGGGCTCCGAACTTGACCATGCCGCATATCCGTCGGTGCCGCGCGGCTCTGCTGGTCGCCGGAATCGGCCTCTGCCCGCTCGCCGCGCAGGCGCGGGACTATATCGCCGCCGCCCGAGAGGCGGTCCAGGCGGGCGACCTAAAGACCGCCGAGATCGAACTCCGTAACGCCGTGCGCGCCGACCCGCAGAACGCCGACAACCGATTCTCCCTGGCACGGGTGGAACTCATTCTGGGCGACGCCGCCGGCGCCGAGCGCGACGCGGCCGCCGCCCAAGAGCGTGGCTATGACCCGCATCTGGTACTGCCGCTGCTTGGCGAGGCGCTGCTCGCGCAGAACCGCGCCGACGACGTGCTGGCGCGGTTCCAGGTCAAGGGCGAGGACCACAAGCTGGACGCCGAGATCCTGCTGCTGCGTGGAGAGGCGCAGGCGCGCATCGGCCAGTTCGATGCGGCGCAAGCCTCCTTCGCCGAAGCCAAGCAGTCCGATCCATCGATGGTGCGCGCCTGGGTGGCCGATGCCACGCTCGCGCTCGCGCGCGGCGACACGGCGGCCGCCGCCGGTATGGCCGATCATGCGCTCGCTATGCAGCCGAAGTCGGTCGAGGCCCTGGTGCTCAAGGCCCGCGTGATGCGGGCCAGGGGCGAGGTGGCGGGATCGCTCGCGCTGCTCGGGATGGTCATCGCGGACAACCCGACCGCGCTGGAAGCCCGCCTCGACCGAGCGGAGACGCTGATCGCCACCGGCAAGGGTGCCGCCGCCAAGCCTGATATCGATGCGGTGCTGAAGCTCATGCCGGGCAACGTGCAAGCGCTGTTCCTCCGCGCGGTGTCGCTGCACGAGGCACACGACGACAAGACGGCCGATCTGGTGCTCGAGAAGCTGTCCGCCATCCTCCCGCGCTTCCCGCGCGGCTATCTCCTGCTGGCGGCGGTCAAGGAGCGGCTGGGCGAGCTGGCGCAAGCCGAGGATGCGATTGCCAAGCATATCGCCCGCGACCCCGACGACCCCACCGGGTACAAGCTGCTCGCCCAGATAGATCTCGAGAAAGGCCGACCGGACCTCGCGATTGTGCCGCTGACCCAGGCGATCGCGGCCGGCAAGGCCGATGTCGCGACCCACGTCATGCTCGGCCGCGCCTATGCGGCCACCGGCCAGCCGGCGCAGGCCGCGGAGAGCCTGAAACGAGCCGAGGCTATGGCACCGACTGACATAGCGGTGAGGACCGAGCTGGCTGCGTCCCTGATTCGCAGCGGGCACCCCAATGAGGCGATGGCCGACCTCGAACGCACGCTCGCGCTCGCACCGAAGCAGCCCGCCGTGGGCGAGGCGCTGGTATTCGCGGCCATCAATACCGGCGATCTAAGCAAGGCGGACCGCGCGCTCGCCGAGGTGCGGGCGGCTGCCGGCGGCACGGCGGTGACGCAAAACCTGGCCGGGGCGGTCCAGCTCGCGAAACTGGACGTAAAAGGCGCGCGCGCCACGTTCGAGAGCGACATCCGCGAGAACCCCGACTTCACCCCCGCCAAGGCGAACCTCGCCCGCGTGATGGCGATGCAGGGGCAGCAGGCCGACGCGGATAAGGTGCTCTCGGGCATCCTGAAGAAGAGCCCCACCGCCGAGCCCGCTTTGTCCATGCTGACCGCTGCGATGCTCCACGACGGCCGGGCGGGCGACGCGATGGCGTTATTGGAGCGCGCCCATGATGCGGCCCCGACCAACCTGGCGCTGACGGTCCGCCTCGCCGACGCGTTCATCCGGACTGGCAGTCCGCAGAAGGCGCTCGATCTCACTCGGCAGGCCGTTGAGGAAGTCGAGCCGGGGTCCATCCCGGCCACCGGCTCGCTTCCGGCGCTGCTGGCGGGCGAGGCCGCCGCGCAAATCGTGCTCAAGCAAGCGAATGAGGCGCGCGCGACGCTGAACAGGCTCCTGGAGATCGATCCGCGCGCCACGCAGGTGCGCCAACAGCTCGCGGAGCTGATGGTGCAAGCCGGCGACTATGAGGCCGCGCGCAATGTCATCAAGGCCGGAATTCGGATCAGGCCGCGCGACTATCAGCTCTATCTCGACTACGCGCTGACCGACCTGAAGGCGGGCGGACTCGCGTCCGCGCTAAGCACTGCGGAGGCGCTGCGCCAGCAGGACCAAGGATTCGAGATGCTCGCCGCGCTGGCGGGCGACGTCTATCTGGCGGCGAACAAGCCCGATGAAGCCGTCAAGGCTTATCAGGCGGCCGCTGCCGCCGCGCCATCGAACATGTTCGTGGTCCGGATCGCCACGGCGCTGCAACGGGCGGGCAAACCGGACGAGGCCCGTCAGGCGCTTGCCACCTGGCTCGCGAAGAACCCCGACGATCTCTCCGTCGCTACCCTGCTCAGCGAACTCGACATCACCTTGAAGCGGTATGACGACGCGCAGGTTGAGCTGCGCGCGATCCTGGCCAAGCAGCCACGCTCGGCGGTGACGCTGAACAATCTCGCATGGGTGGACCAACTGCGCGGCGACACGCAGGCGCAGCCCTTGGCCGAGCGGGCCTACCTGCTGGCGCCCTCCCCGGAGACGGCGGACACGCTGGGCTGGATCCTCACGCGCGGCGGCCAGGCCGCCAAGGGCGCGCCGCTGCTGCGCGAAGCCAGCACCGGGGGCGATCCACGGATCGCGTACCACCTCGCGGTCGCGCTGAAGGATCTCGGAGAGCGGGAGGAATCGGTGAAGGTTCTGCACGCGGTCGTGGCCGCGCAAGGCGAGTTCGACGAGAAGACACAGGCCCAGCACCTGCTCGGAGAGATGGGCAAGTCGTAACGCCGAGGCGAGACACGCACGGCGGCTGCGGGCCGACGCGTGATCCGGCTTCTCACCTTTTCCACGTTGTTCCCGAATCGGGAGCGGCCCAACCATGGCATCTTCGTCGAGAACCGCTTGCGGCATCTGCTAGCGAGCGGGCAGGCGGCCAGCACGGTCGTGGCCCCCGTGCCTTACTTCCCCCTCGCCTCGCCACGGTTCGGGGAGTGGAGCGCGAACGCGCGCGCGCCCCGACGCGAGGAGCGGCACGGCCTGACCGTCTGGCACCCGCGCTATCCGGTGATCCCGAAATTCGGCATGTCGGCCGCCCCCTTTCTGCTGTACCGCGCGGCGCTCCCCTTCCTGCGACGGCTGCTCGCCGGTGGGCTCGCGGTGGACGCGATCGACGCGCACTACGTCTATCCCGACGGTGTGGCCGCGGTGTGGCTCGGGCGCCGGCTTGGCCTACCCGTGGTGGTGACCGCGCGCGGGACCGACGTGAACCTGATCCCGCGCTACGCCATTCCCCGCCGGCTCATCGGCGAGGCGATCGGCGGGGCAGCGGCGATGATCGCGGTGAGTGCGGCGCTGAAGGAGGCGCTGGTCGGGCTTGGAGCGCCCGCCGAGAAGGTGACGGTGCTGCGCAACGGCGTGGACACGACACTGTTTCGACCGCCGGCCGACCGGGGCGCGCTGCGGGCATCGCTCGGCCTGACGCGGCCGACCGTGATCTCGGTCGGTCACCTGGTCGAGCGCAAAGGCCATCATCTGGTGATCGAGGCGATGGCGCGCTTGCCGGGGTGCGAGCTAGTCGTGGTTGGCGAGGGGGCGGAGCGGACCCGCCTGGAGGGGCTGGTGGTCGCGATGGGGCTCGGCGGGCGCGTGCGATTGCTCGGCGCCCGGTCGCATGGCGAGCTGCCGGGTCTGTACGGCGCGGCGGACGTGCTCGTGCTGGCCTCCAGCCGCGAGGGTTGGGCCAATGTGCTGCTGGAGGCGATGGCCTGCGGCACGCCGGTGGTTGCGACCGATATCTGGGGCAACCCCGAAGTGGTGCGGAGCCGCGAGGCGGGTGTGCTGACCGAACGTAGCGCCGAGGCGATCGCGGCCGCGGTGGACGCGCTGCTCGCCGCCGCTCCGGAGCGGGCGGCGACTCGCGCCTATGCCGAGCGGTTCGGCTGGGATGAAACCACGGCGGGGCAGGTGGAGCTGTTCCGGCGCGTTATTTCTGCTCCCTCTCCCTCCGGGAGAGGGCGTGGTGAGGGCTCGCGCGGCACACAGTCCGAAAGTGGGGTCGCTCTCTAATCGGGCCATGCCGTCCCCCAGCGGTCGGCGTGGGCCACCTCCGCGAGCGGACGCCGGGTCGTCAGCGGGCCGAACTTGTCGAGCGGGTAGCCGATGGGCATCAGCGCGTAGGTGGTCACGTCGTCCGGCAGGCCAAGCACGGTGCGCACCTCGTCCTCGCAACGGATGTGGTTGGTGGTGATCACGGTGCCGAGCCCGAGCGCGCGGCAGGCGAGGATGATGTTCTGGACCGCTGGGTAGATGCTCGCGCCGCGAATGCGGTCCATGTAGGCGATCTCGTCCTGATAGCGGGCCTGGATGTCGGGCGGGAGCGATTGCTTGGGCGGCAGCGTGGGCTGGCGCAGGCAGGGGATGAGAATCACCGGCGCCTCGCCCATGTGCTCCCAGAGATGCGCGCCGGAGGTCATGAGGCGCTGGAACTGCGCTTCGGTCAGATGCGCCGGCCGACCGCGCGCGGCATAGATCGCGGCGGCGATGTCGGATCCCTTGCGGTAGATCGCGCCGAGCTTGCGCCGCTGCTCGACCTCGCGCACGACGATGAAGGCCCAGTTCTGCGCGTTGCCGCCGGAGGATGCGCGGATCGCGGCATCCAGGATTTGGGTGAGTAGTTCCTCTGGTATCGGATCAGGCTTGAGGCGGCGCAGGGAGCGCGCGGTGTGGATCGCTTCGAACAGTCCGATATCAGGCATGGCGCCGCCTCCGGGGTGGGCTCTCCATAACAGCGCGGAACGGGATGGTTGCGAAGGGACTGGAACTGGCGAGAGCGAGGCGCAGCCCCTGCTCAGGGCGTCGCCAACGGTATTTTGTTTGACACGGCGCTCGCTATTAGCGAGTGTGCCCATCGCGATGGCGCTCATTGTCCCGCCGGGAGTTGCCAAACAATTGGCCGGAATGCCTCGGGCGGAGGCGGAGCGCCTGCTCGGCCGGCTGGAGCGGATCGCGAACGCGCCGCATGTGCGGCACGCTGGCGTCGTGGCTATACGAGGGGAGGCGGGCCTATTCCGCGTGCGCCAGGGTAACTGGCGAGCGGTGTTCGCCCTCGAGGATGGCGATGTGATCGTGGATCGCGTTGGCCATCGGAAGGAGGTTTATCGATGACTTCTGGTCGTGCCGAAGCCGCTCAGGGAGACGGACGAGACGGTCACGCTGAGGCGGGCGGACTGGGACGTTTTGATCGAGCAGATCGAGGATGCCGAAGACCTTGCGGCCGTGGCCGCGCGACGCGCGCATGAAGCAAAGGTGGGCAAGGACGCCGCCCGCCGGAACTATCTGACTGGGGAGGAAGTTCGGCGTTTGCTGAACGGCGACAGCCCGGTGAAGGTTTGGCGGGAGAAGCGAGGCTGGTCGCAACGCGAATTGGCGACGAGGGCCGATGTCGGCCCGAGCTACCTCGCCGAGATCGAAACCGGTCAGAAGCCAGGGAGTGCGGAGGCGATGCTCAAGCTTGCTCGCGCGTTGGACGTGCCGATGGAGGATATCGTTGGCAACTATCGGGCGGCCCGGAGCTGATCGGGGTCACGCACCACGATAAATGTCCAGTTCCGGGCGCCGCCGGAGGGCGCGTGGGTGGCCCGTCCAGGATTGGGGTGAGCTGGTCCCCGTGCTGGTGCAAGGCAAGCGACCCCCGGACGCATACCGGACGAGAGTTCGCCCTAAACCTAAAAGCCCCCGCCCTTGCGGGAGAGGGTTGGGGGAGGGGTCGAACGGTCTATGCAACGGGTCGCTAGTATTAGCCCGCTAACGCGCCCGCTACGGCAGCACGCGCCAGAAGGCCGAGTTTCGAGCGCTCATGCACGTTCTCCCCAAGCCAGTTTGGAATCAGGGCGCCTTGGGAGGCGAAGTGTTCCACATGAACCTTAATTAAATTATAATATAATTGATGATTATTAATATAGTTTTTATAAGAAAAAAAATTTGTATTGTGTTGTTGATTATAATTGTTTGTATATTGTGGTGTTTTGTGTTGTATGGTGTATGGAATATTTATTTATGAATAGATTGAATATTTTTTTTATTGATGAAATTTATATTATTATTAATATTATGTTGTGATATGATTGATGTTTTTGAGAATAATGATTAATATATGATATTTTATATGAATATTATAATATTTTAATTTTTATTATGTTTTTATGATAATATTATATTAATATGTATATTATATTATATTATATTATTAATTATTAATTTTTTTTAATTTATATATAATAAATATTTGTTATGATATTATTTGTTATAAATATTAATTATGAATGATTATATACATCTCTCCCCAAGCCAGTTTGGAATCAGGGCGCCTTGGGAGGCGAAGTGTTCCACATGAACCACTGTTACCCTTCCGTCCGTATAGGCGACCTTATTGACCCAGCGCCATGAGCCGCGCCGGGCCGTCTCTATCAGCCGGCGCGCTGCCTGCACATAACCACCCTTTGCGCCAAGGCCGAACATCACGATGAGCCTGGTGGTCTCTGGTAGGCCGGACAGGAAGCGCAACGCGCATTGGTTGGCTACTTCGCGGCCAAAGTCGGTGGCAACGAATTTGTCAAGCATGCCGCCGCCCGATCCCTTCCAGATCCGTTCCTTTCGGTCGAACCGCTCGACGTACAGCGCACAAGTGAGCCGAAGTGAAACCGACCACTCGGGTCCGCAATCAACCCGCCGACGATGATAACAAAGTAATATAGCAATAAATAAGATAGAAGAGAGTAGAAAGAAAGCCAGCGCGGCGTGTGCCAGAACATCTGGCGGGGCGGGACGGAACAAGCCATTAATGTGCGTCAAGGACCCAGCGACGCGGCTGGACGATGAAACCATTGGCGGCATCTGAGCGCTTGACGATCTCAATCCCGACCTGCGTCAGGAACGTGGCCACCGCCTGCACGCAGATCGCATCGTGAAGCCGCATCTGGAACAGCTTGCGCAAGACGGGTAGAGACCGAACAGGGTCGCGAGCAGCGGCCCCCGCCTGGGTCGGCCCCTTGGAGAAGCCGGGATGACGATCCGTGCATCAGCTTCCGTTACCAACCAGGCAGTGCCGCTATTGGCTCTGATCTCGTGCCCGATCGAAGCCCTGCGGGTCGACTGGCGGCCCCTTTTTCGGCGCTCTTCAAGCTCTGGCTATCGATAATGAAGGCGATCGGGCTTGCGTCGCGTTCCAGCTTACCCCGGCAGTGGACATACAACGCATGGTGGATGCGATCGAGAAGACTCTGATAAGTCTACCGGCCGAAGTAGCAGAACAGCGTACTTTTGAGCGATAGGTCCTTGGGCACGAAGCGCCATTGGCATTCGGTGCTCAAAACGTGCATGAGACAGATGACGACTTCGCGCACGTCGACATAGCGACGCCGACCGCTCCGCTTGGAGGGAGGGATAAGGGGTTTGATTAGGGTGTATTTCTTATTTGTGAGGTCGTTAGGGTAGCGGAGTTTGTTACGATTGTAGAGAGGGTGATTCTTGGTGGTTTATATTGGTGGTTTTTTTTAAAGAGTGATTATATTTAAATTATAAATGATTAAAATGATTTAATATTTTTCGCGCGATGGCAGAGTGTGCAATCAATGCGCCCGTGGGCAGGGAGGCAGGTCAAAGGGGTGTCCACTGGTGTTGCAGGCGGATAGTGACACTGGAATGAACCACCTAAGAACCAACTTAACAGAGTCAGGTTTACTGCGTATGCCCTGAAAAAAAGAAGAATCCAAAAGAAAAAATTAATGGTTGAAAATCAGAAGGTGTTGCAGGTGGATAGTGACACTGGAATGAACGACCTAAGAACCACTTAACAGGTCAGGTTTCCTGCGCGTGCCCTGGCTAATGGGCGACAAGCACGAGCATGACGTCCCAGTTGCGCATCAGGCGGACAACCGTGAACCCAACATGAAAGCAGACCGTTAGATATAGGGCATCGATCTATTGGCACGCCAAACATTCCTCGTAATTCATCGCTGCCCGCCCCGTCTGCACCACAAGAGGCACGTCTGTCCCTTCACTCGCGGCAGCGGCCATCCCCACAAACGCCACCGGCGCCACCGCTTTCTCGCTCACCGCGTCCGCCCGCTGGATCGACAGACTCCGGCAGTAGTACAGCGACTTCACCCCCCGCTTCCACGCCAGGAAATGGATCTGGTGCAAATCCCGCTTATGCACGTTCGCCGGCAGGAAGAGGTTGACCGACTGGCTCTGGCAGATCAACGGCGCGCGGTCGGCCGCGTGTTCGATCACCCAACGCTGGTCCAGCTCGAAGGCCGTCTTGAACACCAGCTTCTCCTGCTCGGACAGGAAATCGAGGTGCTGCACACTCCCCTTGGTCAAGGTGATCGAGGACCACACCTCCTCGGTATCCATCCCCTTCACGGCAAGCAGCTTCTGCAAATGCCGGTTGCGCACCGTGAAGCTGCCCGACAGCGTCTTTTGCAGGAACACATTGGCCGCGATCGGCTCGATCCCCGGACTGGCGTTGCCCGCCACGATCGAAATGGATGCCGTCGGCGCGATCGAGAGCTTGTGGGAGAATCGCTCCATGATGCCGTATTCCTTGGCATCCGGGCACGCCCCGCGCTCCTCGGCCAAAAGCCGCGAGGCGGTGTCGGCCTGCTCGCGGAGGTGGCGGAAGATCCGCTTGTTCCAGACCTTCGCCACGACGCTTTCGAACGGTACGTTCTGCGATTGCAGGAAGGAGTGGAACCCCATCACGCCGAGCCCGACCGACCGCTCGCGTTGTGCGGCATAGCGCGCCCGCTCCATCCCCGGCGGCGCCCGGTTGATGAAATCCTGCAACACGTTGTCGAGGAAACGCATCACGTCCTCGATGAAGGTCGGATGCCGCTGCCACTCGAACCAGGATTCCAGGTTCACCGAGGCCAGGCAGCAGACCGCCGTCCGCTCCATGCCGTGCTGGTCACGACCGGTGGGCAAGGTGATCTCGCTGCACAGATTGGAGGTCTTCACCTCCAACCCCGCGAGCTTGTGGTGCTCGGGGCGCGCCCGGTTCACGTGATCGGAGAACACCAGATAGGGCTCGCCGGTCTCGATCCGCGCCGTCAGGATGCGGACCCATAAGGCGCGCGCCGAGACGGTGCGCACCACCGAGCCATCCTTGGGCGAGGTGAGCGGCCACGCCTCGTCGGCCTCCACGGCGCGCATGAAGGCGTCGGGGACCAGAATGCCGTGGTGCAGGTTAAGCGCCTTGCGGTTCGGATCGCCACCGGTGGGGCGGCGCATCTCCACGAATTCCTCGATCTCGGGATGCGTCACCGGCAGATAGACCGCGGCCGAACCGCGCCGGAGCGAGCCCTGCGAGATCGCCAGCGTGAGGCTGTCCATCACCCGGATGAACGGGATCACCCCGGAGGTCTTGCCGACCACACCGACCCGCTCGCCGATCGAGCGGAGATTGCCCCAATAGCTGCCGATTCCGCCGCCCTTGGAGGCGAGCCAGACATTCTCGTTCCAGAGACCGACGATGCCCTCCAGGCTGTCGGAGGCTTCGTTCAGGAAGCAGGAGATCGGCAGCCCGCGCTCGGTGCCGCCGTTCGACAGTACCGGGGTCGCCGGCATGAACCACATCCGGCTGATGTAGTCGTAGATGCGCTGGGCGTGGGCCGGATCGTCGCCGTAATAGGAGGCGACGCGGGCGAACAAGTCCTGGAACTCCTCATCGGGCATCAGATAGCGGTCCGAGAGCGTGGCTCGGCCGAAATCGGTCAGCAGCGCGTCGCGCGCACGGTCCACATGGACCTGGTGCCGGCCACGCATCTGCACTGCATCGAGCACGTCCACTTCTCCTGGATTCACCTTGCGGGCTCCATTTCGTTCGCGGTCGGCTCCGCCGTCAAACAATATATAGCCGGTCCGGTCGGGCGAGCACCCCAAATACGGGATGGCTGTTGCGACCGGGCCACGAGTTGCAGACCCAGGGGGCGTCCGCCGAGGAGGCGGCTCGGTCGCGCGCCAGCCGGAGTTCCCTCAATGTTCCCTATAAAGGGTTACGGCGCCATGGAGGGCGGCTCCCCCTGCGTTACAAATTTGTCATCCACACGCCGCTCTGCCTCCCCTCTCCCTCTGGAAGAGGCCGGAGTGAGCGGAGCCTCAGCCCTCGCGCGGCAGCAATTGCTCGACGAGCGTGGCCCAATATGAGGCGCCGTTCGGCAGGATTGCATCATTGAAATCGTAGCTCGGATGGTGCGGCAGCGGGTCGTCGGCATCGCGCCCGGCGCCCAGCATGATGTAGCTGCCCTGCTTGGCTTGCAGCATGAAGGCGAAGTCCTCGCCGCCCATGGTCGGGTTGGTCATCGCCCGCACGCGCGCCTCGCCGGCAACCGAGCGCGCCGCAGCCACGGTGAGCCGCGTGGCCTCCGGGTCGTTGACGGTGGCAGGGTAGGCGCGGTCGAACACTACCTCGGCCACGGCGCCGAAACTCGCCGCGATCCCGGTTGCCAGCCGCCGCACGCCGGCTTCGAGCTGGTCGCCGATCTCGGGCTTGAACCACCGCGCGGTGCCCAACATGCGCACGGTCTGCGGGATTACATTATAGGTGTGACCGCCGTTGATATGGCCGATCGTCACCACGCCGCCCTCGGTGGGCTCGATGCTGCGCGACACGATCGACTGCAAGGCGGTGACGATCTGGCTCGCCACCACGATCGGATCGATGCCCCGATCGGGATGCGCGGCATGGGCGCCCTTGCCGGTGAGGGTAATCTCGATATTGGCCACCGCCGCCATGATCGGCCCATCGCGCCAGAGGAATGTGCCAGCCGGAAACGAGGGCCAGTTGTGCAGCCCGAACACCCGCTCCATCGGGCAACGCTCGAACAGCCCGTCTCGCACCATGATCTCACCGCCGCCGAGATTCTCCTCGGCAGGCTGAAAGATCACGTAAACGGTGCCGTCGAAGTTGCGGGTCTCGGCCAGGTAGCGTGCCGCACCTAGCAGCATCGTGGTGTGCCCGTCATGGCCGCAGGCGTGCATCACGCCTTGGGTGCGCGAGGCGTAGGGCAGGCCGGTCTGCTCCTCGATCGGCAGGGCGTCCATGTCCGCGCGCAGCCCGATCGCCCGCCCGCCCGCGCGGCTTGCCGGCCCGTTGCCGCGGATTACGCCGACCACGCCGGTCTTGGCGAGGCCGGTGATGATCTCATCGACGCCGAACTGGCGCAGCTTGGCCTGCACGACGGCGCTGGTGCGCACCTCCTCGAGCGAGAGTTCGGGATGGGCATGTAGGTCGCGCCGCCAGGCGGTCATGTCGTCGTGGAACTCAGCGATGCGGTTGATGATCGGCATGGACCGGCTCCTGGGGACGGGCTTCGTTGTGGGGGGGTGCGAAGGTGCGCGCAAGGCCCTCGGCAAGCGGCATGGGGTCGAAGCCGAGCAGCGTGCGCATCGGCCGGACGTCGAAAGCCTTGTCCTCGAGCAGCCGGCGGACCTCCTCGGGGCCGACGCGGGGCAGGCGGGTGAGGCGCGCGGCGAGCCAGGCGGCGGCGATCAGCGGGCCGGCGGGGGCGGGCAGGATGCGCGGGAGGGGTATGCGGGCGGCGGCGGCCACGGCGCGTACAAACGCGGCGTAGGGCAGGGGGGTCGGGCCCGCGATCACCAGCGCCTGCGGCGTGGGCCAAGGTCGTTCGATGGCCGCGCGGATCGCGCGCGTGACGTCGTCCTGATGGATCGGCTGCACCAGCGCCCGCCCGCCACCGGGCAGCGGAACCGCTGGCAGCCGGCCGATCAGGGCCGCGAGGCGGTGGACATTGTCCTCGCCCTCTGCGCCATAGATCATGGTCGGGTGCAGCATGACTCCCGGCCTGCTGGAGCCGAGGAACGCCTGCTCGCCGGCGATCACCCCGTTGGCGTGCGCATCCGGCCAGCGTGTGAACTTGCGGGTGCTGCCAAGAAAACAAAACCTCGCCTGAGGGGGGCTTTTAGCAAGGATATTGTCCGCATACCGGGCATGGGCGCAGGAAATCACCAGCTCGGCGTCAGCGAGCGCCGCCCGCAACAGCCCCGGATCGGCCAGCTCGGCGCGCCTGGGTTCGCCCGCCAGCCCGGTCGTCGCCCAGCGGGCGGGGTCGCGAACCAGCGGGACCACGGCGATGCCATCGGCGAGCAGGGAGCGGCAGAGCGCCGTCCCAGAGCGGCCGGAGGCGCCTAAGACGTGGGCTCGTCGCATGCGCACCTGGGGGGACTTGATCCGGCGGGACTGGTGGAGCTGAGGGGGATCGAACCCCTGACCTCCTCATTGCGAACGAGGCGCTCTCCCAGCTGAGCTACAGCCCCGTCCCGCGCCGCGGGGCACGCCCGCGAGGCGCGGTACATGCTCACCTGGTCAGGTGGAGTCAAGCGAGTCCCGACCATTCGTGTTGCCGAGCGCGCCCCTCGCCATTAGCTTCCGCCGACCCTTGGAGAGCCCCCCACCCCATGCTGGCCTTCTTCTGGCTGATCGACCGGGCTATCGATCTTTATATATGGCTTGTCATCATCGCCGCGGTGTTCAGCATGCTTGCGTCCTTCGGTGTCGTGGACACCAGGAACCGCTTGGTCTGGACCATCGGCGATTTCCTCTACCGCGCCAGCGACCCGGCGCTGCGGCCAATCCGCAATCTGCTGCCCAATCTCGGCGGCATCGACATCAGCCCGATCATCCTCATTCTGCTGCTGCAGGCGCTGCGAATGCTGCTGGGAGAAATTGAGCTAAGCGTCGTTCGCAACATCGGCTTTTGAACCAATCTGCCGGGCGCGCGAGCAGGGCGGTGGCGGCACGGATCATCGACGGCAAGGCGCTCGCCGCCGCCGTACGGGCCGAGGTGGCCGAACGCGTTGCGGCCCTGGGGTTCCGCCCGGGGCTCGCGGTCGTGCTGGTGGGAGACAATCCCGCTAGCACGGTATATATCCGCAACAAGGAACGCGCCGCCGCTGCGGCGGGAATTGCCGCGCAAACCATTCGCCTGCCAACGGACTGTCCCGAGGCGGCGCTGCTCGCCCACATCGGCCGGCTCAACGCCGATCCGGAGCTCGATGCGATCCTGGTCCAACTTCCGCTGCCGCCGCAAATCGACCCGCGCGCGGTGATCGAGGCGGTGGACCCGGCCAAGGATGTGGACGGCTTCCATCCCCTAAATGTGGGCCGGCTCGCCGACGGGCTGCCCGCGCTCGTGCCCTGCACGCCGCTCGGGGTCATGAAGCTGCTGGCCTCGGCCGGGGTTCGGCCGGCGGGCGCGCGCGCTGTGGTGCTCGGCCGCTCGGCAATCGTGGGGCGACCGATGGCCGCGCTGCTGCTCGCGGCCAATGCCACGGTTACGGTCGCGCATCGCGGCACAAACGACTTGCCGGGCGAATGCCGGCGCGCCGACATCCTGGTGGCGGCGGTCGGCCGGCCGGAACTCGTGCGCGGCAACTGGATCGCGCCCGGTGCGACTGTCATCGATGTCGGCATGAACCGGCTGCCCGAAGGCCGGCTCGTGGGCGATGTCGCGTTCGGCGAGTGTCTCGCGACCGCCGGCGCGATCACTCCGGTGCCTGGCGGCGTCGGCCCGATGACCGTTGCTTGTCTGCTGGAGAATACCGTCACCGCGGCGGTCCGGCGCCGGGACGCCGGTCAGAAGTCAATACAGCGGCCGCCGCGTTCCCAGTCACCGTAGCGGGTCGGCTCCGGCCCCTTAGGCCCGCCGATTTCCGTAAGGAGTTCGTGCCGATTGGTCGATGTTCCCGAAGCGCCTGGCCGCTCTTGAGCGGTGTCGCGTTTCATGAACGGAGCTTCGGAGGTGCTCGGACGGTCAGTGCCAGCAGTGGGTGCAATCATTGCGGGTTCTCGTAATCGGCGATTAACCAGTTGTCCGGCTCTTTCGCAGCCGCCTGATACCAAGCGACAACGAGCGGGTGAGCGCGCACCGCCTGGCAATAGGTCTCGGTCGCGGAGGCCAACTCTGGTCGCCAGGTCAAGAACCGGGCGACGACCGGGGCATACATAACATCGGCGGCGGTGAACGGCGAACCGAACAGATATGGCCCGCCGGCGCCGAACCGCTCGCGGCACCCCGCCCAGAGCGCCTCGATTCGCGCGACATCCGCCAGGGCTGAAGGCGAGCAGCCCAATCCCGCGAAGTCGCGCCCCAGATTCATCCACATGGTTTGGCGCAGGTCTCGGAAGCCGGAATGCATCTCGGCAGCGACCGCCCTCGCATGGGCCCGTGCGATGCGCTCGCCTGGCCACAAATCAGGGGCGATTTCGGCGCAGGTACCTCGCATATCGCGAGCGACTCCCACACGAACGCGCCCCGGTGCTCGAGGCAAGGCACCAGCCCGGTCGGCGAGACAGCGCGGATCGCCTCGGTAGGACCGGGGCGGCGGATCGGGATCTGCACCTCCACGACATCGAGGCCCGCCAAATGCACGGCCAGCCAGCCTCGCATGGACCACGAGGAATAGCGCCGGTTGCCAATGAACAGACGGCCATCGGCCATGATCCGCACCGGGTAACTTAGTCCAGGACTCGAACTGCCATCTCGCCGGGTTTTGGCGCAAGCGCCGGCAACTCGTCGCAAGACCGTAAACTCGACGTGAAGAGCCGCCAGCGGGCTACCATGTCCCGGCAGGCACTCGTATCGGGTAGGGGCTATGACAGCGCGCCCGCATATCTTGGTTGTGGAGGATGACCAGTTGGTTTCGGAGGTCGTCATCGATGCGCTCGAAGATCGCTATGACACGAGCCACGCTGAGGATGCCGCATCTGCCCTCGACCGGCTCCGGCGCGGTGGTCTGGCTCTGATTCTGCTGGATTGCACGTTGCCGGCTGGGCTGGGCAAAGAGCTGATTCCGGCTGCGGACGCGGCGAGTGTGCCGATCATCCTCATGTCCGGTAACCCGGAGATGGCCGAGCATGTCCCCGGCAATCGGCCATTCGTGTTGAAACCATTTACCCTGAGCGATCTCATGGAGGCCGTGGGGGACATCCTGGATCACCCACCGCATTAGCAACGTCCCCTGGGCGGAACGTCACGATCCCTGCCGAGCAGCAGTGCTTGGAGCGGGTGAAGGGAATCGAACCCTCGTATGCAGCTTGGGAAGCTGCCGTTCTACCATTGAACTACACCCGCCCCGATCGCGCCGCAGCTTATAGGTCACGTGGGTTGACGGCGCAATCCGGCGGGACATAGGTTGGGGGTGGCGGTTGCCTGCCCCTCGTGATTTGTCCGGCCGGCTTGCGACGAGGCAAAACAAGCGCGCTAAAAGGCCAGCGGCATTCTTGCTACGGGGTGTCGCGTCTTCACGGCCGGGCCAAAACGACAGGGGCCCAGACGATGACCATCGATCCCAGCAAGCTACGTCCGGCGACGCGGCTAGTGCATGGCGGCGTCCAGCGCAGCATCTTTGGCGAAACGGCTGAGGGGCTGTTTCTTACCTCCGGCTACGTCTATGCGGACGCCGAACAAGCGGAGGGCACGTTCAATGGATCAGTTGATCATTATCAATATTCCCGCTTCGCCAACCCAACGGTGGGAATGCTCGAGAGCCGGCTGGCGCTGATCGAGGGCGCGGAAGCGTGCCGCACCACGGCCACCGGGATGGCGGCGGTCCATGCCGCGCTGATGTCGCATCTGCGATGTGGCGATCGCGTCGTCGCCTCTCGCGCCCTGTTCGGATCGTGCCACTGGATCGTCTCGACCCTGCTGCCTCGCTACGGCATCGAGGCAGAATTCGTGGATGGCGGCAATCTCGACCAGTGGTGTCGGGCATTGTCGCGCCCCGCTAAGCTCGTGCTCCTGGAAACGCCCTCCAACCCGATGCTGGAGCTTGTTGATTTGCGTGCCGTGGTCGACATCGCGCGCGCCGCCGGTGCGATCGTCGTGGTTGACAATGTCTTCGCCACCCCGCTCCTTCAGCAACCGCTTACTTTTGGCGCAGATGTGGTGGTCTATTCCGGCACCAAGCACATTGACGGGCAGGGACGGGTGTTGGCCGGTGCGGTGCTCGGGTCGCGTAAATGGATCGAGGAAACCCTGCACCCCTTCATCCGCAACACCGGTCCGACGCTCTCGCCGTTCAACGCCTGGGTGCTGCTTAAGGCACTCGAAACGCTTCCGCTTCGCGTAGAAGCGAGCTGTCGCGGCGCGCGTGCCGTCGCCGACTGGCTCGCAGGCCAACCGCAGGTGAGCCGGGTGTTGTATCCGACCCGCGCCGACCATCCGCAGCAGGCGCTCGCCCGCGCGCAGATGACAGCCGGCGGTACCATCGTAACATTCGAGTTGGCGGCGGGCAAGCCCGCAGCATTCGCATTCATGAACGCGCTACGACTGATCCTCCTATCAAACAATCTGGGCGACTCCAAGTCGCTGATCACCCATCCCGCCACGACTACGCATATGCGGATCAGTCCGGAGGAGCGTGCGCGTCTCGGCATTACCGATGGGGTCGTCCGTCTCTCGGTCGGGTTGGAAGATCTCGATGATCTCATTGCGGATATTGAGCAGGCGCTGGCCGCCGCCTCTCGACGGTGATCCCTAGAGGGTGGACAGGCGTAAAAAAGCTGCAATGATATTCGCCCAAACTCATCTGACCCATTAAGCGGTGGTTGTCTTGAGTTCAGGCGTGAGAGGTAAGCGCAGCGGTCGCGCCACGGCCGAGGATTTCTCCAAGACGACGCGCGGCATCCGTGTCTCCGTCCGGTCCTTCTATCTCGAAGATCAATCGCGCCCAGAGGACAGTCACTACGTCTGGGCCTACCGTGTGAAGATCGAGAACAATGGGCGTGAAGCCGTTCAGCTGCTAAAACGGACCTGGCGCATCACCGACGCGCGCGGCCGGTCACAGCACGTGCATGGATTCGGTGTGGTAAGCGAGCAACCGGTTCTGGAACCTGGTGAGAGCTTCGAATACACCTCGGGCACACCGCTCGACACCCCATCAGGATTCATGGTCGGCGTTTACCACATGGTGATCCCCTCGTCGGGGGAGAATTTCGACGTTGCGATCCCCGCCTTCAGCTTAGACAGCCCACACCAGAGTGGCCGGGTTCACTAAGCCCTCGTACCCAGCCCCAAGGCTTGCCGGACCGCTTGCCGGAACC
The DNA here is from genome assembly GCA_963849305.1 of uncultured Pseudomonadota bacterium. Classification (GTDB taxonomy): domain Bacteria; phylum Pseudomonadota; class Alphaproteobacteria; order Acetobacterales; family Acetobacteraceae; genus CAWKGV01. The sequence continues at coordinate 62,490 of CAWKGV010000016.1, forward strand.
ATATCGGCTGTAGCCATCGACCGTCGGTGACATGGCAGCTCGGAGACCCCAAGCGGTGAACATCGTCACCCCCGCCTCGCACCTGATGACCGATGCCGGGTCTGACCGGCCGAGTCGCGAGGCGGCGGAGGAAGCCGTGCGCACACTCCTACGCTGGGCCGGCGACGACCCCGCGCGCGAGGGGCTGACCGATACGCCCGCGAGGGTCGTACGCTCGTATGAGGAGTTCTTCTCTGGCTACGGGATCGATCCAGTCGCGCTCCTCGAGCGGACGTTCGAGGAGACGGACGGCTACGACGAGATCGTCCTGCTGCGCGACATACGCCTGGAAAGCCACTGCGAGCACCACATGGCGCCGATCATCGGCCGGGCGCATGTCGCATATCTGCCGCACCGTCGCGTGGTGGGGATCAGCAAGCTCGCGCGGGTCGTCGAGGCGTATGCGAAGCGCCTGCAAATCCAGGAGAAGCTTACCGCTCAGATCGCCAACACCATCCAAGATGTACTCCAGCCGCGAGGGGTCGCGGTGGTGATCGAGGCTGGGCACCAATGCATGACAACCCGTGGCATCCATAAGCCTGGGACGACCATGGTCACGAGCCGGATGCTCGGCGCGTTTCGCGACGATCCAAGCACGCGCCGGGAGCTTCTGGCCATGATCGGCGGCCACGGCTCGGATGTTCGCTAAGGCGACGCGTCATACACTTACTTTGGTCCATCAAGCAACAGCATCAGGTCGGTATCCCCGGTGGCCTGATCGCAAGCCGTAAGCATCGCGTGCGCTTGGCCGCGATGGTGCGTCTGATGGTTGAAGAAATGCGCGACAAGGAAGGCACGGTTCCGGCGCATCTCCTTTCTGGCTGCTCCGCTGAACCAGACCAGGTCCTGCTCCAGCCACGCCTCGTCAACCGAGGCCGCCCATTCTTCCAATCCGGCGTCGGCCTTGACCCGCTCGGCAGTCAATTCGTTGAAGTCCTCGATCATCGACGCGCTCTGCCCGAGCGGTGCCTCGGGCTTCGGCCAGTTGGCGAAGCGGGACATCCACTGCCGGTCCCCCCAAACCAGGTGGCACAAGGTGCCCTGAATCGATCCCCAGAACGCTCCTCGATCTGCCCGGCGTTGGGCATCGGTCAGCTGGGCGGCCGCGGCATAGAGTCTACGGTTCATCTCGCTGTTATAAGCCGCCATAGTACGGATGTAGGCAGGTCCGATCATCATGCTCTCCATCAACTAGCGTGTTGATTGACGATGGATTTTAGCGGATTTTGCCTGCGCTTGAGAATCTGTGGCACTTGTCGCCCGGAAAACCCGCCCGATTGGGAGATGCACGATGTCTTCGACCGCTTCCGTTGGACTGGAGGGGCACCCCCAGGGGCCCGAAGGCACACGGCGTGATTTTCTGGGCCTTGTTACCGGTGCCTTCACCGCGCTTGGCAGCGCCGCCGTGGCCTGGACGCTGATCAACTCGATGAACCCCGCTGCCGATGTGATTGCCGCCGGGGCGCCACTGGACATCGATGTCAGCAAGATCGAGCCGGGTCAGCAGATCGTCGTCCGCTGGCGCGGCGATCCGATCCTGATTGTAAATCGATCGCCCGAGATGCTGAAAACCTTGCAGGATCCAACCTTCGTGTCCCGCTTGGCCGACCCCTATTCACAGGTCAACCAGCAACCAGGGTACGCGCGGAATTGGCACCGCTCGATCAAACCGCAGATGGCTGTGCTGGTCGGTATCTGCACCCATCTCGGCTGCCTGCCGAGCTACTTGCCTAAGCCCAATCCCACCGACCCTGTGCCCAACTGGCCCGGCGGCTATCTCTGCCCCTGCCACGGCTCGAAATATGATCTGGCAGGGCGCGTTTATTCGAATGTTCCGGCGCCGGACAACCTGCCAGTTCCACCTTATAACTTCCCCAACCCCAACACGGTGCGGATCGGCGAGAATCCCGCAGGTTACACCTTCGAGCTTTCCGAGGTCGTACAGATCTGATTATTCCGCGGAGCGCCTTCCGATCCGCGCGGTAAAGCCCTCAGCGTCGCGGCTGGAGCGGATGCGGCACTGCTCGTCGTCGCTCATGCCAGCCGGTCGCAGAATGCTCCGATCCGTCGGCATCCTTCCGTCAACATTGACTCGTCCGCTGCTGTGCTGACCCGGACGTAGGGGCTCAAGCCATAGGAGACGCCGGGCACCACCGCGACATGTGCCTCATCGAGCAACGCGAGAGCGAAGTCCTCGTCGCTGCCAATACGCCGTCCGGCGGGTGTGGCCTTCTCCAGGCAGCCGGAGATGTCGGGAAAGACGTAGAACGCGCCCTCCGGCTTATGGCAGTTGAGCCCGCGACAAGCGTTCAACATCTCGACGGCAATGTCGCGCCGCCGCTGGTAGGCGATCACCATCTCGCCCACGCCGTCCTGTGGGCCATCCAGCGCCGCCGCCGCCGCCGCTTGGCCGACCGTGGAGACACCTGCGGTCACTTGGCCCTGCATGTTCACCATCGCTTTGATGAGCGCGCGCGGACCGCCGGCAAACCCGATTCTCCATCCAGTCATGGCATATGTCTTGGACACGCCGCTAACGGTTGCAGTCCGCTCACGCAGCTCGGGCGCCACCGCCGCGATTGTCGCGTGTCGAAAGCCATCAAAGACCAGATGCTCGTACATGTCGTCCGAAAGGATCCAGACATGCGGATGCTTGTCCAATATTCTTGCGATCGCCTGCAACTCGCCGGCTGAGCACGCCGCTCCCGATGGATTATTCGGGTTGTTCAGAACGAGCAGCTTGGTGCGTGGCGTGATCGCCGCGTCGATGTCCTCCGCTCGCGGCTTAAATCCGTTGTTTTGCGGACACGGCATGAACACCGGAACGCCATCCATCAACCGCGTCATGAGCGGATAGGCATTCCAAGACGGCACCGGGATGAGCACCTCGTCGCCCGGATCAACAACTGCCGCGAGCGCATTAAAGATGCATTGTTTGCCGCCGTTCGAGACGGAAATCTCGTCCAGTGTGAAGTCTAGCCCATTGTCGCGATAAAACTTGCGCTGGATCGCCTCCTTTAGCGCGGGGACGCCATCCTGCGGCGGATACTTCGTCTCCCCCCGCAACGCAGCCTGATACCCAGCCTCGATCGCATGGCGCGGGGTCGGGAAGGCGGGCTCGCCCAGCGTCAGCGCAATCACGTCCGCTCCTTGCGCGCGTAGTTCGCGCGCGCGGATCGTCATTGTCGTGCTGGCGGCCACTTGTATGCGCGACAACCTGGCCGCCAGTGCGGGCATTACTGCAGCCCTTCGCAGAACCGCAGAATGCGTCGACATGCTTCCTGCAACTGCTCGGTGGCAGTGGCGTAGCTGATACGGAAATGGCCCGGGTAGCAGAAAGCCGCTCCGTGGACGGCCGCCACGCCCTCTTCCTCCAGAAGCGCGGTCACGAACGCTTCGTCATCGACGATCGAGCGGCCCTGGCGCGACACCTTGCCGATACAACCATAAATCGCCGGAAACACGTAGAATGCGCCCTCAGGCTTGTGGCACGTAATGCCGGGCGTGCGGTTGAGCGCCTCCACAATGATGTCCCGGCGCTGCTGATAGACCTGCGCCATCGCCGCGACGGAGTCCTGCGGCCCGGTAAGCGCCTCGATCGCCGCAGCCTGGCTGATCGAAGAAGGGTTCGAGGTGGATTGGCTTTGCAGCTTATCCATTGCCTTGATCAGCGCGACCGGAGCGCCTGCGAACCCTATGCGCCAGCCGGTCATCGCATAGGCCTTGGAACAGCCGTTCATGGTGAGCGTCCGCTCGCGCAGCCGAGGCTCCACTTGCACGACCGTCGCTGGCCGGAAGCCCTCATAGGCGAGCTTTTCGTAGATGTCGTCGGTGAATACCCATACATCGGGATGACGCAGCAGCACCTCGCAGATCGGGCGCATCTCATCCGCGCTATACGCTGCGCCGGTCGGATTGCAGGGGTTGTTCAGCATGAACCACTTGGTTTGAGGGGTGATCGCCGCCTCCAACTCCTCGGCACGCAGCTTGAAACCATTGTTCTGGCCGCACGGGACCAGCACGGGTGTGCCATCGGCGAGAGCAACTATGTCCGGGTAGCTCACCCAGCACGGGGTCGGGATGATTACCTCGTCTCCGCCGTTAATGGTGGCCAGCATCGCGTTGAAGATCACCTGCTTGCCGCCGCTCGAGACGATGATCTCCTCCGGCTTGTAGTCGATCCCGGAATCCCGCTGGAACTTGGCCGCCACCGCCCGGCGCAGTGTCGGCGTGCCGGCGACATCGGTGTATTTCGTCTCGCCCGCCTCGATCGCGCGAATGGCCGCGTCCTTGACGTTGCGAGGAGTGTCGAAATCCGGCTCGCCGGCCGAGAGGCTGATGACGTCTTGCCCCGCCGCCAGCATTTGGCGGGCCTTGCCGTGGACGGCCATGGTCAGGCTGGGGCTGATCCGGTCGAGGCGATCGGCGATCAGACGCATGGGACGACACTCGGTTGCCACAAGGCGACGGAATCTAACGGACGCCACCGGTCCGGGCAATCGCTCCGATCACAGGACCGCTCTGCCGGCGCCACCCGGGCTGCCGCTGTCGGCTCGGGTCCGCGATTAAGCCGCGAGGAGGTGCAGCGAGAACAGTTCGTCCAGGTCGGTCCACATGTCCCGAAGCGACCAGCCGGCACGGGAGGCGAGCGCGGCGAACCTTTCCGGCGTGTGCTTGTAGCTGTTCTCCGTGTGGATCGTCTCTCCCTGGCCAAAGCGGAACACGTGCCCCTCCACGTGCGCGATCTGCTCGCGTCGACTTACCAGGTGCATCTCGACGCGGCTCTCCGCATCGTTCCACATAGCCCGATGCGTGAAGCTGCCGAGATCGAAATCCGCATGAGCCTCCCGGTTCAGTCGCGCCAGCAAGTTCAGGTTGAATGCCGCCGTCACGCCCGCCGCGTCATCATAGGCTGGGATGAGGATTGCCGGGTCTTTGCGCAGATCGACGCCGACCAGCAAGTGCGCGCCAAGGCCTAATGTAATGCGGGCTTGAGCCAAAAAACGCAGTGCCTCCTTCAGGTCCAAGTTACCAATGGTCGAACCGGGAAAAAATCCGAGCCGAGCTAAGCCGTCGGCCTCGCGCGGCAGAATGACTGGGTCCATGAAATCGGCTGCGATGGCATGGACCCTCAGCCGGCACATGGTTTTGCCGAGGCGGTCACGCATATGGGCCAGCGCCGCAGATGCCACGTCGATCGGGACATAGCAGGTGAAAATGGCCTCACCGGCCCCGCTTTTTTGCCGCAACAGCATCAGGGCTTTGGTTTCGTCACTCGCGCCATACTCTACCAGCGCGGTGGGCCCGGCTGTGATCGCCGCCACCGCCGGTGCTATCCGATGGAGGAGTGCTAGCTCCGTGCGCGTCAAGTAGTACTCAGGCAGTTCGGTAATCCTGTAGAAAAGCCGGCAGCCTTCGTCGTCGTAAAACAATTTGGCCGGCAACTCCTTTTGGGGCTGCGATAGCCCCTCCAGCACCATGGCGGTAAGGGTACGGGCAGCCCTGGGCAGCGACAGCAAACTGTCGTTCGGCATGTCCCGTGCTCCCTTCAGACGTTCCGCGCGAGCCTCAGCCCGGCGAACTGCCATCGCTTTTCGGGATGGAAGAAGTTCCGATAAGTCAGTCGTGTGTGCCCGCGCGGAGTGGCCTGCGAGCCGCCCCGAAGCACCATTTGCCCAATCATGAACTTGCCGTTGTATTCGCCCACCGCGCCAGGCGCGGGCCGATAGCCGGGGAAGGGGCGGTAGGCACTCCCGGTCCACTGCCAGACATGGTCCGTCAGCTCCGCCAGTTCGGGCCGGGTGCTCGCAGCCGCTTCCCACTCCTCTTCCGTCGGCAGGCGCGCTCCGGCCCAGCGTGCATATGCATCCGCCTCGTACCAGCTAATCTGCCGTACCGGACAATTCGGATCGAGCGGAGCGCGGCCACCGAGCCCCATCTGACACCAGGCGCCGTCCCGAGCTTGCCAGTAGAGCGGTGCCGTCCAGCCTTCACCTTGAACCGCCGCCCAACCGTCCGACATCCAAAGGGACGGCGTCCGATAACCCCCATCGGCTATGAATGCTAGCCAGTCCCGGTTGCGCACCAACCTCGTAGCGATTTCGTAAGGCTCTAGAAAACAGCGATGCCGCGGTGTCTCATGGTCGAAGCAGAAGCCCTCGCCCGAGTGGCCGATCGACACGAGACCGCCCTCGCAGGCCACGAACCGCGTCGGGCCTAGGCTGCCCCGAGCCTCCTCCCAGTCAGCTTCAATAGCGGGCGCCAGTGGGTTTTGTGCGAATCCGTGCAGCATGTCGCTGATCAGCAGTTCCTGATGCTGCTGCTCGTGCTCCAACCCAAGTTCGATCAGCCCCGCTGCTGCTTCCTCCATTACATGCATCAAGCGCCCCATCGCCCGATCGACATGCGCGCGATAATCGCCGATTCGTTCGGCTGATGGACGAGTTAGCATCCCCCGCATTGGACGCGGATGCCGCGGTCCCACCGCGTCATAATACGAGTTGAACAGGAACCGGAACTCGGCGTCGAACACCGGGTAGTCCGGCAGAAATCGACCGAGAACGAACTCTTCGAAAAACCAAGTGCTATGCGCCCGATGCCATTTGGCGGGGCTCGCGTCCGGCATGGACTGGACACACTGATCCTCCGGGGTCAGCGCCGCAGCAAGTTGCTCCGTACGTGCGCGTATCTCCGCGTACCGTCGTGCGATGCGCGCGTCGCCTGCCGGCCGTGCAACCTGGTCCATCTTCTAACAACTCCCGGCTCGCGCCTATCGTCTCAGCGCCGGTGATGCGGAAAAAACCTGGCCCTCGACATGCCACGCAGACGCGTCGCAATGTTGCCAGTCTCGGCGCTTGCGCGACCCTAGCCGAGAACACAATTTCGCCGATACCCAAGTGCTCACGGGATCGTTACCCGCGGCCGCCGTCATACGCGGGGAGGTTTTCCAGCGAGACCTTGGTAGCGCCTGGCAGTACTACCTTGTCCGGCTGGATTTGCAGCTGGCTGAACGGCACGGCCACGAGCCGGCTGCCCACGCCGAGAAAACCACCAACCGAGAGTACGGCTGTGACCGCCCTGTCGCTTTTGTCCAGCAAAACGTCGCTGATGCTGCCAATCTGCTGGTTCTGATCGTTGGTGATTGCTGTTCCGATCAATTGGGATGTCGCGATCTCGCCATTGGCGGTGAGATACCTGGCGGCTGGCGCAGGTTTGGGCGCAGCCGGGACCTTCGGGCCGCCGGAGCTGGAGTTATCGACCAATGGCTTGCCAGCGGACTGCTCCGTTTGAGCGAGCGCGGGCGCGCCGACGACCGCTCCCGCGATCACCACCGCAATTGCTGCGCGCAAGTGTCCGTCCATGCGGTTCCTCCGGCGGCAGGTTCGGTGCGAACGGCATTCGATCATCTGGGTTGCCGCTGACGAAATGACCATCCCGTGAGCGGGCCACTGTTGCTGCGACCGCCACAGCATGCGATCAGACCCACTATTGTGCGGAGCGGACCCTCCCTCGTGCTGGGCGTGATTGGTCACGTTGACCACGGCAAGACGGCGCTCGTGCGTGCTCTCACCGGCATGGATACCGACCAGCTGCCCGAGGAAAAGCGGCGCGGCATCTCCATCGCCCTCGGCTTCGCCCACTTTGACTCCGGCGGCGCGACGACTGATCTGATCGACATGCCGGGTCACGAGCGTTTCGTGCGCACTATGATTTCTGGTGCTACTGGCATTGGCGCGGTATTGCTCGTGGTAGCGGCGAACGAGGGCATTAAGCCGCAAACCATTGAACATGCCGAGATCGCGGCCTTGCTCGGGATCACGGACATGGTCATCGCGGTTAGCAAGAGTGATCTTGTCCCGCCTGAGCGCGCTCACTCTGTCGGGCGGGAAGCCGCCGAACTCGCGTCCGCGCTTGGACTGCAAGCACCGGTGCCGATCCTGACTTCAGCGAGATCCGGTGCCGGCCTCGATCGGTTGAAGCAGGCAGTAAACGACCTGCTCTCCCGTGCGCAAGCGCCGAGGGACGATGGGTTCCCCTACATGCCAGTAGACCGAGCCTTCACAGTGCCCGGTTACGGAACGGTCGTCACTGGCACCTTGCGTCGGGGATGGATCTCGCTCGGAGACGAGCTACAGCTGGTTCCCACGAGCCGGTGCGTGCGGGTGCGGGGACTTCAGGTCCACGGGGGAAGGGCGGAAAGGGCTGGGCCGGGAGAGCGGGTGGCGCTCAATCTACGCGGCGCGGATTCCTCCCAGGCACGCCGAGGTTTGGCGCTGGCCACACCCGAGCTGCTCGCCGCCTCGTCCTGGCTGACAGTGGAATTGAGCGTGGCCCAGAGTGCGACCAAGCCCTTACTGGCCGCGTTCCGCTCGCGTTTGCTGTTCGGCACCAGCGAGATCGATGCGATGGGGCGGCTCCTTGATCGCGACGAACTGCGCCCCGGACAGACCTGTTTTGCGCAGCTCCGCTGCACGCCGCGCATTGCGCTGCCGGTGGGCGAGCATGTGATCCTTCGGGCCGGATCCCCGCCGCGGGCGATTGCCGGCGGCTGTGTCCTCGATGCGTGCGCGCAAAGATTGCGGCGACACGATCCCGCGAGTGTTGTCCGGCTTTCGGGCTTGGTGGCGCGAGAGCCAGCCGCAATCATTGCAGCCGAGCTGGTCCGTTCAGGCACTCGCGGCGTCCGCGCAATCGCGCTGGCCCGCTTGGCCGGGCTTTCCCCCGCGCGGGTGCAGGAAGAATTGCGGCGGCTGTCGGCAGTGATCTCGGGGGCGGTCGCCGTGACGCCCTGCGCGTTGAAAGACACCGTTGCGGCTGCCTTGCGCGTCTTGGAGCAGCAGTGGGAAGCTCATCCAGAAGGGTTGTCGTTCGACCAGCTCATGAGGCAGCTTCGGACCTGCGGTGCCGAGGTGCTCGAGCTGGCGCTCGTCGAGCTAGAGAAGCAGGGGCGCGTTCAGCGCGCGAGCAGAATTCGCCTTATCCGGGCGGAGCATGACCAGGCCCGGAACGCGGCCGAGAATGCCCTGTCGTCGGGGCTCGCAGAAGCATTCCGCCGTGCTGGGCTAACCCCGCCCACAAACCAGCCGCCCGACATTGCTGCGCGGCGCGCAATGGCGCGCCTAGTTCGTGAAGGCATACTGGTCCGTACCGTGGATCATGCGCAGAAGCGGGAGGTGTTGTTCCATCGCGATGCAGTTGAAGCAGCGCGACGCGTGCTTGCCCCTCTGCTCGCAGGCGGTCCTGGCCTCCTGGTGACGGATGTCGGCACGGCGCTCGGGATCTCGCGGAAATACAGCGTGCCATTGCTCGAGCATCTCGACGCGATTCAATTCACGCGGCGGATCGGGGACCGACGCGTGTTGCGGGCCACCGCGAACTTCCAGACCTAGGATGCGGCCTCCAAGCTGAACTGCTCGGCCTCCTCGTCATAGCTGAACAGCTCGGCATATCGGCCCCACGATACGGCCACGCGCATCGTATCCTCGGCGTATTCCGGGGACATATGATCCTCAAGCTCGTCACGGAAGCGCACCGCGGATGCGCGGTGATTCCAGCGCTCCTCGAGTACCTGCCGGATCATGTTCACCAAGGGCACATGGGCTCGCAGCGCGGCGGCGAAGAGTTGCTTGCGCGTGTCCGTGTCGCCCGCTGCGAAAGCGCGTCCCGCATCGGTCAACAAAATGTCGCCCTCTTCGAGAGAAGCGAAATGTAGTAACTGCAGCGTCTCGCCCAGCGGGAAGAGATCGTCAAGCTCGAGTTGAAGTGAAGCCGCGAGCGCCGGAAGATCGGCCCGACCGTTGTATGGAGGCGCTGTCAACGCCTCGATAAGGCCGGCTATCAGGTTGGTTCCAACGCGATGCAGGGGCATGTTGATGCCGGCCGGTGCCGGTGCGATCTGCCTGGGGCCAGTCGGAGGGCGTCGTGTCATCAGAGCATAGATATCATCCACAATTTGCCGGAACGCCGGATCGAGCCGATTTCGCGGATGCGGGAACGGAACGCGCAACTCATGGGCGACGCGACCTGGGTTTGCCGAGAATACCAGGATGCGGTCGCACATCAGCACTGCCTCTTCGATGTTGTGGGTGACCATAAGCACCGATTTTACTGGTAGCTTTCCCTCCGCCCAGAGGTCAATCAGATCGGTACGCAGAGTTTCCGCTGTCAGAACGTCGAGTGCGCTGAACGGTTCGTCCATCAAGAGCAGGTCGGGATGAACAACCAAGGCCCGCGCCAGACCCACTCGCTGGCGCATACCCCCAGAAAGTTCCTTTGGGTAGGCGCTCTCGAAACCGCCAAGGCCGATCAAATCGATCGCCTGCTCCGCCCTGCGGGCGCGCTCGGAACGCCCCACGCCGTGCGCTTCCAAGCCCAGTTCGACATTCTCTTTCACTGTTAGCCAAGGGAACAGCGCGAAACTTTGAAACACCATCGCGACCCCCCGAGCCGGGCCGCTGATCGGCTGGCCCCGCCATAGGACGCTGCCGGCGGTTGGTCGCAACAGGCCGGCAACGATTCGCAGCAGCGTTGACTTCCCTGAGCCGGAGCGCCCAAGCAGCGCCACCATCTCGCCTTCGCGCAGCGCGATATGGACGTTGTCCAGCACCACCAGCTCGGCACTCGCCTCCTTGTGGTAGGATTGCCGACAATCGCGCACTTCCAGCAGCATCGGCTGTGTAAGTTGAGCCTCCATCCGTACGCCCGCTTCCTCTAACTCAACGTAAATTTCCGGCTGGCGTAGGCATAGAGGGGCCGCCAGAGCAGTCTATTTAGCAAGAGCACGAAACCGGACATCACAGCTACGCCGAGCACAACCCGTCCCGTGTCGCCCTTATCCGTGGCTTCCGCGATGTACGCGCCGAGCCCGTGCGCGGCCAGCTTGATATCCCCCCAGGACGCGACTTCCGATACAATTGACGCATTCCAAGATCCGCCTGACGCGGTGATCGCTCCGGTGACATAGTACGAAAAAATCCCCGGGATCATAACCCGCTGCCACCATAGTCGGCCGCGCAGGCTGAAGTTTGCGGCCGCCTCACGCAAATCGCCGGGGAAGGCGGCGGCTCCGGCGACAACGTTGAACAGAATGTACCACTGGGTGCCGAGCACCATCAGCGGTGTCAACCATATATCCGGACTCAAATGGAAACGCACAATGAACAGCACAAACGGCGGATAGAGCAGGTTTGCTGGGAACGCCGCCAGGAATTGCGCGACCGGCTGCGCCCGGCGCGCCCAGAGCGGCCGTAGACCAAGCCAGACGCCGACCGGCACCCAAATCAGGCTCGCAATTGCTATCAGCACAATCACGCGCAGCAGCGTGTAGCTGCCCAGTAGCAGGGCCTGCGCTACATCATCCCATGTGAGCTGGGTACTAACAAACTCTGCAATCCGCTGCATCACCCAGGCCAGAACCGCGAACAAAACGGCCAGCCAGAGGACATCCATGATTCTGGACGGCACGCGGCGGGCAAACAACGGGCGCGGCGGTCCCGCAAACCGGAGTCCACCGATGGTGCTGAGCGTCAGGCCAATTCCGTCACCAGCCATCCGTAGGAGCCGTGTACGCCGGATCAGCTTCAGCATCCAAGGATCTTCGTCCTCTAAGCCCGAAGTCGTTTCGAAACGAAATTTGGACGACCAGGCGACCAGCGGTCGGAACAGAATTTGGTCGTAGAGCAGCACTACGACCAGCATAGTGCCGATCGCATAGGCAACTGCACGAATGTCGCGTCTCTCAAGTGCCAGTGCGACATAGGAGCCAATGCCGGGCAGTTTCCACGTGTTCCCGCCGACAGTAATCGCCTCGGAGGCGACGACGAAGAACCAGCCACCCGACATCGACATCATGGTGTTCCACACCAGTCCGGGTACGGCAAAAGGAACCTCAAGGCGCCAGAACCGTTGCCACGGGGTCAGTTGGAAGCTGTCGGCGACCTCGTGCAGATCGGCTGGAACCGTCGTAAGCGACTGATAGAGACTAAAAGCCATGTTCCATGCCTGGCTGGTGAAGATCGCGAAGATTGCCGCAAGCTCCAGCCCCATGACCCGGCCGGGGAACAAGCTCATGAAAAATATCACGGTGAACGCCAGAAAGCCGAGGATTGGCACCGATTGAAGGATATCCAGCAGCGGAACCAGCACCACGCCGGCGCGCCTGCTCTTCGCGGCCGCGGTTCCGTAAGTCAGGGTGAAAACCAGCGAGCAAACCAAGGCAGCGAACATGCGCAGCGTTGTCCGAACAGCGTAGTTCGGCAAGTCGGCTGGATCTAGGCTGACGGTCAGCGCCTCCGGCGCGGAGAGCCGTGCAAAAGTGCCGGAAGCGACGTGCGCCATGCCGATCAGCGCGCCAAGCACGCACAGGATTGCGATACCGTCCCAGAGGTTTGGCAGCCGCCTGCCGACGATGAAGACGGGATGGGCGGTGCTCGGCATGAAATCCCCGGCCCTGGGATGGCAAAAAAGGCCACAGCCTCCTACCCGGCGGCAGGCCGGCTGTCACGCCCCAGCAGCGTTGCAGTTCAATGTCACTCTCCGGCTATTTCAGCGAGGCCGGTGCTGCCGAACCCTCGGTCGCTGCGAGCCGTCGCGTCCAGCGCGCTGACCTCGCGCCAACTTACGCGCGCCACTTGCGCGAGCACCGCCTGGGCGATGCGCATCCCCCGCTCGACCGTAAATGGCTCTCCACCGGCATTGAGAAGGATCACCTGGAGTTCGCCCCGATAGTCCTCGTCAATTGTGCCGGGGGCGTTCGCCAGCATGATACCGTGTCGCAGCGCCAGCCCGGAACGGGGCCGGATCTGAAGCTCGTATCCCGATGGTAAGGCCACCGCCAGGCCAGTCGGAATCAATAACCGCCCGCCAGGCCTGATCGTCTCCGGCCTGGCGATCGCCGCAAGGAGGTCCATGCCGGCCGCACCGGTGCTCGCATAGCCTGGCAACGGCAAGCCCTCGCCGTGAGCAAGCCGGCGAACCGAAATCGGAACAGTCATCGTAGCGCCTCCGCGATGCGTGCCGAAAGCCGCCTCGCCACTTCATCCTTCGGCAATCTCGGCCAAGTCTCGATTCCCTCGGACGTGATCAGATGGATGGCGTTCTCACCGCCCCCCATGATGCCGCTTGTCGGCGAGACGTCATTCGCCACAATCCAGTCGCAGCCTTTGCGGGCATGCTTGGCCGCCGCGTTGACCAGCAACTCATCGGTCTCTGCCGCAAATCCGATCACAAGACGCGGGCGTCGCGGGCCCGCCGTCGCGAGGGCGGCTAGGATGTCCGGATTGGGGACAAGCGTCAGCGTCGTTTTGTCCGCGCCAGGCAACTTCTTGATTTTGCTCCCCGCGGGCTGCGCCACCCGCCAGTCGGCGACTGCTGCGGCACAAACTGCCACGTCTGCCGGAAGGGCTGCCAGACAGGCATCAAGCATCTGCTGGGCCGTCTCGACCCGCCGAATTGCCATATTAGGCGGGTCCGGTAGGGAAACGGGCCCGCTGACGATGGTCACCTCCGCGCCGAGCGTAGCCAACGCAGTCGCGATCGCGTGGCCTTGCCGGCCGCTGCTGCGGTTCGCGATGTAGCGCACCGGATCAATTGGCTCGTGCGTGGGACCGCTCGTGACCAGGGCGCGCCGCTTGTGCAAGGGCTGCTCCGGCGCAAGCATTGCCTCGATCGCCGATACGATGGCGGCAGGCTCCGCTAGCCGTCCGGGTCCGAATTCGTGACAGGCCATTTCGCCGTCATCGGGACCAACCAAATTGACGCCCCAACTCCGGAGCAAAGCGACATTCCCCTTCGTCGCCGAATGCTGCCACATCCGCACGTTCATGGCCGGAGCAACGAGGACAGGCTTGTCGGTGGCTAGCAAAAGCGTGCAAGCGAGATCGCCGGCAAGCCCGGCCGCCATGTTGGCAAGGGTGTTCGCGGATGCGGGTGCCACCACCACCAAGTCGGCGCTGCGCGAGAGCTGGATGTGGCCCATCTCGCTCTCGTCGGTCAGCGAGAAAAGATCGCTGTAAACCTTCGAACTCGCTCAGGGCCTGCAAGGACAGCGGAGTCACAAATTGCGACGCGGCCTTGGTCAGCACGCAGGTCACGCCGCAATTGCGGGCCCGCAGGAGACGAACCAGCTCCAACGACTTGTACGCGGCGATCCCGCCGGTGATGATCAGCAAGATGCGCCGACCAGCTATCGCGCTCACAGTCGCCACCCCGCGTGTATGGCCGCGATGCCGCCAGACATGTTTTGTACACTCACGCGGGCGAAGCCCGCCGCGCGCATCATTCCCGCGAGCCATTGTTGATCGGGGAAGATTCGGATGCTCTCCGCGAGATAGCGATAACTTGCTTCATCTTTTGCCACCAGACCGCCGAGGCGAGGCAGCACCGCAAATGACCAGGCCTCATAAACCGGCACGAGCGCGGCCACCCGCGGGCGGCTGAATTCCAGGCAAAAGAACCGACCACCGTACTTTAGCACCCTACGCCCTTCCTCCAATACTGCCCGTTTGTCAGTGCAGTTGCGCAGCCCAAAAGCGATGGAGACGCGATCGACTGTCTGATCTGGCAGTGGCAGTCGCTCAGCGTCTGCCGCCAGGAGCGATAGTTCGGATGCAAACCCTTGTCCGACCGCGCGATTGCGCGCGATTTCCAGCATGGCCCCGTTGATGTCAGAAAGCACCACCGGCCCGCCACCCTGCGCGAGCCAGCCAAAGCTCACGTCTCCGGTGCCCCCGGCGAGATCAAGCAAAAAATCCTTCGGTCGGGGGGCCAAGGCTGTGATCAGTGCGCGCTTCCAGGCCCGGTGAATGCCTAAGGACATGAGGTCATTCATTAGGTCATAACGAGAAGCCACACTGTCGAAGACCTCGCGAACCAGCGGCCTCTTCGCCGCCGTAGGTACCCGGCGGTAGCCGAAATCGATAGTCGCCTGCGCAGACCGGTTGTCGCTCATGAGCTTACTGGTATACCATAACAGACTGCCATGCCGGAACTCCCCGAAGTCGAGATGGTCATGCGCGGTCTGAGGGACCGGCTGGAGGGCCAGGTCATCGTTCGTGCCGTCGTGCATCGGCCCGACTTGCGGTGGCCGTTTCCTTCCGGGCTGGAGCGCCGCCTGATCGGCGCGCGGGTGCTCGGCTTCCGCCGGCGTGGCAAATACATCCTGATGCGGTTGTCTGAAGGCGACAGCGTGCTGCTGCATCTCGGCATGTCGGGTCGTGTGGTCTTGGGGACGGCTAACCGCGGTCTGGTCATCCCGCACGAGCACCTGGTGCTCGAGACTGTGGATGGCTGGCGTGTGGGATTGATAGATCCACGCCGGTTCGGGTCGGTTGACCTGGTCCCCACCGACGCCGAGGAAACGCATAAGCTGCTCGTTCAACTAGGGATGGAACCCCTGAGCGAGGATTTCACGCCCGCGCGCCTAGCTGTCGCCCTCGCCGCCAAGCGCAGCCCGCTCAAGACGGCGCTCATTGATCAGAAAGTGGTCGCTGGTCTAGGCAACATTTACGTTTGCGAGGCTCTGTTCCGCGCGCAGTTGAACCCGCTGCGTTCCGCCCAGACCATTCGTTTTTCCCAAGCGGCGCGGCTGGTGTCCGCGATCCGGGAGACGTTGAGCGAGGCGATCGCCGCGGGGGGCTCCAGTTTGCGCGACTACATCAAGCCCGATGGCGAACTTGGCTCCTTCCAGCGCGCTTGGAAGGTATATGGACGCCAGGGCGAAGCTTGCGAGCGCTGCCCTGGAATTGGTGTCTGCCGCGGCGTCCGTCGAATTGTCCAGGCCAATCGCAGCACGTTCTATTGCCCACGCATCCAGCGATAGCTAGCACCTGCCCCGGAGATAAATGGAGAGTCCGATGACCGACACCTACGAGATGATCCTGGTTGAGACGCACGGCTCGGTTGGACTGATCCGGCTCAATCGGCCACAGGCACTCAACGCCCTCTGCGACCATCTCATGGATGAGTTGGGCCGCCAGTTGCTCGCCTTCGACGCCGACCCGGCGATCGGTGCGGTCGTGCTTACGGGGAATGACAAAGCCTTCGCCGCTGGTGCCGATATCAAAGAAATGCGTGAGCGCACCCACCCAGCGGCGATGATGGATGATTTCATCGGTCGACATTGGGAAACCGCGCTGCGGGTCCGAAAGCCGCTAATTGCGGCTGTAGCGGGTTTCGCCTTGGGAGGCGGCTGCGAGTTGGCAATGATGTGCGACATGATCATCGCCGCTGAAACGGCAAAGTTTGGTCAGCCCGAGATCAATCTTGGCGTCATTCCGGGAGCAGGGGGTACGCAACGCCTCACGCGTGCCGTCGGCAAGTCTAAGGCGATGGAGATGATCCTTACCGCCAGGACGATGGATGCCGATGAAGCGGAACGGGCCAACTTGGTGTCGCGAGTGGTACGAGCCGAGCAGGTCGTTGCTGAGGCGATCAGGGTCGCCGGAAAGATTGCCAACTTATCTCCTGTTGCGGTCGCACTCGCCAAACAGGCTGTGAACCGCTCGTACGAGACCACGCTTGCCGAGGGCGTCCGACACGAGCGCGCCCTGTTTTTATCGCTGTTCGGCACACCGGACCAGCGGGAGGGAATGGCGGCGTTTGTCGGGAAGCGCAAGCCGCGGTTCCGTGCCGCTTGAAAGGCCCGGGCCACTATCTATGTCGCTTTAGCTCGCTTGACTCGCGCCCGCACCATGCTTAGAAACCGTGCCTTCGCCTGCCACGGTTGTGGCTCTCGAGCAACAGTTTAGCATCAATGATCAGACGATAAAGAGCCAATGGCCAATACCGCTTCTGCCCGCAAGCGCATCCGTCAGGCACTTCGGCGTAACGCCCGTAACCAGGCGCGAAAATCACGCACGCGGACGTTCATCAAAAAGGTCGAGACGGCAATCGCTAGTGGTGATCAGGCGGCAGCGAGAGTAGCATTGCAAGCGGCTCAGCCTGAAATGCAGCGGGCTGTGACCAAGGGGGTCATGCATCGCAACACGGTCGCGCGCAAGCTGTCGCGACTGTCGGCTCGGATAAGGTCGCTGGCGGGCACCTGATAGCGCGCTTTCTGGCGCTGACGCCGACGTTGGGACACCAGGCGATAGCCGTCTGTTAGAACGAGCAGCCGCCTCGGTAAAGTGGCACGCTGCAGCTAGGCGGCAACTCCGGCAAGTAAATGTAGCTAGGTAGGCAACCATAGTGCCTGGATGAGTCCGAAGTTGCGATCTCCCGGCGCGAGCAAAAACCAATTGCTGGCGGATGCGATTCTGTCATAGTCATTACTAACGCATTCGTGGGTGAGGGTTTTCTTTTGGTAATCTCACGGCTGAATCGCGGCCCGTGAAATGCTACGCCGGGATCTGCCGGCAGAGCCGGAGAACGAGGCAAGTCGGTCGGTGGCGTTAAGCAGCGGCTTCATAGAGCACTCGATGACCACAGAGTTGGAAAGCGAGACCGTCTCGAAGCTGGCAGCGCAATGGGACCGCATCCGTAGCCGGCTACAAAGCGAGGTCGGTGACGTCGAATATCGCTCCTGGCTACGGCAGATGACCTTGGCAGGGCTGGACGGTGATGAGGTGACGCTCTATTTGCCGACCCGCTTCCAGCGTGACTGGGTCCGCGAACACTATGGCGCTCTGCTGAACGCTTTGTGGCAGTCGGAAAGTCCGGTTGTTCGCCGGGTTGATGTACGTGCCGGAATGGGCACGGCGGTCGCGGCGGGTGAGGCGCCGGGCGAGCCAGACCCACTTCCGGTACTCGCTCGAGTGCGCGTGGCATCTCGTCTGGAGGAGCGTATCGATCCCCGGCCCGACATGGCTGCGGCCCTCGACCCCCGATTCACCTTTGGTGGCTTTGTCGTTGGCAAGCCGAACGAGTTCGCTTATGCCTGCGCTCGTCGGGTCGCTGAGCGCCCGGCGAGCCCCGGTTTCAACCCGCTGTTCCTGTATGGGGGTGTAGGGCTCGGCAAGACCCATCTGATGCACGCGATCGCCTGGGAATTGGCCGGTCGCTCCGCGGTTCCCCGGGCGGTCACGGTCGCCTACATGTCGGCCGAAAAGTTCATGTATCGCTTCATCGCTGCCATTCGCAGCCAGTCCACCATGGAATTTAAGGAGCAGCTGCGCAGCGTGGACGTGCTGATGGTGGACGACCTTCAATTCCTCATCGGCAAGGACAACACACAAGAGGAATTTTTCCATACATTCAATGCCCTCGTGGACGCTGGCAAGCAGATCGTGGTCTCGGCCGACAAGTCGCCGTCCGATTTGTCGGGTCTCGAGGATCGATTGTGTACCCGACTCGGGTGTGGAATGGTCGCCGACCTACACGCGACGACGTTTGAGCTCCGCATCTCAATCCTGGAAGCCAAGGCAGCGCTCGCCGGGGTTGTAGTTCCGCATAAAGTTATGGAGTTTCTTGCCCACAAGATCACCACCAATGTCCGTGAACTCGAAGGAGCCTTGAATTGGCTGATCGCACACGCGAACCTGTTCGGTCGGCCGGTAACCTTGGATACAACTCAGGAGGTCCTGCACGACATCCTGAAGGCACACGATCGGCGTGTAACTATCGATGAGATCCAGCGGAAGGTCGCCGAGCACTACAACATCCGGCTCACGGATATGTCCTCTGCGCGCCGGGCGCGCGCCGTCGCCCGACCTCGTCAAGTGGCGATGTATTTAGCTAAGCAACTGACAAGCCGCAGCTTGCCCGAGATTGGCCGAAGATTTGGCAATCGGGACCACACAACGGTTATGCACGCAGTGGCGCGAGTGGGCGAGCTCATGGAGCGAGACGCGGGGTTCGCCGAGGATATCGAATTGCTGCGGCGGATGCTGGAGTTGTGATAGCGGCGACTCCGCCGCTTTGGTGGGGCCCGGCCAGCTATTTTGAGCCGTTAACGTAGTCTGGGGCAGGCCACCACCACGCCCGACCCGGTGTGGTCGCCGGCCCTGCCGCCGGCCCAGCCAACCGGTGGGCCCGGCAACTCGACTTCACGCTTAGGGGTGCATCCATCCAGCAAGGATGGCCAGCCACAGCAGAGCCACGATATTCGTAATCTTGATCATCGGATTTATCGCGGGTCCAGCCGTGTCCTTGTACGGATCGCCTACCGTATCGCCGGTGACCGCGGCCTTGTGGGCGTCCGAGCCCTTTCCGCCGTGATGGCCCTCCTCGATGTATTTCTTGGCGTTGTCCCAGGCGCCGCCGCCCGAGGTCATCGAAATCGCCACGAATAGCCCGGTCACGATCGTGCCGAGTAACATGGCGCCTAGCGAGGTGAAGGCGGCAACCCGCCCGCCGATGCCCCAGATAATCAACCAAAAGACGGGAGGCGCCAAAACCGGCAACAGCGAAGGCACGATCATTTCCCGGATTGCCGCCCGGGTCAGCATGTCCACGGCCCGGCCATACTCCGGCTTCGCGCGGCCTTCCATAATGCCGTCAATCTCGCGGAACTGCCGCCGAACCTCGACCACCACTGCACCCGCCGCGCGGCCGACGGCGGTCATTCCCATCGAGCCAAACAAGTAAGGTAGCAGCCCGCCCAGAAACAGCCCGATCACCACGAAGGGATCCTCGAGCTGGAACGGTACCGTGAGATGCGGGAAGTAGTATTTGAGGTCCTGGGTGTAGGCGGCAAACAGCACCAACGAGGCAAACCCCGCGGAGCCGATCGCATAGCCCTTGGTCACAGCCTTCGTGGTGTTGCCCACCGCGTCGAGTGCGTCGGTCGTCACGCGCACCTCGCGCGGGAGTTCCGCCATTTCCGCAATGCCCCCAGCGTTGTCCGTCACAGGGCCATAAGCGTCGAGCGCCACGATCAACCCTGCGAGCGCCAGCATGGTGGTGGCAGCGATGGCGATTCCATAGAGACCGGCAACTAGATACGAGATGATGATGCCGACGCAGATCGCGATCACCGGCGCGGCCGTAGCTTCCATCGATACCGCAAGCCCTTGAATGACGTTGGTACCGTGCCCGGTTGTCGAACTCTGCGCGATGCTTCGCACCGGCCGATACTCGGTCGAGGTGTAGTACTCAGTGATGAACACAATCGAGCCAGTTACGGCGAGTCCGAGCAGCGCGCAGATGAACAGGTCGAGGCCGGTCAGCGTCCCGCCGCCCATGAGTGGCAGCGGGCTCGCAAATCCTGTGAACCAGGCGATGATCCCAGCAATGCCGAGGACGGAGAGGGCGCCGGTCGTGAGGACGCCTTTGTAGAGTGCCTTCATGATCCCGTTATCAGGACCCAGTCGCACGAAGTAGGTGCCAATGATCGAGGTCAGGATGCAAATCGCACCGATCCCAAGAGGGACGATCAGGAGGGTATCACGGACCTGCGGGGCAAAGAAGATTGCCCCCAGCAGCATCGTGGCGACGATGGTCACGACATAGGTTTCGAACAGGTCGGCGGCCATGCCGGCGCAATCGCCCACGTTATCGCCTACGTTATCTGCAATAACGGCCGGGTTGCGCGGATCATCCTCCGGAATGCCTGCCTCCACCTTTCCGACCAGGTCGGCGCCGACATCCGCGCCTTTGGTGAAGATCCCCCCTCCGAGCCGGGCAAAAATCGAGATCAGGCTGGCACCGAACGACAGCGCCACCATCGCCTCTAGCACCGGGCGCAGATTGGTCCCTGGCATTACTCCCCGAAGTATGAGGTAGTAGCAAGTCACCCCAAGGAGGCCGAAACCGACGACCAGCAAACCCGTGACCGCGCCGGATTTGAAGGAGATGTTCAACCCAGCGGCTAGGCCACTGCGGGCGGCCTGCGCGGTGCGAACATTCGCGCGGACCGAGACGTTCATGCCGGCGTACCCAGCACATCCGGACAAGACAGCACCGATGATAAACCCGACCGCGACCAGATAGCCCAAGGTGAAACCGAGGAAAATCGTCACCAGCGCGCCGGCCATGGCGATGGTCGTGTACTGGCGGTTTAGATACGCGCCCGCGCCCTCCTGGATCGCCGCCGCGATCTCCTGCATACGGGCCGAACCGGCATCCGCCGCCAGCACTTGCCTGCTCGTTATCAGGCTATAGATCAGCGCTAGAACGCCGCAGACTATGATGAGAACGAAAGCGAAGGGCATCCGAAGGTTTCCTACCAGGGCTAATACGCCGCCTCCGAATTGGGGGAGCCGGTGCAAAAGGGGTCGAGACGGCGCGCCGTATGCCAGAACGCAGAACGTCAGGCAATCGGGCAAGATCTGCGTCCAAGTCCCGACCTTGCACCGTGGGCACGCCTCGGGTCAGATCAGAGGCGGTCGCGCCTGTAGCTCAATGGTCAGAGCGGGCCGCTCATAACGGCTTGGTTGCGGGTTCGAGTCCTGCCGGGCGCACCATTTCCGTCACCGGTGTTGGCTTGGTTGCTCTAGGCGGCATGGCCACTTAGAACGCTCATCCCGTGCCGTAGGAGCCGAAGGCTGATGCCGAGCTATCAATATGCTTATGTTATGAAGAACCTGACGAAGTCCTTCCCAGGCGGGCGCGAGGTCTTCAAAGGTATTACCCTCTCATTCCTGCCCGGCGCCAAAATCGGCGTTCTGGGCGTGAATGGTGCCGGCAAATCAACCCTGCTCAGGATCATGGCTGGCCTTGAAGGGGATTATGGCGGCGAAGCCTGGGCGGCGGACGGTGTCCGGGTCGGCTATTTGCCGCAGGAGCCCCAACTGGACCCGAACAAGACGGTCGGCGAGAACGTTGAAGCAGCGTTCGCGCCCTTGAAGGCTGCACTGGACCGCTTCAATCAGATTGCGATGCAATTCGCCGAGCCCATGAGCGAGCAGGAGATGAATGACCTGCTTGCCGAGCAAGCTGACCTCCAGGCCAAAATCGAGGCCGAGGACGGCTGGGAACTCGATCGACGCGTGGATATCGCGCTAGACGCCTTGCGCTGTCCGCCGGCTAATGCCGGCATCGCGACCCTTTCTGGCGGGGAGCGTCGGCGCGTTGCCTTATGCCGGTTGCTATTGGAGCGGCCCGAGCTACTGCTATTGGACGAGCCAACCAACCACCTCGATGCCGAGAGCGTCGCTTGGCTGGAGCGCACATTACGTCAGTACCCGGGTACAGTCATGCTTGTTACCCACGACCGCTACTTCCTCGACAACGTCACCGGCTGGATCCTGGAGATCGAACGCGGACGCGGATACCCCTATGAGGGCAATTACTCGTCCTGGTTGGCGCAAAAACGCAAGCGATTGGCCCAGGAAGAGAAGGAGGAGAGTGCGCGGCAGCGGGCGCTCGCGGCGGAGCAGGAATGGATCGCGGCCTCTCCCCGCGCTCGCCAAGCGAAGAGCCGCGCCCGCATCCAGCGCTACGAGGAGATGCTGACGAAGTCACAGGAGCAGTCGGCGGGAGCGGCCGAGATCGTGATCCCGCCTGGCCCAAGGCTTGGCAACGTGGTTATCGAGGCCGAGCGGCTGACCAAGGGGTTTGGCGACGAACTGCTGATCGATGGACTGGACTTCAAGCTTCCGCCCGGCAGCATTGTCGGGGTTATTGGACCGAACGGTGCGGGCAAGACGACGCTGTTCCGAATGATTATCGGCCAGGAGCGGCCCGACGCCGGCTCGCTGCGCATCGGCGAAACTGTCAAGCTCGGTTATGTGGACCAGTCGCGCGACAGTCTGGACGCCAACCAAACCGTGTGGGAGGAGATTAGCGGCGGCGAGGATGTAATCTATCTCGGCAAGCGGGCCTTGGCATCACGCGCGTACGTGGCCGCCTTCAACTTTAAGGGGTCTGATCAGCAGAAAAAGGTCGGGATTCTCTCGGGCGGGGAGCGCAATCGGGTGCATCTAGCCAAGATGCTGAAATCCGAGCACAATGTCATCCTCCTAGACGAGCCCACGAACGACCTCGATGTGGACACGCTCAGGGCGCTCGAAGAGGCACTGACGGAATTCGCTGGTTGCGCAGTGATTATTAGCCACGATCGCTGGTTCCTTGATCGTTTGGCCACACACATGCTGGCCTTCGAGGGCGATAGCCACATCGAATGGTTTGAGGGCAATTTCCAATCCTATGAGGAAGACAAGCGCCGCCGACTGGGCGCCGAGGCCACGGAGCCGCACCGCATAAAATACCGGCCCCTGGCACGCTAACTGGCCGCTGATTGCTGCCCAATCCAGCATGGGTTTTGCGGACCGGTCGATTGACCCTGATCCCGGTAGGGTGGGCGGATTTGCCGGATCTCCGAGCACTCAAGAATGACCCACGCGTGTTCGGCGTCATGCTGGGAGGCGTTCGTACGGCAGTCCAGATCGCCGAGGAACTCGCCGACGATGTCGCCTTATGGGCCGCTCGCGGCTGCGGCATATGGTCAGTCCGGGACGCGGCAGAGGGAATCTTCCAGGGCATCGTCGGCTTCATGATCCGATCGGACAACAATGACCTCGCACTGCGCTTTGCGTTATGGCCCGAGGCCCGAGGGCGCGGTCTCGCCCGGGAGGCCGCCAGTGCCGCCTTAAGATTCGGCCATGAGCGAGCGGGCCTCAAGCGAGTGATAGGGGTCGCGCGGGAGCACAATTTTCCCTCACGCACAGTCCTCGGAAGCATCGGCATGACTGAGTGCGAAACCTTCGTGCACGACGGGCAGGTGATGATCCTCTATGAGAGCATTCGCAGCTGAGCAGATCAGCCGTTGGCGCTCACCTGCCGCCGAAGCGCGTCCACCAGTGCTTGCACGCTGTCATTGTGGTGAATAAGGTACGATGTATAGTCGCTCCGTTGGGTCAAGCGTAGGGAGGTACCTTCCGCGATCACGTCAACAATCTTCGGGCTGCCGTTCACGTCCTTGACGACCCAATCGATCTCCGCTGGTGTCCTCTGCGGCCCGGCAATCGTGGTTGCCACGACTTGCCCTTCCGCCCGGGGTGTCGTTCGGCCGATCGTGAATCGCACCCCCTTATACTCCCCCATCTTGGACGTGATGCTTATGAGCAGCACCTTGTGAAACAGAGCTTGATATTCCTTCTGCTGCTGAGGTGTCGCCGCGTGCCAGAACCGACCGAGACAAAAGCGCGCCACTCCATCCACGTCCACATCCTGATCGACAATCTTGGCCAGCGCCTCGCTTTTATCCTTTGCTGAGCCTTGACCGTTCACGACGGCAACCAATCGGTTTCCGAGGCCCTGAATGAAGCTTGCAGCTTCTTCGGCCGTTTGTGCAAAGGCCGATCCCGCAGCCATAGGCAGGATTGCGAGGATGGTCAGGGCGAGCAGGGTGCGGCGGAGGGACATTATGATCTCATCTGCAGTCAGCGGGCGGAGGCGGCGGGAGATTGCGAAAACCACGCGGGGATCGTTCTCTCGTGGGCGTTGCGGATCTCTTGAATTTGGGCTTCCCGGTGCTGCCGGTAAAGGCTGCGGAAGGTCGCATATGGATCAAGCGCCGTTTTCTTGATCTGAGATATAGTGCCGAGAACCTGCTCTCGCTGGTCAACCACGTTGAGTCCGAAGCGGCTCCAATTCGCGGCGGTGACAGCGGCTCCCTGCCCAACCCACGAAAGGGGATCACCCGCGATATCGACGATGCGACCGGACGAATCACGCGGGTTGCCCGGCCCAAGGAGCGGCAAGAACAAATAGGGGCTTTGGCCCACGCCCCAAAGGGCGAGAGTCACCCCGAAATCGCTGTCATGCGCCCGATAACCCCAGCCCGTCGCCGGATCAAAGAAACCAAGACCGCCGACAGTGGTGTTGATCACAAACCGCATTAGAGTTGTGCCGGCGCGCTGCGGTTTACCCTGAAGCATATCATTGCCGAGCGTCACTGGCGCGGCCAGGTTGCCCAAGATGTTGTGAATACCCGTCCGCAAGGCATTCGGCACGACGTCCTTGTAGGCAATCGCCGCTGGACGCAGCGCATAGGCGTCCAGAGTGTTGTTGACCCCATACATGGCGCGATTGAACGGCTCAAGCGGATCATCGGCTGCCTGGTACTCAGCCAGCGCGTCCGGCTGGCTGGGCGGGGGCCGCGTAGCGCATCCGGCAACCAGGAAAACGAGTGAGGCGGCCAGCATGAGGCGGTTGCATAGGGCGAAGCGCATCTTCAGCCTCGAACCAGAAGGGGGGCGCAGGGCGACGGACGTAAATCAAGGGATATCCACGCCGGACCGAAGCCGGGTAGCGACTAAGCTCGGGTGATCGGCATGTAGCACACCGAGAATGAACCGCAACCCGGCGGGGCCGTCCTTTGGGGGTTGCGCTGGCTCGCCGGAACCCGGCAAAGGAGGGGACATGGACAGCGCCCCGCCAACTTCCTCACCCCCGCTTGCGACGACCCTCGAGCGTTGGCTCACCGGCCCTCGATTTCAGGCCCTACCGGCTGTCGATACGCGCCGCCCGTCGCTCCTGTCGTTCGAATTTTTCCCGCCTAAGACGGAGGCACTGGAGCAGCAGCTTTGGTCCTGCATCCGCCGCCTAGAGCCCCTTCGGCCGCGATTCGTCTCGGTCACTTACGGGGCCGGCGGCGGCGAGCGTGCTCGCACTCATGCAACGGTGGCCCGCGTCGTCCGTGAGACGACGCTGGTGCCCGCTGCCCATCTCACCTGCGTCGGGGCGAGCCGGACGGAAGTCGACGAAGTGGCGCGCCAGGTACTGGGACGCGGGCGTGCGGCACATTGTGGCGTTGCGCGGCGATCCTCCACCGGGAGGCGGCTACGAGCCACACCCAAAGGGCTATCTTTATGCCGCGGATTTGGTCGCCGGCCTCCGACGTGTGGCGGATTTCGAGATCTCGGTTGCCGCCTTCCCCGAAACGCATCCCCAGGCGCCAAGCCCAAAAGCGGACCTAGATAACTTGAAGCGCAAGCTGGACGCTGGCGCCACGCGGGCTATCACTCAGTTTTTTTTCGACACTTCGGCTTATCTCCGGTTCCTCGATCAGTGCCTTGCGGCAGGCATTACCGCCCCGATTGTCCCTGGGATTTTGCCGGTCTCCAACTTCGCCCAGGCTGTCAGGTTCAGCGGCATATGCGGCACCAGCGTCCCGGAATGGCTCGGCCGAATGTTTGAGGGCACCGACGACGACCCGGAGATGCGCCGGATGATTGCTTTGGTGGTCGCCGCCGAGCAGGTCCGGCTGCTCCAGGCCAACGGAGTGGATGAGTTCCACTTCTACACTCTAAACAGGCCTGAACTGACGCACGCCATCGCCCACATACTGGGGGTAAGGCCAGAACGGACGCAACCTGCTCTGAACGCTTCGGCGAGGTTGGTGCCTGGTGGGTAAACCGGTCGCGACTTGAGTGGCGACATGTGCAATTATCTCACCCGTCTGAATGATGAGCAACGCGCCGCAGTGGAGACGCTGGATGGCCCGTTGCTGGTTTTGGCTGGCGCAGGCACTGGCAAAACTCGCGTTTTAACGACACGGTTCGCGCATCTCCTTATCACCGGTCGGGCCGCTCCTGGTCAGGTCTTGGCCGTGACGTTCACCAACCGGGCAGCCCGCGAGATGCGGGAGCGGGTCGGCGCCATCCTTGGACGCCCGGTCGAAGGTCTCTGGCTCGGCACGTTTCATGCACTCTGCGCCCGTATGCTGCGGCGCCACGCGGAATACGTCGGACTGACCCCCGGCTTCACCATTCTGGATACCGACGACCAGCTCCGCCTTCTCAAGCAGGTGATGGAGGCGGCACGGGTCGACACCAAGCGCTGGCCGCCGCCCGCGCTAATGGGGGTCATTCAGCGTTGGAAGGACCGTGGCCTGTCACCCGCGCGGATTAGCCCCGCGGACGAAACCGAATTCGCCAACAGTCAGGCGCGCGATATTTATGCTCATTATCAGGATCGGCTGCGTGCGTTGAATGCTGCGGATTTCGGCGATCTGCTTCTGCATATGACCGAAGTCTTGCGAAATCACCCCGATATTCTGACCCAGTATCACCGTTGGTTTCGTTATATACTAGTTGATGAATACCAAGATACCAATATTGCTCAATATTTGTGGCTTCGACTTTTCGCCCAAAAGCACCGTAATATATGCTGTGTCGGTGACGATGATCAGTCGATTTATTCTTGGCGCGGGGCCGAGGTAGAAAACATTCTCCGGTTCGAGAAGGACTTTCCCGGTGCCGCCATTGTCCGCCTTGAGGTCAATTATCGTTCGACTGCGCCAATTTTAGGTGCCGCCGCCGGGCTGATCGCAAACAACGAGGGCCGCCTTGGGAAAACTTTGCGATCTGGCCGCAATGACTCTCTCGGCGATAAGGTCTCGGTCATGGGGCTCTGGGACTCTGATGAGGAGGCCCGCATGGTAGGTGACAGGGTTGAGCGACTGTCCCGCGAGGGCCATTCGCTTGCAGAAATGGCAGTCCTAATTCGCGCCGGATTTCAGACCCGCGCGTTCGAGGAGCGATTAATTACGCTGGAGATCCCGTATCGAGTCGTCGGCGGCCTGCGGTTTTATGAACGCCAGGAGATCCGCGATGCGATCGCCTACATGCGCGTGCTGATCCAGCCGGCTGACGACTTGGCCTTTGAGCGGATCGTTAATGTGCCTCGACGCGGCGTTGGCGAGGCGGCGCTGAGGGCAATTCACGAGACAGCGCGCGCTCGCAGCATGTCGCTAGCGGCGGCTGCTGCGGTCCTGCTGGCCGACGGCGGATTTAAAGGACGGGTTAGAGACGCGTTAGCCGGCTTGCTTCGCGGTTTCGCGCGCTGGCGAGAGCAGCTGTCCGCCGATGGTCACGTACTTACCTTAGCAACGCTGCTGGATGAAAGCGGCTATACGGAGATGTGGCAGAAGGACAAGTCACCGGATGCATCCGGCCGGCTCGAGAACCTAAAGGAACTCGTGAGAGCCCTCGCCGATTTCGAGACGCTACCCGGTTTTCTGGAGCACGTGGCCCTCGTAATGGAGAACGATGCGAACGCTGAAGGTGACCGGGTCAGTTTGATGACGCTGCACGGGGCCAAGGGGTTGGAGTTCGATACCGTATTCCTTCCGGGATGGGAGGAGGGTGTCTTTCCCAACCAGCGGGCGCTTGATGAGGGCGGATCCAAAGGTCTCGAGGAGGAGCGTAGGCTGGCCTATGTCGGGCTGACGCGCGCCCGCCGGCGCGCGATCGTGAGCTATGCCGCGAACCGACGCATATACTCCAGTTGGCAAAGCAGCATTCCCAGCCGTTTCATTGAGGAGCTTCCCGAGGAACACATCGATCGAATCGGCTCAGCGGCATTGGCGCGCCGTGAGCTTGCCGATGTGGCGCCCGTTTTCAGCGGTCCATCACCCCTGGTCATGCGCCGTCCAAAGATAGTCGAAGCTTGGGATCAGCCCACCCGCCCACCACGCGGCGATGCGATCCCTGTCGGGAGCAGGGTGTTCCATCAAAAGTTCGGCTATGGCACGGTCACGGCTGCGGAGGACGAGCGGCTTGATATTAGCTTCGACGCCGGTGGCGCGAAACGGGTGCTTGATAGGTTCGTGGAAAAGGTCCAAGGGTCATAGCCAAATCAGGCGCGCCGCGAAGAAGCCGTCCATGCCTCCCCGCTCGGGCCACATGCCGGGATGGGTGCGAACGTATCCTTCGGGTGTTAGCGCCTCCGGCATGTGAACCAACTCAGCCCTGCTGACGGGCTCATGCCTCCAGTAGCCACTTGCCTCAGCCGCCCGGACCCGCGAAGCGCCCTCTTCAGGCTGCAACGAGCAGACTGCGTAAACCAACCGGCCGCCAGGCCCCAACATCCGAGCCGCGGCCGCAAGCAGCCGATCCTGCGCTTCGGACATTGCGATGACATCGCGGGGCCGCCTCAAATGCGGGATGTCGGGATGCCGCCTGATTGTTCCCGTGGCCGTGCAGGGCGCGTCGAGCAGCACGGCATCGAAGGGGGTTGGCGGTATCCACTCGGTTGCGTCCGCCTGGATGATCTCTGCCGAGAGCCTGACCCGCCGGAGGTTTTCCCTCAACCGCTCGATACGGCGGGGGTCACGCTCCACCGCTATTACCTCGGCCCCGGCTACAGCGAGCTGCGCTGTCTTCCCTCCTGGGGCAGCGCCCAAATCGCCCACGCGTTCACCTCCGCGAACGGCAAGAAGGGCTACGGGTAGCGCTGCCGCTACATCCTGCACCCAGAACGCGCCATCAGCGTATCCGGCGATCTCGGCGACACGCGTGCCGGGAGCAAAACGCAGTGATCCAGTTGGCAGCCGATTACCGCCCGGTGGACCGTCGGTGCCTGGCCGCGGCGTCACGTCGAGCGGTGCTGGTGCTTGGTGCGCCAGCGCAATCGCTCGGGCCTCGCTGCCCCAGGAACCCCATAGCCATGCCGGCGTGTCCAGCCGGGGACCGTCAAGCTCTCGAATTGCGCAGGGGCCGGTTTCGGCAACCCGGCGCAGGACAGCATTCACCAACCCCGCAAACGGGGCCAGGTTACGGGATCGCGCGAGTGTCACCGCCGTGGTCACTGCGGCGTGGGGCGGCGTTCCGAGCAGAATCATCCCGGCGGCACCGAGGCGCAGAATGTGCCGAACCTCCGTAGGAGGGCGCTTCTTCAGGAATGGCTCGAGTAGCGCATCCAGGGTTCCCCTCCGCCGCAGGACCGCTGCGGCAAGGCGGTGGGCGGCCGCCCGGTCCCGCGCATCGATTGGCACTACGGAGTCCAGGGCCTCGTCCAGCGGACGGGCTCTGTCGAGCACGGACGTCAACAGGTCTAGAGCCAATTCGCGGGTAGGATCCAGCATGGCTGGTACAATGTGCATGATCCCGCCACATGCCAACGCCAATAGGGCAGGGCACTTGACACTCTGACGATTGATCTCTGGCGCAAGACGCGGAATGTTCACGGCATGTCGATTCTATCTGCCAATGCGCGCGTTGCTGGCATCGCCGGCTGGCCAGTCTCACACTCCCGCTCGCCACGTATCCACGGCTACTGGCTGCGGCGGTACGCAATCGACGGCGCCTATGTTCCGTTGGCCATTAGACCGAATGACTTCGCTGCCGCTATCCGAGGACTTCAGGCTGCCGGGTTCGCTGGTGCTAATGTCACCATACCGCACAAAATGGCAGCCTTCGCGATCTGCGACGCAGTGGACGAGGCGGCCCGCCGCGCTGGCGCCGTGAACACGCTGGTATTTCGCAATGGCAGAGTCGAGGGTAGTAATACTGACAGCTTTGGATTCATGGCGAGCCTGCGGGATCATGGGATCGACCCCACTCTTGGCTCGGCCCTCGTGCTCGGGGCGGGCGGCGCAGCCCGAGCCATTGCTGCCGCACTTCAATTCCTGTCCGTCCAGGTGACGATCGCCAATCGTACTCGCTCGAGAGCCGAGGCGCTCGCGCACGACTTACCTGGCCTGCGTGTGGTTGACTGGAGCGCGCGCTTCGATGCGCTCACCGACTGCACTCTGCTGGTCAACGCCACTTCGCTCGGGATGAGCGGACATCCTCCGCTTGAGATGGCGCTGGATCGCGCCTCTTCGGGCCTGGCGGTCGCCGACATCGTTTACGTTCCGCTGGAGACCCCGCTTCTTACTGCTGCGAAAACCCGCGGGCTTCGGGTTGTGGATGGTCTGGGCATGCTGCTTCATCAAGCTCGTCCGGGCTTCGCAGCATGGTTTGGGACAGATCCGGCAGTCGATTCCGATCTTCGCCAGTTCGTCATCGCCGACTTGGTCCGTCCATGAAGGTCGTGGGTCTCACGGGCGGCATAGGAATGGGCAAGTCTACCGTTGCAGCGGCGTTCCGCCGGGCGCGCATTCCGGTCTTCGATGCCGATGATACGGTTCATCGTCTTCAGTCCCCTGGCGGTTTGGCGTTTAGCGCCATTGCAGCGGCGTTCCCGGACACGATAAGCCAGGGCGGGATCAACCGTGCCCTGTTGCGCAACGCCGCGCTAAGTGACCGTGGCGCGCTCGCGCGACTGGAGCGCATCCTTCACCCCATGGTCAGGCAGGCGGAACAAAAATTCCTCGCGCGCGCCCGTCGTGCCGGATCTCGTGCCGCGGTGCTGGACATCCCCCTCTTGCTCGAAACCGGGGGCGCCCGGCGTGTCGACCTCGTCGTCGTTGTCTCCGCGCCCCGATGCGTCCAAGAGCATCGTGTTCGCTTGCGTCGACATATGAGCCCCGGGGACATTGCTGCCATGATCGCCCGGCAGATGCCGGATGCGGAGAAGCGACGTCATGCTGACGTCGTATTGCGAACCGGCCTGTCCCGCAGGCACTCATTGCGCCATGTGCAGCAACTGATAGCGGACTTGCGCCAGTGACACGCGCAGTCCTGTTTGACACCGAGACCACTGGGCTTGAACCGCATCTCGGTCATCGGATCATTGAGGTCGCGGCGCTTGAACTTGTAAACGACGTTCCGTCAGGCCGACATTTCCATGCCTTGGTCAATCCTGGTCGCGACATTCCAGAAGAGGCCACACGTATTCACGGCTACTCTATGAGCCATCTCGCAGGGAAGCCTGATTTCGCATCAGTCGCGCCAGCGCTGCTCGAGTTTCTCGGTGAAGGTTCGCTAATTGCACATAATGCTCCGTTTGATTTTGCATTTCTGGATTGCGAATTGGAACGGCTAAATTTTGCCCGGCTCGATCCGTCGAGGATGATCGATACTTTGGCACTCGCCAAGGCACGATTTCCAGGTCTGCCAAACAGCCTCGATGCGCTCTGCCGCCGCTTCACGATCGATCTTTCGGCGCGCAGCAAGCACAATGCCTTGCTTGACTGTAGTTTGCTCGCCCGCGTCTATATCGAATTGACGGGCGGCCGCCAGCGCGGGCTGGCGTTGGAAGACGAGCAGCAAGATATCCGCCTAGTCGCCTACACTCTAGTTGGATCCCGTTCGATACGTCCAATCTTGCCGTCAGATGCGGAACTGGCCGCCCATGCTGCGTTCTTAACCCGCCTAAAGGATCCGCTCTGGTTGGCAATATGAGCGGAAAGCCCGGCTCAGGTCGGGATTAACCCCATACAATGGCCGCTCAATCCGGCGCGGAACAGGAAGTGGACCACTTCTCCCAAGGCAGGTAGCGAGATCGACTTCGTCACTGAGGAGAGACCCCAGATCTCCTCAACAGCATCCGCCGCGCCTGCCAGCGCCGGATCGCCACCAGTTAGCAGCAGCACGGGGAGGCTGTCATCGTGCCCCGCCACGATCTTCATGACATGACAGCCATCCTGGCCGGCAGCCTCCAGTTCGGCGATGACGGCCATGGGCCGGCGCTTCCGCAGCACCGGACCAAGATCATCATGGCTACTGAGACGCTCGATTTCTAAATCAAGATAATCGCAAATTTCTTGGACGGCCGTTGTGCAGTCGATCCCGTCCTCCACTACGACGATCACTGCCTGGCGCTCCGGTCGATTGGAGCCGATGCCGACAATGCCCGTAAGCTGATCGCAAAGGGCGCTTTCCATGATCTTCATCTCGACCTCCAGCCGCCTAAAGGGACTCTCTTGCTCGCGTGTCCGTCAGTGTGCCGGGTCCATGCCGCCGAGCGGAAGACGGACTGAGATCAGTACACCGTCAAAAACCGCCAATTCACCGTCAAGAAGCGTCAGCCGGGCATACGCGGGGGAAGATGGCTAAAACCGACGCTCTGAAATTGGCCGGGGAGGACAAGGCATTCTGGAAAGAATGCCTAAATAGGAAAATTCCCTTGACCAACCGCCCCAGGTAGTGTCTCAGTTTGAAGGAATATATTCCGCCTTGCTTCGTGGCTTCGGTTCCCAGGGAACGATGTGGCCAGGACTGCCATTTTGCAAGCAAACGGAGAAGGCCCACTCCATAACGGTAGGGACTCCCATTCATCGGGAGAAAGTCTCCTATCTTCATTTCCAATTCTTACTAAGACTTCGTCATCGGCGAAGTCTCTGACGACCACGGGTTGTCCGTCCAAACTCTTGACTAAGTGTGTGGGGTCACGCTTACTTTTGTGTAAGCCTGGCGTTTGTTGATCGACCAAAAACCACCTGTACCCATTTCGATCAATCTCCTTGTCCCATCGCAGCCGGGACAACTGTGGGCTTAGACTTGAACGAACGATATCGCGCCGGCTCCAAGAGTGTGCGAAGAAGTCCAGCAACTGATTGGCCGTCGCCCCATTGGGGAACTGTTCCCGCAATGCCGCCCGTATCAACTGCTTCATAGTCATAGACCGATAAGGCTCCGGAGCCTCATGCAAGGCCGCTTCCGACAAGTTCAATGAGCCTGCCGCCTCTGTCGGCCTGGGCGCGAGGGCAGACTTAGCTTTACGGACGTCCGATAACTCGCGCTCAAGAGGCTCAAGCTCCCGTCGAAGGGCATCGACCCTCGACTGCAACTGCCTCTCCAACTCTTCGAGCACGCTTCTTACAGACTCCTGCATGACAGTCCGATACCACAGGACTCGCGCAACGAGCAAGATCATAATTGCATGGCCGGCTGCCTGATACGACAATGGCGTATCAGGCGCTTGCGACCGGTGGTGGAATACCGGTAAAAGCAAACGGCCCGCTCGTGATGGCGGGCCGTTCTACCCCTGGCGGGGTGGCCGAGTGGCCTATGATGCCGGATTTAGGTTCCGGAGGTCGTGTGACAGCACGGTCCGCGGGTTCGAATCCCGCCCCCGCCCGCCAAAGTGCGCTAGCGCGCAAGAGGAACCCTCATCCAAAGCAAATGTATTGAATCACACTTGTGAGTCGGCTGTCCAGAAGAGTTGTACAAAGATGGGTGAGGTTCTGAACCGTGTCCCAACCGCTGCCGGACATGCCGGATGGCTTGCCGACGCCCCGCTTCATGTTGGCGGCCGACTGCGCGGATATCGCGCTATTTTGCCGCTCCTAGCCTTCATCGCGCGACGGCGGACCTTGAGGACCTGGTCCGGCGCGGGCACGGCGATTATACTGCCCAGGTCTATCAGATCGCCATGAACCCCTCAGCAATCGTCAAGGCCAAAAGCCGGTTCCGTGTCGCCAAGAAGGCTATCGACGAACTGGTCGGATGTCTCCGCTACGAACACGTTACCGACTGCTGGTACAGCTTCTTAACCGGCTTCCACGGGGTTTACACTATATGCTTGAAGAAGGCGCGAAAGCTTCCGCGCGATCCCGGCAGTGGTTTGGCCGGAAGACACGCGAAAGACGTGAAGATCCTTTGCTTCAGTACCTTTTTCAAGCCAGGAATGATGATGAACATAGCTTCGGTCTCAGTATTGAGCATGTAGATGGAACATTCATGCAGGATATGCCGTCTAGCGGGCTCCCGCGTGAGAAGCTTGTATTACTGGGTCTTCCACGTGACCTTTACCGCTTGAACTTGCAGGAGAGGACTGTTACCAAGAGTACTTGGCCTAGTGTGCAGTTGGTTCAAGTGCATGGACGCGGAACCGGAGAGATCTACGATCCGCCAACTATGCACCGTAGTGTCCGGCTCTCTGATCGATCGCCGGTTGCGGTAGGTATGTTGGCTCTTGCCTATCTGGAATCCTTGATATGCGAAGCAGCTACGCTCGCGTAAGCCATTGCTCGAAGACGCTCTCCAGAGTATAGCGGAGGTCGTCTCCATAGCGATGCTCGCGGATTTCTTCTAATCCAGCCGCAATCATCTCCGGAGTCACCTCAATCTCGATGAGCGTCGTCGCCACATCTAGCCCTCTGGGTGCCGCGTTACGCATAAATCCGTTTACTACCATTGATTGCGCCGGCCTGTCACTTTGATCTTTGCCGGACCGGACCGCCTGCTTTGTCCAAGGGGCGGACTACGTTCTGGCGGGTGGCTGGCCCATCTCGGCCCGGTGGAGACGCGAGAAGTAGCTATCCACCTGGCCGCCCCTGGTCCGTCGCCAAAAATCACTCAATAATGGTCGTGGTGGTCGCCGTAATGATCATGGTGGTGATCGCCGTGGTGATCCCAACCCCAATCAGGATCAACGACGCAGCCCGATAGCAGACTGCAGGTGATCAGCAGGGCGAAAACGACAACCAATTTGGATCGCATGATTTTACCTCCGCGAAACAGGATGCGGAGGAGATGAGGCAAACGCTTGACTTAGCTGTCTCGAAAACCAGACGGCGATCCTAATAATGGCACACACGCTCGTGAGGTGTGCCTGCTACATAATATCGGACACAAGCTATAGCTACCCACTAGCCACAGTGGCGTGCGTCAGGTCCTACCCTCCGGAACTCTTCCGGCTTCCCAAGCGCCCCAGATGAGTGGCACGGACCACAGAATGCCCATGGCGACCGGCAGCCATTCGTACCAATGCCAGCCCTCCCGAAACGCAAGGAAGGCAGCGGAGGCGATGGCGAGAGGGTAGGCGACTGCGATCAAGCAGATGACAGTACCGCCGAGCTGCAAGATAAGCTTGTTCGGGTCGTCCTCGGTCATCGGCGGTCCTCCTAGGCCGCCAGAAAACCACGACAAGCTTGCCTGCTGGTTAACCGTTTCATCCCTCGCGGATGGGAAGAAATTTGCCGCCGTTCACGTCCGATTAGCTGTTCTGGGCAATGATCCGCACGCGGCTTCGCTCTGACAGGGTCGAAGCCGAGGTGAGGCGGCCAAGCTTGAAAACGGGTCGCCTTTCAATTTCCAGTCGGGAGGGGCGGCCCCGGCATGAGGCACGGTACGCTTTGGTTCCTGGCCGCTATATGCGGCGTGGCCGTTGCGCTCGCCCTATGGCTCGCGCCGGCTGTCATATGACGGGACCGATGGCGCTCGGCGTTAATCGAGGTGAGCCGCGCCGGCTTTACGGCAGGCGTCCAATCGGCAAGGCTTCCTTCACTCGACGAGGAGGATTGGCCGTTGCCGCCGTTCAGCAAATTCGCACGCATTCTGTCCGTCACCGTTGGGATCGTCGCGTTCGTCGGCGCGCTCGCTTTCGCGCAAACGCCTGTGCATTCCCCACCGCCCGGCATGAAGTGCCCCGGCGACAAGCTGGTCTGGGTCAACACGCGCTCGCACGTTTATCACTTCCAGGGTGAGCGGTACTTCGGCAGCACCAAATCCGGCAAGTTCATGTGTGAGCATGAGGCCGATCAGGAAGGCGATCGA
This sequence comes from uncultured Pseudomonadota bacterium, assembly GCA_963849305.1. Lineage (GTDB taxonomy): Bacteria > Pseudomonadota > Alphaproteobacteria > Acetobacterales > Acetobacteraceae > CAWKGV01. Next base: position 98,516 of record CAWKGV010000016.1, read on the forward strand.
CCGACACGAAACGGACAATAAGGAAGGGTCCGTTGAACCACGAATATAGTCCCAGATCAACCTTGCTTAAATTTCCTTTGACAGCCAGCCTCATTCCGGAATCAGATTCCTGGATCGAACAGGAGCATTTGAGCATGGGTAATGCGCTCTACTACGGTGACAATCTGGGCTACCTGCGAGAAATGGATCGCGAAAGTGTTGACCTCGTATACCTCGATCCACCCTTCAATTCGAAGGCCACTTACAATCTCCTGTTCCGAAGTCCTAGGGGAGGTGACGTTCAGGCGCAAACTACAGCATTTAAGGATACTTGGACCTGGGATATCCCAGCCGAGCGGGCCTTCGATGAGACGTTAACGTCCGGCTCTCCGGCTGCGGGTATTTTGCGAGCGTTTCGCGGCTTTCTCGGCGACAGCGATATGATGGCCTACCTGGCGATGATGGCGCCCCGCTTGATCTACTTACATCGTGCTCTCAAGAAGGCGGGCAGCCTGTATCTACATTGCGATCCCACAGCATCCCATTACCTAAAATTGATACTAGACGGAGTATTCGGACCCGAGGCGTTTCGTAACGAAATCGTCTGGAAACGCACAACCCCTAAAGGGCTAGCTTTCACTAGATTTCCGTCAACCCACGATATTCTGCTAGCCTACGGCAAAGGCGCTGAAGCTGTGTGGCATCCTCAGTATGTGCCGCATCGGAATGACTACATTGAAAGCCATTATGGCAATATCGAGCTAGGGACCGGGAGACGGTATATGCTTGACAATTGCCTTAATCCGAATCCCGACAGACCTAATCTAACCTACGAATGGAAAGGGATAACAAGAGTTTGGCGTTGGAAAAAGGATAAAATGCAAGCCTTACACGATGAGGGACGCCTTGTTTATACTAGCAAGTCTGGCATGCCACGGTACAAGCGTTACCTGGATGAGATGCAAGGTACTCCTCTGACATCAGTCTGGACCGACATTCCGCCTGTCAACTCACAGGCGCGAGAAAGGCTTGGGTACCCGACTCAAAAGCCGGTGGCGCTATTACAGCGTATTATCGCGGCAAGTTCTGACGAGAACGGCGTTGTGCTCGATCCATTTTGCGGGTGCGGTACCACAATAGAAGCTGCGGAATCAATGAAACGTCAGTGGATCGGGATTGATATAACACACCATGCGATCGACGTGATTGAGGGCCGGCTACGAAAAAGAAATCCTGGCACAAATTATCAAGTGAAAGGAAGGCCGGCCGATCCGGCGTCAGCGCGGCGCCTAGCGGAGCAAGACCCGTACGAATTTCAATGGTGGGCAAACTGGATGCTGGGCGTTCAGAACTATCGCGAGCGCAAGAAAGGCTCTGATAAGGGCATCGACGGAATTATCTATTTCCACAACCCCCCGCAGGGAGTCGGGCAGATCATAGTATCAGTGAAAGGTGGCCAACACATTGGCCCAGATATGGTCTCGGCGCTTGAAGGGACTGTCAAACGCGAGGATGCACAATTGGGGATTTTTGTGTGTGCCGCTAGTCCTACAACCGCCATGCGGCGCAATGCAGCGGCGATGGGAACTCGTTAGGATAGGGCGAGAACAGTTCCCACGAATTCAGATCGTGACCGCAGATGAGTTGCTTACCGGTCCTCTTCCAAGTCTGCCGCGCGCTATCGAGAGCGATGTTTTCACCCGGCCGCTTCGGCCGCCAACCCCTGTAAGGGTGGCCTCCCAGCAACCCCAGCTTTCGTTTGCGCTGCCCATTCCTGGCACAAAGGCAAAGCGGTCCGATGTTGAGGATCATCTCGCAGGCTCTCTTTTGGCCGAATTGGCTGCTGCGCGTTAGTGCTGCCGCGCTTC
>CAWKGV010000017.1:0-33936 GCA_963849305.1 uncultured Pseudomonadota bacterium
TGAAAACCCGCACGCTGACCAACCTCTACAACACAAGAGGCACCCCGGCCGGCACCTGGCTCGACAATCTCCACCGGGCGCTCGATGAAGCCGTCGCCGCCGCCTATGGCTGGCCCGCCGATCTATCGGACGACGAAATACTCGCTCGTCTCTTGGCCCTGAATCACGAGCGCAGCGCCATCACCAGCGCGGCGGAACGCAGGTCGTCACATCGAGCCAGATTCGTTAGCACCGCGAGTCACTCATCGAGCCCTCCAACCACGGCGATGGCCTCGACATCGCGATCAATGCAGCACTCGAATGACGACCAGCTCTAGCGGCCTAACCAAGTAGTAAGCCACGTAGTTGTGCTTGATAACGATCCGAAGACCGGGCCGAACATGACCTCGGGATGCGCCGGCTTCCGGAAAATCAAGCTGCCTACGCAGTCGAGCTAGCTAATATATCGCTTACAACGCGGCGCGAGATGGCTGCCGACGTTTCGGCCTGGAGATAGGCGGTAATCTCAGCGAGGTCGGCACGAGCGCGCGCCGTCGGACGGAGCGAGCGCGCTTGGCCGATAATCGCCTCCCTGCCTCCATGATGTCGTCAATGTCGGCTGCTACCAACCGGCCGGCCACCACATCCGCCATGCCCTCGTCGATATCCCGCCGCAGCGCCGGGAGCCGGCGGCGGCGCTCTTCGGCTTTGACCTGCCAGTCCCTCAGCGCCTCGCGGATCAGTTCGCTGGTTGATGCGTACTCACCGGCTTCGACCGCGCGCTTCACCAAAGCGGCAAGGTCATCGGGCAGCGTGATTGTCATACCATTCATATCATAGGCCCTCATACTCGACTTTAGCCCGAGCCACCACCCGCCAACTTCCTCACGATCTCCACCACCGCCGGCGCGCCCCAATCGACGCTCCCTTCAGCCATAGCGCGCTCCATCCCTGCCCGATCGATTACATACGTCGTCGGGATGCCGCGCGCGCCGAACGCGCGCGTTAACGCGCCCTCCGGGTCCAGCAGCACTGGCAACCCCCCGATATCGTGGGCCTTGAAGAACGCCTGCACCGCCGCCGCGCCGCCGTGGTCAGACGAGATCGGCAGCACCGCGGTGCCCTCCCCCGCCACCGCCTTCGCCAGCGCGGCAAGCGAGGGCAGCTCGGCCACGCACGGCGCGCACCACGTTGCCCACAAGTTCACCACCAAGCCTTGGCCGCGATAGTCGGCCAGCCGGTGCTCCGTCCCGTCCGGCCCCCTGAACGCCACCTCGGGCGGCGCTACCGGCGGGCTGACCGGCCTCAGCTTATCCGCGGTCTCGGCTGCCCTTGGTTTGCGCGGCGCCAGTGTGGCGGCTACGGTCCCGGCCGCCAGAACCCCCCGGCAAGTCACCACCATCACGGACATCCTTACCTTGAGCGAGACGCCCGACCGGAGAAACGCGGACGCCAACCCCCAGTGGGGCGGCCGTTTCGCCGCCGGCCCATCCGTCGTCATGCAAGAGATCAACGCCTCGATCGGCTGCGACCGCAAGCTCTGGCGCCAGGACATCACAGGATCGCTCGCGCACGCCGCGATGCTGGCGAAGGTCGGCATCATCGGCGCCGAGGATGAACAGGCGATCCGCAACGGTCTAGAGGCGATCGCCCACGAGATCGAACGCGGCGCCTTCCCGTTCTCCGGGGCGCTGGAAGACATCCACATGAACATCGAGGCCCGGCTCTCCGAGCGGATCGGCGAGCCGGGCCAGCGGCTGCACACCGCGCGCAGCCGCAACGACCAGGTGGCGACCGACTTTCGTCTGTGGGTACGCGAGGCGATCGAGGGGATCGCGGCGCAGCTCGCGGACCTGATGCGTGCTTTCGCCGAGCGCGCGGCGGCGCACGCGGCCGACCCGATGCCCGGCTTCACCCATTTGCAGACCGCGCAGCCGGTCACGTTCGGCCACCATCTGCTCGCCTATGTGGAAATGCTGGACCGCGATCGCGGCCGGCTGGCCGACTGCCGGCGCCGGCTGAACGAATGCCCGCTCGGCGCGGCGGCGCTGGCCGGCACCTCGTTCCCGATCGACCGCCAAATGACGGCGCGCGCCCTCGGTTTCGACCGGCCGGCGTCCAATTCGCTCGACGCGGTCTCGGACCGGGACTTTGCCTTGGAGTTCCTGGGCGCCGCGGCGATCTCGGCGATGCATCTCTCGCGCTTCGCCGAGGAGGTCGTGATCTGGTGCAGCGCCCCATTCCGCTTCGTCCGGCTGTCCGATGCCTTCACCACCGGCAGCTCGATCATGCCCCAGAAGCGCAACCCCGATGCGGCCGAGCTGGTGCGCGCCAAGACCGGGCGCGTCACCGGCGCACTGGTTTCGTTGCTCACCGTGATGAAGGGGCTGCCGCTCGCCTATGCGAAGGACATGCAGGAAGACAAGGAGCCGGTGTTCGCCGCCGCCGCGGCCTGGTCGCTATCGCTGGCCGCGACGGCGGGCATGGTGCGCGACATGAGCCCGGACACGGCGCGGATGCGCGAATGCGCGGGCGCGGGCTTCGCCACCGCGACCGATCTCGCCGACTGGCTGGTGCGCGTGTTGCGGCTGCCGTTCCGCCAGGCACATCACGCCACCGGCCGACTGGTGGCAATCGCGGAGGCCAGGGGAGTGGACCTCGCCGGGCTGACGCTCGCCGAGCTACGATCGGTCGAGCCCGGCATCACCGAGGACGTGTTCTCGGTGCTGAGCGTCGAGGCCTCGGTCGGCTCGCGCGTGAGCTTCGGCGGCACTGCGCCGGCCAACGTGGCGCGCGAGGCCGCGCGATGGCTGGCGACGCTATGAGGGCGGCGCTGGTGCTCGCTCTGGTCGGGCCGCTGCTGCTTGCCGCCTGCGGCAAGAAGGGTCCGCCCTCGCCGCCCGGTCCGGCCGATCAGATTACCTGGCCGCGAGTTTATCCCACGCATTGACGTCGCCAACCGGAGAAGCCCGGGCGAGTCCTCCCGCCCGGGCCGCCTCCGTTACCTCCTGACGACGACCTTGACCCGAACGGTCAAAGCCACCACAATCCGTAACGGAAGCCACGCATGTTTGGGCATGCTAGCAGCCTGTCGGATTCAGCCTGCCGGCTGAGCCAATGAGCAAGCCGGCTGGGGTGTTCACGCCGCCTGCAGGCGGGCGATTCGCCTGCAGTTGTAGGCGAGCGCGGTCAGGGTCCACTCGGCGGCAACCTTTTGGATGCCGCGCAGGTGGAAGCGGACGAAGCCCATGGCGCTCTTGATGATGCCAAACACCGGTTCGATGGTCTGCTTGCGTCTTTTGTAGAGGTTCTTGGCATCTTCGGTCTCCAGCTTGGCTTTCATCGCCAGGCGCCAAGGCTCGGTGATCCGGCGCGGCGTGGTTTGCGGCGGCGGCGGACGGAAGTCGTAGGGCCGGTGCGGCTGGGTCCGCCCGATCGCCACCAATGGCTCGATGCCATGTGCGTGCAGGTCCGCCACCGCTGGGCCGCTGGCAAAACCGGTATCGGCCAGAACGATCTTGGGTAGGCCAATGGTTGTTTCCATTGCCAGGGTAGTCGCGGCAAAGCTCGGCGCATCGGCTGGGGTCGCGACCAGGTTGGTCGCCAGGATCAGTTGCGCACCGTCGGCGCACACCACCGCCTGTGCGTTGTAGGCTTGGCGGTATTCATGCGCATCCGAGCGTCGCATCAGGGCGCTGTCCGGGTCCGTCAGGTTGCTTTGTCGCTCTGGTGGCGGCGTATCATCGGGCGGTTTCGGCGGCCGGCCGCGACGCCCGTTCTTGGCGTCATAGGCGGCCTTCTTGGCCTCATAAGCTGGGCGGGCGGCCTCAGCTTCGGCGCGTGCCTCGGCTTCCAGCCGCTCGCAGGCAGCATCGAGCTTCGCCTGGAGCGCGTTGCGCCGGGCCAGTTCTGCCGGCAACGCTTGCGGGTCGTGGTCCCCGGCGTCGGCCGCTTCGGCCTGCGCGGTCAGCGCGGCGATGTCAGCCGCCAGCTTGGCCCGCAATTCCTGCGCCCGGTCGTAGCGCACGGAGCGGATCTTCGAGGCATTGGCGTCGATCTTGGTCCCATCGATCGACACCGTGCCGAGCCGCAGCAGCCCACTCTCGCGCGCCAGCAGCAGCACTTGCAGGAAGGCCGCCTCGAAGGCCGCTTTGTTCGAGCGTCGGAACACCGCGATCGTGTCGTGGTCGGGGTGCAGGTTGGCCGCCACGAAGCGAACCGCGATGTCACGGTAGGTTGCCCGCTCGATCCGCCGCGACGAGAAGATGCCGTTGGCGTAGCTGTAGATCAGCAGCGCCAGCATCAGCCGCGGGTGATACTGCGGCTTGCCGCACGCTCGCTCCGCCACTCGGAACGCCCCGAGCGGTACCCGCTCCACCGCGGCCACCACGAAGTGCGCAAGATCATCCTCCGGCAGCCAAGTCTTTAGGTCGGGCGGCAGCAGAAAGGCCTGGTCGCGGTTGAACGGCACAAAATTCGACATCCGCCGATTCTAGCCACCGATCGCGTGATCGGGTATCTCAATCCGACAGGCTGCTAGCCTCCAGTTGATCGCCGGCCGGGACCGTCCCGGCCGGCATTTCATTTTGGCCGGATCAGTGCGGCTAAGGGGTTAACGGGGCTCTCCGGCCCAACCGCAGAAGCCTGAGCGAGTTGCCCCGCCCGGGCCGCTTTCGCTACTTCTTGACGACGATCTTGACCCGAATGGTTAACATCATCACAATCCGTAACGGAAGCCATGCATGAGCTACCATGCCAGCCTCCGTTGAACGCGGCCGGGCCTATTCCCGGCCGGCGGTTTCTTTTTGGCTGATCCACACGACCATGGAGTTAATCACGACGCGATCCGGCATAGTGTCGGGCATGACCTCCGATGCGCTCGCCCGAGCCGACAACGCCCCCGACCCGAACGCGGCTGAGCTGATCGCCGCCCGGCCGCATCTGGCGATGCACGCGATGGACGGGCTGCTGCTCGATGGCGTGCCGCTCCATGCCGTGGCCGACGCGCTCGGCACGCCGAGTTGGGTGTATTCCGCCACCGCCATACGCGACCGCTACGACGCGCTCGCGTTCGCGCTGGCCGAAGCCCGGCTCGACGCGCACATCCACTATGCGGTCAAGGCGAACGACCATTTGGCGGTGCTGCGTGTCCTCGCGCGAGCCGGCGCGGGGGCGGACGTGGTGAGCGAGGGCGAATTGCGGCGCGCCCGCGCGGCAGGCATCGTCCCGGGCCGTATCGTCTTCTCCGGCGTCGGCAAGACCGAGCGCGAGCTGCTCCTCGCGCTCGCCGAGAACATCGCGCAGATCAATGTCGAAAGCGCCGAGGAACTGGAAACACTATCGGCGCTCGCGGTCGGGCTGGGGCGGACAGCGCGCGTCGCGTTGCGTGTCAACCCAAACGTGGATGCCGGCACGCACGACAAAATCGCCACCGGCCGCGCGCGCGACAAGTTCGGCATCCCGCTCACTGACGCCGCCGCGCTGTATGCCCGGGCCGTCCGTCTGCCAGGCATCGCGCCGGTCGGCCTCGCGGCCCATATCGGCAGCCAGGTGCTCGCGCTCGCCCCCTATCGTCGCGCCTTCACGCGTCTCGCCGAACTCGCATGCACGCTGCGCGCCGCCGGTCTTGGGCTCGAAACGATCGACTGCGGCGGCGGGCTCGGCATCGGCTACCGCAACGAGCCCGCGCCCAGCCCGGCCGGGCTGAGCGGTGCGCTGCGCGCTGCGTTTCGCGACCTGGACGTGAGGCTGATCCTGGAACCGGGCCGCTGGCTGGTCGGGCCGGCCGGGCTGCTGCTCGCCTCCGTGGTGCTGGAAAAGCGCACCGATGCCGGCCGCTTCGTGGTGCTCGACGCGGCGATGAACGACCTGGTGCGCCCGGCAATGTACGCCGCCTGGCACGGGATCGTGCCGCTCTCGGCGAGCGACATGCTCCGGGCGTGCGAGCCCGCCGAGATCGTCGGCCCCGTGTGCGAGAGCGGCGACACGTTCGCGCGAAACCGTATGCTCCCGCCGCTCCGCCCGGACGCACGCGTGGCGATCCTCGATGCCGGCGCGTATGGTGCGGTGATGAGTTCCACCTATAACGCGCGTCCGCTCGCGGCGGCGGCGATGACCGAGGGCGGGCGTTGGAGCGTCATCCGCGATCGCCAGCCGGTCGAAGCGCTGTGGCAGGAGGAACGTGTCCCGGATTGGCTGGCATGACCGAGAAAGAGACCGAGGCCGAACGCCTGCTGCGCCGGCTGGCGGGACGACGCGCCCTCGCGCGGCTCGCGATCCTTTTCGAGCTGGTTTGGCCCGTGCTCTGGCCGCCGCTCGGCGTCGCGGGGCTGTTCGTCTGCCTCGCGCTGCTGAACGTGCCCCGGCTGCTGCCGCCCTGGGGGCAGGTGGGCTTGCTCGCCGCGGCGGTGTTGGCCGTGATCGTTTTGCTGGCGCGCGGGGTCCGGGGTCTCGCCTCGCCCGACGCGGCCGCCGCCGACCGCCGGCTGGAGCACGCATCGGGCCTGCGCCACCGGCCGCTGTCGGTGCTCGCCGACCATCCCGCGAACGCCGACGAGGCGGGAGCGGCGCTGTGGCACGCGCATGTCGCCCGCGCGGCGCGCCAGATCCGGCGCTTGCGCGTGGGCCTGCCGCGTCCCGGCCTCGCTCGCCATGACCGGCGGGCGCTACGCGGGGCGCTGGTGGTCGGGCTAGTCGCCTGTGCCGGCATCGCCGGCGAGGACGCCCCGGCCCGCGTCTGGGCGGCGCTGCGTCCTACTTTGCCGCGCGGGGCCGCCGGTCCGGGCACCGAAGTGCAGGCCTGGGTCACGCCGCCCGCCTACACGCACGTCGCGCCACTCTTCCTCAAGCCGGGACTCGCAGCTTTCGCGGCCCCGACAGGCTCGCATCTGATCGTGAGCGTCACCGGCGGGAACGGCGCGCCGCGGCTCAACCTGGCCGGGCAGTCCGCCCCGTTCCGCTCGCTCGACAGCGCGAGCTTCCAGGCCGAGCGCGACCTCACCGCCGGCGGGCACCTCGCGATCCGCCGCAACGGCGGCGAGCTGGCCGGCTGGGACGTCACCATCACACCAGACCAGCCGCCGGCCGCGACCTGGGCGGCGCCGCCGGGTGCTTCGCGCTCCGGCCAACGGACCCGGTTACCTTGGCGCGCCACCGACGACTACGGCGTGGTGTCGTTGCGGGCCGAGATCAGACTGCGCGACCGCAAGGACGCGCCTCCCCTCTCAATCGCGATCCCGCTGCCCGGCGGCGATCCCAAGGAGGCACACGGGGTCGCGGAGCAGGACTTGACCGCCAATCCCTGGGCGGGGCTGCCGGTCGTCGCGCGTCTGGTGGCGCGCGACGCGGTCAAGCAGGAGGGAACAAGCGACGAGGCGCAGTTCGTGCTGCCCGAGCGCGTGTTCCGCAATCCGGTCGCGCGGGCGCTGATCGCGATCCGCAAAGGCCTCAGCCTGCGCCCCGACGACCGAGAGACCGCGGTGGGCGGCCTCGACGCGCTGCTGGTCAAGCCGGAGGCGCTCGGCGGCGATGTCGGGGCGTACGTGAACTTGTCCAGCCTCTACTACCGTCTGGAATTCGATCAGAGCCCAGGGGCGATCGGCGAGGTGCAGGAGCAGATGTGGCGGCTCGCGCTGCATCTGGAGGAGGGCGCGACCAGCCGGACGGCGCGCGAGCTGGAGGCGGCCCGCAAGGCGGCGCAGGACGCGCTCGAGCGGACGCGCCACGACCCGACTGCGGCCCACCGCGCCGAGTTGGAGCGCAAGCTCCGCGCCTTGGAGGAGGCGATCCAGCGGCACATGCAGGCGCTCGCCGAGCAGCTCCAGTCGCGGCACGAGGAAATGCCGTTTGATCCGCAGTCGCGCCAGCTCTCAGGCCGCGAGATGGAGCGGTTGGCCGAGCAAGCGCGCGAGGCGGCGAAGGCGGGGCGAATGGACGAGGCCGAGCAGCGGATGGCGCAACTCGAGCGGATGCTGAACCAGTTGCGCAACGCCCGGCCGATGACCGCCGAGGAGCGGCGCCGGGCGGCGCAACGCCAGAAGGGCCACCAGCAGATGGGCGCGTTGCAGGACATGATCGGCCGGCAAGGCGGGTTGCTCGATCATTCTCAGAGCCGCGCCCGCGACCGCCGGGGCGACGCGCAGGACGAGCAGAAGCAGGGCGACCAGCCGGCCGATTCCTCCGCCGCCCAGGGGCAGGAGGCCGACCGGCGCGTGCAACAGGCACTGCGCCGCGCGCTGGGCGAGATGATGCAGCAATTCGGCGATCTGACCGGCAAGATCCCCCCGAGCTTGGGCGAGGCCGATCAGGCGATGCAAAGCGCTGCGCAGGCGCTCAGTCAAGGCCGCGACCAGGCCGCGGGACGGTCTCAAACCAAGGCCATCGAGGCGTTGCAGAAGGGCGGGCGCGAGATGGGCCAGCAAATGGCGAGCCAGTTCGGCCAATCCGGCCAGCAGTCCGGGGAGAATGACGGCGAGGAGATGGGGATGAGCCTCTCGGACAGCCAGGGCGAGGGGGACGCCGATGGCGATTCCTCGCTTACCGACGGGCAGGCCGGGCGCGGGCGCGACCCGCTGGGGCGGCGCTACGGCCAGGGCGGCAACGGCGTCGACGAGAGCAACGATGTGACCGTGCCCGACCACGGCGAGCGCAAGCGGACCGAGGAGATCGAGCAGGAATTGCGCCGTCGCGGCGCCGACCTCACCCGTCCGCAGGAGGAGCTTGACTACATCAACCGGCTGCTGAAACAGTTCTGATCGGCAGGCGAAACGGCGAGGGCCGGAGGGAACGGGCTTTCGCCGGCGCGCCGGACGAAGCATGGTAGCAGAACCGCAGCCCGAGGCACGCATGGCCGATCAGCGCCCCAGCCCACCGGAGAGCAAGCCCGCCGGAATGCCCCCGGTTGTGGTCAAGAAGTACGCGAATCGCCGGCTCTACAACACCGAAAGCTCCAGCTACATCACGCTCGACAACCTAGCCGAGATGGTGCGCCTAGGCCGCGATTTCGTTGTCTATGACGCGAAAAGCGGCGACGACATCACCCGCGGCGTGCTCACCCAGATCATCGTCGAGGAAGAAGGCAAGGGGCGGAACCTGTTGCCGACCGGCTTCCTGCGCCAATTGATCGGCTTCTACGGCGATCAGATGCAGGCCCTGGTGCCGCGGTACCTGGAGCAGTCGCTGGCCGCCTTCGCGCAGCAGCAGGAGCAGGTCCGCGCGACGATGCAGAAGACGATGGGCAGCCTATTCCCGTTCGGCAATGCCACGATCGAGGAAATGAGCCGGCAGAACATGGCGATGATGGAGCGCGCCTTTAGCCTGTTCACCCCGTTCTATCGTCCGCCCGAGGGAGCGATCACCGGCGCAGGGCCTGACGAGAACCAGGAAATCGCGGACCTGCGCGCCGAGGTCGCCGAACTACGCCGCCAACTCGCCGCGGCGAAGGGGGCGAAGCCGGCGAGCGGCGGATGAGCATCCATGATCATGGATGCTCATCCCTCAATGCAAGCCGGTCGCCGGCTCCCGCTCGCACCCGGCAAGGGCCAGAAGCAACTCGTCATTGCTTGAGCCGAGCATCCAAATCTTCGCGGCGAAGGCCATAAGGGCATCCGAAGCGCGGATATCGTCCGCCCCGTCCCGCAGCTTCGCGGCGAAGATCTGCGCGTCCTCGGCGATGAACTGCACGGTGAGGAGCGAAGCCAAACGGAGCAGATGGCGCTTCGCCTCGGCGGAGAGGCGGTCCAACTCGAGAAACATGGGCTTCCCACGGGTTTGAGCCGTTTTGGCAGTGTCATCCGGCCGTCAATGCGACCGTCTCGCCGTGAACTTACGCGCGGAGTGTGAAGGAACCCTAACCGTCCGGCCCGCGAGAGCTACACTGCGCGGGCGCGCGCGATAAAGGCGCGGACGAGCTCAGCGTCCTTCACTCCCGGCGCGGTCTCGACCCCGGACGACACATCCACCGCCGGGGCTCCGGTTGCGCGCACCGCCTGCGCGACGTTGTTGGGCGTGAGACCGCCGGCCAGCATCCAGGGCGCGGGCGAGGTCCAACCGGATAACAGCGACCAGTCGAACCGCGCCGCATTGCCCCCCGGTCGGCTGGCCTCGGGTGGGGGCCTGGCTTCCAACACCAGCCGGTCCGCCCCGCCACTCTCGGTTGGCAGGTCGCAGCGCTCGGCCACCGCGACCGCGCGCCAGACGGGCAACCCGAACCGCCGACGCAGCGTCATCGCGATCCCGGGCGCGGCATAGACCTGCAATGCCTCAAGCCGCAGCCCAGCCAGTGCGGCCGCCACGTCCTGCTCGCGCGGTCGCACGAACAGGCCGACCCGACCGGGCCCGCCCGCGGCGCGCGCCGACAGCGCTGCGGCCTGTGCGGGCGTGACGAACCGGGGGGAGGCGGGGAAGAACACGAAACCGACCCAATCGGCGCCGGCCTCGATGGCCGCATCGAAGATCTCCGGGTCGTTGACCCCGCAGATCTTGACCTGCACGCTCAACGCGCCACCGCCGCGCTCGTCAAGCCATCGGCGGCGGGCCTATCGGCCGCGGCAGACGCGTTTGCAGGGATCGCACCTCTTCCTCTAGGAGCTGAAGCCGCGCCTCGGCGCGCCGCGCCCGCCGTCGCTGTGGCAGTCCGGAGACCCAGGCCAGCAGAGCGCCCGCTAGAAACGCCAATCCCGCCGCCGCCAGCACGGCAACCGAGAGCGGCAGGATCAGGGTAAAGTCGGTGGGCCAGAATCCGAGACTGACCGGCTGGCGGTTGGAGAGCGCGAACAGCACCAGCACGATCAGGAAGGGAGCCGCGATCAGCAGGCGCATGAAGGCTCCGATGCTAGGACGCCGGCACGCGATCGATGCCAACGCGCACCGGCTTGCCTCGATTGACGCGCTCGCGCAATTCCTTCCCGGCCTTAAAGAACGGCACCGCCTTTTCCACCACCGGCACCGCTTCTCCGGTGCGGGGGTTCCGCCCGGTGCGGGCGTCGCGCCGCTTCACTGTGAAGGCGCCGAAGCCGCGCAACTCCACCCGCTCGCCGCGCGCCAGCGCCAAGGTGATCTCCTCGAAAATCGTGGCGACGATCAGCTCCACGTCGCCTGCCCGCAAATGCGGGTTGGCGGCCGCCAGTTCGGCGATCAGTTCCGACTTGGTCATTGCGTGCCCCCGGAGCGGTGCCCACGGTTCAGCCGCCGGAACGTTGCCAGAGGGCCAGCGCGCCGTCAACAATAAGTCTTTGAGAAGACAGGGTTTCCCAAAGTCGGTCCGCAACCCAGCCAAGCCTGCCGGAAAGTGCGCGCTGCGCCAGGCCCGGTTGCGTCAGATCCTGCGTCGGCAGCCGGAGTGGGACACCCTTGGCTTGGGCGAGCCACAGCCGGGCATCTCGTTCCCCGCCGAGCTGGTCCACCAACCCCAGCCTAAGCGCCTGCTGGCCGGTGTAGGGGCGCCCATCGGCGAGCTTGCGGACTGCCGCGGTGTCCATGTGCCGGCCGTTGGCCACCATGGTCACGAACTGGTCGTAGTAGTCCGTGACCAGGCCTTGCAGCATGTCCCGGCCCTCCGGCGTCAGCTTCTCGGTCAGGCTCGGCTGGTCCTTGAGCGGGCCGGACTTGATCACCGTGGTCGCGACCCCGAGCTTGTCGAGCAGGCCGGATATCTCGGCGGTCTGCATGTACACGCCGATCGAGCCAGTGAGCGTGCCTTGACGCGCCCAGATGCGCGCGGCCGGAGTCGCGATCATGTAGCCGGCGGAGGCGGCGATGCCGCCCATCACCGCGACAAGCGGCTTTTGGCGCGCCACCTCGGCGATCACGTCGTGCAGCTCCTCCCCGCCGGTCACGCTCCCGCCGGGGCTGTCGATCGCGACGATCACGGCCTTTACCGAGTGGTCGGTGCCGAGGACCCTGATGTCCTTTGTGAGCTGATCCTCTTCGGCGATGATGCCGTCGATCCGCACGCGCGCAACATGGGCGCCTGGCCCAAAGAGCCCACGACCGCGCAGGCCCGCCAGCACCGCCGCCACCACGGCGAGCACCGCGACCACCCGCCAGACGATGAGATGGCGTTTGAGGCGCTGACGGTCGATCAGGAGATCGGTTTCGAGGGACATCGGTGGACCCTCACCCAACCCTCTCCCAAGAGGAGAGGGCTTTAACCGTTGAGGAACGGACGCCTGTTTCTCCCTCTCCCGTTTGCGGGAGGGGGTTGGGGTAAGGGCCGGTCACCGCGAACGGTCCAGATAGGGACGCGGCGTTAGCTGTTCTCGGTCTGCGCCTGCTGATTTCGCCGCCGGATCGCAGCACCCAGGATATCGCCCAACGAGGCCCCGGAGTCAGACGAGCCGAACTCGGCCATCGCCTGCTTCTCCTCCTCCACTTCCTTGCCCTTGATGGTGAGGGTCAGCCGGCGCGCCGCGCGATCGACCGCGGTGACCTTGGCATCCACCTTCTCGCCCACCGCGAACCGATCGGGCCGCTGATCGGACTTGTCGCGCGCGAGTTCCGAGCGGCGGATGAAGCCGGTCAACACGTCGCCCACCTTCACCTCGATGCCGTTCGCCTGCACGGCGGTGACGACGCACGTCACCACGTCGTTCTTATGCACGGTCTCGAGCACCGAGGCCGCCGGGTCGTCCTTCAGTTGCTTGACGCCGAGGGAAATTCGTTCCTTTTCTACATCGACGTCGAGCACCTTGGCCTTGACCACGTCGCCCTTGTTATAGTGCGTCATCGCCTGCTCGCCGGACTCGTCCCAGGACAGGTCCGACATATGCACCATGCCGTCGATATCGGCGGAAAGTCCGATGAACAGCCCGAATTCGGTGATATTACGGATCTCGCCCTCGACCACCGAGCCGATCGGGTGCTCATCGACAAACTGCTCCCACGGGTTCCGCTGTACCTGCTTGAGACCGAGCGAGATGCGGCGCTTGGACGCGTCCACGTCGAGCACCATCACATCTACTTCCTGGCTGGTGGCGACAATCTTGCCAGGGTGGACGTTCTTCTTGGTCCAAGACATCTCGGAAACGTGGACCAGGCCCTCGACCCCCGGCTCCAGCTCCACGAAGGCGCCGTAATCGGTGATGTTGGTCACCCGGCCGGAGAATTTGGCGCCCGGCGGATACTTGGCGGCCACGCCCTCCCACGGGTCGGCCTCGAGTTGCTTCATGCCGAGGCTGATGCGCTGGGTCTCCGGGTTGAACCGGATGACCTGCACCTTCACCTGTTGGCCGATCTGCAGCGCCTCGGATGGATGGTTGATTCGCCGCCAGGCGATGTCGGTTACGTGCAACAGGCCATCCACGCCGCCGAGATCGACGAAGGCGCCGTAGTCGGTGATGTTCTTCACTACCCCGTCGAGCACCATGCCTTCCTTGAGGCCCTGGATCAGCTCGCTGCGCTGCTCGGCCCGGGTTTCCTCCAGAACTGCGCGACGCGAGACGACGATATTCCCCCGCGCGCGGTCCATCTTCAGGATCTGGAACGGTTGCGGCGAGCCCATCAGCGGCGTGACATCGCGCACCGGGCGGATGTCCACCTGACTGCCAGGCAGGAACGCCACGGCGCCGCCGAGATCGACCGTGAAGCCGCCCTTCACACGCCCGTAGATCGCACCGGTCACCCGCTGGCTGCCCTCGAACGCCTTCTCGAGATTGGTCCAAGCCTCCTCACGGCGGGCCTTTTCGCGCGATAGCACGATGGAGCCGTCACGGTCTTCGTAACGTTCGACGTACAGCTCGACCACGTCGCCGGGCTTGATCTCCGCCTTCGAGCCGGGCGGGCCGAACTCCTTGAGCGCGACGCGCCCTTCGGACTTTAAGCCAACATCGACCACGGCGTAGTCGTCGGTGAGACGGACCACCCGGCCTGAGACGACCGAGCCATCGAAGCCGCTGTCGCGGCCAAGCGTCTCGTCGAGCAGGGTGGCGAAGTTGTCGCCGTGGAAATGGTCCTGAGTGGGTTCAGCGGTGCGGAGGCTTGCGGAAGCTGCCATGTGGTAGTTCTGTTCCGTGACGGGCGTTCCGGTGATTGCCGGATTGGGCCGTTGTTCTTGCGCGTTTCGGTCTGGAAACACGACTTGCCCGCGGATTTACCGCGGGCCCGGTTGCTCATTAACTCGGATGAACCAAGGAGATACGTGCCCGGCGCGCAAAGTCAAGCGCAACCGGGCGCTCCGGCCGGCTCACGCATCACCGATATGTCATCACGCGCGTGCTCCGATGCGGGGGGAGCGAACACCAGCACCTTGTCGCCGGCACCCGGCGCAGGCGGGCCGGCGTCCTCGACCGAGAACGGCGCCAGCGCTCCGCCGGCGCGAATCACGACCAGCGACAACGGGCCAGGTGCCGCCGCCGTGGACGGGGCCTGCCCCGATCCGATTTCCGTCACCTCGAAGCGCCATCCTCGCTCGAAGCGGGTCTCGAACATCGCGTGGCTCCAACTCGGCTCGCCCAACACCTTGCCGCGACTCTCCCGGCTAAGCCCCCGGCGCAGGTCGATCCGCCGGCCGGCGGGCGGGAGCTGAAAGACGCGTTGGTGACCGAACTCGGGGGCCAACCGCGCGCAAACCGCGCCGTTGTAGATATCATCCGGCGTGATGGCGAACAGATAGTCCACGGCGCGGCCTTCCAGTTCCTCCGCCCCGTGCTCGGACAGCAGTTCGGCTTGCAGCACCGGCAAGCGCCGGGCGCGTGCGGCATCGAGCGCCCCGGGGTAGACGTCAACCAGCAACGTCGGCACATCCGCCGCGTTCAGCGCGGCGGCCATGTTCGTTCCCCACTCGGAGGCGCCAACCAGCACCAGCCCCGGCGCGTCGCCCAAGGTCAGTTTCAGCCGTCGCGCCAACGGCCGGAGGGTGAAACCGTGCAGGACCATCGTGGCCGCGATCAGCGCGAATACAGACGGCATGACCAGCGCGGCACTTTGGTATCCGGCTGATTCGAGGCGAAGCCCGGCGACACCGGCCACCGCCGCGGCCACGATGCCGCGCGGTGCGATCCAGGCGGCGAGCAGCCGTTCCTGCCGAGTGAGCCCGGTCCCGATGGTTGCCAACAGGATCGCGCCCGGACGCACCAGGAACAGCATCACCGCCGTCAGACCGAGCGCCGACCAAGACAGCTTTGCCAGGATGGCCCGGTCCAGGTCCGCCGTGAGCACGATGAACAGCGCCGAAACCAATAGGAGGACCAGCAATTCCTTGAACCGCCGCAGCTCCGCCAGGCCGGTCACGCGCATATTGGCCAGCGCCACACCGAAGATGGTCGCCGCCATCAGCCCGGAATCCATCATCACCAGGTTGGAGACGGCATAGACGCCAAGTGCCAGCGCGATCAGCGCCGGCGTCTTCAGACGCTCCTGCGCGAGATCCCGCTCAAACGCGAACCGGATCAATGCCGCTGCCCCAACTCCCAGCCCGATCGCGACCACCACTCCACCAAAGATTTGAAGCGCCAGCGCGCCGGGGCGGCCAGAAGCGCCGTGACCGGCCAGGATCTCTAAGACCAATGCGGCCAGAATGGCCCCCACCGGATCGTTGACGATTGCCTCCCACTTCAGGAAGGACGCCGCCCGGCGTTGCAGCCTGGTCTGACGCAGCAGCGGCAGCACCACGGTCGGGCCAGTCACGACGGTAATGGCGCCGAACAGGATCGCCGGTCCCCAGGCCATCCCGCCGACGAAGTGCGCCGCCGCCGTGCCGAACACGCCGCTCACTGGCAATGCAAGGGCGGTCAGACGCAGCACGCCCTCGCCCGCTGCGCGCAGTTCGCGAAAATCGAGCACCAGGCCGCCTTCGAACACGACGATCGCGACGGCCAAGCCAATGATCGGCCGTAGGGCCGATCCGAAGTCCCGCGACGGGTGCAAGATCTGCAACCCCGGTCCGACCGCAAGCCCGGCGGCGAACAGCAGCACGATGGCGGGCAATCGGAGCCGCCAGGCGAGCCACTGGGCCAGCACGCCGGCCACGGCCACGCATAGCACGCCAATCGCCGCGCTCTGTTCCATTTCGCTCCTTCGCCCTGTGACCGTGCGGCTCGCTAAAAAGCCGGGATCAGGCCAGATGGAGCCTGGCGCGGACTTCCGCCAGGGCACGCGCGAAGGCTTGGTCAGGATCGAGCGCGGTCGTATCCAGCGACACCGCGTCCGCGGCCGGTCGCAACGGCGCGGCCGTTCGCGCGGCGTCCATCGCGTCGCGCGCCCGCAAGTCTTGGCGCACCAGCTCCAGGTTCGCGGGCGCGCCTCGCGCCTGGAGTTCGAGCCACCGTCGCCTGGCCCGCGCTTCCAAGCTTGCCGTGACAAACAGCTTCATCGGCGCGTTCGGAAAGATAACGGTCCCGATGTCGCGCCCGTCCAGCACCGCTCCCCGCTCAGCACCGAAGCTCCGCTGGAAGGAGAGCAGCGCGGTGCGCACGCCAGGCATCGCTGCAACCGCAGCCGAAGCAGCGTCCGCCTCTGGCCCCCGCAAGTCGGCGCGCGCCAGATCGGTGGGCCGCAACGCCCGCGCCGCCACCTCGGCGGCGAACGGGTCGGCCGGGTCGCCCTCCGCATCGAGCACGCACCGGCCCACCGCGCGATAGAGCAGGCCGGTATCGAGATGCGGCAGGTCGAGCGCCTCCGCGAGCCGGCGGGCGAGCGTGCCTTTCCCAGCCGCGGCCGGGCCGTCGATGGCGATGATCGGCTTGGCGCCAGCGAGTTTCATGCCGGCGCCAGCCGCGCCCCGGCCTCGGTCATGAGTTCGGCGAAGCCCGGGAAGCTCGTTTCGATGAAGCCGACGTCGTCCACCGCCACTCCCTGCTCGGTCGCCAGGCCGAGCACCAGCGCGCTCATCGCGATCCGGTGGTCCATATGCGTGGCCACCAGCGCCCCGCCGGGGGGCGGGCGGCCAGTGCCGTGGCCGTGCACGGTCAGCTCGTCGCCTTCCACCGCGACCCGCACCCCGTTCGCCACCAGCATCGCGGCGGTGGCGGCCAGGCGGTCGCTCTCCTTGACCCGCAATTCCTTCAGCCCGCGCATCCGGGTCACCCCCTCGGCGCAGGCGGCGGCGACCGCGAGGACGGGATATTCGTCGATCATGCTGGGGGCGCGCCGCGCCGGCACTTCCACCCCACGCAGCGCGCCGTGACGCACGAGCAGGTCGCCCACCGGCTCGCCGCCTTGCACGCGTCGGTTCTCGACCGCGATCTCGGCGCCCATTTCGGCGAGCGTCGTCAGCAGACCGATGCGCAGCGGATTGAGCCCAACGCCGCGGACGGTGATCGCCGAGCCCGGCACGAGCAGCGCGGCGACAATGGGGAACGCGGCAGAGGAGGGATCGCCGGGCACGACAACATCGGCGGCACGCAGCTCGGGCTGGCCGTCGATCTCGATTGCGCGGCCTGCGCCCTCCTGGGTCACACGCACGCATGCGCCGAAATGACGGAGCATGTTCTCGCTGTGATCGCGGGTCGCCTCCGGCTCCTCGACCCGGGTGACGCCAGGCGCGTTCAGCCCGGCAAACAGCACCGCCGATTTCACCTGTGCCGAGGGCACCGGCACGCGGTAATGCAGCGGCAGCGCCTCGCGCGCACCCTCGATCGCCATCGGCAGCCGACCGCCCTCGCGTCCGACGAAGCGCGCGCCGCAGGCCACCAGGGGATCGCTCACGCGCCGCATCGGCCGGCGCCGCAGGCTCGCATCGCCGGTCAGCACGGCGAACAGCGGATGGCTCGCCAGGATGCCGCACAGCAATCGCGCCGCGGTGCCGGAGTTGCCCATGTCGAGCACGTCCTCGGGCTCGACCAGCCCGCCGATGCCGCGTCCGGCGACGCGCCACTCGCCGGCACGATCGCCACGCACCTCCGCGCCCAGCATCCGCATGGCGGCGGCGGTGCGCAGCACATCCTCGCCTTCCAGCAGGCCGGTGATGCGTGTCTCGCCGACCGCGAGCGCGCCAATCATCAAGGCTCGATGGCTGATCGACTTGTCGCCCGGCACGGCCAAATCGCCCGCGAGCCCATGTTCCGGGCGGCGTGAGACGAGGCCACGCGCCGGGGTCGAGTGCATGTTCATAAGGAAGCGCTTACCATATAAGTACGCGATAAGTACGCGCTTACCATGCGGCGCGCGGGCTATGCCCGAGGCTTAGGTCAGGCGCTCGACGAAGAAGCGGATCACGCGCTCCAGCGCCTGCCGGGTTGGTTCACCGTCGCGGTCGATTAGATGCGTGGTCAGCACGCTGTGCACGGGCTTTGGCCCCTCGGGATTCGCCGCGCTGTCGGGCA
This sequence comes from uncultured Pseudomonadota bacterium, assembly GCA_963849305.1. Taxonomy (GTDB): domain Bacteria; phylum Pseudomonadota; class Alphaproteobacteria; order Acetobacterales; family Acetobacteraceae; genus CAWKGV01. The sequence goes on from CAWKGV010000017.1 coordinate 18,237, forward strand.
GGACATGCGGCTCGAACGCGTCTCCCAAAGCGCTGGCAAGCGTGTCGAAGCGCGCCTGCTGACAGATCGGGTCGCCGGCGAAGCGCAACCCGATCACGGAAAGTCCCTCGGCCGCTCCGCGTGCGCGCACCGCCGCCAGCGTCTGCGGGCTGGCATGGATTGCAGCGGCCTTGCGCCGGGTGATCGGCAACGGCAGCGAGGGCTGCGACAGCACCGGAGCCAGCACCCACGGATCGAGCGCCAAGGTGAGCGCGAAGTTTCCGGTCAGGCACATCCCGATCGCGCCCAAGCCCTTGCCGCCGATCTCCTCGTGGGCGCGGCGCGCCAGCGCGCGCAGCCAGTCGGTGATCGGACTGGCGCGGTTCTCGGCCAAGACGGCGAACTCGCGGCCGATGCAGGCGCGCGCCATCTGCGCCGCGCCGTAGGGCACGCTCAACTCCTTGCCCGGGGTGCCGAACATGTGCGGCATGAACACGGTGAACCCGGCCCGCGCCACGTAGCGGGCGAAGCGCGCGACCTGCGGCGTGATGCCCGGTACCTCATGCATCACGACGACCGCCGGGCCGCTGCCCTGGCGATAGACGTCTCGGGTCGCGCCGTTCTGCGTGAACGGAAAGCGTGAGAAATCAGCCAGCGCATCCATGCGTTTTTTGCCCCGCCTATGCCGTCGTCTGCGCGCATTGACAGCCGAGCGGCCCAGTGGCATGGGCGCCGGCTCGCTCGCGCAGGCCGCGCGGCCGCTTCACCACCACGAGGCCCCATCCAGCATGGCGAAACCTGAACTTGGCATCAAACGCATCTGCGTCGCTTGCAGCACGCGCTTCTATGATCTCGGCAAGTCGCCGGCGGTTTGCCCGAAATGCGGAACCGAGCAGCCGATCGAGCAGCCTCGCGTGCGCCGCCCCAGCGGCAATGTCGTGGCCGAGGACAAGCGCCCGAAGAAGCCGGTGCCCGTGCCTGGTGCCGAGGAGGCGGATGTGGAGGTCGAGGGCGTGGAGGACGAGGCCGAGGAAGACGTGCTGGAAGACACCGCCGACCTCGACGACGATGCCGACGCCATCGGCCCCGATATCGAAGTCGAGCCCGATACCGACGAAACGGAGCGCTAGACCCGTCGGGTAAAGCGCAGAACCAGGATCAGCGCCGCGTCATAAGGCAGTGCCGGCACCTCCCTGAGCCACCAATAGCAGCGTGCGAGGAGCCCGCGCGCGGCGGGATGGGACGGTGCGGGGCAGGCATGGGCCGCCACGCCGGCCAAGCGCAGCAGCAGCACGCACCGGGGCAGGTGATAGGCGCTGCTCGCCGCATAGACATCCCCGTCCGCAGCTCGGTCGCGTAACAGGCGGACCACCGCGCGAACAGACGAGAGCGTGTCCGTACCAGTATCTTCCAGGATGATGCGTTCGGGCGGCAGGCCGAGGTCTCGAAGCAGGCCGCCCATCACGGATGCTTCGGATGCTCCGTGCCGCCCGATGGCGCCTGTTGGAACAAAGATCGGGTCGCGAAATCCCCGGCCGAACGCCGCCGCCGTCTCGACCCGCTGGCACAGCGTTAAGCTGGGCCGGCCATCAGCGCGAACGGCGGCGCCAAATATGACGATGACCGGGCGCGCGCTTCGGGTCGCTTGGCGGCCGGACGTGGGCGACAGCAACGACAAGTTCCCTGCCTCGCGTGGTCGGCGAGGCAGGGAGACCGAGCGCCGAGGGGCCGAGCCTCAGCCCAAGCCGAACTGCCGGGATGAGGCCCGATCGATCGCCTCGTCGAACGCCGTCAAGACCTGACCATGGGTCGAGCGGTCGTTCATCTTCTCGATATCGTTGAAGCCACGTCCGTTGGCCACCGAGAGCAGCAGGTTGCTCGCGTCGCGTGGCGGCGTGCGTACACCCATTAAACGGGATGCGACGCGCAACGCGCCCACCGCGCAGCGGCGACCATCGATCGTTTCATAGCGGCCCTGGACCCAGTTCTCCTCGTCCGCGATCAGCGCCCGCGCGATCGTCAGAAGCTGGACGGTAGCGACCTCGGCTGGCATGCCGGGATCGGGCGAGAACGACCTGAGTGGCGGAAGAGCCGTGAGGCGGGGCAGGAACCACTTGGTCGCGGTCCTGACGCGCTCCCACACATTAGGCGAGTTGGGCGTTGCTGGCGCGGGGGGAACGAAAGTGGCGCCGGTAAACTCCCTTCCATCGAATGGCATTTTCTTGGCTCCTGTCGGGGTATGCAGGCTCCTCTGGTAACGGCGGAACGTGAGCTTTGTTCGCCGCTCATGATTACGTGCTCAGCGACGTGACTCACGCGTCCCTCACCCGAGCCGGCAGGCGTGCGGGAGAGGAGAAGGCCAGCTTAGACCCGGCTTGGCCGGCGGGGCCACTGCTAGTTCGGCTCCGGTGTTCTGTTCCGAACAGACACATATTCGTGACCTCAGCGCGGAAGCAATTCGCCGTCTCAGCCTAAAGGCCGGTTTGGCGAGGAAATCCCCCGTTCCAGATCGGTCGCGCCGGTCGCGACCACACGCCGTTTCGAAGACGGGCATTAGCGTCTCGGTAACTCCTTCGGTGAGACAAACAGAGAACATTCTCGCCAGGAGAGACGTCATGACCGCTTCGGCATCGGACCCGCAGCCCGCCGGCCAGCTCGCCACGGCGGGGCTTCTGGCCGGACCTTACATTCCGGCCATCCCGAGCGGGAGCGACATCCTGACCGTCGGAAAAGGAGAAATGTTCGCCACCCTCGGCGCGGCCATTGCGGCGTCTCATAACGGCGACGTGATCGAGGTTCAGGCCGGCACCTACGTCAACGACTTCGCCGAGATCAGTACCAACATCAAGATTATCGGCGTCGGCGGGATGGTCAATCTGGTCGCGACTGAGGCGCCGCCCAACGGCAAGGCGATCCTGGTCACCGATGCGAATGTCGAGATCGACAACGTCTCGTTCAGCGGCGTCACCGTTCCCGACGGCAACGGAGCGGGCATTCGCTATGAACAGGGCAATCTGGTGCTCGACAACGACTATTTCTTCGACAATCAGGATGGGCTGCTCTCCGCGCCCAACCAGACCGGCACGATCACCATTAACCAGTGCGAATTCGCCAACAACGGGTCGGGCACCGGCCAGACGCACAATCTCTATGTCGGCGACATCGCTCAATTGACGGTGGAGAACAGCTACTTCACCGGCGCCGTGGTCGGCCACGAGATCAAGAGCCGGGCGGCGAACACGCTGATCCTGGACAACGTCATCGCCGACGGCCCGACCGCCCCGACCAGCTACAGCATCGACCTGCCCGACGGCGGCCAGGCCGTGATCCAGGGCAACTACATCGAGAAAGGGCCGAATGCCCAGAACGACACAATGATCCATTTCGGGGGCGAGGGGCTGCCCTATGCCGGCTCCTCCCTGGTGGTCACCGGCAATACCCTCGTCAACGACTTGCAGAACAGCAACGCCACCGGCCTCACCAACGCAACCGGAAGCGTGGCGACGATCAGCAACAACGTCGTCGTTGGCCTAAGCGCAACCCAGCTAGCGCACGGACCCTATATCGCGACCGGGAACGTCGATGCGTCCGGGAAACCGATCGCCAACAGCAGCAGCACGTCGCTGGTGAACGGCGCGACGGCCATGGCCTTCACCGACAATGCCGCCCACACGGTGACAATGGGATCCACGCTCACCGCGGTCGCGGGCGGGGCGGGTCTGCTCACGGTTTACGCGCCGGTCGGGCACGTCACCGTAATCGGAGGCCCAGGCGGCCTGCTGTTCACCGATCAGACGCCCAGCGGCGGCGGCGACACGATCCAGACAAAGGCGGGATCTAACAACGTCCTGAACAACATCAGTGGCAAGGACGCCGTCAGTAGCTATGGCGACGACATCATAAACCTCGGAAGCGGCGAGCCCACCGTCGCCATCGCCGGCTCCGCGACCGTCAATGGCGGCATGGGCAACTACACCCTGACCATCACCGGCACCGCGAACGTCACGGACCAGGGCAGCAACCTGATCAATGTCAATCAGGGCGGCGTGCTGAACTTGAAGGAGTCAGACTTCGCCGAGGTGATCGAGACGCTCGGGACGGCAAACATCACCTACGACGGATCGAGTTCGGCGCAGACCGTGGCGGTCACGGGCGGAACCGCCGAGACGGTCACGCGGGCCAACGGCTTTCAAATCACCACCGGCTATCCTGGTGGCCCCGGCGCGAAGGTCGTTCTGACGAGCGGCGACAACACCGTGATCAGCCAAGGCAACGACACCATCACCGCCGGCAGCGGCAACGACACCGTGCAGGTCGACGGCAACGCCTCGATCCAGGCCGGCACGGGCACGTTGACCGTTTATGGGCATGGCGGTTCGGCGGCGGTTTACGGGGGCACTGCCAGCCCCGCCAATGTTGCCTTCAACGGCGATAGCGGCCAGCTCATCAGGTTCGTGGGCGGCGCCCAGAACGACAATCTGACCATCGAGCTCAGCTCCGTCTCCATCACCGGCGGCGCCGGGCATCTGGGCATCACCGCCGCCAACCCCGTCAATGTCACGGGGGGCTCGGGCGGTATTTCGTTGCAGGACACCGCCGGAGCAGACACGGTCAGCACGCTGGCGGGTGCGACCGACGCGATCGCGATCGCCGGGGGTCGAAATCGTCAGCAACGGGAAGGACACCATCACGATCGGCGCGCCGAACGCCGGGAATATCTATGTGACCGCCAACGGCACCAGCGCGATCACCAAGACCGGCGGGACCGGGCAGATCACGCTCAACGGCGCAGACAAATACACGAGCAAGGCGGGGTCGGACTACCTCACCATCGGTAGTGCAGCCAACGTCAGCGCGGCGACCTCGGACTACGTTTCGGCGACTGACACCGGCGGCGCGATCGACCTGACCGAGACCACGGCGCAGGAGAGCGACCACGTCCGAATATCGGGCACAGCCACGGTCTCCACGTATGGCAACGGCTCGGGCATGACCATCGCCTCAGGCAAGTCCGCCGGCGCCAAGATCAGTCTCCTGGCCGGCAACGCGAAACTGACCTCCTATGGCGGCGATACCATCCAGGCGGGCGCCGGCTCGCTAAGCATGATTAGCAGCGGCAACGACCTCGTTATGGGAGGGGCGGGCAGCTTCCAGTATTCAGGGTCCAGCGGCAGCCTGAGATTTATCGGCGGCTCGGGCGACGCGACGATCAGCAGCGGCGGGAGCAACACGCTGTTTGTCACCGCCGGCTCGGGGCGCACGGTGGTTATGGGCAGCGCGATGGGCCTCAATTTCGTCGCCGGCTCCGGGAGCGCCAGCGTGACCGACCGTGCCACCCAGGGCGTCAGCAAGATCCAGTTCGGCACCGGGAAAACAACGGCGACGGGCGGCTCGGCCGAGGACATCTATAGTTTCGTAAGCGGGGCCGGCGGCGGGACCGACACCATCACCAACTTCAAGCTGGGCAAGGACCAGCTCAGCTTCCAGGGCTTTGCCGGCAATCCAGTCGCCAGCGCAGCGGTGAACGGAGGTTCGGTCGGTATCCGACTGGTCGATGGCACCTCGATCGTGCTGTCCGGGATCACCAAGGTGCCGGCGGGGCTGCTGCTGTCGTGAGCGACTGCCGGATGGCCTGCCAAGCAGGCATCGTAACCGTCGGAACGGAGTGGTGGGCGCACAAGGACTCGAACCTTGGACGCTGATTAAGAGATGGGCGAGGCGATTGCCCGGCGTGTCCGTGGCCCCATTGGCGGCCTGGCATTAAGCCGCCGGTGATCGTGTTCGCCCTGCCGCCCAGCCGCATCCCGCGCCCGAGCAAGGCGGCGCCCCCGCCGGCGGAGGCGAAGTCCGTTGATCTTCACGGCCCGGAAGCCCCGGCGCAGACATCCGGGGGAGCCAATCTTTCTGAAGGCCCGCCAGCCGGCGAACGACGAGGGCTCCCTGAGTGTGCTGGGGCGGGGCGCATTGCGGTCAGCCGCAGCTGCACCACGCAATTTGCGTCTCGGCGTGGGCGTGCCCGGCCGGCAGTACGCAGCCGGTCGCGATGGCGAGCAGGGCGGCGAGGGCAATCGCGAACGACTTCATAATCCGGTCCTCCTCGGCTCCGACCGTCTTGGCCGAGCTGTCGAGGGGGACCATGCCGCGCTTCGTGCTGGCGCGCTGTGCGCCGGAGCACACATCGCCGCGTCGGAGCCGCATTTCCGGGGCAGTCCTTTTCCGCCTCGCTGACACAGTTGACTCTGTTGACCCTGTGCGCCGGCGGGTTGTCCGATCTTGGGACAGCCCACGTCACCGGCTCGCCGCCGTCAGCAAGCGCTCCACCTCCGCGACCACCTGCTGGGCCATGATCGTGACCAACGGATCTGGGGTGCCCATGGCCAGGAGCCGGGCGCGCTGCAACAGCGTGCGCAACGCCTCCGGTCCTTCGGCATGCGCGGCCTTCAGCGCGGCGGCGATGGCGCTGCCGGCCTGGCGGGCACGGATGACGCGGTGGTGATCGGTCTCGAGCAGCATGGCGAGCCTTCGTTGCGGGCGGGCAGGTAGCACGGTCCGCTCGGCGATGCCGACGCTGACGCGTGCTGGCAGCCGATGTTGCGCCCCGCTTAGCGCTGGTGAGGCCAGGCTGGCCATGCAGCGTTCGGGCCTGCCCGGGCGGGAGCGCGGGTAGCTGTTGAGTGGCCGAACCGTGGCGGCATCGTGCGACAGCGCGACTCGCGACGATCAGCTATCCGAGGCCATGCGCCCGCCCCTACTTCCATCGAGCAAAGGCCCACGAACATGCGATTGACATACGACGAGAAACGAACTGCCAAGGCACGGTTATCCGAATGGCATTCTCCCCCCGATATGCTGGCCGCTGCGGAGGCGCTTATGGATCAACTCGGGTGTGAGGATCTATTCAATCAGGGTGGGCTGGACTTCTTGCGCGAGACGTGGGTTGCCGGAACCTTCGCCGAGAAGCGGCAGGCAATATCCGTGCGGTTGGTCGGCCCAAGGCCCGACTTCGAGTTGCGGTTCGCGAGTGGCGACGTTGAAGCATTTGAACACGTGGAAGCCGACATTTCCGGTCGCAGACGCGGAGACGAATACGCGGCGCTCGCCGCGGCCGGCTACCCGCTGACTCACTGGCCTGAAGAGGAATGGGCCACTGGTGAGCAGGCGCGTGAAGCGATCCGAACAGCCGCCGGCAACAAGGCGAAGAAGGCGCAAGAGCTCGCCGCCGCAGGCACGCCATACCCGCCGGGGACGGGGCTGCTGATCTATCTCAACGTTCGGGATTTCGGCGCGCACCAGAAGGAAATCGAGGCCGTATTCGACGAGGCAGTGCACTCGGCGAGAAGCTCGTTCTCCTCGATCTGGATACTCTGGAAGGCTCTTGCGTACCGCCTTTGACGGCAAAACACCGGGTGGAAAATCCCCGACAGCCAACGGCTGATATTGCAGCCTCTCGTTTGCTTTGTTGTCCTTGTCGATGCGCTTGGTGCGAGCGGTTCGCGAGCCTCAAGGTCGGAGATGCGACCGCGTGGCCGCCTGAAGCACCGTAATCCCGAAGTGCGGCCCGAAACCAGCTTTTCATCCATCCTTAACCGGCGGGTCGGTAAAGCCGCTAACCCTCCTGCATTCAAAGCTGGTGCCCCCTTTCCAATGGCCGATGTCAACGACCGCAACCATCCAATACCGGCGACCTGCCCGCACTGCGGTAACGATTACGCCAAGCTTCTCCCGCTGCGCGGAGATCGGAGTGACTATCGCTGCCCAAACTGCGGGGAGTTCAGTATCAGTGGCACGAGAGAACATCTCTTCGAAACCGGTCAGGACGATCCGAAGAAGGCGCGGTTTGTCGAGGAAGGCGGCCGGCGGTGGCTGAAGCCCGTCGGCGCCAGCGCGCCCCTTGGAGGTCCCTGATATGGGAGTCTTCACCAAGCGCCCGACGCCGAGCGACTGCATTTCGCGCATCAGCAACGCGATGGACGAGATGCTAGCTATCCGTGACCTGCTGGACGCCACGCACAGGGGAAAGGAATACAAGGCGGACTGGGACGCCAATCGCAAGTATGCTCGCGGGCACCTGTCTGAAGCCTGGAGCAGCCTGGGCGCGGCGCTGAACGGGCTTTCACTCAGTCGGCGACAGCCGACGCGAGATGAGGAGGTTGACGCCACAGTAGAGATGCAACGGAGACACCTCGTCGCCTTGCGAGCTGAGGTAAAGCGTTTGGAGGGTGCCTTGGTGCTGGCAGAGGCGCGCGCGGCGGCTGCTGGGGCGGTTGCAGGCCAACCTCCCCAGCCGCCGCGGGAAAGCGACGAACTGGCGCAGAGAGTGCGGCGAGTTGTCATGAGCACCGTTCATCCGGACAAAGCGGCCGATGTTGCCGAGGGGGAATGGCGTACCCGCCTATGCCAAACGCTGTTTCCCGAAATTGACCGCCTTATGAAAATCGGAACCGAAATTTCCGAGTAGGCGGCCCGTGATGATCCCGCCAAAAAAAGGGGGCCGCCGCACAATGCGATCGCAGTGACCGCCAAAAGGCTCGGTTCCCGCTCGGCCTTAGTCCTCAGCCTTCACACTAAGAAGGGCCGCCCCGAAGGACGGCCCCCAGAATTGCCGTATGTCAGCCTGCCTCACAGGAGCCTGCAGCAACGCACCAGCGGATCGCCGGGTTCTCGTCTGATGCTGCCGTCGCCGGATCATCACCACGTAATGGTCTAAACCGGGGGGCCGTCCCGCCGACCACATAACGGCTGCGGCATGGCCGTCACTCTTCCCGCCGGATCTTCCACACGATCGGGCCGCCGGGGAACCGGGGCCGCGGCTTGCGCGCAGTCACGATCCGCACCGGCTTCGGCTGGGGCGCTGCGAGCGCCTTGGCCGGCCGCTTGATCCGGCTCAACGGCAGGGCATGGACAATGATGGGCGGCTTCACACCCCTGAGATAAGCCGCCGGGCTGCCAGAGTGAACGGGCTGAACCTCACCCGCGCACCTCCGGCCCGCGCAGCGGGATGCGGCGCGGCCTGATCCTCGCGTTCAGGGCCGGGCCCATCACCAGCCAGGCGACTGCGACCGAGCCGCCACAGCCACCGGCGCAGCGCATCCGGGCCAGAACCTCCCCGACCGTCCGCTGGCGCCCGAACAGGTCGCCGAGTTCGGCCAGGCTGTATGTGCGCTCGCCCCGGCAGCCGGGGCGTACCACAGTCCACGGCTAGACAGAACCCGTGCAGCTCGTGCAACCGGCTGCCGAGGATGGCGGTCCTCTGGCCACGGGAGGAGGCGTTGGCGGCGGCCATTCGGCGAACATAGAGGGAACATGCGGAGCCCGCGAGTGGCCACGGTAAACCGGATCTGGGCTTTGGACCCCCGGTGGACCCCCAATGCCCCTGATTTTGGTGGGCGCACAAGGACTCGAACCTTGGACCCGCTGATTAAGAGTCAGCTGCTCTACCAACTGAGCTATGCGCCCGCACGCGGCCGAGATGGGCCGCGACCAGGCGGCGCGCTATAGCAAGCCGTGTCCCGGTTTGAAACCCCCCGGCTGACCCGAGCCCGCCAGGGGTCATGGCCAGCGCGCCTCGGGCGGCAGGCTCATCAGGATGGCGTCGATATTGCCCCCGGTCTTGAGCCCGAATAGCGTCCCGCGATCGTATAACAGATTGAACTCGACGTAGCGGCCGCGCCGCACCAGCTGGTGCGCGCGGTCGGCGTCAGTCCACGGCGCGCGCATCCGCCGGCGCACGATCAGCGGGAACACATCAAGGAATGCGAGCCCGACATCGCGCGCGAAGGCGAAGTCCGCCTCGGCGTCGCCGCTGAACAGGTAATCGAAGAAGATGCCCCCGGTCCCGCGCAACTCCCCCCGATGAGGCAGGAAGAAATAGCGGTCGCACCACGCCTTGAACTTCGAATAATATGTACGAATCGTGGCGGTCGCAGGCGGCCTGGAACGCGGCATGGTAGGCGGCCGCGTCGGCTTGGCTCTCCGGGGTTTCGGGGCGCATCGGCGTGAGGTCGCCGCCGCCGCCAAACCAGCCTCTCGTGGTGACCAGCATCCGCGTGTTCATATGCGCTGCCGGGACGCTCGGGTTGCGCATATGCGCGACCACGCTGATGCCGCTGGCCCAGAATCGCGGGTCTTCCTCGGCGCCGGGGATCTGGCTGCGGAATTCCGGGGCGAACGCGCCCCAAGTGGTCGAGACGTTCACCCCCACCTTCTCGAACACCCGCCCGCGCATCAGGCTGATTACCCCGCCGCCGCCGGGGGTGCCGTCCGGCGTCGGGCGCGACCAAACGGTGCGCTCGAACCAGCCCGGCGGCTGCTCGCCCGCCGTCCCCCCGGCTTCGGCCTCGATCGCCTCGAAAGCCGCGCACAAGCGGTCGCGCAATTCCTCGAACCACGACTGAGCCGCGCCTCGTAGCGCGTCGTGCGGGGGGCGGGCGGCAGTGGGCATGTGCGGCGTCATCATGGGACTTGTTCCAAGCCTCGCAGCAGGTTAGCCCATCCTTGCCCGGCTGTTGCAGGAGCGAAAGCCGGCCCCTAGTATCCGGCCGCTTCGCGGTCCTGTGTTCAGCCGCGCACAAGAACCGAGGGGAAGATGGCCAAATCGGCTGCCGCGACCACCACTCCGCCCGCCGGGGCTGGCTCGCCAGTGCCCTCCGCCGTGCCCTCCACCCGGATATCGGTCGGCTGAGCCGACAGCCGCCGCAACGAGGATCATCCGTCAATGGCCGGACTGCACAAGAGCGAATTCGAGAACCCGATGCTGAACTGGATCGACACCCGCCTGCCGATCCTCACCTTGATGCACAAGGAATACGGCGCGTTCCCAACGCCGAAGAACTTCAATTACCTGTGGAATTTTGGCGCGCTGGCCACGGTCACGCTGGTGATCATGATCATCACCGGCGTGTTCCTCGCGATGTACTATCAGCCGAATGTCGGACTCGCGTTCGAACTCGGTGCAGCACATCATGCGCGACGTCAACTACGGCTGGATGATCCGCTACGTCCACCAGAACGGCGCCTCGATGTTCTTCATCGTGACCTACATCCACATCCTGCGAGGGATGTACTACGGCTCATACAAAAAGCCGCGCGAGCTGCTTTGGATGCTGGGGGTGGTGATCCTGCTGCTGCTGATGGCCACGGCGTTCCTGGGCTACACCTTGCCCTGGGGGCAGATGTCGTACTGGGGTGCCACCGTCATCACCAACCTGTTCTCCGCCTTCCCGGTCATCGGGCACGGCATGGTGACGTGGCTCTGGGGCGGGTTCAGCGTCGATAATCCGACCTTGAACCGATTCTTCTCGCTGCATTACTTGCTGCCGTTCATCATCGTCGCCGTGGTGGGGCTGCACGTCATCGCGCTGCACATCACCGGCTCCAACAACCCGCTCGGCATCGACGTGAAGAGCCCGCAGGACACGCTGCCGTTCCATCCGTACTACACGATCAAGGACAGCGTTGGGCTGTGCGTCTTCTTCATCGTCTGGGCGGCGTTCGTGTTCTTCGTGCCGAACGTGCTCAGCGACCCCAACAACTTCATCCCGGCCGACCCACTACAAACGCCGCCCGACATCGTACCGGAATGGTACTTCCTGCCGTTCTATGCCATCCTGCGCTCGGTGCCGGACAAGCTGGGCGGCGTGTGCATGATGTTCGGCTCCATCCTGGTGCTGTTCTTCCTGCCGTGGCTGGATACCAGCCCGGTGCGCAGCGGGCGCTTCCGGCCGATCTTCCGCCAGCTCATCTGGGTCTGGGTGGCGTCGGTGATCGGGCTCGGCATCGTCGGCGCGCACCCGCCGGAAGGGTATTGGGTGCCGATCGGCCGGCTCTGCACGCTTTACTACTACGCGCATTTCCTGGTGATCCTGCCGATCCTGGGCAGGCTCGAACGGCCGTTGCCGCTGCCCGAGAGCATCACCGTCGCCGTGCTCCGCCGTGGCGGCGGGCCGATGCCGTCCGCGGCCGCGGCGCGCTCGATGGAGAAGCCGTGATGCGCGCCGCTCGCCACGCCCTGGCCGGTGCCCTCCTCGGTCTGCTTGCCCTGGCCGGCCCGGCGGTCGCGCAGGAGCAGAAGCCGCTCCCGGCGCAGAGTTGGAGCTTCGCCAACGTGTTCGGCAACTACAACCTGGGCGATGCCCAGCGCGGGTTCTGGGTCTATTACAAGGTCTGCTCCAACTGCCACTCGATGAAGAACCTGCATTACCGCGACCTGGCGGGCATCGGCCTCAGCGAGCCCCAGATCAAAGCCGTCGCCGCGTCGGTTCAGGTGCCATTAGGGGTGAACGACCAGGGCGAGCCGCTCACCGGCCCCGGCACGCCCGCCAGCCAGTTCCGCTCGCCGTTCGCCAACGATCAAGCGGCGCGAGCGGCGCTGGGCGGCGCGCTGCCGCCTGATCTCTCGCTGATCGTCAATGCCCGCGAGGGCCATGCCGACTATGTGTACGGCATCCTGACCGGGTTCGTGACTCCGCCCGCAGGCGTCCAGGTGCCGACCGGCCGCTACTACAACGAGTATTTCCCCGGCAACCTGATCGCGATGCCGCCTCCCTTGCATGAGGGTATCGTCGAATTCGCCGACGGCACCAAGGCCACGGTGCCGCAGATGGCGCATGATGTCGTGACCTTCCTGGAATGGGCCGCCAACCCGCAATTGGTGCAGAGCCGGCAAATCGGCATCCGCGTGATCCTGTTCCTGCTGCTGCTCACCGGCCTGACCTATGCCGCCAAGCGCAAGGTCTGGGCGGACGTGCATTGAGCCGATAGCGGAGACATGATCGACCCAGTCATCGGCATCATCGGCGGCTCCGGCCTCTACGACGTCGAGGGGCTGGAAGAGAAGACTTGGCGGCAGGTGGAAACCCCCTGGGGCACGCCGTCGGATGCGTTGCTGTTCGGGCGGCTCGGTGAGGTGCGCTGCGTGTTCCTGCCGCGCCACGGGCGCGGGCACCCGCTGTCGCCCACCCACCTCAATTATCGCGCCAATATCGATGCGCTGAAGCGTTCCGGCGTTACCGATGTGCTATCGCTTTCGGCTGTCGGCAGCTTGAAGCCGGAGCTGCCCCCCGGCCGCTTCGTGATCGTCGATCAGTTCATCGACCGCAGCTTTGCCCGCGAGAAGAGCTTCTTCGGCGAAGGCGTGGTCGCCCATGTCTCGATGGCCCATCCGGTCTGCGCCCGGCTTGGGGACGCGCTGCAGCACGGCGCGACCGGGCTTGGCCTGCCGGTCACCAGAGGCGGGACGTACCTGGTGATGGAAGGGCCGCAATTCTCTACTAAGGCCGAGAGCGAACTGTACCGGAGTTGGGGATGCAGCGTCATCGGTATGACCAACATGCCGGAGGCCAAGCTCGCCCGCGAGGCCGAACTTTGTTACGCGACCGTCGCGATGGTCACTGATTTCGACTGCTGGCATCCCGCGCACGACCACGTCACAGTCGAGGCGGTGGTGAGGGTGCTGCTCGAAAACGCCGATCAGGGGCGCTCGCTGGTCCGCGCGGTGGTGCCGGAAGTGGGCAAGCCGCGCGGCCTATGCCCTTGCGGCTGCGACCGCGCGCTCGACAACGCTATCATCACCGCCACCCACATGCGCGACCCGGCGCTGGTCGCCAGGCTCGATGCGGTGGCCCGACGGGTCTTATAGGGTATCCGCGGGCGCGGTAGCATGGAGCCGATCGGGGTAGTATTGCGGCGCTTCCCGTCGATCGAACATTCCGTAGTCGCGGATTACGCGGACCTGGCGGTGGCGGATGTGGGCATCGCGAATTGCTTTGGGATGCCATTCCTGCGCGGACGCAGCATCCCGCCATGCAACGAGCAGCAGCAGCTTTCTTGGACTGTAGATGCTCTCGAAAAACTCGTGGCCGATAACCCCCTGAGTGCCGGTCCGCGGAAGCGCCAGGTCGGCCGCCAGATCCATATTGGCGTCGGCCGGCGACAGCTCGCTGATGGTCACGACCTTGGCCTCGCCGGTCTCGGTTTCATCGAATCGTTGCTCCTGCAATCTGTGACCGTCGGGTATATGCGTATCCGCGGCAATCTCGCCTACGCGCAGGTAATAGTCTTCGAACACCTCAAACCGGCCTTTCCGCTGGACCTCGTGGTGGGCGCCGAGGGTCCGCCAGCGAATGACGGCCTTCTCGTCGCGCCAGGTCGATAAAGACAAGATCCGTCCCTTGGTCCGCTTGCTGGCGAAACGCTCGTTATCGATGAAGCCGTCGATACGTTCGAGCTTAGGCCTCAGGAACTTGGCGAGTTCCAGGTACTCGTCGAGGCGACCCTCCTTGGGTTGGACCTCAAAGATCACGGCAAACATCGGTTTCTCTCCTCTGCTTGGATTGATGGATCAGGTGGACGGCGCATCGCCTGGGGGAATCATTTCCGCCAAGAAGTTCCGGGTTTCGCGATAGAGCTCGTAACGGCTTTGCTCCAGATGCATGAGGTGGGTCGCGCGGCCGATCTTCACGTCACGCTTGACGGGGGATGCTGTGAGCGCATCGAATAGCCAGCCCGCGTCGGCATCGTTGACCAGGCTGTCCCATTCCCCGCGAACGATGGCGAGCGGCGCCCGGATCAGCTCCGGGTCGTAAGCTAGATCGCCGGCCCACGCCGCTGCGATGTCCTGCACCGGCCCGCTAGGCGTCTTCACGCTTGCCGGCGAGCGGGTTTTGCTCTCCGGGTCGGCATCAAGGTACTGCTCGCCCCACTCCTCGAAGTGGCGCTTGGAGAGGACCGGTGGCTCGCCGGCCGGGACATCCGCGATGAAGCGGTCCCACTGGTCCTGGAGCGAGACGAGGCGCCAGGCAGGATAGACGGGCGGCTCCGATTTCCTGGCACGCCGAGTGATTGGCCCGAAAAACACCAGCCGATCGATAGAATGTGGGCGCGGCCGGCAAATCGGCCGGTCGCGATACAGCCCCAGGAATGCGCGATGATCGAGATGCGCAGTACATGGTGATGCTCGCGGATGAAGTCGGCCGCGCGTTCGATCTGCTGGCTCGCGGCTTCGGCCCGTCCCAGCGCGGCATGGCGGCCGGCGGCCTCTGCCATCTCGGGATACGGGTCCGACCCGCCAAAGCCGTGGAAGTCAAAGGCCCAGACATGGAAGCCGGCATCGGCAAGTTCGTCGCGCCAGGAGCGGCCATCGAAGCGGTGAGCGATCGACAGGGCGGAAGGGAAGGTCGCGCCGTGAACATACAGCACGACCTTCTGGGCGCCTGCCTGGGCGTGCTCGGGGGCGGATAGCGCAAAAACAGGGTCATTCCCGGCAACGGGCTCGGAATCCAAAAATGCTCCTCTTTCGGGTCAAGCTTCGGCGGTTGCGAATTCCTCACTGGGGCCTCCAAACATCTTGGCGCTGATAGACAGGACATTGGCGCAGCCGATCGGCCAGGCCAGGCGAAATGCTTCGGGTTCGGCCGAACTGTCTCAGCCGCGCTAACGTGTCCCGGCACACTCGCGATGGAGGATCGTCATGCGCTGGGCGCGGTTCGAGCTGAACGGCACGCCGACCCACGGGATTGTCGAGGGCGATGACGTCATTCCGGTCCGGGGCTCGCCGTTCGCGACGTGGGAGCGACCGAGGTAGGCGCGCTTCGCCGGCCGAAGCTGCTGGCCCGGTGATCCCGCCGACCTTTTACGCCTGCGGGATGAACTGTGCCGGCCGCGTGCGCGCGGTCGAGGCCAAGATCGGCCGGGAGCCGAACCTGTCGACCCGGCCCGATAGCGG
>CAWKGV010000018.1:0-40640 GCA_963849305.1 uncultured Pseudomonadota bacterium
GACGGTCGAGATCCCGGCCACCGGCCTGCTGCCCGCCGTGGTGCCGGGGGCGTTCGACGCCTGGTGCCGGCTGCTGCGCGATTGGGGCACCTGGGAGCTGAAGCAGGTGCTGGACTACGCGATCGGTTACGCCCGGAACGGCATTCCGATCGTTCCAGAATGACCGCGACCATCAAAGACGTCCGTCCGCTGTTCGAGACGGAATGGGGCCTCCTCGGCCGAGGTGTTCCTGCCAAACGGCAACACGCCGGCGCCGCACACCCTGTTCGCCCGTCCGGCACTGGCCGAGACGTATGAGCGGCTCTCCCGCGAAGCGGTGTGGCGTGAGCCGCGAGGCACGGATCGACGCCGCGCGTGACGCCTGGTACCGCGGCTTCGTCGCCGAGGCCGTGGATCGGTTCTTCCGCTCAACCGACGTGCTGGACGTGACCGGCCGTCGCCATCGCGGCCTGCTGACCGCCGATGACCTGGCAAGCTGGTCCGCGACCGTCGAGGCGCCGGTCGCCTACGACTATCACGGCCATACGGTGCTGAAATGCGGTCGCGTGGAGCCGGGGGCTGGTGTTCCTGCAACAGCTCGCATTGTTGCGCTGGCTTCGATCTCGCGGCGCTGGACCCGCTCGGCACCGACTGCATCCACACTGTCGTGGAATGCGCCAAGCTCGCCTATGCCGATCGCGAGGCGTGGTATGGCGACCCGCGCTTCGCCGACGTGCCGCTCGGAACGTTGCTGTCGGACAAGTATAATGAACAGCGCCGCCGCCTAATCGGTCCGCACGCCTCCTTGGAGCTTCGGCCCGGCGACCTGCCGGGGGCGCACCGCCTGGGTGGGCCCGCGACGCCGCAAGCCGGGCGCAGCTTCTGGCAGGCGAGCCGGGCGCCGGTGAGCCGACCGTGGCGCGGCTCGGGGTAATTGGGGCCGACACTTGCCATATCGACGTGATCGACCGGCACGGCAACATGGTCAGCGCAACCCCCTCCGGGGGCTGGCTGCAATCCTCCCCGGTGATCCCCGGCCTCGGCTTCCCAATGGGCACGCGCGGGCAGATGTTCTGGCTGCGTCCCGGCCTGCCCAACAGCCTGGCGCCGGGCAAGCGCCCGCGCACGACCCTGTCGCCCAGTTTCGCGCTGCGCGACGGCAAACCGTGGATGGCGTTCGGCACGCCCGGCGGCGAGCAGCAGGACCAGTGGTCGCTGGCCTTCTTCCTGCGCATGGTCCGCCACGACATGAACATCCAGGAGGCGATCGACGCGCCCGCATTCCATAGCGAGCACTGGCCCTCCAGTTTCTGGCCGCGCGTAGCGCGACCCCGGCAAGGTGGTGATCGAGGGCCGCTTCGCCGACGCCGTGCTACACGACCTGGCGCGACGTGGACACAGGGCGGAAAAGGGCGAGGATTGGTCCGAAGGGCGGCTTTCGGGAGCACGGGTCGAGGGCCGGCAATTCCGGGCCGGCGCGACGCGCACGGGATGCAGGGTTACGCGGTGGGGCGCTAAGCGCAATTCTCCTATGGGTTGCGGTGTTCACCCACTCGGGCCACCGAGGAAAGTGCGACTGCCCAGCAGCGCCACGACCTACTCCGGGGGAAGAGGTCGCGAGATACTAAAGCGCTTGCTTAGCTGTCGCTTGCGGGATACTAAAGCGCATGCTTAACCAATCGACCCCGCTCGATCTGACGTTCCAGGCGCTCGCCGATCCGACGCGTCGGGCGATGGTGGAGCGACTGTCGCGCGGTCCGGCTTCGGTCGGCGAGCTCGCGCGCCGCTGGTCATGTCGTTGCCGGCGGTGATGCAGCACCTGGCCGTGCTGGAGAGCTCGGGCCTGGTGCGTTCGGAGAAGGTCGGCCGGGTGCGCACCTGCCGGATCGATGCCGGCGGCGCTGAGCCAGGCGGAGCAGTGGATCAACCAGCAGACGGATCGAGTGGGAGCACCGGCTCGACCGGCTCGGCCAATACCTCGAAACCCTGAAGAACGAAGGAGACGACCATGGTGGCGATTGACAAGCGACGCGACAGTCCAACCGCGCCCCTGACGGTTTCGCGCATCTTCCCGCGCCGCGCGCGAGACGGTCTTCAAGGCCTGGAGTCGACCGATCACGTCAAGCGCTGGTTCTGCCCCGATGGGATACACCGTGCCCGAGGCAAAGGTGCAGATGCACGTCGGCGGCCCGTTCGAAGTCTGCATGCGCGCGCCCGACGGGGTGGAGCACTGGACACGCGGCGACTTTCGTCGAGTCTCGCCGCCCGATCGGCTGGTGCTCGATCTCTACGCGATCGATGGCGACGGCGGCCGCTGTTCCGCGCCTATACGGAGGTGAGCTTCACCGAGCGTCTGCGCGGCACGCCGCATGGAGGTCGTGCAGACCTATACGTTCACAGACCGGCGCAAGCGGCCGGCCGATGGTGGAGGGCGCGCCCGTCGGCTGGGGCCGGACCCTCGACAAGCTGGAGGCGGAGATCGCGCGGATGCAGGGCGGCGGCGACGCGAAGCGATCCGTCGTGCACGCCAGCTTTCACCTCGAGCGCACTATGACGCGCCGGTCGCGCGGGTGTTCCGGGCGTTGTCGGACGAGGCCGCAAAGAGCAAATGGTTCAGCGGCCGCAGGGCCAATGGAGCTGATCGAGCGGCACATGGACTTCCGCGTCGGCGGCCACGAGCGGCTCAAGGGGCGTTGGGAGGGCGGCGTTGTCTCGACCTTCGAAGCCATGTACCACGACATCGTCGCCCAACGAGCGCATCGTCTACGCCTACGAGATGCACCTGGACGACAGGAAGATCTCCGTCTCGCTCGCCACCCTGCAGGCTCAAGCCGGAGGAGCGCAGCGGACAAAGCTGATGGTCACCGAACAGGGCGCCTTCCTCGACGGCTATGACGACGCCGGCTCGCGCGAACAGGGCACAGGCTTCCTTCTCGATCGGCTGGGCGCGTCGTTGCGATTGTGAGTGGAGTGCAAGCAGTCCGGTTGCAACCGAAGTCTGCGAGTTGCTCAATTCCCGGCTCCGGTTCCCGTGCAGAATAAAAAAAAAGAGCGTGACAGCGCTTCACAGTTCGTTTAGCGTCTTTGTCATCGTTTATTCACGCTGCACTCTGCGGGCTTTTGCAGCGCCCGCAAAAATGATGGTTGATAGATGATAATTCGTTCTCGCCTGGAATCTGTTCTGTCCGCCGCGGCGGCGGGCCTCCTCCTGATCGCGGCACCGCTTGCGGCGAGCGCGGCTATGCCGGCGAACAACAAGGGCGTCGTCGAACTCGAAACAGACAGTCCCGCCGGCATCTCCGTTCGGCTAGCGGAAGATATGGCGAGCGTAGTCGGGGACGGAGCAACTCGGCGCGTGTTGCCGATCGTCGGCAATAGCGCCTTGCAAAATATCACCGACCTCATGCTGCTGCACGGGATCGATATCGCCATCTTGCCGACCGATGCCCTCGATTATGTGCGGGAGCGGCGGCTTACTACCCAACATCCAGGACGCGGTGACCTATATCGCGAAGCTCTACAACGAGGAATTCCATCTGCTGGCGCGCCCGGACATAGCCGGCATCGCCGATCTCGCCAACCGTAAGGTCAATGTCGACCCGGGCGATGGAGGGACCGCGATCACCGCCAGCCGGATCTTCAGGCAACTCAACGTGCAGGTAGTGCCCACGACCGACAATTCATCGGAGGCGCTCGCGAAGCTGCGGCGGGGCGAAATCGCCCATGCCTTCGTCGGTGGCAAACCCGCGCCGCTGTTCCAAGGCATTTCGGCGAGCGACGGATTACACCTCCTGGCTATTCCCATGACCTCCGGCGCCCGCTATCGCCGGCACAGTTCACCAGAGACGATTATCCGGGGCTGGTCCCAGTCTCCCGATCAAAACCGTTTCGGTGAGCATGGGGTTGTTCGTCGCGCCACTGGCGCCAGAATTCGGATCGATACAAGAACGTAGTCCGCTTCGTGAATACCTTCTTCACGCAATTCCAGACCTTGCTTCAACCGGGGCATCAGCCGCAGTGGCGGCAAGTCGATCTCGCCGCGACGATCCCCGGCTGGCGCCGCTTCCCGGCGGCCGACGAATGGATCCAGCGTAACGCCGCTGTCGCGGCGAACGAGGATAGAGCGCGACAAAAGCGGCGTTCTCGCGCTTCCTCGATGCGCGCGAGCGAGCCAATGGCGCGCAGCCGCTCACTCAAGCCGAGAAGGACAAGCTATTCGATCAGTTTGTTCACTGGGAACGGCAGCGTTAGCCAAGGCCCGGCCGTGAATTGCTGGAAACTGGCGCGGGGGTGGCGCTGATCCCTCTGCTCCTCGGCCCCGCGAGCGCCGACCCGGCCCCGAAGCGCGGCGGCGTCCTGGAATACGCGCTCGACGCGGAGCCGCCCAACTACGATTGTGAGGCCAATTTCTCGTTCGTCGCCAATCATGTCCTGGCGCCGCACTACTCGACGCTGCTCAAGTTCGACACGGCCCATTATCCCGAGGTCGAGGGCGATCTCGCGCAGTCCTGGAGCGTGTCGGCCGACCATATGACCTACTCGTTCAGGCTGGCGCCGAACGTGCTGTTCCATGACGGCTCGCCGCTGACCTCGGCGGATATCAAGGCGACCTACGAGCGGATCATCCATCCCCCGCCCGGCGTCATCTCCGCCCGCCGGGCCGACTACGCCGCGATCACCCAGATCGATACGCCGGACAAGCGCACGGTGGTGTTTCACCTCCAGTGGCCGGACGCTGCGATGCTCGCGAACTTTGCCTCCCCGTGGAACTGCATCTACAGCGCCCAAAAGCTGAAGGAGGATCCGCAGTACCCCAAGACGCACGTGCTCGGCACCGGTCCGTTCGTGTTCGTCGCGCATGAGAAGGGCGCCCATTGGATCGGCAAGCGCTGGGACAAGTATTTCCGGCCCGGTCATCCCTACCTGGACGGGTTCCGCGTGGACTTCATCTCCGGCCCGGCCGTGATCAAGGCCATGGAGAGCGGCCAGGTGATGACCCAGTTCCGCGGCTTCACGCCCACGCAGCGCGATGAACTGGTGCACGCGATGGGTAAGCGGGTGACGACCTACGAGAGCCCATGGATCACCGACCTGTTGCTGGTGTTCAACACCCGCCAGCCGCCGTTCAACGACGTACGGGTGCGGCGCGCGCTGTCGCTGGCGATCGATCGCTGGCATGCGGCCGATGAGCTGTCGTCGACGACGTTCCTCAAGTATGTGGGCGGCCTGATGCGCCCGGGCACGGCCATGAGCACGCCCGAGGCCGATCTCGTGACCCTCCCGGCTTTTCGCACGACATCGGCGCGTCGCGCGCGGAGGCACGACGGCTGCTCGCCGAGGCGGGGGTGCCGCATCTCTCGCTCACCCTGACCAACCGCAACGACGTGCCGATCCCCTACGCACCGGCCGGGGACTTTCTGATCAAGTCGTGGAAGGCGATCGGGGTCGACGCCAAAGAGGAGATGCTGCCGACCAAGGGCTGGCAGGCGGCGCTCGAACAGGGCCACTTCGCGGTGGCGCTGGATCTCGGCGCGGACTATTTCGACGACCCGACGATCCAGCTGGCGCGCTACGTCTCGCACGACCTGTCGCCGCTCAACCATTCCGGGTCAAGCGACGAGTTTCTCGACGCGCTGTTCGCCGGCCAGGCGATCAGCACCGATGTGCGCAAACGCGCCGCGATCGTGCGCGCCTTCGAGCGGCACGAGCTAAGCGAAGCTTACACGGTGCCGATCCTATGGTGGTACCGCATCATCGTCGCATCGGCCAAGCTCAAGGGCTGGAACATCACGCCGACGCATTACATCGGCCAAGACCTCGGTGACGTCTGGCTCGATCAGGGCGCCCTAGCCGCACGATAAGCGGCGAACACAAAGGGGGAGGAAAGAATGGAAGACGCTAGGCAGGCATCCGCCAATCGTTGGCTGCAGTTGGCGACTGGTGTCATTTGCATGGTGATGATCGCCAACCTGCAATACGGCTGGAACCTGTTCGTCAACCCGATCAACCACGAACACCACTGGGGCCGCGCCGCCATCCAGGTGGCGTTCAGCCTATTCGTGCTGACCGAGACCTGGCTCGTGCCGGTCGAAGGGTGGTGCGTCGATCGCTTCGGCCCGCGGATCGTGGTGATGGTCGGGGGCGTGCTGGTGGCGCTTGCCTGGGCCATCAACTCGGTCGCCAGCTCCTTGCCGGTGCTCTACCTCGCGGCGATCATCTCCGGTGTCGGCGCCGGCGCGGTCTATGGCACCTGCGTCGGGAACGCGCTCAAGTGGTTCGCCGATCACCGCGGTCTCGCGGCCGGGGTGACGGCGGCCGGCTTCGGTGCCGGTGCGGCCGCAACCGTCGTGCCGATCCAGATGGTGATCGCCGCCAGCGGCTATCATGCGGCGTTCCTGTGGTTCGGCCTGGGGCAAGGGGCGGTGATCCTGGTGCTGTCGCAGTTCCTGCGTGCGCCGAGCACGAAGGATGTAGCGGCGCCGTCGACCCGGCTGACCCAGTCCACCCGCAGCTACAAGCCAACGGAGATGCTGCGCACGCCGTTGTTCTGGGTGCTCTACGTCATGTTCGTCCTCGTCGGCGCGGGCGGGTTGATTGCCACCGCGCAACTGGCCTCGATCGCCAGCGACTTCGGGATCGCCAAGACGCCGATCGCCGTATTCGGAATCACTGGCACCGTGCTCACCGTCGCGCTGACCGTGAACAACGTCCTGAACGGCCTGGCGCGGCCGTTCTTCGGATGGGTGTCGGACAGGATCGGGCGCGAGCCGACGATGTGCCTCGTCTTCGCGGCCGGCGCACTGAGCATATGGGGGCTTGGCACGTTCGGGCGCGGGCCGGGCGCATTCGTTCTGCTGAGCGGACTGGTGTATTTCACCTGGGGCGAGATCTACAGCCTGTTTCCCTCGACCTGCACCGACGCCTTCGGCACGGCATACGCCACCACCAACGCCGGCCTGCTCTACACTGCCAAGGGCACGGCGGCGCTGCTCGTGCCCCTGGCCAATGTTGTGGTCAGCAGCACCGGCGGCTGGCACACTGTGTTCGTAATCGCCGCCGCCATGGATGCGGTGGCGGCGCTCATAGCCATTTTGGTCCTCAAACCGATGCGAAGCGCTCATCACGCGGGTCTTGCCGCGCGCGAGTTGCCCGCTGTTCCGGTCTGATAATCGAACCCCTCCGACGCGGTCGCGAAGTCCGGCCGACGCCAATGTTCAGGATCCAACAATGTACACGGCCATTCGTCAGGGCAAAGCAAGGGCCGGCAAGGCTGAAGAGCTGGCGCGCAGGGTCAAGGAAGGCGCGATCCTCGAGGGGGGAGGAAGTGATAGGAGAGAAGGTGAGGGATCAGATTTCGAAAATGCGGGGAGAAACAGGGGTGTGGAGGAGAGAATGGAGCGGCCAGCCACGGCCGTAGCCGGGCCAGTGATCGTTCACACGCTGGCGTAAGCAGCCAAGCACGCTCATCCGCCGGGCTGACCTTCCACCCGGAAGGCGTCGGAGATGCGCCGGACGTTGCCGCGCGCGTCCACCACCAGCACGTCGAAGCGGACCCCGGCC
Source organism: uncultured Pseudomonadota bacterium (assembly GCA_963849305.1). Lineage (GTDB taxonomy): Bacteria > Pseudomonadota > Alphaproteobacteria > Acetobacterales > Acetobacteraceae > CAWKGV01. Next base: position 7,540 of record CAWKGV010000018.1, read on the forward strand.
GTGCCCCAGTCGGGGCGCTCGGCCAGCAGGATTTCGGCCGCGGCGATCAAGCGGCGGCACTGGCGGGCGGAAAGCGCCCCGGCGGCATCGGACAGAGTGGGCCGCGCCTTGACCTCGACCACGGCAAGCACCCCGTCCTTCAGTGCCAGGATGTCCAGCTCCCCGGCTTGAGTGCGAACCCGCCGGCCGACGATCGTCCAGCCGTCGCGCTCGAGGGCGCGGCACGCCGCCGCCTCGGCCACCATGCCGCGCGAATGGGCGCGCGACGCCCTTTGCGATCGGCGGACCGTGGCCGGCTCGCGCGCGTTCGGCGATGGCGGCGCGTTCATCAGGTCTGGCGCGGCATGAACCGATGGTATCATTACAAATCAGGCACGGCAAGCACGCATTGTTAACCGACCTCGGCTATTGCTTCGGGTAGCAATGAGCGACCAGCAATCCTCTCTCGCGCAGGCGGGCGACCCGGTACCGTTCTGTTACGGAATGGCCGCCGATCGGCGCTTCTACTCGCTTGAGGAGCAGGCTGGCCGGGCGGCCGTCATGGTTCTAATCGACCGGACCTCCCCGAGCGATGGGTCGGTCGTTGAGGATCTTGTCCGCCAGTCCCACGCTTTCGCGGCCCGTGACGCTGACGTGCTGATCCTGGGCAACGAGGACGTGGTGCGCGCGCTCAAGAGCCGCGTGCCCGCTCCCCTGCGGCTGATCGACTGTGGCACCGACTTCCTGGCCCGCTGCGGCGCCCTGGGAGGCGACATGACGGTGCTGGTGATCGACCGAAATCGTCGGGTGGCGGCGCGCTTGTCGCCAGTCGAGGAACGGGACATCGCGGCGGCCTGCCTCGGTTGGCTCGACCGGCTGCCGTCCGAGCATCCGCGCGATGAGGTCCTGCCCGCGCCGGTGTTGATGCTGCCGAATCTGCTCCAGCCCGAACTTTGCCGAACCCTGATCGAGCGGTTCGAAAGCGGTGCCAGCATCGACGGCGAGGTCGCGACGATCGACACGGCCGGCATGGTGCAAAGCCGGATCAATTACGAGAAGAAACGCCGCCGTGACCTGCTGATCCCGCCGGAGGACCGGCTTCACCCGATCTTGCATCGGGCTCTGCTGGGTCGCTGCGCTCCGGAGATCGCGCGGGCGTTCCAGGCAACCGTCGCACATACCGACCGCATCCTGGTCGCCCGCTATGACAAGTCCGGGGGCTGGTTCCGCCGGCACCGGGACAATCTGGGCGAGAACGTCGCGTTCCGGGAGTTCGCGATCTCGGTCAATCTGAATACCGAGGAGTATGAGGGCGGCCATCTGCTCTTCCCGGAATACAACGACCATCGCTACCGGCCGCCGACCGGAGCGGGGATCATCTTCTCCGCTTCGCTGCTGCATGAGGCCACGCCGGTCGCGCGTGGCCGTCGCTACGTTCTGCTGACCTTCTTTCACGGCGAGGCGGCCGAGGCGCGTCGGCGAGACTATGTGGCCCGGAGTTCCGGCGGCTTCGCGCCTGGCGATTGAAGAGCCGGTCCATTGGGTCGGCCAGTGTTACTTTCAGTTGCACGTGAGGAACCCGTCGGCAACATAGGGAACTTAGATCGCCGGCCAACGCTCATGAGCAACGTTTAGGACGCCCCCAATGGCTTTCCCCCGTTCCGTTCCGGTCTCCAAGCTCGGGCCGTCTGTCGTCCTGACGGGAATGCTCGGGCTCGGCGCCTGCGCGGTACCACAGCCGACAACCCCGAACGTCATGGTGCTGCCGTCACCGGGCAAGAACTTCGCCCAATTCCAGCAAGAAGACGGATACTGCCGGCAGTACGCGAGCCAGCAGATCGGTTACGGGTCACCCTCGCAGGCGGCGACACAAAGCGGCGTCGGCAGCGCGGTGGTGGGAACCGGCCTCGGCGCGGCCGCCGGGGCAGCGCTCGGCGCGGTCGGTGGCAATGCCGGGATTGGCGCCGCGCTTGGTGCCGGCACGGGATTGTTGTTTGGCAGCGCCATCGGGGCGAACAACGCGCAAGCCTCGGCGGCTGGTGTGCAGCAACGCTATGATACCGCCTACGTGCAATGCATGACCGCCGACGGCAACCAGCTCGCGCAGGCGCCGGCGGCCGGTTATGCGCCAGTCGCGGTCGGATATCCGGCCTACGGGCCGGCTCCCGCCTATGCCTATTATCCGCCGGTCGTTTACGGCGGTGGGGTGGTGGTGATCGGCGGCGGTCGGCGCTGGCACTGATCCGGCTCTTCTGTTCGACCCCTCCCCCAGCCCCTCCCGCAAGGGGAGGGGAGAAGGGGCTCCCTCGCCAGTGTCCACCAGCCTTGCCCCTGATCGGTGAAGCCGTAATCGCGATACAGGTGCCGGACAGGGATGTTGCGATCGGTTGCGACGATCCGTCCGCGCAGCTCCAAAGCCGCCATCTCGGATTCCACGATCCCGGCCAGCAGCGCGCGCTCGCCCCCGAGCCCAATGACGCGGCAACTGAGCGCGATATTGACGATCTCGCCCGTGACCACCACCGCCGCGCCGACCAGGCCATGATCGGCGAACCGATCGCGCATCCCGAGCGTGAATACTCCCCCGTCCGGCGCCTCGACCACCCGCTGCAATTCAGCCAGCGTGAACTTGCGCCCGGTCGCGTTGAACTGCGTCGTGCGCTCGAACAGCTCATGGACCCGCCCGAGCACCGCCGCGTCGCTCGTTTCCGGACGCAGCCTCTCCACTGCGCAAACGACCTGGAGCGAGGCGATGAAAGCCTCCTCGCTGGGCGTGTCCGTGCGCAGCCGCGTCCGCTCGAGCTGCGCCCTCACGAGATCGCTGCGCCTCGCCAACTCGCCGGTGAGCCGCGCGGGTTGCAACCGCGGATCGGTCAGCAGCGCCCGGCGCAGTGCGAACAAATCCTCTCCCAACACCGCTACGTCCGGGAGGCTTTGTCGGACACGTTCCCGCTCCCGTTCCGTGTCGTCCACGAAGACGAAGGCATCGAGCGCGAAGCCCAGCTCTTCCGCGATCGAGCGGATGTTTTCCGCCTTGTCCTGCCAGTTGATCCGCCAGGTGACGAAGCTCTCCGGGGTGAGCAGGCGATCCCGCGGATAATGTTCGGGATAACGCCAGAGCTTGCGCACGCTGGCCTCGTCGTTCTTGCTGACGCAGGCCAGCAGGAGGCCCCGCTGGCGGAGCGCCCGCAGCGCCTCGTGGATGCCGAAATAGAGCCCGATATAGGAGTTCGGGCCGCTGATCTCCGGCGCCCAGGCGAACGGGCTGCCGGTCTCCGCCAGCACGCCGGGCCACAGCACCCCGTCGAGGTCGACGATCACGCATTTCTTCTGGTCCAAGCCGAGCACCACGGCGATGGCATCTATGTGCGCCCGAGCCATGACCGACTCCCGGCCATAGGGATCGCCGCCGACGTGGCTTGCCAGAGGCTGCGTATCGGGGAACTGGTGGTGGACCGCGGCCAGCTCGCGTTCCGGGCGTTGCAGCATCCAGCCCGCGGAGCCGAAATGGGTGAACGACACCAGCCCGTCGTCGAGCAGCCGGGCGGCGCCCGCCGCGCCCAAGGCCGCGGCGACGTCGACCAGGTACACGTCGGGGAACTCCTCGGTCAGTTGCTCGAGTGCCAGGTTGGTGCGGCGGAAGCGGTTGCGGTGGCTGTGGATGCCACGGTCGGCGAAGCCGCGCGGCTGCAGCGTGGGCTCCGGCAGTCCATCGATCAGGATCGGCGCCATGGTGATCGCGCGCAGCTTTTCCAGCATGGCCCGTGCCGCCCGGACATAGACCTGAGCAGGATCGCCGTCGTGATGGCGCGCCTCGCCCAGCGCGGTCGCGTGGCGCGCCTGCAGGGCGCCGATCACGATGGCGTCGTGCCGGCGCTCGCCGGCCAAATCGGTGTCATTGGCGAACGAGGTCGCGACGCGCAGGTCCACGCCGCGCCGTCGCGCCTCGCGGCGCAGGAAGTCGGTTTCCATCTGCACGTCGCAGTCGCCGAACAGCAGCACGTCCACTCGGCGGCGCGGGCCGGCCGCAGCCTCGATGCCCTGTGGCACTTCGACCGCCCAATAGGGGTGCGATCCCTCGGCGGATGCCCGGCGATAGCGGTCCAGCAGCGCGGTTGGATCGCGACCATGAACCGCGGTCAGCTCCCGCCTGATCGCTGCCCGTTCCTGCTCGGCGGTTTGCTCGGTCAGAATGCCCCGCTCCAGCAGCGACAAGACGCAGGCGCGCAGGGTCGGCTCGTCATGCCCGAAGACCGCGGCCAGTCGCGGCAGCGCGGCCTCAAGCGCAAGCGGTTCCTCGAACCAGCCGATCAGCCGGGCAATTTCGGCCGTGACCGTCACGCGCAACTGCGTGATCGCGTGGATCGCCAGCGTGCTGGCATCGCCGAGGCTGACCAGATGGGTGAATGCGGATCGGCGCAAGATCATCGGCGGCATCTCCGTGGCGCCCACCCGTCTTCGGCGGCGTCGTACGCTATGTCGCGCAAATCCACTGCCCCGGCGTTAACGGGGGGTGCTCATCTACCGGTCCGGAATCGAGGCGATCGAGCCGCCTACTTCCTTGGGTAATGGCGATAATTCGCGATGGCGGGGTCAATATTTCCGGGGGTCGGTTCACCGAGGCCGGTGTCGCGATGATCCGGCGTTTCGCGAGGAGCGCGGCGGATAGTCGAAACCGTGAAGGTGGCCGTTATCGACGCGAGCGCCACCTCGTTATGCGCGGGCTCGATGCGCGGCGGTCCGGTTGAGACTTGAAGTTCCGACTGCGAGTTTCCCCGTCGGTACGGGACTTGACCCGCGTATCCAACGCAACGTCCGTGCGGGATAGACCTTGCGTTGGATGGCCGGATCAAGTCCGGCCATGACGATAGCGCAATGGCCTGACGATCAAATACCGCACGATAGTCCGAAACGGACGGTAGCTCGTCAGGCCGGCACGGGCGGGGCGCTCGCCTCCTGCTCCACTGCCGAGCGCCAGGCGGCCAGCGTGTCGCGCACGTCCTGCTCCGTGTGCGCGAGCGAGACATAGCACTTGCTCTCGCTTTTCAGCACGCCGTGCTCGCGCAGCCGGCCGGTGAAGCGCCGCGCCATCTCGGCATCGGCGCGCAAGATGGCGCGGTAGTCGCGCAAGTCGCCGGTAGCGAACACCACGTCGAACATCACGGGAGCGCCAATCACCTGCCCCGGCAGGCCGGCATCGCGCAACAGCGCCGTGATCCCGTCCATCAACGTGCGACCGGTGGCGAAGACCTGCTCGTAGGCGCCGGGGCGACGCAGGATTGCGAGCGTGGCGAGGCCTGCCGCCGCCGCAACGGGATTTCCGGACAGCGTGCCGACTTGCATCATGAACCCGTCGTCGCCCACCAGCGCGCGGTCGAAATGCGCCATAATCTCGGCGCGCCCGGCGACGGCGGCGAGAGGGAAGCCGCCGCCGATGATCTTGCCGAGCGAGCAGACGTCGGGGACCACGCCGTAGAACTCCTGCGCCCCGCCCCAAGCGAAGCGGAACCCTGTCACCACCTCATCGAAAATGAGCGGAATGCCGTGCGCGGCGGTGGCCTTACGCAGTGCTTCGAGGAAGCCGGGCCGGGGTGCAAGCAGGCGTTGGAATGGCTCGACGATCACGCCGGCCAATTCGTCCTTGTGCTCCTCGATCAGCCCGGCGGCGGTTTCGGCGTCGTTGAACGGGGCCACCAGCACGTCGTCGCGCACGCCGCGTGGGATGCCGGCGGAATCGGGCACCGGCTGGGGGAAGTTCCCGGGCCGCTTGGGCGCGAGCGACATCAGGCTGTAGTCGCTCATGCCGTGATAGCCGCCCTCGAATTTCAGAACCTTGTCGCGCCGGCGGAAGGCGCGGGCCAGGCGCATGGCGTAGAGGTCGGCCTCGGTACCGGAGCTGACGAAGCGGACCTGCTCGGCGCACGGCACCGCATCGACGATCTCGGCCGCGAGCCGGATGCCGTGCTCGTTGTTGGCGAAGAAAGTTGTGCCGCGACTGATCTGCGCCGCGACCGCCTCGGTGACTTCGGGATGGGCGTGGCCGACGAACATCGGCCCCGAGCCGAGCAGGAAATCGACATACTCGTTGCCGCTCGCGTCCCACACGCGCCCGCCACGCCCCTCGGCGATCACGATGTCGCTCGCCACGTTGCCGAAGGTTCCGGCGGGGAGAACGCGGCGAGCGGTCTCAACCAGCGCGGCTTCATGATTGCTGCGGATGCTGGCGGTCATGGCGGCTCCTGCATTTGACAGCCGCAATCCTAGCTTCGATTGTCTCGCTGCGGAAAGCGGATCAGCCAGGAGCGGTGACAACCCCGAAACGCAGTTTCGGAATGCCGGGTCCGTCACTTTGCTGCGGCGAGTTCTTCTGAGGGGACGTTGCGATGGTCGAGCGTTCCGCAAGTTTTCACAGGCCCACCGCCGTGGAACGCATCCTCGGTCGGACGCTCACGGGGTTGGTTTGGATTGGGCTGCTGCGCGGTCATTTTTATGTTCTCGAAGTGCGTGGCCGAACGAGCGGGAAAAAGATTTCGTTGCCCGTGGACCCGGTGCGGTTGGAGGGGCGGCTTTACCTCGTTTGCGCGCGCGGCAAGTCCAACTGGGTGCGCAACGCCCGCGCGGCCGGCGAAGTCGTGCTGGCGCGTGCGATGCGCCGCCAGCGCTATGCCGTGCGCGAGCTTGCCCCCGCCCTGCGTCCGCCGGTCCTCAAGGCGTACCTCGACTGCTTCGCAAGCGAGGTGCAGCGCTTCCTTCCGGTGCCGAAGGGATCGCCCGTAGAAGCTTCCAACGACCTCGCGCCACGTTACCCGGTCTTCGAGTTGCAACCCCTCGATCAAAGGGCGAAGTGAGCTTGAGAGGCGACCGGGTCGCCGCGCGGCGAACCGGTCCGCCGTGGTTCACGGGTTGGATATTGTCGCGGTGGTGCCGTCCAGCTTCGTGAGCGAAATGCTGAACTGCTCATTATACGTGTGCGCGCGGTCTCGCAGATAACTCAGCGCGACCGCCTCGCCCAACTGGATCGAGGTATCGGTATCACTGCGCCAGTGAATTCCGGCATGGATGCCATGACCGAAGCTGATATTGTGGGCCAGTTTGTGCAGTTCGCCGTTAACGGTAAGCGGCGGCTCGCCCGGGGCGGCTACGTAGGGCGGGGGTCGACATCCCGTTGCTGGACGGCATCAGCGGGTTCTGGAAGATAAACGCGCCGTCGAAGAAGAATTTCAGGACGGTGATGCAGGCGCCGGCCACCGTGCCATGCCCGGTCGGATAGGCCGGATGGGTCGGCGAGCCTTCAGGGAAGGCCTGTGAAAGAAAAAAGTTGGGTTTGGTCCGCGAAACTGGCCTGCACCGCCTGCGAATTCAGGACCATGTTGCTCACATGGCCCTGGATGGTCGCTCCCTGGCCGGTTTAAATCAGATGCACGATCCCGCCGCCAGACTCCGGACGGTGGCGCAGATGCACCCACCATTTCTGGTACCACACGGCCTTGAGCGCCTCAACCGCCGCGCTGGCTAAAGTCGTGACGAAGTCCGGTTGGCCGAGCGTAGCGAAGCCGTTTTGCGTCTTCGAGGTGTTGTAGGGATTGCCGGGGTTCAGCGGCGGCGGGTGGCTGCCATGATCGTGTTCAGGACCAGATACGCGATGAAGTATGCCTGATACAGCACGTCATCGTGGGTATAGGCGGCCAAGCCTCGCCCATCATGCAGGATACAGCGGTGTCGCGAGCTGGGTGAGCTTGTTCCCGGTCGATTGGCCGTTTTGCACCTGCAGGAATTCGGCGGGCAGGGTCACGAAATCGGCGCCCGCTTTGTTGGTGAAATACTGCTGGGTGATCGGCAGCGATCCCAACGCCGTCGGCTGCAGCAAAAACTGCGAGACGTAAGGCCCGATCGTCTCACCGGCGAAGCCGCCCGCCCACCGCCGCGAAACAGCAGGTCCGGCGTGACTTGACCGGAGGCATTCCGCGGGCCCGTGTACGCCGGCATCGACGATAGTTCTGCCGCCGCGTTGTTGGCCACGGTATTCGTGCGATAATCGGAGAACGCGACGTCCCGCAGCAGCGAGGCCCAGTAAAGTTCCACGAGTTCCGTCGCGTAGGCCTCGCTTGCCAGCGCCGGCGCGGGCGGCACCGCGAACTGACTGCCGTCCAGGCAATCCAGGTAAAACGCCAGGCCGCCCTGCGGCCCGTTCAGGGTGCGCGGTCCGCCGCCCAGGACGATCTTTTCGAAATCCGCGGGGGCGCCGCTGCTGAGCGCGGCCTTGAACGATTGGTAGGCGGCGAGATCGACCAGGCCGATGCCGGTTTGCAACACGCCTTTCGTGTAGGTCCCTGATTTGTCTGAGTAGAGTGCTTCATCGCCATTATCGATCTCGAGCGGCGCGGGGACGAAGGCGTCGTTCCCGGCCGTCCCCGTGCGTAATGCCAGGGATCGCGGGACCCGATCGCTGGTCGCGGGTATCAGTTCCGAGTTGAGCATGTGATTTTCCCCTTGGGACTTCATTAGACGTAAGGCACGGCCGTTCCGTGATAGGTGGCGCGGTGGTCACGGTCTCCGGGGAATGCTTTCGGTTGGAAGTTGTCGATCCCCGATGCCGGTTGCTCTCATGAGGCGTGCCGGCCACCCCGTTTCTATCGGGACGGGCGCTTGGATGCTGTGATCTATGTCACAGGGTCATCCTGCTATCGCAGCGGATTCGACCGATCGCGCTATGAGCGTCGGGACAAGTACTTGTCGCGTAGCGCCTGCTTGTAGAGCTTCCCCGTTGGTAGGCGCGGCAAGTCCTCAGTGAAGTCGATCGACTTGGGCAGCTTGTAGCGTGCGAGATGCCGGGCGGCGTGAGCCAACAGCTCGGTGGCCAACGCCTCGGAGGGCGCGATCCCGTCCGCCGGTTCGATCACCGCCTTCACCTGCTCGCCCATTTCCGGGTCGGGGAGGCCGAACACCGCGACGTCGCGCACCTTGGGATGAGTGATCAGCACGTCTTCGATCTCGCGCGGGTAGATGTTCACGCCGCCGGAGATGATCATGAACGCCTTGCGGTCGGTGAGATAGAGATAGTCCTCTGCGTCCACATAGCCCACATCGCCGAGCGTGCTCCAGGTCGGATGCGCCCGATGCTGCGCGGCGCGGGTGCGCTCCGGGTCCTTGTGGTAGGCGAACGGCATCTCGTCGCGCTCGAAATAAACGAGGCCAGGCTCGCCGGCCGGCAGTTCCGTTCCGGTCTCATCGCATATATGCAGGATGCCGGTGCGTGCGCGGCCGACCGAGCCCGGATGCGCCAGCCACTCGGCGCAGGAGAGACGAGTGATGCCGTTCCCCTCGGTGCCGCCGTAATACTCGTGAATGATCGGTCCCCACCAGTCGATCATCGCCCGCTTCACCTCGACCGGGCAGGGCGCGGCGGCGTGGATCGCACAGCGGTGGCTGGAAAGGTCGTGGCGCCGGCGCTCCGGTTCCGGCAGCTTGAGCAGCCGCACGAACATGGTCGGCACCCACTGGCTATGGGTGACGCGATGGCGCTCGATCAGCGCCAGGGCCTCGGCGGCATCGAAGCGCGGCATCATGACCACCGTGCCGCCGACGCGCTGCATGAGCAGCGAGAAGGCGAGCGGGCGGCGTGGTACATCGGCGCCGGCGAGAGATAGACGGTGTCGGGTCCGAACCCGTACTCCCCGATTATATCGGTGAGAAACAACTCATCACCTGGCCCCACCTCGCGCAGCGGGCGCCTGACGCCCTTGGGCCGGCCGGTCGTGCCCGAACTGTACAGCATCAGCTCGCCGGCCCACTCTTCGGCTAGCCGCTCCGGCGGGAAATCCTTTGTCGCGTCCTCGTATGAGCGCCAGCCAGGGATCGCGCCGTCGGTCATCAGGAACTGCCGGCAGCGCGGCAGCAACGCCGGGAGGCGGCCGGCGACCTCGGCGATCGCGGCCGAGGAGATCAGTGCTTGCGCATCGCAATCATCGACGATGTACGCCGCCTCCTCGACGGTGAGATAGCGGTTGACTGCGGTGAGATAGAGGCCGGAGCGCAACGCCGCCCATGCCACCTCCAGGAAGCGCGGGTTGTTCTCCATGAACAGCGCGATCGTGTCGCCCCGCCGCAATCCCCGCGCATGGAGCAGTCGGGCCAGGCGGTTGGAGCGTTCATTCAACTCGCGATAGCTCAGCGCGGCGCCGGTCGCGGTTTCGATCAGTGCCGGGTGGTCTGGCCGCTCGCGCGCGTGGTCGGCGATATACATGGTCGGTGCTTCGTCTCCTCCCCGGCCCTTCCCTGGCCCGAGGCTACAAGTCAGTATGGGGTTTGGCCAGAACGGCGATCAAGCAAGCGGCGGGGTGGGAACGGCATGAATTTCGACTTTTCCGAGGACAGCAAGCTGCTGCGCGAGCAGGCAAGCCGGTTCCTGCGCGAGCGGTGCACGAGCAAGGCGGTGCGCTCCGTGCTGGAGGGCGAGGCGCCCTATCACCGCGCGCTATGGACCGAGATCGCCGGCATGGGCTGGCTCGGCGCGGCTATCCCCGAGCAGTACGATGGAGCCGGGCTCGGCCACGAGGCGCTCTGCGTGCTGGCCGAGGAAATGGGACGGTTCCTGGCACCGGTGCCGTTTTCGTCCACGGTGTATCTCGGCGCCGAGGTGATCATGGAAGCGGGCAGCGAGGCACAGAAGCGCGAGTACCTGCCGCGCATCGCGCGCGGCGAGGTGATCGCCACCCTAGCCTTGGCCGAAGGGCCGGGCGAGCCGAACCCGGCGCGGATCCATGCCGAGGCGCGCGAGGGCCGGATCAGCGGCACCAAATGGCCGGTGCCGGACGGCACGATCGCCGATCTGGTCGTGGTGGCGGCGCGCGAACCGGCCGGCGTATCGCTGTTCCTGGTCGATGCGCGCGACGGCGGTGTGGCGCGCGAGCGGCTGGAGACGGTCGATCCGACGCGCGATCACGCGAAGCTTGCGCTTAACGGCGCGCAAGCCGCGCCGCTTGGGGCCGCCGGGCAGGGCTGGCAGACGGTGCGGCGCGTGCTCGATCGCGCGGCGGTCCTGCTGGCTTTCGAGCAAGTCGGCGGCGCCTCTTCGTGCCTGGAGGCCGCCGCGGCCTATGCGAAGGAGCGGCACGCATTCGGCCGACCGATCGGCTCGTTCCAGGCGATCAAGCACAAGCTCGCGGATGTTTACATCGCCAACGAGCTGGCCCGCTCCAATGCTTATTACGGCGCCTGGGCGCTTGGGACCGATGCCGCCGACCTACCGCTCGCCGCCGCGACGGCGCGCGTGTCGGCGAGCGAGGCGTTCTTCCTGGCGGCCAAGGAGAACATCCAGACGCATGGCGGGATCGGCTTCACCTGGGACATGGACTGCCACTTGTTCTATCGCCGCGCCAAGTTGTTGGGGCTCGCGCTGGGAAGCGCGCGGCATTGGAAGGATCGCGTGGTGACGGAACTGGAGGCGCGCAATACGGGCTAGTTCCCCTCACCCCAACCCTCTCCCGCAAGCGGGAGAGGGGGCGTTGGGGAGGCCGTATGCGCTTCACTCCAAAGAAGTTGCAGGAGAACAGAATGGATTTCGACGACACCAAGGAAGAGGCGGCGTTCCGGGCCGAGGCGCGGGCGTTCCTCGAGGCCAACGCGCGACGCAAATCGGGATCGCGGGCAGCGCGCCGCTACGGCGACACCGACGCCGAGGACATCGGCGCCGCCAAGACATGGCAGGCGAAAAAAGCCGATGCCGGCTTTACCTGCATCACCTGGCCCAAGCAATGGGGCGGGCGCGAAGGCTCGCCAATGCAGCAGATCATCTGGAACCAGGAGGAGGCGAACTACGAGGTGCCGCCGAACGTGTTCCTGATCGGGCTCGGCATGTGCATCCCGACCATGATGACCTATGCCGATCCCGCGAAGCTGGAACGCTACGTGCGCCCGGCGGTGCGTGGCGAGGAGATCTGGTGCCAGCTCTTCTCCGAGCCGGCGGGCGGGTCGGACGTGGCGGGGCTGCGCACGCGCGCCGAGAAGCGCGGCGATGAATGGATCGTCAACGGCCAGAAGATCTGGACCTCGGGGGCGCACTACTCGGATTACGGGCTGCTGATCGTCCGCACCGATCCCAACGTGCCCAAGCACGCGGGCATCACCGCGTTCTTCATCGACATGAAATCGCCCGGCATCGAGATCCGGCCGATCCACCAGATGTCCGGCGGCTCCAACTTCAACGAGGTATTCTTCACCGATCTGCGCATCCCGGACGACCAGCGGCTCGGCGCCGTGGGCCAGGGCTGGAAGGTGGCGATCACCACCTTGATGAACGAGCGGCTGGCGGTGGGCGAAACGCGCCGGCCGGACACGCTCGACCTGGTGGAGCTGGCGCGCGGGGTGACGCTGGACGACGGCCGACCGGCGATCGCGGATCCGGTGGTGCGCGAGCGGATCGCCGAATGGTGGGCGCAAAGCGAGGGGCTGAAATACACCCGGTTCCGCATCATGACCGCGCTGTCCAGGGGCGAGACGCCGGGGCCGGAGAACTCCATCGCCAAGGTGGTGAACGGCGCGAAGCTGCAAGGCATCGCCTCGTTCGGCATGGACCTGCTCGGCATGGCGGGAGCGGTGACGGACCCGAGCCTGGCGCCGATGCAGGCGCTGTTCCAGGACTCGCTGTTGTCCGCGCCGGGCCACCGCATCGCCGGCGGGTCCGACGAGATCCTGCGCAACATCATCGCCGAGCGCGTGCTCGGCCTGCCAGGGGATGTGCGGGTCGATAAGGACGTGCCGTTCAATAAGCTTCCGGGCGGCGCGCGATGAGCGAGCGCACCTTGCGCGGCCAGGCCGCGATCGTCGGCATCGGCGAGACGCCGTACTACAAGCACGGCAAGTCGCCCGATTCCGAGTTCAAGCTGGCGCTGATGGCGGTGGTCGCGGCTTGCGAGGATGCCGGGATCAGCCCGCATGACGTGGACGGCTTCGCTTCCTACGGCAACGACCGCAGCGATGCCGGGCGTCTGGCGGCCGCCATCGGCTGCAAGGAGTTCCGCTTCTCCAACATGTTCTGGGGCGGCGGGGGCGGCGGCGTGTGCGGCGCGGTCGCCAACGCGGCGGCGGTGGTGGCTACCGGGATGGCGGAGTGCGTGGTGGCGTTCCGCTCGCTGGCGCAGGGGCAGTACGCGCGCTACGGGCGCGGCGCCCCCGTCACCAGCGTCGGCGGGGACGATGCCTTCCTGTTCCCCTACGGCGTGATGTCGCCGGCGCAGCGGTTCGCGATGAAGATCACGCGCTTCATGCACGAGCATGGCATTCGCCACGAGGCGCTGCGGGCGATCTCGCTCGCCTGCTATCATCACGCCCAGAGCAATCCGCGCGCGGTGATGCACGGCAGGCCGCTCGATCAGGCGAAATACGATGATTCGCGCTGGATCATCGAGCCGTTCTTTCATCTGTATGATTGCTGCCTGGAGAACGACGGCGCGGCGGCGGTGATCGTGGTTTCGGCCGAGCGCGCGCGGCAGATGGCGAACAAGCCCGCCTGGCTGCTGGGCGCCGTGCAGGGGTGCGACCATCGCAGCGCCGCCCCGGTGCATAACATGCCGGGTTACCCAAGCTCGCATTTCCGCAGTCTGGCGCCGCATCTTTACAGGATGGCCAAGCTTGGACCGGCGGATATCGGCGTGGTGCAGTGCTACGAGAACTTCACCGGGGGCGTGCTGATGAGCCTGGTCGAGCATGGTTTGGTCCGCGCCGAGGAGGCGAACGAAACGCTGGTGAAGGACCACCTGATCGCGCCCGAGGGGCGGATGCCGCTGAACACCAGCGGCGGCAATCTGGCCGAGTGCTACATGCATGGGCTGGAGCTGGTGATCGAGGCGGTGCGGCAGATCCGCGGCCAGGCGATCAATCAAGTGCGGCGCAACGACACGGTGATCGTGATAGGCGGGCCAATGGTCACACCGGTCAGTTCGCTCATTTTGGGATCGGAGGCGGCGCTGTGAGTGGGTTCTATCTGCCGGAGGGCTTGCCGAGTCCGTCCGCCGCGCCGGATGGGCTGTCGCAGCCCTATTGGGACGGCACGCGCCAGGAAAAGTTGCGCATCCAGAAGTGCCGGGGCTGCGGGGCTTGGCAGTGGGGGCCGGAATGGGTCTGCCATCGGTGTCACAGCTTCGATCTGGGCTGGGAGGACATCGCTGGGCGCGGGCGCATCTACAGCTATGAGCGGCCGGTGCATCCAGTGCATCCTGCGCTGCAGGGGCATGGGCCGTATATCGCGGTGCTGGTGGAGCTGCCGGAATACGGCGATGTCCGGATGGTCGGGAACCTGCTTGGCGATCCGAGGCAGGAGGTGCGGATCGGGGCGGCGGTGGAGGCGGTGTTCGAGCACCATGAGGGGTTCACGCTGGTGCAGTGGCGAGTGGTGACATAGCGTATCTGTGCTCGGCACATGACTGCGACCACTCACAAGAGCGCCAGGGTACTGGCCCGGTCTAAGGATCATCACGCCCCGCCACGGGTGCATGTTGAGCAGATGACTGTCGCTCGAGACAATTATTGAAGCCCCGGACGAGGCCGCAAGTTCGAGGTACTTGTTATCGGCCGGGTCGGGACAGTCGGTCACAACTACATCCGGTTCAGCCCAGATTGCCGCCGCACTGAGAAGTTCCAGAATGTCCCGCTGCCGATCTGGCGGCAGCGCGTTGGCAAACTTTGGCCGGCTCAGGACATCGCGTATCTCGTCGTGGACAGCGCCGCTGAGGGCGATCTGGTCGCGTTCGCGAGCGGCCCGCAACGCCCGCATTGGCGTGCTGTCTTGCTTAAGCGGGGCACCAACGACCGAAGAGGCGTCGAAGACAACGACCAATCAGCGTCGCCGCTCGGCACGAAAGCTTTCGAGTTCGTCGTCGATGTCCTGATCCTTCAGGCCAACCTCGCGAGCGGTTTGTCTGGTTGCTTTCAGAACGACCACCAGGGGATCGTCTCCGCGCGCCGGGCGCACCATGCGGTCCACCAGCCGCCCGATCGCTTGCATCCGCCGGGCGTCACCGAGAGCCTGAGCGGTCTCAGGTTCGACAGGAATCTCGATCTTGACGACTTCGTTCATGAGCACGCCCGCGCTGGAACTCGACTGAGCCAGGAAGTTTACCAGTGCTCTCGCATATCAACCAGCCCTTTACCCCACCGGCCGGCGCTTCATGAACGCCGCCCGCAGGCAGGTGACGACCACCTCGCCGCGCTGGTTGATGCCCTGGTGCTCGAACTCGACCACGCCGGCCTCCGGGCGCGAGCGGCTGGCGCGCACGGAACGGACGATCGAGCGGGCGCGGATCGTGTCGCCGGCGAACACCGGGCTGGGGAACTCGACCTTGCTCATGCCGAGATTGGCGATGGTGGTGCCGAGCGTGGTTTCGCCCACCGTCATGCCGATCACCAGGCCCAGGGTGAAGATGCTGTTGACCAGCGGGCGGCCGAACTCGGTGGTGCGGGCGAACTCGGCATCCAGATGCAGCGGCTGCGGGTTCATGGTCAGCGTGGTGAACAGCACGTTGTCCATCTCGGTCACGGTGCGCGACAGTTCGTGCTCGAACACCTGACCTTCGTGGAACTGCTCGAAATAGAGGCCGGCCATCGCGACAACTCCTGTTCCGGTTCAGTCCGGTCGGTGCAGCTTCGCCTCGGTGCGCGCCTGCACCGCCTCGAAGGTGAGGTCCGGCGCGGTCTCTAGGACCACGAAGCCACGCTCGGTCACGTCGATCACGGCGAGGTTGGTATAGACGCGCTTCACCGCGGCCAGCGCGGTGAGCGGGTAGGAGCAGCGCTGCACCAGCTTGGGCGTGCCGTCCTTGGCGGTGTGCTCCATCACCACCCAGAGCCGTTGGGCGCCGGCCGCGAGGTCCATCGCGCCGCCGACCGCGGGGGCGGTGTCGTTCTCGCTGGTCGCCCAGTTGGCGATGTCGCCGGTCTCGGCCACCTGGAAGGCGCCGAGCACGCAGAGGTCGATATGCCCGCCGCGGATCATGGCAAAGCTATCGGCATGGTGGCAAAAGCTGCCGCCTGGGCGAAGCGTGACGTATTGCTTGCCGGCATTGATCAGCCACCGGTCAATCCGGTCCGGCTCGGGCGCCGGGCCGATGCCGAGCACGCCGTTCTCGGAATGGAACACCACCTCGCGATCGAGCGGCACGTGATCGGCGACGGCGGTGGGGATGCCGATGCCGAGATTGACGTACCAGCCTTCGGGGATGTCGCGCGCCAGGCGGGCGGCCATCTCGGCGCGCGAGAGCGGCTTCGGGCCGGCGGTTGGGGTTGGGGCGGCGGTGTCGGGCATGGGATTGGCTCTCCTTCAGAACCCCGAGGGGTCGCCGTAAGGCACGTGCAGGACGCGAGTAACGAAGATGCCGGGCGTGTGGACGTGGTCCGGGTCGATCTCGCCCAGCGCCTTGATGTGCTGGGATTGCGCGATGGTCAGTTTCGCCGCCATCGCCATGACCGGGTTGAAGTTGCGTCCGGACTCCCGGTAGGTGAGGTTGCCCCAGCGATCGGCCTCCCACGCCTCGATCAGCGCCACATCGCCGGGGAGCGATCGTTCGAGGATGTAGGTGCGGCCGTCGATCTCGCGGGTTTCCTTTCCGATCGCCATCTTGGTGCCGACCCCGGTGGCGGTGAAGAAAGCCGGGATACCAGCCCCGGCGGCGCGCATCCGCTCGGCGAGCGTGCCTTGCGGGACGATCTCCAGCTCGATCTTGCCGGCGCGGTACAGGGTCTCGAACACCGCGGGATCGGAGGAGCGGGGGAAGGAGCAGACGATCTTGCGCACCCGGCCGAGATCCATCAGCCGGGCGAGTCCGACTCGGCCGACGCCGGCGTTGTTGCAGGCGATGGTAAGGTGCTTGGCGCCTTGCTCGATCAGCCCGTCGATCAGCGCGTTGGGTTGGCCGACCGCGCCGAAGCCGCCGACCAGCACGGTGGCGCCGTCCGCGATGCCGGCCATGGCCTCGGCCATGGAGCGGACGATCTTGTCGATCATGGCGTGGCGTTTTCCATGGAGTGTCGCTTTCCTTGGGCGATGGGTCTCGTTTAGCGCCGGAGCGGCGGGGCGCCAACCGGGGGAGGCCGCGGCCGCGTGCCATTTCGCTTGCGAATTGAAGCGGGGTGGCGCAATCTTGGGTTATGATCCGACTGACATATCATGCGCGAGAGGCGCTCGAGCGGAGAGGCATCGCCCTCGGATGGATCGAAGCCGCGATCGCGGCCCCGGACCGCGCCGGGCCGGACCCGCATCACCCGGACCGAACGCGCGCCATCACGAGCGTTCCTGAGTTCGGCCGCCGGGTCTTGAGGGTTGTGCATCGACCGGAAGGCGCCGATGTGGTCGTCATCACCGCTCATTTCGACAGAGGGGTCAAGCGATGATGAGGACCAGCTACGATCCGGAGGCGGATGCGCTGTTCGTCTGGTTCGCGCCGGAGGGCGTCAAGTCGGCTGGCACGCAGGAGGTTGCGCCGGGAATTATGCTTGACTTCGACCAGAGCGGGACCGTGATCGGCGTCGAAGTGTTGGACGTGCGTAAGCGCGTCGCGGGTCGCCGGCCGGCGGAGCCCGGTGCGCGGGCGGAAGAGGAGGGGCGGGCGGTTCGCGGAGATTGGGATGACCGGCGCGGATGACGTGAGGCGGCGGGGCTTGGGGTGGCGCGATCGGGCGCGGCGCTGGCTGCGCGAGATGAAGGCGGTGCTGATCGGACCGCCGCCGCGTTCCGCGGCGTCACGCGAGCCGTGGGAGCACCAGCAGAGCTACATGCAGTGGCTGGCGGAGAACAAGCAGCCGAACGCGTTGCGGGATTTGATGGTGTATTGGTTCGCGGTGGGGTTTGTGCTGGTCACCGTGGTCGGGGGGATTCTTTGGTTCGTGCATAGAAGCTTGGGGTGGATGTAGGCCCGGGCGGTCTTGGCTCGGCCGTCCCGGCGCGACAAAGGGCACGTGCCGAGCGGATATGAGCGATTCACGAAATGAATTGGACGGAGGCGGGGCAATGCCGGCAGACCGGCGGCGAGGCAACGGGAGTCAGGCGACGGCGCTGCCAGGCAGGACAAGGAACGGGAGGGGCACCCCAAAGGCCACGTCTGACGCCGGAGCGCGGGCCAAGGACTACGTTCACGCCGACAAGACCATGACTGCACGGCCGGAGATCGGTGCCGCGCGCCGGTTCAAGGGGAGGCAGAAGCCGACCACATATCGCTACGACAGCAGTCTGTCGCCCGCGCTGGACTGGGATGCCAACCCGGCGCGCGAGGTCGTGGCCTTCCTGATCGGCTGCATCGAGGACGCGGCCGGCCTGGCTCCGCCGCATCTGTTTGCCGAACAGCGCATCCTGCGTGGTGCGGATGGGGCGCCGCTGCTCGCGGTGGCGGGCTTGCAGGACGCGCTGGCCGCGCTCAAGCGGATGCAGGCGCCGTTCCTGAACTGGGCGGGGAAGGCGGAGCGGCAGTCGTTCGAGGTGCCGACGCTGCCGCTGTTCGTCCACGAGCGGCTGTCCACCGCCGCCATCGTGGAGACGCTGGAAGGGCACCGGAAACAAGCCGGGCAGGCCGAGATGTTCGGCCTGTTCGCCGACCCGCAGCGACCGCTTGTGGAACAGGTGCGCGCCTTCGAGCACGGAGACCGGTGGGTGAACCGGATGATCCTGGGCGACTCGCTGGTGGTGATGAACTCCCTGCTGCGCTTCGAGGGCTTGGGCGGGCAGGTGCAGTGCATCTATATCGACCCGCCGTACGGGGTGAAGTTCGGCTCCAACTTCCAGCCCTTCGTGCGCAAGCGCGACGTGGCGAACGGCGACGACGCGGACATGACGCGCGAGCCGGAGATGGTGCAGGCGTATCGCGATACGTGGCAGTTGGGGCTGCACTCGTATCTTACGTATCTGCGCGACCGGCTGCTGGTGGCGCGCGGCCTGCTGACGCCGAGCGGCAGTGCGTTCGTGCAGATCAGTGATGACAATCTCCATCATGTGCGGGAGGTGATGGATGAGGTGTTTGGCGCTGATAATTTCATCTCCATCATCTCCTTCAAAAAGACGACCAGCGCCACGAGCGAATTGCTGCCAACTATTTCCGACTACTTGCTCTGGTACGCCCTCAATCGCGACCGAATGAAGTACCGCCAACTCCACCGCGTGAAGCGCATAGGTGGCGACGGAAGCGACCAATATACCTGGATCGAGCTTCTCGACGGCACCCGACGCAAGGCGAACGGTACTGAGTACAACGAGCCACCTGCCGGTTCACGCTTCTTCAGGCCGGATCAGTTGACGAGCCAACGGCCTCCCGGAGATTTCCCTGTGGAATTCGATGGCAAGATGGTGCGACCGGCCCGTGGCTACTGGAAGACCGGACCGGACGGTATGGAGCGGCTGAAGGCGGCTCGGCGGATAATGCAGGTGGGCAGCACTCTTTGCTACATCCGATTCATCGGCGACTTCCCCGCGTTTCCCGTCGCGAACGTGTGGGAGGATACGGTGACGTCGGGCTTCTCAGATCCGAAGCAGTACGTCGTTCAGACCCATCCGCTGGTCGTTCAGCGATGCATCCTGATGACAACCAATCCTGGCGATCTGGTTCTTGATCCCACTTGCGGCTCAGGCACCACGGCCTATGTCGCCGAACAATGGGGCCGTCGCTGGATCACTATCGACACCTCCCGCGTGCCGCTGACGCTTGCCCGTCAGCGGCTCCTGACAGCAACCTACCCGTGGTATCGGCTGCGCGACGAGAACGCGGGACCGTCCAGCGGCTTCGTCTATGAACGGCGGCAGAACCGGAAAGGCGAGGAAGTAGGCGGCATCGTTCCGCATATTACCCTGAAATCCATCGCCAACAACGAGCCGCCGGCCGAGGAAGTGCTGGTGGACCGGCCCGAACAGGACGACGGCATCACCCGCATCGCCGGTCCCTTCGTGGTCGAGGCGACGTTGCCCGCGCCGCAATCGTTGGAAGGCGCGGACGCGATCCCCGAAGCCCCGGCCGATGAGCCTGGCGACCACGTGGCGCGCATGATCGAGGTGCTGCGCCGCGCGCCCACGCTTGCCCTGCCGGGGAACCGGAAAGTCACGCTCAAAAGCATTCGCCGGCCGGGGCGCAGCCTGTCGCTGTCGGCCGAGGCCGTGGTGGATGTGGATGCCTCGGGCGGCGAGGTTTCGCTCACCAGCGCCGTTGAGGCCGCGCACGAGGCTAACACCGGCGGCCTGCCGTTCGCCTCCGTTCCTGTGGCGATCTTGTTCGGTCCCGCCGATGGGCCGGTTTCGGCGCGCGCGGTGCTGGATGGAGCGAAAGAGGCGAACGTCAAGAACTACCGCCACCTCTATGTCATCGGCTTCGGCTTCACCGCCGAGGCGCGGACGGAGATCGCGGGCGGCGAGGACGCACTCGGCCTGCCGGTCAGCGCCGTGACCGCCACTATGGACCTGCAAATGGGCGACCTGCTCAAGAACCAGCGGAGTAGCCAGATTTTCGCCGTCTGCGGCTTGCCGGAGATCGCGGTGGAGATGCTGGCCGACCCCGCCGAGGATTTCACCCCGCGCTGGCAGGTGAGATTGCTGGGTCTCGATGTGTTCGATCCGGTGAGCATGGAGACCGACCACAAGGCGGGCGACGATGTGCCGGCGTGGATGCTGGATACGAACTGGAACGGCATGGTGTTCCACGCCGATCAGGTGTTCTTCCCGCGTACCGGCGCCTGGGACAATCTGCGCAAGGCGTTGAAGGCCACGCATGACGAGTCGGTGTGGCAGCACCTCGCGGGCGATACCTCGGCGCCGTTCGCGGCGGCTGTTGGGATCGACATCGCGGTGAAGGTGCTGGACGATCGAGGCAACGAGTTGATGGTGACGCGGCGGTTGTCCCCTCCCCCGGCCCCTCCCGCAAGGGGAGGGGAGAAGATTGTTGAGCCTCCTTCCATTGCGCGAGGGGATGTCGGGAAGGGTCGGGCGCGATGAGCGGCGGCGAGGCCGGCTCGCCCAGCGCGGCGGGTGGGTTCGAGGTTTCCGAGCCGATCCTGAACGGCCCCTTTGATGAGCCAAGTTGGCATTGGTTGCTGCGCGAGGGCGAGCCCCCGGAGAAGCGCGAAGGCCGCAGGCCGGCGGGGTATGGTACCGGAACCCGAAACGCGGGGTGCAGGACGGCGGCGGCAGCCGGGGGGTGTGGCGGGAGATGCCGCTGGTCAACACCATTCGCTCGCGGCTGGTCGAATGGCGTCAGGCGGGATGGCCCGGCGTGACGCGCATCACGGGCGAGCTGCTGACCTGGTGGGACCGCCAGGGCCGCTACCCGCGCCTGTTCTTCGCCCAGCGCGAGGCCGTGGAAACGGTGATCTTCCTGATCGAAGCGCGGCAGGATTTCCTGCAAGGCATCGACATCCCGCTCGATGAGCCGAGCGAGGACCGTAAGGCGGCGGGCTTTGCCGCGTTCCGGCGGCTTTGCGCCAAGATGGCGACCGGCAGCGGCAAGAGCACAGTAGCCGCGATGCTGGCGGCTTGGTCGATCTTGAACAAAGTCGCCGACCGGGGCGATGCGCAATTCTCGGATACCGTGCTGATCGTCTGCCCCAACGTGACCATCCGCTCCCGCTTGGGCGAGCTTGATCCGCAGCACGGGGAGGCGAGCCTGTACCGGACGCGCGACCTGGTCCCGGAGAGCATGATGCCGGATCTGGCGAAGGGACTGGTGCGCATCGTCAATTGGCACGGGTTTGAGCCGCAGGCGCCGGAGGGTGCGGGCGGGGCGCGCGTGGTGCGGGCGGGCGTGCCGGTGACGCGCACGGAATGGATCGTGATCGGCGGCAAAAAGACCACGCTACGAGGCAGCCGGTACTTCACGCCGGAAGCGTACAACGCAGCGACCGCCAAAGGCGAGTTGGAGGTGCTTGGCGAGGATCGCGCCGAGGATGGCACATTGCGCAAGGCGCTGGTTCGCTCGACCCGCTATGTCGAAAGCAACTCCGCCTTGGTCGCGCGCGTGCTCGGACGCGCGGGCGGCAAGCAGAACGTCCTGGTCATCAACGACGAAGCGCACCACGCTTATCGCATTCCGCCGAAGGCCGAGGCCGAACCGGACGGCGCCGATCTCGACGAGGATGACGCCGAGGAAGCCGAAGCCGACCGTAAGGAAGCAACGATCTGGATCGACGGGCTGGACAAGATCAACAAGGTCCGGGGCATCAATCTCTCCATCGATCTGAGCGCCACACCCTACTATCTCGGTCGGATAGAGGACGCGACAAACACGGTGTTCCCGTGGGTCGTCTCCGAGTTCGGCCTGACCGATGCCATCGAATGCGGACTGGTCAAGGTGCCGCAACTGGTGGCGCGGGGGCCGAGCGGGCAATTGCTTAAGTCATATTTCAATATTTGGGCGTGGCTGCTGCCGAAGCTCACCGCCAAGGAACGCGGCACCAAGCGCGGCAGTCCGGCGGCCGAGGCGATTTTGAAATGGTCGCACACGCCCATCGCCATCCTGGGCGGCATGTGGGCCGAGCTGAAAGCCGAGTGGGAGACAGGCGACGACCCGCGCCCGCCGGTGCTGATCCTGGTCTGCAAGAACAAGAAGATCGCCAAGACAGTGTATGAATGGATCGGCGAGGACATCAGGCCGCCCGGCATTCCGTCGCTGAACATCCCCGAGCTGCGCAACGAACCGGACCGGCAGGCGACGATCCGGGTCGATACCGGCGTGGTGCATGAGACCGACAGCGGCGAGGCCAAATCCGACGAGACCGCGTGGATGCGGCTGACCCTGGATACTGTGGGCAGCCTGCGCTGGCCGCAGGACAAGCAAGGGCGGCCGATTTACCCCGAGGGCTTCGAGGCGCTGGCGAAGAAGCTGGATCGCGGGCTTCACCCGCCGGGGCGCGACGTGCTGTGCATCGTGTCTGTCGGGATGCTGACCGAGGGGTGGGATTGCAACACCGTTACCCACGTCGTCGGACTGCGGCCGTTCCAGTCGCAACTGCTGTGTGAGCAGGTCGTGGGGCGGGCGCTCCGACGGCGGTCTTACGACCTCAACGGTAAGGGCCGGTTCGAGGAAGAGGTCGCCAAGGTGTTCGGGGTGCCGTTCGAGGTGGTGCCGTTCAAGGCATCGAACGCGACACCGAAGCCGAAGCCGCCGCAGCGGCGCATCTACGCGGTGCCGCAAAAGGCCAAATTCGCGATCACCGTGCCGCGCGTGCTGGGCTACGCGATCGGCGTGCGCAACCGGGTGACCGTGCCGGATTGGAGCAAGGTCGCCCGGCTCAAGCTGGACCCGATGGCGGTGCCGCCCCAAACAGACGTCGCGGCGATGCTGAACGCTGGCCGACCGTCCATCCTCTCCCCGGGCGGCGTGCATAACACCTCGTTGGCGGCATTTCGGGCACGGCACCGCGAGCAGGAACTCGCGTTCCAGATGGCGCGGGACTTGACGCGGCGCTACATCGGGCAAGCGACCTGCGAGGCGCCCGCCCATGTCCTGTTCCCGCAGGTGCTGGAGATCGTGCGGCGCTATATCGCCGAGAAGGTCGAGCCGGTGCCGCCGGCGTGTCGGCTCGATGCGTTCATCTCACCCTATTACGGCTGGATCGTCGAGCGGCTGGAGGCAGCGATCAGGCCCGACACCGCGGCCGGCGAGGCGCCGGAGGTGCCGGACATCGACCGCGACCGGCCTTGCGCGACCGAGGACATCAGCGTGTTCACGACCAAGGACGTGCGCGAGGTGATCCGCAGCCACGTCAACCTGGTTGTCAACGACACGATCACCTGGGAGCAATCCGCCGCCTACCACCTGGACAGCCACCCGGCGGTGCGGGCCTTTGTCAAGAACCACGGCCTGAACTTCACGGTCCCGTACCTGCACAACGGCGAGCCGCACGACTACCAGCCCGACTACGTGATCCGGCTGGACCGGCCGGACGAGGAGGACCTGATCGCGGAACTCAAGGGCGCCGACTGGGAAGGGGTTGCGGAGGTGAAGGCGCAGGCGGCGCATCGGTGGTGCGCAGCGGTGACTGCGGCCGGGGAATTCGGGACCTGGGGTTATACGCTGGCGACGAGCGTGGGCGACTTGGTGCGATACCTCGACCGGATCATGCCCGCGTCGTCGGATGCGGCTTGAAGAGTGGCTCCCAGTAGTCCAGCCGCGCGTGGCACCCTCACCCCGCCCCCTCTCCCGCAAGCGGGAGAGCGGGCGTTGCGTGGCGGCGTGACTCGAGGGACCGATGGTATTGTTGGCTACAAAGCGACCCGCGTCTCGGCGTGGAAGCTGTCGTATCCGTCCGCAAGCCGTCCTCGTCGCGGTCGAGCAGACCCGCGTTGACCAGGGTCTCCACGTCCTCATGCACCCGCCGATAGTCGCGCCCCAGGGTCAATGCCTGGGCACGAATGCTCCGAGCGGGCGATTTGTGCACATGGCGTAGCAGCTCCAGGCGCTTGGTCGCGACAGGCGCGATCATGGCGGTGTGGAAGCCGCCATTCGATCAATATCGCTGGCTCCCGACGTCCGTACGAACCAACCAAACATGAACAGTCGGTTAACGGCCGGTATACACCCGACCACTCCAACCCCGCTCGGGTGTACACGCCGCGCCCCGGCGAAACAGCTCGAATCAACCCCGGTGTACACTCACACCCCGACCTCGATCACCGCGTCCGCCGCGAACGCCCCCTCGCCCGAGAGGAGCGGCCGTCAACCTGCGGCCCTCGCCACACCGGCTGGTTTGGAAAGGCCGCTGCTCCCCGGCCGCGTGCTTCACCGAGCCCGAGATCGTCAGCGTCGGCCTGGGGCCTGAGGACGCCAGCAAACGCGGCATCGACATGATCGTTGCCCAGTTCCCGTTCGGGGCCAACGGTCGTGCGCTGAGCATGGAGGCTGGGGAAGACGGCGGACTCATCCACGTGGTCGCCCGCGGCGACGATCATCGCGTGCTCGGCGTCCAGGCAGTCGGCGCGCACATTTCTGAAATGGTCGGGGAATTCATTTTGGCGATCGAGATGGGAGCCCTGCTCGAGGACGTGGCCGGAACGATCCACGCCCACCCGACCCTGAGCGAGGCGTTCCACGAAGCCACCCTGAGAGGCCTCGGGCGTGCGATCCACATCTGAATGCAAGGACTTCCGTTCGCGCGTCGCACTCCGTGCCGGACCGTGCTATAGGTCCCACCATGAACGTGGCGATCCGCAAGGCGCGCATGACGCGCGAGACTTTCTTCGACTGGGCACAGACCCAGGACGCACGCTACGAGTTCGACGGTTTCCAGCCCGTCGCCATGACGGGCGGCTCGATCAATCACAGCCAGACGACACAGAACATTCACTTCGCCTTGCGTACGCGGCTGGGTGGCAGCGGCTGCCGGCCTCTTGGGCCAGACGCCGGGGTCGCAACCATCGGTGACGCCGTCCGCTACCCGGACGCCCTCGTCACCTGCACCAAGGTAGAAGGCACAGCCCGGGTGGTCCCGGGGGTTATCGCCGTGTTCGAGGTGCTCAGCCCGACCTCCGGCCGGACCGACCGGATCGACAAGCTGCGCGAATACCGCGCCATCGCATCGGTCCGCCGCTACGTCATCCTGGAACACGCCAGCGCAGCCCTGACCGTCTTCGAACGCGCCGACGGAGAGAGTGACTGGACGGCCACCGCGCTGACCTCCGACGACGTTCTGCGGATGCCCGAGATCGGGATCGAGATCCCTGTTGGCGAGTTCTACGAGAATGTCGATCTGCCGGACGCCGAGGGCGTCGACGACGACACGGCAGGCGCCAAGGGCTGATCGCGGCCGTAGCGGCGTGCGCCGATCTACCTCGCCAGGGCGTAGCAAAGTGGATTGGAAACCTACCCTGGTTGCCTCCAAGGTAATACGCGATAAGAAGCCTTCCCGCGTGTTGAAATCCGTGCCATGCGCCACAGCCTACCGGAACGGCGTGCCGGACGAGGAAATCATGGCACACACGCGCCACCGCAGCCTCACCACCATGCGCAGCTGTGTCCGCCGCGCCAAGCTGGACCAGGCGACGCCCGCCGGGAAGCTCGGCTTCTGACCCGTCACCTTGGAGAGCCAGCCCTTCGAAAGTATCTCGGCCGACGCTTTGGCCCTCCAAAAGTGCGCAGGAAGTGCTACGTACGCCTTGCTTGCGCACAATGGACTGACCGATGTTGACGGCTTTGCTCGCGGATACCCGTGAACGGGATTTCGTCTCGCCGCAGCGGATGAGCCGGAGGCTGCGCCTGCCACTCGCTGAGCTCGCCAAGCTGGCCCACGTGCACCGGAACACGCTCGCGCAGCGGCCTGACTCGCCCGTGGTCCAGAAAAGGCCGGTGGTCCCGATCCTGACTGCGGCCGAACAACTGACGGGCGATGCCGACCGGGCGATCGTCTGGTTCCGGCATCAGCCTATCGCCGGACACGACGGCCGGACCGCGCTCGAACTCGTCGAGGCCGGCCATGCCGATGCGATCATGGCGCACTTGGAGGACCTCCGGGACGGCGCCTACGCGCGACTTGGCGGCTCGATGCCGCCCGGTCGGTCGCTGTCCGGGGCCGCTTCTGGCGCATGGTGGCGCCTCGATGGGCATTCGATCCGCTTTCGGGTGCCGGCCCGGGCGATCGCTGGAACGAGCCGGGCCAAGCCGCCCTCTACCTCTCCGACAGCCATGCGACCGCCATTGCCGAGTATCAGCAGGACCTGCCTCGGCCCGGCACGCTGACAGCCTACGACGTGGACGCCCAAGCCGTCCTGGACCTCGCCGACCCAACCGTCCGGCACGGGCCCTGGGCTTGGATGACGCTTTCCTCCGCCAGCCCTGGAAGCACATGCGGGACATCGAACGCAGACGGCCATCCTGTTGGGACTTCGTCGCCGCCACGGCCCCGGCCGGATGCCACGGCTTGCGCGTCCCCTCGGGGGGAAGCTTGCGGGACGAACCTCGTTCTATGGCGTTGGAACGACCGCGGGGTCCTGTCGTCCGTCAGGTTGATGCGCTTGGAGATTTGCCGCGCGACCAAGTCTCCTGGTAATCAAGGCCCGCATAGCTTCGCTCGAGGGGGTCAGCTACACGGCGCTCCACACTTCAAGGTTGTATGCCATCTCCCATACGCCCAGCATTAAACTTTAAAAAGACTTTGCGGGGTTTTTGGTCCAAGCCACTGAAACGCTCGCCTACTATCTGGAATGGCACATGCGCCGGAGCCTAGCTCCGATGCTGTTCGACGAGCAGGATCCGGCTGGACGTGACGCGCAACGCGCTTCACCCGTGGCGACGGCCAAGCCCTCGCCGGCGGCGCAGCGCAAGACCGCCCGCGAACGCACCGATGCCGCAGATGGCGAACCGCTCCCGGTGCACAGCTTTCACAGCCTGCTCGCCGATCTCGCCACCCTGACACGCAATGTCGTGCGCCTCGGGCACAATCGGCTCACCGCCATCCTCGCCACCCCCACCAGGATACAGCGCCGGAGCTTTGATTTGCTCGGCGTCGCGCTGACAGCGTAGACAGACAGCCCCACGCACCATGAACAATGTCAATAGCTTGCGCTCAAAAATGGGCAAAGTTCGGTTCGCTCGCTAGGATCGGCGAGCTCGGCCGGTTCTCGATCAGGTCGCCTTCACCATGGCAGCGTCATATGTTCCGCCGTGACGCAGTACAGCCCACACGATCCACGCCAGTTTGTTGGCCAGCGCTACGATGACCGTGTTCTTGTGCGCCCTCCCCTACAGCCCTTGTAGCCATTCCCAAGCGGCGTCGTACTCGCCGATAGCGACGGCAGCGCCGCCCGGGCGCCATGCACCAGCAGCTTGCGCAGATATTTGTTACCACGTTTGCTGATCCCCAGCAGCCGTGGTTCGCCGCCGGTCGTCATCCGCCGCGGTACCAGACCAAGCCAGGCAGCGAGGCCGCGCCCACGAGCAAACGTGGCGGCACCGCCGACCGCGGCCGCCAGAGCCGTGGCGTTCAACACGCCGATCCCGGGGATGCTTGCCAGGCGGCGGGCGGCTTCATCGGTCTTGGCCTGGGCAGCGAATTCACCGTCGAACGCCTCGATACGACGGTCCAGGTCACCCCATTCCGCTCGCGTGTCCTGACCAACTAGCGCACTCGTGGGCTCTGTCGTATTCCTCCCCGTCCAGGATCAGCGCCAGATGTTGCGCGAGCTTGCGTCGCCCTTGCGGGACGGTGATGCCTGGTTCCAGCAGCACGGCGCGCAGCTGGTTCATCAGTGCCGTCCGCTCGCCGACCAGCCGGTCGCGAACGCGATGCAGGGATTGCATGTCGAGTTGCTCGACACTCTTCAATTCAATGAACCGCATCGTCGGTCGCGTTGCCGCCTCGGCGATCGCTTCGGCGTCCCGATCATCGTTCTTCTGTGCCCTCACGTACGGCTGAACATATTCCGGCGACATCAGCCGGATCTGATGTCCCTGGTCGCGCAAAATGCGTCCGAGATGGTGCGGGCCACAGCAGGCTTCCATTGCCACCACGCAAGGTGTCAGGTCGGAGGCGAACTTGACCACGCTGTCCCGCTGCATCCGCCGGCGCATGACAACTTGTCCCGAACCGTCCAGTCCCACCACACTGCGGCTGTTCTCCCCCAGGTCGATCCCGAGAACCGCGATCTGCATGGGCAGTGACGGTGGAGGTTCTGAATGCGATCTACCAGGCGGACTTCCTCGGCTTCTCCTACGGATTCCGACCCCGGAAGGGGGCAGCACGATGCGCTGGACGCACTGGCGATTGGCATTGAGAGCCAGGCGGTGAACTGGATCCTGGACGCCGACATCAAGGGATTCTTGGATCTCGCGTCATAATGCGCCCTGGTTCATGAGGTTGGGATAAGCAGTTCGGATTGGCGGGCTATCACCTTGATCCGGAGTCCCTTTTGTTTGCCGCGCATCACGTGGACCGCGTCGAGTTCGCCGCGCTTGACACGCTGCAACACGGTCTGTCGCGAAACCCCGAGCGCGCGCATTGCTTCCCGCATGGGCACGAAGCCATCGTCGGCTTCGCCGCCATTGAAACGGGCGATGAGGTCATCGGTCAAACGGATGCGCCATGGGGCTCCGGGCGTCAGTTGCTCGCCTGCGATGATGCCGTCGTTGAGCAAGCGATGGAGGGTCGACGGGGCAACGCCGAGCACGATGGCGGCTTTCTTGATCGTCAGCAGTTCGCCGTCGGGCGCGTCGGCTCTCGGCTCAAAGCATCCAATGTCCCAGTGGCGACGCAGGTTGCCTACGTGACCCGCCTCGAACCGATGACCGTATGCCGTTGTGCGCCCCTGCCGATTGAGGATGCCGGCGATCACGCTGTCGGGGTAATGGCAGGCGAGGCGGCGAACGAGCGCGATCGTGTCCTCGTCAGTGCGGATCGTGGCCGGCCGCGAGCGCGGCAGCGCCAGGTCGATCTCGTCGAGCGCGCCGCCTTTCCAGCGGATCGTGAGGTGCGCGGCGGCTTTGTCGCGCTCGACCTTGATGATGACTTCCTCAGTCAGTGCCCGCAGCAACTCCTTCCTGTCACGTGGTGCGGTGGTTGGGGCGTGCCACACCCTGGCCAGATCGGGCCCGATCGAGAGCAGACGGTCGCGCTCCTCCAGGGAGAGTAAGCGTGGACGCTCCCGCTCGCGGCGTGCAAGCTCGGCTTTAGCAGCTTCGAGGGCGTTCAAGCCCTTCTCCCACTCGCGCTCGAGTCCGCGAGCAACCAACCGATTATCGGGATCCACAGCACGGTATCGGCGCTCGGCGCGCCTCGCTTCGTAGCTCGCTCGTTCGACGCCGAGGCGCCATTGTTTGAGCATGGCCTCGCGATCTGCTTCGAGCCTTTCGGCGGCGGCGATACTGGCTGCGAGCTTCGCCGGTTCGAGGGCGGCGATGAAGGTCCGTGCGACGGCGTCGTCAATCTGAATGCCGCCCACATTGAGACAATAGACGCCGCGGCCTTCGACAAGGACCTTGCCGGGGCAATGATAGCCCGCTGACGAATGACGCCCGCGGTAGTGCGTGCGCAGGCGACGTCCGCAATGGCCGCAGCTGGCGAGGCCCTGCAGCAGGGCGTTACCTTCCCTCACGGCGCCCCCCACCTTGCGTGGCCCCGGGCGCGTGTTTTGCGCGATCCGCGCCTGATTGGCCTCATAGGTCTGCCAGTCGATGAAGCCCGGATGGTGTTCCGGGATGAGCACCTGCCACTCGGAGCGTGAGAGATGTCGAATGCGCTTGCGCCGGCCACCCGCGGCATCCAGCATCGTCTCCGTGCGGGTTTTGCCATAGGCATAGGCGCCGGCATAGACCGGATTGGTCAGCACGTGGTGGATGGCCGTATAGCTCGCGTCACCCCACCGGATCTCGAATTCCTGATGCATCTGCAGCGGCAAGCTGAGCCCTTCGGAGCGTAACCAGAGCCAGACGCGACGTACCGAACCGGTCTCTGCAAACTTGGCAAAGACGGCGCGGATAGCCGTCACGACCGCCTCATCCGGGTGGAAGCGGACCTCACCGTCGGCGTCGCCCCAAAGGAACCCGACCGGCAACCCGCGTCTGAGTTCGCCGCGGGCGGCCTTGTTGCGAATACCGCCGTTCAGACGTGCGCGCAGGACGTGCAGTTCGGCCTCGCTCATTGTCCCTTTCAATCCGAGCAGGAGCCGGTCATTGAACAGCGCCGGATGATAGAGGCCATCAGCATCGCCGATGAGCGTGTCGCTGAGGCCGGCGAGATCGATGAGGCGATGCCAGTCGGCGTTGTTGCGGGCGAGACGCGAAACTTCGAGGCCGAGCACGAGACCGACATGGCCGAGCGCCACTTCGGCAGTGAGGCGAGCAAATCCCGAGCGGGTGACAGCGCCGGAACCGGAGAGACCGAGGTCCTCGTCGATGACAATGATACGATCATCGGGCCAGCCGAGCTCGCGAGCCTTGATCTCCAGCGCATATTGCCGGTCCGTCGACTCGCGATCGTGTTCGACCTGTGCGGCGCTCGATTGACGGAGATAGACAATGGCCTGACGGGAGATATGACTGGCGGTGATCTTGGAAACTTCATTCACCGCCCGCCTCCGTCAGCGGTTGGGTCGCGAGCATCCGGGCGATAAGCCGTGCGAGAATCTCGAGCGCCGCCATGCGAGACGCATCGTCGAGCTGGTCCCATGGTGCCGGAGTGGGCCTTGGCGCCGGGGGGATCGACGGCCGGTCGGACGGATTGAGAATTGGGAGCGTCAACTGCATGGCGGCCCTCCATTGGCAAAACGGGCTGGCCGAGTTGGCCATGGAGAGCGTCGAGGACCGTGCGCAGGTGGAGCAAATCGCGGAGCCGGCCGAGGTCATGTTGTGCTGCGCCGTCGTCGGGCGCAGGCGAACCGCCGCCATCGCCACATTCGTCCCAGTCGGTCCATTTTGCGGGAATGAGCGAGCGGCTGCCATCCGGCAGGCTAACCAGCAAAAGCGAGACCCCGCGCCGCCGCATGCTGCTGGTCACAGTCAATTGCCGGCCCTCGAAAGCATGGCGCTCCCGGAGGATCGTCACCATTGCCGGAATATGACGGTGATGGGTAGTCTGTGGCCGCTTCCTTCGACACCATCAGCCATCACTGGATGATGCGGTTCGTGGAACACCGGGTTGGCGACCGGCGCGTGCTGCGCCTGATCCGCAAGTGGCTGAAGGTTGGCGTGGTGGAGGACGGCGTGCGACACCCGGCGGAGAGGGGCACCCCACAAGGGGCGGTGATCTCCCCGCTGCTGGCGAACGTGTATCTCCATTACGCCTACGATCTGTGGACCGAGCAATGGCGGCGACGCCATGCGCACGGTGCGATGATCGTGGTGCGCGGAGCCTGTCCTCGGGCCGGCCATAGGCCGGACCCGTGGGCCGACGACACCGTCGTCGGCTTCGAGCACCGGGCCGATGCTGAACGGTTCCTGGCGAGCGGATGGCGGCATTCGACCTGGAAATGCACCCCGAGAAGACGCGCCTGATCGAATTCGGCCGCAATGCCGGGTCCGATCGTGCGATCCGCGGGGAAGGCAAACCGGAGACCTTCAACTTCCTGGGCTTCACTCACATCTGCTCGCGAACGCAACGGGGCCGCTTCCGGCTGTCGCGGCACACGCGGCGCGACCGCATGCAGGGGAAACTGCTGGAAGTCACCGAGGACCTCCGGCGGCGCTGGCACCAGGACGTGGCCGAACAGGGACGGTGGCTGGGAAGTGTGGTGCGCGGCTTCTTCGCCTACCACGCCGTGCCGACAACGCGCGAGCCCTGTCGGCATTCCGCCACCATGTCACGGTGCTCTGGCGACGCGCCCTGCGCCGGCGCAGCCAGCGGGATCGCACGACATGGCCCGATATGGACAGACTGGCGGATCGCTGGCTGCCCAGGCCCCGCATATCCCACCCCTGGCCGCTGCAGCGTTTTCGCGTCAAACACCCAAGGTGGGAGCCGTATGCGGGAATGCCGGTCGTACCGGTTCTGTGCGGGGGGCGCGCAGTAATGCGCGTCCCTACCGCGATTTATATAGTCAAACGCTGCGGCATGTGGCTGATCAGTTTCGCCAGAAATGGCCGAAACTGGCGGCGTTCATCGACACGAGCGAGACCGACGTGCTGTCGTACACGGACTTTCCCGAGCAGCATAGAACCAAGCTGCACAGCACCAATCCATTGGAACGGCTGAACAAGGAGGTAAAGCGGCGCGCCGATGTGGTCGGGATACTTCCCAACCAGGCGGCCATCATCCGGCTGATCGGCGCCGTGCTGAGGAACAGAACGACGAATGGCACCGCTACATGCAGGTCGAGGCGATGACCGAGCTGAATGTGCCGCCGACCGAAGCCGAACCGCGACAGATCCGGTGCGCGGCATGACCGACCAGTGCTTTGCCCTTCCCGCCAACAGCCGTGGGCTGCGAGCGACAGACTGCGGCGTCAACGGCACCAATAAATACCCAACGCTCGGCCGGGACGCCGCGGTCAAGCCCCGCAGCCGGGCAGCGGTGTGCCGAAGGCGCAGGGCTTATTGGCCGGGCATGATCTGAGCCAGATTTCAAGCTGACGCACTACCCGCCACGCAGCCCGCTTGATTTCATTGTCCCGCTACAGGCGATCCTGCTCTGATACCAGCCGCCTACGTAATGACCGCTTGCGCCCATGGCCGGGATGCGAT
>CAWKGV010000019.1:0-122960 GCA_963849305.1 uncultured Pseudomonadota bacterium
GGTGGGACACGCTGCGCCTACGCTTGGAGATGAAGCGGCTGCAACTCGCGCGGCTGTACGGACAACTCGCCACGCTCGGAGGAACGGACGCGCTCGCCAACCGTGTCGGTTGCGCGCTGGAGACGGTCGACGCGCAAATCGGGTGTGCCCCCTGGCTCCCGACCCGCCGCGCGTCGCGGCGTTCGCGGCGGCGCTGGTGCGCGGGCGCGACGACGCCTTGCCCTCGCCGGAGCCGCTGCTGGCACTGTTTCAGACGGCGCTCGCCGCGGCGGATGACGAGGCGCGGCTCGAGTTGTGCGTGGCCCGGGCCGGGCTCGTCGCGCACGGGCTTGCGCTCGCCCATACCCATGTGCGGCTCAATGCCGCCCAGCTTCACAACGTCGTTCGCCAGCGCAAGGGCATCAAGGACCCGCCGGAAGATCTGTCGCATCGCCGGGCGTTGCTCGCCGCAATCAATGCAGCGCTGGACACGGTCGGGCCGGTGCCGGTCGATTTCGGCGCGTTGCTCGCCGAACAGGCATCGGCCGCGCGAATGATGATGACGGTGGCGCAGATCGTCAAATACATCGACGGATATGCGCCAATCCGATTTCTGGTCGCGGAGACAGAGACCGGCTATACGCTGCTCGCCGCGCTCTGGCTCGCGCGCCTGTTCGGCATCGAAGAGCATATCGAGATCAGCCCGCTGTTCGAGACCGCAGAGGCGCTGGATCGCGGCGCGCGCGGTGCTCGAAGAGGCGCTGCGCAGCCCGCACTACCGGGCCTATCTGCAGACGGACCGGGCGGTTTGCCTTGCAATTCGGCTACTCCGATTCCGGCCGCTATGTGGGCCAGCTCGCCGCAAGCTATCTGATCGAGCGGCTGCGGTTGAAAATCGCCGAGACGCTAGCCCGCTTCGGTATTTCCGGCGTCGAGGTGGTGCTGTTCGACACCCATGGGGAGAGCATCGGCCGCGGCGGCCATCCCGACATCGCTTGCCGACCGGCTCAAGTACCTCTCGCCAACCGCCAGCCGCCAGGCGCTCAGTCGCGCCTCGTTGCTCGTGCGCGAGGAGAGCGCATTCCAGGGCGGCGACGGCTATCTCCCGTTCGGCACACCGGAACTCGCCCTGGCGACAGTGGCGCGGATCGCCGAGCACGCGTTCCATCCGGCCGCCGGGCCGATCGAAGACCCGGTGTATGCGGAGCCGGATTTCGCCGCCGATTTCTTTGCCACGATCCGGGCCGGCATGCAGGGACTGGTGGAGAACGCGGGATACGGCGCGTTGCTCGGGGCATTCGGGCCGAACCTGTTCGACCCCTCCGGCTCGCGGCCCGCCGCGCGCGTCAGCGATGCGATGGGTGCCGCGCCGCGCGTGCGGCATCCGCGCGAGCTGCGAGCGATCCCCAACAACGCGATCCTGCAACAGCTCGGCTGGTGCGCGAACACGTTGCATGGGCTCGGCGCGGCCGCGGCGCGGCATCCCGAGGCGTTTCCGGCGATGCGCGAGCGAAGCCGCCGGTTCCGTCGGGCGCTCGAGCTGGCGACGGCACGGCCTGGCCCATTCCGACCTCGACGTGCTGCGCGCCGTGATCGGGACGCTTGGACCCGGGGACTTGGCTCGATCGCGCCGAGCACACGACGCCGACCGGGCCGGCGGGAAGCTTTGGTCGCCGTGGCACGCGCGCTCGAACGGCTCGCACTCTGGAGCCCGGCGCAGTCGATGTTCCGCCGCATCCAGGCCGACCATCTGGCCCTTCGGGCGGCATGGCCGGAGGCGCCACGCATGCAGTCACGGGAGTTGCTGCTGCACGCGCTGCGACTGGCGCTGATCCATCGCGTTTGGCTGCTGGCCACCGAGATCCCGGAATTCTCGCCGCGCCACGGCGGTGACGCACCAGGACATGCAGGCTGCGGCGCTGCGCCTGGAGATCCCCGCCGTGCTCGGCTTGCTCGCCGAGATCTTCCCCGAGGCACCCGGCTCTCGCGGCGGGCTGGGACTATGCCGAGCCGCGTGCGCCCCGCGCGTTCGAGGGCTACGCTCGAGAACACGCCGAGATCTTCGCGCCCATGCGTCGCTTGTTCGATCTCATCCGCGAGATCGCGCGTCGCCATCACGCCACGAGGTGGGCGCGTTCGGCTATCGGCCGGTTAGGATGCGCTCGACCAACTGCTTCACCGTCGGGATGAACCCGTTCGAGTAGAACGGGTCGCGGCCGAACCGGAAGGCGTTGTGACCGCTGAACATCAGGTTGCGATCGACAGCATCCGGAGCGTCGCTCTCGTGGGCGATCGCCTGCAAGGTCTTCTGGATGCAGAAGCTGCGCGGGTCGGGGCGCTTGCCGGTGCTGTACTCGGGCCCATGTTGGCTCCAGTTGGAGAACCGGCACTGGCTCAGACAGCCCATGCAGGCAACCTGATCCCGCGTGATTTCCGATGCCTGCTCCGGTGTCACGAAGATCAGCGTCGAATCCGGCGTTCGCAGCGCCTCGGTGAAGCCTTGCGCTTCCCAGCCACGCACCCGGCCGAGGTCGGGGTGGGTCAAGAACACCACGCGCTTGCGCGGCCCGACACCGTATTCGGCCGTATGCTCGCCGATCATCTCCGTCGCGTACGCCACCTGACGGTCGCTGCGCCCACGCAGCCCCTGCATGAACCCGTTATCGACCGCGCTCGACCAGA
The DNA here is from genome assembly GCA_963849305.1 of uncultured Pseudomonadota bacterium. Lineage (GTDB taxonomy): Bacteria > Pseudomonadota > Alphaproteobacteria > Acetobacterales > Acetobacteraceae > CAWKGV01. The sequence continues at coordinate 2,662 of CAWKGV010000019.1, forward strand.
ACCCGGTCGGGCTGAAGTGATTGAGAAAGACGTCGCCTTCCCGTAGCGTCGGCAGGCGGCGCTTCCAAGCTTCGCCAATCGGGCTTTCCTGCGTGAGCAACGGGCGAGTGCCGAACTGGAAGGCGATCGGCGCCAGGTCGGGATTGCCGATCCAGTCCTCCCACTCCTCCAGCCACCAGACGCCGCCGGCCATGATGATCGGGGTTTCGTGCAGCCCGAACTCCCGCATCTGCTTGCGCAACGCGAGCACGCGCGGGAACGGGTCTTCGGGCTGGGCCGGATCCTCACTGTTTGAAAGCCCATTGTGCCCGCCCGCAAGCCAAGGATCCTCATACACCACGCCGCCGAGCAGCGCCGCGGCCCGGCAATAAGCACGCCGCCAGAGCGCGTTGAACGCCCGGGCAGAGGAGACGATGGGGTAATAATAAACGTTGAAGCGCGCAGCAATATCTGAAAGCCGGTAGGGCATTCCGGCACCGCAGGTCAATCCGTTGATCAACCCCTTGGCCTGCTCGAGTGCGCCGGTGATGACTCGTTCGGCCGCCCCCATCTCCCAAAGGATATTGGCGTGGATGCGGCCCCTTCCGCCAGCAAGCTCATAGGCGCGCCGCGCCTGGGTCACCGCGCCGCGGACTGCGTAGGCGATCAGCTCCTCGTGCCGCTCGCGGCGGGTGCGGCCGCGATAGAGCTGGGGTATTACGCGCCCTTGCTCGTCGTAACTGTCGGCGTTGACCGCGCTGAATGTGCCCACCCCACCAGTGGCCGCCCAGCGGCCGGACGAAATTCCGTTCGAGATCGAGACACCCTTGCCGCCCTCCACAAGCGGCAAGACCTCCATCCCACCCAGTCGGATCGCATTGATCGCCTTCATGCAGTCGCTCCTGCGTCCGGCGTTGTCAGACTGCAGGGCCACGGATGACAGAGTTTCCGCGGCCTTGCTCCGGTTGGCCTCACTCCCCAGCGGCCACCGCCGGGGCCTCCGCGGGCTCGCGCTCGCGGCGGCCCGGCTTGGCCCCGACCTTGTCGGTGATGTCTTCGCCGGTCTGCTGATCGACCACTCGCATCGAGAGCTTGACCTTGCCGCGCTCGTCGAAGCCGACGACCTTCACCTTCACCGGGTCACCGACATTAACGACATCGGTGGTCCTGCCGACGCGTCCCTGCGCCAGCTCGCTGATATGCACGAGGCCATCGCGCGAGCCGAGAAAGTTGACGAACGCCCCGAAATCGGCCGTTTTCACCACTTTTCCAGGATAAATCACGCCAATCTCCGGCTCGGCCACGATGCCACGGATCCAGTCGATCGCGGCCTGCGCCTGGGACTGCTCGGCGGCCGCGATCTTTATCGTGCCATTGTCCTCGATGTCGATCTTGGCGCCGGTCTGCTCGACGATCTCGCGGATCACCTTGCCCCCGGTGCCGATCACCTCCCGGATCTTCTCCTTGGGCACGTTGATAATGGTGATGCGGGGCGCGTTGGCGGCGACGTCGGTGCGCGCCCCCGTGATCGCCTTCGCCATCTCACCCAGTATGTGCATTCGCCCATCGCGTGCCTGATCGAGCGCGATGCGCATGATCTCCGGCGTGATCGAGGTGATCTTGATGTCCATTTGCAAGCTGGTGACGCCGCGCTCGGTCCCCGCCACCTTGAAATCCATGTCCCCCAGATGGTCCTCGTCGCCCAGGATGTCGGACAGCACGGCGAACCCGCGCTCTTCCTTGATCAAGCCCATCGCGATACCGGCCACCGGGTTGCAGAGCGGAACGCCGGCATCCATCAACGCGAGGGAGGAGCCACAGACCGTTGCCATGGAGGACGAACCGTTACTCTCAGTGATCTCCGAGACCACGCGCAGGGTGTACGGAAATTTCTCCTTCTCCGGCAACAACGGCCGGATGGCGCGCCAGGCGAGCTTGCCGTGACCGATTTCGCGCCGCCCCGGCGACCCCATCCGTCCGGCCTCGCCGACCGAATAGGGCGGGAAATTGTAGTGCAGCATAAAGTGCTCGCGATACTCGCCTTCGAGCGCGTCTATGATCTGCTCGTCCTGGCCAGTGCCAAGCGTCGCGACGCACAGTGCCTGGGTTTCGCCGCGCGTGAATAGGGCGCTGCCATGAGCGCGCGGCAGCACACCGACCTCGGCGACGATCGGACGAACGGTTTTCGTGTCGCGGCCGTCGATGCGGATGCCGGTGTCCAGAATGGCGTTGCGGACCAGGTCGGCCTCAAGCTTCTTAAACAGGCCCTTCGCCTCGTCCACGTCGGCGCCTTCGGCCGCGAGCTGCATCAATGCCGCCTGCTTGGCTGCATCGATCTTCTCGTGCCGGGCCTGCTTCTCCTGCTCGAGATACCCCTCCGCAAGGTGAGCACGCGCGAGCGCATCGACCCGCGCCGCGAGGCTCTTTTCACCCTCGGTCGGCTCAGGCAACGGCCAAGGATCTTTCGCCGCGCGCTCAGCGAGCTCGATGATTGCGTCGATCACCGGCTGGAAAGACCGATGGCCGAAAGTGACGGCGCCCAGCATCACGTCCTCTGGCAGTTCGCGCGCTTCGCTTTCCACCATCAGGACGCCATCGGATGTGCCGGCCACCACGAGGTCAAGCTCGGCATCCTTCGTCTGATCGGCCGTGGGATTGAGGATGTACTGCCCGCCCTTGTAGCCGACGCGTGCCGCACCGACCGGGCCAAAAAATGGTATCCCGGAGAGCGTCAGCGCCGCCGAGCAGCCGATCATGGCAACGATGTCGGGATCGTTCTCCAGGTCATGGCTCAGCACGGTGGCGATGACCTGGACCTCGTTGCGGAAGCCTTCAGGAAACAGCGGGCGGATCGGCCGGTCTATCAGGCGGCTAACCAAGACCTCGTTCTCTGAGGGACGGCCCTCTCGCTTGAAAAAGCCGCCCGGGATCTTGCCCGCGGCGAATGCTTTTTCCTGGTAGTTGACGGTGAGCGGGAAAAAGTCCTGGCCAGGGCGGGCAGCCTTCACGCCAACCGCGGTGCAGAGCACGATGGTGTCGCCGTAGCGGGCGAGAACCGCCCCGTCCGCCTGTCGGGCAATCTTGCCGGTTTCCAGGATCAGCTTTCGGCCGCCCCAGTCGAGTTCCTTGCGGTAGTAGTCGAACATGCGTAGTCCTTCGGTGCACGCCGCACCGGCGGACGCGATCCCGAGCGATCCATTGTTCCCGGCGGGATACGGCGTCTCGGGTCGCACGGATCGCGGGCTGCGAACCAGCGCAGCCGCGGGCCATGTGGCCGGAAACGCCGTCACGGTTCCCTTCGCGGGCACCAGACCGGCGGTGTGTGGTCCGCCGCGTGTCGCGACGTTTGGGAGCAATGCCCCCGAGTTGCCCCACGCCCCATGGCGCGAGGGTCGTTGCCGATACCCTGATATAAGCGGCGCCGGCTGGTATGACAGGCTTCGAGCTTGCTAGCGGCGCAGATTAAGTCGAGCGATCAGCGCCCCATAGCGGGCGCTGTCCTTCGCGCGCAGGTAGTCAAGCAACCGCCGGCGTTGGCCGACAAGCATCAGCAAGCCGCGCCGGCTGTGGAAATCCTTGGCGTGGGTCTTCAGGTGCTCGGTCAGGTTGCCGATCCGCTCCGAGAGAAGGGCAACCTGGACCTCGGGGCTGCCGGTATCGCCCAGCGCCCGGGCATATTCGGAAACCAGCGCCGTGCGGCGCTCCCCGGTGATCGACATCGGATTTGCTCCTATTTGATGTTGCGACGACGCGTCGCAGGGCGAACCCACGGGGCTAAAGTACCCGTTCGGGCTTCAGCCAACCGTCTTGTAGCCGGCATAACCCGACGACCCGGCCCCCCGCCATGGCACGCGCCAACCCGCCATTCGGATCGGCCGTCCGTGGAATCCGACCCATGAACCCGACCAGGCTCAATGTCTTGCCACGCATAAAGTCCGCGATCTCGGCTTCGGTCAGGGCCAGCGCCGGGATGTCGGCCAGCGCGGTCGCGACCGGAAGCAGCAGATCCGGGGAAGCCGGCGCGGTATGGTCCGGCCCGATCAGCTTGTCTAGCGGAATCGCCCCAGCTTCCATAAACGGGCCGACCCGCAGCCGGCGCAGGGACGCGACATGGCCGAGGGTGCCGCAGGCTACGGCGAGGTCGCGTGCCAGGCTGCGCATATACACGCCTTTTCCGGACTCCACCTCGAAAATCCCCGTCTCGGAGTTGGGGTGCTCGATCAATTCAAAGCGGTCCACGCGCGCCGCCCGCGGCGCGAGGTTCGGGGCACGGCCCTCGCGCGCCATATCGTACGCGCGCTCGCCGGCGATCTTCACGGCCGAGAAGGTTGGCGGTACCTGCGTGATATCACCGCGGAAGGCGACCAGCGCGGCATTGATCGCCACCTCAGTCGGACGGACCGCGGAGGTGGCGATCACCTGCCCATCCGCATCGTCGGTGTCTCGCGCTTCGCCGAAGCGGAGCGTGAAGCGGTAGAGCTTGGTGCCATCCACCACATAGGGCACCGTCTTGGTCGCGGCACCGAAGGCGACCGGCAGCACGCCGGTTGCGAGCGGGTCGAGCGTGCCGCCGTGCCCCGCTTTTTGCGCGTCGAAGGCACGACGGACACGATTGACCACATCGGTGCTGGTCAGTCCGGGCGGCTTGTCGATGATCAGCCATCCGTCGATCGGGCGGCCTCGGGGCTTGCGGCGGGACATGCGGCGACTTCTCCTCGACCGGCAGTCGGAGCGGAGATGAAGCGCGCCAGATCAGGACGCAAGGGATAGGCGCGAGCGGGGCTCTGTTTGCCCGCGCCGCTTGTCAGTCCATTGATGTGAGCCGCCCACCGTAAAGCACCGGCCCGGTCGGTAGCCCGGTCGGCGAGCCTCCCTTGGGTTCCAGGCTCACCAGGAGCTGCGTGCCGGGCGGCAGGACGGTGGCAAGCTGCTTGCCGTCCGCGGGCAGCACACCCAGCGAGCGGGGCCGCTTTGCCCCGGCGGCGAGCGCCCAAAGCTCCAGGTCGTGGTTGCTGGGCACCGCCGCGAGGTTCGGCCCGGGACGGATAGTCAGCTGATGGCCCTGATCGACCGCCACCAGCGCCGGCGCGCCTCCAGCCGTCGGGGAGAGGACCGCGACACGCGGCGGCGGCGGCGCGCGCGCCAGGATGAAGGCCGCGAGCCCGGCGGCAATGGCCAATCCAGCGGCGGTACCGGCCTGCCACAGCCTGACGCTTTGATACCAGCGCGGCGCCGGCGCGAGCGGTACCGCCGAAGGAGGCTGGACCGGGGCCGGAGTGGCAGGGCCGAGCGTGCCCTCGATGCGCCCCCAGAGATCGGAGGGAGGCGGCGCATGGACCGCGAGCCGCGCGAGCGGAGATAGCCGACGCTGCCATTTGGCAACCGATCGAGCGAAGTCGGGGTCTTCCCCGAGCAGGCGTCGGGCCATGCGATCGTCCTCGCCCTCCAGCGTGCCGAGCACGTACTCCGCCGCGAGCAGGTCCCGGTCCGGCTGGTCGCTCATGCTTCCAGGCACCCGCGCAGGGCGATCAGGCTACGCCTGATCCACGATTTCACCGTGCCGAGTGGCAGCCGTAGGCGCTCCGCCAAATCGCTGTGAGACAGGCCATCGACGAAGGCCATAATCAGGAGCTGACGGCGCTCGCTCTCGAGCTGCGCGAGGCAGCGACGAAGCGCGGCCCCCTCGGCTTCGGTCGCGAGCTGGGCCAGCGCATCTGGCGTCTCGTCGGCATGATCTTCCAGTTCGTAACCGGGCGTCTCGCGGCCACGCTTGCGCACGATATCGAGCGCCCGATAGCGGACTAGGCTTACCAGCCAGGATTCTGAACTGCCGCGCGAAGGGTCGAACCGGGATGACTGTTGCCAGACTTGCACGAACGCGTCGTGGGTCGCGTCAGCGGCGAGCGACGGCTGGCGCGTGATGCGAAGCGCGATGCCATGCAGCCGCCCCGCCCAGCCGTCGTAAAGCCGGCGGAATGCGAGGCGGTCTCCGGCCGCACAGCCGCGGATCAACTCCGCGGTCTCGGTGGCATCCACGTTCGCGCCCTCCGCCTGCCCGAGCCCCTTCTCCTGCTCGCCCATGCCGTCTGTTACGCGGCCCGCACCGGAGCGGATGCACGGGCAGCCCACGTCGAGCTTCGGGGGTGCCGCGAACAGGAGGTTCAAACACTCTCGGCCTCCCCGTCACCAGAGCCGCGGGAAAGGCGAGCCTCGCCCGGTTATTCCAAGTCCCGCGCAACCTCCGGCGAATGCAGCAGCCGATCGATGGACGCGGCGTGATCGGGTGCGTGGTCAGGCTGGAACAACAGATCCGGCGCGAACCTGAGCCCAAGCGCTTGGGCGATCTGACCGCGCAGGAATGGCGCGACACGACGTAGCGCGGGCAGGACCGCATCGATGTCGGGGCGGCCGAGCCGGGCCACGAAGGTGGTCGCGTGCTTGAGGTCCGGGCTCATTCGGACTTCCGTGACCGTGATCTCGGCAGTCGCGAGTTCCGGGTCGCGGAAATCGCGCCGGGCGAACAGCCCGGCAAGCACGTGGCGAATCTCCTCCGCCACCCGCAACTGGCGTTGCGTTGGGGCCGGGTGGTCCGGCTTGCTCACGCCGGAACCATCTCCGTCTCAAAGCACTCGACCACGTCGCCTTCCTGCAACTCGTGGAAATTGGCGAACGACAAGCCGCATTCGTAGCCGCGCGCCACCTCACGGACATCGTCCTTGAAGCGTTTGAGCTGAGACAGCTCGCCGGAGTGAATCACCACGCCGTCGCGCAGCACGCGCACCCCGGCGCCGCGCTTCACCAGGCCATCAGTCACCATGCAGCCGGCAACCTTGCCGACCTTGGTGATGCTGAACACCTTGCGGACCTCCGCATAGCCCAGGAACTTCTCGCGCGCCTTCGGGGCGATCTTGCCTTTGACGAGCTTTTCGATGTCGTCGGCCACCTCGTAGATGATCGAGTAGTAGCGAATATCCACGCCCTCGCGCTGAGCAAGGTCACGCGCCTGAGCGGTCGCGCGCACGTTGAACGCCAGGATCACCGCGTCCGACGCCTTGGCGAGCTGCACGTCGCTTTCGGTAATCTGGCCTACCGCGGCATGCAGCACGCGCACCTTCACCTCTTCGGTCGCCTGTTTTAGCACGGTGGCCTGGAGCGCCTCGGCACTGCCTTGCACATCGGCTTTGATAAGGACCGCCACCTCTTTCTGCTCGCCCGCCTGTATTCGCGCCAGCATCTGGTCAAGCGTGCCGCGCGCGGCGACGTTGCCGGCGCTCGTCTTGTCGCGCAGCTTGCGGGCGCGGAACTCGGTGATCTCGCGCGCGCGGCTTTCGTTCTCCACTACGACGAACGGCTCGCCGGCCGACGGCACCCCGGAAAGCCCGAGCACCTCCACCGGCATTGACGGCCCGGCGTCCTTCAGCACCCGGCCCTTGTCGTCCAGCATGGCCCGCACCCGGCCCCACTCGGCGCCAGCGACGAGAATGTCGCCCTGGTTGAGCGTGCCCCGCTGAACCAGCACCGTCGCGACCGGGCCGCGGCCGCGATCCAGCCGGCTCTCGATCACGGTGCCCTCGGCGCTGCGTGCCGGATTGGCCTTGAGGTCGAGGATCTCCGCTTGCAGCAGCACCGCCTCGATCAGCCGATCGAGGCCGGTCTTCTTCAGCGCCGAAACCTCCACGTCCTGCGTCTCGCCGCCCATTTCCTCGACCACGATCTCGTAGCTGAGGAGCTCGTTGCGGACCCGGCCGGGATTGGCGCCAGGCTTGTCCATCTTGTTAATCGCCACCACGACCGGCGCGCTCGCCGCCTTGGCATGCCGGATCGCCTCGACCGTCTGCGGCATCACCCCATCGTCGGCTGCCACGACCAGCACGACCACATCGGTGACGCTGGCGCCTCGGGCACGCATGGCGGTGAATGCCTCGTGGCCCGGCGTGTCAATGAAGGTCACCCGCTCGCCGCTCGGCAGCTCCACCTGATAGGCGCCGATGTGCTGCGTGATGCCGCCCGCCTCGCCGGCGGCGACATCGGTCGCGCGCAACGCGTCGAGCAAGGAGGTCTTCCCGTGATCGACGTGGCCCATTACGGTCACGACCGGCGGGCGTGGCTGAAGCTCGGCATCCGAGTCGAATCGCGCCTGCTAGACCCATCTCGACGTCGGACTCGGAAACGCGGCGGGCACGGTGGCCGAACTCCTGCACGACCAGCTCAGCGGTGTCGGCGTCCAGCGTTTGGGTAATCGTGGCCATCACGCCGAGCTTCATCAGCGCCTTGACCACGTCGGCCGCGCGCGTGGCCATGCGGTTGGCCAGCTCCTGGACCGTGATCTGCTCGGGCAGCACGACATCGCGCACGACTCTCACCTGATCGGAACGGAGGCGTTCAAGCTCGGCCTGGCGCCGCTCGCGCTCGCGCTGACGGCGAACCGAGGCCAGGCTGCGGACGCGCTCGTCCTCGCCCTCTATGGCCGCTTGGACATCGATGCGTCCAGGGCGGCGGTGCTCCGTTCCCTTCTTGGGCGCGGCGACCTGCGGCTTGCGGGGCGGCAACGGAGTGCCGGGACGGCGGATAGGCCGCGCCTCCTCCTCTTCGTCGGCCCCACGGACCCGAAGCCGCAATGTCTCGGTGGGCGTGGCGGCCGGGGTTCCCGGAGCGGCGGTTGGACGGCGGCGGGCATCTTCGCCCGGCCGCGCGGCCGGTGCTCTGCGCGCCACCGGGGTTTGCGCCGTGGGAGCCGGCACGCCAGCCGGTGTCGCGGCGGCATCGGCGACCTTGCGCGCTTCCTCCTCGAAAAGACGCTGCTCCGCCTCGGCGGCTTGGCGGCGCGCTTCCTCTTCGGCGGCCTTGCGGGCCTCCTCCTCGCGCCGGCGCGCTTCCTCGGCGGCGGACAGGATGGAGATCTTCTCCTGTTCGCGCCGCTCCGCCTCACGGCGGGCGTTCTCGCGCTGCTGTTCGACCAGCGCCCGCTGGCGCGCGGCGAGTTCGGTGGCGGTTAACGCGCGCGCCGGCGCGGCGCCCGGCCGGCCGGCCGGCGACGGGGCACGCGCGGTCGCGGGGGCAGAGCCGCTGGCGCCGGGCGCCGCAGTGCCGGGGGCACGCTTCTTGCGCACCTCCACCTGCACCACCTTCGAGCGCCCATGACTAAAACTCTGCCGGACGGAGCCGGCATCGACCGTGCGACCAAGCTCCAAGCGTCCGGCCGGCCGCAGCGAAAGCCGGCCCTTGCTAGCGTCCTGATCGTTGTTTTCGCTCATTTACCCGCCTGTCGGGACTTGCCCATTGGTTCACTTCTCGTTGGCCGAGCCCACAAGCCCGGAGAGCCGCTCCAGCTCGACTGCCAGCGCCGCCGCCAACCCGCCCGGCGCTACCGCCACATGCACCGCGCGATCGCGGCCGAACACCGCACCCAATGCCGCCGCCGGCAAGGGGGCAGACACGGGCAGCTCGCGCGCACCGGATAGCAGCCGCCGCAGTTCCTCCGCGCTCCCATCCGATGCGTGCAGGATGAGGGCGGCGCAGCCGGCCCGCACCCATTCCCGCGCCTTTTCGAACCCGGCGACCGCCTGTCCGGCACGGCGCGCCAAACCAAGAAGCTCGCCAATCCGCCGCGCAAGTCCGGCGGTCAGCTCCCCCACGAGATCTGGCGGCAGAAAAACGGGACCACGCACCGCTCTCGTGAAGGCCCCCCGGGCACGGGCGGTTTCTAGCACATCGGCCTTGGCGCTCAACCATATTCCCCGGCCAGGCAACCGTGCCGCCAAGTCCGGGACAAGAGCCTTTTCCGGCCCTAGGACAAAACGGATCATCCGCTCCTTAGGCGCCCGCTCGCGAGTGACGATACAGCGACGCAGGGGGCCGCTTTCCGGTTCGTCCACGGTGTCGCCGGGCAGGTGCAGCGGCTCGACTAGCGCGCGATCAGTCGTGGCCTGCCTCCTGCGCGACCTGGCTCGCGGCGTGCTCGCCGTCTGCCGCGAACCAGTGCGCCCGCGCCGCCATGATGACGCTGTTGGCGGTCTCCTCGTCCATCTTGTCGGCCCCGACGATCTCGATCAATTCGTCGGATGCGAGATCGGCGAGATCGTCCAGCGTCTTCACGCCCTTCTCCCCGAGTGCCACGACCATACCGGGCGTGAATGCCTCGATCGAGGCCACTTCATCGTTCACCCCAAGCTCCACCCGCCGGTCATTCAATTCATCGTCGCGACGGGTCAGGAAAGCTTCGGCACGGCGGATCAACTCGGCCGCGATATCCTCATCGAAGCCTTCAATGGAAGCGAGTTCATCAAGCGGCACAAACGCCAGTTCCTCCACGGAAGAAAAATCCTCGGTCACGAGAAGCCCGGCAATCACGTCGTCCACGTCCAATGCCTCGACGAACAACGCGCTCCGCCGGCGGAACTCCTCCTGGCGGCGCTCGCTCTCCTCGGCTTCGGTGAGAATGTCGATGTCCCAGCGGGTGAGCTGCGAGGCGAGGCGCACGTTCTGCCCACGCCTGCCGATGGCGAGTGACAGCTGGTCATCGGGCACCACCACTTCAACCCGCCCGGCCTCCTCGTCCATCACCACCTTCGTCACCTCGGCCGGGGCCAGGGCATTCACCACGAAGGTCGCGGCTTGCGGCGACCAGGGGATGATGTCGATCTTCTCGCCTTGCAACTCCTGCACCACGGCCTGCACCCGCGAGCCGCGCATTCCCACGCACGCACCGACCGGGTCGATCGAAAAGTCGCGGCTGATGACCGCCATCTTGGCGCGTGAGCCGGGGTCACGCGCGACCGCCTTGATCTCGATGATGCCGTCGTAGATCTCGGGCACCTCCTGGGCGAATAGCTTAGCCAGGAAACTCGGATGCGTGCGCGAGAGGAAGATCTGCGGCCCCCGCTGTTCCTCGCGAACGTCGTATATGTATGCGCGCACGCGATCGCCATTGCGGAAGCTCTCACGCGGGATCAGCTCGTCGCGCCGCAGCAGCGCCTCGGCACGGCCCAACTCCACCATGAGATTGCCGTACTCCGTGCGCTTGACCACGCCATTGACGATCTCCCCGACGCGGTCCTTGAACTCGTCGTACTGGCGCTTGCGCTCGTACTCGCGCACGCGCTGGACGATCACCTGCTTGGCCGTTTGAGCGGCGATGCGGCCGAAATCGATCGGCGGTAGCGGATCTACGATATAGTCGCCCACAGTCGCATCCGGCTTGAACTTGCGGGCGATGTGAACGGGGATTTGCGTCTCCTCGTTCTCCAGCGCCTCGACGACCTCAGTCCAGCGCGAGAGGCGCACGTCCCCTGTCTTGCGATCGATGGTCGCCCTGATGTCCTTTTCGTGGCCGTATTTCGCCCGGCCAGCCTTTTGGATGGCCTGCTCCATCGCCTCAATGACCTCTTCGCGGTCAATGTTCTTCTCCCGCGCGACGGCATCGGCGACCAGAAGCAACTCGGGACGTGCGGTAGCGGTTTCCATCGGTGATTTCCCCGAATTGGTTTCTCTGTTAATCAGTTCAATCGGTGCGCCCGGACTGCGCGGTGGCGGCGATCAGCTCTTTGGTGAGCACCAGCTTGGCCCGGCGCAGCTCCCCGAGCGGCAGCGCGACCTCGGTGCCGTCCTCCAGCCGGAGCCGGGCGGCGCGTTCGTCGGCGCCCAGCACGACGCCTGAAAAGCGCCGGCGCCCGTCGATCGGGATCGCCGTCTCGGCCCGCGCCAGATGGCCAGCAAAGCGGTTCCAGTCCTTGGCGCGGGTCAGCGGTCGGTCGATGCCGGCCGAGCTGATTTCCAGCGTCCAAGCCGCGGGCATGGGATCCTCGACATCGAGCACCGCGCCGAGTGACCGGCTGATCGCCTCGCAGTCTTCGATGGTGACCAGGGCACCGTCCGCGCGATCCGCCATGACCTGCACGGTCGGCCGGTCGCGGCCGAGCACGGCGATGCGGACCAGCTCGAAACCCATGGCTTGCAACGTGGGAGCGACGGTCGCGGCGATCCTGTCCTCCAGGCCGGGGTAGGTCGGTCGGTCAGTGTCCAAAACAAAAAAGGCGGCCCGTGAAGGCCACCCCCCGTAACTCAGCGGAGAATGCTTGATGCGGTCCAAATAGCGCGCCGGGTGGACCAATGCAAGGGCCGGCCGGCGCGCCGGTGTGATGGCGGCGTTCGCGGAACGTTAAGCCTTCTGCGGCCATCCTGGGCCCGGAGGTCGGTTTTGCCGCGATTGCAATGCCTGGACGGACTACGGGGCCTTCTCGCCATCTACGTGATGGCCTCGCATTTGATGCCGTTCGCGGCCTTGCCCGGATGGGCCGCGCGGCCGTTCTCGCATGGTGAGGCGGCGGTGGATGTATTCTTCGGTACTCAGCGGGATGGTCGTCCTTCAATCGCTGGAGCGCTTTCGCCATCGGTCGGCACCCTTCCTGCTGGCGCGCGCCACGCGAACCCTGCCGGCATTCCTAGTCGTGTTCGCGGTCGCAGTGGCCGTGCAGCCAACACCCACGGGCCTCCCACTCATGCCTTGGATCAGCCCGGATAACCCCGGCAGGGCGATCTGGTCGGAGGGTTGGCCTGCGTCCTGGTGCGCCGAGATCGCGGCCCATTTGACCATGACCCATGGCCTGTTCCCGGCCGGCCTGCTGCCCCACGCATGGGTGAGCTTCCTGGGCGCCGCCTGGAGCCTCAGTACCGGAGTGGCAGTTCTATGCACTGATGGCCGGCATCGCTGCCGCCCTCCGCCGCGACCCCGGCCGCGCCGGCCAGCTCGCCTGGCCATTTCTGGCGCTGGCGGCCGCCGCGCTGCTTTGGAAAGCCCACGGGTCGGCGGCCTGGAACTTCAGCCGCGCGTTCCTGCCGAACAAGGCGCAATATTTCGCGCTTGGCATCGCCAGCGCTGGCCTGGCGCGCGCGGTGATCACCGATAGCGACCCGGCGGCCGAAGGGCGACGCTTCACGCTGATCCTGGGCGCAGGACCTGGCACTTTGCCTGATGCAAGGGGGCGCGGCCAAGCTCCCCGCCCCGCTCATCTGGACCGCGTGCCTAATGGCTCAGCTCTGGCCTGCGGCGCCCGGGCTGCGCATGCTCGCGGCGGGCCTGCGCCGGCCGGCGCTACTCTGGCTCGGTGGCGTCTCCTATTGTCTCTATCTCGTCAACCTGCCGATCCAGAAATTGCTAGGGCTCGGGCTGGCGAGTATCGCGCGGGGCGATCCCACGCTATTCACCGTCCTGTGGCTGCCTGCTGCGGCGCTATTGCCGCTCGGCGCGGCCTGGTGGCTGCATCGGCGAATCGAACTGCCCGCTTTGGCCTGGGGCCGTGACGGAGCGACGCGGCAGCAGCCCGCTCGGGTCAGCCTTTCGTGACCGACAGCGGTCGGAAGGGTGGAAATATCAACTCCCGCCGGCGACCCGCCCGCGCGCATCGTCCAACAGGTCGGCGATGGTGCGCTCCCAAGGTATGCGCGGGTACCATTCCAGCGTCCGGCGGGCGATCGCGGCATCGCCGCATGACACGGCGATGTCGGCTGGCCTTACCCGATCGGCCGCGGCCCGGACCTCCGCCCTGGTTCCGGCAGCCCGCATTAATTGTTCCAGCACCGCGCCGATCCGGCGCGGTACGCCCGAGGCGATGTTGAGGATGGCGCCCGGCTCAAGCGAGTCGGCGCGCCGGAGGCACGCGACATAGGCGGCGCAGATGTCGCGGACATCAAGGAAGTCCCGGGCGGCTTCGAGATCGCCGACATGCAGCACCGGCGGCTGGGCGCCCGCCTCGATGCGGGCGATCTGCATGGCGAAGCCGGGCAGCACGAAGACTTCGGATTGACCGGGGCCGGTGTGATTGAACGGGCGGACCCGGATCAGGCGGAGTCCTTCGGCCGCCATCGCGCCAAGGGCCAGGTCTGCCGCAGCCTTGGTGGCGCTGTACGGGTTCATCGGCGCCAGCGGCGCCTGCTCGTTGACCGGCAGCCCCGGCCGGAGCGAGCCGCCATAGGCGTCCGCGCTGGAGGCGAACAGCAGGAGGGCGGCGGGCGCGACCTCCCGGATCGCCTCGGCGATATTGAGCGTCCCGTGCAGGTTCACCTGCCAGGCGCGTTCAGGGTCGCGGCGGGCGGTCGGAACGGCCGTCACCGCCGCGAGATGGACGCAAGCATCGGGCCTGGCCTGGCGCAGCGCAGCCGTGACGCCGGCCCGATCGCAAATGTCGAATGCACCCGCGACGAGATCGGCGTCCGGCCAGGCTTGGCCCAGCGCCGCCATGAGATGGCGACCGACAAAGCCGCCCGCTCCGGTGACGAGAATGCGTCGCGGCGTCACCGCGCTCTGGCCGCATCGCGGCCCGCATGACGCGCCAGGTCGGCTTGCACCATCTCCGCGGCCATGTCCTCGAGCTCGATGGTGGCTTTCCAACCCAGCGTGTCGCGCGCCTTCGTGGCATTGCCGAGCAGCATGTCCACCTCGGCCGGACGATGCAGCGAGGCTTTGGTGGTCACGTGGTCTCGGTAATCGAGGTCCGCGCAGGAGAAGGCGATGCGGCAGAATTCGCGAATTGTGGTGCTGCGGCCGGTCGCCACCACGTAATCGTCCGGCTGCGGTTGCTGCAGCATCAGCCACATGGCGCGGACGTAGTCGCGGGCATGTCCCCAATCGCGCCTGGCATCGAGATTGCCAAGCGGCAACTCCGCGGCGAGGCCGAGCTTGATGCGCGCGACGCCGTCCGTGATCTTGCGGGTAACGAACTCGATGCCGCGCAGCGGGCTCTCGTGATTGAACAGGATGCCCGAGGAGGCGTGCATATCGAAACTCTCGCGGTAATTCACCGTCAGGGCGTGCGCGTAGAGCTTGGCGACGCCGTAGGGCGAGCGTGGATAGAACGGCGTCTGCTCGTCCTGCTGGTCGGCCCGCACCTTGCCGAACATCTCGGAGGACGACGCCTGATAGAGGCGCGCGCCCCGCCGGACGGTTCGTACCGCTTCCAGGAGATTGGCCGCGCCCATCGCGGTGACTTGGCCGGTGAGCAGCGGCTGCTGCCATGAAGTGGCGACGAAGCTTTGTGCGCCAAGATTGTAGATCTCGTCCGGTTCGCAATCGCGCAGGACGCGGATCAAGCTCGACAGGTCGGTGAGGTCGCCGTCCGCCAGCTCGACCCGGTCCTGGATGCCAAGCCAGGCCAACCGCTCCGGCGCCCGATCGGTGGAGGCGGAACGCCGCCTAAGTCCCACGACCCGATACGATTTCCGCAGTAGCAAGTCGGCGAGGTAGGCGCCGTCCTGTCCGGTGATCCCGGTGATCAAGGCGGTCGGCATGGGTCTCCTAACGTCGAGGGCGGCCGTGTAGCTCAGGCACACGGGCGGGCGAGCAGGTCCAGATGATCGGACTGCCGCCGATGGTGCTCGTCCATGACCTCCTCCACGTCACCCACCGGCCGGTCGGTGCCGTCAGGCTCGATGATCGACAATGCGTATCCAAAGCCCGTCAGCCAGCGCAGATACGCCCTGCCGTCGATCCCGGAGATGCCGGCGATCATGCTCGGGCTGAACTCGCTTACAATCATCGGCCGCAATTTGGCAATGATTCGGCCACAGCCGAGCAGTGCCAGGTACTCCGCGCCCTCTACATCCACCTTGATCAGATCGATGCGCCTGTCGGGCTCCAGCAGATTGTCCGGGCGGATGCAGGCGACGGTCTCCGCGCCAAGCAGGTCGTCGGCGCTCGCCGGCAGGGCCGACGTGGTGCCGTTGGAATGCGACGTGTGCAGAACCAGCAGCCCCGTCCCCGGCCCGGCGGCCGTCTGCGAAATCACGACATGCTCGAAGCCGTTCGCGCGCCGGCTCGCTTCCAGCAGTCGGACATTGCGGGGGTTGGGCTCGACCGCCAATACATATCCGGAGGGGCCGACGAGGGAGGCGGCTAGCAGCGAAAAATAGCCGATGTTGGCCCCGATATCCAGTACGCCCATGCCGGGCGCGAGCGCCTTGCGGAAGACGGCCGTGACCTCCCGCTCATAATTATCCTGCCGCACGTAGCGCCCAACGGCGGCGTCCTCTTCGGCGGTGAAGATGCGGAACCCGGGCAGCTCCGCGAGGCCGACGCCGCCCCGAGGCTTGCGCTCCAGCAGGCCGCGGCGGTGGAATTCCAAGCTGTTGACATAGCTCCCCACGACGCCAGCCAGATCCTCTCCCACGCGCATGGTGTGGCCGCGCCACTCCTCCCGGTTGGGGTTCCGTCCGAGCAGCAGCCGGAAGCAGGCGAGGATGTCGCTTTCCGAGGCCGAGGGATCGAACGGACGATCACGTGGGGGCACGGCCCGGCGCCTGCCAGCGAACAAGCTTAGCCCCATTCCCGCTACCTCAGCTCTTGGCCATTGCCCGAACCCCGGAATGGTCTCTACAAGTTCAGCTGTTACAAATCCAGGCCCAGGTTGTGCGATCTGCAACCGCCCGCTTGACCGGGGCCAGACCCCACCGCACAACCGCCCCATGACGTTCGTCTCGTACGCCCAAAATTTCGAAGACGTGCTGCTCTGGCGGGCGCTCGGCCATCTCCGCAATGGATTTTATATCGACGTCGGCGCCGCACATCCCGATATCAATTCGGTCACGCGCGCTTTCTACGACGCCGGCTGGGACGGCATCGATATCGAGCCAGTGCCCGAATTCGCGCGCCGGCTGCGCGCCGCGCGGTCGAGGGACGTGGTGATCGAGGCGGCGGCCGGGGAGAGTGCCGGCACGGCGGCCCTGTTCGTGGTGCCAGGCACCGGGCTTTCGACGCTGCACCAGTCAGCGCTAAACCGCACCGAGTTCGGCGTGACCGCTCGCCCGTTGACGGTCGAGGCCGCCACGCTCGCCGCTATCTGCCACGCCCATGCGGCCCGGGACATCCACTTCCTCAAGATTGACGTGGAGGGCAGCGAGCACGCGGTGCTCCTGGGCTGCGATTTCAGCCGGTTTCGCCCTTGGATCGTCGTCGCGGAGGCGACCGAGCCGCTATCGACCCAGCCGACCAGCGCGGAGTGGGAGCCGCTTCTGTTTGCCGCTGGTTATCGCTTCCTGTGGTTCGACGGCCTCAATCGCTTCTACGCGGCCGAGGAACGGCACGCGGAAATCGCCCCCCACTTCGCCACACCTCCGAATGTCTTCGACAATTTCGTGCGTGCGGCGGATTCGGAGGTGGTGCGCAGCATCGGCGAGGCGGAGGCCCGGGCGGCGCTGCTTGCCGAGCGCGAGCGGGCGGCAGAGCAGCGTGCTGCCGGTGCGGTGCGCGCGGCCGAAGAGGCGCGGCGAACCGCACTGATGCGGGGCTGGGAGCTGGAGCTTGTACGCGGCCGACAGTCCGAGCAGGCCGCGGCGATCGCCGAGCGGGATGCCAGGATCGCACAACGCGAAGCTAGCATCGCCCAGCGCGATGTCAGAATGGCCCAGCAGATCGAACGCCACCAGCAGGAGGTCGCCCGTCTGGAGGCCGCGGCACGGGAAGTCGATCGCGTGCTCGGCACGGTGCGGGCGAGCACGTCCTGGCGCGTGACAGCTCCGATGCGCCGTGTAGTCTCGGCGCTGAGGCGGGAGCGACCGGCGGGCGGGACGGAGCCGACGATAAGGCGAGCAGCACTGCCGGACGGAATGGCGGCACTCCCCGCGTCGTCCGCCAGCAGGCCCTCCAGCAGCAAGTCGTTCGCCAGCAAGTCGTCCACCAGCATGTGGGTGCCGACGGCCGTGCGACGAGCGCGTCGCACCGTTCATCAGTTCCATTCCGGCAGCGCGCCGGGCGATGCGATTACCAACGCGATGCTGCTGACCCGCCGTATCCTCCGCGATCTCGGCTACCGCAGCGAGATCTACGTGGAGCACCTGGCGCCCGAGCTTGCCGACGAGCTGCGCCCGCTGGACGAGCTGCCGCTGCACGACGATTACGTGCTGATCCTGCGTCATTCGATGGGGTTCGGCGCGTTCGACCGGATCGCCAAGTCACCGTCGCCCAAGGTTCTGCTCTATCACAACATCACGCCGCCGGACCTGCTGGCGAGCGTCCCGGCGTTGCGAGGAGCGGCGAAAGTGGGCCGCCAGCAGCTGGCGCGGCTCCGCCCCCTGGTCGCGGCGGCGCTGGCCGACAGCGAGTTCAATGCCAACGAGCTTCGGTCGCTGGGCTTCGATCCGGTGCAGACGTGTCCGCTGCTGTTCGATATCGACACATTCGCGCCAGCGCCCCGATCCAAGGCAGACCGGCCGTTCACCATCCTGTTCGTCGGCCGGGTGATCGAATCGAAGGGTCAGGCCGACCTCGTCGCGGCTTATGGGCGGTTTCGCGCCAGCTTCGGCCGGCGGTCCCGGCTGGTATTGGTCGGGCGCACGGACGGCGCTGGCGCCGATTACACCCGGCTGCTGATGGATCGCATCGACGGCGTTGGCGGCCAACATGTCCGGCTGACCGGGCCGATCTCGGACCAGGAACTATGGGGCTGGTACGCCGAGGCTGATCTTTACGTCTCACTAAGTCATCATGAGGGGTTCGGCGTGCCGCTGGTGGAGGCCATCGTGGCTGGTATCCCAGTGCTCGCGTGGCCGAGCGGGGCGGTGCCGTACACGCTTGGCCCCGGAGCCGAGCTGCTCGCCGATCGCGCCCCCGAAGCGGTCGCGGCGCGGATGCTGGAGCTGGCGCGCGATGATGCGGCGCGCCAGGCGATCCAGAAGCGCCAACGCGCGTCGCTCGACCGCTTCCGGCTCGACCGGCATGTGCCGCGACTGGTGCAAGCCTTGGCTCTCGCCGGCGCGATGCCACCCCGCGTCCCGGGCACGCGCGAGCAGATGGTCGCGAATGCCCGATTCACCATCACCGGCCACATTAACAAGAGCTACAGTCTCGCGGCGATCAACCGCGAGCTGGCCCTCGCCATCGAGGCGGAGCGGCCAGGCTCAGCGCGGATCGTTCCGGTCGAGGGGGCAATTACCTCCGACCGGTCGGGTGTCCCAGCCGAGCAGGCGAGCCGCATCCAGGCGCTTGCAGCTCGCCCGGCACACGCGACCGGGCCGGAGTTCGTGGTCAGCCAGCATTATCCGATCTGGGTTCCGCCCGAGCCGGGCGACGCGGCGTTCGCCCTGGTCTTCTGGGAAGAATCGCTGATGCCGGCGGAAACGGTCGCAATCCTCAATCGCGGGTTCCGTGGTGTGCTCGCGCCGTCCGGCTTCGTCGCCAAGGCGCTGATCAATTCCGGCGTCACCATCCCAGTACGCGCCATCGGGCATACCTCCGACCTCGCGCCGTTCCAGGCCCTGGCCGCGCGGCGGCGTTCGCGCCCGCACCAGGATGGGCCATTCACCTTCCTGCATGTCTCCTCTTGCTTTCCCCGCAAGGGCGTAGATGCGCTGCTGGCGGCGTACGCGCGGGCGTTCCGCGGCGGCGACTGGGTGCGTCTGGTGATCAAGGGCTTCCCCAATCCGCACAACGATGTTGACGCGCAGATCGCCGAACTGCAGGCGCGCGATCGGGATATGGGGGAGATCGCCTTCATCAACCGGGACATGGATCGGGAAGAGTTGCTCGGGCTCTATGCCGAGGCCGACGCGCTGGTGCTGCCGTCGCGCGGCGAGGGCTTCAACCTGCCGGCCGCCGAGGCGATGGCAGCCGAGCTGCCGTTGATCGTGACGCGGCATGGCGGGCACATCGATTTCTGCACCGAAGCGAATGCCCGGCTGGTCGATTTCTGCTTCGCGCCGTCCGCCAGCCATGTGGCGAGTGCGCATTCGGTCTGGGCCGAGCCGGACCTCGACGATCTCGCCGCCGCCTTGCGCGAGGCCGCGGCGATCCGGGAGTCTGGGGGGCGTCAGGCGGCGGCATGGTCGCGGCGTGCCCGCCAGGGCGCGGCCGACATCGCCGCCGCGACCGATCGCGCGGGGCTGGTCGGGCGCCTGGTCGAGGCGGCCGTGGACGTGCTGCTGCGTCCTCCTCGCCCGCCGATGCGGCTGGCATGGGTCTCGACCTGGGACGTGCGCTGCGGCATCGCGGAGTATTCAAGGCACCTGCTTGATGCGCTGACGCCGGAACCGGGGGGCGAGATCGTGGTCCTGGCCGACGATCGAACCACCCCGCCGCAGCGAAACGACGGGGGCGCGCAGGTGCGACCAGCTTGGCGGCTCGGCCAGGTCGCCAGCTTGGGGCGGCTGTCAGAAGCAATCGCGGCGGTGGACCCACATGTCGTGGTGGTGCAGCACCAGCCGGGTTTGTTCGGCTGGGGCGGGCTCGCCGCGCTGCTTGGCGCCCCCGCGCTCCGGGGCCGGACGGTCGTGGTGGCGCTGCATAATTCGCGCGCTTTTGCCGACATGCGGCCCGAGCAGCAGGAGCCAGCGCTCACCGCGCTAGCAGGCGTCGGGCGGGTGTTGGTCCACACGATCGCGGACCTCAACTTTCTGAAGGGATTTGGCCTGACCGACAACGTCGCGCTGCTGCCGCACGGCGCACCGCCGCTCGCCACATCGAGGCCGGCGCGCGCTCTGGCTGCTGGCGACGCGCCGCTGATCGGGTCCTATGGTTTCTTTCTCCCCGGCAAGGGTCTGCCGCAGCTTATCGAGGCGGTGGCGGCACTGCGCGCGGAGTGGCCTTGCGTACGACTTCGCTTGGTAAACGCGGAGTACCGAGAACGCGGACTCGCCTGAGGAGATCGCGGCTTGCCGCGACCTCGCCACGCGACTTGGAATCATGGAGAGAATCGAGTGGGTGACGGAGTTCCTGCCGCGAGAACGGTCGGTCGATCTGCTGGCGGACTGCGATCTCGTCGTGCTGCCCTATCAGGCATCGAAGGAGGCGGCCAGCGGCGCGCTGCGGATCGCGCTCAGCGCCGGGGTTCCGGTCGCTGTGACCCCGTTGCCGCTGTTCGAGGAGGCGACCGCCGCGACGATCCGACTGTCCGGGACTGATAGCGGCACGATCGCCCCTGATTTGCGTGGCGTGCTGAAGGATCAGCGGCTGCGGCTGTGCACTCAGGAGGCGGCGCGGGCGTGGCTCACCGATCGCGATTGGGGCGCGACCGCGCGCCGCCTTTACGACATGCTCGCCGGTCTGCATGCGAGCGCGACGGGTATTTGTTGATGGCGGCGGCGAATGATCGGTTCGAACGCTACATGGAATGCATCGACGGCGTGCAAGGCTGGCTGAGCAACACGACGGCGCACATCTCGCATAGCCTGCTGAATTTCCAGTCGCAATCAGGATGGAATGGCAACGTCTGCGAGATCGGCGTCCATCATGGCCGATATTTCCTGGCTTTGGCGACGAGCATCGACGAAGCCGAGAAAGCCGTCGCCGTGGATCTGTTCGGGCGGCAAGACGAGAACATCGACCAATCCGGCCAGGGCGACCGCGCGACATTCGAAGCCAATGTCGCGCGCTTCGCCGATCCCGATCGGGTTGTCGTGATTGAAGGCAATTCCCTCCGGCTCGCGCCCGAGCGCCTGATCGAGCAGGGCCGCATCCAATTCTTCTCGGTCGATGGCGGCCACACGCGGCAGGTGACGGCTCATGATCTCTGGTTGTCCGAACACAGCCTGACGCCCGTGGGCATTGTGGCGCTGGACGACATCCTAAGCTTCATGTGGACGGGAGTTCTGAGCGGTTATGCCAAATACAAGGCCGAAGGCGGGCGGCTGGCGCCGATCGCCCTTGTGCCGAATAAGCTGCTTCTATCTCAATCGGCGCATGTCGTGTCATACCGCGAGCACCTGCGCTCGGCCTTTGCCGATTGCCTGGTGAGGACGGATGCGGAGTTCCTGGCCGATACCGCCGACGTGATCGGTGATAGCGAACGATTCGAGATCCGAGTTGTCTCGCCTCAGGAAACGCCGGACATGGCGGCGGTGACGCGATTGAACGAGGAGAACGCCTGGCTCCGCGCGGAATTGGATCAACTCCGGCGCTCCCGCCGGTACCGCATCGCTTCGGCGGTCGCGGATGCCGTGAACCGGCTTCGAGCGAATCGGGAAGCTGCACCGCGATAGTCCGACGAACCTCACCAACACGTTATACGACGTTCACCGATTTTCGCGTCGGCTGGTGCATCCAACTCTCGTGTTGAAACGTAATAACTGAGCGATACATTGCTGATTCGAACTCATGCTGGTTCGGTATCGCTGACTCATCCTTGAGGAGAGAAACCGTCACATGACCGAAGCTGACATTGAAAACGGATCGGCCCTTTCAGTCGCTCTGGAGCGGCGCCGTTTGATGAAGCGGGTTGGGCTCGGCGCGGCGGGCGCCGCTGCACTAAGCGCGCTGGGTACGGCTGGGTTGGCGCTGTCCAGCAAGCCGGCCTCGGCGCAAGCCCTCACCGATGCGGATGTCTTCAACTTCGCCCTCAATCTCGAATACCTGGAAGCCGAGTTCTACCTTCGCGCGGTGACCGGTTCGGGTATTCCAGCGTCCCTGCTCACCGGCACAGGGACGCAAGGCACGGTTACCGGCGGCTCCCTCGTGCCGTTCAGCAATCCCGCGCTCGCCTATTACGCCCAGGCGATCGCCAATGACGAGCTGGCGCATGTCCGCTTCATCCGCGACGTGCTCGGGTCGGCCGCGGTGGCCGAGCCCACGATCGACTTGGAGACCAGCTTCACCACCTTGGCGGTCGCGGCGGGCCTGATCCCGTCGGGGCAGACCTTCAATCCGTTCGCCGATCAAGTGGCATTCATGCTCGGCGCTTACATCTTCGAGGATGTCGGCGTAACCGCCTATGCCGGTGCGGCGACCGCGATCACCACCCCCGACAATCTCGCCTACGCGGCCAGCATCCTGGGGACCGAAGCGTACCACGCGGGCGTCATCCGCGGCTATCTGTCCGACATCGGCGCGGGCGGCGCGACGAACGCGATCTCCGCATTGCGCGCGAAGCTCTCGGGCGTGCAGGACAACGGCACCAACTACAACGGCAACCCATATAATATCACTAACGTTGACGTTAACGGCCAGGTGTTCCGCCGCACGCCGGGTCAAGTGCTGGCGATCGTCTACGCCGGCGGCGCCACCAGCGGCTTGTTCTACCCGAACGGCGTCAACGGCACGATCGCGACCTCCACTCCGGTGACTTAGACTTAGAGTCCGTTCAGGGAAACCGCAAAGTAGGTTCGTACCGAATCGATAGGGGTCGGGAGGAGCACCGCTCCCCCGACCTCCGAACCTCCGCCGCCTCCGACGACATCGCTACTATGGAGACCCAGACTGCTGACGGTCGCACGCGGACAGGCAGGTCTCTCGGCTTACGCCGCCTCGTCGTCCGGGCATTCCCTCCTCAACAACCTGATCCGCGCATCGGTCAGTCGCCTCAGCGCCGACGGTTGTTCCAGCTTCGCCAAAGATTAGCAGACTCGCCACGAGATCCCGCCGAATCACATTCGGTATCACACCCCCGGGATCAGCCCGGGGGCGGGCATGACAGGGGAAACGACAGGTTGAGCGTGCCTCATTCGGGATGCGGGCATCAGGGGACCGTCTCGCGCCAACGCAGGACCGCGAACGGCTCATTCCCGCCGCCGGCACCGATCCGGACAACGACACTGCGCACGGCCTCGGCGCCGCTGACCGCGGTCGCGCGAACCGATATGGCGACGACGCGCTCGTCCGGAGGCCCGCGCCTCGTATCCGGAATCGGCCCATAGACATCCTCCATCGCCTGAAGCACCACCGGGTCGGCGACCGTCGGATCGGGATTGCCGTTGTGGTACAGGGTCAAGTGCGGGATCAGGCGGTCCAGGATGGCCGGAGTGACGCCGATTACGTCGCCCAGTTCTCGTAGACTTTCGAATGGCGCCTGGGGCGGTTCATAGTTTCGCCCCGCCGCACTGTAGCTTGCCGCCATCGGCGACGCGCCGTTGCTCGGCGTGCGCCATGTCACGATCGCCTGCGCGATGGTCTCGGCCTGCTGGGCATCGACGCCGAGTTCGCGCAGCAATGCCGCCAGCAATTCGGGTCGTGCTGAGTTCGGATTGATCTTGCCGGCCTCGCTCTCGATCCGGATGAACGCGATCCCGCCCGGGATCGGTTCCTGGTGCGGCCGGCTATTGGCCGGCCAATGGGCGGCAGATGCATCCATGACCCGGAACACGGCCTCGTACACCACGCCGTCCGCCTCAGCGCCCAGCTCGGCCGCGCTGCGCAGGTTGCCGGCCAGGTTCGCCTCCTGACGGCCGGCGGCGCCGAGCTGGGTCACGATCAGGGCGAGCAGGACAAGGGTCCAGAGCACGACCAGCAGGGCGAAGCCGGCGTCGCGGCGTTCCTGGCTGGCGCTCATGGACTTGGCTGACGCCGGCCCATCAGACTTTGGATCGTCGGGGGCGGCGGCACCGGCAGCTTGGGCGCGGCGGCCTCCGCCTCAAGCCGCTCCAGGATCGAGGCTCCCGCCGCGGGAGTTTTGGTGGCCTGCGCCGACGCCGCCGGTCTGGTGGCGAAGACCGGGCGCAGGGTCTCGGTGCCGCCAGGCCCGTCCACCGTGACCTCCCCGGCGGTGATCGCGCGCACCACGAAGGGCCCGAGCCGGCCTCCGATGCTCACGATCACCGGCTTGTCCTCGCCGTTGGCGGCGAAGATCGCATTCTTGCCGTCCGCGCTGACCAAAACGCCGGTCAACCGGGGGATTTCGGGCGTAGCGGTCGGGCGGCTGGCGGCCGTGATGTTTGGCGGCGGGCGCCGGCTCGGGGTGAAAAGCGGACGAGCCAGGATCGTTTCCGTCCACGCCTTCACTTGGGCGTTTCGGGGCGTCGGGGTTCCGGCATGAGCAAGCGGGGCCTGCGACCGGGTGATCGTGCTGAGGGCGACATGGGTCGCGGGGGCGGGCGTGGCCTCGAGATACAGCACGCCGATCAGCGCGGCCGCGAGGCCAGCCAGCCCGACGGGGGCGAGCCGGCTCATTGGGCTTTCACCGGAGCGTCGGTACCGGCGGCCCGGAACCCATAAACGATCAGGCTCGCGCTCAGCGCCGGCCGATTCGGCTTGGCCGCGAGGAACTGGCCATGCAACTCCAGCTCGTCGACCAGCATCCGCGGCGACGCCCGCTCGATCGCGGCCAGGAGCCGAGCGACGTTCGCCATCGTGGCCCGCACCGAGATGCGCACGCCGATGCGGCGCAAGCTGCTGCCTGCCTCGATCGTCGGCAAGACCTCGGCGCTGGAGATCGGTGCCTCGGCCTGCGCGGCCATCGTTTGCAGCCGTTCCTGCAACGCCGCCCCGGCGAGGGCATCGGTGCTGCCCGGCAACAAGGCTTGGTGGGCGGCACCATCATGCGACAGCCCGGCGGCTTCGCGGCGCAGCTCGGGCAGGGTGCCGGCAACCTGGGTCATGCGGTCCAGCATCGTTCGCCGCTCCTCCAGCAGGTCCGCGCGATCGGCATACCATCCCAGCAACGGCCCGCCGATGCCGAACCAGATGATCGCGGCCACGCAGAACAACAGGGCGACGGCGAGAGCGCGCCCACGTGGGCCGGTGGGCAGGTCAAGCGTCATATTCGATTCGAACTCGTAAGTAGCCGGTCGGCAAAATCACCACCGCCGGTGCTTGCGTCAACGCGAATACCGCGCACGAGCTTCACGATCATCGCTTGGCCAGCAGCGGGGCCGCGACGATATCGGGCCAGTGCCGGTGAGCGCCTGACGGAAACACGAGGCGGAACCGGACCAACCCCGGTAGCGCGCGATCGGTCCATTCCTGGGTCCATCCCCCGCCGGGTGCCATCCGCCAGTAGGCGAGTTCCAGGCGCTCGATCCCGCCAAGCAATACCTCCGTGTGCGGTTCCGGCGCCGGTCCCACGCGCCGCGCGTGGATGTGCGGCGTCCAGCGCAGCAGGAGCCGATGGCCCGCATCGACCAGCAGCAGCATGTCGGCGGCTTCGCCGTCCATGCCGGCCGTGACGTCACCGCCGGTTGGCAGGACAGACGTGAAGCCGAGGCGCTGTTCCGAACCGGCGATCGCGGCAGGGTCACGCGCGGTTCCAGGGTCCATTTGCCCGACCAGGGCGCGCAGGGTCCGGTCGGTGGCGTCCAGGTCGGCGCGGCGATCGATCACGCGGTCCTGCCGGGACCAGGCGGCGAGGCCGAAGCGCACACCCTGGGCCAAGCCGACCATGAGGAAGCCGAGCACGGCGAGCGCCACCACGACCTCAAGCAAGGTGAAGCCGGCGGTTGCGCGTGCGTTCATGGGGCCCGGGGCGGAGCGGGGCCGATCCGCTTGCTGCGGAGCCAAACCTCGCGCGCACGCCCATCCTCCCGCCACGCGATGCCGACGGCGACCGCGTAGAGCGATACGCTCGGCGCATTGCCGACGCCGGCAACCAGGCCCGTGCTCGCCGAGGTCGGGGACGCCAGCGGTCCAGCGGCCGGACCGGTTGGCGGTGCTTGCGCCGTCGCGATCCGGGCGATGCGCATGTCCCAGTGATAGCCCCCGCCATCGTCGCCCTGCTGCTCGCCGGGCAGGAGCGGGGCGCCTTTGCCCAGCGCCGCAAGATGGGAGCGCGCCCGGGAGAGCGCGTCTTCATAGGCGCCCGCGGCATGGACCGAGCGCAGGCCGGCGCTTGCGATCGAGAACAGAGAGGCGAGCGCCAAAGCCGCGATGATGAAGGCGACCACCACTTCGAGCAGGATAAAGCCGGCGTCACCGCCCGGGCGCGCCCACATCGGCAATCAAGCCTCCACTCACGATCGGCAAAGGACCATGACGGTAACGCTTTCGCGGCGCACGCTCAAGCGCGCGCCGCTTTGGCGGTCCGCCATGAGGTGGTTGCCGTTCCGGCCCTCACCCAACCCTCTCCCAAAGGGAGAAGGCTTTATTCTGCTGCTCCCTCTCCCTTTGCGAGAGGGAGGGGTGAGGGTCCTTTGCCGCTCACCGTCTGATTGGACCCGCTCCTAAGCATGCTCGGCGCCCAACTCACCCTCCCGGCCCTCGATTCGCTCCTGGCGCCGATCGTGGCTGACCAGCAGCACCACCACGCCGGCCATGAGCGCGAAGCAAGCGATGGTGAACAGGCCGAGCTTGAAGTTGCCCGTGGCGTCACGGACCACCCCCATCAAATAGGGGCCGACGAAGCCGCCGATGTTGCCCACCGCGTTGATCATCGCGATGCCGCCGGCAGCGGCGGTGCCGGACAGCATGGCGGTCGGCAGCGTCCAGAAGGTCGGCGCGATCGCGGCCTGGCCGATTTGCGCGAACACGATCGCCACCATGAGCCAGTAGGGATTGTCGATCCCGAGCGTGACCGCGAGCCCGATGAAAGCGAGGAAGCAGGCGGCCGCGGTGTGCCAGTTGCGCTCGCCGGTGCGGTCCGAGTGCAGCCCCCACAACACCATCCCGATCGCGGCGAACACGAACGGAATGGCGTTGATCAGGCCGGTCTCCCAGTCGGTCACGCCGAACCGCTTGATGATCGTCGGCAGGAAGATCACCAGTCCGTAGCCGGCGACATTCTGGCCGAAATACACCAGCGTCAGCGCCCAGACCTTGCCGTTGCGGAACGTCTCGCCCAGCGCGAAGTGGCGCACCGACTCGCGTTGCGCCCGCTCGGAAGCGATGCGCCCCGACAGCCAAGTGCGCTGCTCCGGAGTGAGCCAGTGCGCCCCTTCCGGCAGGTCGGTGAGGTAGAACAGCACGACAAAGCCCAGGATGATGGCCGGGACGGCCTCGAGGATGAATAGCCATTGCCAGCCGGCGAGGCCGAGCGCGCCATCAAAGCTCAGGATGATGCCGGACACGATCGAGCCGAAGATGACGGAAATCGGGATCGCGGTCATGAAGAGGCCGATGATCCGCGAACGGTAGTAGGACGGGAACCACCAGGTCAAATAGAGGATGATCCCCGGATAGAACCCGGCCTCGGCCAAGCCGAGCAGGAAGCGGATCACGTAGAATGAGCCCTCGCTCCAAACCCCGGCGGTGAGCCCGGAGATGACGCCCCAGGTGATCAGGATGCGCGCGATCCAGCGTCGGGCGCCGACCCGTTCCAGAATCAGGTTGCTCGGGATCTCGAACAGGAAATAGCCGAGAAAGAACACGCCGGCTCCGAAGCCGAACACGGCGGAGGAGAACCCCAGCGCCTTGTTCATGGTGACGCCAGCGAAGCTCACGTTTACCCGGTCCAGATAGCCTACGAAATAGCAGATCATCAGTAGTGGAATCAGCCGGTTGGTGACCCGGCGCATACACTCGCGCTCAAGCGGCTCCGCATTCGGATCGCTGAGCATTCCCAGTCCAGGTACGGCCACGAGAGTTCCCTCCTGTCTTACGTGGCTAGACCATGACAGGCGGGAAAGAGGTCAGTCTAGAGGCGGGGCTTCGGCGAAGCTGACCAGGATTTGACCTTCCTCCACGGTTTCCCCCGCGCTGCACGCGACCTCGGCCACGACGCCGTCGGCCGGCGCGGCCAGGCGGAACACGGTCTTCATGGCTTCCAGCACGACCAGCAGCTCGCCGCGCACGACCGATTGGCCAGGGGCGGCGTGAACGGCGATGACCTGACCCGGAATGGGTGCGACCAGTCGGCCACCAGCTTCCGCCTCCGCTTCGGCCGCGGCGGCGGGATCGGGCAGGCTGAGCCGCCAGGTCTCGCCGCGCCAGCGCACGGTAACGCTCTCGCCCGCGCGGGCGAAGCCGGCGGGCTCGCGGATGCCGTCGAGCGTGACGTGGAGGCGGCCGTCCGGGTCACTGGTTGCGGCGCCGAGCAGGGTGCGGTTGGCGGCAGCGATGCGCCATGTCCCCGGCCCCCTCCCCCCGGTCCCCTCCCGCAGGGGGAGGGGGCGCAGGCAAACTTGGGCAGGGGTGAAGGCGAGGACGCGCTCGTGAGCGACATTGAGCCACCAGCCGGTGCGGGCGTGCCACGGCGAGAACGGGTCGGCGCTGGCCGCCGCCATGCGTGCCCCTTGCGCCGCTTCCTCCGCCAGCACGCCGAGCGCCGCGACCGCCAACGCCTCGGGCGGCGGCGAGCCGGGCGGGGCGAGCAGCTCGTCGGCATGGCGCGCGATGAAGCCGGTGTCGATGCCGCCGGCGGCGAAGTCGGGATGGGCGGCGATACGGTAGAGCAGGTCGAGATTGCTCGCCACGCCCGCAATCTCGCTGTCGGCGAGCGCGCGGGCCAGGCGGGCGCGCGCCGCCTCGCGGGTGTCGGCGTGGCAGATCAGTTTGGCGATCATCGCGTCGTAATGGACGGTGACGGAATCTCCCGCACGCACGCCGGAATCGACGCGGATGCCGTCGCCGCTCGGCGGCAGGTGTAGCGCCGTGATGCGCCCTACCGAGGGGGCGAAATCGCGCGTGGGGTCTTCGGCATAGATCCGCGCCTCGATCGCATGGCCGGCGATGCGGATCTCGTCCTGGCTTGCCGGCAAAGGTTCGCCCGCCGCGACGCGGAGCTGCCATTCCACCAAATCGAAGCCGGTGACCATCTCGGTGACTGGGTGCTCGACTTGCAGCCGAGTGTTCATTTCGAGAAAAAAGAAATTGTCCGGGTCGGCGACGAACTCCACGGTGCCGGCGCCTTGGTAACCAACCGCCTGAGCGGCGGCGACGGCAGCGGCACCCATCGCCGCGCGCCGCGCCGGATCGAGGCCGAGCGCCGGAGCTTCTTCGATTACCTTCTGGTGCCGGCGCTGAGCGGAGCAGTCGCGCTCGAACAGATGCACCGCGTTGCCGTGGCGGTCGGCGAACACCTGCACCTCGATATGGCGCGGGCGCTCCAGGTAGCGTTCGATTAGCACGCGGTCGTCGCCGAACGCCGAAGCGGCTTCCTGGCGGGCGGAGGCGAGGGCGGCGGAAAACTCGGCCCGGCGCGCGACGACGCGCATCCCGCGGCCGCCGCCCCCGGCGACCGCTTTGACCATGACGGGAAAGCCGATGCGCTCGGCCTCGGCGGCCAGCCGGTCCGGCTCCTGCGCCTCGCCGTGATAGCCGGGCAGCACCGGCACCTCCGCCTGCTCCATCAGGCGCTTGGCCGAGGCCTTCGAGCCCATCGCCCGCATCGCCTCGGGCGGCGGGCCGACGAAGATCAACCCCGCCGCCGCGCACGCCTCGGCGAATTCGGGGTTCTCGGAAAGGAAGCCGTAGCCCGGATGCACCGCCTCGGCACCGACAAGCCGTGCCGCCTCGATGATGTGTCCAATGTTCAGATAGCTGTCGCGGGCCGGTGCAGGTCCGATCGGCACCGCGCGGTCCGCGACCGTGGCATGCAGGGCATCGGCGTCGGCTTCGGAGAACACCGCAACGGTTTCGAGTTCCCATGCGGCGCGCGGTGCGCACGATGCGGCAGGCGATCTCGCCGCGATTGGCGATCAGGAGGGTGCTGAACATGGGTCGGTTCTCGCGCCGACCCCTCCCCCCGCCCCCCTCCCGCAAGGGGAGGGGGAGGAGAAAGCCCCCTTCTCTTGCAGGAGGGGGTTGGGGGAGGGGTCCAAGGTCACGGACGTCACATCCGGAACACGCCGAAGCGCGTGCTCCCGATCGGCGCGTTCAACGCCGCCGATAGCGATAGGCCCAGCACGAGCCGCGTTTCCGCCGGGTCGATGATGCCGTCGTCCCAGAGCCGGGCGGTGGCGTAATAGGGCCGGCCCTTGGCGTCGTATTCCTCGCGGATCGGCGCCTTGAACGCCTCCTCCTGCTCGGGCGAGCTGAAGCCGCCGCGTACGGTGGCGAGCACGCTGGCCGCCTGCTCGCCGCCCATCACCGAGATTCGAGCGTTGGGCCACATCCAGACGAAGCGCGGGTCATAGGCGCGCCCGCACATGCCGTAATTGCCCGCGCCGAACGAACCGCCGATGATGACGGTGATCTTCGGAACCGATGTCGTCGCCACCGCCGTCACCAGCTTGGCGCCGTCCTTGGCGATGCCGCCCGCCTCGTATTTCCGCCCGACCATGAAGCCGGTGATATTCTGCAAGAACACGAGCGGGATGCTGCGCTGGCTGCACAGCTCGACGAAATGCGCGCCCTTGAGCGCCGATTCCGAGAACAGGATACCGTTGTTGGCCAGAATGCCGATCGGGTACCCGAACACGTGCGCGAACCCGCACAGTAGGGTGGTGCCGTACAGGCGTTTGAACTCGTCGAACTCGCTGCCGTCCACGATGCGCGCGATCACCTCGCGCGCGTCGTAGGTTGCCCTGATGTCGGCCGGCACGACTCCCCCGATCTCGGCCGGGTCGTAGCGCGGCTCCACCGGCTCGCACAGCACCACGTCCGGGCGCTTGGCGTGGTTGAGGGAGGCAACGATCCGCCGGCAGATGGCGAGTGCGTGCCGATCGTCCTGGGCGTAGTGATCGACCACGCCGGAGGTGCGCGCGTGGACATCCGCCCCGCCCAGATCCTCGGCGGTGACTTCCTCGCCCGTGGCCGCCTTCACCAGCGGCGGACCGGCGAGGAAGATCGTGCCCTGGCGGCGGACGATCACCGTCTCGTCGCTCATCGCCGGCACGTAAGCGCCGCCCGCGGTGCAGGATCCCATCACGGCGGCGATCTGTGGGATGCCCTCGGCCGAGAGATTGGCCTGGTTGAAGAAGATGCGGCCGAAATGCTCGCGGTCGGGGAAGATCTCTTCCTGCATCGGCAGGAAGGCCCCGCCGGAATCGACCAGGTAAATGCAGGGAAGGCGGTTCGCCCGCGCGATCTCCTGGGCGCGCAGGTGCTTCTTCACCGTCATCGGGAAATACGTGCCGCCTTTCACCGTGGCGTCGTTCGCCACGATCACGCATTCGCGGCCCGAGACGCGGCCGATGCCGGTGACGATGCCGGCGCCCGGCACCTCGCCGCCGTACATCTCGAATGCCGCAAGCTGAGAGAGTTCGAGGAACGGCGAGCCGGGGTCGATCAGCCCAGCCACCCGGTCGCGCGGCAGCAGCTTGCCGCGCCCGAGATGCCGCTTGCGCGCTGTCTCGCCGCCGCCCTGCTCCACCTCGGCCACGCGCGCGCGAAGATCGTCCACCAGCGCGCGCATGACGGCGGCGTTGGCGGCGAACTCCTCGCCGCGTGGGTTGGCTGCGGAGCGCAGTACCGTCATGCGGTTTCGGTGAACAGCTCGCGGCCGATCAGCATTCGGCGGATCTCGCTGGTGCCGGCGCCGATCTCGTAAAGCTTGGCGTCGCGCAGCAGACGCCCCGTGGGGTAATCGTTGATGTAGCCGTTGCCGCCGAGGCATTGGATCGCCTCCAGCGCCATCCAGGTCGCCTTCTCGGCGGCATAGAGGATCGCGCCGGCCGCATCCTTGCGCGAGGTCTCGCCCCGGTCGCACGCCTTCGCCACGGCGTACACATATGCCTTGCAGGCATTCATCGTGGTGTACATGTCGGCGAGCTTGCCCTGGATGAGCTGGAATTCGCCGATCGCCTGGCCGAACTGCTTGCGCTCGTGAACATAGGGAACCACCACGTCCATGCAGGACTGCATGATCCCGAGTGGCCCCGCCGCCAGCACCGCACGTTCGTAATCGAGCCCACTCATCAGCACCCGCACGCCCCCGTTGACGCGCCCGAGCACGTTTTCTTCCGGCACCTCGCAATCCTGGAACACCAGCTCGCAGGTGTTGGAGCCACGCATCCCGAGCTTGTCGAGCTTCTGCGCGGTGGAGAAGCCCTTAAACCCCTTCTCGATCAGGAACGCGGTGATGCCGCGCGGGCCGGCATCAGGCTGGGTCTTGGCATAGACCACCAGCACGTCGGCATCGGGGCCGTTGGTGATCCACATCTTCGAGCCGTTAAGGATGTAGCGGTCGCCGTGCTTGTCGGCGCGCGTACGCATCCCGACCACATCCGAGCCAGCGCCCGGCTCGGACATTGCCAGCGCGCCGACATACTCGCCCGAGATCAGCTTCGGCAGGTAGGCGTGCTTTTGCCGCTCCTCACCGTTGCGGCGGATCTGATTGACGCAGAGGTTCGAGTGCGCGCCGTAAGAGAGGCCGACCGAAGCCGAGGCGCGGGAGATTTCCTCGACCGCGACGACATGCTCCAGGTATCCCATACCGGCGCCGCCGTATTCTTCCTCGGCGGTGATGCCGAGCACCCCAAGTTCGCCGAACTTGCGCCAGAGGTCGGCCGGGAAGGCGTTTGTCAGGTCGATCTCGGCCGCGCGCGGCGCGATCTCGGCGGCGGCGAACGCCTCGACCTGGCTCCGCAGCATGTCGGCCGTTTCGCCGAGCGCGAAATCCAGTCCTGGCAGCCTGTTCGGGATCGACGCCATCGCCCGGCACCCTTTGGTGGCAAGGTGAGCGGGGAGCATTGCGCAATTCCCCTGCCGCACCAAGGGGAGTCGGGCTTTACCGCTGGTCAGCCATATGCTTGACTCGGTCAAGCATGTGGCTGACAGGAGAAGCGGATGGTTAGTCCCCTCTTGGACGTCGATGAGGCCGACCGGATCGTTGCCATCCGGCGCTTCAACCGCTTCTATACGCGCCAGATCGGCGTGTTGCAGGAGGGCTTGCTGGACAGCCGTTTCAGCCTCACCGAAACCCGCGTGCTCTATGAACTGGCTCATCGGAGCGACGCCACGGCAACCGACCTGGCGCGCGACCTCGGCCTCGATCTCGGCTATTTGAGCCGCATCCTGCAGCGGTTTGAGCGCGAGCGCCTGATTGAGCGGGTCGCCTCGCCGGCCGACCGACGGTGCTCGATCCTGTCGCTCACGCCCGGTGGCTCTGCCGCCTTCAACCCGCTCGACGATCGCGCGCGCGAGGAGATCGCGGCACTGATCGCCGGTCTGTCGGAGCCCGCACGGGCCGAGCTTGTGGCCGCCATGACTCGCATTGAAGCTTTGCTCGGGGCACCCGCCGTCCGCCCTTATGTCCTCCGCCCGCCCCGGGCTGGCGATGTCGGCTGGGTGATCGCGCGCCACGGCGCGCTTTACGCCGCAGAGTACGGCTTCGATGCGCGCTTCGAGGCGCTGGTGGCCAAGGTGGCTGGCGAGTTCCTGGCGGGTCACGATCCCGCGCGCGAACGGTGCTGGATCGCCGAGCGCGAGGGCGTGAACTTGGGCTCTGTGTTCCTGGTCCGCGTCTCCGATGAGTTGGCCCGGCTGCGACTGCTGCTCGTCGAGCCCGCAGCGCGCGGGCAAGGCATCGGGCGCCGTCTCGTCGAGGAGTGCCTCGACCATGCCCGTATGTCCGGCTATCTCCGGGTGACGCTGTGGACCAACGACGTGTTGACCGCCGCGCGTCGTATCTATCAGCGGGCGGGATTTCGGCTGGTGCGCAGTCGGCCGCATCGCGATTTTGGGCCGCCGCTGGTTGGCGAGGACTGGGAACTCGAACTGAAGACGGTCGCCGATAGTTAATCGGCGAGTAAGGGCGGGATCATGGCAGGTATCGCCTTAGTTTCGATCCGATGCCCCACGACAAAGCTTCAGTTCAAGGAGGACTATCGTGACACACTCTCTGCTGTCTCGCTCGATCGGAGCGCTGGCGGTTGCCGCCATGCTAGGGCTATCCGTCGGTCCCGCCGCCGCACAACCGCATTACCGGCATGACTACCGGCCCCCGCCGCATCACGATTATTATCACGGGTCCCACGGCAACAACACGGGCGCCGTGATCGGTGGCGCGCTGCTTGGGCTCGGTGTCGGGGCCCTGGTTGGCGGGGCGCTCGCCGCCCCAGCACCCGCGTACGCGGCCCCCCCGCCCGCCTATTACCCCGCTCCACCGCAGCCCTACTATTACGCCCCGCCGCCACCGGTCTATTACGGCTACTAGCGGGCCCCTTCGCTGGCCCGTCCGCCCGCACCGAGAACCGGCAACGGAGTTCACAATGACCGCGAAACTGACGACAACCGCCGCGTTGCTGCTAGCGGGTCTGGCCCTCCCGGTGGGTGCCCTTGCCCAGCAAGCCGCTCCCGCTCCCGCTCCGGCCACTCCCGAGGCGTCACCCAGTCCCGGGGCGTCGCGCAGTCCCGAGGCGTCACAGAGCCGTTCCACTGCCACGCTGTCGGAACAGGTGGTAACGAAGCGGGTAGACCAGCACATCAATCAGTTGCACTCCGAACTGCGCATCACACCGGCGCAGCAGGCGCAATGGGACCAGTTCGCGCAAGTGATGCGCGATAATGCCCGCGACATGGATCGGTTGCTTGAACAGCGCGGGGCACGACTCGCGTCAATGACCGCTGCCGAAAACATGCAATCCTACGCCCAAGTCGCAGACCAACATGCCCATGACATGCAGCAACTCGCCTCGGCGTTCCAGGCGCTGTACGGGTCGATGTCGGAGCACCAGAAGCAGAACGCGGATATGGTGTTCCGAGGGCGGCTGGGCCATCCCCATCACGGCCGGGGGTAATCGTCGGGACCGATCCGGCCCGGCGGTCGCGCGCGTAACCTTCTCCCCCGCTGGGCCCCCCTGGTGTATGTTCCTGCGCGCGCCCGCGCGCCAGGAATCCGGGAGAACTGTCCATGCCCCAAGCTGACCTGAGCTACGCGCACGGCATCACCGACGAGCCGCTGCTCGGTGCAACCATCGGGCGCAGTTTCGATAACACGGTGGCCCGCTGGGGCGATCGGCCCGGCCTGATCGTGCGCCAGCAGGGCATTAGCTGGTCGTATCGTGAGCTGGGCGAAAGGGTGGACGCCTTCGCCGCCGGCCTGCTCGCCCTCGGGTTGGAGCCGGGCGACCGAGTGGGCATCTGGTCGCCCAACAACGCCGAATGGGTAGTCACGCAGTTCGCTACCGCCAAGGCCGGGCTGGTCCTGGTCAACATCAACCCCGCCTACCGGCTGGCCGAGCTGGAATACGCGCTGAACAAGGTCGGCTGCCGCGCGCTCGTGAGTGCGACCGCGTTCAAGACCAGCGACTATATCGGCATGGTCAACACGCTTGCCCCGGAACTGCGCACGTCTGAACCGGGGCATTTGGCGGCGGCGCGGCTGCCGAGCCTGGAGATCGTGATCCAGATCGGTGACAGCCCAGCCCCCGGCACCATCCCGTTCACGGCGGTTCATGGCATGGGCGGGGCGGCGGAGCGGACGCGGTTGGCCGAGCTGGCGGAGACGTTGCAGTTCGACGACCCGATCAACATCCAGTTCACCTCCGGCACCACGGGCGCGCCCAAGGGAGCGACGCTCAGTCATCACGGCATCCTCAACAACGGCTACTTCATCGGCCGGGCGATGCGCTTCACGCCGGAGGACCGGCTGTGCATCCCGGTGCCGATGTATCATTGTTTCGGGATGGTGCTGGGCGTGCTGGCCTGCCTGACGCATGGTGCCGCAATGGTGTTCCCGGGCGAGGGGTTCGACCCGCTCGCGACACTCCAGACCGTCGCCGAGGAACGCTGCACCGCTCTGCACGGCGTGCCCACCATGTTCATCGCGGAGTTGGATCATCCGGATTTCGGCAAATTCGATCTTTCCAGTTTGCGCACCGGCATCATGGCCGGCGCCCCTTGCCCGATCGAGGTGATGCGCCGCGTCGTGGCGCAGATGCATCTGTCGGACATCACCATCGCCTACGGCATGACCGAGACCAGCCCGGTGAGCACCCAGACCACGGTGGACGATTCGCTGGACCGCCGGGTCAGCACGGTCGGGCGCGTGTTCCCGCATGTCGAGGTTAAGATTATCGACGCGCAAGGCAAGATCGTGTCGCGCGGCACGCCGGGCGAGCTTTGCGCGCGCGGCTACATCGTGATGCTGGGCTATTGGGAGGACGAGGCGCGCACCGCCGAGGCGATCGACAAGGCGCGCTGGATGCACACCGGCGATCTCGCGACGATGGACGCCGGGGGCTACGTCAAGATCGTCGGCCGGATCAAGGACATGGTCATCCGGGGCGGCGAGAACGTCTATCCGCGCGAGGTGGAGGAATTCCTGTATCGCCACCCGAAGATCCAGGACGTGCAGGTGTTCGGAGTGCCCGACGCCCGGTTCGGTGAGGAGATCGGCGCCTGGATCAAGGTGCGCGCCGGCGAGGCGCTGACGGCGGAGGAGGTACGCGCGTTCTGCGAGGGCCAGATCGCGCACTACAAGGTGCCGCGCCACATCCGCTTCGTGGACGAGTTCCCGATGACGGTCACGGGCAAGATCCAAAAGTTCATCATGCGCGAACGTATGGTGGAGGAACTGGGACTACGCGAGGCCGCGACTGCCTGATCGAAGCCGGCGACCTATACAACCTGTACATGAGTTGAGGGTGTCATGCATTCGGACCCGATCCCACCCGTCGAACGGCCGTCCCCAGATGAGCCGCCGGACTCGCCGATCGTGCCCCCGGCTGAGCCGCCGCCGGACAGCCCGGAGCCGGATCCCGAACCGCCGCGAAGGACGCCGCCGAATAGCCCGCCGGACCCGATCATCGCGGCGCGGTATAATGCTTGAGATGATTTCGTCCGTAAGCAAGCCGCCATTCGCATGTTGCTCGCCCAGGATGCCTGCAAGGAAGCGTTCTATGCGAGGCGCATCTTTCGCGGGACGCAGGATGGCCGCATGCTCGCTTACGACGCCGCCACGGGGAAACGGATCTGGGAGCGCGCCATCGGCAATCCCAAGCTCGGCGGAAGGGGCTCGTCAGGTGTAGATCACGTGCGATCGGAACCCCGAGCAGCCCCAGATAGAGTGATGTCGGAAGCATAGCAAGCGCCGTGACGGGCAGAATCGCTTTTGATTCGCTTATTAGAAGCTATGCCGCCAAATTGCCACAGGATGTTTTTTGATTAGTTGTTAGGCGAAGTTGGATCCGGAAAACCTTCTTTCTTGGCCTGACGCTCTCCCCTCGTCATTTCCCGCCCCTGACTAGGGACACTCTGATCAAGGAGTAACCGGGCCGGCTCGGTCGAGAAAAGGAACGACAGCAACCAAATTGCGCTTGGAGTTGGGTTTTTACGACGATTTGGCCTCCCTCGCCGGCGGCAGGGCGCCATTTTGGGCGCAGGTCTCCCGTCAGGCGCGCACCAGCACCTTGCGAGCGAGATGAAGGTTGGCCAGTCCACAAGTCACGAACAGCCGGTGGGCGTTCTTGTCCAGCCCACGATAGCGCACTTTCACAAAGCCAAACACACGCTTGATCACGCCGATGCTGTGCTCGACCTTGGCTCGCACCGTCGATTTGGTGCGGTTGCGTGCCTTCTCCGCCTCATCGACCACGCCACGATGCCGATAGCGCCGGTTGGTGAAGTCTTGCGCGTGCGGCGCATGCTCGCGGATCACCTCGCGTTGGCCGCGATAGGCCTGGTCACCCCACACCCGCGTTTCCTCGCCGTGCAGCAGATCACCAAGCACCGCCGCATCATGCACATTCGCCGCGGTGGCAACCACGGAATGGATCAGCTTGGTTTTGCTATCCACCCCGAGATGCGCCTTCATGCCAAAATACCACTGCTGGCCCTTTCTGGTCTGATGCATCTCGGGATCGCGCTGCTTGGACGCATTCTTGGTCGAACTCGGGGCGCTGATAATGGTCGCGTCGACGATTGTGCCAGTGCCCACCTTCAATCCTCGGTTCTCGAGATGTTCATTGACAGTCTCGAGTATCCGCTTGCCGAGTTCGTGCTTCTCCAGCAGGTGGCGGAATTTGCACACCGTGGTCTCGTCCGGTGCCGGCTCCCGACCGAGATCGATGCCGGCGAACTGCCGCATCGAGGCTGAATCATACAGCGCCTCCTCCACCGCCGGATCCGAGAGGTTGAACCAGAGCTGCAGGAAGTAAATGCGCACCATGCGCTCAAGGCCGATCGGCGGACGGCCGTGGCCTGGCTTCGGATAGACCGGCTCGATCAGCCGGCAGAGGTCCTGCCACGGCACAACGCGGTCCATCTCGGCAAGGAACGCGGCGCGACGCGTGGTTTTGCTGTAGCGCTCGAAGTTGACGCTCGCCAGAGTCGCTTGCCGCATATCGGCCCCGCACGAAATCCGCAGAACCCGCCCTACAGGCTGTTCCGTGACCGTGTCGAGAGCGGCTTTTTAGAGTGTCCCTAGATTGGGTTGACCCGGGCAGCCAACGCAGCACCAGTGCTGGATGACCTGACGTTGGATCGCCGGGTAAAGTTCGGCGCTGGCGATGCGAAACAAACCCGTCTCTCCGGGCTGCTCGAACCGGAGACTTCGCGCGACGGCCGTTCACGATCCCGCAATGCCTGCGGCGTAATCTGCCCTCATGCGGCTCAAGCTCTATCGCGCTGCCAATATGGCGGAGGTCATGGCGTCGGTGCGCGCCGAACTGGGGCCGGACGCGCTGATCCTGGCCACGCGCCGGGTCGCCGAAGGTATCGAGCTGACCGCGGCGCTGGAACCCGAGCCGGTGCCATCCACGCCCGCCGCTCCGCCGCCGCCCGACCCAGCCCGGCGCGCGCTGCTGGATTTCCATGCCGTTCCCGCGAGCCTCCATGCCGCCCTGGAGCATGGGCCGCTGGAGGACGCGCTCGCCCGCGCCTTCGCCTTCGTCCCGCTGGGGTTCGACGCTGGGAGCCGCCCGGTCCTGCTCGCCGGGCCTCCCGGGGCTGGCAAAACGCTCACGGCCGCGCGCCTCGTCACGCGTCTCGTGCTCGCCGGGACTAAGCCCCTGGTGATCACGGCCGACGGCAAGCGCGCCGGCGGCGTGGAGCAGCTCGCCGCCTTCACGCGGCTGTTGGGGATCGAACTGGTCGTCGCCAGCCATCCCGTCACCCTCGGCCGCGCCCTGGCCCGGCGGCACGGAGGCGCGCCGGTGCTGATCGACGCACCCGGCACCGATCCGCTCGATCCCGCCCAGCGGGAAGAAGTCGCCGCCTTCGCCCACGCCGCCGATGCCGTCGTCGCCCTAGTCCTACCGGGCGGGATGCACCCGGCGGAGGCGGCCGACCTCGCCTCGGGCTACGCCCAAGCCGGCGCCGCGTACATGGTCGCCACGCGGTTGGATCAGGCGCGCCGGCTCGGCAGCGTGCTCGCCGCGGCACACGCGGGCCGGCTGTCTCTGGCTGGGGCGGGGATCGGCCCCGGTGCCTCCGATGGCCTCGTTCCGCTGACGCCTGCCTTCCTCGCGGCTCGTCTTGCCAACACCGCTCAAGCCGCCCTGCCGGGATCACCCAAATGACCGAGACCACCCAAACCAGCCCGGGCGGCCGCCTGATCGCCGTCGCCTCCGGTAAAGGCGGGGTTGGGAAGACCTGGCTCGCCATCACGCTCGCCCACGCGCTCGCCCGGCAGGGGCGGAGCGCGCTCCTGTTCGACGGCGATCTAGGGCTGGCCAACGTGGATATCCAACTCGGCCTGACCCCCGAGCGCGACCTCGCCGCGCTACTGGCCGGCCAGGCGACGCTCGCCGGGTGCGTCATGCACCACGCCGAAGGCGGGTTCGATATCCTGGCCGGGCGCTCGGGGTCCGGCGGGTTGGCCGGTCTCGACGCCACTTCCCTTGATCGCTTGCTTGCCGAACTCCGTCTCGCGGCCGCGCGCTACGATTCGGTTTTGCTCGACCTGGGTGCCGGATTAGAGCACGCCGTCCGGCGGATGGCGGCGTTCGCTGACACGCTGCTGGTGCTCGCGACCGAGGAGCCTACCAGCCTCACCGACGCGTATGCGGTGCTGAAGCTGCATCGCGCGGATCATCCGGCCGGGGATGCCCGCGTCATCGTTAACCAGGCGTCCTCGCGCGCTACGGGAGAACGGACCTACGCTACCTTGCGCCGCGCCTGCCAGGCGTTCCTCGGCTCGGCCCCGGCGCTGGCCGGCATCGTCCGGCGCGACGAACGAGTGCGCGACGCGATCCGCCGACAAGCTTTGCTCCTGACCCGCTATCCCGCATCTCCCGCCGCCAGCGACATGGAGCAGGTTTGCCGTGCCCTCGGCTAATTGCTTGCTCTTTGTTACTTGCGTCCGGTCACTTGATGGCGCACCTCTGCACAGGCGCGTGAGCGCCAAGCGGACTGCCGCGCCCCGATTCCCGATCGAACGGTCGGATCCGAGCGGACAATCCCACAAAGGTAGCAGGAGAAGCTGTCACGTCACGGGGGGAACTGGGCCGCGTCCGGCCGGTTCTGATGTGCCGCGACAGGGGGGCGTGCA
Organism: uncultured Pseudomonadota bacterium; assembly: GCA_963849305.1. GTDB lineage: Bacteria > Pseudomonadota > Alphaproteobacteria > Acetobacterales > Acetobacteraceae > CAWKGV01. The sequence goes on from CAWKGV010000019.1 coordinate 43,572, forward strand.
TGACGCTGATCCGCAGCAGCAACCGCGACCTGCGGGTGGATTTCTTCCGGGGCCTGGCGCTCTGGTGGATCTACACCGACCACATCCCTGGCAACGTGCTGGGCGGCTACAGCCTGCGCAACTGGGCGCTCTGCGACGCGACCGAGATCTTCGTGCTGCTCGCCGGGTTTGGCTCCGGCCTTGCCTATGGCGGCACGATGCGCCGCTCGGGCTACCTGCACGCCGCCGCTGACGCGATCAAGCGGGCATGGACGCTTTATATCGCCCATATCTTCCTGTTCGTGGTGTTCAGTGCCCAGGTCGGCTACTCGGCGGCGGTGCTGGCGCGTGCGAACTATCTCGGCGAGAGCAACCTCGACGTGCTGGGCGACGCACCCTACCGAGCATTGTTCGAGGCGCTGACGCTGCGTTACCAGCCGAGTTTGTTGAATATTCTTCCTCTCTATGTCGTGCTGCTGCTGATCTTCGCGGTAGCCCTGCCGTTGTTGCGTCGGCCGAAGCTGCTGGCCGGGCTGTCGGTCGCGCTTTATGTCATTGCCCGTGCCTTCGCCCTCAATCTTCCCTCCTGGACTGGGGGCGGTTGGTTCTTCGATCCGCTGACCTGGCAACTGCTGTTCATGATCGGCGCCATTCTGGCCTACCACCCGATACGCGTTCCCGGGCCGAAGCGGCTGTTGGACGTGCTGGCGGCGCTGGTCGTGGCCTTCGGGATCGCGGTGATCTATGTGCTCGGGAACCATCCGGGCATTTTGGCCGATGCGCCGCTGCCGATAGCCGAGGCCTTGCTCACGATCGACAAGACCATGCTCGATCCGCTGCGGCTGCTGTCGATCTTCGCACTGCTGTGGCTGGTGGTGCGGCTTGTGCCGATCGACGCCGGCTGGCTGCGCTCGCGCCTGGCCGCGCCGCTCGTGCTGATCGGGCAGCACTCGTTGCCGGTGTTCTGCTGGGGGATCTTCATCGGCTTCTTCGGCCGGCTTGGCCTGGAGTTCAACGACGACGCGCTGATGCAGTTCGTGGTGAATGGCGGCGGCGCCTGCGCCCTGGTTTTGGTCGGGGCGCTCGCGGCATGGTACGCCCAGCACGGCCGCGTCAAGCCAGGAAGCGGGCAGCCCGGACGCTTGCCGGAGCGCCGAACCGATGATACGCAAACGCATCATGCCCCGGTTGGCGGTGCTGCTTTCGATCGGCCTGCTCCTGTCCCCGCCGGCAGCGGCGTGGTGCGCGCCTAACCCATGCCCGATCGACGCCGGGCGCCTGATCCCCGACGAACCACTGGAACAGTTCGCCAAGGCGGTTCAGGCCGGCGGCCCGGTGGATGTGCTGGCGGTTGGCTCGGCCAGCACCGCCGAGGGCGGCGCCCGTGCCGGCTACCCTCGCCGCGCGATCGAGGCGCTGCACGCGGCGCTGTCCAGGGTTATCTTCCGCCTGACCGTGCGCGGCGGCCGTGGCCTGACCGCACCCGAAATGGTGCCGCTGATCGCCGCCGCGCTCAAGCAGCGCCATTATCCGCTGGTGCTCTGGCAGACCGGCACCGTCGATGCGGTCCACGGGCTCAGCCCTGATGAGCTGCGCGACGCCTTGGAAGCGGGTGCGCGGCTGGTCGAGGCCAATGGCGGGGATTTGGTGCTGATCGACCCTCAGTTCAGCCGGCTGCTGCGCGCCAGCGTCAATCTCGATCCCTATGAACAGGCGCTGGCGCTGACCGCAGAACTTCCCGGCATCGTGTTGTTCCCGCGTTTCGAGCTGATGGAGAGCTGGGAGGAGAGTGGCGGCATCGACCTCGAGAGCGCGGAACCGCCGCACCAGCAGGCCACCGCCGCGACATTGCAGGCGTGCGTTGGGAACGCGCTGGCCCGCTTTCTGCTGGCCGGCATCGGCCGATGAGCAGTGATGCCTTAAGTCCTTCGGCCTAATCCCGGGGCGCAACGATGATCCGGCGGTTCTGCCTGCCCTTGCTCTCGATCTTCAGCACCTGAACCGGGCCGATCTCGGCGGTGGAGCGCACGTGCGTCCCGCCGCACGGCTGAAGATCGATCGGCGGCGCGCCACCATATCCGATCCGCACCAGGCGCAGCCGACCGGTGCCCCGCGGGGGCTTCACCGAAAGCGTGCGCACCAGGCCCGGATCGGTGTCCAGCACGACCTCGTCGACCGACTCCGCGCTCACCGGATAGTTGGCCTCGATCAGCGAGTTGAGCCGCTCCTGAAGTTCGTCCTTGGCCGGGGGCGCCGGGAGGTCGAAATCGAGGCGCGAGCGGTCGGTGCCGACCGAGCCTCCGGTCACGGCCGCGCCCTTGATCAAGCTGCACAGCAAATGAAGCGAGGTGTGCGCCCGCATCAGCCGATGCCGCCGCGCCCACTCGATCTCGCCTTCGACCGCGACGCCCGCCGGCGGCAGGGCTGCGCCGGGCGCCGGGAGATGCCGGATCGTTTCTCCCTCACCCTTCAGGGCGTCGATGATCGCCGTCTCCCCACCGGCCCATCGCAGCACGCCGCAATCGCCCGGCTGACCACCGGAGCGGGCATAGAACACCGTTCGGTCCAGCACGATCCCCTCGGGCCCGCTGGACAGGGCGATGGCAGTCATTGAGACCCCACACGAATCTTCCAGGAATAGCCGCTCGGTCATGCCCACCCCCATTCCGCCCGCAGATGCTCGCGCCGGGCGTTCAGCCACAGGAGCGCGACCGCCGCGACGGAATTGGGCACCTGCCCGGCGAGCGCCGCCTCGATCGCCATCGCCGCCGGCCAGATCCGTACCCGAATGTTCTCCTGCTCGCTCGCCCGGCCGGCGTAGCCGACCACCCCGTTCGGCCCCGCCGCGGGCGCGGCTACTTCGCCTGCGAACAAGGTGCAGAACTCGTCCGAGCCGCCCGGGGTGAGCAGAATGTCGGCGATATGGGCCAGCCGGGCGGGGGCGACGCCGATCTCCTCCTGCGTCTCGCGGCGCACTGTCTGTTCTGGGGTTTCCCCCACGTCGCAGAGCCCGGCCGGCACCTCGATCAGCACCGGGTCGATCCCGGCGGCAAGCGCGGGCAATCGGAACTGCTCGATCAGCACCACCACGTCACGGCCCGGGTCGTACGGCAGCAACGCCGCGGCACGGCCGCGCCGCCATAATTCCCAGGTCCGGGTTTCGGAGAGAGCGCCGTCGAACCGGCGATGGCGGAACCGGACCACGTCCAGCGGGAAGCGCCCGTTCCACACGCGCTGCTCGGACTGGAGTTCGACATCGGGGTCGGCCGGCAATTGTGAATGCGGCGGGCGGGCGAGCATCGAGCGAGCATAGGACGGATGCGCCGGCGCGCCCACCCCAAGACCGCCACGTCAGCTTACGACGGCGGCACCGAGAAGTTGGCGCAGCCGGGCGGCGCCAGCCGGACCCTTGAGCGCATCCCGCCAACTCGCCTCAGCCACCCGCTGATGCGCCGCAACCGCCTCGTCGGCGCCAGTGACCATCACCACGCCGGTCTGCCGGCCCGGATGGGTGTCGGCGTGGAACGGGTTGATCACAAGGCTGACCCGGTCCCGCGCCCGCAGGACCTTGAAGAACGAGGTGGGTTCCGCGCCGGCAAGCAGGCCGAATTGTAGGCCCATCGGTTCCGTCTCCATCAGCGCGGCCATGTGCTCCACCTCGGCTTCGGCCACCTGGCGACACCGCCGACGCGTCTGCTCGGAAACCGCGACACCGCCGGCAACGCCAAGCTCTAGTAGACGACGCACCGCCGAGAGCGAGACCATGCAGATGATGCCGGGCCGCCGCATGGAATACATGCGCTTGCGGGCGTGCAACATGCCAAGAACCTGCTCGCCCAGGCTGTGCAACGCCGGCCGGTCGGCACCTGATTGCTCGGCGACCTCATGGAAGGCTTCGGTCAAGACCTGGTCGTAGCTCTCGGAGGTGGTGAGGTCGCAGATCGGGCCGAACACCTCCAGCACCTGGTCGGCCGTTTCCTCGATTTGGCGGAGCCGCTCGAAATACGCGATCGGACGATTGTAGTACTCGACCCCGATCCCGAGCAGGGTCAGCGGCGAGAGGTTGAGCAGCTCGGCAAGGCGCTTGATCGTGTCAAGCTTGATGACCTCGCCCTTCTCGTAGCGGTAGAGCGCCGCCCGCGACACCCCGAGCCGCGCCGCGATCTCCTCCGCGCGCAGGCCGGATTCGAGCCGGTAGGCGCGCAATTGCTGGCCGATCTCCGTGAAGCGCATCGACATCGCAGCGGTTCGCCTACTTAGTCTGTTCGTTGTTGCTTGGAATCTCAGAACCGTCGGAATCGCAAACGGTCGCGAAACCTATGGCGGCCCTCCCTCCCAATGCAACCCCTGATCGCGGGCCATGAGAAGAATCGCGCGTTCTAGCTGCCGCGGCGAATGGAGAAATTTGCCATACCCTCGACTGCCTCGATCAGCGCCGAACGATCGAGGTCAGCCCCGCCATAGGCCGCGCGATCGGCGAACATCTGTTGGACGATGGCGGTGCTGGGTTGCGAGAGGTCCAGCGCGCGGGCCGACGACAAGGCGCGATTGAGGTCTTTCTGATGCAGCCGGACGCGGAACCCAGGGTCGAATGTGCCCTTGCTCATCCGCTCCCCGTGCAACTCAAGCGCGCGGGAGGCGGCGAAACCACCGCTGATCGCGGCACGCACCTTGGCCGGGTCCGCTCCAGCCTTGGCGGCGAAGACCAAAGCCTCGGCCACCGCCGGGAGCTTCAGCGCGACGATGATCTGGTTGGCGACCTTGCAGGTCTGTCCGGTGCCGTTCTCGGCGCCGACGTGGGTGATGTTCTTGGCCAGCAACTCGAACAGTGGCTTCGCCCGGGCAAAGGCGGCTTTCGGGCCGCCTACCATGATAGTGAGCGTGCCTTGCTGCGCGCCTACCTCTCCACCGGAGACCGGCGCATCCAGGTAGTCGCAGCCTTTATCATTGATCTTACGGGCAAACTCCTTGGTCGCGATCGGGCTGATCGATGACATGTCGATCACCAGCGCGCCCTTCCGCAGCCCCTCGGCGGCACCGTTCTCGCCGAACAGCACCGCTCCGACATCCGGCGTGTCGGGCAGCATCAGCACCAGCACCTCCGCCTGGCCGGCGATCGATTTGGGGTCAGGCCGGACCTCGGCGGCGGCGCGGACATCATCGGTCAGGCTTCTGCGCTCTGGAACCACCAGCTCGTGGCCGCCCCTTTTTAGGTTGAGCGCCATCGGGCGGCCCATGATGCCCAAGCCGATGAATCCGATTTTCATGTTCCCCCTCCCGGGCGCGTCGCTTCGCGGCAGCGGCTATTTGCCTTGTATGTGTGCACCTTACGCGGTTGGGCCGGCGGAGCTAGCCCCTCCCATCCATCGTGGGGGCGATCCAGCGTCAGCACGCGGTCGCGACAAAGCGGGTGCTGGGTGACACGAACTCATCCTGAGCGGCTACGGTCAGGATCTCGCGCGACCCAGATGCGGCAGTCCGGCGGAGCAGGCCGTGGATCGACGAACCGGCCCGCTCGAGCGCCGACGCCGCGCTGTTGGTGGCAAGGCGATGATAAAGGAACAGTGCCGCGAGCGCGTCGCCGGCGCCGTTGACCTCGACGGGGAGCAGAGGCGTACGCAGGAGATGGAAGGCATCGCGTTCTGCGGTCAGCATGTCGATGGAGCCGGCGGGCGTCGCCTCCGTCCGAAGGCTGGTCAGCAGCACCGTGCGTGGACCAACGCCGTGCATCCGCCCGGCCAGGCGCGCGCACGCGGCCTTCGCCCCATCCAAGGTCGCGCAGGAAATGCCGGTGAGCAGCTCCAGCTCGAAGCGGTTTGGCGTGGCGATGTCAGCTTGCGGCAAAGCGTGCTCGCACAGGAATTTGGCGACCCCCGGTCGAACATAAACCCCGCCGGGATCGTCGCCGATCACCGGGTCGCAGCAGTAGAGCGCGCGTGGGTTGGCTGCTCTCACCCTAGCGAGCGCGTGCAGGATCGCGTCGCCGATGCCCACGTCCCCTATGTATCCCGACAGCACCGCGTCGCAGCCGTCCAGCACGCCGCGCGCCTCGATCCCGTCGATCAGTGCGCGGATCGCCTCGCCGGTAAGCACTTGGCCTGTCCAATGCCCATAGCCGGTGTGGTTGGAAAACTGGACGGTGTTGACCGCCCAAACCTCGACGCCGAGCCGCTGGAGGGGAAAGACCGCGCTTGCGTTGCCGACATGCCCGTAGGCGACCCAGGACTGAATGGAGAGGACGTTCACTCCCAGTGTTTCCGCGCCCTGTTCCGCTAGGCAGTTCGCCCGCCATCCACCGGCACCAGAATGCCGGTGATGAAATCCGAAGTGTCCTCGGCGAGCCAGACACAAACATTGGCGATGTCGGCCGGGGTGCTCATGCGGCCGAGCGGGATCGTGGCTAGGAACCGCTCGCGCGTCTCGGGCGTGTCCGGGCCCCCCATGAACTCCGTGAGCAACCCGGTGGCGCCGATCACCGGGCAAATCGAGTTCACCCGGATGTTTTCGGGTGCCAGTTCCAGCGCCATTGCCTGGGTAATAATGTTCACCGCGCCCTTGCTGCCGTTGTACCAGACTAGGCCCGGGCGAGGGCTGATCCCGGCGGTGCTGCCAATGTTGATGATCGAGCCGCCGCGCCGGCCGTCGTCGCGCGCCCGGCGAAGCACTGGCACGGCCGCTTGGGCCATCCAGTAGATCGATTTCACGTTCACCGCGTACACGCGGTCAAACGTCGCCTCGTCCACCTCCAGCATCGGCCGGTTGCGATGCGTCGTTCCGGCATTGTTCACTACAATGTCCAGGCCGCCGAAGGCCTCGAGGGTCGCATCGACAATTCTCTGGACATCAGGGCCTAGGCTCACATCACCGCTGACCGCGATTGCACTGCCGCCGATCTCGCCGGCGACCCGCTCCGCCCCCGCCTGATTCATGTCCGCCACCGTTACCCGGGCCCCCTCGTCGGCGAAGCGACGGGCAATGCCCTCGCCGAAGCCGCTTGCCGCGCCTGTGATGATCGCGATCTTGCCTTCCAGTCGCATCGTCTCACCTCCCGCGCGTTATGCCCGCGCGGAGCGACGCTAAGGGCCCGTCCGTCTCGTCGCAACCAGGGGAGTGCCATGCCGACGCCGCTGCTGTTCCAGCCCGTCACGTGCTCGCGCGTGCGCTGCTCGCGACCCGGCCCGGCCCCTGCGCGCGGCCAAGGCGTTGCGCGACCCGGGCTGCCTCCCAATACAGTGGGCGCGCCTATGATGCCGGCGGCCCCCTCGTTCATGGAGAGAATAGAATGATACGTTCGGTTTCGCGTGCCGCTTCCACTCTGCTGCTGGCGGGACTGTTGGCGGGCGGTGCCGCCACGGCCGCTGTCGCGCAAACTCACGAACCCACGGCCGAACGGATGTTCCGCCAGCGTTTGGCAATAATGCATGACCGGCTGAACATCACGCGCGGCCAAGAGCCGGCATGGGACCGGTTCGCTCGGATGTCCATGCAGGTTGCCGTCAAGCTCGACCAGGAAAACAGCGAACAGGCGGCGCGGCTTCGGACCATGGATGCGGTGCAGACGCTGCAACTATTCGCCGATAAGCAGACGGACCAAGCAAAGCAATTGCAAAGCCTCGTGCCCAGTCTTTCGGAACTCTACAGCCAGCTTGCGCCGCGGCAGCGCCAGATAGCAGACCAGATGTTCCGAAGTTATGCGGAGCGCGTCGAGACGCGACCTCAGATTTCGGCGCGCTGAGCACGCCATGTTCAGCCGCGTATAGTCCCCTGCCACCACGGAGAGGTCACACATGAAACGGTCCCCTACCGCCCGCTCACTTCCCGTTCTGCTGCTATCGGGCCTGCTCGCTGGCGTCTTTGGCGTTCCGGCATTCGCCCAAAACAACAACTCCGGCGCCGACCACGGCCCGCCCATGACGATCCAGCAGATGGCCCAGCAGCGCCTGTCGAGCATGCAAGAGCGCCTGAACATCACGCCGAACGAGCGATCCGCCTGGGATCAGTTCGCTCAGGTCTCGATGCAGAATGCCACCCAAGCCGATCAAACATACCGACAGCGGGCGGAGTCGGTGCCGAACATGAACGCGGCACAGAACCTCAGATCTTTCGCCAACATCCAGCGCCAGCAGGCGAGAGACATGGAGCGCCTGTCATCCGCCTTCGATGCCCTTTACAGCCAGCTCTCTCCCCAGCAGCGGCAAACGGCGGACCAGATGTTCCGCGACTATGCCCAGCGCGCCGCGGAGCAGCGTCAAGCGCCCCGACGCTGAGCCCGCCCGCCCGCGCGGCGCGGCTCAAGGCTGGCTCGGCGCCGCGCCGGCTCTTGCGGCTTCCACCATGTCGCGGGGGGCGGTATAGGCACGGCCTCGCGGGGCCGGTCGGCATCGGTCGCGCCATCAGGAGCAGCGCCATAATGAAGTCCGGCATCCATCCCGACTATCACGAGATCAATGTCGTCATGACCGACGGCACGCAGTTCAAGACCCGGTCGTGCTACGGCAAGCCCGGCGATTCGCTACGTCTCGATATCGATTCCAAGTCCCACCCCGCCTGGACCGGCCAGCAGCGCATCATCGACACGGGTGGGCAGGTGGCGAAATTCAACAAGAAATTCGCCGGCTTGGGGATCAAGAAGTAGCGGCCGGCTGCCGGCCGGCGGGGTTGAAACGGCGTCCGCGCTCGCTAAATCTTGCGTGTCCGGGGCGCCCATACGGGGCTCCGGGGACTGGACAGGGCCTGCCCAACGGGAGGCTCCGATTGGCAACCTTGCTGTAGCAGGAGGTTTTCGTGACGACACTCGACTTTGCCCCTTTGTTTCGTACCGCGATCGGTTTCGATCGGCTCGCCCGATTGATGGATAGCGCCGCCGCGACCGCAGACGGTCCGACCTACCCGCCTTACAATATCGAGAAGACTGGCGAGGATACTTACCGCCTCACGATGGCGGTTGCCGGTTTCCGGCCCGAAGATCTTGAGGTGGTCGTGAAGGAGAACACCCTGGTCGTTTCCGGCCGGGTGAATCAGAACGCGCCGAAGTCCGAGACTTTGTATCGTGGCATCGCTGGGCGCGCTTTTGAGCGCCGATTCGTGCTCGCCGACCATATCGTGGTCGAGGGTGCCGAACTCCAGAACGGCCTGTTGCATGTTACGGTGAAGCGCGTGGTGCCCGAGGCGTTGAAGCCGCGCCGCATCGCGATCGGCTCGGCAGCGCCGCAGACGCAGGCGCAGGCGCAGGCGCAGATCGCCAACGACGTGGAGACAAGCACCGCCAAAGCGGCTTAATTTCACATCGCGAAGGCGCTGTAGCTGCTCAGCCGAACGACGATAGGGGGCCGGGTCTCCGGCCCCTTGTCATGTACTCTCCCGCCTGGAGGATGAGCGGTGCCGCACCTGCTGGTTTTCGGGCTCGGCTACACCGGCACAGCAGTTGCCCGCGCGGCGCTGCGGGCGGGATGCGCCGTGACCGGTACCGCGCGCGGAACCGCCTTGCTGCCCGAGGATGGCATCACCCGTGTCGCGCCCGGCGATATCGGTGTCGTGCTCGGTGCGGCGACGCACCTCCTGGTGACCGCGCCGCCCGGCGCCGAGGGCGATCCCATGCTGACGCTTGCGCGGCAGCAGGTCGAAGCTGCCCCGATGCTCGGCTGGGTCGGCTATCTCTCCACCACTGGGGTGTATGGCGACCGTGCCGGCGGGTGGGTGGATGAGCAGGCGATGACCGCGCCGGGCTCCGAGCGGACGCGACGGCGCGTGACCGCCGAAGCCGAGTGGGCGCGAATGGCCGACTGCCGCGCCGTCGCCCTGTTCCGAGTGGCGGGAATCTATGGACCCGGCCGTTCGGCCTTCGATGAGCTGCGTGCAGGGCGCGCGCGCCGCGTGGTCAAGCCTGGCCACGCCTTTAGCCGCATCCATCGCGACGACATCGCGCGCGCCGTATTGGCTGCCATGGCGAAAGTGCGGGGTCCGGGGCTGCGTGTGTTCAACCTGGCCGACGACGAGCCGGCCGAGAGCGCGGCGGTGATCGAGGAGGCGGCGCGCCTGCTCGGCCTGCCCGCACCCCCAGCCGTTCCGTTCGGGGAGGCGTGGGCGGCCATGAGCCCGATGGCCCGCTCGTTCTGGGCGGAGGATCGGAAGGTGAGCAGCCGCGCGACCCGGGCGGCGCTCGGCCTCTCCTGGCGCTATCCCAGCTATCGGGAGGGGCTACGCGCCATTCTGAACGAGGAGAGGGGTGAGAGTTCGCTCTAGCAAGGCCAGGTCTTGCGGCCGGGACAGCCGGTGGTCGCCGTCCTTCACCAAAGTCACATGCACATCGGGGCCGGTGAGCCGCTCGGCGATGCGGAGCGCCGTCTCCCAGGGCACGTCGGGGTCACGCTGTCCGTGCAGCAGCCGCACCGGGCAGTCGAGCGGAATCGGTGCGCGGAGCAGCAGGTGCCGGCGGCCATCCTCGATCAGCTTGCGGGTGATGGGGTAGGGGTCGCCGTACTGGCTCGGGATATACAGCACGCCGTCGTGCAGCAGGGTGTCGCGCTCGGCGGGCGCCATCGCCTGCCACATCAAGGTCTCGGTGAAGTCGGGGGCGGCGGCGATTCCGACGAGCCCGGCGATCCGGTCGCGCCGCGCGCGTGCGGCGAGCAGCGCGATCCAGCCGCCCATCGACGAGCCGACCAGCACCAGCGGACCTCGGGTGAGGTGGTCGATCGCGGCGAGCGCGTCCTCGGTCCAGAGTCCGATCGTGCCGTCCTCGAACCGCCCGCCGCTCGCCCCGTGCCCCGAGTAGTCGAGCCGCAGCATGGCCTGGCCACGCGTCGCGCAGAACTGGGCGAGGTGAGTGGCCTTATCGCCGGTCATGTCGCTGCGGAAGCCGGGCAGGAAGACGACAACGGGGGCACGGCCCTCGGCCTTGTCATAGGCGAGGGCGATGCCGTCGCCGCGGTCGAGCCGGTGCTCAGGTGGCATTGTCCATTCCGGTGGGAGGTGGGGCCATTCAGATGCCGAGGAACAGCCAATCGAGTGCCCGCGTGAGATCGTCGCGGTATGCGCGCAGCGATCCGACAGGTTTGCGGACATGTGCTTTGATAACCGTGCCGATCAACGGGAGCACCACCAGGAGATCGCGCCCATCGTGGCGCACGAGCGGCAAGGCACGATTGGCCGGTCCGGCGAGCGGCGGCACGTTCTGTCCAACTGGGGCGACGAGCCGCGTTGCGCCCTCCGCGATGTCGGCCTGCATCACGACGACGAATGGAAATGCCTTACGCCCACGTCGCTAGGATTCGGATATAGCTCATGCTGCATCGTCGGCATCGTCGGCATCGTCGGGCGGAGCCTCGTCGCTGGTCCAGTCGTCGAATGGCTTGCCGTGGATAGCGACGTATGCATCCACTCGCTTCATCGCGTCATGCAACTCGGTCTTGATCCTTTCCCGTTCGACTTCGGTGAATGCCTTTGCAATCGCCTCCTCGGCCGTGCGGGAGATGTTGATGCCCGCCTCACTCGCCTTGGATGCGAGGTCGGTGTTGATCGTGATGCTCACAGTCTTGCGGCGGGCGTTCGGATCGTAGAGCGGCGTGCGCATGGGCATTCCACGAGTCTTTATGCACGGATCAAAATGCACCTGTGAAGCCATTCCCGGCAAGTGCGCGATATACGGCGGTTATGATAGCGCCACCCGCAGTCCTCCAAGTCCTGCCTTTGCTGGATACCGGCGGCGTCGAGCGCGGGACGGTCGAGATCGCCGAGGCGCTGGCCCGAGAGGGTTGGACCGCGCTGGTGGCGAGCGCGGGCGGCCGAATGGTCCGCGATGTCGAGCGTGTCGGTGGACGGCACATCGCGCTGCCGCTCGCGACGAAGAATCCGGGGGCTATCCTGCGCAACGCCAGCCGGCTCGCGGCGCTCATCCGCGCCGAGCAGGTGGCGATCATACACGCGCGTTCGCGAGCGCCCGCGTGGTCGGCCTTGCTCGCCGCGAGGCGCACTGGGGCCCATTTCGTCACCACGTATCATGGCGCATATGGCGAAGACCTGCCGTTCAAGCGGCTTTATAACTCCGTGATGGCGCGCGGCGAGCGGGTGATCGCCGCCAGCCACTTCGTTGCCGGTCTGATCGGCTCCCGACACGGGGTCGTTCCGGCCCGCATCCGGGTGATCCCGCGCGGGATCGACCCCGCGCGGTTCGATCCGGCCTCGGTCGTGCCTGACCGTGTTGCCCGGCTGGCGCGCGCCTGGATGCTGCCGGCCGGCACGCCCGTGGTGCTGATGCCGGGCCGGCTCACCGGCTGGAAAGGGCAAAAGGTACTGATCGAGGCGGTGGCGCGACTCCGGACGGGCGACGTTCATTGCGTGCTGGTGGGCTCCGACCAAGGGCGCGCGCGCTACACGGAGAGCCTACGCCGGCTCGCGGCCGCCCGCGGCGTTGCCGCCCGCGTGCGGCTTCCCGGCGAGTGCGACGACATGCCGGCGGCGCTGCTGCTGGCCGACGTGGTCGTCCACGCCTCCACCGAGCCCGAGGCGTTCGGCCGGGTAGTGATCGAGGCGCAGGCGATGGAACGGCCGGTGATCGCGTCGGATCTCGGCGGCCCGGTGGAGATGGTGGAGCACGGCGTTACCGGCTGGCGCGTGCCGCCGGGAGACCCCGCGGCGCTCGCCGCTGCGATCGACCGCGTGCTCGCCCTGCCTGAGCCCGAGCGGCGTGCCGTCGGCACGCATGCGCGCGCGGCTGTGCTGGGACGTTGCACCACGCGCGCCATGCAGGAGGCCACGCTTGCGGTTTACCGCGAGTTACTAGGCGGACCCGCGCCCGCCGGGGTTGCGGCGGGGCATGGCTGACGCCATAGAACCGACGCCGTACATCCAGGAGCCTCCGGCCCATGCCCGCCATCACCCTGCCCGACCAGTCCGTGCGTCGTTTCGAGGGGCCGATGACGGGTACCGAGCTGGCGGCAGCGATCGGCCCGGGCCTGGCGCGTGCTGCGCTGGCCATGAAGCTCAACGGCAAGCTGGTCGATCTCGCAACCGAAATAGATCGCGATGCGGCGATCGTGTTCGTCACGCGCCGCGATCCCGAGGCTCTGGAACTCATCCGCCACGACTGCGCCCATGTGCTGGCCGAGGCGGTGCAGTCGCTCTATCCCGGCACCCAGGTCACGATCGGCCCGCCGATCGCCGACGGGTTCTATTATGATTTTGCGCGCAACGAGCCGTTCACGCCGGACGACTTCCCCGCGATCGAGGCGAAGATGCGCGAGATCGTCGCTCGCGGCGCCTCGTTCCGACGCGAAGTGGTCGATCGCGAGGAGGCGATCCGCTTCTTCCAGGAGAAGGGTGAGAGGTACAAGGCCGAGATCATCCAGGATTTGCCGCGCGACGAAACGATCTCGCTCTACTCTCAAGGCGATTGGGTCGATCTTTGCCGTGGCCCGCACATGCGCTCGACCGCCGATGTCGGCTCGGCCTTCCGGCTGATGAAGGTGGCCGGCGCCTACTGGCGGGGCGATCACCGCAACGCGATGCTGAGCCGCATCTACGGCACCGCTTGGCGCGACCAGCGGGAATTGGATGCCTATTTGCACCGGCTGGAGGAGGCGGAGCGCCGCGATCACCGCCGTATCGGCAAGGAGATGGACCTGTTCCATTTCCAAGAGGAGGCCGCCGGCAGCGTGTTCTGGCACCCGAACGGATGGCGTCTCTATCGCACAGCAGAGGCCTACATGCGCCGTCGGCTTGATGCAGCGGGCTATCAGGAGGTGCGCACGCCCCAGCTCGTTGATCGCTCGCTTTGGGAACAATCAGGGCACTGGGAGAAGTTTCGCGAACACATGTTCATCGCCCGTGTGGAGGACGAGGAAAAGATGCTGGCGCTCAAGCCTATGAGCTGCCCCTGCCACGTCCTTATCTTTCGGCAGGGCATCCGCTCCTATCGCGAGCTGCCGTTGCGATTGGCGGAGTTCGGCTCCTGCCATCGCTACGAACCCTCGGGGGCGCTGCACGGCCTGATGCGAGTACGCGCCTTCGTGCAGGACGATGCGCACATATTCTGTACCGAGGGGCAGATCGCGGCCGAGACGGCGCGCTTCGTCGACTTGCTATCATCGGTGTATCGCGATTTTGGCTTCGCCAACGTGCGAGTGAAGTTCGCCGACCGTCCGGCGCTGCGGGCTGGCTCAGACGAGACTTGGGACCGAGCCGAGAGCGCGCTCCGCGAGGCCTGCGCGACTGCCGGAGTGGAGTACGAGCTTAATCCCGGCGAGGGAGCGTTTTACGGCCCGAAGCTCGAGTTCGTCCTGCGCGATGCAGTTGGGCGGGAGTGGCAGTGCGGGACGCTACAAGTCGATTACGTCCTGCCCGAACTGCTGGACGCCGAGTACGTGGCGGAGGACGGCGCCCGGCGCCGGCCGGTGATGCTGCATCGGGCCGTACTGGGAACATTCGAGCGATTCCTCGGTATCCTGATTGAGCACTATGCTGGGCGGTTCCCGCTCTGGCTCGCCCCGGTGCAGGTCGTGGTTGCGACCATTGTTTCGGATGCCGACGCCTTTGCGCGCGAGCTGGCCGACGCGTTCGCCTCGGCCGGGCTGGCAGTGGAACTCGATCTGTCGAACCAGAAGATCAACGCCAAGGTGCGCGAGCACAGCCTGGCACATGTCCCGGTGCTGGCCGTCGTCGGCCGGCGGGAGGCGGAGGCGCGCACGGTGGCGCTGCGCCGGCTGGGGGCGGAGGCGCAGGAGGTCGTCCCGTTGGAGGAGGCGGTTGCGCGCCTTGCGGCTGAGGCGACCGCTCCCGATCTAAGAAGAAGCCTTGACGGCAGGAGCGCGATCGGGCAGCGGGCGGCTTGATTACCACTGGGGAGATCGGCCAAACTACGCTGGGTTGCGCGACAGCCCGTTGGGACCAACAGACATAGGAGAGGACCATAGCAAGAGGACCGATGACTGCCCCGCCCACGCGTGACGGGCCGCGCGTCAATGAGGAGATCCGGGTGCCGCAGGTGCGGCTGATCGACCAGGATGGCGAGATGCAGGGGGTAATGAGCGCGCGCGACGCCCTGCAACGCGCCTATTCAGTGGGATTGGATCTGCTGGAAATAAGCCCGAACGCCGACCCGCCCGTGGTGAAGATCCTTGATTTTGGCAAGTTCAAATACGAGCAGCAGAAGAAGAAGAACGAAGCCAAGAAGAAACAGCGAGTCATCGAAATCAAGGAAATCAAGGTCCGCCCAAATATCGACGAGAACGATTATCAGGTGAAGATGCGCGCCATGAAGTCGTTCATCGAGGAAGGCGACAAGGTCAAGGTCACCCTCCGCTTCCGCGGCCGGGAAATGGCGCACCAGGACATCGGCGTCCGAGTATTGGAGCGCATCCGCCAAGAGATGGACACGCTCTCCAAGGTGGAGCAGATGCCGCGCATGGAGAACCGCCAGATGGTGATGGTGCTGAGCCCGCGTTAGCGGCGGCACTGTTGCGTAGTCGTTGCGAAAGGCTCGGCTGAGGCCGAGCCTTCTTCGGGGCGGAGCGGGCCGATTACCCGCTAGACCGCCGCACCCACGCGGTGGTCCGGCGCAAAGCCGCTGCCGAGCTGGCCGAGAGCCGCCAAGGCACGTCCGGCTCCGCCGAGGCCACGCGTTGCCAGTGCCAGCAGTTCGGGCAACGCACGGTCTGCTCCGGCATGTCCGGGGTGATCGGCACGCGCCCGCCGCAATGGGCGCAGAGGGTTCGGCGACGCGGATCGTCGCACGCGGACCGAATCGCCCCGGCTAGCTCGGACCCGCGGGCAAACGCGAACGGCAGATACCTCATTGAGCTCCGGTGCACTCCGTCGAGCAATCAGTAACCCGGATAGTAGGTTGGGGGAGCGTAGTAGGTCGGCGGCGCGTAATAGACCGGCGGCGGCACGTAGTAAACCGGAGGCGGGGCGTAGTAGGCGGGCGGGCCGATATAGATACCCCCGCGCCAGAAGCCTCCGTGCCAGCCCCATCCGCCATGCCATCCGCCACCATGCCATCCGCCGCCGTGCCAGCCGCCGCCATGCCAGGCGCCGCCGCCGTGCCAGTCGGCGTAGGCCGGTGCGGAGCTGGCCAAGGGAAGCGCGAAGGCGCAGGCCACCGCCGCGGTGGCGACCAAACGAAGCAGGAAAGAGCGGGACGGCTTCATGGCGGAACTCCGGAGACACAACGAGAGTTCTGAGGGATAATCAAGGCCGAGTTGTGGCGTCTTATGTCTATGCCTCCGCGCCGTAGCAACCTTCGTCTGATGTCCTTTGGGGTGCCGGGCCAAAGGGTCAAGGTTCCAAGCATCGCGATGGCGATGCCGATATCGGCGTTCTCCAGCCGGACCAACGCCAGCGACAGCACCGCCTGGGCGTCGCGCTGATCGAACGCCACCGCGGCGACGATCGCAGTCATGCTGCGAGCGGCGCACGCGAGGATGTAGTGGTCGAAGGTCGCCATGCAGAAGATCAGCGGCAGCCGGTTCTGCCGAGGTCATTTCATCTTCAATCCCACGGATACGTGGTCATCCTAGCCAGCCCGAACGGTCGGCGCACACTAATGCGTGTACCGTTGATTGCCGCCAATGAAAACTATCACGAAACGAGCTGATGCATGCGGCCGTGTTGCCGATTAACGGCCTAGTGACGGCTCTCTGCGATAACGCCCAAGCGAAGTCTGCTCCGTAACTATCGTACCCGGGGCAGCATCGGGAGGGCGACCTGGCGATGTTGCAGCCGAGTGCTGAGACCTTGGATGGATTGGCGCTCGCGCGCAGCCGGCAGTTGCCGGCCTCGTCGACCCATCGCCGCGCCGCGCCTCGTGGCGGTTCGTGGTTCGCGCCTGCGCTCAGCGGTTGGGCGGCGGCGCTCAAGCGCAGCGAGGATGTCTCAGGCGCCCTGGTGGTGCTCGGACTGCTGACGCCGCTGATGCTCGCGATCGCGCTCTGGATCCGCTGGGACAGTCCAGGCCCGCTGCTGTTCCGGCAACGGCGCACCGGCCTCGCGAACCGCGACTTCCAGATGCTGAAGTTCCGTACCATGCATCACGGCCCGGCGGAGCGCGACGGCTGCCGCCAGGCGACGCGCGGCGACGCGCGGGTCACCCGCGCCGGTACGTTCCTCCGCCGCACCTCGTTCGACGAGTTGCCGCAATTGTTCAACGTGCTGCGCGGCGACATGTCGCTGGTCGGGCCGCGCCCGCACGCGCCAGGCACTTGCGCCGCCGGCCGGCCGTTCGAAACGGTGGTCAGCGGCTACGCGGCGCGCCACCGGGTTCGGCCGGGCATTACCGGGCTCGCCCAAGTGCGCGGTTGGCGCGGCGAGACGGACACGGAGGAAAAGCTGATCCGGCGCCTTGCCGCGGATTTCGAATACATCGAGCGCTGGTCGGTCTGGCTCGATATCGCGGTTCTGCTTCGCACGCTGGGCGCGATGCTCAGCATGAAAAACGCTTACTGAGCCGCGACGATGACCGCCGCTCTCGACTTGCGCCGCGCGCATTCGGGCCAACCGCCCCCCCCAGCCCCCGCCGCCATCGCCCCGGCCACGACCCTCTCCGCCATCCCGGGCGGGGCGCGGATCGCGGTTCTGGTCCCGTGCTTCAACGAGGAGAGCGCGGTGGCGCGCGTGATCGACGCGTTCCGCGCCAGCCTGCCGAACGCGGCGATCTACGTTTACGACAACAACTCCCGCGACCGTACCGCCGAAGTGGCCCGCGCCGCCGGCGCCGTGGTGCGCACCGAGCGGCTCCAGGGCAAGGGCCATGTCGTGCGCCGCATGTTCGCCGATGTGGATGCGGACGTGTTCGTGCTGGTGGACGGCGACGACACCTATGACGCCGCCGCCGCGCCGGGCCTCGTGCGGATGCTGCTGGACGGTCAGCTCGACATGGTGACGGCGGCACGCGACAGCGCGAGCTTCGGTGCCTTCCGGCGCGGCCACCGGGCCGGCAACGCTCTTCTGACCGGAATGGTGTGCTGGGTATTCGGCAACCGCGTGACCGACGTGCTGTCGGGCTACCGGGTGTTCAGCCGCCGCTTCGTCAAATCGTTCCCCGCGCTGGCCGCGGGGTTCGAGACCGAGACCGAGTTTACCGTCCACGCGCTCGAACTCTGCATGCCGATCGGCGAGATGCGCACGCGTTATCGCGGCCGATCGGAAGGTTCGGCCTCCAAGCTGCGAACTTGGGCGGACGGGCTGCGCATCCTGCGCACGATCGTGCTGTTGGTGAAGGAGGAGCGCCCGCTTCAGTTCTTCGCGCTGGCGGGGCTGATCCTGCTCGGCGGCGGGGCCGCGACCGGCCTGCCAGTGGTGCTCGACTTCCTGCGCACCGGCCTGGTCCCGCGCCTGCCCTCGGCGGTGCTCGCGACCGGTTTCGTCCTGGCCGCGCTGGTGGCCGTTGGTTGCGGCCTCGTCCTCGATTCCGTCGCCCGGGGCCGCAAGGAAATGAAACGGCTTGCCTATTTGGCGGCAACTCCGGCGGGGCGCCGATGACCGACAGAACCGAAGAGGGCGCCGCCCTGCTCGACGTGCCTGTCGTGATCGCGGCGCCGGACGTCATCAGCCCGCCTGCTATCAGCCCACCTGCTATCAGCCCACCTGGTGACATCGTCGCCCGGACCACGCGGGCCGTTCCGCCGCCCCCCGCTCGCCTTCCCCGCGCGCTGAAAGTCTCAGGGTATGTCGCCGGTGCCACCGCGCCGCCGGCCACCGCCTATGCGGCCGATATCGTGATCTTGGCCATGGATCGGGTAGAGGAGACCGAGGCGGCAATTGCCTCGGCGCTGGCCCAGCGGGGCATCTCCCGGCACATCTTCGTCGTGGACCAGGGCTCCCACCCGGATGCCTTGGAGCGCCTAGCCGGCTTGGTTGAAGGGCGCAAGGAAGCGACGCTCGTCTCGCTGAGGGGGAATTTCGGCGTCGCCGGCGGACGCAACCGGGGCACGGCACTGGGCCACGGCCGGGTGATCGTTGGGCTCGACAACGATGCGGTCTTCGACAGTCCCGACACGGTCGCCCAAGCCGTGGCGGCGTTCGAGGAGGACGAGCGGCTGGCCGCGCTCGGGTTGCGCATCCTGGTCGATGCGACTGGCGATGACGATCTCAGCTCTTGGGGATATCCGCGTGACCTCCTGCCACGGGCGGGCGATACGTTCGAGACGGTCACGTTCGTCGGCGCCGGTCACGCGATCCGTCGCGCCGCTTGGCAACAGGCGGGCGAGTACGACGAGGCGTTGTTCTTCTGCTGGGAGGAGTTCGATTTCTGCCTGCGCGCGATAGCGCATGGCTGGCGCATCCTCTATCGTGGCGATCTGGGGGTGCGCCATAAGGTGAGCCCAGAGCAGCGCTGCCGCTGGTCTAGCGGGCGATGGTTCCATTTCGTGCGCAACCGGGTCTACATCGAGCGCAAGCGGGGCACCTCCTGGATGGCCCTGACGCCGCGCATCGCCGGATATATACTCAAAGGCGCGCGCAACCGCTTGCCGGGCGAGACGCTGCGCGCGGTCGCGGCGGCCGCGCGGATGTCGGCGGGGCTGCACCCACAGCCCGCCTCGGAAGCGGTGCGCGACTATATCGCGCGCAACGACGGCGCTTACCGGGGCTCTCTCAAGCGCCGGCTCAAGACAGAGGTGCTGTCGCGGCTTCCCGGGAGAGCCTGATAGCGACACCTCTCCCGCCGCCGGGTTGCGGGGGAGAGGGTTGGGATGAGGTCGCATTTCCCCCCGCATCCCTGCGCCCACAATCCCCCTTGACCGCGCCGCCCCACGCCCCAGGAACAAGCCTGACGTCGGCGTCCGGCTCTCGCTTCGACTGAACCGACTCTAGCGCCCGCGCTCGGCCCGCAGCTTCGCCCAGAAGGCCAGCCGCTTGGTGATTTCGCGCTCGAAGCCGCGCTCACGCGGCTGGTAGAATTGCTGGCGCTCCATCCCCTCTGGAAAATAATTCTGCCCGGAAAACGCGTCCTCCGCCGCGTGATCGTAGGCATAGCCCGCGCCGTAGCGGAGATCCTTCATCAGCCGCGTCGGCGCGTTCAGGATGTGCGCCGGCGGCATTAGGCTGCCAGTGGTCTTGGCGGCGGCGCGCGCGGCGGAATACGCGGTGTACACCGCGTTCGATTTCGGCGCGGTGCCGAGATAGACAACGAGCTGGGCGATCGCCAGTTCGCCTTCCGGGCTGCCCAGCCGCTCATAGGTTTCCCAGGCCGCGATCCCCTGAGCCAGCGCGGCGGGATCGGCCATGCCGACATCCTCGGCCGCGAAGCGGACCAGGCGGCGGGCGATGTATCGCGGATCCTCCCCGCCGTTCAGCATCCGCGCGAACCAATAAAGCGCCGCGTCCGGGTCCGAGCCGCGCAGCGACTTGTGCAGCGCCGAAATGAGATTGTAGTGCTCCTCGCGATCCTTGTCGTAGAGCGCGGCCCGGCGCGCCAGCAACTCGGAGAGTGCCGCGGGGTCGATCGCGCCGGTCTCGGGCGGCAGGGCCGCGATCTGCTCGGCCATGTTGAGCAGATAACGCCCGTCACCGTCGGCCATCGCGCGCAGCATGGCGCGGCCATCCGGCGTGAGCGCAAGCGAGCCGCCAAGATCGGTCTCGGCGCGCTCCAGCAGCTTCTCCAGCGCCGCATCGTCAAGGCGCCGCAGCACCAGCACCTGGCAGCGCGACAGCAGCGCGCCGTTGAGCGCGAAGGACGGGTTCTCGGTGGTGGCGCCGATCAGGGTGACGGTGCCGTCCTCCACCACGGGGAGGAATCCGTCCTGCTGGGCACGGTTGAAGCGGTGGATCTCATCGACGAACAGCAGCGTCCCCTGCCCCGCCCGGCGTCGTCGCGCGGCTTCTTCGAAGGCGCGTTTGAGGTCGGCCACACCCGAGAACACCGCCGAGAGCTGCACGAAATGCAGTCCCGCGCCGGCCGCGAGCAGGCGCGCGATGGTGGTCTTGCCGGTCCCGGGCGGCCCCCACAGGATCAGCGAGGCGAGCGAGCCGCGCGCGAGCATCCGGCTCAGCGTGCCGTCCGGCCCAATAAGGTGAT
Source organism: uncultured Pseudomonadota bacterium (assembly GCA_963849305.1). GTDB lineage: Bacteria > Pseudomonadota > Alphaproteobacteria > Acetobacterales > Acetobacteraceae > CAWKGV01. Next base: position 64,561 of record CAWKGV010000019.1, read on the forward strand.
CCTGGCCCACCACCTCGTCGAGCGCGCCCGGGCGCAGCCGGTCGGCAAGCGGGCGCGGCCCCCGCGTCGGTTCAAGCGCGGGCGCCGGTTCGAAGAGGTCGTCGGATGTACTCATCGGTTTGCCGGCCACGGGTTCAAGATAGCGCAAGTTCACGCCGCGACGACCCCGGCAGCCCCGCGGCGCTCCCATGGCGCGGCATTGAGCACGCCGGGCCATGAGAGACGGCGGAGAGCCGCTACACGAAGTCGGCCCAGACGCCGTACGGGACGGAACGCCCGCTCGGCCGGTGAACGATGCAGCCGTGGCCGATGGCGCAGTCGGCCGGCGCGACCCGCCAGGACTGGGCCACCGCCGCGAGCGCCGTCAAGTTGGCCTCGCTCGCGGCCGTCATTACGGAACCGGCCGGCAGCTGGGCCGCGACGATCTCACGCGGTGTATGGGATGTCGTTTCAAGCTCCACGAGGCGCAGCCGGGCGCCACGGTCGAAGTCGATCGCAAGCCAAGCCGTCAGCCGGCCCGCGATCGGCCGGTCCGCTTCTCCGGCAACGGGAACGTTTCCCGCCTGGGCCGAGCCGCTCCAGGCGCCGCCGCTGAGCGCCAGGGCGCCGGCGGCCAGAGCGCCCGACTGCAACACCGCCCGGCGGTTCAGGGAAGCACGCATCTTCGCCTCCTATCTCGGCATTGCTTGGTTGGCGTTGCTACGCTGGCCCGCCGAGCCCGGCCGGTAGCCCGAATGGTTCCTGGTCCTTGAGGCCGCGAGGGAGCGTGTGGCGCCGGCCGGTCGTCCGTAAGCCCGAACAGTCGTCTGGGCCCGAGCCCGCATCGAGGAGGATGGGTGATGGATGAGCCGACCACCGCCGACCGTTTCGTCGGCATCGACGTCTCCAAGGGCCGGGTCGACGTGCATGTTCGCCCGGACGGCACCGGGTTCGTCTGCACGACCGACCCCGACGGCCTGGCCGACCTGGCGAGCCGCTTGCAGCCGTTGCGGCCGAAGCTCGTCACCATGGAGGCGAGCGGCGGCTATGAGGGCGTCGTCGCCGCGGCGCTGGCCGAGGCCGGCCTGCCGGTCGCCATCGTCAACCCACGTCAGGTGCGCAAATTCGCCGGCGCGATCGGCCGGCTCGCCAAGACCGACGCCATCGATGCCGGCGTCATCGCCCATTTCGCCGATGCCATCCGGCCCGAGCCGAAGCCGATGCCCGATGCGCTCTCGCTGCGCCTGCGCGAGCTGCTCGCGCGACGCCGCCAGCTCGTGGTCATGATCAACGCCGAGAAGCAGCGCCTCGGCAAAGCCGCCGACAAGCTCGCGCAGCGTTCGTTCAAGACCATCCTGCGCAGCTTGCAGGCCGAGCGTGAGCGCATCGACCGCGCCATCGACAAGCTGATCGAGGACAGCCCGGTGTTCTGCGCCAAGCAGGACCTGCTCAAGAGCGTCCCGGGCATCGGCGACGTCATCGCCCGCACGCTGATCGTCGAACTGCCGGAACTCGGCACCGTCGATCGCCACCAGATCGCGGCTCTGGCGGGCGTCGCGCCGATGAACCGCGATAGCGGCCGTTATCGCGGCAAGCGACGCATCCAAGGCGGTCGGGTCGCGGTGCGCGCGCCGCTCTATATGGCCTGTCTGGTCGCGATCCGGCGCAATCCGCCGCTGCGCCGCTTCTACCAACGGCTCCGCCGAAGCCGGCAAACCCGCGCGGCTCGCCCTGGTCGCCGTCATGCGCAAGCTGCTCACCACCCTCAACGCCATCCTGCGCGACAATGCGACATGGGCGCACGCCCAGTCCTGACCGTCGACAGCATCCCCGCACCTGCGTCCGCGGCGTCCGGCGGCTCAAGGCCGCAAGCCGCCGAAGGCGGGGGCGCGACAGCGCCAGCCTTGAACCCCCGGGCGACGCGGACGACCCTTCGACGCTCATTTCGACCCTTGACCTTCAAGACAGTCGCTCCCTCCCTGCTCAGCGTTGGCCCGGGCCCGGACGGCCGGACTGCTGGCCATATTGCTGCGGCCCGCCCCGGCCCCTGCCGCCCATCATCGCCTGGGTCGAGCCCGGAGCTCCGGAGAGTTGCTGGGCGACGAGCATTTCGTTCGTACCCGGAGAAGTGTCTCCCTGCTGCGCCACCAGGTGCTGCACCGGGTCGGCGACGTACCGGAACGCGGGCTCGGTGTTCCACGGACCGCGCCAATCCGCCGCGGGGCCGGAGGAAAGATTGAAGTACAGGTTCACGGTAGGACCAGGTTGCAGATCGCCGAACAGCGGCTCTTCCAACGCATCCAGCGATTTCAGTGCCTCCATGAACATATGCGCGTGCGACACCTCGCGCGTACCGAGCACGTTGAGCGCCTTGCGGGTGCCTTCGTCGTCGGTGAGCTTCAGCAATGTCTCGTAGGTGTTGAGCGCACCCGCCTCGGCCGCGATGTCCGCGCGCAGGTCGCGCACCACATGGCCGCCCTCGTTAACGTAGCCGGCATTCCACGACGCTCCCTGGTCATCGACGAGGTGAGGCCCAGGGCCGCGGATCGCGAACAGCGTGCTGTTATAGGCCGCATCGCGCAGGCTTGGGGAAGCGCGAGTCGTGTGCTGCTCGATCAGCATCGCGATGATCTCGAGATGCGAGAATTCCTCGGTGCCGATGTCCTGCATCATATCACGGATGGCCGGGATCGTCGTGTGGAACGACTGCGTCCAGTAGGTCAGCGCGGCGGTCAATTCGCCTGTGGCCCCGCCATACTGTTGCAGCAGCTTCTCGGCGAATGTCGGGTCCGGATTCTGCACCCGGACATCGGTGATGAGTATCGATTTGTGGAGGAACATGCGCGGACTCTCCCCTGACCGCGCCATGAACAGCGCGGAGCATCAGGGCAACCGCGCATGGCGGGCCGGAGTTCCATCACCTACGCGTGGTGCGCTAGCGCACCAAATTTAGCACCATGACGTGTGCGGCGGGGCGGAGCTATGCCGCTGCTTGCGTCTCGTCCTCCGCGCCCTCGGTGTCGGGCTTCGGCCCGCTGTCCTGGCCCTTGGCGACGGGGTCGCGGTCGACCAGTTCGATCACCGCCATGCTGGCGGCGTCGCCGTAACGGATCCCCGCCTTCAGCACTCGGGTGTAGCCGCCGGGCCGCGCGCGGTAGCGCTCGGCCAGGGCGCCGAACAGCTTATCGATGATCCGGTCATCGCGAAGCTGCGCATGTGCCAGCCGGCGCGCGTGCAGCCCGCCGCGCTTGCCGAGCGTGATCAGCTTCTCCGCCACCGGCCGCAACTCCTTGGCCTTGGGCAAAGTGGTGGTGATCTGCTCGTGCTTGAGCAGGGCGCAGGCCATATTGCGGAACATGGCCTGCCGATGAGAGGACGTGACGCCGAGCTTCCGGCCGGCAACTCCGTGGCGCATGGTTCGATTTCCCTACTGCATCGCTACCCGCGGGCTTTGACCCCGGGCGTCAGAACGGCTCTTCCAGCCGCTTGGCCAAATCCTCGATGTTTTCCGGCGGCCAGCCTGGCACCGTCATGCCAAGCGACAGCCCCATCGAGGATAGCACCTCCTTGATTTCGTTTAGTGACTTGCGCCCAAAATTCGGTGTGCGCAGCATCTCCTGCTCGGTCTTCTGCACCAGATCGCCGATGTACACGATGTTGTCGTTCTTCAGGCAGTTGGCGCTGCGCACTGACAGCTCCAACTCGTCCACCTTGCGCAGCAGGTTGCGGTTGAACGGCAGGTCGTCCTGCGGCTCCTCGGCGCGGATCTGCTGGGGTTCGTCGAAGTTGATGAACAACTGCAACTGATCTTGCAGAATGCGCGCGGCCAGGGCCACGGAATCCTCGGGCGTCACCGCGCCGTTGGTCTCCACCGTCAGCAGCAGCTTGTCATAGTCGGTCACCTGGCCGACGCGGGTGGGCTCCACCTTGTAGGAAACACGCCGGACCGGGGAGTAGATCGAATCGACCGGTATCAGGCCGATCGGCGCGTCTTCCGGCCGGTTGGCGGAGGCCGGGACATAGCCCTTGCCCAGATTGACCGTGAACTCCATGCCGAGCTTCACGCCATCGTCCAGCGTGCAGATCACCAGTTCCTGGTTCATGATGTCGATGTCGTGCCCGGCCTGGATCTGCCCGGCGCGCACCTCGCCTGGGCCGGAGGCGGTGAGCGTCATGCGCTTCGGTCCCTCACCGTGCATCCGCAGCGCCAACTGCTTGATATTGAGCACGATGTCCGTGACATCCTCGCGCACGCCGGGGATCGAGCTGAACTCGTGCAGCACGCCGTCGATCTGCACCGCGGTGACGGCGGCGCCCTGCAACGAGGACAGGAGGATGCGGCGAATGGCGTTGCCGAGCGTCATGCCGAATCCACGCTCCAGCGGCTCGGCCACGATGGTCGCGACGCGGGCGGGTTCGGCGCCGGGCTCGACGTCGAGCTTCTCCGGTTTGATCAGCGATTGCCAGTTCCTCTGGATAACGGCGCTCTGCCTCATGCAATGGTCCTTTCGTGCCGCCGGGCTCATGCCGGGCCGGCAAGCTGGTCTCCCCCTTCCCGTTCGCCCCGTTCTGCGGTGCGGGGCCGGTGCCGCTCAGACGCGCCGGCGCTTGCGCGGGCGGCAGCCGTTATGGGGGATCGGGGTCATGTCGCGGATCGCAGTGATCGCGAAGCCGACCGCCTGGAGGGCGCGCAACGCGCTCTCCCGCCCCGAGCCAGGGCCGCTCACCTCGATCTCAAGCGTCTCCATCCCGTGCTCGCGCGCCTTGCGCCCGGCGTCCTCGGCCGCGACTTGCGCGGCATAAGGGGTGGATTTTCGACTGCCCTTGAAGCCCTGGCTGCCGGACGAGGACCAGGCGATAGCGTTGCCTTGGGCGTCGGTGATCGTGATCACCGTATTGTTAAAGGTAGCGGCCACATGCGCCACGCCGGCAGTGATGTTCTTGCGCTCCTTGCGGCGCGGGCGCGTGGAAGTGGCGGGTCTCGCCATGTCGTTCGTCCTGTTCCGTCGGTGCGGGGGCGGCTTTATTGCTGGGCGGTTAGGATCCGAGGCTTCTCCCCGGCTATTTTGTCACCTTCTTCTTACCCGCGATCGGCACCGCCTTGCCCTTGCGGGTGCGGGCATTCGTGTGGGTGCGTTGGCCACGAACCGGCAAGCCGCGGCGGTGACGCAGGCCGCGATAGCAGCCGAGGTCCATCAACCTCTTGATGTTCATCGCCACTTCGCGGCGAAGATCGCCTTCGACCCGGAACTCGCGGTCGATCAGCTCCCTGATCCGCAGCACCTCCTCATCGGAGAGCTGGTTGACCCGCCGCTCGTCCGGGATGGCGAGTCGGGTGCAGATCTGGGCCGCCTTGGTGGGACCGATGCCGTAGATATAGCGGAGTCCGATTGTCACCCGCTTGTTGGTCGGAACATTCACACCGGCAATACGCGCCACGCTCTGCCACTCCTGAGGTTCCAGCCAGCCCCGCCGGGTCCGGTGCTGCGCCCCGGCCAGGGCACCAGCGCCGCTTTCAAAGCAAAATCCGACGGCCCTTGGGCCAGGGTCCGCCGGAAGATCGGAGATATACGCCGCATCGGAGGGAAGTCAACGCCGAGCCGTGCCGGAACCCCCGACGGCGGCGCGTAGAACCTGAATTCCTCGCAATCTCCAGTTGACCCCACCCATTAGCCTTCGGTATTGTTCCGGGAACTGCGGCCGAAACCAAGCCGCCAGCCGATAGGGTCATGCCCATGAGGAGCAAGATGCTCACATCGCTGTCTGGCTCGAACTGGTCTACGTTGCGGCGTGCGCTTGCGGTCGGGACCGTCCTGGCCGGGACTGCGGCCTGGGCAATGCCGGCGAGCGCGACAGCGTTCGCGACCTTCTCCGACCAGACCACCACCGGCTCGGTCAAGTTCACGAACCTGCCGACCACCACGACCACAACCACAACCACGGTTAACGGCAAGAACGTCACGGTCACCGTGCCGGCCTACACGGGAAGCACGACTGCGACGGTCGCGAACGACCCGGTCAACTTCGACTTCGTCGGCTTCCCAGGCATGGACCGGGCCCTATTGGGTCCGCAAAGCGCCTTGCTCAACTATACCATGACGACGACGAACGGGGCGAACAGCGCGATCCTCGGGGCCAGCACGTTCGACGCGCAGAACATCAACCAGTCCGTGACCATCTCTTTTACGCGGACGACCCCCTACATCCCGAAGGGCCATCCCACCGAGAAGCTCACCAACCTTCTCACAGTGACCCTGAGCGGGTTGCAACCGGGCGGCACCACCGCGGAGATGACCGGTATTGGGGGCTCGCAGAGTGTTTCGGTCAACTCGGATGCGACCTATGCCAACGTGACGTTCACCTCGGATTTTCTGAATTTCGCGAACACGAGCCAGCACAGCGTTGCCATAGCCTATACGCTCCAGACCAGCCAATTCCTGGGGATCGGTGCCAAATTCCTCACGGCGTACGATCTGGCCATGGGCGGCAATGCCGGCGGCCCGACCTGCACCACCGCTTTGGTGAAGGCCAGCAAAAGTTGTAACTATCGAGGGTTCACCGCCGCCGAATCGGGAAATTTCGGCGCTACCCCGCCGCCGCTGGCGTTGTTCACGGTTGCCGAGCCGGCGAGCATCGGCATTTTCGGACTGGGCGTCATTGGGGCGTTCGTCGCCTCCCGGCGGCGGCGCGCGGCCTGACGGCCGCGCTCGCTCTCATCTCGACCGGACCAGCAACGCCACGATGGCCGCGACATGCTCGTCGGCCAACTGGCGCAGCTCCGCATCCGTCCGGTCCTGCACCGGATGCGGAATAAACACGTAAGCCGGGTCGGTGCCGAGCGACTTCGCTTGCGCCGCAGCGGCCTCGATGAACTCGGTGGTCGCCACCCCGACGGTCGGGATGCCGCGACTCTCGAGATCAGCCATGTCGTGCGTACAGCACGACGTGCAGGAGCCTCAATCGGCCAGCCCCTCGATCGCCACATCGACCTCGGCGCCGATCTTCTGGCGCACCGCGAGGGGCGCCGGCCGGGTCATGGTCGGCTTGGCGTACCGCTTCACCACGATGCCGCGGCCGCTCACTAGCTCGTCGAGCCGGTCGAGGAACACATCGCCGCGCGGCTTTGAGATGTCTAGGATGCCCACAGTCAGCCCTTCCAACCGCTCCGGCCGGGGTAGGCGCGGCCTGATCGTGGGGGTTCGCTCCGCGGTGGGGTCGAGCAGCACGGTCATGGTTCTACCTCCTTGGTGACGGGGCTGCTGCCGCGCTCGCCGCTCGCGGCCCAGCCGCCGATGATACCGGAAAACATCCCGGCGCCCCCGCCCGCGCGGACGATCATCAGCCCGCCCGGCCGGAATTTGTTGACCATACGCCCAGCGAGCAATTCCGGGCCGCCTTCCGCGATGCCCTGCGCGCCGCCGACCAACTCTTCGCCGGGGATGTCGCACAACCGGTAGAGTTCGTCATAGAGCCGCCGCTTGGTCCAGCCGGCGGCGCGAAACGTGCGCTCGTGCTCCGGGCAGACCACCAGCAGCGCATCGCACCCGGGCGCCAGCTTGACGTTCTGCAACGTGTTGAGCGAGGCGGCGAAGCTGCAGGCCAACTGCTCCGGCGCGCGCGATTTCTGATCGACGATGCCTTGCAGCCCGTAACCGGCGAACACGGTCACGGCGGAAACGCCGGGCGCGATGCCGCGCTCCACCGACAGCGGCTCCCAGCACGAGCCTTCCTCGTCCTCGGCGAAGCAGTAGGTGTATTTGCCGGGATTGCCGAGGGTGGCACGATCCACCTCGCCCGGTCGTCCGCCGCCGACGTTGCGGATCACCAGTTGCAGCGCCCGCCCGATCGTCGCGTTGGCGCGGTTACCCTGGCCAAGCGCATTGCCGCGCGCGTTCATCCCGATCCGCTGGCGGATCGGCCCGTTCACCACCACCACCGGCCCGACATACATCGTGGTCGCCAGCACGCCGTGCATGGCGAACGCTTCGTCCAGAACCGCCTCGACCGCTGCCAGCACCACCGGCAGATATTCGGGCTTGCAGCCGGCCATCACGGCGTTGATCGCGATTTTCTCCACGGTGGCGGGCGCGAGGTCCGGCGGGCAAAGGCCGATCACCTCTTGGGGATCGCGCGCGGTGCCTTCCAGCATCCGCAGCACGCGCTCCTGCGTGGGCGGCACCAGCGGCAGGCCGTCGGACCAGCCGCGCTCGAACATCGCCTCGATCGCGTCCTCGTCCGATCCCAGCTCAATCCGGCGCGAGGCGAGGCCGGTCTCGTTGAAGCGGATCTTCAGGCGCTCGATCACGCCCGGTTCGACGTTCTTCGCCCCGCAGCCGGGCCGCCAGGCGGGCAAATCGGCGCCGAGTTGGTCGAGCCGGGCGACGCGCTGCCATTCCGCCCGATCCCAGCCGTGGGTGCGGTCGGCCTCTTGGCCGCTCTCCATGCGGATCAAGGTGGGCACGATCTCGATGCGCAACTGGTGGGAGAGGGCGAGGGCAGTGTCGTCGATCCGCGACGGCACGGTTTCAGGGAAGGTGGGGTCGTCTTGCGTGCAGACGGCGAGGGTGGCGCGGCCGGCGAGTTCGCCGAGCACGGGCGCGGTGAGCACGCAGGTGGGGCAGTCGCGCTTGACGATCGCGATCAGGCCGTCAGCCGGAAGCGTGGTGGAGCTGCCCGTCATGACGTGGAACGTACCCTTTGCTGGAAATCAGGTCCAGGCAGGAGGGCGATGCTACTGGCGCAGAAAGCGCAGGAGCAGTTCGCCTACTCTCTCAGGCTGTTCCTGCTGCACCCAATGCCCGGCGCCGTCGATCAGATGGCAGCCCAACATCCGTGTGCAGGCGCTTTGTTGCATCCGATCGAGGCTGCCCGGAACCTGATACACGCCCCAGTCACTCTTGCCGGCGATGAAGATCGAGGGGACGTCGATCGTGCGCCCGGAAAATACTTCGAGGTCGGTGTTGCACGCGCGATCCAGCCGGCACCGGTACCATTGTAGCCCACCCTGGAAGCCGGTCCGGCGGTACTCGGCGCTATAGACGCCGAGTTCGCGCTCGGTCAGCCAACGGCAGGCGGCGACCTCTTCGGCCGACGGCATTTCGGGCGCCACGGTCTCCGCCATGTTCTTGTCGCGGTCCATGACATAGTAGGTCGGCATCTTGACCACTTCCTCCGCGCTCCATGATTGCAGCGGGAACGGCCGGTTTTGGCGCCAGTCGGCGCTCTTGTGGTGATAGTAGGCGCGCAGGAACGCGTGGACTCCTCGCGGGCAGTGCCACATGTCGGCATTGGCCTCGCGGGTCGAGTAGTATCGTTGGTAGTGCTTGCGGGGCCGGTCCAGCTTCGCGAGCGCGAGGTCGATATCGGCGGCGGGGTCTTGGTTGGTTGTTCCAGTGGGGAGCGTGGGCGGGCCGGCGAACGGCGCGCTCATCAGGGCCACGGAGCGGAACACGTCGGGCCGGATCAGGGCGCAATAAGCCGCGACCGGCGAGCCGAAATCATGCCCCACGACCCCCGCGATCGAGCGGCGGCCGAGCGCGAACACCAGCGCGAGGACATCCTTGGTCACGTTTAGCAGCCGGAATGAGCTGAGGTCGCCGTCGTAGTCGGGATCCCATCCGGTGGTGCGCCCGTAGCCGCGCTGGTCGGGCGCGACGACGTGGTAGCCGGCCGCGGCCAGCGGGAGCATGACGCGGCGCCAGGAATAGGCGATTTCGGGAAACCCGTGCAGCAGCACGACGCAAGGCCGGCCCTCGGCCTCAAAGCCGGTTTCCAGGATATGGAGGTTCAGGCCGTTGACGTTCGGGACGAAGCGGGAGCGAATGCCCGAAGGGAGATCGGCGCTTTCGAAAGGCGTCATTTCAGTTATCCTCTTCACGAACCCGTTCGAATGAATCCGGTTCTTCCCAATCTACGGCCTCGCTCGTTTGCGCAGACAACAATCTTTGTGGGCATTACGCGCATGAACGAGGTCAACGTAAGCTGTTCGCAAGGCGCCGCACGTGCGATGCCCTGCATTAAGTTACGACCAGCGCGACATTCGAGGCGGTGCACGTCGCCTGCAACGTTGGTGTCCCAACTTGAGATTGTTGTATAGTTCAGAATGGTGCCATCTCGCACAAGCAGCAACGTCTCCTATCATTGTTGACAACATCCCCAGGAGATCCAGGACCGGATCGGCCCCCCCCCGTGCCGACCGTGTGGAACATCTGCGCAGGACTATCAGACCGTGCCGTCCCACTGTCGCAGCACCTCCGTCAGAAATTCCAGTAAGGCGGTGAGCAGGCGCACCATCTGCTGAGGTGAGTAGCGCATCATTGGCTCCCATATTTGGCCGACGGAGACCTAATACTCAGCCTTACATGATGCACGAGACTTAACTTGAGGGTTTTGTCCCGGCGATCGCAGGAACCCCGAACGGCAAAGACCGCAGCCGTTCAGGGGCAACCCGATTCTACAATGAACCGGGCAATTTCCTGCCGCATCATCAGCGAAGGGGGACTTTGGGCCACACGGTTCACAAACCGCCTGGCGCGCTTCAGCCGGGCTTCCGAGGAGGCGCCTCTGGGAAGTTTGGTGCGATCATGCGCGCGATTTCATTTTGTCTTCTGCCTTGGTGCAGTAAGGCCTGAACCCGTGCTTGGAGCGAAGCCGATATTTCATACGGGTTCGCTCCTTCTTCTACTAAGGACACTCTGATCAAGGAGTAACCGGGCCGGCTCGGTCGAGAAAAGGAACGACAGCAACCAAATTGCGCTTGGAGTCGGGTTTTTACGACGATTTGGCCTCCCTCGCCGGCGGCAGGGCGCCATTTTGGGCGCAGATCTCCCGTCAGGCGCGCACCAGCACCTTGCGAGCGAGATGAAGGTTAGCCAGTCCACAAGTCACGAACAGCCGGTGGGCGTTCTTGTCCAGCCCACGATAGCGCACTTTCACAAAGCCAAACACACGCTTGATCACGCCGATGCTGTGCTCGACCTTGGCTCGCACCGTCGATTTGGTGCGGTTGCGTGCCTTCTCCGCCTCATCGACCACGCCACGATGCCGATAGCGCCGGTTGGTGAAGTCTTGCGCGTGCGGCGCATGCTCGCGGATCACCTCGCGTTGGCCGCGATAGGCCTGGTCACCCCACACCCGCGTTTCCTCGCCGTGCAGCAGATCACCAAGCACCGCCGCATCATGCACATTCGCCGCGGTGGCAACCACGGAATGGATCAGCTTGGTTTTGCTATCCACCCCGAGATGCGCCTTCATGCCAAAATACCACTGCTGGCCCTTTCTGGTCTGATGCATCTCGGGATCGCGCTGCTTGGACGCATTCTTGGTCGAACTCGGGGCGCTGATAATGGTCGCGTCGACGATTGTGCCAGTGCCCACCTTCAATCCTCGGTTCTCGAGATGTTCATTGACAGTCTCGAGTATCCGCTTGCCGAGTTCGTGCTTCTCCAGCAGGTGGCGGAATTTGCACACCGTGGTCTCGTCCGGTGCCGGCTCCCGACCGAGATCGATGCCGGCGAACTGCCGCATCGAGGCTGAATCATACAGCGCCTCCTCCACCGCCGGATCCGAGAGGTTGAACCAGAGCTGCAGGAAGTAAATGCGCACCATGCGCTCAAGGCCGATCGGCGGACGGCCGTGGCCTGGCTTCGGATAGACCGGCTCGATCAGCCGGCAGAGGTCCTGCCACGGCACAACGCGGTCCATCTCGGCAAGGAACGCGGCGCGACGCGTGGTTTTGCTGTAGCGCTCGAAGTTGACGCTCGCCAGAGTCGCTTGCCGCATATCGGCCCCGCACGAAATCCGCAGAACCCGCCCTACAGGCTGTTCCGTGACCGTGTCGAGAGCGGCTTTTTCAGAGTGTCCCTAAGCCCGTAACGGAAGCGCGAAGAGCGTCGGCTAGCGCGGACAGATCACTTGGCGAATAGGAAAAGAAGGCGCCGGAGTTCATCCCTAAGAGCCGGAGTCGCAATGGCCGCCTTGTCAAGGGCCTCCGTCGTTGTGGCGCTGCCATGAAGAATCTGGCCCATAGTGCTTCCTTCCACTCGGGTGAGGAGAATGCACCATCAAAGCCTGGGATCAAACACCCCTAGCTCTGTCAACTGTGAACATTTTTGGGAGTTTCCAACGAATTATCTGATTCCCATTAGCCGGCGCATCGGAGATTGCCATCCAACTGATGGTGTCCCAAGGGCCTGTGCTCGGCCCAAAGGCCAATGGGCTCATCCCGAGTTCGATGAACCCGTCGGTGCTGTCCTTCACGTCCTGAACACCGAAATAGCCGCCGCGCGATGGCTGATGGCTACGGAGATCGATGAGCTTGAAAGCGTGGGCCTGTCTCTGCTCCAAGTCCAACCAGTCTTGCCATGCCTTGAACCCATAATGCCCGTCAACCAGCCCCCACCCTGCCCTGCAGCGTCGCCGCATCCGCAGGCTTCCGCATCAGCTCCGACAGCATCGCCGTCTGCCGATCCCGCCCAGCGGTCGCGATCGCCGAAACGGTGCCCCCCTGCACAAAGAACGCCAGGAAGTCGAACCCGCCGATATCCCCGTCCACCACGATCTCGTCACAGCCCTTCGCGTGGCCGATATAGTCCACCACCACATCGTGCTGCGCTGTCCAGAAGAACGGCACGCGGGCATACGCCTCCCCCTGCCCCAGCATGTTCCGTGCCGCCGCGCGCCCCTGCTGCTCGGCCACCCGCCAGTGTTCGATACGCAGCGGCGCGCCGTCCAGGCCCGGGAACGTCGCGATGTCTCCGGCCGCATACAGACCGTCAGCGGCGCGCAGATGCCGGTCAACTACGATCCCGCCGTCCTCCGCCTTCCGCACGCCGGACACGAACTCCGTCACCGGGCGCACCCCGACCCCGATCAGCACCCGCCCGGCCGGCAGCCGCGCCCCCGAGGCGAGCACGGCGGCTTCCACCCTGCCCTGCCCCTCGAACCGCGCCACCTCGGTCTGCAAGTGGAACTCGACCCCCTTCTGCTCATGCAGCCGTTTCAATGCGGCGGCGAGGTCGGGGCCGAACTGCTTGGCGAACGGCAGCTCGTCCGGCCCCACCACCGCGACCTTCAGCCCGCGCTGGGTCAGCGCGGCGGCACATTCCATGCCGATGAAGCTGGTGCCGACCACCACCACGCGGTCGCCCGCCTTGGCCCCATCAAGGATCGCCCGCAAATCCGCCTCGTGCCGCAGAGTGAACACGCCCGGCAGGTCGTGCCCCGGCGTGTCGAGCACCCGAGGCCGCCCGCCGGTCGCCACCAGCGCCGCGTCATAGGCGAGCGTCCCGCCGTCCGAGAGCGTGAGCCGCTTGGCAGCGGCATCGAGCGCCGTCACCTCGGCGGTCACGCGCTCCACCCCGAGCCGGTCCGCCTCACCCCCACGCCAGAGCGGCAACTCCTCCAGCCCCATCTCGCCCGACATCGCCTGCTTGCTGAGCAGGGTGCGGTCGATCGGCTCCTCGGCGTTCGGCCCGATCATCACGATGCGGCCCTCGAAGCCGAACTCGCGCAGGCTGGTCGCCGCCATCGCCGCCGCCGCGCCATTGCCCACCAGCGCGAACACAAGCCGATCCGCCGAGCTTTGCCGCGCGGGAGCCGCGGGCGGGATTGCGGCGGCGGGATCGACCAGCACCTCGCCGTTCTCGATGCGCGCCGGGTAGCGGGTCAGGGCCTGCATCGGCGGCGGTTCCACGAGCGAGCCGTCGGCGACCTCGAACGTGCCACTGTGCCAGGGGCAGATCAGCCTGCCGTTGCAGATGGCGCCTTCATGCAGCGGCCCGCCGGCGTGCGGGCATTCGCCCTGGAAGGCGTGCACCGCCTCGCCCAGTCGGATCAGCACAATCTTCGAGCCGTCGATCTCGACCGGCTTCATCCCGCCGTCCGGCAGGTCCTGGAGCCGCGCCACGGTCTGTTCTGTCATCGCCCGCCCTCCGCTTCGGATCGAGAGATCGGTTGGTGGGCGCGCAACAAGAACCGTCGCGCGGCCATGTGATGTTCTAGAAATACGTCACCACGAAGCCCACCAGGCTGGCCGCGGCCAGAAAGACGCCCGCCGCCAGCAACGGACTGCGCAGCCGCGGCGGCGGCATCGTCGCGGGCAGCCGCTTGCGCCCGGTTAGCATGGGCCGCACCAGATCCTGTCCCTTCAATACCGCGTAGCCCAGCACCGCCGCCACATGCAGCAGCACCGCCACTTCGATCGCGACGAAGTTGACGGCGTGGATATGCGCCAGCAAGTCGCTCCAGTCATCGCCCACCAGCTCCGAAAACGGCCCCTGGGCGTCAACGTCGTTGGTGGCGCAAAGCCCGGTGCCGACCTGGATGGCGAGCAGGATCAGCATCGCCAGCACCATCCACCCGCCGGCGGCGTTGTGGCCGATCTCCCGGTCGGGCTCACGACGGCGGAAACGCGCCAGATGGACAAACGCGGCAACCGGGCTTCTCAGGAACCGCGAGAACCGCGCCGTATCGCTGCCCAGGAAGCCCCAAACGAGGCGAAACAGAAGCGCGGTGAACATCGTGTAACCACTGATGAAATGCGCCTGCATCCAGTTCATCTGCTGGGTGAGCCAGGAGGTGAACACGAGCGCCACGATCCCCCAATGGAACAGCCGCACCGGGGCGTCCCAGACCCACATCGTGCGGACCGTCTCGCGCATTCGGCTGCTCCTACTGGTGCTTTTTATGCCGGAGGGGCAAGATGCGGGTTCGCACGGCCACCGCAAGGGCGGACTGCCGTCATGATGGGTTTGTCGAGCCACAGAAAGGCTGGGCTCGCGGGTGCGGGTTTGCCGCATCCGCCGGGCCGGTCGCACACCCCGCTTTGGCTGGCGTTGGCGGCGGTCCTGCTCGTCATCGGGCTCGGAGGCGCGTTGCTCGGCTTGCAGCAAACCGGCGAGTGGTCGCGGCCTGCCGCGCCCGCCGACGATTTGAACCAGTCGCTTCGCCAAGCTCCTGGCACGCAATCGCTAGGCCCGAAAGCCCTGGGCCCTCAGGCCCTTGGCCCGTCAACCCCAGCCACCTTGGGGCCGGCGGCTTCCGGTCCAGCGTTCGACGTGGTCCGGGTAAGTCCCGACGGGGGCGTGGTGATTGCCGGCCACGCGCAACCAGGGGCCGAGGTGACGATCCGGGACGGAGCGAAGGAGATCGGCCGCGCCCAGGCCGACAGTCAGGGGGCATGGGTCTTCATCGCGCCCGATAAGCTGCCGGCGGGACCGCAGGAGCTAACGCTGTCGGCGCGACCGCTCGGAGGCGAGGAGGTTGCGGGCAAGGGCTCGGTGCTGCTGGTCGTACCCGGAAACGGCCTGGCCGGAGCCCCGACGAGCCAGGGGCCGTTGGCGGTCTTGACGACCCCCGCCGGCCCGCCACGCGTGTTGCAGCGCCCCGGAGCCCGACGCCCGGGCGCGGTCGGGCTCGATGCGCTCGAATACGATCAAAGGGGCCAGCTTCGCTTCTCCGGACACGCCCCGCCCGGAGCTACGGTCCGCCTCTATGTTGATAACAAGCCGGTCGGCCAAGCGAGGGCCGGCGCGGACGGCGCTTGGACGCTCACGCCTGCCGGACCGGTGGCGACCGGACAGCACCAGTTGCGGCTCGACCAACTCTCACCTGCCGGCCGGGTGGTCGCCCGCATCGAACTCCCATTCCAGCGCGAAAACCTGGCGGCCCACGCGCTCGCACCGGGCAGCATGATCATTCAGCCGGGCCAGAATTTGTGGCGCATCGCCCGGCAGACCTATGGCGCCGGCATCCGCTACACCGTCATCTACGAGGCGAACCACGAGCAGATCCGCGACCCGAACCGGATCTATCCGGGACAGGTGTTCCGCCTGCCCGATGCGGCGCGTGCCACGGGCGGGCTGCTTGAACCGGCCAGGTGAAGCCTCCATAAACCCGGCCCCATGTCAGTCCCCGACACGCTTCGCCTGGTGCTGGCCCCGCCGCACCGGGCCGGCTGGCCCTTCCTCATTGGTGGCATCGTGCTATTCGCGGTCGGGCTTGCGCTCGCGCACTGGCTTGCTTGGCTGGCGGGACTGTTCACGCTGTTCAGCTTCTATTTCTTCCGCGATCCCGAGCGTGTCCCGCCAGGACGGACCAACGTGTTGCTGGCCCCGGCCGACGGTAAGGTGGTCTCGATCGTTCCCGCCGCCCCGCCAGCCGAGCTTGGGCTCGGCGCGGGGCCACGTTGGCGTGTGGGCATTTTCCTCTCGGTCCTCGATGTACACGTGAACCGGGTGCCGGCCGACGGGACGGTGACGCGTATCGCCTATCGCCACGGCGCGTTCGTCAACGCCAGCTTCGACAAGGCGAGCGCCCAGAACGAGCGTAATTCGATCGCGATCCGACTGCATGACGGGCGAGAGGTGGCCGTGGTGCAAATCGCCGGGCTGATCGCGCGACGGATCCTCTGCGATCTGCGCGAGGGCGATCTAGTGCGTGCCGGCAGCCGCCTCGGCATCATCCGCTTCGGCAGCCGGTACTGATTTCTACTTGCCGGAAGGTGTGCGCCCGCTGGTGGCTATCGGCCAGACTATGATCGGTGGAGAGACCGTGGTCGCAGAGTTGCCCGCGTGACCGCCGCGCGCAAGCCGGACTGGACGGGAGAGGTGCCGGAGCGGCCGGGGATCTTCCCGGTCCGCCGCCTGCACCGCCGCCTTCGTCCGCGCGCGCGCCCGCGCTTTAAGGGGCCGTCGTTCAACCGGATCATTCCCAATATTCTGACCCTGATAGGGCTCTGCGCCGGGCTCACATCGGTCCGTTTCGCGCTTGACGGGCATTTCGGCGCCGCCGCGGTGTCGATCACGGTGGCCGGCTGCATCGACGGGCTCGACGGGCGGCTCGCGCGGTTGCTCAAGGCGGTCACGCGCTTCGGCGCCGAGTTCGACAGCCTGGCCGATTTTATGGGGTTCGGGGTAGCGCCCGCGTTTGTTCTTTATCTCTGGTCGCTGGACCGCCTGGGGCCGTTCGGCTTCACCCCCTGCCTGCTGTTCGCGGTCTGCATGGCGCTCCGGCTCGCGCGATTCAACGCGGCGCTCGATGGCGCGCCGCGTCCGGCCTACGCGTATAACTTCTTCACCGGCGTTCCCGCTCCCGCGGGTGCCGGGCTTGCCCTGCTCCCAGTGTTCCTGGGGTTAGAGGGCGACGCCCTGGGCATCAACTGGCTGGTCGCGGTGGCGCACTCGCCCGCCTTTTGCACGCCAGTGCTGATCGGCACGGCGCTGCTCTGCGTCTCCACCCTCCCGGTTTGGAGCTTCAAGAATTTCAAGATCCCGGCGGAATACGTGTTGGCGGTCCTGCTCGGCGTCGGCTTGTTCGCCGCGGTGCTGGTGGCCGATCCCTGGGCGGCGCTGGCCGCCCTCAGCCTGATCTATCTCGGAATGCTGCCGTTCAGCCTGCGCAGCTTCCGCCGGCTCAAGCGCGAGGCCGAGGAGCCGGACGAGCCTTGATGTCTTGCTCGGCCGGTCAGTTCATTGCCTGCTCGACCCCCTGCTGCACGCGAGGGTCGATCAGGCTTTCCCAATAATTGACCGTGCAGCCAACCTGAGGCGGCAGCGCCGGGTAGCGGCGCTTCATCTGCGTGGCAGCGATCCGCCCATCCGACCAGGGCTCCAGATAGGCGTCGGCGATCGCCCACCCGATTGCGTGCGCGGGGCGCTGCAACGGATAAGCCGGCGCATACATGGCGATATACCGCTTTTCCAGCGCTTGACAGGCGTTGCCGGCGTGCTCGTTGGCCAGCGGATATCCAAATCCGACCCCGGCGGCCACCGCACCCGCGAACAACACTTTCCCGATCACCGTCTCTCTCCCGGCCGCTGATGATGGGAGATCAGCTTGGCCGACGGGCCGATGTCAACGCTGTCGGGCATCTTGCTCGTCTTGACGGCAACGCGCCGGCCGGAAGGCGGCCGCCCGTCGATCCTGACGGGCGGCGTGGTCCGGTCCTCAGTGGTTGAGGTTGCCGTTCCCGTTGCCGTTAAGGCCGCCCATGTTCAGGTTGCCGTTGGCGTTGCCGCTGAGAGCGCCGACGTTGCCGTTCCCGTTCATGTTGCCGTTGACGAAGCCGTGGTTCAGGTTGCCGTTGGCGTTGCCGTTGCCAAAGCCGGTGTTCAGGTTACCGTTGGCATTGCCGTTGCCAATGCCGTGGTTCAGGTTGCCGTTGACATTGCCGTTGGCGACGCCGGTGTTCAGGTTGCCGTTGGCGTTGCCGTTGGCGACGCCGGTGTTCAGGTTGCCGTTGGCGTTGCCGTTGGCGATACCCTTGTTGCCGTTGCCGTTCAGGTTGCCGTTGAACGCGCCGCTATTGCCGTTGCCGTTCAAGTTGCCATTGCCGATGCCGACATTGCCATTGCCATTGCCATTGCCATTGCCGATGGCGCCGGCGGCGGTCTGACCAAGCTGGCCGTTGCTCAGCTTCGCGGGCTCAGCATGGGCGATCAGCACGGAAGCCATGAGGGCCGCGGCCGAGAACAGAGCCTTCTTCATACGACGTCTCCAAGAGGATTTGCGATATAGCCCGTTACCCCGGCAACAATCCGCCGCCATGCAGTTGCGTTTGGCGCGCCGGATGCGGCGTAACGAGGGGGCAATAGCCATCATATTGGTAACAATCTAATTAACGAGCCGCCGCGAGATGGCCCTCGGTTGCGATGGAACCGCCCGCGCACGAGACTGCGCTCAGGCTGGCAAACAAGCGGGAGAGCGTCATGCCGAAGCGGATCGCCGTGGTGGGCGCGGGCGCAGTGGGCGGATATGTCGGATCGGGGCTGGCCGCCTGCGGTCACAACGTCACCCTCATCGATCCCTGGCCCGAGCATGTCGAGGCGATCCGCGTCCATGGGCTGCGCCTTTCCGGCATGACCGATGCCGAGACCCGCGTGGTGCGCGCCAACGCCATGCACCTCACCGACGTGCAGCAGATCGCCAAGAGAAAGCCGATCGACATCGCATTCATTGCGGCGAAGTCCTACGACACCGAGTGGGCGGCGATGCTGATCGCGCCCTATCTCTCGGCCGGCGGCTACCTGGTCTCGCTCCAGAACTGCATCAACGAGGAGCGCATCGCCGGGGTGGTCGGCTGGGGGCGAACGGTTGGTGCGGTGGTCACTGGCGGGCTCGCGCTCGACCTCTACGCGCCCGGCCATATCCGCCGCAACATGGCGAAGAACCCGGCCATCACTGCACTCTATGTGGGCGAGGTGCATGGGCGCGTCACCGCGCGGGTGGACGAGCTTGCGCGGATGCTGAACGACGTGGACACGACGCGCGTCACCGACGACCTCTGGGGCGAGCGGTGGACCAAGCTCTGCATCAACGGGATGCGCAACGGCGTTTCGGCCGCCACGGGCATGAACGGCAACGCGCGCGACAGCCACGACGCGGTGCGGCGGGTCTGCATCCGCCTCGGGGGCGAAGCCGTGCGCGTCGGCCAGGCGCTCGGCTACCGGCTGGGCAGCGTCGGCGCGCTCGACCCCGAGCAGCTCGCGCGCGCTACGGAGGGCGACGGGGCAGCGCTCGCCGAGGTGGAGCGGTTGATGCTGGCCGGCACGACCGGCGCGGCGCGCAGCGACTTGCAGCGCCCGTCGATGGCCCAAGACATGGCCAAGGGTCGGCGGACCGAGATCGAGTTCATGAACGGCTTCATCGCGCAACAGGGCGAGGCGGCGGGCGTGCCGGCGCCGACCCACGCGCGACTGACCGAAGTGGTCAAGCAGGTCGAGCGCGGCCAGCTCGCGGCGGACCCCGCCAACGTGCTCTGGAACTAGCGGCGCGCAAGCATAGGTCTGAAAGGCTGTGCCTCCCGTGCCAGGGGCCATTCTGGGTGGGCGGTCCCCGGTTGGGAGAAGGGCGAATGACGGATTTCGATGTCGTGGTGATCGGGGCCGGCGCGGCCGGCCTCGGGGCGGCCACGGCGCTGCGCGAGGCCGGCCGCCGGGCGGTGGTGCTTGAGGCTCAGGGACGAATAGGCGGGCGGGCCTGGACCGCCTATCCCGCGGAGCTGGGCGGCGTGTGGTTCGACATGGGTGCGGTGTGGTTGCACGCCGCCGAGCGCAACCCACTGGTGCCCATCGCCGAAGCCGCCGGAGACAAGCTGCTGAGGGCCGACGAACTGCGCTGCAAGCGGACTTTCGTGGGCACCAGGCCGGCTACGCCGGCCGAGATGGCAGAGTATGGCGACGCCTGGGAGCGCTTCGACGCGGCGGCCGACCGGCTTACCCGTCCCGACATGGCGGACCTGCCGTTGGCGGCGGTGGCGCGCAACCTTCCCAACGATCCATGGGCACTCACGGTGGAAGCTTGGGAAGGCTCGGTGATCTGCGCCGCCGACGCCGAGGCGTTCAGCCTGCTCTATTGGAAGCGCAATCTCCTGTCCGGCTCGAACCTCGTCCCCGAGGGCGGGATTGGCGCGTTCATCGAGCGCCGGTTGGGGATCGGGCTCGATATCTGGCGGAACACGCCGGCAACGGCAGTGCGCTGGGGCGGGCCGGGCGGGCGGGTGGAGGTCGAAACGCCGCGTGGCGCCGTAACCGCTGGCGCCTGCATCGTGACGACCTCTACCGGCGCGCTGGCGGCTGGCGCGATCCGCTTCGATCCGCCGCTACCCGAGCGCACGCGGACGGCGTTGCACGCCTTACCGATGGGGCTAGCGATGAAGGTAGCGCTGCGGGCAACCGGGCCGGACCGGCTCGGGTTGCCGGCGCATTGCTCGCTCGATCGCCGTGTGGAGCGGAGTGGCGAGCCCTTCATGGTGTTCCAATGCTGGCCGTTCCACCGCGACTACATCCAGGGCTGGGTCGGCGGGACGCCGGCCTGGGAGCTGGCCAAGACAGGCGACGCGGCGGCGGCGGACTTCGCCTTGGGCGAACTGCGGCGCATTCTTGGCGGGAACGTCGATCGGGTTCTCGCCGTCGAGCGGCGCTTCGCGACCCACTGGGACGCCGATCCTTGGGTGCGCGGGGCATATGCCTACGCCCGGCCAGGCTGCGCGGATACCGGCGCGGCCCTTGGCGAGCCGCTCGCCGACGGGCACCTGATCTTCGCCGGCGAAGCTTGCCATGACGGGTTCGCCGGCACCTTAGGTGGAGCCTGGCTCAACGGCCAGGCGGCCGCGCGCGCGGCAGCGCGGGCGGTAGGGCCGTGATGCCGCGACTTGCCTTCTGGCGCGGGCCGCAAATCAACGTTGTCGAGCTGCACGGGCTGATCGCCCCGCGCTCCGGCCTGCTGAACGCCCGCGGCGCGGAACCCTTGATCGAACGGGCCTTCGCCGCGGCGCGCGGCCGGCCGGTGGTGCTGGACATCGACAGCCCTGGCGGCTCGCCGGTGCAGTCGGACCTGATCGCGAGCCTGATCCGCCGGCGCGCGGCGAAGGCGCGCGTCGAGGTTCACGCGGTGATCCAGGATGTCGGCGCCTCGGGCGGCTACTGGATCGCCTGCGCGGCGGACCGGATCTGGGCCAACCCGATGAGCATCGTCGGCTCGATCGGAGTGCGCGGCGGCGGGTTCGGCTTCGACGACCTGATCGCGCGCCTCGGCGTCGAGCGCCGGCTGTACACAGCCGGAGCGAACAAGGCCCGGCTCGACCCGTTCCTGCCCGAGCGTCCCGAGGACGTGGCCTTCACCCAGGGATTGCTCGACGAACTGCACGAGCGGTTCAAGGGATGGGTGCGCGCGCGCCGCGCCGGTCGCCTGAAAGCCGACGAGGCGGCGCTGTTCGATGGCAGCTTCATGCTGGGCGAAAGGGCGCTCACACTCGGGCTGGTCGATGCGTTGGGCGACGTGGACTCGGTGGTGCGCGAACTGGGCGGCGAACGGGCTAAGCCGCGCGTCTTGCGCCCTCGTCCGCGTGGCCTGCTGCGCCGGCTGCCGCTGCTGGCGGCTCATGCGATCCTGGACGCGGCGGAGGAGCGGCGCTGGCGGGTTGACCTACTGGGTTAGACCCCGCAATGAGGGATCGCACGAATCCTGCAAACACCGAGCAAGCCATCGAAGCCAGCCACCGCGTGTCGTTCGACAAGTGCAAATTCGAATAGGTCCGCGCTACACTCCGCTGCATTGGGGCATTCCCGGGGGCAGAGGCAGTCATTGTCGGGGAACGATTTTCTCAAAGTTCACACTTCGATGCACCTACTCTCGGTGGGAAATGCGGACTAGACATCGAAGCGAGGCGTCCTCCGGCTTCACCCTGCTGGAAATGTTGATCGTCGTGGCGGTGCTCGGGCTGGTGCTCGGCATGATCGTGCTGCGTGGGCCGGTTCGCAGCCAAGGCCTTGACACCCGCGCCGCTGCCCGCGAAGTGGCCGGCACACTCCGGGCGGCCCGCGCCCGCGCGATCACGACCGACCGGCCAGTGCTGTTCCTGCTAGACCCCGCGCACCACGCCTTCCAGGTCGAGGGCAGCCCTCCGCGCACGCTGCCGACCGGCCTGAACGCGGCGCTTCTGTCGCGAGCGCAACTCGGGCAACGCCCCCTTTCCGCTATCAGCTTCGCCCCTGACGGCAGCTCCTCAGGCGGTGCGGTGGTCCTCGCGGACGGACATCATCGCCTGGCCGTAAGCGTGGACTGGCTCACCGGACGGGTCAGCATCGCCTCGGGACAATGATCCCATCATGGGAGGGGCCGACGGTCACGGCCCGATCGTGGCGCGCAGCTCGAACACATCCTTACCGCGCGAGCCACGGGTCACCGGGGCGGTGAAGGCGGCGCCCTGGAACATCGGGTCGGCCGAGAGCAGCCCGATCAGCTTCGCGGCCTCGGTCGATAAGCCGGACAGGCTCAGCGAACGGTGTTGCAGGCCGAGGCTGGTCAAATAGGTGTCGTCCGGCAGGATCTGGGTGACGGCGGCCAGGGTCTGCACCGCGTCCCCGACCCGCGCCTGCTCGGTCGCCACCGCATCTGCTCCGGTCGCCGCATCGGCGATCTGCCGCCGCAATCCCTGCACGGCGCGCACCCGCGGATCAATCGCCGCGACCCGGGAATCGATGTCCGCCAGCGCGAGGGATTGCCGGATCAGCGGCTGGGCCACGGCCGCCATGGCCAGGGCGCCGCAACCGCCGGCTGCCAGCGCCATGCCGCGACGGCGCCGCCGCTCCAGCCGCGTGTCGGGCTGAGCGACCCGAATGCGCCGAACCTCCCCGCCGGCCAGTGGGAACTCAATCAGTGCCGGCACCGCCCCGGCCCGCTCCAGGGCGGCGAGCACCGGGCGAAGGACGGCGCGCGCGGCGACCGACAAGCGCACGCGCAGCACGGCCCGGGCGCTGTCGCGCGCGGTGACATGATACCCCCAAAACACGTCTGCCGCCGGGAACGGCGTCAGGCGGTCCATCTCGTACCCAAGCACGCCCGCGAGATCCTGCTCGGCCGCCAAAGGCAGCGTGACCTCCCGCTCCAGCAGCGCCGATTTGGGCGGACGGAGCACGATCGGAAGACGGCGACGAAGCAGGTTGCGGATCGGTGGTTGGTCGAGCTGGTCGAGGCGCGCACGGAACCGTTCCGTCTCGCGGTGACCGCGACGCTCCACCAAGGCCACCGTCATCGGCTCACCCGCCGGCCCGCCCTCACTAAGCGAGACGAGCAGAGCGTTCCTTGGTCCGCTATCGCGCCGGCGCAGCCCCGGCGGCACCAGGTCGAGCATCTGCTTGGCCCACCAGGTCAGCACCTCGTTCAGCATTGCCGAGCAAGCTCGCTCATCGGCCGCAGTCTAGAGCCGGTTCAGGCGAACCGAGAAGCGGGTTTGTTCATATCGCCATCGCCGGGCGTTGACCCGCAACTCTCCGGTACCAGCGTGAGATCGCGATTGCGAGTTTTCCACGTCATATGCGGGCTCGACATCGCTTGACCCCCGCATCCAACGCAACGCTCGTCCGATCCGGACCTGTGCCCGGTAGTGACCGTCGGGCTGGCGGTTCACGAAAGCGGCTGACGACTTCCCGACGTCAATAGAGCCGGCGTTCGCTGGTATCGGGGCCGAAAATCCCACCACACGAATTTGTGTGCTTGTGGGCCAGCCGTAGGTTGTTAAACATGCATTTGGCATCCATGATTTGTGCCGACGGAATGCGGGATCAACCCCGGCCCGCCTGTCGGAAGCGAGGCAACATGAACTCCGCAATTGCGCCTGCGGCCCGCGACCTGGTGAGCGATGTCCTGAAATGGGTTCTGTTCGCCGTTGCGTTGCTAACCTTCGCGCTGTTGGCCTGGGCTACCCTCGTCACCTACGAGAAAGCGCCGCCTTTGCCAGATCGGCTGATCGGCCCGAGCCGCAGCATTCTGATGACTGGAGATTCGATCGCTGCGGGAAAGGCCGGCTTCCAGAAGGCCGACCTGATGGACTACGGCAGCCTGTACGGGATGGGATCCTACTACGGCGAGGACTACACCGCCTTACTGCTGAACCGGCTGGGCCTCGCCACGCGGAACCGCATCGCGGAGGTTCGGTTCGGCAAGCCCTATGCCCAGATCGCCCCGGAGCAGCAGGCCATTTCCGTCGCCGGTATGCAAACCGAGTTGCAGGGGGTGGACCTGAGCCGCACCGAAGTAGCGATCCCGGCTGAACTGGCCGGCGCGATCGGCGAGGTGCGCGACCAGATGGCGGCCAACCTGAACAGTGTCGATCGCCCCGCCGGATGGACCCCGGCCTACAGCCTCGGCAAGCAAGGCGCGCAGCTCACGGCCGACTTCCTCGTTTATTCGGCGCTCACCACCGTGGCGCGCCGCCCGGGAACGACGTGGTCCTGGACCGAGAACTGGCCCGCCGAGCCGCTGGTGGGCAACACGCCGACGACCAACACATTCCGTTGGACCTGGATCAGCTTCTGCTTCACCTTTTCTGCTTCGGCCTAGTGCTGTTCATTTATGAGTTCTTCCTGAACCACCCAGACGACGCACCGATGGACCCTGGTACTGGCTGGTTTCGGCCCGCTCACGCCAAGCCAACGCAAGGTCGGCAAGTATTTCCTCATCGTCGCGGCCGTGTTGCTGCTGCAAATTGCGGCGGGCACGATCATGGCGCATCTCTACTACGATCGGACCAGTTTTTACGGCTGGGACATCAACGTGATCCTCCCATTCAACTTCCTGCGGGACGTGCATCTCCAATGCCCGATCATCTGGATCGGGCTCTCGTGGATCGGCGCGGCGTTGTTCCTAGCCCCCGCGATCGCCGGCGGCCGTGAGGCCCGGGGTCAGGGATTTCTGGTGGACCTGCTGTTCTGGGTGACGCTCGCAATCGTGGTCGGCGCGCTGCTTGGCGACTGGCTCGGCATCATGGGCTATATAGATCGCGGATGGTTCTGGATCGGCAATCAGGGGTTGTCCTACATCCAGCTCGGCCGCGTCTGGCAAATGGGCTTCTTCATCGGGCTTCTGCTTTGGAGCGGCCTCGTGTTCCGCGCCCTCTGGCCCACCGCAGCCATGTTGTGGCAAGCGACTCGGCAGTTCTGGACCGGCCGCATCCGGCTAGAGCATCTGATCTGGGCTTCCACCATCAACGTCGCCATCCTCTATATCTTCGGGATGGTGCCGCCGTTTGGCGTCGGGGCGTCCTTCACGATCACAGACTTCTGGCGCTGGTGGGTGGTGCATCTGTGGGTCGAGCAATCCTTCGAGTTCTTCGCGGCCAGCATGAGTGCCTATTTGCTGATGGCGGTCGGCCTGGTCTCCCGCAAGCTCGCTGAGCGCGCGGTGTATTTCGAGCTGATCCTGATCTTCCTCGGCGGCGTGATCGGCACCGGGCATCACCTTTACTGGGCCGGCGGGCCCAGCATGTGGGTGCCGATGGGTAGTATGTTCTCGTTCATCGAGGTGTTGCCGCTCGTGCTGTTGATCATCGAGGCGATCCAGCAATACCAGCTCATCCGCTCACAGCGGTCGTTCCATTACAGTCTCGCCTATACCTACGTGATCGGCGCGGCCTTTTGGAACTTCGTCGGCGCCGGCGTGTTCGGCGGCGGGACTTTGAACGCGCCCCTGGTGAATTACTACGAGCACGGCACGTTCCTGACGCTCAATCATGCGCACACGGCGCTGTTCGGCGCGTTTGGCCTGCTCGCTATCGGGCTGGTCTATTTCTGCCTACGCTATGTCGCGGCCGAACGCTACGCATACAACGACAGGCTCGGGCTCTGGGCCTTCTGGCTCTATAATGGCGGGCTGGTGCTTTGGATCGCGCTGAACTTCTTCCCGATCGGCTGGTCGCAGCTGGACGCGGTGTTCGAGCACGGCCTTGCTTATGCGCGCAGCGCGGAGTTCTACAATACGACCCTGCTCTGGCAATGGCTGCGCTTGCCCGGAGACGTGCTGTTCGCGATCGGTGCGCTGCTGATGGCGTGGGATTTCATCATCAAGCTCGGGCCGTTATACCAACTCGGCCTTCGGGGTGTGGCGCCCGCGCCGGGGGAGTGAGACGCGAGCTGCATCAGCCCCAAGGAAGGCGCGCATCCGGGCGAGCGCCAGCGGGCGGCGCCCCTGTCGTCAATCGAGCCCCCGTGTCACACTTCCCTCATAAATAGCGTGAGGGAGACGCCATGACCGATGCGCCCGGCTCGGGATCTGGCCGCCATGCTTCGCCCGCGCTCGATCGCGCTGGTGGGCGCCACCGACCGCTCGCTCTGGTCGCGCAGCACTTTCGACAACCTCATCAACCGGAAATATCCGGGCGCGGTCCATCTGGTCAGCCGCCGGGGCGGCACGGTCCATGATCGCACCGCCGCCACCTCCTGCGCCGCGATCGGCGAGCCGGTCGATCTCGGTCTCGTCATGGTGCCGATCCAGGGGATCGAGGAAGCGCTGGCGGACCTCGCCGCCGCCGGCGCGCACAACGCGGTGATGCTCACCTCCGGCTTCGCCGAGACCGGCGAGGACGGCGCCAGACTCCAGGCGCGGCTCGCCGACTTGGTGCGCCGCTACGGCATCTCGCTGCTCGGCCCCAATTGTCTCGGCTTCGTCAACTTCCTCGACAACGTGCCCGTCTGGACGGTGGGCATCCGCGCCCCGCGCCGGCCGGGACCGATCGCCATCATCGCCCAGAGCGGCGCCACTGCCGGCTTCATCTGCGGCCTCGCCCAGCAGCACGAGATCGGCTTGTCGCACATGATCTCCACGGGCAACGAGGCCGATCTCGACGCTGCGACCTTCATCGACCACTTGCTCGACCAGCCCGACGTGAAGGCGATCGCCTTCTTCGCCGAGACCATCCGCGACGCCGGCCGGTTCGCCGCCGCCGCGCGCAAGGCCCGCGAGGCGGCCAAGCCGATGGTGGTGCTGAAGATCGGATTGTCCGAGATCACCGCCAAGTCGGCCCAAGCGCATACCGGCGCGCTGGTCGGCGATGACCGCGTGTTCAGCGGTATCTGCCGCCGGCTCGGCCTGATCCGCGTCGAGTTCGATTGAGGATCTGCTGTTCACCGCTGACATGATCACCCGCACCGGGCCGCTCCGGCCGGACGGGCTCGGCCTTGTCTCGGTCTCCGGCGGCGCCTGCGAGATCGTGGCCGACCGCGCGCAGGTCACGGGTCTGCCGATCCCGCCCTTGCCGGACGCCACCGCTGCGGAGCTGCGCGCCGCGCTGCCCGCCTTCGGCACCCCGCACAATCCGCTCGACATTACCGGCGGCGCGGTGCTCCAGCCCGACCTGTTCGAACAAGGGTTGCGCATCATGGGCGCGCAACCTGGCTTTTCGGCACTGGTCTGCCTGTTCGACGTGCCCATTACGGAAGAAGGGGCGAGCCCGTTCGTGCTCGCTGCGTTGCGTCATATCAACACCGGCCTCAAGGCTGCGTCGATCCCTGCCTTGATGATGAGCCACACGCTGAGACCCGTCACCGACACGGCGATGCGCATCCTGGACGAGACCGGGCTGCCCTATGTCAGCAGCGGCATCCATCACGGCATCAACGCATTGGCGCACGCGCTCTGGTGGTCCGAGCAGCTTCGCCGTGCGGGCGAGGAGGTGGAACCAGCGGTGCCCGCAGCCGCCGCCCCGGCGAAACGCCCGGTCTCCGAGCGTGACGTGCTTGCTTTCCTCGCGCGACAGGGCGTGCCGGTGATCCCGGCGGCGCTCGCGACCGATGCGGAGCAGGCGGTCGCGGCGGCGCAGCGGATCGGCGGGCGGGTGGTGCTCAAGATCGCGTCCGACGACATCCTGCACAAAAGCGACATTGGCGGCGTCGCGCTGAACCTCGAAGGCGATGCGGCCGTGGCCGACGCCTTCCGCCGCGTGATGGACGTGGCACCGGCGGGCGCCCACGTGGACGGCGTGCTGGTGGCGCCGATGCGCTCGGGCGGGCTGGAGCTGTTCGTGGGCTGCACGCGCGATCCGCAATGGGGGCCGGTCGTCGCCGTCGGTCTCGGCGGGCTGTGGGTGGAGGTGCTGCAAGACGTTTCGCTTCGCCCGTTACCCGTGTCCCCGGCCGAGGTGTGCCGGATGCTTGGCGAGTTGCGCGGCGCCAAGCTGCTGGCCGGAGCGCGCGGCATGCCGCCCGCCGATCTCGGCGCGGTCGCGGCGGCGGTGGCGCGGATCGGCGACGCGGCACTCGCCCTTGGCCCGGACCTCGACGCGCTGGAGGTGAACCCGCTCTGGGTCAAGGGGAGTGAGGTCGAGGCGCTCGACGCGCTGGCGACGTGGCGCTCGGCTAAGCCCTAAACTCCAGGGCAACCCCGCAGGCGGACGCTGCCGCCACCACGATCCGGTTCGCCTCATGGCGGTGCTCGATCCGACCCGCCGCGAGCGCCGCCGCCGCGCGATCGAGCGAGGTGGTCCGCAGCGTTAACACAGCCATGAACGAGGCCCGCCCACCAGCATCAGGCGCCGCCGCCTCGAAGTCGCGGACGAGCGCGGCCGGCGTGATCATCTCGAAGTCGGATAGCCCCAACACCAGCGAGCAGCCGTCCGGCCGGTGTCGGACCGCCGCTTGGCCGAACATCCGCCCGAACAACGCACCCAATGCATCCGGTTCGCGTGTCGCGATCACCGCGCGTGCGATGCCCACGACCCCGTTGGGATGGTGCCGCCACTCGTCGCGCCAGACGAGGTCGCGGGTGACGTGATGGCAGAAATAGAGCCGTCCCGGAGCCGCGCCGCCAAGCTTGAGATTGACAGTCCGGAATGTCGCGTCCCGACCGCCGCCCGCCAGTTCCACCGGCCGGGAGAACTCTACCGGCGGATCGACCGCCACGCCCGCCGCCCTCAGTGACGCGTAAACCGCGCCCGTGTCCTCCGTGCCGAACACCAGGGCGTGTAATCCGACCGGAGCGGCCAGGATTTCCGGCCGCTTCGTCTCTCCGAGCGGGATCGCCAGCAGTTCCAGGTACTCGGTGCCGAAGATCGCCAGATGGTTCACTGAGCCGAGCGAGTGATGCCCGCGCGGAGTCATCGCGAATCCAAGCCGCTGGAACGTCTCCAAGCCCTCGTCGAGCCGATCCCGCAGGTTCACCACCACATGGTCGAGCGTGGGGGTGGGCAGCGGCGGCATCACGACATCAGGCCGCCCCGCCGCCGAGTTGCGCCAATGACGGCAGCGCCCGCGCGTCGGTCAGGGGGAACTCGATCGTGTCCTGGGCCGGCGGCGCCAAATGGCTCAGGAACAACTCGCAGTAGCGCCGCGCCGTGGAGTGCCAGACCCGCTCGCGCAGGCCGCGATGCCGCTCCCGCCGCTCCTCCAGGCTCATGGTCAAGGCGCGGTGCATGGCGTCGGCGATCTCGTCGGCGTCGAATGGGTTAACGATCAGCGCGTCGGTCAGCTCGTCGGCCGCCCCGGCAAAGCGCGACAGGATCAGCACGCCAGGATCGTTCGGATCCTGGGCCGCCACATACTCCTTGGCGACCAGGTTCATCCCGTCGCGCAGCGGCGTCACCACGCCGACATACGCCAAACGATAGAACCCGGCCAGCGTGCGCCGGCGCACCGGGCGCGTCATGTAGCGCAGCGGCACCCAGTCGAACTCCGAGTAGCGGCCATTGGTGTCGCCCGCGATGCGGTTCAACTCCTCGCCCAGCTCGCGGTAATCGTTCACATCCTCGCGAGACCGAGCAGCGATTTGCAGAAAGTTCACCCGCCGACGGTGCTCCGGATACTGCGCCAGCAATCGGCCAAACGCCTCCATCCGATTGATCAGCCCCTTGGAGTAGTCGAGCCGATCGACGCCGATCACCAGTGTCCGGCCTGGCAGGCTCGCCTTCAGCCGCTGCGCCTCCCCCCCGCGCACCGCCTGCGCCGCCGCCCGCGCGAACCCCTCGGCGTCGATGCCGATCGGGTCCGTGATCGGGGTGATCGTGGTGTTCCGGTACAGGATCCTTCCATCCTCGTCCTTCGCCGCGCCAAGCATTTCCCGCACGCAGTCGGTGAACGCGATGCAGTAGGTGCGGGTGTGGAACCCGACGATGTCATAGGCGCACATCGTCGCCAGCAGGTCGTCTGCATGGGGCAGCGCCTGGAAGATCGCCGGCGGCACGAACGGGGTATGCAAGAAGAAGCCCAGGCGGTTGCGCAGCCCGAGCGCGCGCAGCTCCGCTCCGAGCGGGATCAAATGGTAGTCATGCACCCACACTAGGTCGTCCGGCTCCAGCAACGGCGCCAGTGCCGTGGCGAAGCGGCGATTGACCGCGCGATATCCCCGGTATTCCTCATTCCGGTAGCGCAGCAGGCCGAGGCGGAAATGCAGCAGCGGCCACAACGCCCCATTCGAATAGCCGGAATAGAATAGGTCGTAATCGGCCTCGCTCAGATCGATGGTGGCATAACTAATGCCGTCCGCCTGGTGAAGATCCGGCTGCATCCCGGTCTTGGCGGCGCGCTTGCCGCTCCAGCCGAACCAGAGCGAACCCGGGCGCAGCGCGTCCGCCAGCGCCACCGCCAGACCGCCGGCCCGGGGGCCGCGCTCCGTCGGCAAGGGCACGCGATTCGATACCACGACCAGCCGTGCCACTCTGCGTCTCCCAGATGCCTGATAGCCACTTCACCATTTGGTCGAATTCTTGGCAAATCTCGCCGCAAAAAAACCTGATGGCCGGCGTTTCTAGAAGCGACTGGCAGCACCCGCGCCAGGGATTTCACCGGGGGACTTGAACCGATGCGAATTGCACAAGTGGCACCGCTGACGGAATCGGTCCCGCCACACCTCTATGGCGGGACCGAGCGCGTGGTGTCCTACATCACCGAGGAGCTGGTCGGGATGGGCCATGATGTCACCTTGTTCGCTAGCGGCGACTCGGTCACATCGGCCACACACGAGGCGGTCTGGCCGGTAGCCTTGCGCTTCGACCGTACCCTGCGCGACCCGCAGGCGCCGCATATCCTGCTGCTGGAGAAGGTCTGCCAGCAGCTCGATTCGTTCGATATCCTGCATTTCCACATCGATTACTGGTCATTCCCGCTGTTCAGCCGCCACCGCACGCCGTTCGTCACCACCCTGCACGGCCGGCTCGACCTGCCGGAGTTGCAGTCGGTGTTCGATGCCTTCCGCCACGTCCCCGTGGTGTCGATCTCGGACGCCCAGCGCCGGCCGCTGCCACAGGCGAATTTCGTGCGCACTATCCAGCACGGCCTGCCGCTGGGCCTGCTCACGCCGCGGCCGCTCAAGCCGGAATACCTCGCCTTCCTCGGCCGGATCGCACCCGAGAAGTCACCGGACCGCGCGATCCGCATCGCCCGGCGCGCCGGCATCCCGCTGAAGATCGCGGCCAAGGTGGATCGGGTGGACGAAGCCTATTTCCGCGAGAAGATCCGGCCGATGATCGACGGTCGTCACGTGGAGCTGGTCGGTGAGATCGGGGACGCCGACAAACCGGACTTCCTGAGCCGCGCGATCGCGCTGCTCACGCCGATCGATTGGCCCGAGCCGTTTGGCCTGGTGATGATCGAGGCGATGGCGTGCGGCACGCCGGTGATTGCCTTCAATCGCGGCTCGGTACCCGAAATCGTCGAGCACGGCCTAACCGGCTTCATCGTCGAGGATGAACCGGGCGCGGTCGCGGCCGTCTCGCGCGCGGCGGCGCTGTCGCGCGGCCAGATCCGCCGGCGGTTCGAGCAGCGGTTCAGTGCGCGGCGGATGGCGGAAGAGTACGTGGCGCTTTACGAGGCTTTGACCCGCCAGCAGCGCCCCAAGCTCCGCGCCGTGACCTAAGCCGCGACCCCGTCTCGAATAACGAGACGCCGGACAAGTCGGATGCACTCGACCTCGGCTTGACGAATGCTCTATTGCGTTGGACGCTGCCCGTGCCCCTCGGGAGCAGGACGCTGTCGCGACAGGATAGGGCGGATCGGTGATCGAGGGGGTTCCTGGCGCTGACCCGCGCCAGCTGGTGGTCGGCCGACTTCGCCCGACCGTGCGGGCGGCGGTCTTGGCTGCCGCCGCCCTTCTGATCGCGTTGACCTTCATCGGCGTGCGTAGCGCGGTACTCGCCCACAGGGCCGCCTCCGAGGCGCGGATCGCTGCGGATATCCACAGCAAGGCCCTGGTGCTCGCGGAGTATTTGCGCCGGGAGCTGCTAATCGCTGATCAGACCCTATACATCCTCGAACTCGAATGGCAGCGCGATCGGGAAGGGTTCCAATTCGATACTTGGCGCCGGCGCCTGCTCGCGTTGACGGATTCATCGTTGCAGATCTTCCTCACCGACGCGCGTGGCATCATCCGCGACAGTTCTCGCGACGAGATCATCGGCGACGACGTCAGTGGCCGCGACTATTTCCGCCATGAGGCACGGTTGCCGGCGGACGAAGGCAAAATGTTCATCGGCTCGCTCACCCGCGGCCTGGTCACAGGGCTGTGGCAAATCAACCTGGTTCGTCGGCTTGATCGCCCCGACGGCTCGTTCGCCGGGGTGATTGCCGCCTCTTATGCCACGGGCGCGCTAGCCCGGATGCAGCGCGACAACGATCTCGGGCGGCGGGGGGTGCTCGCCATCATTAGCACGCAAGACGGCTCGATCCGCGCCTGGGGCGACCCGTCGCAGGCCGGCTCCATTACGAGCGTTGCCGGCACGCCGCTGTTCGGGGCCATGGCCCGCCTGGTTGACGGCTCCTGGGTCGGCCCCGCGCCGTTCGATCACGTCGATCGCATCTACGGCTTTTCCAGCATTCCCGGCCGCGCCATGCAGGTGGTCGTGGGGATGGATCAAGCTGAGGCGATGGGCGAGGCCGCCCGCTGGGAACGGAACGCATCGATCTTCGCCGGCTTTGTCAGCGGTTTGATCTTGCTGATGGCCTGGCTGCTGCTTTGGGTCGGACGGGCCGCCGGCCAGCGTCATGCGCAGGCGGTTCGCGACCGCGCCGTTCTCGCCGAGGCCAATACGCAACTGAAGGCGGCGGAGGCCCGAGAGCGCGTCAAGGCGGCCCAGTTGGAAGCGACGCTCACGGGCATGTCCGATGGCATCATGATGGTCGATGCCGATCTAAGGCTGCTTTCGTGGAACCCCCTGTTCCCCGACTTCACGGGTGTGCCGCCTGATATCCTGCGGGTCGGCATTCCAATGGAGAGTATCCTGCGGGCTCAGGCTGAAGCAGGGGAATTCGGGCCGGTGGACGTGGACGCGGAAGTGGCAAGACGCATGGCCCTGCTGCGGGCTGGACGCAGCATGGGCACCATGGAGCGGCACCGCCCGGGCGAGCGCATCCTGGAAATGAGACGCAATCCCATACCGGGAGGCGGGTTCGTAACGTTATATTCCGACATCACCACGCGCCGCCGTGCCGAGGACCGTGCACAACGGGCGCAAACGATGGCCGCGATCGGACGGCTGACCGCGGGCGTAGCTCATGATTTCAACAACTTGCTGGCCTCGATCTTGGGCAATGCCGAGATGCTGCACAGCGATCTCGACACTCAGCCCACGCAGGTGCGCCGCGTGTCGATCATTCTTCAGGCCGCCGACCGGGGCGCCGTGTTGGTGCGACAATTGCTCGCGTTCGCGCGCAAACAGCCGCTCGCGCCAAAGCAGATCGACCTTAACTCCGTCGTGGAGGGTATCAGCGAGTTGCTGCGGGTCACGCTCGGCCCGGCGATCCGGGTGCGGACCCAGCTCTCTTCAGGCCTTTGGCCGGCGCTGGTCGATCCGGTGCAGGTCGAGCACGTGCTGTTGAACCTGGCAATCAACGCCCGCGACGCGATGCCGGGCGGCGGCGAGCTTGCGATCGCCACCGGCAACCTCGCGCGAGACGCGCGCGAGCCAGTCGACGACCTGCCTCCCGGCGATTATGTCGTCATCACGGTTGGCGATACCGGCACCGGCATGACCGAGGAGGTTCGGCGCACTGCGTTCGAGCCCTTCTTCACCACCAAGGCTCCCGGCCAAGGATCGGGGCTTGGGCTGAGCCAGGTGTATGGCATGGCCAAGCAATCGGGCGGGGGCGCGCGGATCGCCAGCAAGCTGGGTGAGGGAACGACCGTGCGGGTGTTATTTCCTCGGGCACTTGCCAAGGAGGCGCAATCCATCTCTCCGCAAGCTCTCTCGCTTTGGGAGAAGGTTGGGTGAGGGCGGAGTGGCAGGATCAGATCATTGGCTAGGAGCGCGACCCCAACACTTCCCGCAGCGCCCGGAGCAGGCCGCGCAACTGGATGGGCTTGTCTAGCAGGATCAACGGCCCTTCACCCTGCCGTTGCAGGCTGGTCCGCCAATCGCTCGGGGCGTAGCCGGTCATGACCACCACCGGCAGTTCCGGCCGGGTAGCACGCAACCCCCGGATCAGTGCCACGCCATCGAGGCGCGGCATCCTGAGGTCAGTCAGCAGCACATCGAACCTGCCGTTGGCGGCCACCTCCAGCGCATCCAGCCCGTCCGGGCTGACCGAGACGGAAAATCCCGCATGGGTCAAGAAGTCATCCACCGTCGTCGCGAGTAAGGCATCGTCTTCCGCGACTAGAATTCGCAAGCGCTGACCATTCTTAAGCATTGGCCCCGCCCTTCCCGCGCCGGTTGGCCATCCCACTCCAACACCGACGTGGCTCGGGAGCAATGCGGGAAAATGACTATTCCAGCAATTTGGGGTGCGGAACCCACGGCCGCATCCGCCGCGCCATGGATGCCGGAGCGGCGGATGTTGGAAGCGTTAGATCACCTGGGGTTCGGTTTTCCCGCCGAACTTCCAGTCAGCGTCGTCCCGCCCATCGCGGTCGTGTCGTCGGTGCCGCCGCGCGTTTTGCCCGCCGCGGTCCCCCCGGTCATGGCGCTGGAAGTGTTGCCGGTGCCAGTCGAGCCCACGCCGGAACCGGAGGTGCGCCCCATGTCCGACGTGGCGCCGCCCTCGGAGATCCCCGAATACGTTCCGGAGATCGACCCGCGGTCGCGCTCCGGGTTCCGGATGCGCAGGTTGTTCTGCACGT
Source organism: uncultured Pseudomonadota bacterium (assembly GCA_963849305.1). Lineage (GTDB taxonomy): Bacteria > Pseudomonadota > Alphaproteobacteria > Acetobacterales > Acetobacteraceae > CAWKGV01. The sequence continues at coordinate 99,856 of CAWKGV010000019.1, forward strand.
GCGTCACGCCGGACACCTCCTCGCTGAGATCCTCGGCCAGCCGCTTCGAGTAGCGGCTGTCCACCGCGCCGTTCAGCGTCACTTCGCCGGCGGAGACGGCCACGTCGATCTCGCTTGCATCGAGGATCGGGTTGTCGGTCAGCCGGTCGCTGACATCCTCGCGAATGCGCTCATCGGAGCGCGTGTAGCCGCGCGGGCCGCGCCCACGATAATAGTCGCGCCGTTCGTCCCGCTCGCGGCGCCGCTCGGCCTGCTCGTCGCCGAACCAGGACGACACCTCGTCCGACGCGCGATCCCACCAGCCGCGATCGCGGTCGCGGTTGCCGTAGTCCTCGCGCTCGCCGTACCGGTCGCGGCCGTAGCCGGCGCGTCCGTAGCCCGAAGGCGCCCAACCGCGGTCCCAGCCAGGATCGCGGCCCCAGCTTTCGTCGTAGCCCCACGCGCGGCCGGGCGCCCCGCCGCCCATCGGCCGCCGGCCAATTCCGCCACCGTAGTCGCGGCCCCAGTCCTCGCGGCCATAGCCGCGCGAGTCCTCGCGGCCGTAGCGGCCCCGATCGCCCCAGTAGTCGCGCTCGGCGTCACGGTCGCGGCCGGCCCAATCACGCCGGCCCCAATCCTCGCGCCCGTAGCCACGCTCCCGGTCGTCCCGCACCCGGCGCCAGTCACCCTCTGGCTCCGCGCGCCGCCAGTCTTCACCTCGCGCCTGCTCGCCCCGGCCATAAGCGCCGCGCCCATACTCTCCCCGGCCGTAGTCTTCGGTGCGGCGATACCAGTCGCGGTCTTCGTCCTGGTTTCGCGCGCGATCCCGGTCGCGGCGCCAGCCTGACCTCTGATCAGCCATTCTCGCCTCCTCGAATCACTTAAGACTTGCCCGTAAACGACACGAGGGAGGGCGAGTTGCGGCACTCCCGATGCGTCCTGGCTGGCAACTGCCGCGGGGGCGAGCGCGTTCGTGCGCCAACCCCTGAGGGAGAACGGCAATGTCGAGCAGCGATGCGAGGCAAAAGTTGATCCGATTTTTGGAGCAAAAGGCGTTCGAACCTGTGTTGCACGCGAAGTCCGGCCAGTATCCAGAAAGCAAGCGCGATAAGCTACGCGATGCCCAGCGTCGCACCGAAGCGGAGATCGAACGGTTCCAAAATTACAGTTCGGCCGAGGACGTCGTGGTCAACTTCAAACGGGACTTGAACTCTCAAGCTGCCGAGAAAGTGCATCGCGAACTGAAGGAGCTTGGTCTACCCACGATCAACGACATCCGTTCGGAGTTCGAACAGCTCGCCGCCGATCTCGGAGTGCGGTGAAATGGCATTCGTGCTGCGCAGTCCAGCATTCAGGAATGGCGAGGAAATCCCCTCCCGCTACACCAACGAGGGCGCGAATGTCTCCCCTCCGCTCGAATGGTCGGGCGCACCGGGCGGCACACGCAGTTTCGTCCTGATCATGGAAGATCCCGATACACCTGGCGGCGGGTTCCGCCATTGGGGCCTTTACGACATAGAGGGCGACCGGACCATGCTGCCGGAGGGGATCGGCCACGGGGTGAAGACCGAGCCGATGGGTCACGGCGTGAACGACTTCGAGCACCCTCGCTACGACGGCCCGGCGCCGCCGGAGCAGGATCCGCCGCATCGCTACGTGTTCCGCCTCAGCGCGCTCGAGCTCGAGGTGCCGACCCGGGCGCCCAAGCGCTTGGTGGCCGATATCTGGGAGTCGGCCAGAACGCACATGCTGGGCGAAGCGACGCTGACCGGAACGTACGTCAGCCGGCACCATGCCGATCAGGAACGTCGTGCGGGCGGAGGACCGACATGAAGGTTGCGTTTCTTGGGCTCGGCGAGATGGGAATGGCGATGGCGGTGAACATCGCGCGGGCAGGCCACGATCTCACCGTCTGGAACCGCAGCGAGCGGTCGCTAGACCGTTTCGGCGACTCCCCTCCCCGCCGTGCGCGGAGCGTCGGCGACGCGGTGCGCGGTGCCGATGCGGTCCTCACCATGCTGGCCGACGACGCCGCGTTGGAGTCGGTGGTGGACGGAGGATTGCTCGACGCGCTCGAGGCCGGCGCGGTGCATGTCGCGATGAGCACCATCGGCATCGACACAGCTCGCCGCCTCGCCGAACAGCATGGCGAGCGCGGCCGGGCGTATGTGGCCGCCCCGGTGTTCGGCCGTCCCGATGTGGCCGAGGCGGGCAAGCTCTGGATCGCCGTCGCCGGCTCAGCCGAGGCGCGTGCCCGCGTCCGCCCGCTATTCGACGCGATGGGCCGTGGGGTCAGCGATTTCGGCGATCAGCCCTGGCACGCCAACCTGGTCAAGCTCGGCGGTAACTTCCTGCTCGCGGCGATGCTGGAGGCGATGGGCGAGGCCTGCGCCCTGATGCGCAAGGGCGGCATCGCGCCCTCGGCGTTCGTGGAAGCCGCCAACGCGATGTTCCAATCCCCGGTCTATGCCAATTACGGCGGCATGATCGCCGACCGCCACCACGCGCCCGCGCTGTTCAAGGCCACGCTCGGGCTCAAGGACATGCGCCTCGCGCTCCGCGCCGCCGACGAATTGGCAGTGCCGTTGCCCGCCCTCGGCGTCGCGCGCGATGCGCTGCTGTCCGCTATCGCGCAGAAGCGGGGTAATGAGGATTGGTCGGTGCTGGCCGAAATGGCGCACCAGCGAGCCGGACTGCCCGAGGAGACCTAAAACCGATCTGTTCCAGCGAGAAGCCGCCGGGAGCCGGCCCACTCGCGAAATCCCGCCTTGAACCTTCGGCCGGCCCGGGTCGAAGATGGTCGCCATGATCGAGGGCAAGGCCTTGACCGGGATCGACCCTGCGCCGCCACGGCGGCGCGTGGTCGCCGACGCCTTCGCCGCCCTCGACCTCGGCACCAATAACTGCCGAATGTTGGTGGGTGCCCCGGTGGGCGAGGGGTTTCGCGTGCTGGAGAGCTTCAGCCGCATCGTCCGGCTTGGCGAGGGCCTGCACCGAACCGGGCGGCTGAGCCAGGCGGCAATGGACCGGGCTCTGGTCGCCCTGCACGCCTGCACCGTCCGGCTTGCGCGGCGCCCGTTGCGCGGCCTCCGCGCCATCGCCACCGAGGCCTGCCGGCGCGCCGACAACGGGCCGGACTTCCTGCGGCGCGTCCGTGAGGAGACCGGGCTGCCGATCAACACAATCACCACCCGCGAAGAGGCGGAGCTGGCGTTGGAGGGCTGCGCGCCGCTGCTGGCCGGCGGCCCGCGCCGGGCGCTGCTGTTTGATATCGGCGGCGGCTCGACCGAGCTTGCCTGGGTCCGGGTCGATCGGGACGGCCGGCCGGCGGTGATAGGCTACGACTCGCTCCCCGTGGGCGTGGTCAGCCTGGCCGAGCGGTTCGGCGAGGCCGGGTTCTCCACGGACGGCTTCCAGGCGATGGTCGATGAGATCGCGGCCAGACTCGCGCCCTTCGAATCCGTTCACTGCATCGCCCACGAGATCAGGCAAGGCGGCGTGCAGTTGCTCGGCACCAGCGGCACCGTCACCACGCTCGCCGGCGTGGCGCTCGGCCTGCCGCGCTACAGTCGCCCGCTGGTCGATGGCAAGGTGCTGAGCCGCGAAGCCGCCACGGCGGCGCTGGCCGGGCTGTGCGCGCTCGGCCGGGCGGGGCTCGAGCAGCATCCTTGCGTCGGGCCGGAACGGGTGGAATTCGTGCTGCCCGGCTGTGCCGTGTTCGCCGCCATCGCCAGCCTGTGGCCGGCGCCGCAGGTTGTGGTGGCCGATCGCGGGCTGCGCGAGGGGATGTTGCTGCGTATGATGCGCGTCCCTCGGGGGAGCTTCGCGGGGCGCTGGCCGAGGGTTCGCCATGCCGACATACGTTGAAGGCCGACTCGCTCACTGTGATCGCGAGCGCCCCGGTCTAGCTTCCCCGCTTGCGGTGTCGGTGAGCGCAGCGAGCCTGGTTGGATGGCCGAGTGCCTAGATCAACCTACCGAGTTGGAGATACCTCTGGTGTGAAGCTGAACGTGAGCACACGCATTTTCCAGTCCTGACCTTGGTGCTCGTAAATAGACGCCCAATACCCTTTCAGCTTCATGGATTGGAGGGTCCAGTTCCCGACAGCCACGGCGGTATCGCTGGACAGCGGCTGAACCTGATCAACTGACTCGGTAAAATCTTTTGCGGACGCAAGGCGGCCGAAGCGCTTTTATAGCTGCTCTCGATGTTCTGCTGTCCTGCAGTAATCCCGTTTGGGGTCACAAGCAGGCTATCGGTGGTGAACAAGGCCGCGACCGCAGCGGCATCATGCTTGTTCCAGTCCTTGGCGAACTCTTCATGTGCGGCTTCGATCGCCTTTGTATCCGCCTGGGAGAGTGCCCTGCCTTGGGCCAGAGCGCCAGTCGCGCCACCCACGACCAAGGCTGATGACAGGACAAGCGAACGCCATATGGATAAGGACACTGTATTCTCCCCAACGTGACCGAGCGTTCGGGCCAGTATATCCGACCTTCGCGCATTGTTCTTTCGGTTTTCTCGCGTCTTCCGATAGGCTTTGGACGGATCAGACGCCTCATTGCCATCATGAAGTTGCAGTAGGGATATAGCTTTGCAAGGCCCGACTCCTCGGCACCGTTCATGAGCCGGCCGGCCGACAAGGTGTCGGGCAGGCTGCTAACCGAGAAGCTGCGCACCGCGCGGGGTCGTAGCACCGCCTCCCAACGGTGGCTCTCGCGCCAGCTCAACGATCCTTACGTTCGCGCCGCCCGCGCCCAGGGCTGGCGATCGCGCGCGGCATTCAAGCTGATCGAGCTGGATGACCGGTTCCGGCTGATCCGCCATGGCGCGCGGGTGCTCGACCTCGGTGCCGCCCCCGGCGGCTGGACCCAGGTGGCGATCCGGCGCGGCGCCGGGGCCGTGGTGGGTGTGGACCTGCTGGCGATGGATGCGCTGCCGGGCGCGACCTTGATCCAGGCCGACGCCACCGATGTGGGAATAGCCGAGCGGCTGTGTGCGCTCCTCGGCGGCCGAGCGGATCTGGTTCTGTCCGACATGGCGCCGAACACCACCGGGCATGCGGCCACCGACCACCTGCGCATCGTGGCACTGGCCGAGCAGGCGCTCGACGTGGCCGAGGGCGTGCTGGCCGAGGGCGGAGGGTTTGCCGCCAAGGTGTTCCAGGGTGGCGCCGAGCGGCCTCTGCTGGATCGGCTGAAGCGACGCTTCGCCCAGGTCCGTCACGCCAAGCCGCCGGCCAGCCGCAAGCAATCGAGCGAACTCTATGTGATCGCCACCGGGTTCCGGCCCGCCGGCTGACCCCGTGATCCGTCACGCGCGCGTGCTTGCGCGGCTCGGGCGGGGCGCCTATGTCGGGCCGCCAAGGTTGGGCACCGTCGCGCCTCCGCGCCCGGCACCCGTTGCGGAAAGGCTCGCCGCCCATGGCCCTCGATATCCATCCCCCGGCCCCCGCCCGCGTCGAGGAGGCACTTGCCTTCGACGACGTCCTGTTGGTGCCCGCCTACTCGCAGGTGCTGCCGGCGGAGACCGACACCCGCACCCGCCTCACCCGCGAGATCGCGCTCAATATCCCCCTAATCGCGGCCGCGATGGACACCGTCACCGAGAGCGAGATGGCGATCGCCATGGCACAGCTCGGCGGCATCGGGGTGATCCACAAGAACCTCGACCCGCAGGCGCAGGCCGCCCAGGTGCGGCAGGTGAAGAAGTTCGAGTCGGGCATGGTGGTGAACCCGGTCACCATCCACCCCGACCAGACGCTCGCCGATGCCCGCGCGCTGATGGCCGCATGCCAGATCAGCGGCATCCCCGTGGTCGAGCGCGACACCGGGCGCCTGGTCGGCATCCTGACGCACCGCGACGTGCGCTTCGCGACCGACCCGGGCCTCAGGGTCTATGAGCTGATGACGCGCGAGAATCTGGTCACGGTCAGCGGCGGCGTGGGCCACGAGGAAGCGCGGCGCCTGCTGCACCGGCACCGGATCGAGAAGCTGCTGGTGGTGGACGAGTCGTATCGCTGCGTCGGGCTGATCACCGTCAAGGATATGGACAAGGCGCAGGCGCACCCGTTGGCCAACAAGGACGAACTGGGCCGGCTCCGGGTGGCGGCGGCGACCGGCGTCGGCGCGGGAGGCGCGGCACGTGCCCGCGCGCTGATCGAGGCCGAAGCCGACGTGATCGTGGTCGATACCGCGCACGGCCACTCCAGCGGCGTCTTGGCGGCCGTGAGCGAGATCAAGAAGTTCTCCAACGCGGTGCAGATCGTGGCCGGGAACGTGGCGACCCCGGAGGGCGCGATCGCGCTGATCGAGGCCGGGGCGGATGCGGTGAAGATCGGCATCGGGCCGGGCAGCATCTGCACCACCCGCGTGGTCGCGGGCGTCGGCGTGCCGCAGTTCGCCGCGGTCCTGGAATGCGCCGCCGCGTGCCGGGAGCGGGGGGTGCCGGCGATCGCCGATGGCGGGATGCGCAATTCGGGCGACATCGTGAAGGCGATCGCAGCCGGGGCGGACTGCGTAATGATGGGCAGCCTCCTCGCCGGCACCGACGAGGCGCCGGGCGAGGTGTTTCTTTATCAGGGTCGCTCCTACAAATCCTATCGCGGCATGGGCAGCCTGGGCGCGATGGCGCGCGGCTCGGCCGACCGCTATTTCCAACAGGACATCAAGGACCAGTTGCAGTTAGTGCCCGAGGGGGTGGAGGGCCGGGTCGGCTACAAGGGACCGGCAGGGCAGGTCGTGCATCAGCTCGTGGGCGGCTTGCGCGCCGGCATGGGCTACACCGGCAGCCGCACCATCGCCGAGCTGCAAACCCGCGCCCGATTCCGCCGCGTGACCGGGGCCGGCCTACGCGAAAGCCATGTCCACGACGTGGCGATCACCCGCGAGTCGCCCAACTACCGGCAGGAATAGCCTGCTTGCGCCCTGGTCTGGGCGGATGGGCCGGCCCACATTCATGGCATGAGCGCGACAGCAACGACCGTCGATGCCGAGGCGGATGCCCGGCTATCCGATCTTCTCGATCGTGTGGAGAAGGGAGAGGAGCTTACCATATCGCGGCACGGCCGCCCCGTGGCGCTCCTGGTACCCGCCAAACCGGCGTACGATGTAGAGGCTGCCGAGAAGGCAGCAGAGGCGATTTGGCAATTGCGATCGGAAATATTGCGGGAGTGCGGCCCAACCACCATGCCGGATATCGTTTCTGCGATTGCAGAAGGTCGGAAGTACTGAATTGCCGGCATTCGTCTTGGATGCCTCGGCGACGCTCGCATTCATAATGCCGGATGAGGCATCGACGCCGGTAGCGCGGAATATACTCGCGCAAGTCGCGGTTGAGGGCGCAGTAGTTCCGTCGCTGTGGCGGTTGGAAGTTGGAAATGCCCTCATTATCCAAAGCCGTCGCGGCCGGATCACGACCGACCGCATCGCCTCCTACCTTGAGCTAGCCCTACGCCGACGACTGCCACTTGCAACTCTCGATGCCGCGCTCCGCCGTGCTGCACCCGCCGAGCATATCGTGTTCGCCAACCCGCCCTCGTGACGCCGGGCGCCCGCATCGCCGCCGCGATCGAGTTGCTAACCGCCATTGAGGCCGGCCCCGAGCGACCCGCCGACGCTCTCGCTAACGATTTCTTCCGCGCTCGCCGCTTCATCGGCTCGGGCGACCGCCGGGCGGTATCGGAGTGCGCGTGGCGGGTGCTGCGCGCCCATCGCCGCCTCTGCTGGTGGCTCGCTCGCGCCGGCGCGGCGTCCACGCCTCGGCTGCTCCTGGCGGCATCGCTGCTGCTCGAGGGCTGGAGCCTGGAGCGTCTGGCCGGAGCGTTCTCGGGCGCGCGCTTCTGCCCCGAGGCACTGCGCCGGGATGAGCGCGCCGGACTGGCCCCCCTGGCCGGCCGCACGCTCGATCACCCCGAGATGCCCGACGCCGTGCGGCTCGAACTGCCCGACTGGATTTTCCCCCGCCTCGTCGCCCGCTTCGGCCCCCGGCTAGCGGCCGAAGCGGCGGCCCTGATCGCGCCCGCCCCGCTGGATTTGCGCGTGAACCTGCTCAGGACCACGCACGAACAAGCGCAAGCGGCACTTGCCGCCGAGGGCATCGAGGCCGAGCCGACCCAGCTCTCGCCGTGGGGCCTGCGGGTGGCGGGGCGCCGCTCTGTCGTCACCGGGGCGGCGTTCCGGGCCGGGCTGGTCGAGATCCAGGACGAGGGCAGCCAGCTCATCGCCCTGATCGCCGATGCCCGGCCGGGCGCGCGGGTCGCCGATCTCTGCGCGGGCGCGGGCGGCAAGACGCTGGCAATGGCGATGGCGATGGCGAACCGCGGCCATTTGCTCGCCTGCGACACCTCCGCCGGCAGACTTGACGCGGCGCTCCGGCGCCTGCGCCGGGCCGGCGTCCACAACGTGGAGCGGCATCTGCTGACCCCCGGCGATAAGCTGGCCAAGCGCCGCGAGGCGAGCTTCGAGCGGGTGCTGGTCGATGCCCCCTGCACCGGAACCGGCACCTGGCGGCGCAATCCCGTCGCGCGGCAACGCCTGGCCGAGCCGGAGCTGGGCCGGCTGGTTGGCCTGCAAGCCGGCATCCTCGATACGGCCGCCAGGCTGGTTCGCAAGGGCGGCCGACTGATCTACGCTACCTGCTCGCTTCTGGCTGAGGAGAACGAAGCGCAGGTGTCCGCCTTCCTCGCCCGCCATCCGGACTTCGCCCTGGTCCCGCTCGCGCGCGCTTGGCCGCTCGCGAGTCGCGCGCCGTGCGACGGCCCGTTCCTCCTCCTCACCCCCGCCCGGCACGGCACCGACGGCTTCTTCGCCGCTGTGCTGGAGCGAGCCGCTTCTCCCTCTCCGCTCGCGGGAGAGGGCCGGGGTGAGGGGGCCATGCCATGATCACCGTCCGCCGCGCCCGCCAGGCCGATGCGGTCGCGATCGGCGCCGTGCACGTCGCCGCCTGGCGCAGCGCCTATCCGGGGATCCTGCCCGATGCCTACCTCGCCCGCCTCTCGGTGCCGCGCCAGGCGGCGCATTACGACGCGGCGATCCGCTCGGCCGCCACCTGGGTCCATGTCGCGACGGCCTCGGGCACCGATGTGCCCGCCGGCTCCGGCCCGCGGATCATCGGCTTCGCCACGGCCGGGCGCAGTCACTGGGCCGAAATTGCCGGCCACCGGCTGGGCGAGGGCGAGATCGAGACGCTCTACGTGCTGGACGACTGGCGTGAACGCGGCCTGGGCCGGCGGCTGATGCGCGCCGCCGGCGCCTGCCTCGCCGAGACCGGCTGCCGCAGCGCCTTCCTCTGGGTGCTGCGCGATAACCCAAGCCGCTGGTTCTATGCCCGGCTGGGCGGCCGGCCGGTCGCGGAGGCGACCATTACTGTCGGCGGCGTGCCGCTGATCCAGACCGCCTTCGTCTGGGATCCGATCGAGCGGCTGCTGGAGACCAGCGCCCGCGCCTCATAGGCCGGTGTACATCGGCTTCATCCGGGCCGGTTTTTGGGTCGGGCCGCGTGTACACCGACGCACCCGCGCGGGGCGGATGTGTACACGCCCTGTTAACCCGTCGTTTACCAAACGACGTTGCCCCGACATCGGACTTAAATCGCCGGTGCCGGTTGTGGCTCACTGTCCGCATATGGCGGGACAGCTTTTTCTTCGTCACCGCTAAAACCGGGCTGACCGCGATCCTCGACAAGCCTGCCCCAGCCGCTCGCAAGGGCGGGGCAGCACAGGAGGCGATGGTGTTCAACAGCGCGGTTCTCGATGTAGCAGTCGGCCTGATCCTCACCTTCCTCGCGGTGAGCCTGCTCACCAGCGCGGTCACCGAGGCGATCGCCTCCGGGCTCAAGTTGCGGTCGAAAACACTTCTGACCGAGACGCAGAAGATCCTGAACGACCAGGAGTTCCGCAATCTCGCCCGAAGCCTCTACAACCACGCCCTGATTAGCCCGCGCGATACCGGCACCGCGAGCACGACCAAAGACCTCAAGGATAAGCCCTCCTACATCCACCCGGACGAATTCGCCACGGCGCTGATGGATGTGGTGAAGCTGACCGGTACGGCAGCCCCTTCCGTCGCGGCCATGAAGCAGGCGATCCAGGCGAACGTGCCGGAAGGGCAGATCAGGGAGTTCCTGCTGGGCGCCATCGATCGCGCGGGCGGCGACCTCGACAAGCTGCACCAGCAGATCGCGTCCTGGTTCGACAACGCGATGGACCGGGTGAGTGGCGCCTATAAGCGCAAGACCCAGTTGATCTGCTTCATCGTCGCGTTGCTCGCGGCGGGCTTGTCCAATCTCGACGCGGTCCAGATCGGCAAGGCGCTCTGGCTGCAGCCGATGATCACGAAGTCGATCACGCTGCCGAACGGCCAGATCAGCTGGAAGCAGGCGCAGGCCGATGTGGCTCAGTTGGGGGCTCCGGCCGGGTGGACGGCAAGCACCGTGCCCGTGCTGTGGGATGGCAAGGCGGTCAAGTTCCAATGGGGGGCGCTCGACTGGGCCTTGGCGCTGTGCGGCTGGCTCATCACCGCGTTTGCCGCGCTGTTCGGCGCGCCGTTCTGGTTCGATGCGTTGCAGGGCCTGGTTCGCCTCAAGGGCACCGGCCCGAGCCCGGCGGAGAAGAAGACGGGCGCCAGTGCGGCGGCGTGATGAAACGACCGATGATTGGAGCGAGCCGGGCTGCGGCGGTTGCCTCCTGTGCCTGTCGCTTATCGGTCCGGTTTGGGCGGCACCGCCGTCTTATCGCGCGGCGCGGGATAGGCGGCGTCGAGCTGCTCGAGGAAGCCGATGAACTCGCGCGAGCGGTGGCGGTCCTGCACGCGGGCGTGAACCCGGCCGGTGAGCAGGTCGATCCCGGCCAGCAGGCTGAGCGTGCCGTGGCGCTTGTATTCGTGGGTCGCGCGCGAAGGCCTCATGCAGGTCAGGCCGTGGCGGCAGGTCGGGTGCGGTGTTGCCGATCGCCTGGATGCCGGGCTTCTCGTCATAGGAGATGATGGCGACGTCCGGTACCTGCGCCGTCGCTCTCCTTCAGGAGGCGACTTCGCGATAGACGCAGAGCACCTCAGCCATCTTCGTCTCGAACGCGTCATCGCGCCGTTCAAGATAGTAGCGGACCTTGTGCGGCTTGGCATCGTGGGCGGCGAGGAGCTTGCAGACCGTGCCCTGGACGACACCGGCCAGGGACGGATGCCCGGCCGACGCGGCATGCTCGCGGACATGGCGGGCCAGCAGCCGCGTGGCCCACGGCTCGTGCGGATCGCCCAGGTCGCGGGCGTTCCGCCAGGCCAGCGAGACCAGCCACGCCTTGCCTCCAACGTGATGTCTGGTCTTTGCCGGGACGCGGACTGTCGTCGAGGGCCGCCATCACCCCAAGCCGCACCGCACGTCGCAGGCAGCGCTGCACGGTGTGATGGGTCACCCCGATCCTCGCGCCCACCGCCGTCGTCGCGGGGTCGGCGCGGTAGGCCAGCAGGATGCGCGCACGCTCGACCCGGCTTGCCGGTTCGGTCCGCGACCGCGACAGCGCCTCCCAACGCGCCAGATCGTCAGGGGTGACCGCCAACTCAATCACGCGTCGAGGTGCTGACATGGAATCCGACCGTCACAGTGACCAACAGACCCCCTACAATCCCATCCGCGACCATGGGAATCCGTCACATTCGGCCGGTTGTATGGAATCGCTCTACTAGACCGTGCTGGCCGGTGCGGCTGGCGCTATGCTCACCCTGGGGCTCATGATTCTCGCCGCGCATCCGATTGCCTCCGCGGCCCTGATCGCGGCCCAGGTCACCTGACCAGCAGCGGCCCATGCGGATGACCCGCTGAGCGCGATCGGGTAATTGGTGGGCGGGCGCGATCGGTCGCCTGCAGTTGAGCCCAAGGCCTCCGCATGAGCCGCATCGCATATGTGAACGGTCGCTATTTGCCGCAGAGCGCGGCCTCGGTGAATATCGAGGATCGGGGCTTTCAGTTCGCCGACGGCGTTTATGAGGTAGTGCTTCTATTTCGCGGACGGCTGATCGACGAGGATTTACATCTCGACCGGCTCGACCGCTCGCTCGGCGAGCTACGGCTGCGTCCGCCACTGAGCCGTGCGGCGCTACGCCATGTCCTGCGTGAGATTGCTCACCGCAACCGGGTGCGCGAGGGGCTGCTCTACATCCAGGTCACGCGCGGCGTAGCGCGCCGGGACCACGCGTTCCCGGCTCGGCCGGTGCCGCCGTCGGTGGTCGTGACCGTGCGCCGGGCGGCGCCCTTCCCGAGCGACATCGAGGCGTGGACAGCAACCGCGATCACCTATCCCGACCAACGCTGGGCGCGCTGCGACATCAAGAGCACGGCACTGCTGCCGAACGTGCTCGCCCGCCAGGCAGCGCGCGAGCAGGGGGCGTTGGAGGCGATCCTGGTCGATGCGCGGGGGATGATCACGGAGGGCGCGGCGACCAGTTTCTGGATCGTCGATGCGGCAGGCGTGCTGCGCACGCGCCCGCTGAGCCACGCCATCCTGCCCGGCTGCACGCGCGCGGCACTGATGACCTTGTTGGGTGACGAGGGCATCGCGTTCGAGGAACGGCCGTTCAGCGAGCAGGAGATGCGCGAGAGCCACGAGGCGTTCGTCACCAGCGCGTCCAGCTTCGTCAAGCCGATCCTTCGCATCGACGGCCGCCCGGTTGGCGACGGCGCGGTTGGCCCGGTTACGCGCCGGCTATTCGCGCTGTTCGTACGCCACGTGACAGACGCGCGCGGCAATATTGCCTGAATAAGTCCCCTAACATTGTCTCGAATAAACTTTGCGAGAGACAAAATTAATCCACTAGCAACCCAGCGACCCCGGCTGTCCTAATCTCCCCGCCCGCTTGCTCGATCCGCCTACGTGCTTCCTTCGGCTCAGCGGCTCGGAGCAGCGGTGTACGGGAGGAAAACTCATGACAGCGATTCTAAAGGTCGCCAGCCGGGCGCTGTGCGCCGGGCTGCTCGGAGTGCTTTGCACCTTCGCCGGGGCACGAGCCCAGCCGCAAGCTAGCGCGTCGTCCAACGCCCCCCCGCCTAACCGATTCCCCGAGCGGGTCCAGCCGTGGGGTTTGCCGCCGCTTCCGCCCGGTGTCGGCCCGGTCGAGCAATTCGCCGATATCAGCAACACGCCGCAAGGCAAATTCCTGGAGGGAGGCGCCTTCGATACGCAAGGAAATTTCTGGTTCGTCGCCATCGGCTCCGGCTGGATTTCCTACTTGACGCCGCAGGGCCGGCTGGTGCCGGGATTTAACTGCAACCCGCCGCCGCAGTACGGCATTACCTGCGAGCCGCAGGGGACGCGCTGGCATGATGGCAAGCTCTACTTGACCACGCGCCACGTCGGCATCCTGGTTTACGACCCGCAATCCAAGAAACTCAGCGTTCTGGTAAACACTTACCGCAACCAGCTGTTCAAGGGTCCGAACGACCTCGATTTCGACGCCGAAGGCAATCTCTTCTTCACCGACCCCTGGGGAACGGGGCCCGGACCAGACACAGTGGACACCGAAGGGGCCGTCTATCAGTACTCGCGAGACGGCGTGCTCCGTCGGGTGATCTCCCGGGGCTATTTCCCCAATGGACTTGCCATCTCGCCGGACGACGGGACGCTCGCGGTGGCCGACTTCTCGGGGGGGCGGATCATCTACTATACGTTCCTTAACGGTCCCAATCCGGCCTGCACGACCTGCGCCAAGGATCCGCAGCACCTGACATTCTTCTTTTCCCGGGCAGGCAGCTACATGCCCGGCGAAGGCGGCCCGGACGGCATCCACTACGACGTGCACGGCGACCTGTGGATGGCGGTGGGCAGCCTGGGCGGCATCATCGAGGTCGACTCGAGAGGGCTGATCCTCGGCTTCGTGCCGCTCCCGAACGGCGACGAGGCGGCGACGAACTTTGCCTTCGGCGGCCCGAACAACCAGTACATCTATTTCGAGGCAGCCGTTACCGGGCGGATCTACCGCTTCCGCACGCCGTATCCCGGGCTGATCGGCCCCGGCGGGGTTCGTCTGCCAGCCCAGCCGTAACGCCCACGCGGCGCGGGTCAGGGCCGCCCGCGCCGCGTACGTATACCGATTATTGTGCTGCTCGCTGACTGTGCTGCCACTCCAGGAACAGCTGGAATAGGGCTTGCTCCTGTGGCCCGGTCAATCCCGTCGCCGAGGTGCTGTTGCGGGATAGGAAATCGCCGAATTCGGCTTGCAGGGCGAGGTCCGCCACGGCGACCGCTCGGTGCTGCTGATCCAGAAGTTCCTGGGAACGCGGGAACCTGGTCCACCCGGGAACCTGGGCCGACAGGTTCACCTCGTGCCATTTCGGATGACGCTGGGGCTTCAGGAAGTCAGGGAATTTGGCGAAGAACGCATCGACGAAGCGGGCCGTGCGCGCGTAGCGCTCAGTGTGTGGCGGCCGGGCGGATACCACCATGACCGATCCGACCGCGATCGTGTCCACCTCCTTTCCGGCGGGTACCAGCGAGGGGTACGAGCCGTGATCAAGGTCTGCTGGCAGGTAGGTCTCGACCAGGTTCTGATCCAGCGGCACAGACAAGAAATGCAAGCCGCTATCGGGGCCGATCCCGGCGAACAGCCCGGCCGGCTTGCCGGTGACGTAAACCAAGGCCGCGATCTCGCCCCTCTTCAGCTTCTCGAGTGCGGTCTGCTGGTCGTCGTTCGTCTCCTGCACGGCGATCCCAAGCGTCTGGAACAGCGCCGACGCCGTGATCGCGGTGCCGCTGGCAGGGCCATCCACGTTAACCTTTTGCCCAGCCAGATCCTCGAGCCGACCGATGCCGGGACGTGCCAGCACATGCACTTCCCCGTCGTAGAGCTTGGAGATGTACTGCAGCGATTTCTCTATGCCCGGGTAGAGGTGATGCAGCTTGGCGTAGGCCAGTGCGTCGGACTGCACGATCGCGATATCGACGCCCCTGAGGTAAAGGAGGTCGGAGATGTCTTGCAACGAACCCTTGCCCACGATCGGCAGCACCCGAAGCTGATCGCCATCGAGCACCGCGGAGAGATCAGCCGCGATGCGGATGGAGGTGCCTTCCACGCCACCCGAAATGACGCCGACAGTGTTCGCATTGACGCTCGCGGGATTTGGGCCGGCGGCCGGCGGCGGGGTTTCAGCTCGCACGCCGAACGGCAGCGCGACGGTGAAGGCGAGCGCAAGCACGCGGAAAAGCCCGCGGAGCTGTCGAGCGTTCATCGGGTTTCTCTCCAGGCGTGTTTCGCGCCGAGTTGCCGCAGAAGGTCTGGCGCTTCTAAGTCGCCGCGCGCGGCGGCGGTCCGATACCAATTCGCAGCGGCATCGGGATCTGGTTGCATCCCGGTCACGTTGATCGCGATTAGGTATGCGGGATCGTAGGTCTTTCCCAGCGCGGCCGCCCCGCGTGGGCTGCCGGCGGCAGCCGCGCGCTCGAAGCAGAGCCGGGCTCCCGAGACGTCCCCAAGGGCGAACAGCGAATTGCCCTTCGCGAGCAGGGCCTGGATCACGGGCTCGGGCATAACGAGCGAAGCGGATGCCGAGGCAAGATCGAGCGTGGGAGCACCCGTGCCGGATCGGCCCGTGGTCGTTTGCACTGCGGCGGTCGGTTCGGATCGCTGCGCCGGTTTCGCGGGAGCGACCGGAGTGATCACGGTCTCGCTAACGACAGACTGCGGCGCCAATGCTCCGGGGCCGTGTTCCGCCTGGCCAGCGGTCTCGGTATTGCCGGGAGCCGGGGCTTGCTCCGCCGGCATCGCATCTCTCGCGGCCACTGATCCAGGAGAGGGGACGTTCACCGTCTGGGAGGGAGCCGGCTTCGGCGCCTGGTTAGCGTCAAGGGCTTGCGTTAGCGAGCGCTCGTTGTTCGTTTGCAGTGGCGGCTGATCCGCCACTGCGGGAACGTCGGCGGACTCGGTCGGCTCCTGGCCCAACTCGGTGGGAGAACCTTCCGTCCAGCCTTGTTCCCCCGCGATAGGCCGCGTGGCGGACGTTTGATCGTTGCCCACCCAGGCCACGGAATTGACTTGCGCCGGTCGCGCGGGACCAACGGCGGCCGGAAGCGCAGGCAATTCAGCTCGCGCGCGTGAAATGGGTGCGCCATAGGAGGCGGCAGAGCGCTCCGAACGGATCGGATTGGGTGCGAGCCAGGCGGCTAACACGTCGCGGGTGTGTGATAGAGCCATGTGAATGGTCGCGCTCTGGCGCACGACAGCCGCCCTCGTCGCCGAGACCCCGTCGCGTATGGTGTCGGCAATCGGCAAAACAGCCCTTACCGCCTGTTCCGCTCCGCTGGACGTCACCGACATCCGCCACGCGGCAACCACTAGTAGCGCGCCAACACCCGCAATTGCCATTCTGAGCCGACGATCGGCCAGCCCGTTACGCCGATCTGCACGGCTCACGATCTTCTCGGGCGTCCGCCGCTGTTCGCCGAGCAGCCCCAATGACACCATGCTCGGCGCGAGCACGGGATGACCATGCGCCTCTGGGATCGAACGGGGCCTATCGAGCAGTTGGGCGATCCGACCAGGCAATCCCTGGCCCGCCTCCAGAACGAACTCCAGAGCGGGCTCGGCAATTGCCTCCCCCATTGACGGTTCCGAGACGCCAAGCCAGTGCGCGACGAAGGCACGCGCCTCCTCGCGCGGGAGGGGCTCAAGTTCGCGGCGGATCACAAAATCGGGAAAAACCTCTAGAACGTCCGGGTTCTTCAGAGAGATCCAGAGTTCCGGACGGCCAGCCAAAAGAACTTGCCGCACCGACCCGGCATTCGGGGCCGTCAAACGGGACAGAAATTCCAGTACCTCCGATTGCAGCAAATGGGCGTTGTCGATGATCACCGTCTGCGCTGGCGGACCGCGGCGGGCGGCGATGATCCGCTTTAAGCAGCGGTCCAGCTCGGGAGCGGAGAGAGCTTCGACCGAGCGACCTAGAATCCCCGTTACCACTACGGGCAGTTGCCAAGCCTGCCCTGGCGGCACTTCGATGCTGATGACCTTCTTGCCCGCACGCTTAAGTTGTGCCGACACCTCCCTTAGCGCGGTCGTCTTGCCGATCCCCGCTGGGCCGGTAAGGACTGCCATCCTGTATTGACCGGCCAGTCCGAGGATAAGTTCGGAAACGACCTGGCGGTGCGCCGCTCCCAAAACCCAGGGGACGCGACCTTTTTGCTCACCATCGCCTAAATCGCGCAGACTGGAGAGATCAGGACACACGGTTTTGACAACCAGATGACGATCACGTGACGGGATTACTCCACCACGTCTTCGCACAACCCGCAAGCGAAAGCGGGCATGAAAACTGAGCCCTGTGATTTGATCTCGATGAACCCTGGATTATCTGATCAAGCGCTCGGTCTCGCCCCAGAGTCGCGCGCGTAGGTCGGCATCGAGCGCGACCGGGTTCGGGCGTGATTCAGTCCGACGCTTAAAATAGCGGCCAGTGACGCCGCTCACCTCGGGCGACAGGGCCACGTGCAGCGGCCCGTCGGCGCCCTTCTCGGCCGAGAGCGCGAATAGCGCGACCACGTTCCAGCCCACCCCCATGAGGCCGCCTCGATTGGCGATATTCGTGGCAACGAGCCCGGGATGAACGACGTTGACCGTCACGCCGCTGCCCTCGAACCGGCGGGCCCACTCGATGCTCGCCATCAGCAGGGCGAGTTTGGACTGACCGTAGGCACGCAGCGCGCGCCAGCCGCGCGCGCCTTCCAGGTCGTCGAGTCGAAGCTCGGCTCGGTCGGAGGCTTCCGAGCCGATGTTTACCGCGCGTGCGGGCGCGCCGGCGCGCAAGGCGGGCTCCAGCTCGCGTGTCAGCACGAACGGGGCGAGGTGATTGACGGCCAGGATCGTCTCGCGCCCTTCGGCGGTCAGTTCGCGTCGGCGGGTGATCAGGCCGGCGTTGTTCACCAGCAAGGCAAGGCGCGGATGCGCGGCGGCGATTTCAGCCGCCGCGCGGCGCGCATCGCCCATCAGGGCGAGGTCCGCCAGCACGGTCTGCATCGTCGCATCCGGCACGCGCGCCGAGATCCATTCGCGCGTGGCGGCGGCCCGGCCATGGTCGCGCGCGACCAGAACTACGTTAAAATGGGCGCGGGCCAGGCCCAGCGCGATCCATCGCCCGATGCCGCTGGTCGGGCCCGTGACGACGGCAACGGGCTGCTCGGCCATGCGCCGCTACCCGAACAGCCGGCGCGAGGCGATCCGGGCACCCTCGGCCAGCGCAGCCAACTTGGCCCACACCACCGCCTGCGCTACCCGGCCGCGCCCGGCCGAGGTGTCGAAGCCGCAATCGGTGCCGGCGATGACCCGGCGCGGGTCGCCCACCGCCGTCGCCACGCGCTCGATGCGGTCGGCGATGACCTCCGGATGCTCGATAAAGTTCGTTAATGGATCAACCACCCCGGCGACGATCACTTGATGCGGGCCGAGATTGGACGCCGTCAGGCAGCGGTGCTCATGGGCGTGGCGAGGGTTGGCGAAGGGCAGCACGAAGCCGCCGACCCTGGCCTGCCGAATCGCAGGCAGGATCTCCGCGAGCGCCACGTCGCAGTCGTGCGGCCCCTCGTAGTTGCCCCAGCACGCGTGCAGGCGCACCCGCTCGGGCGGCACGTTGGCCAACGCGGCATTGATGGTCCCGATAACGCGCGCAACGAACCCCACGAAATCGGCGATCGGCCGATTCTGGAAGGACAGGTGCCGCTCCATCGCGAGGTCGGGCGCGTCGATCTGCAACAGGAAGCCGCTGGCCACGATGGTCTCGTATTCGACCTGCAAGGCGGCGCCGAGCGCCTGCAGATAGGACTCCTCCGATCCATAATGGGCATCGCGCATCGCGGCGGCGATGATCCCGGGTGAGGGCGCGGTCAGGAACGGCTCGGTGAAGCCGCCGGGAAGCGTCTCGAGCACCGCCCGGAAATCGGCGCATTCCGCCTCGATCGTTGCCCGGTCGAGATAGCGTACCTCGCCGACAGCCTCGGGCACATGATCCACGTTGCTGACCGAGACGCCCACCGTGTCATGTGCCGCCTTCCATTCGGCAAACCCAGGGTAGCGGGCCACGTCGGCGAAGGTCCGGCGGTTCCAGCCGCCGCCGAAACCGCTCATGCGGTGGCGGACGTATAGGAAGAATGCCTCGCGCTGCTGCTCGCCGTTGTTGCCGATGTCGATGCCGGCCTCGATCTGCTTGCGCACGGCCCACCGCAGAGCCGTCTTGCCCTCGGCCTCAAGCTCACGAGGATCGACCGCTTCGCCGCGCGCGCGTCGTGCGTACAGCTCGGTCAGATGCGGCGGGCGCGGCAGGCTGCCAGTGTGGGTGGTCAGGATGCGGTGTTCGCTGGTCAACATGGATCAGCCTTTCAATGCCCGGTCGAAGAACGCCGTGTAGCCGAACAGCCCGACGGCGCCGCCGGTGTGCAGGAACACCACCGTTTCATTTTTGGCGATCTGGCCCTTCCGGATCAGGTCGATCAGACCAGCCATCGCCTTACCGGAATAGACCGGGTCGAGTAGCACGCCTTCGAGGCGCGCGAGTAGGCTCACCGCCTCTGCCATTCCCTCGGTCGGCTGCCCGTAGCCCGGTCCCGACATAGTCGCAGTTCGCCTCAATCGCCTCGCGCCGAATGCCGCCGCGCACGCCGGCATAGTCGGCCACTTCCTGCGCCAGCCGGTACACGCTTGCTTCCTGCCGATCCTTGGGCGCCCGGACGCCGATCCCCAGCACGGGCACCCCGGCGTTGACCCCCTCAAGCCCGGCGACAAGCCCGGCCTGTGTGCCCGCGCTGCCGGTGGCGTGGACGATGCGGTCGATCCGAAGCCCCATCTCGTCGGCTTGCTGCATCAGTTCCTGCGCGCAGGCCACGTAGCCGAGCGCCCCGACCCGGTTTGATCCCCCGCCCGGGATGACATAGGGCTTCCTCCCCGCGCCGCGCAGCTCCTCGGCTCTTGCCTCAATCGCGGCCTGCATGTCGGTTCCGCCCGGCCGATACTCGACCTCGCACCCGAGCAACTTGTCGAGCAGCACGTTGCCGCTGCCGAGGTAGCTCGGATCGTTGGTCTCGACCCGATGCTCCAGCAGGGCGGTGCACTTCATGCCGAGCCGCGCGGCAACGGCGGCGGTCTGGCGCACGTGGTTGGACTGCACGGCGCCCTGCGTGACCAGATGATCGGAGCCCTGCGTCCCGCGCTTCCCCGGCCAAAAATTCGAGCTTGCGCACCTTGTTGCCGCCCGTCGCCACCACCGTGCAGTCGTCGCGCTTGATCCAGATCTTCGGCCCGCCGAGGTGCTGGGTCAGCACAGGCAGCGGCTCCAGCGGTGTCGGAGCGGGGAACAGCCGGATGCGGGCAAAGCGGGCAAGGTGCATGGCGAAGCTCCTAGGAGACGGTGTAATGTTCTCCAGACTGACGGGTCGGACAATCCAAGGGCCGGCAATGGGGCGCGCTCGGCCCCATATCCTTGCGAGACTTTGAAGGCGCGGAACATGAACATCATCAAGCGGCGCGGCTGGGACATCCCGGAACGCCTGGTCACCCCGGAAGCGGCGGTCATCGGCCGCCGCTCGCTGCTCGCCGGCACGGCGGCCGTGTCGATTGCCGGCGCGCTGCGGCCGGGTGCGGCCCGCGCGGAGCCCGCGATGACGGCGCCGGTGAATATGAAATACAAGCCCGGTCGCGCAGTGACGCCTGAGAAGGACGTGGAGACCTACAACAACTATTACGAGTTTAGCGAGGATAAGGATCTCTGGCAGGCCGCTCAGAAGATGACGATCAGCCCGTGGTCGATTCGCATCGATGGCTTGGTGAAGGCGCCGCGCACGATCGGATTCGACGATCTGCTGAAGCAGGTTCAGCTCGAGGAGCGGATCTACCGCCATCGCTGCGTGGAGGCGTGGTCGTTCGTCGCGCCCTGGACCGGCTTCCCGATGAGCCAGCTCCTGAAGCTCGCGGAGCCTTTGGGGTCGGCCAAGTATGTGGTGTTCACCACGGTCGAGCAGCCTAAGACGATGCCGGGCCTCGATAACCCGATCTATCCCTGGCCCTATGTGGAAGGGGTGACTGTCGAGGAGGCGGCCAACGACGTCGCGTTCATTTCGGTGGGGATGTACGGCAAGCAATTGCCCAAGCAGGACGGCGCGCCGCTGCGGATGACCTTGCCTTGGAAATACGGCTTCAAGTCCGGCAAGTCCTTTGTCAAGGTGACGTTCTCGGACAAGCGGCCGCAGACGATGTGGGCCTCGATCGCGCCCGACGAGTACGGGTTCTGGGCAAACGTGAATCCGGCCGTCCCCCATCCGCGTTGGAGCCAGGCGACCGAGCGCGTGCTCGGGAGCAACGAGCGGGTCCCGACCCAGATTTATAACGGCTACGGGGAGTTCGTATCCTCCTTGTATGTCGGGCTGAAAAACGAGAAACTGTTCATGTGATCATCCAGCGCGTCATGGCCGTCCTGGCTGCGGCTTTCCTGGTGGGTGCCGTCGCTGTCGCGATGCTCGGCCCGCCGAACGTGCCGCTTGGGGCGGCGTTGTACATGCTGAACCGCGACTTTCTGGATGGGCTGCAAAGCGGCATTCAGACGCATGTCGCTCAGTGGATGTGGGACGACGTGGCGATGCCACTGCTGGTCCGCCCGGCCTGGCTGCTGCCGGCCTCAGCCGGGCTGATCTTCGCGGCGGCCTCACTGACAATTGGCTCGCGCCAACGACCGCAACGAACGCCTCGGCGACGGTTGTAAGGCGCTTAGGCCCTCAACCCGGCCTCTCCCGCAAGCAAGCAGGAGAGCTTTGGGGGAAGGTGCATCATGCGGCCTCCTCGTGCCAGGTCCGCCCATCCCGCTCGATCAGCGCGATGGCGCCGGTCGGGCCCCAACTCCCGGCGGCATAGGGGCGGGGCTGATCCGCGCGCGCCGACCATGCCTCCAGGATCGGCTCCACCCACGCCCAGGCCGCCTCCACCTCGTCGCGGCGCATGAACAGCGTCGCGTTGCCCCGCACCGTGTCCATGAGCAATCGCTCATAGGCGTCCGGATAACGCAGACCGAAGGTCTTCTCGAAGCTGATGTCGAGCGCGGTTGGGCATAGGCGTAGACCGCCGGGGCCTGGCTCCTTGGTCATCATCTCGAGCCGCATCCCTTCCTCCGGCTGCAACCGGATCACCAGCCGGTTCGGCTCCAATTCGGCGGCGTCGGCAGGGAACATCGAGAACGGCAGTGCCCGGTATTGAACGACGATCTCCGAGACCTTTTGCGGCAGGCGCTTGCCGGTTCGCAGATAGAACGGGACATTGGCCCAGCGCCAGGTCCGCACCTCGGCCTTCAAGGCCACGAAGGTTTCGGTAGCGCTCGCCCCGGCAGTCCCAAGATCGGCGAAGTACCCCGGAACCGGCCGCCCCTCGATTGCCCCGGGTCCATACTGGCCGCGAACCGTCAGCATTGCGACGTCGTGCGGGTCCAGGGGCTTCAGTGCGCGCAGCACCTTTAGCTTCTCGTCGCGGACCCGGTCGGCGTCCAGTGAGACCGGCGGCTCCATCGCCATCAGGCACAGGAGCTGCATCAAATGATTCTGCACCATGTCGCGCACCGCGCCCGCGTGGTCGTAGTAGCCGCCGCGTCCCTCCAGCCCCACTGTCTCCGCCACCGTGATCTGGACGTGGTCGATCACGTCGGTGTTCCAAAGGCGCTCAAAAATCGAGTTCGCGAAGCGGAGCGCGAGCAGGTTCTGAACCGTCTCCTTGCCGAGATAATGATCGATCCGGTAAGTTTGCGCCTCGGAGAAGACCTGCCCGACCTCGTCGTTGATCGCCCGCGCCGAGGCCAGGTCGTGGCCGATCGGCTTTTCCAGCACCACGCGCGAGAGGGGCGTCGCCAGCCGGTGCGCGCCGATATTGCGACAAATCGGGCCATAAAGGGCGGGGGCGGTGGCCATGTAGAACACCCGCACGCGCGCGGGATCGAGTGGATGGGCCAGCACCTCCCATCCGCCGTCCGGCTGCACGGCATCGACCTGCACATAGTCGAGCTGGGCGAGAAACCGCGCGACGATGGCGGGGTCCAGCGCCGCCGGCTCGACATGCTCTTCCAGCGCGCGGGCCGCTCGCCGGCGGAAACCCTCCGGGCCGAGATCGGAGCGTGCGGCCCCGATCACG